>NZ_JAWLSE010000010.1:0-99913 GCF_033142365.1 Rhodococcus sp. IEGM 1241
CTACGCTACTGAGCAGGGTGAGCAGGCCTTGGTTGAAATCAAATAGCCAGAGCCTCCATCAGACCCAGGGCGATTCATTGAAGCCCAGCGCGGCCATCTGCGCGAAGTCCGTTCTTCCCAGCGGCGTAACGGTGGGTAGACCGGTGCCGTTGGTTGCGTAGTCATTGAGACCGTTGGCGTTCACGCCGCGGAGCAACACCGTTCGTCCGTCGACGTCCTTGATCGTTCGATCTGCGACGGTCAGTTGGGGGAGAGTCCAGCCCGGATCCGGAGGTGAAGCGTTTGCCGCCGGGGCTGCAATCTGGATAGCCAGGATTGCAAGGGTGGCAAGCAACAGCGCGCGCATCCGGTGACCTTTCTAGACAAACGTCCAATTTGGAGATGAGGGTAGCGTGAGAACGCCTTATTGCGGCGCGATTCGCACATACCCGTCACGTCTTCACTGCCTGGAATGCCCCGGCTCGAGGCTGCTGTACGGGGTGCGAGAATTGTCGACAAGTCGCGACCCGAGGGAGCATTTGTGAAGCTTGCACTGACTGATCTGGTCGAACAACTACCCGGCGACGATGTGGCGATCACGCGAGCGTTCTATGCGTCGCGGCTTGCCGGTGTCGGTCCGAGTTCGCTGCAGGAACTGCTTGTGGCGCGAGCATCCAGGGTGGTTGAGCCCACGGCGACCCGGGCTGTTGAACACACACTCGACATCGAGGGTCGATCCGTTTCAGTGCGCGTAGTCACGCCGAAAGACGGCGTTGTCAACGGGATCTATCTGTATCTTCCGGGTGGTGGTTTCTACATGAGTTCAGCGGCCAGCGCTGACGCCCGAAGTACGAGACTTGCCGACGCGGTCGGGGTGGCAGTGGTTACCGTCGATTACCGGCTTGCGCCGGAATTCCCTTGGCCGGCAGCGCCGGACGATTGTGAGGCAGTCGCTTTGTGGCTACTTGATGTCGCTGCCGAACGGTTCGGGACGACCAGGCTCGCCATCGGTGGCATGTCGGCGGGAGCAACCTTGGTGACGACGACATTGCTGCGCCTTCGTGATCGAGGTCTGGCCAAGTCGTTTTCGGGTGCCGTGCTGGAAGCGGGCACGTACGACGTCAGTGCGCAGACTCCCGCGGGCCGCACCATCAGCGACGAATACTTCATCGAAGCCTATGTCGGGCATGTCGATGATCGCACTCTCCCGGATATTTCTCCGACATTCGGCGACCTCAGCGGCCTGCCGCCTACCCTCGTGGTGGTCGGATCAGAAGACGTGGTTCTGGCTGAGAACCTTGCCATGGTGGCGCGGCTGTCGGCGGCCGGTAACGACGTCGACTTGCGTCTCTATCCTGTTGTCCCGCATGGATTTACAAACCATCCAACGCCTGTTGCCCGGCGTGCTGCGCTCGATATGGGTGCTTGGCTTCGGAATCGACTCGACTCCGACCCCGCGTGACAAGCACGGGCGCGGTTCAGTGTGCCGAGGGTGTAGGAGTGGCAGGAGCGGGCAATTCGGGCACCTGAACAAATGTCCGGTTTTTGGGGCAAAGTCGGGACGAGGAGCGCGCCACCCTTGTAATCTCGCACGTGAGTTTGCGGGGGCGCGGGGTCGTCCAGCACAGCGAGTGAAGAGGACGACGATGACGACTGCTTACACGCGCCGCCGAGGGGCGCATTCTTTCGGAATCGCCCTCACTGCGCTGTTTACCGTGGTGGCGGCCTTGACCGGTCCCGCACTCGCCTCCGCCTCGAGCGGCGACCCGCAATCGGGTTCGAGCCAGTTCGGATCGTCCGGGGAGCAACCGCCGCTGCCGGAGATCTCACCGCCGTCCGCGGCCGAGATCAGGCTCGACGAGGCGCGGAACTTCCGCGACATCGGCGGCTATCGGACTACCGACGGCAGGACCGTCCGGACAGGCCTGGTGTTCCGTTCCAACAAGCTCAGCTCGCTCAATGAGACTGATCTGGCCAAACTCACCGCCGCGAACCTGACCCTCGACGTCGATCTGCGTAACACCTCCGAACGCACGGAGGATCCCGATCGGATCCCCGCCGGGGTCACCTACCAGGTCGCCGACGTCGTCAGCATCGACCATGGCATCGCGTTCCACGAGTTCGTTCCCCTGACCCTCGGTCGCGCGTTGATCGACGGCGCGGTCAACGGAACCTCGAACATCGGCCAGAGCATCGGCTACCCGTTCATGGTCAACTACCGTGGCTCCGATGTCGCCTTCCATGATCTGCTGACGGCGATCGCGAACAACTCCGACGGCGCAACCGTCTACCACTGCAGCGCAGGGAAGGATCGCACCGGTTGGGGTACCGCGATCCTGCTGACCATCCTCGGTGTCCCGCGTGAGGTCATCAGTGCCGACTTCATGGCGTCGAACACGTACCTGGGCCGGGACGACGCGGTGGACCTGTCGTGGCTCGATGCGGCGTACGCCCAGGTGGACCGACTCTACGGTGGTATGGATACTTACGTACGGGAGGGCCTCGGCGTCGACCAGGGCACTATCGACTCTCTGCGTGCCAAGCTTCTCCTCTAAGCGCAGCCCCACACCTCGACTTATTGCCCACTCGGACCCTCTGCTGTTCCAGTGCGACCAATGATTACGGGAACGCGCAATTGTGTGGCGCTGCTCCTGCGGTGGGCTCGAGGTTGCGGTCTCCATCATCAGGCCGCATGCCAACACCAAGTGGCGCAGGAACTTTGCTCACAAGAAGCACGCCCGATCATGCACTCGACGCTGGCCAATTGGTCAGCATCGAATCGAGAGCCTCGAGGATCCTGGACCAGCTTTCGGCGCTGTCCGGTGCACTGTGGCTGAACGATCCACCTAACTCCAGGCTGGCATATCCATGGAAAACGCTGCCTAGCAACCGAACTGCGTGAGTCTGGTCGAGGTCGTTGAGGTTGTATCCGCGCAGAATCGATCGCATCATCTGCGAGTGTCTGAAGCCCGCGCTCGCTGCTGCGTCCTCCGGGGTGAGGCGCATCTGTGACGCGGCGTACCGGCCGGGGTGTGCCTTCGCGTAGTCGCGATAGACGTTCGCGAAGGCGGTCAAAGCGTCGCGGCCGGACCGACCGGCCACGGCGTCGGCAGCCTGGTCGGCCATCTCCTCCAAAGCGAGCAACGCGATTCTGGTTTTGAGGTCGTTCGAACTTTTCACGTGGGAGTACAGGCTTGCGACCTTGACGTCGAACTGCCTGGCGACTGCCGATACGGTCACGTGCTCGAAGCCGACCTCGTCGGCCAATTCCGCGCCCGCCATCGCGAGGCGGTCGGCTGTGAGTCCTGCGCGAGGCATGTCAATCGGTCCTGTTCGTTGGGAGGGTAAACCACTTGCCTAAAGAGTATAGGCAAATTACTATCAGCAGTAGCAAACTTCCGTAAACGATTTTCAGGTGAATGAAATGCACAGCCAGAGCAGCTGGATTACTACCGAAATTTCCGAGGACATCGTGCGCGGAGCCCTCGAAATCGAACGGACCGAACGCGGTGTGCTGACGCACCGCCTACCTGCCACGGCTCGCACGCAATTCGCTGACGGGCAGATGGCAATGGCGCAATCACAACCGTCCGGAGTGCGGCTAGTATTCCGAACCAGCGCCACGAGCATCGAACTCGATACTCTGCCCACGAAAATGATCTACACCGGCGCTCCGCCGAGGCCGCAAGGGGTGTACGACCTGCTCGTCGACGGCGAACTGGCCGGGCAAGCAAGCGCTACGGGCGGCAATACGGTGACGATCGACATGGCTACCGGTACCGCTCAGAGGCAGTCCGGACCTGTCAGTATCATCCGTTTCGCGGAGCTGCCCGCGCGATCCAAGACCGTCGAGATCTGGTTGCCACACAACGAGACCACCGAACTTGTCGCATTGCGATCCGACGCGCCACTCGAACTCGCGGTTGATACGAAGCGCCGCGTGTGGCTCCATCACGGAAGCTCGATCAGTCAAGGATCCGGCGCTGAAAGTCCCTCCGGCACTTGGCCTGCTCTTGCAGCCTCCGTCGGCGGCGTGGATCTGATCAACCTCGGGTTCAGTGGCAGTGCTCTGCTGGACCAGTACACCGCCCGCGCGATGCGCGACACTTCTGCTGACCTGATCAGCATCAAGATGGGCATCAATCTGGTCAACTCCGACGTGATGCGCCTACGGGCCTTCACATCTGCAATGCACGGCTTCCTCGACACGGTTCGCGACGGTCATCCAGTGGCGCCGCTGTTGGTCGTTTCGCCCGTCTATTGCCCGATCCACGAGGACACACCGGGGCCTGGTGCCTTCGACTTCGACGCTCTTGCCAGAGGCGAAATGCGATTCGTTGCCACCGGAGATCCCGCCGAGCGGGCATCCGGGAAGCTGACGCTGCGCTCGATTCGGGAAGAGTTGGCGCGCATCGTAACCCAGCGGTCAGTCGATGATCCCAATCTGCATTACGTCGACGGGTGTGATCTCTACGGTGCCGCGGAGAACGAAGAGTTGCCGCTTCCCGATCAGCTCCATCCGGACGCTGCAACGCATCGTCTCATCGGCGAACGCTTTGCCCAACGTGTATTCGCAGACGGCGGTGTATTCGCCGGCGAGGTGTAATCGCGCAATCTGATTCGGCTCACACCACCACTCACATCACGGTGAGCCGAATCAGCGGGTACTTGCGATCGGACTTGCTCTGGTACTTGGCGATTCGGGGCTGGGCGGTGGCCACTTGGTGCCACGCTTGCTCGCGATCGTCGCCTTCGAGTTCGTGAGCTGTGACTGGTACGGCATTTCGGCCGGGCATCTCGATAGACACTCGATCGGGATGCGCCACCACATTCGAGTGCCAGTCCGGGTTTCGACCGCCGCCGCCCGAAGCCACGATCAACAGACCGCCCCTGCCGTCGGACAGGTGCATCAGCGGAGTCTCTCGGGGTTGCCCGCTGCGTCGGCCTACCGTGTGCAGGATGAGGACGTCCATTCCCATGAATGTGCCTTTCCCGCGCCGAATCTTGCGATTCGTGCGGGCGTTCGCGTTCCGCTGCATCCACCGTGACAGTGCGCCGGGACCGCCGGACTTCGGTTCGCTGTGATTCCCGATGGGATCTCTCGGTGTTGGATCCGTCTGTGCCATGGTCGGCTACCTCCAGTTTGTCGGCGTGAGCGTCGTTTCGACAAACCTATGAGGCTTGCGGGCTCGGTGCTTCTCGATTTCTGATCACTGTGTTTTCCGGTCACTGTGTTTTGTGATCGGAGTTCACAAGATTTGACCCTGACGTAGCGTGAGGGCTCACGATGACTTCATGACCGACACCTACCCTGCATTCGACGTCAGCCCCGTCCCTGTCCCTACGACCGATGCCGTGCCTCCGGAACAGTTCCGAGGTCTCTACGGTATGCCGATGTTCGTGTCTGTTCCGACTTCGGATCTGGCCGAATCGGCAGACTTCTGGATCCGCGGGCTCGGTTTCTTCGACCTCTTTTCGGTGCCTGATCGACTGACGCATCTGCGGCGCTGGGCATTTCAAGACGTTCTGCTCGTGCCCGGCGAGCGAGCAGATTCACCACCGTCCATCAGCGTGAGCTTTGCGTGTGTGCTGAGTCAGATCGACCAGATAGCAAAGGCGTGTGAGGAATTGCGGCCCGGATGCACCAGCGGTCCAGACCTGAAGCCGTGGAATTCACTGGAGTTGGAGATCGTGACACCGGAGAACGCGCGTGTGATCATGACGGCCGCTCGTCCGTACGACCCGAACAGTGCCGAGGCCGAGCATCTGCGAGGTATGGGAATTGACGGACCCGACGACTGAACAGAAGTCTGACGCGGTGGTCTCGCGCGCCGCGTCTGTCAAACTGGATGCCGTGACGGATCAACTCTTCGGAGACGAGGCAGACAATGCTCTTACCGTCGGTGCTGCCGCATCTCGGCTGGGCATAACTGTACGTACCCTTCATCATTGGGACGCAATCGGTTTGGTGTGCCCATCCGGGCGCAGAGACGGAGGCTACCGGCTGTACACCGACGCCGACCTCGGCCGAATTGGTCGCGTACTTGTCTACCGCGACGTGGGCTTGTCGCTCGACGAGATCGGGATACTGCTCGAATCGCCGGCAGCCCACGTGGACGAAACACTGCGCGGGCAGCGCGCCGAGTTGCGACAACGGATTGCCGACTTGGAGCAACGGGGCGAGTCCTTGGATCGCATCATCGATGCCAGGAAGTCCGGTGTGCTGTTGCCGGTAGACGAGCAGGTGTCGATCTTCGGCCGACACTGGCAGCCGTCATGGGGACCGGAGGCGCACGAGCGTTGGGGTGACAGTGCGCAGTGGGCGCAGCACGCGGAACGGTCGGCGGGTAGGACCGCTGAGGATTGGCAGAAGATCGCCGACTGCGTCGAGACGCTCAACGAAGATCTGGCGCTGGCGTGCCGCGCGGGTGTCGAACCGGGAAGCGCCGAGGCGAATTCGCTGGCAGAACGCCACCGAGCGTCGATCGGGGTCTACTTCGACTGCACACACTCGATGCAGGTGTGTCTGGGACGGATGTACGTTGGCGATCCGGGATTCTCCGAGTTCTACGACGCGCTGTTCTACGAGACGGTCGAGGCCGGTCTGACCGCGTGGCTCCGCGCTGTCATCGATGCGAACGCTCTGGCACATGGAGTTGTCCCCGAATCGGCGACATGGGTGTGAGTGAGCTGGTGGTCGCTCGTCAGTCCAAAGACGCGCAGGCAGTGCACCACGGTCGGCCGTCGACCCCGGGGGCACGATGGGGTACTGCGATGCGCGCGGCCAAGATGCAGCTTTCGTTGTCGTGATAGACGTCGAGGTCCGAAGGTTCCGTCGAGTGGAACGCCGGGACCTTCATGTCTACCTCCGTTGTCACTCGCCAGAGAGTTGGCTCGTTGCGGTAATCCTCCCACCCCAGCGATCATCTCGCCTGTCGGAAGAAGTAGGAGTCGAGGCAGGGCCCGACACGGGCTGTCCTCACCGCGCGATCATGCAGCCGCACAGCGGTTTACAGGTGTGAGAGCCTGATCACCCTTCCGGTCGAACCGATGCGCACTGCGCGCGCGGTGTGATCTTCGACGGCGCTCACCGCAGAGAATCGCACAGGGATAGGCTGGACGAATGCGTGGAGAGTACAAGGTTCCTGGTGGAAAACTGGTCGCGGTCGACGTCGAGGTGGCGGACGGTCGGCTGGCCGAAGTCGCAGTCTCGGGGGACTTCTTCCTCGAGCCCGACAGTGCGCTCGACGACATCAACGCGGCGTTGCGCGGAATGCCAGCCGACTCGGATGCAGAACAGTTGGCACAAGCTATCTCCAGCGCGCTCGACGAGTCCGTCTCGATGATCGGCTTCACGCCGCAGTCGGTCGGTATTGCGATCCGGCGCGCACTCGGTCACGCCACGAGTTGGGCGGATCACACGTTCGACCTCATCCCACCGGTGGTTCTGGACCCAGCGATGCACGTCGCGCTGGACGAGGTCATCGCGCGTGAGGTGGCATCGGGTGAGCGTCCGCCGACACTGCGATTCTGGGACTGGGACTCGCCCTTGGTCGTGATCGGATCGTTCCAATCCGTGCGTAACGAGGTCGACTCCGAGGCTGCTGCGCGGCACGGCATCGGCGTGGTGCGCCGAATCTCCGGTGGCGGCGCGATGTTCATGGAACCTGGCAACTGCATCACGTACTCGTTGGCAGTACCGGCGTCGTTGGTCGAAGGTTTGAGTTTCGAGCAGTCCTACGCGTTTCTCGATCAGTGGGTGATGGGAGCGCTGGCCGAGGTGGGTATCAACGCTCGGTACGTGCCGCTCAACGACATCGCCTCGGACAAGGGCAAGATAGCCGGCGCCGCTCAGAAGCGATTCGCGTCCGGCACCGTGCTCCATCACGTGACCATGGCCTACGACATCGATGCGGAGAAGATGACGCAGGTGCTGCGAATCGGGCGAGAGAAGATGTCGGACAAGGGAACCAAGAGCGCAGCCAAGCGGGTCGATCCGCTGCGTTCTCAAACCGGAATGACGCGTGCAGCGATCCTGGAGTCGTTTGCGCAGCACTTCCGCGGCCAGTACGACACCCGTGACAGCGACTACACGGACTCGGAGTTGGAGCAGGCGCGCAAGCTGGTGGACACGAAGTTCAGCACCGAAGCGTGGACTCACCGCGTCCCCTGACGCCGTTGTCTCGAGACACCGACAAACCGGGACGAGACCCGAGAGGTCTCGTCCCGGTCGACCTAGCTGGCCGGAGTCGTTGAGTTTGCCCCGAGAAGTTCAGCGTCGTCGTCGACGACGGAGTTCCTCTTCGGAATGGTGAAAGTTGCGCTCACACACAGGATTGCGATGACGAAGCACGCCAGCGTGTACCAGAGGTTCCCGACTGGATCTCCAGCGCTGGTGGAACCGTCGACTGCGTCGAAGAAGTCCGGAAGCGCACTCGCCCACAGTACGGCCATGACAACCAGGTACACCACGCTGTAAATCTGGACGAACCTGTTGGTGTGTGCAGGAGCGTTCGATTCTGCCGAGCGCAGGTTTCTCCACTGGCGGACGAGAACCACGATCGCGACCACTGTGAGGACGGCGAGTTCCGCCGCATAGAGGAACCCACGAACGGTGTCACTGCCCATCCCGAAGACCGTCGCCGGGAGCGGGAGAATGAACGTACCCAGCGAGGCCAGCAGGCCGATCACGATGGTGCGCCAAACCAACTGAAGCCCGGAGAAGTGCTTGCCGGCATCGACATGCCGTCCGACGAAGTACTGGACGCAGAATGCCAACGACATCGGCCACAACGCGGCAAAGACGACCACGCTGGGGAGTGGAACCGCGTCGAACATGGGTTGGTTGATCGGGTTCGACGTCGACCACTCCCACCACCGCAACTGGGGTCCGAGGTGATCGAAGATTTCGTAGAACGCATGGTGGACGAAGCCGACGCAGACTGCGCCCAGCAGTGGACCGTATTTGCGGAAAACGCCGAGCATTCTGACTATTTCGAAGGCCAACGTCGCCATGAGCGGGTAGATGGCAATGATGTACAGCGGCAGTCGACCCCACATGAAGTCGACGGTGAACACGTTGTGCGCGAACATCGTGTCCACTTGTTCTTCGATGCCGAAGGCTGCCGGGAAGTACAGCGGAGGCTCGATGATGAACAGGTAGGCGGTGGCGCCGAACCAAAGGACCAGGTTGGTGGGGTCGCCGTTGCGGCGCAGTCGCACGATCGCCAAGACCAGTGCGAGTACCGAGCCGACGATGATCGTCCATTCGAGTACGGGCAGGGTCCAGTTCTCGAGGGCCGCCGGGTTACGGAACTCGACGAGTCCACCTGCTTCCTGACAGGAGAAACCGAGTTCTGTTGCCAGTTGGGCAAACGTGGGGGAGCAGTGCTCTGCCATCAGTTGGCCCCTGACGTGATCGACTCTTGTGCCTGAGATTCAGCGGTGTACCAGCGTGTGCAGTCGTAGCCGTCGTCGTAACGCTTGAACCACTGGTCGGCCAGTGCGGGGAGCTTCTCGTGGTCCGGGTTGTGATTGGGCATCTGGCTGCGGAAGACACCGCCGAGCGCGACGAGTTGTTCGCCGAGTTGTAGGTGATCGAAGGCGCGGGGCATGGTGCCCTTGGTCAGGTAGGGCGCAAACGACGTCAGAATCTTCTGCTTGGTGCGGTGCATGGCGAACATCGACAGTGAGTCGACTTGCCGTTCGGAGAGTGGAACGTGCTGGTTGAACCCCGCACAGGCGATGCGAATCACCTTCATGACGTGCGCGAAGATCGACGGCGCCATTCGCATCCGGTAAAGCTCGCTTCCGACAACGGAATTGAAGATGATCAGTGCCGAGCTGCGATGCTCGACCTCCTCGACGAAGTGCCAGATGAACAGTGACGCGACGCGGTCGTCTCCCGGACGGAACAAGGTCGCCTCGTTGTCGAGCATCAGTTTGAACACCGGTGTGAAGGTCGCCTCCAGATCTGCGGTGTACGCGAGCCGGTAGTTCAACGAGGTCGCCTCGGTGAGCAAATCGAATTCACCGATCACGGCGTCGAGTGTGTTCTGCAGTCCGGGGTATCGCCTGATCAGAGCTTTCACATGTTGGCGGTGGGCGGTCGAGTGGTGGCCTTCTTGACGCATGAATGCCACGGCTTCCTCGGCGACCTCCGGATCGCTGATCCGCGACTTGGTTTGCATGATCATCTTCACGATCATTTTCTCGAAACCGATGGCCAGGAACGAGACCGCGTTGGACATGCTCGACCAGGCCGGATTCTCCGGGTTCCACAGGAAGGGAACGTCATGATCCTCGAATCCGAAATCCATCTTTCGGGGCTGAAGGTTGGTCACTTGTCGAACCTCGTCTTTCGGAGGGGCTGGTCAGGTGGCCGCTCTGGCACTCGAAGCCACGTGTGGCGGTAATCATACATATTGGTGTGCAGTTGTATGTTCACTTTTCGATGACGAACGTGAATTCGAGGAACGCAGATGCAAAACCTGCCTGTGTTAGCCTGTGGCTCTTGGACTTCGAGCGCAAAGACATGGTTCGAGCCTCGTTCGAGCGAGGAAGTGGGCAGTGGCACGAAGGCGTGGGTGGGGCGGCAATCCACCGGTCAACGACGAAGATGCGTCTCGTCGAATTGTCGAGGCCGCGGTCGAGCTGATCGGTCGGACGAGTTCGGAAATCAGCATCGGCGACGTCGCGGAGTCACTGGGCGTGATCCGGCAGACCGTGTATCGATACTTCCCCAGCGCCGACGCTCTGATGCGGGCAGCGGCGATCGCGTCGGTCGACGGCTACCTCGATCGACTCACCACACACGTGAGCGGCATCGAAGATCCCGTCGAGGCGATGACCGAGGGTGTTCTCTACACACTGACTCAGGTCCACCGAACACCGCATCTCGGCATCCTTCTCACAAGCACGAATACGAGTCTGCACCCGGAGGGTCTGACCTCTCAGGAGGCGCAAGCCTTCGGAATGGCGATGATCAACCGCTTCGACGTGGACTGGGTGCATTACGGCTACGACGACGCGTCACTTCAGGAACTGGTCGAATACGTCCTGCGGACGATGCAGTCGTTTTTCCTCGCGCCTGGCGACCCACCGCGGAGCGATGAGGAACTGCGGCGATACCTACGGCGCTGGATGGGTTCTGCGATCATCGCCCAGGCAAATTCTGTCAGCGATGACTCGATCAGCGCAGAACTATCGTCAAAGCAACGGCACTGACGCACGCGGCGATGACGACGGTCAGTGCGAACAGGTCGGCGAGCTGAGGGCGCTTGGGGTACGCCGCAATCAGTCCAGTGCCCCCTCGAGCGGAGATTGCTTCGCCCATTTCGGCAGACCGCCGAATTGCCACGGACATGGTTGTGGTGATCAGGTCGACTATCGAATTGTCGGCCGCGCTGTTCACCACAGCTTTCGGGCGCAGTCGTCGCGCCGCTACCAGGGTGAGCATCTCGTCGATCAACAGCGGAAGTGAACGAATGCAGAGGGCGGTCGCGATGGCCCACTCGTCGACCGGGATCTTGAATATTCGCAGCGGTCTACCGAGCGTTGCCAGTGCCGGCGCCACGTCGCTCATCGACGTGGTCCACGCCAACATCAGTGAGACGCAGAGCAATACAAGACCGAACGTCACAGCTTGCAGGTAGATGAACACCGCGTCGATGCCGATCGGAAGGTTGATCAACGCGCCGAGCAGGATCAGCGCCCACAACCACCACGGGGGTCGGGGAACTGAAGTCGGGGGGATGCGTCCGATCACCGCGGTCAGCAACAACAATCCCAGTACGACGCCGATCGCCGGCCAGGACGGCGCGGCCACGACCACGATGCTGACGAGAACGACGGCAACGATCTTCGTTCCGGCCCACAATCGGTGGATCGGCGATGAAGTTGGGACTTCGCGCAGAAGTGTTGTCACGTCGTCGATCCTTCCAAGGCGCTGCTGGCGGCAGGGTCGAGGATGCGACCCTGCGACAGTCGAATTGTTCTGCTGCAGACGGCGTCCATGCCGTCGACATCGTGGGAGATGACGACTACTGCGGTTCCGTTCCGACGAATCCACCTGAGTACGTTCAGGATTTCGTGTCGGCCGGGTGGATCGAGACCGGCCAATGGTTCGTCGAGGATGAGTACGCGGGGTTGGCGGACGAGGAGACCGGCCAGTACGACGCGTCGCATCTGTCCGCCGCTCAACTCGTCGATACTGCGGCCGGCGATGTGACGGTCGAGTCCGACGGCGTCGAGCGCCCAGGAGACTTGCACCGATCCGATCTCCGGACCACCGGCGGCCTCGATGTCTTCGGCGACGGTTCGGCGTTGCAGCTGCAGCCTCGAGTGTTGGAACGTCAGACCGACAGTGCCGAGCTGACGCGAGACGGGTTTGCCGTCGAAGACCGCGGTTCCCCGGCTCGGTGCGATCAAGCCCGCCATGATCCAGGCCAGGGTCGATTTACCGGAACCGTTGCCGCCCAGGACCAGTAGCCCGTCCCCGTCGCCGATGGTCAGATTCACGTCCGAGAGTGCGCGCCGCGACCACGGAGTCCGGTCGTTGTAGGTGTGGGTGACATCGGTGAGTTGGAGGACAGTTCGAGTGCCGGCCGGCCACGGCGCAGACGGCGGACCCGCGAACGTCGACGTCATCCAACCGGGTTGGTGATCGATTTGCCGTCCGCGTTGTAGTTGAATCACCCGATCTGCGTTGCGGGTGTCGGCGTGGTGATGGGTGACCAGAACCACGGCCATCGGATGGCGCCGGGGCAGTTCGGCGAGGAGCGAGACCAATTCCTCCCGGCCGGCCTGATCGACCATCGCGGTGGCTTCGTCCGCGATCAGCAGAGCGGGGCGCCGCGCCAGCGCGGCAGCAACCGCCAGACGTTGCATCTCGCCGCCGGACAGCCCTGAGGTCTCGCGCATGCCCATGCCCGCGAGTCCCACCTCGGCCAGCAGTGCATCGACGTCGGGATGCGACTCGGGCGGAAGCCCCCAGACGACGTCATCGGCGACGCGGGTTCCGAGGATCTGGCTCTCGGGACGTTGGAGGACGACGGCGGTTCCGCCGTGTCGACCGAGACCGGCGGACCCGGGCCTCGTCAGGGTCCCAACGGTCGGTGCGCGACCGGCGAGCAACCGGGTGAGTGTGGACTTGCCCGAGCCGTTGTGGCCGACGACGGTGACGAACTCTCCTCGTCGAACCGTGAAGTTGACGTCGACGAGCGCCGGCGTCGATGCGCCCGGATAGGTGAAGCCCACGTGATCGAAAGTGACCGGTAGCGGATCGATCGGACGGTCGTCGGGTGCTGTCTGGAGCGGGTCGGCCGAGGGGAGTGCAGCCAATCGATCGAGGACGGCACCGAGGACAAAATAGGAGACGACGGTGCTGAGGACGATTCCGGAGATGATCGACACGCCGATCCACAACCACCAGTAGTCGATGATCGAGCCGATGCTGTTCTCGATCCATTCGGCTGCGCCGACCAGCGTCGGGGCACGCTTCAAGATTGCGGCCACGCCAAGCGCGGTGTTCTCCAGCGAGGTCAACAACAAGGTGCGCAGGGGCGCGAGAACAAGCAACAGGACTATGGAGAACAACGCCAGCGCGGGTCCGATGACAAGGGACGACAGCAACGCGGAGACGAAGCCGAGA
This sequence comes from Rhodococcus sp. IEGM 1241, assembly GCF_033142365.1. Lineage (NCBI taxonomy): Bacteria > Bacillati > Actinomycetota > Actinomycetes > Mycobacteriales > Nocardiaceae > Rhodococcus > Rhodococcus sp. IEGM 1241. The sequence goes on from NZ_JAWLSE010000010.1 coordinate 13,631, forward strand.
CCGCGCCGCTTGACCGTACCGATGATTCCGCCGAGGAGAGCGCTCAGCGCGACCGCCGCCGCAGATCCCGAACCCGCTGCGACGAAAGCGACCGCAGTAGCCGAGACGCCGGCCGTCATCACGGCGCGGACTCGAAAGCGCTGGGCAACAATTCCCATCGGAACGGCGGCCACGAGGTTGAGGGCGCTGGCCATGGGGATGACCGTGGCAATGACGGACAACGCGACCGTGAATCCGGCCATGACGGCACCCGTTGCCAACTCGAGTGGTCGAAGGTTGCCGGTTTCGCGGACTTGCGGACGGTTGCTCACTACGTCCAGTGTGCCAGTGGTGACATAACTCCTGCCCGACTGATGGTGAGCGCATCGGCACGATTGCGTAGGCTTCACCTCAAACAATGCATCGGACGGAGCGTGGAAGACGTGAGTGCAGCACCCATCAGGGTCGGGGTTCTGGGAGCCAAGGGCAAGGTCGGTCGAGCGATCTGCGAGGCAGTGGAAGCTGCTCCCGATCTGGAACTTGTCGCTCAGGTCGATACCGGTGATCGCATCGAGACGTTCGTCGACACCCGCACTCAGGTAGTCGTCGATTTCACGCACCCCGACGTCGTCATGGGAAATCTGGAATTCCTCGTGGCCAACGGAATTCACGCCGTGATCGGCACCACCGGTTTCGACGAGTCCAGGCTTGCGACTGTGCAGTCCTGGCTCGACGAGCAGCCTGCAACGGGTGTTCTGATCGCCCCGAACTTCGCCATCGGTGCTGTGTTGTTGATGCGCTTCTCGGCTGCCGCGGCGCGCTTCTTCGATTCCGTCGAGGTCATCGAACTTCACCACCCCAACAAGGCAGATGCTCCCTCGGGCACCGCGTACCGAACGGCCGCCATGATCGCCGAGGCTCGCGCGGAAGCAGGCGTCGGACGCAGCCCTGACGCCACCACGACCGAGCTCGAGGGTGCGCGCGGCGCCGACGTCGACGGCGTCCGGGTTCACTCCGTGCGGATGGCCGGACTGGTCGCGCATCAGGAAGTGATTCTCGGAACTCAGGGCGAGACGCTGACCATTCGCCACGACTCGATCGACCGGAATTCGTTCGCGCCGGGCGTTCTGCTCGGTGTCCGCCAGATCGGCTCGCGTCCGGGCCTGACGGTCGGTATCGATTCCTTCCTCGATCTATGAACAAGACCACCCGCACCCTCGCGCTGATCGTTGCGATCTGTATCGCGCTCGCGGTGTACTTCGTGTTGCTCGGCCAGCGCGGAATTCAGCTCATCCAAGACGGAGGCGGCGCCGCGATCGGTCTCGGGATCGGCGTGCTGATCCTGCCGTTCCTGGGGCTGTGGCTCGTCATCGCCACCATTCGCGCCGGCTTCACACACCAACGCCTCGCGCAGCAGATTCACGACGAGGGCCTCGCTGTCGATGCGTCTTCACTTCCGAAATTGCCTTCGGGCCGGATCGAGCGGGCGGCTGCCGACGAGTTGTTCGCTCAGATCAAGGTCGACTGGGAAGCAGACCCGGACAACTGGAAGCAGAACTTCCGACTCGCTCGCGCCTACGACTATGCCGGTGACCGAAGCCGGGCGCGGGAAACCATGCGCCGCGCAGTGGAACTGGAACGTCGGTCGCGAGGCAAGTAGTTTCTCCCTGGTAGGAACAGGGGTCTGCTGGGATGCTACCGCTCCGGAACTGTTGCGGGAGAAGACGGATCCGGAGTGGTGGGGTCGAATGGCGGCGGGTTGTTCGGGTCGAAGCTAGTCATCGGCACCGAACACGTCGCGCCCACTTCGGGATACGTGTTCGGGTTGACTCGTAGCGCCGAGACGAATTGATCGATGCGAGCGTCCTCAGCGTTGTCGAGTTTGAGTTGACGGCCCCAGGACTGCAGCGAGATCGGCGAATCCAGGGTCGGATACGGCGACATCAAGGTGTAGCTCATGCCTTCGACTCGCTGTGCCAAGCGCGCCTGATCCTCACTCGAGACCAGGTCGGGGTTGTACGTGATCCACACTGCCCCGTGCTCGAGGGAATGGACCGCATTCTCGGTTCGAATGGCTTGCGGGTAGACAACTCCGGTGCAGTTTGCCCAGACCGAATCATGGCGACCACCGAAGGGCGGTGAATGTGTGTACGCCACACGTTCGTTCGGCCGTACGTGTTGAGCTGCCGGGTAGTCGACCGTGACAACTCCGTCGATGGATTCGGACGGATCCGGATTGTCGACGCTCGGAACAAACGCATCCGGTCGAGGTGTTCCTTCGAGAGAATTCGCGCACGAAGCCAGCGCGAGAACTGTCGAGAACGCCACTGTTGCTCGAAGTTGTTTGTTCACTCGGCCATGATAGCGGCGCCTGTCCGCTTTCCCGAGACGTGAATCGACTACGACCCGAGAGAGCTTGTGGTTCCGCCCGAGAGCGCGATGTCACTGGCGCCTCGAAGAATTCGGAGCGGAGGCAGCGGCCCTTGGTATGCCTCGGAGCCACTGATCAGATCACCGGCCGCGTCGAACGCGATCGCTTCACCTTGTGGCTCGTCGGGAAGGGGCACACGAATAGGCGTGGTGGTCAAGGCTTTCGCGACATCGCCGTCGGGAGCTGTGTAGAGGTAGACATCGGTGTAGGTGCGCAGCGCTACCACCGTGCCGTCTTTGCTCACGGCGCCTCCGGTGACAGCCATAGTTCCGGCATGGGGGACCGGTCCACCGGAAGTGAGGGTGGGAGTAAATCTGAGCTGACCTACCTTGGCCAACATGGTCGGCGACGCCGTACTCAGATCCTGAACCTGCTGTCGTTCAGCGGTTGTGTAGACCACGCTTGCGCCCAGGTAATCCTTGGTGACGATGACGGGAAGCCCGTTGCTCTGGATCAGCAGTGTCTCGGCATCGTGCGCCCCGTCCGGATAAACCAGGGGGTAGGAGGTCGCGGCACCTGAAGTCGGATCGAGTTCGATCAGCCCGATCGACGTTCGTACCGCGTTGTTGTCGCCGATGTCTGCCAGCCACAGGTGGCCGTCGGGAGTCGACGAGAGATCCTCGACATCGACACGAGGGGTGCCCACGTTGATCCAGCGCTGAACGTGGCAGTTCGAATCGAGTTCGGCGACTCGATCATCGGAGCCGCTGTCGCCGATTGCGTATATCCCGGCCGCGGTGACGGTGAGTCCGGACAGCTCGGAAAGGCCTGCATCGGTGGGTGTGCACAGTACGTCGAAAACGCGCGGGGCCTGTTGCGCCGCCGCCGGAACAGTGTGAACGCCGACGACTGCGGCGGCGAGAAGAACCGATCCGGCAGCCGCAGCGACTGAATGGGCGAGCGGGCGATTCCACATCACGATGCAGTCCTCCGGGCCGAAGAATCGGGACTTAGTACCCAGAGAATACTGGACGTCCGTCTCACTTTGTCCGAATTCCAAGAAATCGCGCTTGCCGAGACGTCGTGATGCGTCAGTGATTCGCTGAGTGAATGTTGGTGCAGGAGGGGATACTCGACTCACCGGAGATCGGCGGCAACGAGCAGGAAGTGACGAAGCGATGGCGAAGCGTGATTCCGAAAAGCAAGGCGCAGATTCCCCGTCTCAGTTGATCGACCAGCGAATCGAGGAACTCGGAGACTGGCGGGGCGAGATGCTCTCCCGGATACGAACTCTGATCAAAGAGGTGGATCCGGATGTGGTGGAGGAATGGAAGTGGCGAGGAGTTCCCGTGTGGTACCACGCTGGAATGATCTGTACCGGTGAGACTTACAAGAGTGCAGTGAAGGTGACTTTTGCCAAAGGCGCATCACTCGACGACGCCTCAGGTCTCTTCAACTCCAGCCTCGAGGGCAATACGAGACGGGCGATCGATTTTCACGAAGGTGAAGCCGTCGACGAAAAGGCGTTCAAGGCACTCGTTCACGCCGCGATTGCCCTGAACACCTCGAAGAAGTGATGCCTGATCAGAGCTGATGTTCAGCGAGGTCGAACGCACTGAGTAACGTGCGGAATTTTGTACTGGTCTCTATCAGCTCGATTTCCGGATCGGAGGAAGCGACGATTCCGCCGCCTGCGTACGCCCGCGCCGAGAGGCCGTCTGCTGCAATCTCGGCGCAACGAATAGCCACCATCCACTCGCCGTCTCCGGTTCGGTCGCACCAGCCCACGGCACCGGCGTAGAACCCGCGGTCCCCTTCGGTCGCGGTGATGTGCTCGCGTGCGGCGCCCGTCGGTGTTCCGCAGATGGCGGGGGTCGGGTGCAGCGCCATTGCCAGCTCGAGCGAGGTCAGGCTCGGATCGGCCAGGACACCTTCGATCTTGGTCCCGAGGTGCCACAGTTGCGGTGTCCGAAGGAGTTCCGGTGCGCTGGGTGCATTGAATGATGTGCACAGTGGTCCGAGTATCGCGCTGATGGAGTCGACGACAAACGCGTGTTCGGCGAGATCTTTGGTCGACGCGCGGAGTTGCTCGGCATTCGCCTCGTCCTGATCCGAATTCGGGTGCCGTGCAATCGAGCCCGCCAAGGGGTGGCAGGTGACGACGTCGCCTCGCCGTTCGATCAGAACCTCGGGCGTCGAGCCGACCAGCGAACGCCCGCGGTACTTTCCTCCGGCGGGGGACAAGTCGACGCAGAAACCGTTGTGCGCGTGATCGAGTGCAATCAGTTTCTCGGCCAGAGCGGCGGGAAAGATCGTGGACTCGGCCTCGATGGTCAGGGAGCGTGCGAGGACAACTTTGTCGAGTTCGCCTGCTCGAAGACGTTCGATGGCGCCGCGGACTCTGTCGGTGTGGATCTGCGGGCTGGGTTCGAATCCGGCTACCCGCGAAGTGGGTAGCGTCGGTGCGTTCGAGTGATATAGATCACCGCGGACTCGTGTGAAACTCAGTGGCGCGGTGAGGGCGGACGGCGTCTCCGGTGAGAACGGCAGGGCGCCGACGACCGAGTCGATGCGGCCCGTTTTGAGGGCTTCAGCGGCGTCGAAGGCCGAGTCGAATTCTTCGACTACTCCCGAAGTACGGATCGACGTTTGCCTACGTGAGAGCAGGAAAACGGAGTCCGTTTCATCGTCAGTCCGGTTGTTGCGCAACGGGAATTCGGAGACTTCGGCGAGTGCTGACATGGACACCCTTCCAGTTCGACAGGATTACTTGCTATGTTGAGGCTAGCCTTAGTTAGGGTAATTTGTGTCGTGAGCATCCGGGTTGTGTACTTCCGTACCGTTATGGTTAGGCTGGCCTAAAGTAAAGGCGTGCGGACGGGGTCGACACGAGGGGCGGGTTGGCTCGATCTGAGCGCGTCGACCACTACTCGAGGAGACCGATGAACAACACCGTGGACCGTGACCAGATCGTGCGCGACGTCGCCGAGGTTCTGTCGATGAGGGCAGAACAACTCGGCGACGACGCGGACCTGGGTGACGAAGGCCTGGACTCGGTTCGCTTGATGACGCTCGTCGAACGCTGGCGAGGAGCGGGCGCGGATGCCGACTTCGCGGAGTTGGCAGAAGAACCGACCATCAATGCCTGGGTTCAGGTGCTGTGCCCGCAGTGAACGATCGCCGAATTGCCGTGGTCACCGGTGCGGCGGCGGGGATCGGCGCCGCAGTGGCCCGGACTCTTGCGCGCGACGGGTATTCGCTGGCACTTCTCGATCGCGACGACGTCGAACTGAAGCGGGCAACTGCGGAATTGGCAGAAACAATCGTCGAAGGCGCCGATATCGAGAGTCACGTCGTGGACGTGACCGATCGGCAGGCAGTCGACGCTGCAGTGGCCTCCACGATGGATACGTTCGGCCGGATCGACGCGCTCGCGCACGTCGCCGGAATTCTGGACACCGGATCGGTGCTTGACTCCGATCCAGACCAGTGGCGGAATATATTCGGCGTCAACGTCTTCGGATTGCTCAACGTTCTGCAAAGTGTGGGACTGGAAATGCGTCGCCGGCGGGCTGGGTCGATCGTGGTGGTCTCGTCCAACGCGGCCGGTGTCCCACGTATCGGGATGGGTGCTTACGGTTCGTCCAAAGCTGCTGCCACCATGTTGGTTCGAACCGCGGGTCTGGAGTTGGCTGTCGACGGGATTCGCGTCAACGTTGTCGCTCCGGGTTCCACAGACACAGCGATGCAGCGGTCTTTGTGGTCGGACCCTTCCGACGATTCGGGTGCCGATGCGGTCATCGAAGGCAATCTGGCGGGCTATCGCCTGGGCATTCCGCTCGGAAAACTTGCCACCGCAGACGATATCGCGGACTCGGTGCACTTCCTGCTGTCCGACCGGGCGGCCCACATCACCATGCAGGCGCTGTACGTCGACGGCGGAGCGACGCTAAAAGCGTGAGATGTATTTGCTGACAGTACTTTCGAAGAGGAGTCACTTGCATGACATCGAGGATCGCTCGCGAGCCCTTGGCGCCCGTCGCACAGTATCCACCCGAATTGGTGACGCATTATCGGGAACGAGGCTACTGGACTGACGAGACGCTGGCCGGATTCATCACGGCCGCGGCCGCACGGCATCCCGACAACGAAGCGGTGGTAGGCAGCGATGCCACCGGGGCACAAACACGGCTGACGTATTGCGACCTCGATCGTCGCAGCTCGGCCGTGGCCGGAGGCCTGTCCGGCTTGGGTGTTCGCGCCGGTGACCGTGTGCTTCTGCAGCTACCGAACATCGTGGAATACGTCGAAGCATTGTTCGGTGTGTTGAAGCTCGGCGCCCTGCCGGTATTCGGGTTGCCGGCGCATCGCCGAACCGAAATCGGATACTTCTGCCAGTTCGCTGATGTCGCTGCCTATATCGTCGCCGACCGTCATGGCGGGTTCGACTACCGCGCACTGGCGCGTGAGGTGAACGAAGGCCTCGAGACTCCGCCTGTTGTGATCGTGGCCGGTGACCCCGAAGAGTTTGTCGGTTTCGATTCGCTGCGCGGATACGAGGTTCCCGTTCTTGCCGACGTCGATCCGTTGTCGGTCGCCTTTCTTCAGCTTTCCGGTGGCACGACCGGTGTTCCGAAGCTGATTCCGCGAACGCACGCCGACTACCTCTACTCGGTGCGGGCATCCAACCCGATCTGCGGCGTCGACGATTCGACGCGCATGTTGGTGGTTCTCCCTGCTGCGCACAATTTTCCGATGAGTTCGCCGGGCATCCTGGGTGTCTTCCACGCGGGCGGCACCGTGGTTCTGGCGCCGGACACCATGCCGTCCACAGCTTTCGGTCTGATCGAATCAGAGCGAGTCACGCACGCGTCGCTGGTTCCACCGATCGCATTGGCCTGGATGGCCGCCCCCAGCAAGGCAGATCACGACCTGTCGAGCTTGCGGGTTCTCGGCGTCGGCGGAGCGAAGTTCAGCGCCGAAGCTGCCGCACGCGTACCCAAGGAGCTGGGCTGCACCCTTCAGCAGGTGTTCGGCATGGCTGAGGGTCTGGTCAACTACACCCGCCTCGACGATACGGAAGATTTGATAGTCAGCACGCAGGGCCGACCCATTTCACCGGACGACGAGGTTCGTGTAGTCGATGACGATGGCGCGCTCGTCGAGCCCGGAACCACGGGGCACTTACTGACTCGGGGGCCATACACGATCCGTGGCTATTACCGGGCGGATGCGCACAATGCCGAGGTCTTCGACGCCGAAGGTTTCTATCGCACCGGCGATCTGGTCAGCGTCACCGATACGGGACACCTGATTGTCGAGGGCCGCGCAAAGGACCAGATCAACCGCGGCGGCGAGAAGGTGGCCGCCGAGGAGATCGAGAACCACCTGCTCTCGCATCCTGCTGTCCACGATGCGGCCGTCGTCGCTGTTCCCGACGAGTACCTGGGCGAGCGAACCTGCGCCGTTCTGGTGATTTCCGGAGATGCACCGACCGTCGGCGAGATCAAGCGATACATACGAGGCCGAGGCGTTGCGGCGTACAAGGTTCCGGATCGAGTGGAGTTCGTGACCGAGTTCCCCGTCACCGGCGTCGGAAAGACCAGCAAGGCGGCCTTGCGCCGTGTTCTCAGCGAATCGATTGCCGCACAGACTCTGTCGAGTTGATCGGTTCCCACCCCCACATTTTCGAGGAGATTCATCATGGCGCTACCCACAGCAGTGCGATACGAGATGCCCACCGAGTTTCCGCAGAATCGGGTCGACTGGACTCTCGATCCTTCCCGAGCGGTGCTGCTTCTGCACGACATGCAGGAATATTTCGTGAACGCGTACGACCGAAGCGTCGACCCGCTCCAAACCGTGGTTCCGAACATCGACCGGCTTCGTTCGTCGGCGCGAGCTGCCGGAATCCCGATCGTCTACACCGCGCAACCCGGAGATCAGGATCCCGAGGAGCGTGCGTTGCTGTCGGATTTCTGGGGACCGGGTCTGAAGGCAGATCCCGCTCACACCGACGTGATCGCCGAGTTGGCTCCGCATCCGGACGACGTGATGCTCACAAAATGGCGCTACAGCGCCTTCATCAAAACGGATCTGCGTGAGCGGCTGCGCGAGAGCGGGCGTGACCAGCTGATCATCACCGGAATCTATGCCCACATCGGTTGCCTGACTACCGCTTTGGACGGGTTCATGCAAGACGTGCAGATCTTCTTCGTGGGCGACGCGGTGGCCGACTTCTCCCTGGGCGAGCATGTCGGCGCCCTCGAGTACGCGGCCGGGCGCTGCGCCTCGGTCACCCGAACCGATGACCTGGTCAAGGCGATGAGCGCGGAAACGGTTTCGGCGTAGGCGTGAACGGCGACGGGTGCGCCACCCGTCGCCGTATTGTCAGGTGTGTGAAGACTTTGTTGGTGGTTCACCACTCGCCCTCGCCGACAACCCACGAATTGTTGGATGCAGTCCTTGCCGGTGCTCGCGATCCGGAGATCGAGGGCGTCGAGGTGAAGGTGGTGCCGGCGTTGGCGGCGACGGTGCCCGACGTACTCGCTGCTGACGGCTATCTTTTCGGTACCACCGCCAATTTCGGATACATGTCGGGTGCGCTCAAGTACTTCTTCGACACCACGTACTACCAATGTCTCGGTGCGGTGTCGGATCGGCCGTACGGCCTGTGGGTTCACGGCAACAACGACACTGCTGGTGCCGTGTCGTCGGTGCGCAAACTCGCGACAGGGCTCGGGTTGGTCGCGGTGGCGGATCCGCTCGAAGTGACTGTGAGCGTGGACAAATCTGTCCGCGATGGTTGTTATGAACTGGGCGGAACCGTCGCAGCAACGCTGATGGACTAGCCTTCCACTTTCTCGTTTCGGTTCACGAAAGAGACTGTCCCGCAAGTGGTTGTAGAAGCGCGTGTCCTCTGGTGAACGCGTCGGGAGCCGTCGGTTCTCGGGTCACCGGCGAGGCGGATTCCCCGATTCATCGACATTTAGTTTAGGCTACCCAAAACGACGTTAGGTCACCCTTGGGTGACGTGTGTCCACAGACGAGGGGATCAGTGTGAGCGTTCTTCCAGGTTCGAACTCCGGAGCGGCAAACGAAGCTACGTTTGCTCTCACAGGAGCTCAACTCGGGATTTGGAACGCACAGAGGCTTGATCCCGAATCTCGGAGCTATCTCGTCGGTGAGGTGCTCGAAATCTCGGGCGACGAACCGATCGACACCGAACGTCTGACGGCCGCCATCAGGGCGACGATCGGCGAAGCCGAAACCATGCGGCTGCGGATGATCGAGACGGCGGACGGCCCGCGTCAGTACATCTCCGACGAGCCGGTTGGCATCATCCCGATCACCGACGTCCGTGACGAGCGCGATCCCGTAGCCGTGGCGCACGCACTGGTCGACGCCGAGCGCAGCCGGGCGTCCGAGTACTGCCGCTTGATGGTGGAGCGCCCGCTTTACACGTACTCGCTGATCAGGCTGTCCGATCGCGAGATCTGGTGCATCCAGCTCTATCACCACCTGATCGTCGACGGATACAGCGCAGCCATGATTTCGCGTCGTGTCGCCGCGCACTACACGGCGGCGAAGAAGGGAACCGACGTCGCACCAACGCGATTCGGTTCGATGAGTGCGTTGGTCGCCGAGGACGAGGCGTACCGGGCGGGCAACCAGTTCGTCGAAGATCGTGACTACTGGCGTGATGTCCTGACGCCTTTGCCCGCGTTGGACGGACGGGGCCAGCAGGTCACCGGTCCAGCGGAACGAACGATCCAGGTTCGCGAGGTCATCAGTGCCGACGCCCTCGGCCGCCTCAAAGCGGTGGCAGACGCGACGGGAACAACGTGGGCCGAGGCACTGATCGCCTGCTACGGCGCGTTTCTCCACCGGTTGCTCGGCGAGACGGATGTTGTCATCGCGATGCCACTCATGGCACGCGTGGGGCGCACGGCACTCAAGACCCCGGCCATGGCAGTCAACGTTCTGCCTCTCCGGTTGACGATTCGCAGCCACGATCGACTCGGTGACCTGAGCAAGCAGGTGGCCGCCACGATGAAAAGCCTGCGCGCACACCAGCGCTACCGCGGTGAGAATCTTGCTCGGGACCTGGGCGTCGCCGGCACCGGCGCACTGCTTCACGGGATCGGAATCAATCTCAAGGCTTTCGACTTCGCCCTCGATTTCGCCGGCGCTGTGGGTGTACTACGTAACGTCGCCGGAGGTCCGCCCGAGGACCTGGGTTTGACGGTCACCCCCATCGCGGACGGCGAAGTTCTCCTCGGGTTCGAAGTGGACGCGCGCACCAACACTCGGGATTCGGTTCAGCGTCGCCTCGCCGGTTTCGTGAGCATCGTCAACGCGATGGTGGGGGAGGGAGATCCTGCCGTCGGACAGGTGCAGATGATGCCGGCACCCGAAGCTGCGCGGATTCTCACCCGCCGCGAGATTGAACCTGTGCCTGGCTCCGTCGCCCTCGTCCCGGACGTCTTCGACCGCATCGTCGCCGATCATGCGGATGACACGGTCCTGGTGTGCGGTGAGGAACGTCTGACAGGCGCAGAACTCGGTGGCCGCGTCCACAAACTCGCCCGGTTGCTTCGGGCTCGCGATGTCGGCCCGGACGACATTGTCGGACTTGCACTTCCGCGTACCTCCGAGATGGTGGTGGCTCTGCTCGCGACACTGAACGCGGGCGCAGCGTACGTGGCCCTGGATCCGCAGCACCCGGCCGAGCGGTTGCGGGATCTGATCGACGACGCGCAACCGAAGGTGGTGCTCACCACTTCCGCGCTGGCCGAGCAACTCGTCGGAGATTCTCGACCCGACCCGCTCGTACTCGATTCCGACGCAGTGCGCGAAGAACTCCGTGCCCATTCCGAGTTTCCACTCGAACTCGGTGAACTGGCGACGGCGCGGCATGGCGATCACCTGGCGTACGTCATCTACACCTCGGGATCGACCGGCAAGCCGAAGGGCGTGTTGGTCAGAAGCGGTGGATTGGCGCACCTGCTTCACCATCACCGCGCCACCATCTACCGGGACACCGCCGAGCGCGTCGGAAACCGCCAACTGCACACCGCGCATACGGCGTCGTTCGCCTTCGACGCGTCTCTCGATCAGCTGTTGTGGCTGCTGTGTGGTCATCGGGTGCACGTATACGACGAAGAACTGCAGAAGGACGCCGTTGCCCTGGTCGCGGCGTTCGAGCGAGATTGCGTCGACGTGGTCGACACGACGCCGTCGATGGCGGCAGCGATGGTGGACAACGGATTGCTGCGCACGCAGCGGCTGCACCTGCTTGTCGTGGGCGGCGAGGCGGCACCGCCCGCACTGTGGGACGCGATCATCGAATCCGGTGTTCCCGCTCGAAACCTGTACGGCCCCACCGAAACGACGGTCGACGCGATCGCGACCACGGTCGAAGGTGCCGGACCGCGTATCGGGTACCCGCTCGCGGGAACCCGCGCGTACCTGCTCGACAGCGCGCTCGAACCGGTCGCCAACGGCGAACGAGGTGAGCTCTATCTGGCCGGACCGCAATTGGCCAGGGGATACCTCGGTCGCGCCGGAGCGACCTCCGAGCGTTTTGTCGCAGATCCCTTCGGGGCTCCGGGAGATCTGATGTACCGCGCCGGGGACGTCGCGCGCTGGGTACCCGGGCGGGGATACGACTTCATCGGTCGTAGCGACAAGCAGGTGAAGATCCGCGGACATCGCGTCGAGTTGAGCGAGGTCGAGGCTGTTCTCGGATCGGTGCCCGGAATCGGCGCGGCCGCCGCGCTGATCCGTACGGATGGAGGACGGCCCAGCCTGGTCGGCTACGTTGTAGCCGCCGCCGGTACGACGCTTCCGCCGCAGGAAGAATTGCGCCGAGACCTCGCCGGTCGCGTACCGGATCATTTGGTTCCGGCCGCGATCGTCGTTCTGGACGAACTGCCCGTCACGGTGAACGGAAAGCTCGATCGTGCGGCACTACCTGCGCCGGCTACCGAATCGGAAGGTCGCGCTGCATCGACACAGCACGAGGAAATCCTCTGTGACGTGGTGGCCGAGGTGCTAGGCCGCGAGCGCGTCGGCGTGGACGAGGATTTCTTCGGCCTCGGTGGTGACAGCATCACGGCAATCAGTGTCAGCAGTCGCCTGCGGGTGCGCGGACTGGTCGTCGCTCCGAAAGAGCTACTGGCACAGCGAGATCTGGGAACCATCGCCGCTGCGGCGCGTGAGATTGCCGATGACGCCGACGCCGTAGCCTCGGTTGCGGACGTGGCGACCGGCACCGTGATCGCTCCGCCGATCGTTCGGGCGCTGATCGACAAGAATCCGACAGACGAGGCAATTGCGGGCTACACGCAGTGGACCGCAGTGCGCATCGACGACGGCCTCTCGCTGGGCGACCTGCAGTCCGGCGTGCAGACGATCCTCGATCACCATGACGCTCTACGTCTGCTCCTGCGCCGTGACAATGACAGCGGCACTACCGAATTGATCGTCCGAGACGTCGGCGCGGTGCGCAGCGAGGGGCTCGTTCACGAGGTATCCGACACCTCCGAGCCGTCCCGGATCAGAGAGCTCGCGGAGGCGTCGGCGGCGAGTCTCGACCCACGCGCCGGTGAACTCCTGCGAGTCGTACTGGTCAATACCGAGGCCGGTCGACCCGACCAATTGATCGTCGTGGCTCACCATTTGATCGTCGACGGTGTGTCCTGGCGAATTCTGCTTCCAGACCTCCACGAAGCTACCGATGCAGCGCGCGAGCGTAGGTCGGCCCGGCTGGGTGCTGGCGGAAGTTCGTGGCGCCGATACGCGGGGTTGCTCGCAGAATTCGGGACCTCGGGCAGCATGGCATCGGAGCTCGAGTACTGGAAGTCCGCGTCGGTACAGGCGGACGACGAGCCGATCGGCAGTCGTCGTCTCGACCCGAAAGTCGACCTCACCGCAACCGCCTCTCGCACGACAACTGTTGCACCCCCGGCTGTCACCGACGCGCTGTTGACCACGCTTCCGACGGCGTATCGAGCCAAGGCCGACGAAGTGCTTCTCGCGGGTTTGATGCTTGCCTTGCGCTCATGGCAGCACGGCCGCGGCCTCATCGGCCTGCCCGCGCAGACAGTCACCGTCGAAGGCCATGGCCGCGACGCGCTCACCAGCGACACCGACTTCGCCGGAACCATCGGGTGGTTCACCAGTGAGTTCCCCGTCCGGGTTCCCACCGATGCACTGCTCACCGCAGACGATCTTGCCGACGCACTGAGCGGCGGAGCAGCTGCCGGGCATCTGCTTCGTGCGGTGAAGGAAGCAAAACGCGCCGTACCCGGAGGTGGAGTCGGCTACGGAGTTCTGCGGCATCTGGATCGCGACACCGCACCTGACCTTTCCGCGTGCTCTACACCCGAACTGCTGCTCAACTATCTCGGCCGCTTCCCGTCCCTACCCGGAACCGGATGGCGATTGCCGGAGCAGGATCCATTCGCGGTCATCGAACCGGCGAGCAAGGCAATGTCGGAAGTGCTGGCGCTCAACGCATTTGTCCGAGAGGACGACTCGACGATGCTGGCAGTCGAATGGACTGCGGCGGGTTCAGTGCTCGACGCCGCGACGATCGTCGAGCTGCAAGAGCATTGGGAACGTGCGCTCGCTGCACTGACCGCGCATGCCGCGCTCTTCGAGGGTGGTTTGACGCCTTCCGATTGCTCGGCGACGATCTTCGGCCAGGGCGCGGTGGTCGATCAAGCCGGGATCAACGAACTCGAAGCCGTCCACGGACCGCTTGCCGATGTACTTCCGCTGTCGCCGCTACAAGAAGGCCTCCTGTTCCACGCGGTCCGTGACGGCGAAGCAGACGTCTACACACTTACTGCACGCTTCGACCTCTCCGGCCCGTTGGACGAGGTGAAGTTGGCCGACGCGTTCGAGACCGTGATCGACAGGCACCCGAACCTACGCGCAGCTTTCCACTACGAGCAGTTCGAACGGCCCGTTCAGATCATTCCGCGCGGTGCAAAAGTCGAGTGGCGTTCGGTCGACCTGACCTCCGTTCCAGCTGACACTGCATTCCGCTCTGCAGATCAGCTCGAGGACGAGGCCGCCGATTACGTCTTCGATGTCAGTACACCGCCTCTGCTGCGTGCGCTGCTGATTCGGCTGCCCGGCGGGGTGCACCGTTTGGTCCTCAATGCGCATCACCTGCTCACCGACGGGTGGTCGACTCCGATCGTCCTGCGCGAGCTGATGAACGTCTACCACGACGGCGATGCGCACCTTCCTGCGCCGACGCCGTATCGCGACTACTTGGCATGGATCGCCGGCCGTGATCAGGACTCTGCCCGCGTAGTGTGGAGTGAGCGTCTGCGTGGGCTCACCGCGCCGACTCTCGTTGCCGACGCAGGGGCGCCGCGAAGTGTGCCCGTCGCGCTCGAGGTTCCTCTCGCGACATCGGACGCCGAAGCGCTGATCGAACTCGGTCGTGCGCGAGCGCTGACGGTCAACACCCTGGTTCAGGGTGCGTGGGCAGCGGCGCTCGCCGAAGCGACGGGACAGTGGGACGTCGTGTTCGGGGCCACGGTGTCCGGCCGACCTGCCGAACTCTCCGGGGTGGAGGGAATGGTCGGGTTGTTCAGCAACACGATTCCGGCCCGCCTCGACATCGTCGCGGATCAGCCCTTGCTGGATCAGTTCGTCGGTCTGCAGAACGCGCAGTTCGACATCGTGGACGTCGAGCACACCAGTTTGGCCGAGATCGAACGCATCGCCGGGATCGGTCAACTGTTCGACACGCTCCTGGTGTTCGAGAACTTCCCGAACTCCGGTGCGGGACAGCCTGCATCGCACACACTTCGAGTCGAGGGATTCACCAACCGCGGAGTCACGCATTATCCGATGACGTTGATGGCGCCGCCGAGCACCGGTCTGGATCTGGTTCTGTATCACGATCCGGCAGTTGTCTCCGAAACCACGGCGCAGCGAATGGTTACCCGGCTCGCGGAGATCCTGCGTGGGTTGCTGACCGAGCCGACAGCTCCCGCATCCGCGGTGCTCACGGTTGTCCGACAGGCAGCGTCCGTTGCCGATGCGGTGTCTGTCACGAAAAATGTGGCTGCGTCTTATCAAGCGATCGATGTCGATCCAGCGGTCGTCGATGCAGTGTGCGCCTGTGTCGCAACGGTGTTGGAGATTCCCGACGTCGATCCGGGTGACAATTTCTTCACTCTCGGCGGCCACTCGCTCACTGCGATGCGGTTGGTGGGAAGTCTGCGGAAGCTGGGAATTCGCGTCGTCGTCTCGGATGTCTTCGACACCCCGACCCCCCTCGGTCTTGCCGTGGCCGCACGCGTCGATCAGAAGAAGTTCTCGCCGGATTCGGTTGCTGTCGTCGATCGACCCGCCGTGACCGTGGCGACGTTCCGCGCCCCGGCAGTGGCGGGAAATCCTGATCACGAGCGGTATTGGGTTCGCGCGCTCGAGGGCTTGCCCCTCGAAACGGACCTTCCCTACGATCGCCCGCGCGGCGAAGAGTACCGCCCGCACACCTACGTTCGTCAGCTACGCGATGCTCGGTTCGGTGACGGATCAGGATTCGACGCGGTGCTGTTGGCCGCAGTGGCGGCGACGCTGAACGGCTTCGGTGGCGGTCGGGACCTTGCGGTCGGACTGTTCTCGGAAGGGACTGACAGCCTGATTCGGGTCGATCTGTCCGGTCGGCCGAGAATTGCCGATGTCGTTCGACGAGTCGAAAACGCTGTCTCTGAGGCACTTGCGCATTCCGATGTCAGCCTGGACCGAATCGCCGATCTACTCGGGCGTCCCACCAGCAGTCTGTTCGCTGCCCGTGTCGGTCACTCGCCCGGAGCGAGCGTCGACCTCGAATTCGTCCGAACCGCAACAGAACTTCGATTGACGGTTGATGCCGGGCTGTTCGACGCCGCGACTGCGGACGCATTGCTCGACGGTGTGATCGCGGTCCTCGGTCACGAAAACAGCACTGTCGTCGCGGATCTGCGACTGGCGGAAAACAAGTCGGATCGCGACCTGGGCCGACGCGCGACGCCGCCGTCGGGGATCTCGCAGTTGTTCGCTCGACACGTCAGCCGTCACCCCGACGACGTCGCGGTGGTCTCCGGCGAGGTCGGAATTACCTACGGGGAACTGTCGGCGCGCGTCGACGAGCTGGCCCGCGAACTTCTCGCGGCCGGCGCCGGACCCGAGAAGGTAGTCGCCGTCGCGCTCGATCGAGATGCGGATCTGGTGGCCGGACTGCTCGCGGTACTGCGTATTGGTGCGGCGTACCTGCCACTCGACGTCGACTACCCGAGTGAGCGGCTCGAGTTCATGATCGAGGACGCGGCTCCGGTGTGTGTCCTGACCAGTATCGACAGCGCCGGGCAACTTCCGTCGACGGTCGCCACGAGTGTCTTCGTGGACGGTGAGTTCACCAACTCGGGTGTTGTGCTTCCTTCACCGCCCGCGGCGGGTGATCACCTCGCCTACATGATCCACACCTCCGGTTCGACGGGTCGCCCCAAGGGCGTGATGGTCTCGACGGGCAACCTCGCGGCCTTCGCGGACACGGTACTCGAGGATTGCTGGATCAGGCCGGGCGATCGCATCGTCGCGGTGACAACGGTGTCGTTCGACATCGCCGCACTCGAGTTGCTGTGCCCGCTCGCAGCGGGCGCGACTGTCGTGATCGCAGACCGCAGGACGGTTCGCGATCCGGATGCGTTGTCGGCGTTGATCATCGCAAGCGATGCGACAGTGATGCAGGCAACGCCGGCGCTGTGGCGAGTGGTCACCGAACACGAGAACGCAGTCGGGCTCGCCATGGTGCGAGCCCTGGTGGGAGGGGAAGCCCTCCCGCAGGATCTCGCTGACGATCTGGTGGCCAACGCTGCTTCGGTCCG
This sequence comes from Rhodococcus sp. IEGM 1241, assembly GCF_033142365.1. Taxonomy (NCBI): domain Bacteria; kingdom Bacillati; phylum Actinomycetota; class Actinomycetes; order Mycobacteriales; family Nocardiaceae; genus Rhodococcus; species Rhodococcus sp. IEGM 1241. The sequence goes on from NZ_JAWLSE010000010.1 coordinate 30,878, forward strand.
GAATGTCTACGGACCCACCGAGGCCACGGTGTGGGCGACATCTTCGGTCATCACGACCGGCGACCGAGTCACGATCGGTCAGCCCTGGACCGACGTGCACGTGCGAATCCTCGACGACGACCTGCGTGAGGTTCCGGAAGGCGTTGCGGGCGAGCTGTATCTGGGCGGTGCGCAGGTGGTCCGCGGATACCTGAATCGCCCCGATCTGACCGTCGCTCGGTTCGTTGCCGATCCTTCTCTGCCGGGGGCACGCCTCTACCGCACCGGTGATCTGGTCCGACGCAGGCGAGGGGTTTTGCACTTCCTTCGTCGTGCGGACGATCAGGTGAAGGTTCGCGGTTTCCGCATCGAGCTCGGCGAGGTCGAAGGCGCGCTCGGATCGGTGGCCGGTGTGTTCCGCGCGGCAGCCACCGTCCGTGTCGATGCGGCGGGTACCGGAAGTCTGCACGGATATGTGGTTCCCGAAGGTGGAACCACGCTCGATTCGGTACTGGTGCGCAAGGAGATTGCGCGGCTGCTCCCCGAGCACATGGTGCCGCAGAGCATCACGGTGCTCGAAGCACTCCCGCTCACCCTCAACGGCAAGGTGGACCGAAAGGCATTGCCCGACACCGCGCCGGATCGTGTGCCGAGCCCACTCGTAGCCGTCGATGCGGATCGTCGGGCACGGCTCGAGTCGCTGAGCCCGGGCTGGCAGGACGTGCTGCCACTCGGTCCCTTGCAGGAAGGCATGTACTTCCAGTCGGTTCTCGACGGCGCCGGCGGTACGGATGTCTATCACATGCAGCCGCGATTCGGGTTCTCCGCCGATGCTGCCGTCGACGTTCGCGCACTCCGAGCAGCGGGGGATGCGCTCTTGCGGCGTTATCCGAACCTGCGGGCCGGCTTCACACACGCCGGTTTCGACGCTCCGGTGCAGTTCGTGCCCAGGGAAGCCGAAATGCCTTTCCGCGAGATCGATCTGAGCGCAGTTGCGACCGAGGACATCGATCGCGAGGTTCGCGCCGTCGACGAGGCCGAATTCGGCACGCTCTTCGACTTGAGTGCACCACCACTCATTCGAATGGTGCTGGTCTGGTTACCGGGTGGGGGAGCGCATCTCGTCTTCACTCAGCACCACCTGCTGACCGACGGTTGGTCGCAGACCTTGATGTACGCGGAGTTGTTTGCGCTCTACGAGTTTGCTCGCACTCACGGCACGGACCCGGTTGGACTCGACGGCGCGCTCGACAAGCCTGCGGACTTCCGTGATCACCTGCGATGGATCGCCGAAGCGGATCGCACGGACGCCCTCTCGTCCTGGAAGGACTACCTCGCGGATCTCGAGCAACCCACACTCGTGGGTGGTACGGGATCAGGCGGACGCGCTCCGTTGCCGGTGTTCACCCGCGTTCAGCTCGAACAGAGCATCACCGAGCACGTTCGCGAGCTGGCCAGACGTAGCGGAGTGACGCTGTCCACCGTCGTCTCTGCGGCGTGGGGCCTGGCATTGCGCGCCGTGACGGGGCGTGACGACGTGGTCTTCGGATCGACGGTTTCGGGACGTTCACCCGAGGTCGAGGGCGCCGACCGCATGGTGGGCTTGGCGCTCAACACCATTCCCGTGCGTGTCCGGGTCCGGCCAGGCGAGGAGATCTCGGCGTTGCTCGGACGCCTGTTCCGTGAACAGGGTTCGCTGCTGGGGCATCACCATCTCGGGCTCGGCGACGTGCAGCGAAGCGCTGGGTTCGCAACACTGTTCGACACGCTCTACGTCTTCCGCAACACGCCTCGTGACGAACAGGCACGTCGAGACACGTTCGGGCGCAGTGGAATCGTCGGGTTCGACGCAGTGGACGGCACCCACTATGCGCTCACGCTCGACGTGGATCCGGGGGTCGGGGATGCGCCGATGGCGCTCACTCTCGAAAATCGTCCCGACCTGATTCCCCACGACGTGGCTCGGGACGTTCTTTCACGCACCATCACGATCCTCGAAGTGATGGCGAATTCCGATACCGCCACGGTGGCGGACACGGCGGTTCCGCTTTCGCGCACCCCCGCGGAATTCGCTTCGGAGCACATTGTGATGCCGCGGCCGGACCAGGCCGGCGGTAGCGTGGACGCCTTGCTCCGCGAAAGGGCAGCGGCAACTCCGGACGAGACGGCGCTGGTCTTCGGAGACGTCACACTGAGCGCAGCCGAGATGAACACTCGAGTGGACAGGCTGGCACGGATACTCGCTTCGGCGCTGGGGCAGTCGGTGCCAGGCGCGGGATCGACCCGTGTTGTGGCGCTCGCACTTCCGCGTACCGCCGATCACGTCGTAGCGATCTTCGCGGTCATGAGAACCGGAGCGGCATACCTTCCCTTGGATCTGGCTCACCCGCCGGCACGCCTGCGCGAACTGATCCTCGACAGCGATGCGGCGCTGGTGATCACCACGACTCAGACGCGTGACCTTGTTGTTCCGGACGGACAGGTATGTCTGGTCCTCGACGACCCGGACGTAACCGGGGTACTCGACGGGCAGTCCCCGGCACCTGTAGTCGACGAGGCCGCGGTGTGCGGGCCGACCTCACCGGACCAGCCTGCCTACGTCATCTACACCTCGGGCAGTACCGGAAAACCCAAGGGCGTCGTGGTGGGTCACCGCGGGTTGACGACGATGTATCACAATCACAAGGCCGAGATCTTCACTCCGACCGAAAACAGTGTGGGTGGCCGACGTTTGCGCATCGCGCACACAGTCTCGTTCTCGTTCGACATGTCGTGGGAGGAACTGTTCTGGTTGCTCGCGGGGCATGAAGTTCACGTGATCGACGAGCAGGCGCGACTGGACCCCGCGTCTCTGGTGAAGCATTACCGCGAAGTCGGTATCGACGTCGTGAATGTAACCCCCTCGTATGCACGGGAACTGATGGCCGCCGGTCTCCTCGACGGGGAGCGGACGCCTGTGTTGGTGATGCTCGGAGGAGAAGCTGTACCTGCCGAACTGTGGTCGCGATTGCGCGATCAGGACGGTGTCGACGGGTACGACCTTTACGGGCCGACGGAGTTCACGATCAACGCGATGGGATCCCCGGTTCAGGGGAGCGAGACACCGTGCTTGGGTCGTCCGATTCTGAACGCGTCCGCGCGGGTACTCGATTCGGGGCTGCGGGAGGTTCCGATCGGAGCGGCGGGCGAGCTGTACATGTCCGGTGACGGCACGGCGATGGGTTACCTTCACCGGACCGCGCTGACATCTTCCGTATTCGTCGCTGATCCCTACTCGGTCGGTCACCGCATGTACCGCACGGGTGACGTCGTTCTGCGTCGCCGCGACGGCGAACTCGAATATCTGGGTCGCGCAGACCATCAGGTCAAGATCCGAGGCATTCGGATCGAATTGGGTGAAGTGGAATCCGCGCTGGCGTCGTTGCCGGGAGTGTTGAGAGCGGCAGCGTCAGTCCGTAGCGAAGGCGGTGGGCCGCCGCGACTGGTCGGGTACGTCATCGAAGAACCCGGCGCTGATTCAACCGATCTGCGAGCTGCGTTGCGGGAACGCGTACCGGCACACCTGGTTCCGTCGGACATCGTCGTCGTGGATTCGATTCCGCTGACGCCCAACGGAAAACTGGACCGCGGTGCGTTGCCGGCACCCCCCGCCCGAGCAGCGGCCCGAGCACCGCGAACCGAGATGGAAAGGCAACTGTGCCAGGTCTTTGCGCGGGTACTCGGCGTCGAGGCCGTCGATCCCGACGAGAGCTTCTTCGATCTCGGCGGCGACTCGCTTCGAGCCATGCGACTGGTGGGGGAGATGGAGCATGACCTGTCGGTGAGCGTCGGTGTGGGAACGCTGATGGCCCGTCCGACAGTTGCAGAACTTGCAGCACACCTTGGCGAGTCGGCGTCCGAAATCGATTTAAGTCGCGATCGCCTTCTGACACTCCGAGCCGAAGGCAGCGAAGAACCACTGTTCTGCGTGCATCCGGCCGGTGGATTCGCTTGGCCCTTTGCACCTTTGATCGGTGTCCTCGAGGCTGACCGTCCACTGTTCGGCCTGCAACTTCCCACAGTTGCCGGTGAGCCACTCGAACCGACGAACGTGGACCAACTGGCAGCGATGTACGTCGACACGATTCGGGGCGTTCAGCCGAGCGGGCCGTACCACCTGCTCGGCTACTCGTTCGGTGGCAACGTCGTTGCCGCGATGGCGGCTCAGCTGGTCGGTATCGGCGAGACGGTGGAGTTCGCCGGTCTGATCGATACTCATCCACTGGGAGATCGTGACGATCGCGGTCGCGACGATGCCGACGACCGAGATCTGGCCGCCGCCCTGCCACCCGAGATCCTCACTCAGGCACCGGGACTGGTCGAGGCAGTTCGGGCGGGTTTTGATGCCACTCGTTTGCTCGCGGCCCGCTCGACTGACACAACCTACGACGGACCGGTTACTCTGATCACCGCCGACGCCGAGGCGTCCGGACAGCTGCTGGCCGATCGCTGGCGCAGAGTCCGCGGGGACCGGGACATGGCAGTACACCATCTGCCGTACGACCACGCCGGATTGGTGACCCCAGCCGGGTGGGCGGCAATTGCCCCGCTGCTCGACAGCCATTTGTCGAAACGCACGGCCACATAGTTTGAAAACCACACAGTTGAAACACAATGGGAGCTCAATGATGAAGTCCACACCGCCCCTCGCGATACGGAGTTGGCGACGATTCGTCGCCATCGCAGGGTTGCTGATCGTCGCACTCGTGGCGATGATCGGTTGCAGTAGCGATTCGAACGACGAACCGACCAAGGCTGCAGAGCCCACGACGCGCGTGATCGAAACCGAAAAGGGCTCGGTCACCGTGCCCGCGTCGGCGGAGCGCATCGTGGTTCTGAGCGGCGGTCTCGCCGGATACCTGTACGCCCTGGACGCACCGGTGGTTGCCACCGATACCCGCGTCCTCGGTGTCACGAACCTCGACGGTGGATTCCCGCCGGCATGGTCGGATGCCGCAAAGGCGCAGGGCACCAAGGAATTGCCGGCCGGCGAGCAGCTCAACATCGAAGCCGTCGCGGCGGCTGAACCCGACCTGATCATCGGCGGTGGACAGGGCATCACCTCGGTTCAGGCCGAGGAACTCTACGACCAGCTGACTGCTATCGCACCCACCGTGTTGGTCCCCAAGACGGTTGCCAACTGGGACAAGCAGCTCGAGATCGTCGCCGATGCCGCAGGTCGTTCGGACAAGGTTCCGGCACTGATCAGCGCGTACGACGACAAGGTCAAAGAGGTCAAGGGCAAGATCAAGGTTCCCGAGGGCAACGTCGTCTACATTCTCTCGCTCGCCAACAACAAGCCGTACCTCGTGCCGCCGACGGCAGCGCTCCCCGCAATGCTCGCCGAGCTCGGTTTCAAGGCCGACGACGTCATGGCCAAGGCCGGCAACCCGCAGCTCTTCGGCTCGGGTGACTCGTTCGAGGTCAGCCCGGAACTGCTCTCGCAGGTCGCCGATGCTCCTGTCGCCTTTGTGATTCCGGTGTCCGGTCGCCCGATGGCCGAACTTGCCACCGATCCGCTCTACTCGCAGCTGCCGTCCTTCAAGGCAGGCACGACGTTCGAGCTCCCCGCCACCAGCTACCGTCCTGACTACGACGGCGCAATGGCTACGCTCGACCTGATCGGCCAGACCTTCGCATGACTCGATTCGGTGGGCTGGTGATCGATGTTTCACCGTTGCGGACCAGCCGTCCATTCAGGTACGCGTTTTCCGCGCGATTGATCTCGCTGCTCGGGATCGGACTGCTCGTCGTAGCCGTTCCCGCACAGACGTACCAGCTCACCGGCTCGACCTTGCAGGTTGCCGGAGTGTCCACGGCGATGGCCATCGCCATGTTCTTCGGCAGCCTGTTCGGCGGTGTGCTCGCTGATCGTTACGACCGGCGACGCACCATCCAGTTGGCCCGCAGTGCTGCGGGTCTCGGCTTTGTCATTCTCGGGTGCAATGCGCTCTTGCCACACCCGTCGATGTGGGTCATCTACGTCGCGGCAGCCGTCGACGGCTTGGCCGGCGGTGTCAGCAGCTCGGCCTTGATGGCTTTGATGCCGACGTTGTTGCCGCGCAACAAGATGGCTGCGGCCGGCGCTTTGGTAGCGCTGACCACCGACATCGGGACGATGATCTCGCCGGCAATCGCCGGCGTGATCATCGCCTCCGGCGGCATCCCCGCGACATACTTTGTTGCTGCGGTGGCCACCGCAGCAACTGTCACGTTGTTCCAAGCCATCGGCCCTTCCCCTGCACCGGGCACGAATCACGAAAGCCCGATGCGCGCGCTTGTGACCGGCGTGAAATTCGCCGGCAGGCACACAGTCATTCGCGGCATCCTGATCAGCGGACTGTTGGTCATGTTCGTCAGCGGGCCGATGGTGTTGCTGCCTGCCTTCGTCGACCAGGTTCTCGGCGGCGGACCCACCATGCTCGGTCTGCTCTACGGCGCCCCCGCTGTCGGCGCTGTGGTCGGTTCCCTCACCAGCGGGTGGACGGGACGAGTCCACCGCAACGGCGCCGCGATGTTGATCTCTGTTGCGCTGATGCCTCTCGGCCTGGTGGTACTGGGTGCGTCGGGAGCAGCGATTGTCGCGTTCCTGGGCCTGGCCGGATTCGGCCTCGGCCGCGCACTCAACGACATTCTGAGATTTGCAGTCCTTCAACAGAACACGCCGGACGAATTGCGCGGACGCGTGTCCAGTCTGTGGATGGTGCAAGCCGTCACGGGTACGGCGATCGGTTCGATGGCAGCCGGGTTCCTCGGGCAGTGGCTCGAGCCTGGCGCCGCGCTACTGGTCTTGGGGCTCGCCGGTGTGACACTGGGCCTGGTGCTCCTGGCAGCATTGGGTTCGGTGCGCCGGGTAACTTCGGAGATCAACGAAGTCGATCTCTCCGAAAACACTGTGCCGGTGGGGAATGCTCCGCCGGAAAAGGAAGGTAGTTCATGAACCGAGGAGACCACCTCGCGACCATCGCCGAAGTTCTGGCGGGAACCACCGGCGCAAAAGTGCCGTACCCCATCGGCATTCGCGAACTCGAAGTTGTTCGCAGCGAAATGGTCGGGACCGGACTGTTGCGTCTGACCTTGGGTGGACCGGAGTTGGCGGGCTTCGAATCGCACGCTCCCGACGAGCATGTCCGTCTGGTGTACCCCGATGCAGACGGAACTTTGCGTCTACCCGAACGCGACGGATTCAGCCTGAAGTGGCCTCGTCCATTGCCGATCTCGCGTGAGTACACCGTCCGTCGATACGACGCCGATGCGGGGGAGCTGGACCTCGACTTCGCGCTCCACGAAGGTGGGTACGCCTCTGATTGGGCTCAGGCGGCCACCGTCGGCACTCGGGTGCACGTGGCAGGTCCGCCCGGCGGCGTCGTAGTTCCATGGACGTACGATCGCTATCTGCTGGCCGGTGACATCACCGCCCTTCCTGCCATTGCTCGTTGGCTCGAGATGATGCCCGCTGCTGCCGCCGGGTGGGTGTTCGTCGAGATCACCGACCCTTCACAGGAAATCGAACTCACTGTTCCGGAAGGAGTCGAGGTGCGATGGTTGCATCGCGGTGACGTCCCAGCCGGTCACTCGGATCTGCTCGAGCAGGCAGTCCGGACGGTCACCGTGCCCGAAGGTGAGCGCGTCTACGCCTGGATCTCCGGTGAGGCCACCAGTCTCAAGCCGATTCGCAGATTCGTGCGCGACGAACTCGGCCTGAGTTCGGGCGACCACCTGATCACGGGCTACTGGAAGCGCGGAGTCGCAGACTTCGACGAGGACGACGACGACCACTGAACATCGGTTGACGCCGGTTTCGGCATCGTCACCGCGACAACGAGTCCGACAATCGCAACGATTGCCGCCACTCCGAAAGCCGTGGCGAATGCCGAGTGCTGGGGAAGGCCGCCGGATGAAGTCGCGCTCGCGATGATCCCGGCGGCAATTTGGGTTCCCACAGCAGAACCCAGCGATCTGGCGATCGTGACTATTGCCGTCGTGACACCTACGCGGTCTGCCGGTGCGCTGTCGGCGGAGATGACGAACACTGCCGTCGACGCGGCGGCAACGCCGGTACCCGCAAGGATCAGCACCACAACGATCTGCCACATCGTGGTTGCAAAGACCCCGACGGCGCCGCTGAGGCCGAGAAAGGCAACTCCCGCTACTGCAATGGCTTTCGTGCCGACCCGTTGCGCGAGCTTTCCGGAGATCACCGACGCGATGACCGCTGCGCCGTAGCCGACGCACAGCAGGAAGCCGATGGCGCTGGTCGACGCACCGCGGCCGAATCCGCTCTCTGCCGGCACGGCGAGTTGCTGCGGAAGTAGATAGACAACAGCGCCGTAGGTGAACCCGAAAACCACGCCGACGACCACGGCGCTCCACATCGAACGATGCCGCATCATCGTCAGGTCGACCATCGGCTCGGTTGTCCGGCTCTGATACCTGGCCCAGATCGTGAACACGGCAGCGGAAGCGAGAAGCAGCAGCATCGACGTCGGTGCGCCCCACCCGTTGCTCGATGCGCTCGCCAGCCACGCCGTCAGCGTCAACAAGCCCAGGGCCAATCCGGCAGCTCCCGGCCAATCGAGTCGGCCGCCGACGTTCGACCTGTGATCTCGGGGTGTGCTCACGGCAAAAGCAATTGCGCCGAGCAAAACGAACGCGGTCGGAACTGCATACATCGCGGTGCGTGAGACGTTTTCCGCGACGGGCCCGGCCAGCACGACTCCCAGAGCGCCGCCGGCCACGACGACAGCCCCGAGCAAACCCGTGGCCGTCTTGAGTCGGTCCGAGGACAAAGTGCGTCGTAGGACCACGAAGCTCACGGGCAACAACCCGAGCCCGAATCCCTGGAGAAACTGGCCGAGGACGAACAGCGGGAAGATCGTTGCAAGAGCGGACACGCTGCCGCCCAGGACGACGATTGTCGTGATCGCGAGCAAGGTGGGGCGGGCGCCGTACACGTCGGCTATTCGCCCGGCCATCGGCGTGACGAGAACAGTGCTCAACGTCAGAGCGACGGATGCGAGCGCTCCGACGTCGGCCGTCACTCCGAAGTCTCTCTGTATCAGGGGGAGTGCGGGGACGATGATGCTTTCGAGCGCGGCCACGGCAGCGATCAGCAGGGTCAGGCTTGCGATAGTTGCTACCGGTCGCGGCTGATTTCCGGAGATGCTCTCTGTGGTCATCGTGCTCTCTTTCGATCGGGGAGTGAGGAGCTTCTGGACACGACGAAGCGCCGCCCCAGCAAGAGTCCGGAAGGGTTGTGGCACTGGGTATATAGGTCAGTGCAGTAGAGCGTCTTGTTATTTCGTTACGCGTACCGTTATTGTGGAGAAATGTAATCGGATTCAGCGCACAAAGCAAGAGTCGGATGGGGCGGAATTGGCGCGAAGTATCGCGAGACCACAACCGGCAGACTTTCGCTGTTGCCGTCGGTCAGGGTCAGGTGATGTGACGATAGGGCTTTTTTCTCGTCCAACATGACGCTGGTCACCAAAAGGGCTCTGCGAGCAGGGAGTTCATCTGCCGGACACATCCAAGGTCCCCGTTTGAATGCCGGGTTTGTTAGCTTCTGCCTGTGACGCGACGTCACGGAAAGTTCACGAATCACGGAGGATCATCATGGGTTCCATTTCAACGATCATCGGCATCTTCGAGCTCTACAAGCTGCTCGAGCCGCTCCTGAGTTCGCTGAGCTGATTCAGGTGTGATTTCGCTGTCGAGCCGGGGCGCCGAGGGACTCGGCTCGGCAGCGGATCTCGAGGATCCGGCGCGATCAGGACCCGTGGAACGGATGTCGGCACCGGCAGAATTCCATCGCTCCGGTGTAGTGGTCCATCACCAGGATTTCTGCGCACCGAGCGGGTTGGGGTGCGAACCTGAGGCAGCGCTCGATCCAGCCGCGCTCGAGCGAAGGGGCCGGGTGCGCGCAGTTCCCGCATCGGCCGGGACGTTCGGCGACACGTACGGAACCGTAGTGCTCCGGGGGCATGCCAAACATCTTGGTGGTGCGATGTTTCCAGGGCAATGGTTCGGCTCGAGCGGAATGTAATTGACGGCTGGCGTGCCTCCAGGTTGCCGGCGACCCGCAAAGTGGCGGGCCTCCGGTCTCACCTCGAACGGCTGATTCGCGACTGATCGGCAGCGCTGACCTACATGGACGAACTTTGACGTAGACGAATCATCAGCGCAGCGATGCCTGCGCGCACAGCTGTCGATAGCGTGGGTTCGATTGCCGGTGCGAATTGTGCTGAATGGTTTCCGGGTACGACTCTTCCCGTCTCCATCTTCTCGGGGGCAGTGGAGCCGTAAAGCCAGTAAACAGAAGGGATTCCAATTGCCTCGCCTAGGTAGCCGAAGTCCTCGCTGCCGAGGAACGGTGGCGATTCCAGCAGAGTGTCGCTTCCGAACTCAACGCTGAGTGCGTCGACTACGCGCTGCGTCTCGTCGGGGTCGTTCACGCATCGGGGGAACGTGTACAGCTCGTCGATTTCTGGGTTTGGCGCTCCCGAGGCCTGAGACTCCGCGTTCAAGATTCGTTTGATCGAATGCAGGACGCGGTCACGCACGTTTTGGTCGAAAGCCCGGACGTTGACGGTGAACTCGACTTTTTCCGGAATGATGTTGTCCTTCAGTCCGCCGCGGATTGTGCCGACAGTGACCACGGCCGACTCGCCAGGGCTGACTTCACGAGCAACGATGGTCTGCAGTCGGATGATCATGTGAGAAGCCAGCACAATCGGGTCGATCGCATTCTCAGGCTTCGATGCGTGGCTTCCCCTTCCATGCACACTAACCTTCCACGCGTCTGCCGTTGCGGCAGCGACCCCAGGCGTGTAGAGGATGGTGCCTGCGCGCGCAGATCCGACGTGCTGTCCATAGATCACTTCGGGCGCAGGGGCGTGGACCCAGAGTCCGTCCTCGACCATGGCGCGCGCACCGGCGGCCGTTTCCTCTCCGGGCTGAAAAACGAATACAATTGTGCCAGACCACATGTCACAATGTGTTGCCATGACTTCGGCGAGTGTGAGGGCGACTGCAGTGTGTGCATCGTGTCCGCAGGCATGCATGACCGGTACCTCTGATCCGTCGGCCATGATGCCGGTAGCGGTGCTTGCATATTCGAGCCCGGTGTCTTCGGCGACTGGCAGTGCATCTATGTCAGCGCGGTAACCGACTACAGGGCCGTTGCCGTTTCGTAAGACTCCGACGACGCCGGTACCCGCGCAGCGGCGGTGTTCGATACCGAGCTTGCTCAGCTCGCTTTCGATCAGTTCCGCCGTGTTGAATTCCTGCATCGAGAGCTCAGGGTGTGCGTGAAGATGTCGGTACACATCGTGCAACTGCCGGACTGTTTCTTCCGAAAGAGCAGGTGCACGGCCCGTATTCACTGCGAAACGATCGTCCATAGTTGTTCCTCCGATAGGCGGTCTGCCAAGAAGTCGAGTACTTGTCTGTTCGCTGCGTTCGATGTCTGATGGTTCGGAGTAGGCCCGCGGTACATGCACCGGCCTTGCCATAAGGTCATCGCGGTATTGCGCCACTGCGCATCGCGGTACCGAGCGCCTCCACGGCCACTGGAATAACCTTGCGGGGGAGCGCGAAGTTGAAGCGAATGTGTTCGCGACCAACGAGTCCGAAGGAGGGGCCGTCGCTGATCGCTACGCGCGCATGTTCCAGGAAGAAGTGCTGTGCGCCTTCGGTCGGCGCAGACTCCTGCAGATTGATCCATCCGAAATATGTGGCGTCGGGGCGGATGATATGCGCGTTGGGTAGATGCTCCGCGAGGGCCTCGATCAGCAGGTTTCGATTGCCTTCGAGATAGGTGCGCACCGAGTCCAGCCACGGGTCGCCTTGTGTGTACGCGGCAGTGTTGGCGACGACTCCCGCATTCGACGCACCGTGGGTCAGCACCATCCCCAATTTCTCCAAGCGCGTGCGAAAGTGTTCACCGGTGGCGATGAGCTGTGCACACTTCAGCCCGGGCACGTTGAACGCCTTGGACGCCGAAGTTGCTGTCAGACAGTGGTTTGCAGCCAAGTCGCTCACTGAGGCATAGGGGATGTGTCGTTGTCCCGAGTAAACGATCGGAGCATGGATCTCGTCCGAGAAAACAGTGCCGCCGCGCCGGTCGATTATCTCAGCGAGTGCTGACAGTTCTGTTTCGGTGTAAACCTTTCCGACAGGATTGTGCGGATTGCAGAGGACGAGAAGGCCGCCACCGTTTTCGAATGCAGCATCAATCCCTTCGTAATCGATCACCCACCGGTTGTCCTCCCTCAACATCGGGACCTCGACGACTTCCCGGCCGTGATGTTGCGCGATGTGAAAGAAAGGCCCATATGCGGGGGTCATGAGGACGATCTTGCTTTCAGGGTTGCTGAAGTGCTTGATCGCGAATTCGTAGGCCCTGATCACGTCGGCAACGGCAAACACGCTGCCGGGATCGAATTCCCAGTCGAATCTCCGTTGGCACCAGTCGGCCGTCGCAGATTGGAGATCCGATTCCATCCAGTTGGGCAGGTAGCCCAACAGCCCTTTGGTGACGAGTTCGGTGACGGCCTCGGCGACGGGAGTCGCGACTCCAAAGTCCATCTCGGCTACGAATGCTGCAAGCGTGTCGGGATACTTCGTCCATTTCATCGACCCGGCGGCCCGTAAATCCTCCACTGTGATGTCTTCGTATGCCGGTACGTCACTGACGACGCTGGTGGAGTAGGTCGTGGGTGCAATGCTGTCGAATCTCGCGGTGGTCATCTAGGAATCCGATCCATGTTTTGTGTGGGGTGCCGCGCCATGCAGCGTGCTCGGGTCTCCGGCAGTGTGCAACAGGTCTGAGCTTCTGGAGCGTATGTGATTTCAACTTTATGTTGCAAGAACTATTGACATTTGTCCGAGATTGCAACAATCTGTTGACATCGAGCGTGTTCTCGGTCACATCCGTTGGCGGGGTTTGAAGGCTCTGCTTATTTCTACTGTCGTGAAGGAAATGCCATGTACCTACTCTCCATCCGATTCCGGTCTGGAAAGCCACACCAGGAGATTCAAGCAATGTCAGCGGCAAGCCTGCCGATGTTCCGCAAGATGCCAGGCCTGTTGGAGAAGTACTTCGTCGAGAACTCCGAAACCGGTGAAGTCGGCGGGATCTATCTGTGGGAGACCGTGGAGCAAGTGCAGGAGTATCTCGACGGCCCGGTAGTTGCCGCTATGCCGGAGCGTTTCGGCTTGACTGAGCCACTCACCTACGAAATCTTCGAGGTGGGGAACGAACTGACGTGCGCGGCGACGAGCCCGAACGAGGGTCGGATGATCGGCTCTGTGTGCTTCACGAGTATTTTGCCGGCCGAGGATCTTCGGTCGATGTCGTCGGCTTCGATTGCTGCATACAAAGACATTCCTGGTCTGATTCGGGTGTTCCGGGTGGCTCAGGTAGGGACGAACCGCGTCGGGGGCGTGTACGTATGGGCTGACGAATCGGCGCTCGAATCGAATCTGAGTAGCGACGGAGTCGCACAAATTCCTGCGATCTTCAAGGTCGAAGGCACCGTTGATATCGAACGCTTGCGCGTCAACGTCGCGTTGTCGGACTGACTGCGAAGGGACGAGAAGTCGCAATGAGCAACGTTTTCGACGTGATCGATCGGCACGCGCAGCGTATGCCCACCGCGATCGCGCTACGCACTCCCGAGTACGACTACACCTACCGTGATTTGTGCCGGGCATCGCTACAAGGTGCTGAACATCTTCGTGATTTGGGCGTTCGGAACGGAGACCGCGTCATGCTCGCGGCACCGTCGGTCCCGGAATTCGTCATTGTCTACTTCGCAATCCAGGCGGTCGGTGCGACGATTGTTCCGGTAAATCCGATCTCCACCGATTCCGAAGTCGCGTACATCATCGGTGACTGTCGACCCAGGGTTGCAGTCTGTTGGAAGGACGTGGCGCGGGGAGTTGACAGTGCTGCTCGCGCCGCCGACATCCCTGTATGGACGCTGACTCCTTGGCATCGAGATTCGGCCGAACCCGAACTTCGTCCCGTTGATCGTGGTGACCAGGACTTGGCCGCTGTTCTGTACACCTCCGGTACCACAGGTCGCCCCAAGGGCGTTATGTTGACGACTTCCAATGTCCTGGCAGCTGGCGAGATTTGTGCTGAACTCAGTCGTGGAACGGTAGAAGATCGAATCGGGACGGCTCTACCGTTGTTCCACGTGTTCGGTCAGTCGTCGGTCATGATGATGGCGCTGACACTTGGCGGTAGCCTGTCGCTCCTCCCGAGGTTCGACTCCACTGCCATGCTCGACATGATCGTGCGGGACAAGCTCACAGTCGTCAGTGGTGTTCCGACTATGTGGAACGCCATGGTTCATACAGAAGGTGATTGGGATGCAGAAAGTTTCGACGCTCTTCGTATCGCCGTTTCCGGAGGCTCACCGTTGGCACCGCCTATCGCGCAGGCGTTCGAGTCTCGGTTCGGATGCGTTCTGCTGGACGGCTACGGACTCACCGAGTCCACATCTATCGCGACGTTTTCCAGCCTCGAACGTCCCAAGAGTGAGGGATACACCGGCCCGGCAGCGCCACGAATCGAAATCCGCGTGATCGACGGCACAGGTGCTGCCTGCGCGGTCGGGGAAGTCGGCGAAGTCCAGGTGAAAAGTCCAACGGTAATGCTCGGATACTTGAATCAACCAGAAGCCACGTCGCAGTCGTTTACGCCGGACGGATGGTTGCAGACGGGAGATCTGGGGCAGGTCAACGAGTTCGGTGATCTTCGGATTGTCGACCGTAGCAAGGATCTGATCATCCGGGGCGGCTTCAATGTCTACCCCGCAGAAGTGGAAGCAGCGCTGTACGAACACCCGGAGGTCCTCGAGGCTTCGGTAGTCGGTGTGCCGGACGATCACCTCGGTGAGCGTGTGGCTGCGGTTGTGACTTGTCGACCGGAACGGACAGTTACAGCAGGAGTCCTCGCTGCGTGGGTTGCCGACCGCTTGTCGTACTACAAGGTGCCGTCCTACGTGTACTTCGTAGACTCCCTCCCCAAGGGCAGTACGGGCAAGATTCTCAAGCGGAAGATTGTGCTGGACGATCTCGTCGGTGAGCGAGTCCAGTCGACTCAGGCCAGGTCTTCGAACTTGGTTGTTGCTCAAGTGAACTCAAAGGACGACCGATGAGTGCCGCAACGCCCTCCTGGGAATCGGTCGCGCCACTTCCCCGAGGACGTTTGCTGAGGTATTCCGTCGGGAAGGTGGGATCTGGCCTCTACAATTCGATTCCCGGGCTGCTCCTGATGTACTATCTCACGGATACTCTGGCGGTCACTGCAGCTGTGGCCGGGATCGTGGTGGTGATTCCAAAGATCTGGGATATGTTCTGCGCCACCTTGGTTGGGAACTTGAGCGACCGTGACGCGATTCGTCACGGTCGGCGCACCCGACTGATGTTGCTCGGAACGGTATCGCTGCCGGTACTGTTCGTACTGATTTTCAGCGGACCCAGCAGTGGGTGGCAGGCCATTACCTGGGTCTTGCTTGCCTACATACTCGCAGCGTTGGCCTTCGAGATGTTCGATATCCCGTATCTGGCCCTGCCTGCCGAAATGTCGGCAAGTCCACAGCAGCGAACCCGTATTATGGGCTGGCGGATTATCGCGACGACAGTCGGTGTCTTGATGGCCGGAGGTGTCGCACCGATCCTGGTCAGTTCCGCTGGCGGCGGTCGTCGGGGTTACATCGTGATGGCGCTCGTGATGGCGGTCCTGATGTTCGTCGTGATGCTGATCTGTACGCTCTCGAGTCGTTGGGTCACTCCACTGGCTCACAACGGTGAGCAACCAACTCTGTTGCAGACTTTGAGAATTGCACGCCAGAACCGTCCATTCGTCCTTCTTATGGGGGTCTATCTACCTCATGCTGTTGGAATTTCGATGATTCAGACGGCGATGGCGTACGTGACGGCTTATCTGCTTGGGAACGCAGGCCTGATGGCGCTCCTTTTCGTAGCGTTGATGGGGCCCAGCATCTTCACCGTGCCGCTGTGGACGAAGCTTGCGCATCGCGTCGGTAAGTCGCGCACATTCACAATCGCCACGGTGCTTTACGCCGTAACCTGTATTGCGATGTTCCCGGCTGTTCTGTCCGGCAATCTAGGAGCGGTCGTCTGTATCGCGGTGATCATGGGTATCGCATTCGCGGGGGAGCAGGTAATGGTGTTTGCCATGGTTCCCGATACGATCCTTGCCGACACCGAGAGAACGGGCCACAACCGGGCGGGCGCTTTCGCGGGGGTGATGCAGTCGCTGGAGACCACTGCCGCTGCGATCGGAGCTTGGACGTTCTCATTGATCCTCGTCGCGACCGGTTTCTTGTCGTCGACATCCGGGACTTCGGTTGAGCAAACATCCCTCGCTCTCAATGGGATTGCCTACGGATACACGTTGATTCCAGCTGTTTTGCTGCTGGCAACTCTGCCTTTGATTCGTAAATACTCTCGGTCGGACGCGGCAGCGATTGGCGATCGGGTTGACACCGAACCGTTCTCGGAGGCAGTCCTGACAAACGCACCCGTTTGATGTGAAACTAGCTGAGCACTAGTAGACATGGTGTCGATTGTTGCCGAAGAGCGATGGGGTCGGGCAGTGGGTCGCCTATCAGAGATGGTCGAGGTGTTATCGCCGGTCGGATCGATGAGGGGTTCGATGGTCGGTATCGTCGACGTGCCAGGGTGGACCGCCCTTTGGCCGTTTCCTCCCTGGCGCGTTGAACGGAGGCGGGAATCTGTTGCAGACAAACCTCTTTCGTAGCTCACGTTTCGTACAAGCCGCCCACGGGTGTGTTTTGTAGTCGCTCCGTGCTCGATTTCGCCACATGGTCGGGGTCGCGATTCCGATGACCTGAGGACCTCGACACGAGACTCGCGCATTGCGAACTGGTAGCAGTTCGTCGAAGTAAACCTTGCGCCTGATGTAAATCTTCGGCAGTTTCCTCAACTGGTCAGCCGGCATTTCGGTTGTAGCTGACTCCCCGACGACAGTCGTGTGCTCACGCACCGGGCACGGCTCGGCTATCGCAAGTGGGCATGAATACGCAGTGCTGCAACGTGATTACAGATCTCGGCGACGATATCTGTGATGATCGTGCATGCCTTACGGCCTGTAATAGCCCCCCGCGCTCGAGATTTGTTCAGCGATCTGTGATGCCTGGCCTCCGTTGCCTCGCTGAACTTCGCGGCAGGCTATTCAACATCAGGTTGAATTTTTCTCTTGACGTATGCGATGTGCGATGTCACGATTCAACACCACGTTGCAATCGTCAACATATGGTTGAAATTGTAACGAGTGGCCGCAACTTTCGAACTCGCACTCTTTCGTTCCAACTCGAAAATCTGAGATTCATCCAAGGAGTAGGACCTATGACTGATTTGCGAAGCGTGATCGCGATCAATGCCGGCCGGAAACTCGGCGCCTCAGCGGGTGGGCGGTAGTGAGCATGAAAGTACTGACTGCTACTGACGAGCAGGTCGATTGGGATGTACTCGCGGATCGGCCGCGAAGCGTTGCAGCCTTGCTGGACCGCCGCGTCAGCCTGACTCCTGAGCTGCCTGCGTATCTCTATCCCGAACCGAAAACGGAATCGCTCCTAAGTCTGTCGTGGCGCGAATTGCGTCAGCGCGCACACGAAGTGGCTGCGGGACTGATGGGGTTCGGTGTCGAACTCGAAACGCCCGTGGCAATCTGCGCGCAGACATCGTTCGAATGGGTTCTCGCGGACCTTGGAATCGCTTGTGCGGGCGGGGCAACCACCACTATCTATCCGACGACCAAACTGGATGAGCTTGTCCACATCCTCGAGGATTCAGCCAGTGCCGTCGTCTTCGTGGAATCGCAGGACCATGTCGTCGAATTGCTCTGTCGGAGGGCCGACTTCGATCACATCAAGACCCTGGTGACATTGGGTGCAACGCAACACAACGATCCGTGGGTCGTATCGATTGCAGACCTCAGAGAACGAGGTCGGGCCAGTATTGCAAATGCTTCTTCACTCGTGGACCAGCGCATCTCTCAGATCGATGCACACCATTTGGGAGCGTTGATGTACACCTCCGGAACAACCGGCCCACCGAAAGGGGTCCGGCTTGCACAGGACAGCATTGTCTACCAAGGCTCCGCGACAGAAGCGACGAACTCTCTGACACCTGAAGATCTCCACTTTCTGTGGCTCCCGCTCTCACACGTCTTCGGCAAGATGCTCAGTGTCAAGGGGCTCGCTACCGGGTGTGCCACCGTAGTCGACGGGCGGATGGACCGGATCGCCCAGAACCTCGGGCGCTATCGCCCCACATTCATGGCTGCAGCTCCTCGCATTTTCGAAAAGCTCAGAACGGGTCTCGTCGAGTCACTGGACGCACGACGTGGAGTTCACGGCGCCGTTACGCGGTGGGCGCTGCGGGTCGGAAACGCGAGGAGTCTAGCCCGTCAGTCCGGACTGTCCGGGTCCGCGTTCTTGCGCCTCGAGTACACAGTGGCAGGCCGGCTCGTTCTTCGGGGAATTCGCCGAGTGCTGGGTGGCCGTGTTCGCTACTTCATCTGCGGATCCGCGCCACTGGACCCAGAGGTCGCTCAGTTCTTCGGGGACATCGGCATTCTCGTGTGTGAGGGATACGGGCTCACCGAGTCGAGCGCAGGAACATCTTTCAACCGACCGGCATCGGGCGGATACATCTACGGCTCGATCGGGTTGCCCATGCCGGGTACTACGGTCCGGGTCTCGGACGAGACCGGAGAACTGCTCATCAAAGGCCCCGGCGTCATGCTGGGCTGCAACAACAGTCCCGAAGCGACCGCAGCAGTACTTTCCGCGGATGGTTGGTTGCACACCGGCGACGTGGGACGAGTCGACGACCGAGGGTTCATCTATATCAGCGGTCGTCGCGACGAGATGTTCAAGACGTCCGGGGGCAAGAAGATTTCGCCTGGTGCTATTGAGGCGCAACTCAAAGCACATTGCCCCTATCTGAGTCACGTGGTGATCGTCGGAGAGGGTCGCAATTTTGTCTCCGCGCTTGTGACCCTCGACAACGCCGCCGTTCGGCGTTGGGCAATCGGCGCACGGGTCACACTCCCACAGGGATCACTGGCGAACGAAAAGACAGTCCGAGCGCTCGTCCAAAGTGCCTTCGATGACGTCAACATGCGGCTGAACAGGTGGGAGACGATCAAGAATTTTGCCGTCCTCGAAGAGGATCTCACCATCGAGGCTGGTGAGCTCACCGCGAGCCTCAAGGTTCGACGCTCGAGGGTGACGGACCGATATCGGGCGGTGGTGGACGAAATGTACGCGGCAAGTCGGACCGTCACACCCAATTTGGAAGGAATCGATCGATGACCAGTCTCGACGCAACGCTGCCCTCGACGGCCCGCAGCATTCTGAAGGCACCACCGGTGCTGAAGGTGCAGGGCCTGACGACCGAGTTCACTCGTCACGGTAGTACCAAGCGCGTCGTCGATGACGTCAGTTTTGAAGTAGGTGCCGGTGAGACCCTGGGTATAGTCGGTGAGTCCGGGTGTGGCAAGAGTGTGACCATGTTGTCGCTGGTCGACCTGCTGCCGAAGCCTGGTGGACAGGTCGTGGCAGGTGAAGTGATTTTCGACGGACGAGACTTGCGATCCCTCTCGGCGAGACAGATGACAGCAATTCGTGGGGCTGAGATCGGTTATGTTTTCCAGGACCCGATGAGCAGCCTCAACCCGACCCTCACCGTGGGTGCCCAATTGGCAGAGCCGCTGCGAGCGCATCTTGGTCTGAGTCGGAATGCAGCCAAGGCAAGGTCTATCGATCTGCTTGCACGGGTTGGGATCTCGGACCCGCGCCGTAGGTTCGACGGTTACCCGCACGAATTTTCGGGTGGCATGCGGCAGCGTGTGATGATTGCGATCGCTGTTGCCTGTGAGCCCAAGTTGCTGATCGCGGACGAGCCGACCACGGCACTCGACGTCACGGTCCAGGCGCAGGTACTCGACTTGCTCGGATCGATGACAAGTGAACTCGGTATGAGTTTATTGCTCATCACGCACGATCTGGGGGTGGCCGCACGAGTCTGCGACCGGGTCAACGTAATGTACGCCGGTCAGATCGTGGAGTCGTCGCCAGTCGACGAACTCTTCTTGCGTCCCCAAATGCCTTATCTCAAAGGGCTTCTTGCCTGTCTGCCTCGACTGGACGGTGATCTGAGCGAGCCGCTCATTCCGATTCCCGGCAGCTTGCCCGACCTCGGTGTGGCGCTGGACGGTTGCCGATTTGCCGAGCGGTGCACCTTCGCGCGCGACGTGTGCCGAGGCCGAGCCCCCGCGCTCTCACCCCGCGGTGCCCACCATCTGGCTCGATGCCATGCGACTGAGAAAGGAGGGTGGCTGTGACAAGCGCTGCCCCTGCGAACCTGAGCCTGCGGTCCGAAGATGCGACGGAACCCGCGCCCGTCGATACAGTTCTCCTTGATGCTTCCGGAATAGTTGTTCGCTACGCAGTCAAGAGTAGTGGAGTCACCAGTTCCGTCACAGCGGTCGACGGAGTGGACCTACGTATCCGAAAGGGTGAAACCGTCGGTCTGGTGGGCGAATCAGGTTGTGGCAAAAGCACTCTAGGTCGCGCCTTGATAGGTCTGCGCCCCTTGCACGCTGGTTCGGTTCGCATCGACAGTGTCGAGCTGCCACTTGCAAGCTCGAGGCAGATGCGGTCATGGAGGCGACGGCTTCAGATCATTTTCCAAGACCCGATGAGTTCACTGAACCCGCGGTTGCGAGTAGGTACTTCGGTCTCCGAGCCGGTGCGCAGCTTCGGCCTGCGTAAGGGGAGAATGATTGCAGAACGCGTCGAGGAGTTGATGGCCGAGGTCGGGTTGCCGAACGACACCGCCGCTCGCTTCCCCAAGGAGTTCTCCGGCGGTCAGCGCCAGAGGATCGCGATTGCCCGGGCACTCGCGGCCGAGCCCGATTTCGTCGTCTGCGATGAACCTGTGTCTGCTCTGGACGTGTCCGTCCAAGCCCACGTTCTCGCTCTCCTGGAGAGGTTGAAGACGGAGTTCGGGCTCACGTATCTCTTCATCTCGCACGACCTCGCTGTAGTTCGTCGGATCAGTGATCGCGTTGCAGTCATGTACCTCGGCCGCATCGTCGAGTTTGCCGATCGTGACACGCTGTACGAAAATCCGCGGCATCCCTATACAGCTGCGCTTCTCTCGGCTGCTCCCATTGCAGATCCAGCGGTGGAACGCACCAGAAAGCGGATCGTTCTCACTGGTGACCTGCCTTCGCCTTCTGCAATCCCCGAAGGGTGTCCGTTCCACACCAGGTGCTTTCGGTACGAGCAACTCGGCCGACCAGATCGCTGCACCGCGGAGCGGCCTGTATTGGCAGAAGTGGGTGGCTCCGAGGTTGCCTGCCATTTCCCCCTCGATTCGTCCGAGCAACGCGCAGCTCCGGTAGTTGCCGACAGGAGTATGTGACGTGCCCAAAATCATCCTTGTGCGATTGGCTCAGGTGATACCAACGCTGTTCGGTGTCAGTCTGATTGCATTTGTGCTCGTGCGACTAACCGGGGATCCGGCTGCGACAATGTTGCCGCCGACTGCAACAGCATCCGAGATCGCCGAATTCCGAACGCAGTACGGACTGGATCTATCCTGGCCAGCGCAGTACATGGTCTTCCTCAAAAATGTGGTGACGGGTTCGCTCGGGACATCGATCCGCTACGACGTACCAGTGACGTCGTTGCTTGCGGATCGACTGCCGGCAACCCTTGCACTTGGTGGAACAGCACTGGCGTTCGCAGTGGTGCTTGGACTGTCGCTGGGAATCTTGTCTGCGATGAGGCAGGGAACGTGGGTTGACAGGCTGGCCCGCAGCGTGGCAATGACCGGCCAAGCTGTGCCAACTTTCTATCTCGGCATCCTCCTGATTCTCGTTTTCGGAGTCTGGTTGTCGGTATTTCCAACCGGCGGATTCGTCGGCCCTGGATCTCTTGTGCTACCGAGCGTCGCGCTCGGCATTGCGCTCACACCATTGATCGTGCGGGTCACACGCGCCTCGATGCTGGACGTCGTCCGTCAGGACTACGTCCGAACCGCGCATGCCAAAGGCCTTCCGTCAGGCCGCATTTTGCGTCTCCACGTCGTGCGCAACGCATTGATCCCTGTTATTACCATCGTGGGACTTCAACTCGGCTCGGCCTTGAGTGGCGCCGTACTCACTGAGACGGTTTTCTCTTGGCCCGGTGTTGGTCGGCTTCTCGTCGACGCAATCTCCACCCGAGACTTTCCGGTTGTGCAAGGCGTCGTACTCGTCGCAGCGGTCGGCTTCGTATTCGTGAACATTTTGGTGGACTTCCTGGTGGCCCGCCTCGACCCGAGGATCAAGTTGTGATGACCGCATTGACCGTCGAGACCACTGAATCCTCGCGTGGCGCAGTGTATGTGGCGTTGACGAACCTTTCGCGTCGACCGCTCGCCGTAGTGAGTAGTCTGATCGTGATCGCCATGGTGGTGTGTGCGCTGTGGCCGCAAAGCGCTTTGCCACATGACCCGCGTGTGGGCGACAGTGACGCACGGTTCGTTCCACCGATCTTTCTTCCAGGGGGCTCGAGCGAATATCTGCTCGGAGCCGACGAG
This sequence comes from Rhodococcus sp. IEGM 1241, assembly GCF_033142365.1. Classification (NCBI taxonomy): domain Bacteria; kingdom Bacillati; phylum Actinomycetota; class Actinomycetes; order Mycobacteriales; family Nocardiaceae; genus Rhodococcus; species Rhodococcus sp. IEGM 1241. Next base: position 53,552 of record NZ_JAWLSE010000010.1, read on the forward strand.
CTTGGACGCGATATCTTCAGTATGGTGATCGCAGGCGCGCGATACAGCCTGATCATCGCGGTGTCCGGGGCGCTGATCGGACTCGTTGTCGGAGCCAGCGCCGGAATCGTCGCTGGGTTTTACGGTGGACGGGTCGCAGCTCTGGTCATGCGCCTGGCGGATATCCAGTTGGCTTTCCCGATGATGGTTCTGCTCATCGCGGTCGTTGCAGCCTTCGGTGCGAATCTCACCACGCTGATCCTGATCCTGGGGGTCACCGCGTGGGCGCCATACGCGCGGGTCACCTATACCTCGACACTGTCGTTGAGGGAGAAGGAATTCGTCGAGGCTGCGCGAGCGTCAGGGCTTACGGGCCCACGAATAATGATCGGCCATATTTTGCCGAACCTCGTCTCACCACTGATTGTTCTTGCGACATTCGAGGTCGCCCAGCTCTTCGTCATCGAGTCAGGACTTTCGTTTCTCGGTTTGGGAGTGCAACCGCCGAATCCGAGTTGGGGCTCGATGATCGCGGGCGCTCGCGCATACATCAATGACTACTGGTGGGCATCAGCGATTCCCGGCTTGTTCATCGTTGCCGTCGTTCTTGCTTTCAACCTTCTCGGAGATGAACTTCGAGACGAGTTCGACCCCGAATCTTCTTGACTACTTCGGCGCGGAAATGTTGTCGCGCAGCTTAATTCCTACTCGACCCAAACCTCTCTCAATCTAAGGAAGTACATTGAGTACCGACCCTCAATTCAGGCCGTTGCGGCGATTCCGCAGCCTTGCTGCAGCGATGATCGGTGTCGTGATGGTTCTCGCGCCAACAGCGTGCGGTTCGAACAGCACTGGCACGGACTCGACACTCGTCATCGCCCAGACTTCGGACGTTAGAAGCCTGTATGCGAGTTCGTCGACAGTTCAGTCCGAGATCAACGTCAGCGGCCAGATCACCGAGAAGTTGATTGCCCTTGCCCCGGACGGCAAGTCGTTCGTACCGGCTCTCGCCGAGAAGTGGGAACCAGTCGATGCTGAAACCACACGATTCACACTGCGGACCGGGGTCACATTCAGCAACGGTGAGCCGTTCGACGCAGAGGCTGCGAAGTTCGGGCTGGGGGTCATGCGTGATGCGGCTTCGTACAAGCCTTACACGTCGATGATCTCCGACGTCAGGGTCGTTGATCCTCAGACAATAGACATTGTCACGAAGAATCCTTCGCCGCTACTGCTTGCCGGCCTGGCAGTCGGCAGTTTTCAGTATCCGCCAGTGTATTTCGCGGAGCAAGGCGTGGACGGCTTTGCGGAGGCTCCGATCGGAACCGGCCCGTATCTTCTCGACAAGAGGACGAAAGGCGTTTCAATCACCATGAAGCGCAACGATTCCTACTGGAATGGGAAACCCGCGATACAGTCGCTCGAGTTCCGGATTATTCCTGAACCGGCATCGCAGATCTCGGCCTTGCGTAACGGTGAAGTTGACATTGTTCAGGACGTGCCGATCAGTGCGCGAAGCCAAGTCAAGGACGCTTCAGGTGTGGAGCTTGTACCGAGTCCCGCAACGCGCATTAACTACATGTTCTTCAACAGCCGCGCGGACGGACCGCTTCAGGAGTCGAAGGTACGACAGGCTCTGCAGTATGCAATCAATGTGCCTGACATCATCAAAGGTGCTCTCGGCGGATACGGCCAGCCATTGAAGGGTCAGCTGGCAGTCGACTGGATGAGCGGATACGACTCCGACCGCACGATCGCGGCGCCCGACATCGCGAAGGCAAAAGCGCTCCTCGCTGAGGCTGGGTACCCCGAGGGGTTTACAGTCCCGCTCGAGTATGCGGCGACCAGCAAGGAAATCGGCCAAGCCATCGCGACACAGTTGGCAAACGTCGGTATCGAAACTACACAGTCAGTGATGGAACCGGGAACGTTTGTCGAGCGGATCGTCACGAACAAGATGACAGGTCTGACCTTCTGGGGCTTTCTTGCCCAGCCGGATGCTGACGATATCTACCGAGGTTTCCAGAGTGACTACCGCTTCTCGTACTACAACAATCCGAATATCGACAGCTTGGTGAACGCCGAGCGATCGACTCTAGACCCGGATGCTCGCGCCGACGTATTCACACAGATGTTGGGGACTTTCGATGCCGATCCCGCGTTTGTTCCCCTTTACCAATCGGACGAGGCCTACGGGGTATCGAGTTCGGTGACGGGCTTCGTTCCACAGGCAGATCTGAAGATCAACGTCGCGGGTCTTTCGAAGTAGAACCGCAGGTGGCCGCGAACCTGCGGCCACCTGCCTGTGGGAACTCCACTTGCATTGATCGCGGCCAATTCTGTCCGAAACGAAACGAAACGAGATCGAGAAAATGTACATCCTCTTCATGCGATTCACATCCAGGCTGGATGCGAGCGAACGTGCGAAGCTGACTGCCGAGGGCCTGCCCGTGCTGAGGAAACTTTCGGGCTTGATTCAGAAGTATTATGTCGCTGATCGTGTGGGAACCGAGGTCGGAGGAATCTATGTCTGGGAGGACTTGGAATCGTTGAAGTCCTACCTCAACGGACCGATCGTGGCGTCCATTTCCGACCGGTACGCGACCGAGGCTGACCCCGAGTACGAAATCCTGGAAGTCCGCCACTACAAGGAGTTTCCCGAAAATGCCGCGCAGAATAGCGCGTTGACCAAGCCGATGGTCGGGTCGGTTCGTTTTCGAACCACTTTGTCGTCGGCAGAATTGTCCGGAATATCCATAGCGAGCCTGCCGAACTATGACCATATGTCTGATCTGCTTGCAATGTATCGCGTCACCGACGTCGAGAACGGCCGCGTTGGCGGGATATACATTTGGCAAACAGAGGCTGCGCTGGACGAGAACTTCGCCAGTCCGACCGTGGCCGGCATCGAGGAGGTCTATCGCACGAGCGGTTCGATCGATATCCGTGGCTACGGACTGGGTCTGAAGCTGAGGGACTGACGTGATCGGATCTGCAAGTGTGAACGCCGTTTCCGTAGCTGAGTCGGTGAGTGGGGAAATGATCGAGATGGTGGGCGACTTACAGCCTCGACGTCAGGTTCTGGTGGCGGAAAGGGTACTCACCTGTGTCCCCGAGGATCGAGGTCACCCAGAATACGACGACGGCCCGGTCGCTGTGCTCATCGAGGCAGGGCGGATCATTGCGGTGGGCGCACCTGACAGCATGCCTCAGGACCCAGAGATTGACGTGGTCGACTTCGGAATCGGTTCGACAATGCTCCCGGGTCTCATCGATACTCACGTTCACCTCGCCTTCGACGGTGGTCCGGATCCGTTGTCCACACTGCAGTGTTCGGACGACGTGACGATCCTTGCGCTGATGACGGACAACGCCGAGGCGCTCCTGAGCGCGGGCGTTACAACGGCACGTGACCTCGGTGCCCCGCGTGGTCTCGATCTGACGATCAAGCGCCGGGTGAATGCCGGGCAAATACCTGCACCGCGGCTGCAGACGGTGACAGAGCCGCTGACAGTGACGGGAGGGCACTGCTGGTTCCTCGGCGGCGAGGTCAATCGTGGAGTCAATGCGGCTCGGGAGGCAGTTCAGCGTGCCCACGCCAGGGGAGCTGATGCCATCAAGATCATGGCGACCGGAGGCTCCATGACCTCGGGATCCCTCCCGTACGAGGCGCAGTTCACCGCAGAGGAGATTGTCGCAGTCGTCGACCAGGCGCACAAACTTGGTCTCAAGGTCGCAGCCCATGCCCATGGTGTCGCCGGCATTCGGGATTCCGTTGCTGCAAGGGTTGACAGCATCGAACACTTCAGCTTCATGACCGCGCTAGGGGGCATTGACCCAGAGCCAGACGTCGTCACGGCGGTTGCACAATCCGGAACATTCGTCTGTCGAACAGTGTGTGCGGCATGGGGTGAAGTGCTGAAAAAGCTTACACCGGAACCTGATTCGTTACGACGGCTGAAAGACATTGGCGTGCGCATCGTCGCTGGAACGGACGCGGGAATCGCGCGGACTCCCCACGTCGAATACGTCCTGAGTCTCGAGGGAATGGCTGCCTTCGGGATGACGAATTGGGAAGTAATCGAAGCTGCGACGAGCGTGGCGGCCGAATCCTTAGGTCTCGGGAGGGAGACCGGTTCGATTGCGCCGGGTAAGGCGGCCGATCTCGTCGTGGTCCGCGGAGATCCTCTCGAGGATTTGGGTTACTTGAGGAACCTCGAAGCCGTTTTTACTCGAGGTGTTCGCCATGTCCCGCAGGTCGCCAGTGTTCTCTCGTGGAATGAGATCGTGGAATGCCCCAAATACGTACCCGGTCTTCAGCGTCGACGAGCGGGCGGCCAGGAGCAGAGGGAATCGTGACAGTGCGTACAAGGTCTCTTCTCGATACTTATCCGGGTTACGTTGCCGGCCGGACCGCGGACGCTGTCGCGCAAAATGGTGGGCCGACAAACGCGGTCAAACTCTCGGGCAACGAGTCGTGCTTCGGCCCGCTGCCCGGCGTCCGAGCGGCGATCGACTCCGAGATTGTTCTAAACAGGTATCCAGATGCCCACGCGTCCAATCTATGTCGCGTCATCGCTGCACGGATTGGCCTCGACGTCGACCAGATCGTGGCAGCGAGCGGATCGTTGCCTCTGTGTCGGAGCATCGTCGACGCAATCTGCGAACCGGGAGACGAAGTGATGGTGCCGACGGTCTCTTTTCCTGCATACAGTGCGGCTGCGGCTTTGGCCGGTGCCGTACCAGTCCGGGTCGAGATGCGCGGACACGAACTGGATCTCGTCGAGATGGCTAACCGAGTGACCGAGCGAACACGCATTGTCTTCATATGTACGCCAAATAACCCGACCTCCGTAGCCGTCACGGCAGAGTCACTCTATTGTTTCCTGCGTCAGGTGCCGGGCGATGTACTTGTGGTCATAGACGAGGCGTATCGCGAGTTCGTGACTGATCCGCGGTCTGCAGACGGGATCGCACTCCTCGCCGAGTTCTCCAACGTCCTTGTCTTACGGACGTTTTCCAAGGCCTACGGACTTGCCGGACTGAGAGTGGGATACTCGTTGTCGAGTCCGAAGGTGGCCGCAGCGATTCGGAAGGTCACGGCTGCATTCTCAGTCAATCGACTGTCGGAATCCGGTGCCCTTGCAGCGCTGAACCCTGCCTGCGATAGCGAGCTCGAACGTCGCGTTGCGCATGTAGTCGGCGAGCGTGGCCGCGTGACGCAGACGTTGCGATCGCTCGGACACGAGGTCGCTGATTCCCAGGCGAACTTCGTATGGCTTCCCATGGGTCCGGCCGCGAACGAGTACGCCAGAATGTGCGAGCAAAGGGGTGTTGTCATCCGCCCTTTCGAGAATCGGGGTGTCAGAGTGACTCTGAGCACTGTTGTCGAGAACGAGGTTTTCCTCCGTGTGGCAACACAATTGGCACGCGAAACGCGGTAGCGATGGAGAGATGTCAAGGCTGCAACCAACGGCCCCCGCTCTGGTTGCGGATCACCGTACTATCATCGTTATGACGATCGTTATAGATCGATCTCTGGCGCACATAGTGGAGGAAGAATGACAGTCATCACCGTGAACACCCCGGCCGGGCGAATCACCCTCGAGCAACGCCGTGAATTGGCGACAACCCTTACCGATGCCGTCCTCGTGCCGGAAGTAGGCGCCCAAGTCGACGGCGCACGTGAGGGATTCCAGGTGCATTTTGTCGAACGGGCGCTCGACTCGATTGCTATCGGCGGCAAGCTGGTTTCCGATCGATCGGTCGACGTCATGCAGATCGACGTGGCGGTCATGGCAGGAGACTGGCGGCAGTCGGTACGTTCGGAGGTCATCACTCGCCTCTTTGCGGCACTGTCAACCGCATTGGGAGTCGCCGAGCCATCACCGGCGTGGTGGATCAACTTCCGAGTCATCGAGGAGGGAAGCTGGGGATCCCGTGGGGGAGTGCTGTCGATCCATCATCTACTTGGTCAGGGTATTTTCACCGAAGAGAAGACCACCGCCATCCGTAGCGCCACACCGCCGGCGCAGCTCTCCTAGATCCTCCGAAACGCGGCGATCTCTTAATCACAATGCGGATCAAATTGGGGCGCAGGGCATCTGAAACCAATCAGAGTTCCTGCGCCCCTTCGCGTTCTTGCTATCGTGTTGTTCGTAGTTCTTTGCGGAGGATTTTCCCTGCGGATGATCGTGGCACGGTGTCGATAAATTCGACGATTCGTACCTTTTTGTGTGGTGAGACGCGGGTGGCGACGTAGTCGATGACGGCGTCGGCGTTGAGTTTGGTGCCGGGTGTGGTGACGACGAATGCTTTGGGGACTTCTTCGCCGGTGGTGTCGGGAGCGCCGATGACGGCTGCGTCGGCGATGGCGGGGTGTGTGAGCAGTACTGCTTCCAGTTCTGCGGGCGGTACTTGGTATCCCTTGTATTTGATGAGTTCTTTGAGCCGGTCGACGATGGTGACGTTGCCGTCGGCATCGACGGTTGCCAGGTCACCGGTGTGCAAGTACCCGTCTGCGTCGATGGTTTCCGCTGTCGCGGCAGGATTGTTGAGGTAGCCCGCCATGATGTTCGGTCCCTTGCACCACAGTTCGCCCGGTTCCGAGACGCCGGTTGCCGTGGGGTAGATGACTTCGGTGCCGGTGGCGGGGTCGACGAGTTTACATTCCATGTTGGGCAGTGTCGGTCCGACGGAGTCGAGAGGAATATCTTCTCGGTTGAGGGGGATCACGTGGCTGACGGGACTCATCTCCGACATGCCGAATCCTTGACCGACGTGGCAGCCGAGACGGTTTCGGACTGCCTGTGCGAGCTCGCGGTCGAGGGGTGCGGCCCCGGAGATGATGGAGTGGACCGAGGAGAGGTCGAAGGTGTCGACCATCGGGTGTTTGGCGAGCGCGATGGCTACTGGTGGTGCAATGAACACGTAGGTGCACTGGTGTTTGGAGATGACGGTCAGGAACCGTTCGAGGTCGAATCTGGGCATCGTGACGAGCGTCGAGCGGCTGTGCAGTGCGGAGTTGAGTAGGACGGTCATTCCGTAGATGTGGAAGAACGGTAGAACTGCGAGGATGCGGTCTTGTGGTGACATTGCCAGTGCGGGTCCGACCTGGCAGACGTTGGCGACGAGGTTGGCGTGGGTGAGCATGACGCCTTTGGGGCGTGCGGTGGTTCCGGATGAGTAGGGCAGTACTGCGAGGTGGGTGTGTGGATCGAACGAGATGTCCGGGGCAGGTGCGTGTTCCGCGACGAGTTCGTTGATGGAGGTGAAACCTGCGGCGCTGTCGAGCAGGAAGATCCGGTCGTCGGCGATTGCGGCTTCGACGGCCGCGGCGCGGGCCTGTGGCAGTAGCGTCGAGGTCGTGAAGAGCGCGGTTGCTCCGGAGTCACTGAGTTGGGATGCGATGTCGGCGGGGGTGTAGAGCGCGTTGATCGTTGTCGCTGTCGCTCCGGCACGGAGTATGCCGTGGAAGACGCTCGCGAATTCGGGAATGTTGGGAGAGAGAAGGCCGACTACCGAACCGACTCCGATACCTCGGGCGGCGAGAGCGCCGGCTATGCCGGTGATCTGGTCAACCAAGGCGCGGTAGGTGGTTTCGGTTCCGGTGGCGGAGTCGATGGTGGCGGTGCGTTCGAGTTGGTCGTCGGTCAGTGTTCCGAAGAGAAAGTCGAAGACGCTGGACGAGGGGATGCTTACGTCGGGGTAGGGGCTTGTGAAGCTCACGATGTCTCCTGCTCGATTGTTTTACAGTGCGTCGGGTCGTGGACGAATCAGGACGTTCTGCGCGGATCTGGCCACCGGTCCGATCTCGTCGTAGAGGACCGCCGCTGTGAGGCCGACTCCGTCAGGCCCAGAGGAAGTTTCGGCGGAAATGCCGATCCACTCACCAACAGGTTCGCGGAAGATGTGCACTGTCATGTCCGTATTCAAGTATGTCCAATGCGAAGGATCGAGCTTCGATCCGATGCCGTTTGCAACATCGGCGAAGATGAAGAGTCGCTCCAGCGGCGTCGGCGTTTCCCCTCGTACGAGCACCACGTCGGTGCGGAGCCACATTGCAGACGGTCCTGGCGCACCTAGCGGGTGAACTGTCTTCCATTCGAGGGTGTTCACATATCCGATGCGCGGAAAGGCATTGGATGCAGCTGACGCTGCTGACTCGACGACCTCCTGGCGGGGACGCAGCGGTGCGTCGGCGGCGTGTGCGATTGCCCGGGTGTCGGTTGTTTGAACGCGCCACGCCGTGGCACGTGCCACGGCCCTTTCGCTTCCGTCCGGTGACGTAGCCCATAGTTCCGCGACGAGAAGTTCGATCACCTTTCCTGGCCGATCGATCCATGATCGAACTTCGATCTCGGTCAACGGGATAGGCCCGAGAATGTCAAAACAAACTCGTGTCAAACGAGTTCCGTTGCGAGGCTCGCAACGCTCGAGTGCCCGGACAAGCAACGCGGACGGCGGAGCGCCGTGCTGCATGGCGGGTGACCAGATGCTGATCGTGTCAGCGGTAGGCAAGTACCTTTCCGGTCGGCCAGCGTCGACGGCATCGGCCGGGACGTCGTGAGACGGGATGAAATAGGCGGCATCAGCCACGGTGGAACCTCCGGATTGCATGAAGATCGGTGGCTGCCCTCGTCGTCAATTGCGGGCGAACCAGTTCAACGCTTGAAATCGAACGTGTCGAGTCGATCCCGCCGGAGAACGAGTTTGGTTGTTCTTTCCGCGTAGACACGGGGTGCGTCCTCCCAATCGGCTGTGATTGTCGTGACGGATTCGGCTGGGAATTGCGCGCGGTCGACGAATTCGAGCATCTCAGGCAGGGCGGCCCGGGCATGCGAGACTCCGACCTTCAAAGTTGCGTCTGTCGCATACATTTTCATCAAGGGGACTCGCGTTCCCGTTGCAAGGTAGTAGCCGACGGCAGTACATGTTCCACCTGGTGCGAGAGAACCAATTGCCATTCGCAAACCGGGTGCATTCGACGTGGCTTCTACGACGACGTCGTATCGACGTGCGGACGCCCCGATGTTGCGGAGCTTCCTGCTGCCCGAGAGCGCTTGTGCTCTGGCGCCCATTGCCTCGGCAATTCGCCGCCGGCCGGCATCGTCGTCGAGATAATCGACCGTTGATGCTCCTTTGGCCACGGCAAGTCCAGCGGCAAAAAGTCCAATACTCTTCGCACCACCTCCGAGCACGAGAACCGGACCTCCTGGCCTCGATTCGAGCCCAGGTACGACAGAGCGCCATGCATCGGCGAGGTTGTCGCTGGCGGCAGCAACTCGCAACGGGTCTGTTCCAGCCGGTACCGGGACGAGCATGTGATCCGCATACGGCACGCGGAATCGATCAGCGATCATCCCTCCCCAATTGCCGCTCGACGGACCGAACCCGAAGGCTGCCAATGTCTTGTCGGTCGTGGTCGTACATTTCGACGTCAGCCCGAGCTGGCAGTTGTGGCACGTGCCGCACGAGACTGCCCATGGGACAACCACAATCTGTCCGGGACGGAGATTCTGCACGTCTGGACCGACCTCGACGACTTCGGCGACGCACTCGTGACCGATTCCGAAAGGGCCTTTGAAAGGTACTTTGCCGCAAATACATCCGACGACAGGATCAACGGCGCCAACCGCCATTCCGAATTGAAGGGCACGTGAGACAGGACGGTGTAGCGGGAGTGTATCTCCGTCGCAGCGGCTCACTACGAACGGGCGCACAATCGCATCACTCGAGTCGATCAGCTGAGGGTCGGGCTTTTCTGCCCACGCCAATCGGCCACTGCGAACGAACTGAAGTTCGCGCACGATCAGGCCTGGTGTTGCGTGTCGGTGCCGAGATGGCGGGCAAACGCCGCCTTCGCGTTTATCCGGATGGTCGGGCCCGGCGCGTCAGTCCATTTGACCGAATTCCTCGCCACCTGTGTCAATTCGCGCATCACTACCGCCTCAAAAGTTATTACGATCGTTATAGTCGATTCGAGTTGCTTTGCGCAACCGGGCGCTGCCGGGTGTCATCAACTGTTGGTCACCAGTCGGTGAAATGCATTTCGGGCCAGGAGTTCGTCGAATGTGGTGACTCTCAGCCTGCCGTGTGTTACAAAGTGTAGACAATCGTTGTGAATCTGCAATAGAGATAGAGGGATCGTGACACCTCGCACGTTGACCGAACTCGCGCCCAGTATGACCGCTCGTTCGGTCGCATTGAGCCTGTTGCTCGGCGCGAGGCCCCCGCGGTTACACGTTCGCGAGTTGATTTCGGCGGGTGATCTGTTCGAAATTGCAGCGTCGTCCATGCGTGCAGCGCTCTCACGCATGGTTGCAGCCGGTGAGCTGACTGTGGCTGATTCCTTCTATTCACTCGGACCACGACACGTGGACCGTCAGGCGTCGCAGGAGGCGATGATCCGGCCGCGTCGCCGCCCCTTCGACGGAGTGTGGGAGCAAAGGATCATCGTGACTGCCGGGAGGCAGGCATCCTCGCGTGCTGAGCTTCGAAAGCTGTTCGCCGTTCACAGGTTTGCCGAACTCCGCGAAGGAGTCTGGATGCGGCCGGCGAATCTTGTCGGTGAGGATCTCGAACAAATCGAAGACGTGCTCCGATTCGAGACGACGGTGCGCAACAGTAGGACGTTGGTGCGGGAATTGTGGGACCTCGAAACGTGGGCGTCGGAGGCGAAGTTGTTACTGGTTGCGCTCAGCTCACCAGGACACTCGAAGGAGCGCTTCATGGCGGCGGCGGGCGCCGTCCGTCACCTCTGTTCGGATCCAGCTCTACCTGACGAACTTCTTCCTGAATATTGGCCTGGCGATGAGCTTCGCTGGGCGTACGAAGACTATCGGGCTGAGTTCACGCAACTCAGCATGAACAATGCGAAGGACTTACAGTGAGTACACACCAAGTGACAAATCAGGTTCCGCTGCTGATCGATTTCGACGCAGCTGAGCATCCGGTCTTCGACGAGACGATGATTCGCTGCGGAGCCGTCGACGCTTTGGACGAGCTTCACGAAGTGGGTCGAGCCGCAGGCAGTTCACACTTCCAACTGTTGGGTGATCTCGCTGAAGCTCACCCGCCTGTGCTGAATACGCACGATCGTTACGGTCACCGAATCGACCGTGTTGATTACGATCCGAGCTATCACGAATTGCTGAGCACCGCAGTCAAATACGGGTTGCACGGGACGCCGTGGCGCGACACTCGACCTAACGCGCACCTGATTCGTGCCGCCAAGTTCAGCGCGTGGCAGCACGTCGATGCCGGGCACGGGTGTCCGACATCGATGACGTATGCGGCAGTGCCGGCGCTGAGAGCGGATTCCGAACTGTCTGCTATGTACGAGCCACTGCTGACGAACCGAGAATACGACTCTTCGGTCACCCCGCCACTGTCCAAGAGAGGACTGACGGCGGGCATGTCGATGACGGAGAAGCAAGGCGGCTCCGATGTGCGCGCGAACACCACTCGGGCGATAGAACAGGCGGACGGGAGCTACCGAATCGAGGGACACAAGTGGTTCACATCTGCTCCGATGTCGGATATCCTTTTGACTCTCGCGCAAGCACCCGGCGGTATCACCTGCTTCGCTCTTCCTCGTGTTCTTCCAGATGGCACGATGAATGCCATTGCGCTCCAACGTCTGAAGGACAAGCTAGGTAACAAGTCCAACGCAAGCAGTGAAGTGGAGTACCTGAACGCAACCGGCTGGCGATTGGGCGACGAGGGACGCGGTGTCCCCACCATTATCGAAATGGTGAACATGACACGACTGGACTGCACCCTGGGCACGGCAACCTTGATGAGGGCAGGCGTAATGCAGGCCGCTCATCATGCAACCTATCGATCGGCCTTCGGCAGTACGCTGATGGACAAACCGTTGATGCGTAACGTGATTGCCGACCTTGCGGTCGAGGCCGAGGCATCGACGACCGTCGCTCTGTGGCTCGCCGAACTGACCGATAGCGCACATCGAGGCGACGAACACGCTGCCGCACTGCGTCGTCTTGGGCTTGCGGTATCGAAATACTACGTATGCAAGAGAGGCCCGATTCATACCGCGGAGGCACTCGAATGTCTCGGTGGAAACGGATATGTCGAGGAATCGCGTATGCCACGGCTTTACCGTGAAGCGCCGCTCGCGTCAGTTTGGGAGGGGACCGGAAACGTAGCCGCGTTGGACACGTTGCGAGCGTTGGCCAAGGAACCGCACGTACTTCCCGCCTTCTTTGACGAACTCGAGATCGCAACAGGCAGTGACCCGAGATTCGATTCATTCATTGCGCAGCTCAAGGGACAGTTCGTCGACGCGGAAACTCTCGAATACCGAGCCCGTACCGTAGTCGAGCACCTTGCGTTGGCCCTGCAGGGCGCGTTGTTGATCCGATACGGACACGCCGCAGTGTCCGACGCCTTCAACGCAAGTCGTCTGGATCGGAATTGGGGAACGGTGTTCGGCACCCTACCGGCCGGCCTCGACCTAGCGCCCATCCTGGAGCGCTCGACACCGCAATTCAGCGCCTGATACTTCACTATCTTTCGATCAACGAGAAACTTGGAAACCCATGGAACCCACTCTCGGACAGCTCCTATCCAACCGCGCGTACCTCTCACCTGACAAGGAAGCCTTCGTCGGGCCCGGATATCGCTACACTTTCGCTCAAGTCGACCAGCGGGTTCACAACCTTGCACACTATTTCATCGCGCACGGCGTCGAAAGAGGCGACAGGATAGCGATCATTGCGAAGAACGGTGAGTTCCACGCGACTTCAGTTCTTGCGGCAGCACGGATCGGTGCCATCGCAGTCGTCGTGAACTGGCGGCTCCCCGCACCCGAATTGCATTACATCCTCACCAATTCGTCGGCGAAAGTTGTTGCTTACGAATCAGATTTCACGGCCACTGTCGTGGCGTTGGAACACGAGATTCCGGCAACTGTCTTTGTCTGCAACCAGGACAACGGCATCGCGGATTCGTACACGAGCATCGTCGAGGTCGTTCTCGGAGAAGTCGAGGTCGAGACTGCGGTCACAGGTGACGACGCCACTGCGATTGTGTACACCTCGGGCACCACCGGAAAACCTAAGGGCGCGGTGCTTTCACATTCCAACCTGTACTGGTCGGCGCACGCGACGTCGTGCACCATCGAATGGAACACTTCGCATCGATTCCTCCTGGTGGCCCCGATGTTTCACATCGGCGGCCTTAACCCGCTGATCACCAACATCCTCAAGGGTTGCCCCACGATCTTCATGCCGGACTTCGATCCGGTCGAGGTCTGGAATGTCATCGCCCGCGAACGCATCACGACAATGATGTCAGTCCCGGTGATGCTGAGGGCGATGCTCCACGTCGCTCGGAGTGTCGACGTCGATACATCTACCTTGTTCAGCATTACGTGCGGTGCATCCGCAGTACCGCCGGAACTGATCGCAGCCTTCGACGAGATGGATGTGAAAATTCAGGTGGTGTATGGCATTACCGAGTTTTCCGGAGGTCTGAGCTTTTGGACTCCGTCAATGGGAGTCGCCTCCGTGAACTCACAAGGCAAGGTCCTGCTTCACGGACAAGCAAAAATCGTAGATCTCGAGAACCAACAGGAAGTCCTGCGGGGAACTGCCGGCGAAGTGTGGTGCTCGGGGCCGATGGTGTTTAAGGGCTACTGGGCGAATCAGGAGGCCACCGATGCCGTCATCGTCGAGGGATGGTATCGATCGGGTGATGTCGGATTCGTGGACGACGACGGATTCATCTACCTGAAGGACCGCGTCAAGGACATGATCATCAGCGGAGGCGAGAACATCTATCCCGCAGAACTCGAGGCTGCGCTGTCCGAGCACGAGGCGATCGCGGAGGTTGCGGTTGTCGGCAAGCAGGACCCAACCTGGGGAGAGATTCCGGTTGCTCATGTGATCGTCAAGCCAGGGTTCGCTCTGACCGACCAGGACGTCATCGACTTCTGCAAGCAGCGTTTGGCGTCCTATAAATGTGTGAAAGAGGTTCTATTCCCGGATCTCCTGCCGAAGAACTCGGTCGGGAAAGTCCTCAAACGTCAACTCCGACTTGCCGATGCAAACTGAAGGATCGAATATGTCTCACCCGATTCCGGCTGAATCAGTCGAACTGCTGAACACGGTCGTTCCACCGCCAAACCGTCCACCGCTCCTCTATCAGGAGATGGCGGTGAACACGGCGGTTCTTCGTGGATACATCGAGCGTCCCATCTTGGGGACCAGGGGGCTCCTGTACACGGGTCAAATGACCTCGCAGGACCGCGAATTGTGTATTCTGCGCGTCACCGGACGCAAACGGGCAGTGCACGAATGGGGAGTTCACGTAGCGTATTTCGGAAGAACTTCCGGACTGTCGGAAAGTCAGGTCGCTGCCACAGCGACAAATTCGCAGCCAACGCCCGATTGGACGGATCGTCAGCGGGCCGTCATTGCCATCGCCGATGCGGTCGTGAACTTCAGGCCGCTGGCGGGTCGGTCGGCGGGGTTGGTCAAGGCCGAAATGGATGTGACCGAGCGTGCCGAGTTCATCGCGCTGGCGTCGCAGTATTTGGCGATTTCGTCTATGTGTCGAGTTCTCGAGGTTCCGGTCGAGCCAGGAACTCCGGAAATGCCCACTGTGACAACCGACCACGCCGGTAGCTGAGGTCTCAGACATAGATGTGTAACAGCACCGTTGGAGATGATCAGTTCGAGCCCGATGAAGCCAAGGATGTGCGGGCAGTGTGGCGAAGCCTCGGGCTTCCCGGAATCATCGATGTCCACACGCATTTCATGCCACAGGCCGTGATCGACAAAGTCTGGGCGTACTTCGATGGAGTTCTGCCCAGTACTGGAATCGACTGGTCGATCACCTATCGCTCGGACGAATCGACGCGTGTGCGTACGCTGGAGGACTTCGGCGTGCAAAAGTTCACATCGATGATTTATCCGCATAAGCCGGAGATGGCGGAATGGCTCAACTCATGGGCGCACGACTTTGCCGTTCGAACTCCGCAATGCCTATCGACCGCGACTTTCTTTCCCGAGGCTTCGGCGGCGAGATATGTGGGAGAATCGATAGATCGTGGTGTGCGAATCTTCAAGAGTCACATACAGGTTGGGAATTACGATCCGAACAATGCCATCCTGGATCAAGTGTGGGGACAGATCGAGGATGCGGGCCTTCCTGTAGTGATTCATTGTGGGTCCGGTCCGGCACCCGGGCGATACACGGGTCCTGCTCGGATCGAGAGTCTGCTCGCGCGATTCCCCGATCTTGCGTTGGTGATCGCACATATGGGGATGCCGGAGTATTCGGAGTTTCTTCGAATCGCGGAGAGATACCCGAAGACGCGTTTCGATACCACGATGAGCTTTACGGACTTCACCAATCGGTTCGCGAGGTTTCCCGACGATGAGCGGGAGACATTGATCGCGCTCGAGGATCGAATCCTGTTCGGAAGTGACTTTCCCAATATTCCGTACAAGTACGCGGATGCGCTGCGAGCAATTGTCGACCTGGACCTTGGTGCGGCGTGGTGCAGAAAGGTGTTGTACGAAAATGCACTTGAATTGTTTGAGCTGTAGTCGTCTTTGACGTCCCGGGCCCTTGCGATCGGCCCGGGACGTCTAGGTTGGCGTCAGAGACTCACACTTGTTTTTGATGACAGCGCCGCGATGGCCGTCGCGTACATCGACTCTTTGATCGCTCCCAACGTCGGCCGATCCTTCCCCTTCAATGGCAACGCCAATTCGAAGGCATCGCTGAGCAGGTTCGTCTCCGAACTCGTCCGGTCCACGATGCCGAGACTTTCGGCTTCGGTTCCGCCCACCCGTCGGCCTGTTGTCATTGTGTACGTAGCTGTTTGCGGCGTCACCTTCGAGAGGATGAGCGCCGTCATTCCGGGAGTGAAGGGAATGCGTATGTCGACCTCGGGAAGGCAGAAGAACCCGCGGTCTTCTCGCATGACTCGAAAGTCGTGAGCGAGTGCGAGCATTGCGCCTGCACCGAATGAATGTCCAGGCAGTGCTGCAATAGTCGGTATGGGGAACACGAGAATTCGGCCGATCAACTCCTGGACACGTTGTGAGTACGACGCGAGTTGGTCGCTATGAGTCATCAGCCACTCCAGGTCGAGGCCGTTGGAGTAGAACTTTCCGGTACCGATGGTGATGAGGCATTGCGCCTCGCTCTCGAGCACATCGTCGAGGATCGATTCGACTGTCGACAGCCAGTCGATCGAGAACCGATTCTCGTCGTCTCCGAGATCGACTACTGCGACGGCGTCTTCTATTTGCAGGGTGGGGGGCATCTCAAAACCTTCTGTATTGATGCGGGTGGGTGGCGGCCTGCCGTGCAGGGCGCCGGAACAAGGCTATAACGATCGTTATAGTGGAGTGGTGTGATTCTCGGTTTTCTCGGATATCGACCATCGGTGTCCGTGGGTAGAATCTGGAGTCGTCCGCGGCAATCGGCCCGGGGGATTGGAGTGAACATGGTCGATCGCAAACGTGATTCGAGGGAGCGCATCGTGGCGGGCGCTGCTGACATGATGAGTCGGCGCGGGCTCAATGCGACGAGCGTGCGCGAGTTGGCCAAGCATGCGAAAGCTCCCCTTGGTTCCACCTATCACTATTTCCCGGGTGGCAAGAAGCAACTTGCCGCTGAAGCCGTAATGTTCGCGGGCTCTTCGGTGAGGCTTGCCTTGGCGCAGGAGTTGGCATCTCACGGGCCAGTGGCGGGTCTGCGTGCATTCCTTGAAATGTGGCGGAACATCGTGTTGCGGAGTGAATTTCGCGCTGGTTGCCCGGTGTTGTCGGTTGCGGTCGAAGATGTCGATGTTGAAGAGCCGAATCCCGCCCTGGCTGCGGCTGCAGATGTCTTTTCCGCGTGGGAAGAACTTTTGTCGACTTCATTGTCGGAGGCGGGTGCGTCAGTCGTCGATGCTGAACAGGTGGCGACATTGGTGGTGGCTGCGGCCGAAGGGGCGGTTGCCATGTGTCGCGCCAAACGTGCCACTGATCCGCTCGATCGGGTTGCGATCCAACTCGAGCAGCTGATCGGGTCGGTCATTTCATCCTGAAACATGGTCGTGTCTTGAGAGGTGCGAACTACCAACATTCGAACTGACCTACCTGGAAAGTGCGATCGATGTATCTCCTCGCCAGCAGTACGAGCGCGATCTGACCGCGAGTCTGTTGATGGATAGGCGCGCCGGATACCGAGCTCTTCCGGAAGTCCGCCTGGGGTTACGTCAATGAACGCCAGGTCGGTTCGATCTACCAGGCCGGTAACCCGGTAAGGGCGCAGACTTTTCGATTGGCGCTCACAGTGCCAGGCGGTGCTATGAGCGACCGGCGCGAAGTGGGACTGGTCGAGGAAGCGGCGAATCTGATTCTCGCGGCCGCAGGCTTGTCCGAAAAACCGATGCAAGTGGTCACGTCATTCAGTGTGCGCAATTGCGAGAATCAGCGAGGGCCGCGACTGGTAAGGCTTGATCTCCTCTGGTGTGCGATGGGTTGGGCTTCTCGACGTCCGCAGCAACTCTTCCCCATACCGCGGGACGCTCGGACCTGGATTCACTCCGACGTCGACCGCGCTTTCGAAGGACCCTTCGGGACGACGATCGCGCACGGCCCACTCACCCTGAGTCTGATCGTGCCATTCATGGCGGAGATATATGAGGTCTCCAACCGCACCATGGGCGTCAACTACGGTTTCAACAAGGTCCGCTTCCCGGCACCTGTACTGGTGGGCTCACGGGTCCGCGGACGGCGAGTCCTCGCCTCCGTCAGCGAGGCTGACGGAGGCGTACAGGCCGTGCATGGCGTTACAGTCGAAACGAGAGGGCCATGAGCGCCTAGTGTGCGTCGCAGAAAAGATCACTCGAATCGACATCTGATTAAGTAAATGGCCACTCATCCTGAGATCTGGTGTGGTGGAGGAAGTTGAGTTCAGTGTGCACGGCGGGAAGCGCCGACTGATCGGATCTGCACCGCTGTGCGGATCATCGTCTCGCGCATGGACCCCTTGCTCGTGACACGTCTCAGTTGTAGTCGGCTGATTGTCTCAATTGGCAGGTGAACGAGTCGCAGATGAAAACTGACGCGCGCGATCTTTGCCCGCGCGACAGGTATTGCGGTCGCATCTCGTCGAGTCAAAGCAAGTGTGGCGCTACGCATTTCGTCCCGGTGGAGCCATTCGGCCCGTTTTCATCATCGCTGCTTCGAGGTTCGCGTCAAAGTGGCTGGATGGCGAAATATTCACGTACGCAACGGTGGACGACTCTGATCGGTGAAGTCGATCGGAGTAGGTGTTCGGAGCAATATGCTGAGTCAGGTGGCGGGTGTGCGCCTTTGCGAATCGACTCTGCCGGCAGGATTGTCGATCAAAAGGCATGTGGACCCGAGATCGAAGGCAGGGCGTGGTTGTCGAAACGAGCGCTCTGCCCTTCGATCCGGTCTCATTTGCACAGGGTTTTGAACTCAAGCGAAGTTATATCAACAATTCGTTGACATGTGATCCCGGTCATGCATACAATTCAACACCAAGTTGAATTGTCGGGGTTGGAGGAAAGTCGCAATGCAAAGGGGTCGGGCGAAAGTGCTCTCCGAAGCCGAGTCCGAAGAGTCGACTACGGAATTGCTGAGGGTTCTTGGGGAAGTTGTAGCTCCGTTGGCGTTGGCGATGCCTCTGCCGTCCGAAGTTGTGTTGCACGACCTTCGGAGACTTCCCAATTCCATTGTCTCTATTACCGGAAATGCAACAGGGCGACGTATCGGTGACCCTGCAACTGATGTGCTGCTTCAACATTTGCAGTCCGGGGAAGACGTTGTCGTCGGGTATCCCACGGATTTGCCGGACGGACGAGAGGGTAGATCGACGACTGTCATACTTCGCCTCGAAGGGGGTGATCCGTTCGCTGCACTCTGCGTGAACGTGGACGTAACAGGTTGGCGTGCTGCGGGTCAGTCGGTGGAACGATTCCTCAGGGTTGGGGGTGCCGAGCAAGTCGCGAGTCGCATCCCTGATACCTCGTTGGCACCGACGACGTCGCCTCGCCCTTCCGAGGGTGAGATGTTTGTTCGCAATGTCGAGGAATTGGCGACTGAACTGATTCGCCGTGAGATTGCGCGTATCGGGATTCCGGTCGAGGAGATGAAGAAGCGGCACAAACTTCGAGTCGTCGCAGGCCTCGAATCGAGGGGAATGTTCATGTTGAGGGACGCTGTCGACACCGTGGCGTTGGCACTCAACGTAACTCGCTTCACGATCTACAACTACATGAGCGAACTGGCCTCGGAATAAGTGATTTCGAGGGACTTGATCGGATACACGATCGAATCGAGATCGAACTGAGTAGTCCTTGCTCCTATCGTATTTCATTCAAATCCGGACAATCTTCGGACCAGCTAGTGCCATCCAAGGACTCTGTCGTGAGCAGGGTGAAATCTTGCGATTGGTAGTCGAATCCACCGAGAGGAAACACGGACCAATGGTCACAAATCACGACGCACACAGTC
The DNA here is from genome assembly GCF_033142365.1 of Rhodococcus sp. IEGM 1241. Lineage (NCBI taxonomy): Bacteria > Bacillati > Actinomycetota > Actinomycetes > Mycobacteriales > Nocardiaceae > Rhodococcus > Rhodococcus sp. IEGM 1241. Next base: position 73,045 of record NZ_JAWLSE010000010.1, read on the forward strand.
ATGAAGACGGTAATCGTGCGTATGTTCGAGCTCTCAAGCAGCATGCACCGCAGGCGCTTGCTGCCTTTTCTGCATTTGACGAGGCTTCGCTGCGCGCGCCGGGACGCGCGATCCCGCGCAAATACACGGAGCTCATCGCTGTGGCAGTCGCGTTGACGACGCAATGTTCCTCATGCATCGATTCGCATGTTGTCTCTGCACGCACCGCGGGTGCAACTGAGCAGGAGCTCGCAGAAACAGTGTTCGTCGGCGCCGCGCTACGTGCTGGGGCTGGGATGTCGCACGGGCTGGCTGCGCTCCGCGCATACGACACTCCGACGACTTCTTGAGCGTTTGGCGCCCGCGCCCTCGGCGAAAAAATATACAAATCAAGGAGTTTCACGTTGCATATTCTGTCCATGCGGTTCAAAAGCGGTAGATCCGATGAGGAGCAGGAGGCGATCTCCCGCAGCAGCTTGCCGGTATTTCGGAACCTCGCCGCGTTGAAGCAGAAGTACTACGTTCGGAATCACGCCAGCGGGGAGGTCGGTGGAATTTACGTCTGGGAGACGTCGGAGGCGCTGCGAGACTATCTCGATGGGCCAATCGTCAAATCCGTTCCGGATCGATTCGCGGTTGTTGGACCGGTTCGCATCGAGACGTTCGAGGTAGGTGGCGCTCTGACCAATGACATGACGCTCGCAGTGAAGCCGATGATGTCTGTTGTGCGTTTCGTCAGCAACAAAAGTGAGTCGGACCTGCAGGCGATTTCCTCGGCAAGCCTGCCAAGTTATCGATCGACGGCGGGCCTTGCCCAGGTTTATCGCGTGAAGAGTACAGAGACGCGAGAGGTTGGCGGAATGTACTTGTGGGAGAACGAAGAATCGATGCGCGGGAATCTCGATGGCCCGAATGTGAGTGCCATTCCGGCGGTCTTCGACGTTGACGGTGAGGTCGGTATCGAGGTTCTCGAAGTGAGGCTCATCCTAAATCAGTGACTTCGCGAGATCATGCCAGTCGCTCGACTGTTGTTGAGAGTCAATGAAACCCGTCACAACGACGCAAACGAGGAAGCTAAAGTGATCATCTCGTCTATTCGCTTCAAGAGTCACAAACCCAACGAGGAACTGGTCGCGATGTCCAAGGCCGGCTCATTCCATTTCCGAGAGATCGAAGGACTGGAGGAAATGTATCGCGTGACAGATGTCAACACAGGTGAGGTGGGTGGCATCTATATTTGGGACAACGAGCAGGCGATGCGCGATTTTGTCGAGGGGCCGATTGTCAAGGGTATCGGAGAGCACTACGACGTGGTCGGCACAGTTCGCATCGAAATCCTCGAAGTCAGCCACACCTTGCACACCTAGGCCCGTCGATTATTTCGCAGTGGCTCAGTCTTGTCGGTTTGTCGAACCTCGCGGAAACCGACGGGTGAAGCCCGGCGCCGGAAACTCCGCCACAACCTCTGAGAACGGATTTACATGCCTTCGGACAGGTCCAGTTTCGTAGCCGAACTCGACAGAGTACTGAGTGGGATCGGATTGTGTCGAGACAATTCGGTAGATGACCTCCATATCGTCAACGACAAACCCATGATGCGATCCGTCACGGACCTGGGTCGAGCGATGGGTATCCCGATGATGGCCGTCGCCGTCGCAATCGCCGACCTCTGGCAACGACGAACCGGCGAGCGTCAGACGCTCTCGATCGATCTTGCACAGGCAGTGCACGCGATCAATCCACTTATCGGAAACTCCACTCTCATCGGTGGCTACCCGCCCAATTTCGGATCGATCCTCACACCGCATCAAGGCAGTGTTTTCATGGGCGGTCACATGGTGAGTCCTTTGCTGACTGACGTCTTTCGTACGAGGGACGACAGATGGGTTCTCCCGAGCGCCTTCTTCCCCGCTCAGCGCGATGCGCTGCTCACGCTGTTGGATGTTCCTCACAACAAGCAGTCGATCGCCTCGGCGATCTCCAGGTGGGATCCGTTCGAACTCGAAGAGCGCGCCAATGGAGTCGGCGTCCCGTTGTGCGTAGTGCGCACTCGAACCGAGTTCGAGGATCACCCGCAGGGACAGGCGATCCTCGACGAGCCTTTGATCACGATCGAAAAGATCGGCGATTCTGACCCTGAACCACTTCCTGACTCCCTTCAACCACTCGGTGGTCTCCGCGTTCTCTCCTATACCCGCGCGATCGCCGGACCAGTCGTCGGTCGCACACTCGCAGAACACGGCGCGGATGTTCTTCACGTCAACGGACCGCATGAATTCGAACACGACATGGTTTGGGCAGACGTCGGCGTCGGAATGCGATCGGCCCGACTGGACTTGCACGAGAACGCCGGCGCGACTGCATTTCGTTCGCTCCTCGGTGAGTCTGACGTGTTCGTCCAGAACATCCGTCGCTCGAAACTCGATTCCCTCGAACTTGGTGCTGCTCAGGCGGCCGCGTTACGTCCAGGGATCATTTACTGCTCTTTGAATTGTTACGGATTCACCGGACCATGGTCGGACCGCACCGGATTCGATACCCAGGCACTCGCATTCACTGGGTACCACACCGGGGAAGGAACGCAGGGAGCTCCGACGGGTCCGCCTACTGGAGTGCTGAACGATTTCATTCTGGGATACATGGGTACCGCAGGCATACTCGGGGCCTTGGCACGGCGTTCGACGGAAGGAGGCAGCTACCACGTCAAGCTATCCCTCAGCCGACTGTCTGCCTGGTACCCATCCCTTGGGAAAATCGACAAGGCTGCTCTCGACTTCGGGTCAGCATCCCACGGATTGCCGAAGCCGGTGCAGTTCACTACGCAAACTCCTCTGGGAGAACTCCGTCGTCAGATTCCGCCAGTGAAGTACTCGAGCACACCAAGCCGTTGGAGTGAACCTATTCTGGTTCCACGAGGGTCGAGTCCTGCAGAATGGCGGACTCGCGCGCCTCGATGACCCGAGAATCCAGCAGCGGTTTCAACTTGGTGTAGAAACAAGGGCAGTTGCCCATTGAGATTGCCAAGGGAGAAAGTGGCTCTACATGCCTTCACCACGGAAATCGCCGTCCACAAGCAAGAAATCGATCGCCGAGCCGGCGGATTCGATGCCTTGTCTTCCTCATTCCGAGGACCGAAACAGTGCAGTGGAGGTAATTGCCAGCGTCGTTGCGCAGTTGGACTCGGTTCTCCCCATCGGAGTCGAAGTCGTCCTCCACGACTTCGACTTGATCCCGAATTCGATTGTGGCTATTGCCGGTGAGTTGACAAACCGCGAGGTTGGCGACCCATCACATTCGATGATGTTGGAGAGGGTGACGGACATCGGCAAAGATGGCTTCGTGTCCTTCGAGTCGGTCATGACGGATGGCAGGAAGGTCCGTTCAACGAGTATCGAAGTTCGAGATCTCGATGGAGCGGCCGTGGCTGCACTGTCGGTGAATGTCGACATCTCACCGTGGGAGGCGATGCGGGACCTCGTGGATTCGGTTCTGCACGGCGTGTCCGGGGGACAAAAACACGTTGGTGAAGTTTCAAATGCTCCTGCCGTTTCGGCCGAGTTGGATGGTCCGTCGCCAAATTTCGTGCGTAACGTCGACGAGCTTGCAGTGCTGATGATCCGGCGGGAGATTGCTGCTGCCGGTGTCGCTGTGAAGCGTATGTCGAGGGCTGACAAACTCTCGGTGGTGCAAAGACTGAACGACCGTGGATTCTTTCTGATCCGTGAGGCGGCAGTCCAAATAGCGGACGCCCTCGAAGTGACCAGGTTCACGGTCTACAACTATCTCAAGGAAATCGAGTCGAACGATGCGTGAATTCGGGTCATTCCGATAGGCGGAAGATGTTCTCTTCCAGTTGCACGGTGTCGAGCAACCAGGATGCGGCGGGAAACTCAGGCTTGAACTCGTTCCGGCCGTTTCTCGACGAGGATGTTTTGAGTAACCCTCCCTACCGGACCGTCGGGCGTGTGGAGGACTGCAGCGCTCATGGCAATTCCGTCCTGGCCGATCGAAGTCTCACACGAGAGGCCGATCCAGCTGCTGCGCGGAGGGGCGAACAGATGAATTGTCAGTTCGGTGTTGAGAAAGGTCCACTCGTGGGGATCGAGACGGGCGCCGAGTCCGTTGGCCAAGTCGGCCAACGCGGTCGTAGCGGCGAGGTCACTCGTTGTTTCACCCTCGACGAGTGCTTGATTCAGCCTCACCCAAGCAGTGGTAGGTGTGTTCCGGAGACCGAGCGGCGACGTTATCCGCCACTCGACGGTATTGGCGAACCCCGTCTTCCACGAGTCGGGTATCGGAGTCAATTCGCCGCCTGGCAGGTCCGGAGTCTCTATGTGGTCCAGAGTCGAGTCTGCGTGATGGGCTGCGTCGGCGGTAGATTGCGTCGCAAGTCGCCAGGCTCGTCCTCGAGCGACCGCGCGCATCGATCCATCGGGCATTGCTGCACAGACCTCGGCGGCGAGTAGCTCGATCCGATTGCCTGGTCGCTCGACCCACGACCGAATACTCATTCGGGACATGGGCACTGGTCCGAGAATCTCAACGGTCAGACGCGAAATGCGAGCAGCGTCACGTGGTCGGCAATGTTCTAGACTGCGAGCGAGTAGACCGGCGACTGGCCCCCCATGCTGGATACCGGGCCCCCACGGGCTGCCTACATGCGCCGACGGTATGAAGGTTTCCCATGTTGTGCCATCGAGTGCAATCTCGGTCGATTCGAGCCGATAGCAAGCTTCGATCGAGAGCGTGCCAACTGCACCCGATATCGGCGCTGCGGTTATGTCGGACTTCGCCATCGAGGTTCCTTGGATTGCCTATGCACTTCTGCAGTGACTGAGTGGTCGATTTCGTTGCAGCCCGGCCCCGGGGTGGGGCAGGTGACCGCCGGTTAAGCCTTGGCGTGGGCAGTGATGAACGCGGCAGTTTCAGCGGGGCGTTCCCACCAGAAGAGGTGACCCACGCCCGCCCATTCCTGGTGTGATGCGCCGGAAATTCGTTCTGCCAGTTTGCGACCTTCAGATGGCAAGATCATCTCGTCCTCGGCTCCGTGGATAACTGCTGCGCGAGACGTAATGCTCTCGAGTTGGTCAATTACGTTGTGTCCCAGGCACGCTGCAGCCTGTAGTTGTACGACGGCGGACGGGACCCGCCGCGCGGCCGAGGCTTTTGCGAAGCGTTCGTACTCCAGTGGGCGTTCGGCGAACTCGGCAGATACATTGACTTCGAATGCTGTCCGGACAGCTACTTCTGCGTTTCGGGAGGCTATCGCCTCGACAAGGCGGGGGGCTCCGGGCCCCTCGAGGCCGGTTGGCCCTCCAGCTGTGGTGCACCCGAAGATCACACTTCGCACCCGCTCAGGGGCCCGCAGGCACAGTTGTTGTGCCACCATGCCGCCCATTGACGTTCCGACCACGTGCGCGGATTCCCAACCGAGATTGTCCATCAGTGCTTTCGCGTCGTCGGCAAGGTCGGTCACGGTAAATGGTTCTTGTGCCCGTGAGCTCTCGCCGATGCCACGGTGGTCGTAGACCGCGACCGTGAATTGCGATTCGAGTCGGCTGATGAACTCGTCACCCCACATTCCGCGATGTGCCGACATGCCTTGGAGTAGCAGTAGCGGTTCTCCGGCACCTGTGACTTCGGCGTCGAGCGTCAATCCAGTTTCGGGGCGGACTGTGACCAGCATGTGGATCTCTCTTCTCGGACGGAGTGAAAGTTATTGGTGCTCAAGATGTTGAACATGTTGCGCTGTTCGGTGCCGCGCGTCGAAGCGATGCTGACCATTGTACCGTAGCGTATTTTTACGAACTGCATAGTGGAACCACATACGGGCTGTCGTTCGATCGCGCAAGTTTTGTCGAATGTGAGGGCGCGGTCGATTTCGGCTGGATCGCAAGCAGATGGTGTTCTGGATCCGGTCGGAGCAACTGTCACGTCGGCGGTGTCGTTGCGGCGGAGTGTTGGTGTGCAGCATCGGATCTGGATCTTCTTGAATGCAGAGGATTTCGCTGAATTGCGTGCAGTGTGACGCATGTTGTCATAGCGCGGGGTGTTGACGATTGGTCGTGATCGAGGCTTGCGTACTTGCGACGATCGGTTGTAGTATCGCCATTATGTCGACTGTCATAATGTTTGTTCGAGTCTAGTGCGAACTCAGTCGATCAGCTTGTCGAATCCAGACAGTCAGAGTGGTAGCGGGCATTGACCGCAGAGATGTCTCGCGCGTGACCAGATTGTGCTTGCCCTGGACTGGGTCCGTACGAATACTTTTGCGTTGCAACGCAATGTGAATGATCGAAGTGATCGTTTCTGTTCCCGATGATCACAAGTTCAACGAGGAGAACCATGAGAAGTCTGATCTTTGTTGCTCCAGGCCAACTTCGTATCGACGAAGTTGACGCGCCCGTGATTGTCGACGCCACCGACGCGCTGGTTCGTCCCCTTGCAGCGACAACGTGCGATCTTGACCATCACGTCATTCGAGGAATCACTCCGATGTCTGCGGCCGGCCCTTTCCCGATCGGCCACGAGTGTGTGGGCACCGTCGTGGAGGTTGGTCCGGAGTGTACCGATGTCAAGGTCGGCGACGTCGTCGGCGTTGCCTGGCACATTGCCTGTGGCACTTGTACGCAGTGCAGGCTAGGTCATACTGCGCGTTGCCTACTTTACGGCGACGCGCAGTATGGACTTCCCTTGAACGGTTCCTGGGGGGGAACGTTTTCAGAGCTGATTCGAGTGCCGTTCGCCGACTTCAATCTGGCTCCGCTCCCCAAGGGGGTCGACCCGGTTCATCTTGCCTCGATCGGCGACAACCTCGCTCTCGGATGGGAGTCGGTGATGCCTACGATCGCCGGCATCGATGATCCTGAGATCGCGGTATTCGGCGGGACGGGCTCGATCGGCCTGTACTGTGTCGACACGGCGGTTCATTGCGCTGGCGCCCGCACTGTGTATTACGACGATGATCCGACGAGAATGGCAGTTGCCGAGAAGCTCGGTGCCGAGGTCTTTGACATCAATGGTAAGCGAGAGAAGAACTTTCACCTGGCTATCGATGCCAGCGCGGATCCGGCTCGACTGCGGAAGGCTTTACTTTCCGTCATGCCTGAGGGGTACGTCAACAGCGTCGGGATTTACTTCGAGGACGTTCCGGTGCCCATGCTGTCGCTGTATCTGCGTGGAGTCAATTTCCACAATGGCAAGGGACATGCCCGTCCGAACATGACTCCTACCCTCGAGGCTGTCGCAGCGGGGACTCTGCATCCCGAGTTGATAACCAGTGGAATTTACGGGTGGGATGAGATGCCTGACGTATTGACGTCGAGTGAGCCGGGACACAAGCCGATCTTCGTGCTCGACTGATCGTCGTCATATGTGGGTGCTGCCTGAAACTGTTCGTGGACAGGAGGATTCGTGAAAGCCGTTTGTATCAGACCCGATGGAGAGATCGGTGTGGACGAGATTCCCATGCCCACACTCAGGCCCGGAACAGTGCGAATTCGCGTTGCGGCGGCCGCGGTCAATCCCGCGGACCTGGCTATGCGTACATTCGGCAGGTCGATGACAGGCGTCGACGGGCCGTGGGTGCCTGGTATGGATGTTGCGGGCGTGATCGATTCGGTGTCCGAAAGCAGTAGTTTGCAGATCGGGCAGCGAGTGATGGCAGTTGTGGTCCCTTACGGCGAGCAGACCGGCGGACAAGCAGAGTACGTAGTAGTGCCGGAGTCGTCTGTGGCCGTCATCGATGATTCGCTCGACTTCGCGGAAGCTGCAACAATTCCCATGAATGCACTGACCGCGCGCATGGCTTTGGTCGAAATGGGATTGGGTCGCGGGGATACCGTCGCCGTGACCGGTGGGGCTGGCCATCTTGCGACGATGTTTACATTGATGGCGTGCAACCAGGGGTTACACGTCGTAGCTGATGCCGACCCGACTGAGGCTTATTCAGTACGTGCGCGGGGGGTTGAACTGGTTTTCGATCGAGGTCCCGAGTTGGCTGAGCGAATCAGGGAGTCCTATCGCGATGGTGTCGCTGCAGTACTCGACACCGCGCTGTTGGGGGCCGATATTGTGAGGGCGGTCAGCGACGGCGGTGTACTAGTCACCGTGCGCCCAGGTCGGATCGCCACGGTCCGAGGTATTGATGCCCGGTTGATCCTTGTCAGCAATCACGCGACAAACGAGGCGGCGATGCGCAGCGTCGCCGAATTCGTGGGCGAGGGAGTGATCAGCGGTCGGGTGGCTGATGTTTACTCGCCGGACCGAGTAGCAGACGCATACCGGCGTCAAGCGGCGGGCGGTGTACGTGGTCGCTTGGTGCTCGACTTCGAAAAAGCGGGCAACTGACGAGCGGAGATCGGATGCAGCCGGCGCTTCATTGCCGGTGCCTCATATCCAGCCATCGATTGTTTCGGCAGAGTGCGCGGGTGAATCCTGCGCACTGAGTCTACGGAAAATTTTGGAGTACTGAATGAGTGAGAAGCCTGTGGGTGTGGTGCGTAAGTCGGTTGATGGTCGTGTCTGTGTTATCACGATCGATAACGTGGCGAAGAAGAATGCGGTCACGCCGGAGATGATGGATCAGTTGGCGTTGTGTTTGACCGAGTTCGAGGATGACGACGAATTGTGGGTGGCTGTCATCGAGGCGGAGGGGGAGCACACTACCGCTGGTCTCGATATGCCGAAGTTCTTCGGGCCGGGGGCGACGGTGAAGCCGCGGCCGCAGGGGTGGGTTGATCCGTTGGGGTTGCAGCGGCGGTGCAGTAAGCCTGTGATCACTGCGGTGCAGGGGATTACGTACACGGTGGGGATCGAGTTGATGCTTGCCGGCGATATCGTGATTGCTGCTGACACTGCGCGGTTCGGTCAGGTCGAGGCCAAGCGGGGCATCGCACCGTTCGGGGGAGCGCATTTTCGGTATCTCACGCGTATGGGGTGGGGAAATGCGATGTACCACTTGTTCACTGCGGAGGAGTTTTCGGCGCAGCGGGCGCTCGAGATCGGGCTTGTTCAGGAGGTTGTTCCGTTCGGGGAGCAGCGTGCTCGGGCGATCGAGCTTGCGCAGCAGATCTGCACGTGTGCTCCGCTCGGTGTTCGTGCGACGAAGGCTGCTGCGTTGACGTTTACCGAGCATGGCGAAGAGGCGGCGATTGCTGTGGTTCCGGCGATGCGGGAGAAGCTTTTGGCGTCGGCGGATTTCGTGGAAGGTGTTCAGTCTTTTGTCGAGCGCCGCGCGGCCGTTTTCACCGGCCACTGATGGAGCTGAGGAGGTGAGCGTGCCGACTGTGCCATTGCAGAGGATCTTCACTTGAAAGCTATTCTCTAGCTGACGGTTTGGTGTTGATGACAATCGACGCTCGTTCGTCCCGTTCGGGAGGTAATGGTTTGCCTGGAACGGGGTGCCGGAGTCGGGTGTTTTTCACCGACCGGAGAATTTGCTGACCGAGAAGTTTCAGGTCGTGACTTTCGTTCTATTGCTGATCATGTCGGATCAGGCAGGGAGTCGGGTCGACGCCGCGCGCCAACCATTCGTTGGGATAGCTCGCCGTACGCATGGGCGAGAGTGTCCGGGTCCGAATAGGTTTGGGATGGAAACCATCGACTCACATCGATCCCGAGCGATGTGATTGCCAGGGTAGTGGCCCCGATGTCGATGGTGTTGAACTCGTCGGATGCGTTGCCGTCAGTGATTATCTGTTCGAAGACGCGCGATGTCGAGCGACGAAGGGCGGCGATTGTTTCGAAATGGTCCGGGGCAAGCGAACGGAGTTCGTACTGCACCACTCTCGCGAGATCACGATTCTGTGCATGCCATTTGACGTATGCCCTGACTGTGGAGGTGAGGCGAACGCTGGGTGACTCGCCCGCGGGATCAGCCTGTTTCACGGCTGCGAGTGCACTCGTATGACCTTCGAGACTGATCGCGAACAGGAGGGATTCCTTGGATTTGTAGTGTGGATAGACAGCTCCAGGGCTGAGACTCAGACTCGCAGCGATATCGCGAGTGCTCGCGGCTGCATACCCCTTCACTGCGAAGACGGAAATTGCCGCGGTTCGTATTCGTGCGGCGGCCTTCGACATTCGCGTTCGGTCTCCATCTCGGTGCGGGTTGACAGGCTCCTTGTGAGTGGTCACTATATGCGAAGCAAGAAACTATGCGCTTGCATATTTTCACTCACACTAGCCCTCGGCGGCAACACCGCAACCGGGGGGTTCAGGAGTTTTCATGCCCGAGGCAGTAATCGTCTCAGCAGTACGGTCGCCCATCGGCCGCGCAATGAAGGGTTCGCTCAAGGACATCCGCCCGGATGACCTCGCAACTCAGATGGTTGCCGCCGCGTTGGCAAAGATCCCCGAGCTCGACCCCACCGAGATCGACGACCTCATGCTCGGTTGCGGCCAGCCCGCCGGCCAGTCGGGCTTCAACATCGCCCGCGTCGTCGCCGTTCAGCTCGGCTACGACTTCCTCCCCGGTGTGACGGTCAACCGTTACTGTTCCTCCTCGCTGCAGACCACCCGGATGGCACTGCACGCCATCCGCGCAGGCGAGGGCGACGTCTTCATCTCCGCCGGCGTCGAGTCCGTCTCCAGTTTCATCACGGGCAACGCCGACGGCCTACCCAACACCAAGAACCCGCTCTTCGACGCAGCGCAGGCTCGTAGCGCCAAGCTCGCCGAGGGTGGAGTCGCCTGGACCGATCCTCGCGAAGAAGGCCTGATCCCCGACGTGTACCTGGGCATGGGCCAGACCGCCGAGAACGTCGCTTCGGCCACCGGCATCACCCGCGAAGACCAGGACCGCTGGGCAGTGCGCAGCCAGAATCGCGCCGAGGAAGCCATCGCTCGCGGCTTCTTCGAGCGTGAGATCACGCCCGTCACGCTCGCCGACGGCACCGTCGTCTCCAAGGACGACGGCCCTCGCGCCGGCACCACCTACGAGGGCATCAGCGGCCTCAAGCCCGTCTTCCGCCCCGACGGCACCGTCACCGCCGGCAACGCCTGCCCGCTCAACGACGGAGCAGCCGCACTGGTGATCATGTCCGACACCAAGGCGAAGGCACTCGGCCTGACCCCGCTCGCTCGCATCGTCTCCACCGGCGTCTCGGGCCTCTCTCCCGAGATCATGGGCCTCGGCCCGATCCAGGCCGTCAAGAACGCCCTGAAGATCGCCGGCAAGTCGATCTCCGACATCGACCTGTTCGAGATCAACGAGGCATTCGCCGTGCAGGTCCTCGGATCCGCTCGCGAACTGGGCATCGAAGAGGACAAGCTCAACATCTCCGGTGGCGCGATCGCCCTGGGTCACCCCTTCGGTATGACCGGTGCCCGCATCACCAACACCCTGATCAACAACCTGCAGGAGCAGGACAAGACCTTCGGCGTCGAGACCATGTGTGTCGGCGGCGGACAGGGCATGGCAATGGTGATCGAGCGCCTCAGCTGATCTCGAGTTGGATCCGTTTCGGGTGAAACTGACTGAACCACAGCGTCACTGAGATCCATCTCGGAGTGTGGATTGCCGTCCGATATGAACGGAGCTTGCCGATGATGCCGAATGTATGCTTCGGCATCATCGGCAAGGAGCCAGTTCAGCGCGTAGTTGGCCGTCAGTTCCGGTAGCGGGTTTTGTAGGACCGTCGCCGAGAGGCGGGCCCCAGCCCCAGGCTGCTATTCAGTGGTCCCGACCGATCGAAGTGAAATTCGGATCATCTGCTCAACGAGCGTTGCGCGGGCTTGCGGGCTTGACGGATGAGCCCAAGTCCACATGAACGAGATCATGCCGGTGATTGCTCGCGCAGAAACCATGGGATCGTCGTCGCGGAATTCGCCTGAGCGAATCCCTTCCTCGATTATGTAACTGACCTTGTTGTCCACTTCAGCGCGGATTCCGAGAATCCGCCTACGGTCTTCGTCGCGTAGCGACGCAACCTCACTCGCGTATACCGCAAGATAGCCGCCGTGGTCGATGACGATCTCGGTCAGTCGACGTGAAAAACTGCGCAGTCGCTCAGCGGCGGACTGCCCTGGTGCTTCGGCGTTGGCGTTGACCGCGGACAGTGTCAGTTCGGCTCCAGCGGTGCACACTCCATTGAGTACTGCTGCCTTGTCCTTGAATTGGTAGTAGATGAACTGTTTCGATACTCCGAGAACATTCGCAATCGAATCGACGGATGTACCGTGGTATCCGTTCTGCAAGAAGAGTCCGACCGCTGCATCGAGGATCTGCTGGTGCTTGAGTTGCGCGATCTCGTCTTTGATGGAGAGGCGTGCATTCTCTACAGTACTTTTCTTCACTGCTCACCTGGGTCTCGTGCGCGATGCAGCCGGAAGCTGCTGGGTATGCTGATATACGTTACAGTACGCCCGTTTGGCGGCTCCCTCGTTCGCGGCGGGCCTGACTTTCGCCGCCCGAACCTGATGACGAGACTGCCGACGAGCAGAACATCTTGACTCATCGGCGGTCTCTGCAACGACTACGCTACGAAGAACTTTCGATTTTCTCCATTGACCTCGAACAGTTCGAGTAGCACGTTGTCAGGCGCAGTGGCCATGGCGAATCGTCCGTCAGGCACATTGGTCACGGCAGTTACCTGCACATCGTTCTTCTCCAGTCTCGCAATGGTCTCGGTCAAGTTCTCGACCATCATCCCTAGATGGTGGAACGAGTTCCGCGAGTGCTGGGGTGGGTTCCGTGATTCGAAGAGATGAATGCGTCCGGTGCCGATGGTCATGAAGATATTTCGATCACCGTCGATCTTTTCGTCGAAGACAACTTCGGCGTCGAAATTCGACTTGTAGAAGCGGCAGACGTTGTCGACCTGATTGGTAACAAGGTGGGTGTGGTGCAATGAAACTTGGCTGTTCATGGTGGACTCTCTGTGTTCGGATTCTGGGTTGTGAGTCTGCTACGCGGACTTGCGTTTCTTCATCGAGCGCAAATCAAATAGGCCTGGAATGTCAGAAGTGAAACCTCCCGGGAAGATTCTGTGCTTCTGAATCTTTTGGGTTCCGGTCGTCGGGAGAGTGTCGACGAAGTAGATCCAACCTGGCACCTTGTAGTACGCCAGCCTTGATTGTGCATGTGCGAACATCGCCGTTGCAGTCGTCAGGTCGTCCGACGCGGTGCCATTGGTGACCACGCAGGCGAGAACCTCCTCGTCGCGCATGGCGTCGGGAACCGCAAGTACAGCTACCTGGGCCACCGAGGAATGTTCCGCCAGTACAGCTTCGACCTCTGCGCTCGAAACGTTCTCGCCGCTTCGCCGAACTATATTCTTCCTTCGGTCGACGAAGAAGAACATCCCGTCGCTCGAGCGCGTGCAAAGGTCGCCACTGTGGAACCAGCCGCCCTCCCAAGCCTTTTCGGTTTCCTTTTCATTGTCGAGATATCCGGAAAAGAATCCGTACCTGGGATTTTCTGCCGAGTGACGTACAACCAGCTCTCCTGTTTCCCCGTCCGGCAGATCTTGGCCGAGGTCGTCGATGATCTTGGCTTCCAATCCAGGAAGAGTTCGACCACATGCTCGTGTGTCGATGTGGCGCGGTTCCCTGTCGACGATCAAGAAGCGCCCGGTTTCGGTCATGCCCCAGACTTCCATCAGGCCGATTCCGAATCGTTCTTCGAACCGAGCGTGTGCGGCCGGGTCTACACCTGCCCCGAATGCAAACTTGACCGAGTGCATTTTGTCCAAAGGGGATTCAGGTTGGGCCAGTAGAGCTGGGATCATGATACCGAGGTAGTTGAAGCGAGTGGCTCCGGTTTCTGCGACGTCGTTCCACCAGTTCTTCGCACTGAAACGGCCCGGCAGAATCAGGCACGCACCGCGTTGTATAGCTGCCCCGGCAGTCGTGACCATGGAGTTCATGTGATAGAGCGGGAGTGGATTCATCATTCGTTCGGTTTCCGGTGCTACTGCAACGTCGCCGTGAAGATCGGCGTAATAGCGCCCGGACTCTTGAACATAGACGTTGCTCAGGACGCACCCCTTGGGGTTGCCTGTTGTCCCGGAGGTGTAAAGGATTGCCGCAGCTCGATCACGAGGAGAGTCGGACATCGGGCGCACGATATCGTCCGACTGAGCCTTCAAGTGTTCTGGCGAGTCGACGGCTATCTGAATACTCCGCCCCGACAGCGTAATTGATTCCTCGAGTAGTGTGACGAGTGCAGGCAGGCAGACGACGGCTGCTGACTTCGAATGCGCGAGTTGATAGGCAATTTCTGGGGGAGTCAGATCGGTATTGAGGGGAACGGCGCATATCCCCAAGGAGTTCAGAGCTAGATAGTGAAAGAAGTACTGAGGCTGCGATTCGAAGGCCAACGCGATTCGATCACCTTCGCCAAAGTGCTTGCTTGAATAGATTGCTGCCAATTCTTTTACACGAGATAGCGTTTCGGAGTATGTGATCTCTGTGTCCACGCCCCATAAGGATGCCAGTCGACGAGGTGCCGCGAGGAACGGTTGATTCGGATACTTCGCAGTAGATTCGCTGAAGAGCGCGTACAGACTTTCTTGGATGGACATGTAACTCCTAGGTCTCGTGAAACTTCTCTGTCTCGCTGCTCGTGGTGAATGCCTTGTTGAGATTCATCATCAACAATGCGACTGCCTCGCTACTTGCATGATCGAAATCCCTTCCGGTTGCGGCTTTTTCGAGCGCAAGACCGAAGACTGACGACCAGAATCCGCGAGTGATGACGTCAGGCATGACCCGGGTTTCCCAACCGGTCCGCATCAGTGTTGCAACCATAGCCGTCTCGCCGGCGGTCTGAAGTCGGTCGAGCGTTTCGCGAATCACTTCGCTCAGTTCGGGTTTGCGTCGTGCCATCAACATGGCCTCGGCGAAGAACATCACCGACTCCGCTCCGGGGCCCAGTAGCCGTGCGATCAGCATGCGAGCGTGCTGATCAATCGACTCGCTGTGGCGGGATACTCGTTCCGCATCCTTCGCAGTTCTGAGCATCGACTGGCAGGCGGACTCGACGAAGAGTGCTTCCTTTCCTCCGAAGTGATGTGTCACCTGGTTCGGGTAAGCGGAAGCTTTCTCGGCAATTTCGGCTACAGATACTTTGTCGAATCCGCGTCGCGCGAACAGTTGTTCCGCTGCATCGATGAGCGCCTTGCGGGTCGGTTGTTCGGTTTTACGCGGGGGTCGAGGCATCGAAATCATCCGTATCGTCGAGATCTGCGTGGTCTGGCGCGTGGTCGGTCCGCGCACACGCTAGTCATCAAAGCACACGACTTGTACAACATACAAGATCTGACGTGATGCGATATGACGATGCACGAGCGTCTGTACGCGCGCTGCCCTGGAACTGTCGCGGACAGAGCGATGCGGCAATGTTCGCGCTGGAAATAGCGCCGCGTTTCGCGGGGTCTGTGACCTACGGGGCGGTAGCGATGACCGGTCAGAATGCCGGCAGAGTCATGATGCGGGTACAGCGGGAGTTTTCAGTGCGATGGAGCATTGCGGCTACGAAACTCGCTTTCGCGATGCGGGCGACTTGTCAGTCGATGCGACAGGTACTGCTTGCGCAGAGGGGTGGGTGAGAACAGTTGTTTCACAGGCCAACTCGAGATTGATCAGGCCAGACCAGACGCAGTCGCGGTGCTGCATGAGCGCTCGCTGTGGGCCCAGATCTGGGCGAGTCAACCAAGATTACTTGAACCATTCAATACCGACTCGGCAATCATCGAGTCGATTCGGGCGGTGCGCGACCCGTTGGTGGCAAAGGATGGGGGTGGTGAACACTTACGTCCCCAGGTTCGTGATTTCTGGCAAGCGACGCCCGACGGCGCGGAGAACCACTTCAGACCGTATCTGCAGCAAGTGCTGAACGATCACCGCGAAAGTCGCATCGTAATCGCGCACGGTGCCTGAAGTTGCCGCCTTGTAGACCAGTGATTTCCACAAGTCCTGTCATCTGCCAAGCGCGAGTCCTAGCTGCGATGCGACGGGGTTTCCAATTCACGATTGTCCGGTCTTGGACGGCGTGTGCAGTAAGAGGACGGAGCAACGCCTGTCCACCGTTTGAAGGCGCGACGGAAGGCGCTGGGCTCGGAGTATCCGAGTCGAGCAGATACGTCGTCGACGGATTCGCCGCGAGTCAGACCTGAGATGGCAGAGTCGCGGAGTGCTTCGGTCTTGATTTCACTCAAAGACGTCCCTGGATGTCGAAGTAGTTTCCGGAGGTGAGAGAGACTGATCGAAAGTCTTACCGGAACGTCCACAGCGCTCATCGTGACGGTCGGCCCGTCAATTTCGAACAGTTGGCGAACGTGAGCGACGGGTGTGTCGTCGTAGTCGCGTTCAGTGAAGGCACGTGCTGAAGAGTCTCGTAGTTATGCGTCGAGTGATTCCTCGGTCCGGACGATCGGGGCGACAAGCACCCGATTCTCGAACTCCATTACGACCTTGGTGGCATCGAAGCTGACGCGAGTACCGAAGACCGAGTCGTAGTTGCGTGCGGACAGTTTGATCCGGCTCGGGAAACGGTAGCTGCACCGTGACCGGCTTCAGGCGGTGCCCAATCAGCCAGGCGGAGAATCGGTGGAGAAATATGAGTACGAAGGCTATCAGCAGGCGATTGATTGGGTTGTCTACTCTTGTTTCATGTCCTCGTATCTCGGGGCGAAGTTCGACACACACTGTTGTTGTTGTGTCGCAGCGACGTTCGAGGCGGATTTGGGGAAATCCCGACAACAGAGGAGTCACTTCGGCCATCCGACGGAGCGCGTTGCCCAGGTCGACGCAGTGAATCAACGACAAACAGACCAATCAAAACGTTCCGCGGGGGGACGGGCGCCGTGCCGAGGCCGAAAAGTTCGTCGTCGGTCAGCCTCCATGCATCTCTCGTGCACCTCGTCAATTGGGCGGGCGAGGCAAGGGCAACTCGAACTTGCTGGTTTGCAGTAGAAGTCCTCCCTGCCGCGGCCAGCGCATTTACGAAACTCTCCGGATGGGAAATCGCACAACTAGGAAGCGGTGAGAGCGCGTCACCGCCGACGCGCCGGAACCGCGCTTGAATGTCTCTCAAATTTCCACCTTTTGGGCGTCGCGGCCAGGCAACCACGACCGTGCATCGACAATCACCTTCAAGCTGCGTCCGTTCGTGTGGTCTCTCACTCTCGGTGCCGAGAGCGAGAGACCACACGCAAATGGTTCGAAAACCCTTACTAGGCTGAAGCTTCCATCGTATCGGGAATCCGAGCCGATACTGGGGCCGTTAGTCGCGATTCTTCAGCGCGCTGATTGCGCCATAGGAAGTAGACCAGTGCAGCCGAGAGCAGGGTGGGAACGATCATGAGTTGGAAGATCGATTCGGGGTGCCAGGAGCGGTCGATGAGCATTCCGATGCCCAATGGCATCAGGATCGGACCTATTCGACTGATTCCGATACCCAGTCCCATTGCAGCCGAGCGATTCTCGGCACCGAAAAGGGCCGGCACGAGTGCATAGACCGCGACGTTGGTGGCGCACTGGCATAAGCCGAGTACTGGTGCTACCACCAGTGCGTACATGAGATTCGACGACACGAGCGAGAACACCGCAAGTAAGATTGCGGAGAGTATTGCGAAGGTGACAGTCAAGCCGAACAGTGAAAATCGACTCGACAGCACTGCGACGACGAGTCCCGCAGTCGCCGCCCCCAACGATAGAAGTAGAACGCCTCCGAACCCGCCGTCAGTTGACATCCCGGCCAGGACCAGAAGTTTGGGGAGCCACATGCTGCTGAAGTAGTAGGTTGAGACGACCAGGAGGAAGATGAGGACTACGACGACCATCTGCCAGGATCGAATCGCGAAGCCCGCAGGAGTTGGGAACTGTTCTGCTGTATTCGTATTCGTGAACTCGGCGCTAAGAGCTGCGGAGTGTGTGTCAATCCCCATTCGGGCCAGGATGTCCTCGAGTCTGCGCCGGGCCGAGTCGGTACCCTTCGCTGCGAGGTAGTCCGGCGTCTCCGGGACAGTGGCAATGACGAGCATGCATACGAGAGCAGTGAGGACAGCGCCGAGGACGAAGGCACGCTGCCAGCCTGTGTCCGACATCAGTAGGGCGGCGCCTGCGCCTCCTACCGCGCTGCCAAGGGGTAGGCCTACTGAGAGGATGCCGATTGCGGCAGCGCGTCTTCTGACCGGTGCGAACTCTCCGACCGTGATGGTCAGGATGGGCAGCATTCCGCCCATGCCTACTCCGGCGAGAAGCCTGAATGCCGATAGCTGTGTCATGTCAGTTGCGAGCGCCGAAAGTCCAAGGAACACAGCGATTATGCTGAGTGACAGGATGAGTTGGGAGCGGCGGCCGAAACGGTCGGACAATGGCGCCAAAACGATCGCGCCGAATATCATGCCAACCGGACCCATGGCAAGAAGAATGCCGGTCTGGGCACCTGTCAACCCCCAGATATCGGCGAGTGGGACCACGGCCAGCGACATGGAGAGCAGGTCATACCCTTCAGCCATGTTTGCCAGCATGCACACGATGAGTACGCGGATTTGGAGTCGACTGATGGGTGCGGAGTCTATCAATTGTCGAGCCGGAGTCACGATCGTCCTTCTTTCGGAAACTGTTGAGCTGGAGCATTTTCAGCAGATACGAGTCCCGGAAAGGTGCGTCGGACGCTGCGAGTCCCGGTTTCGCTCCCGTGTTGGGCGTTTGTTCCGGAAATGACGGAGAGGCCAGCTGCCTTCTCAGTCCCTGCGACTCGGTGCCATTTCTCGGGTGGGCGGAATTACCTAGTCGACTTGTATCGCATACAAATATGGCAGAGAGATGTGTATCACGTCAAGCGTCGAAGGCGAGCGTTCTGAAATCCGTGGGAGGGGTGTTGTTTCTGCGCCACGATCGAGTTCCGCCCCGGTACCTAGGAGGTAGCGGGGCGGAACTCGTCTTCTGAATATCGGTTTCGGTTGAGTACCAGTGTGCAAGTGGTGTCGTGATCAGTTACAGCGTTCGATGGGATCGGGCATGATCGGAGCCCCGGGCTCCGGTGGGATCTGGAGGGTGCGGCATTGGGCGGAGATGCCGAGATACAGGGCGGAGATCGCGACGAACTCGGCGCGTTCAGCGGCTGTCAACACATGGTCGATCACCGTGCTCTCATCTTTGGTGAAGGGCCTCAGGCCGGCGATTGCGTCTGCGATCGATATGATTGCGCGTTGTCGGTCGGACCAATCCGGAGTCGGAGTCTCGTCGGTGACCGTTGCCCGATTCTGGCTGTCGGTAAGTCCGGAAGTTTTGCCGAAATACGCTACGTGGACGCCCCACTCATGCTCGGCTCGTTGTTGCGCAGTGACTCTCAGAATGCACAGTTCGCGGTCGGCGTTGCTGAGCTGTCCAGTATGGAGTAGTCCGCGCAGGCCGAGTATAGGTCCCTCGGCGTAGGCGCGCAGCACCGCCGGATTCTGAGCCATCGCCAAGTAGAGGAGCGGCGGACGATTGGGTGGAGGAACGACAGCATCCAAGAGCGCTCGCGATTCTTCGGGTAGATCGCCGAGCTCGAACTTATCCACGAAGAGCCGCCTTCTGGATCTTGCCGATTGCGTTGCGAGGTAGTTCGTCGATGAACGTGACGCTCTTAGGGCGCTTGAACCCCGCAAGATACTCCCGGCACCAGTCGATGACCTCTGTCTCGGTCAACGCGGACCCATTCATACGGACCACGTGGGCCGTTGGAACCTCTCCCCAGCGCTCGTCCGGTACTCCGACGACCGCGACCTCGGCTACATCAGGGTGTCGAGCGATCACTGCCTCGAGTTCGGCCGGATAAATATTCTCGCCGCCGCTGATGAGCATGTCTTTGACCCGATCGACGAGGTGCAGGAAGCCATCGTCATCGATGTACCCGATGTCCCCGGAGCGATACCAGCCATCCTCGGTGATTGCACCGGCGGTAGCTTCCGCGTTCCCCCAGTACCCGGCGAAGCGCTGTGGCCCGCGGCACCAGACCTCGCCTCGAGATCCGGAATCGGCCGTCGATCCGTCAGTCAAATCGACAATCTTGAGTTCGGCGCCAAGTAGCGCTTTTCCTTGCGAATCAGAGCCTTTCGAGCCCATCCGCGGTAACCAGTACGTCAGGCTGCCGGTGTATTCGGTCATTCCGTAGACGATCTGGACTGTTACGTCCAAGTCGTCGAAACCTTGGATGAGGCTGACAGGAACCATCGAACCACCGCAGCTGATGCTGATCAAGCTGCTCGCATCGACCTCACTTGAACGTGCCACCTGGAGCAGGGCTTGCAGCATCATCGGCACGGCCATCATCGTCGTGATGCGTCGATCGCCAATCGTGCGCCATACCTGGATCGGATCGAAGTCCCGCAGAAAGATCGTGGTATTTCCCCTGAGAACGCTTGCTGTGAGTGGTGCCAGCCCGGCGATATGGAACATCGGCGATACAAGCAGGAATTGATGGCCCGGCTCCCACGCAATACTGTTCGTCATGGCGTGCGCGGACCAGAAGAAGTTCGCGTTGGTCAGGACAGCGCCTTTGGGGCGCCCGGTTGTTCCCGAGGTGTACATGATGACTGCGGGATCGTGAGCAGAACCTGCTGGACTCAGATCGGGTGGGTTGAAATGGTCCACGATCTCGCTGGCGTCGATGACGCGAGCGTCACCGGCTTCAATCGCGCCGTTGCAGACCCTGAGCGGATTGCGGACGCTCTTTTCAGCCAGTGCTTCCGCGGTCGCCGTGAACTCCGCATCATGAAGTATTGCAACGGGTTCCGAGTTTTCGACGACGTACGCCAGCTCGGGAATCGGCAGGCGCCAGTTCGCGATGACGGCGACGGCTCCGAGATAGGAGAGTGCGTAGAAAGATGTCGCCAGAAATTCGTCGTTCTTTGCGAGGACGATTACGCGGTCGTGTTTTTTTAACTCCGACGGTTGCAAGTGCGGCGGCAAGCGCACGACTGCGGCCGTCAGCTTCTCGGAAGGTGAATGTCCTTCCGTTCGAGTCAACATAAGCGTCGGCCTCGGGTGTGAATCTGGCTCGCTCGGCCAGGATTTGGGCGGGAGTTGGTTCCACGAGAGTCTCTTTCGCGAGGGTGTTTGGGGTACAAGAAGGTTGGCAGGCCGAAGCGTGCACACCGAATAACGCGCTCCCCGGATCTCGGTGAACACGTTCTGTGACTGCGTTTTCGGCAGTTCTCGCTCGGAATGCGCCCGGGATCTGTGTCCGAACTTATTCTCGTCAGTCTGTGTGTTGGCGACAGACAGACAGATGAGTAGCGGTCAGCTCGGTGCGGAAGTCTTCACAGGCCCAACGGAGTTCATTGCCTGGCCATCGTTCGGGGAGTAATTCGTCCGGCAATGCGGGATCGCTTCGTAGATGCCGGACCGAGGCTGCGGCAGCGGTGAGATGTTCGATGGGTTCGCGCGGAGAAGTGAGCGTCTCGAGTAACAGGCGCGCTTCGGCGGCCCATACATCGAGATCCCACAGTCGCCGACTGAGGTTCCTGTCGTCTTCGGGAATCGTCTCGAATGTCTCGAGTTCGGTGAATTCGGACAGGTTAAGGTCAGCTAGGTTGTCCGGACGTAGCCAGACGCCTTCTCGCAGTTCTGCAAGCCGTGCCCAGGTGAGCGATTCACGCAGCGCCGCACGGGTTTCGGCGTTGCGGCCGCGGTCGGTTACGACTGCCATGCGCCACATGCCGTCGTATGGTCGACGTCGAGTTCCTGCCTGACGGTCGGTAGATGCCTGCCGTTCGAGATGATGGTCAGCAAGGACGTAAGCGCCGTCCTCAGTCACGAGGTCGCCTGCCGCGGTCATCCGGGACAGGGCGACGCGCATAGTCGACGACGTGACTCCGAACAGCGATCCCAGTGAAACCAGATCCCGGGCCGTGAGTTTCGGTGGACGGGAACCCAGCATCAAGCTGAGTGCAACCGACCTTGCGCTGAGTGCGGGCATGAGTTCGTCGAGCGTACGCATGGGACCTCCTTGCCGCGTAACATTACACTTGTTCAACAAATGTGGAAAGTGTGTAATGTGACGTGCGACATGAATTGGCGAGTTCCGTGACGAATGTCGTAGCCTCGCAGGGGCATCTCCGCAAGAAAGACGTCTCTCTCACCGGATCGAGTCTGCTCGCACGCGTCGGGAATTCGTTATCCAAGGAGTGCGCCATCGAACGAAAGGACGCCCAACGCGTCCATGAATGCCAAGGCGGTCGCAGGGGATGGGCTGTTGCAAATGGCTAGGTGTGTCATCTCGATGACAGGGCGGACTGCGATTTGCCTTGGTGGACCCTCCCGTTCCTCTGAATTCCGTATATCACTGTCAGTGAATGGGTTTCAGTCGTCTCTCGGGCAACCGCCCCGCGGTGCGTACCTCGCCGTGCGCTTCGAGTGGCTCTGTTTCGATTTGGATCGGCGTCGCCCACCATTGCTTGGATCGACTGCTGTTCGTTTGTCGCGGTTTACCTTCCGGGTTGGCTTGCATCCCGCAGCAATCGACTTGTTCGGCACCCGACTTCCCCCGATGACCATCATCCCCCCGATGACCATCATCGCAAATATACCATAGGGTATATTGACACACCTATATGAGTATTGACGGACTGCTGAGTCCGCAGACGCTTTTTGCAGGCTCGACTCAATGTGTCCACGGCGGCGACAGCATGGTTCAGTGATTTGCATTCGTTATCAGGGGGAGCGGCGGGATCGGCCTCGACATCGTTAATTCCTCTGCCGCAGAAAGTCTTCGAGTGTGTTGTTGTCGGCAACACATCGACAGTCGACACGATTGCAGCGAAACGATGACGACGTACGCCACACCGCAGATCCACGTGCTTCGGTGATGGTGTTTCACTACCAGGGCGACCAAAATTGGTTCAGCGAACGCATCATGGCTGCGTGGGGCAACCGTCTTATTGCTGCAGAAGGCACTGGTCTGGTCCGTGGTGCGCAAGCGGAACTCCGCGCGGCCGCAATTCGATTCTGTGTGGGGATTCCTCGCCCGTAGTGGACATTCCCGATGATGACCTTTGTTCACAGTGTATCGATATCATTGGGGTGCAACGGACTACCGTTGACTTCGTCGAGATGATGCGTGAATAGATGCAGGCCGATAAGCATTGCCAAGTGCATCTGTGACGGTGATCATCAACGATGAAGCATCGCACTCGAACGCGACGGAGTGGAGCGAGTTGTCGTGGTGTGCATTCTTCCTTTCCCGAGATCGCAGGCTCGGAAAGACTCACCGGCGCCGCTGTGATCCCGGCTCGATGGGCCGTCGTTCATGGTGTTTCTGGAGGTGATTCCTATCGAGTCTGAAACATTGTGATACGCGTCGCGCGGCCGCAATTCCGGAGCGCGAACGCACTCGGCGAGGACGTTGAATCGCTGCGGATTGCCGTTATGGGCGATCCGTCGAGTGGCTGGGTGCGTATAGACCGTAACTCGCCCTTGGGTTTTGCGGAGCCATCTCTACGAGCCGAAATTATAACGAGTGTTATTGTGTGTACGGGGTGTGGCCTGTCGGGTCCATCGCCGAGCCACCTGCCAGTGTTCGATCACCGCAGCGTCACGAGATTTACTCTCGATCGAAGAAAATAGGAGAGATGAATGAGCAGTCCAGTTATCTTGGTAGCGAAGATGATCGCAAAACCGGATCAGGTAGATCTGGTCGAAAGTACTCTGAAGAGCGCCGCGCCGGCTGTGCACGAAGAGTCCGGTTGTCAGTTGTATGCGTTGCATCGCAAGGCTGGTACGACGGGCGAATTCGTGATGATCGAAAAGTGGGCGTCTCAGGAAGATCTCGGTGCTCATTTCAAGGGGTCCGTCATGCGTGAAATTGGTGCCGTGCTCAAATCGGCGCTCGTGACTCCTCCGGAAGTTCAACTGCTGGAACAGATTCCCGCAGGCGATGCCGCAGTGGGGGTCCTCTAGTCCTGACGGAGGACGCAAGACCTCGGACATTGCGCGATGGCGCAGTCCGGGGTCTTGCAGACTGAGGCCCGTGTCGGCTTCTCGGACTTTATTGTTGCGTAAGAGATGTGAAGCCAACGCGTGGCTGCGTCATGGAGTGAATGAGTCAGTCGGAGTTCCCCTCTGAGGAGATTCCTAGCACCGGCGATTCGTCCGCGAGAATCGACGCAAACGGATACTAGTCGGGAAAGGTTGTCGATCCACCAATCTTGGTGGTGGGCTGACCTACAGCTGCTGAAATTCGTCCTGCAACTTGATCCGCCGGTGTCATCAACGTCACGACCTCGTGCGAGCCATTTCGGTGTAGAAGTCGATGAGCTCCGGCTTGTCCACGGCTCCCAGACTGACCACTGCTGCTGGATCTGCGCCTTGCAGTATCCGCTTGAGTGGTACCTCCAGCCGCTTTCCGGTCCGGGTGTGCGGCAGTGCGGGTACGACAAAGAACTCGTCAGGAATGTGACGTGGAGACGCTTCATCGCGAAGCTTGCGGCGAATCCTCTCTACGAGTGGATCATCGAGAACGACGTCGTCGGTGAGGACGAGAAACATTGGCATCCAGTATGTCGCATTCGGCAACTCGACGCCGAGGACCAACGCTTCGACCACCTCCGGCATCGCTTCGACGACGGCATAGAGATCGCTGGAGCCAATCCGGACACCGCCTCGATTGAGTGTCGAATCGGAGCGGCCGTGAATTATGTAAGTACCACGGCTGGTGTGGGTCATCCAGTCACCATGACGCCAGATACCGGGGTAGACGTCGAAGTACGCAGCTCGATAGCGCGCTCCGTCAGGATCGTCCCAGAACGAGACCGGCATGCTGGGCATGGGCTTTGTAACCACAAGTTCACCAACCTCGTCGATGGTTGGATTACCTTCGGCGTCGTATACGTCGACAGCGACACCCAGCGATGCGGTAGCGATCTCGCCAGGATAGATCGGCATTCCGGGCGACCAGCCGACGAATGAGGAACAAACATCGGTTCCTCCGCTCGTGGACACGAGGGGCAGATCAGGGCCCACATGTTCGGCCACCCAGTCGTAGAGGTGCGGTGCAACTGGGGAACCCGTGACTCCGATGTGCTGGAGTCTGGAGAGGTCGTGATTCTGGCCTGGTGCGAGTTGCGCGTTAGCGGTGTACTGCAGATGACCAGGGCTGGTGCCGAACATAGTGGCCTTCTCGTCTCCGGCGATCTGCCAGAGGCGGTCCAAGGTCGGGAACCCGGGGCTTCCTTCGTAAGTCACCGTTGTGGCTCCGGTCAGCAGGGCTGAAACCACGAGATTCCACATCATCCAATTCGTCGTGGTGTACCAAAAGAAGACTGACTCCGGTTCGGCGCCATACTGTAGGCCGAGAGATGCCATGTGCTCGAGCAGGATTCCGCCGTGCCCGTGGACGATACCTTTGGGGACTCCGGTAGTGCCTGACGAGAAGAGTATCCACAGGGGGTGGTCCGCCGGTACCTGCAATGTGGACGATGCGTCCGTGGATTTGCGGGGTTCTATTGCCTCTTGCCATGCGATCAAGGGGCCGTCGGTCGTAGTGGGGTCGAACACCAGACCCGCGCGCTCGGCGATGATTACTGGCAGGTTGTGGCCGAGTTTTGCAGCCAATGCGGCGACTTCGGCGCGACGGTCGTAGACGGTCCCGTTGAACTGGTAACCGGTGACGGCAACAAGCACGCTTGGTTCGAGTTGAGTGAGGCGGGCCGCAGCGGCATCAATACCGTAGTCCGGTCCAATACCGGACCAGACAGCACCTATCGCTGCAGTACCGAGAAACGCGATGATCGGTTCGATGCTATTGGTCAGATACCCGACCACGCGGTCACCGGGTTTTACGCCGAGAGACTGCAGTGTTGCGGCAAAGCCGTGTATTGCGTCGGTTAGTTCCCGCCAGGACGTCTCGCAGCGGGTTCCGTCCTCGGCGACGGAGACAACTGCAGTGCCGGGGCGACTGCCATGTCGGAGTACCTGGTCCACATAGTTCAGGCGTGCTCCAGGGAGCCACTGTGCGCCCGGCATCTGGGTTGACCCGAGAATTCTGTCGTAGGACACCGAGGCTTTCAGGTCGAAGTAATCCCAGATGCTCGCCCAGAACTCTTCTTGTTTCTCCACTGACCACCGCCACAAACCGGGGTAGTCCACGAGTGTCGCGTTAGTTCGTTTGGATGCCCAGGTAGCGAACCGGCCAATTTCTGCGGCTTCAAACCCGCTCTTGCTCGTCGGGGATGATGCGACATCCTTGTACTCGATCAAAGCGAACTGTCCTTCCATGATTACGTCGCCGAGAGAACTTTGGAGCACCACGGCTTCGTGCTGTGTCTCGCTGCAGAGCCCAGCGAGGTGGGTGTGGCCAAGTCGAACTGACTCACATTCTCGAATATTCGCTCTTACTTGGAGTTTCGGGAGATCTGACCGTCGGCATGTCTTCAGTAAGGAGCGTTACCAGGTTGGGATACCATCGCCCTCGCCCACAATGGCCGCCTCGTAGGTGCGGAACTTGTAGGTGCCTTCCTGCAACATGGGCTTGCGCTTCTGTGAAAATGCCAGATAGTGCTCCGCGCGGATATGAGCTTCGACGTCCTGTGCGCGTCTCCACACTTCGAAGACGAACATGCCGGTGTCGTCTTCCACGGAGGGATAGTGGGTATAGGAAATGTTCCCCTCTTCCTTCCTAGTCTCGCGTACGTTGGCCTCAACTATTTCCAACAGCTCATTTCTGAGGCCTGGCTTGACGGAGTAATAGACCTCGCAGATGATCACGTGTTTCCCATCCCTTCGGTATGAAATTCTGAGGGTTTTTCGTTGGTGGCAGTTGACAGAACGGCGTTGTCGGCTGGCCCGGAGATCTGGCCGGGTGTGCGAGACGAACGTCGCCCTGAATCGCCCTGGGTTCGGTGGAGACTTCTGGCCTTGGAAACGAGGATGGAAGCATGCCGAATGAACGGGTGTCAGG
>NZ_JAWLSE010000011.1:0-80456 GCF_033142365.1 Rhodococcus sp. IEGM 1241
GATGGTTGGGGGGCTTTCTCGTACCCAAAACACCCCGAAACATCCCGCCGCCGGCACCCCCCGGATCGAGCGAACGGCACGTTCGTCGCCTCAGATCGACCGAACGTACCGTTCGCACGATCAAGGGGCGGGCACGCCGCCGACTGACCACCGCGTCCGGGATCGAGCGAAACGACACTTTCGTCGCCTCAGATCGACCGAACGTACCGTTCGCACGATCAGGGCACCATCAGGGCAGGAATTGGGTGAGGAAGATGCCAGCGCCGACGCACGTAGCGACTGGTTAGCCAAGGTACAGATTGTGAACCCTCTCATAGGTGCGAAGTACTCTCCGATTTTGTGCCTTTGTCCCTAGTACTTTGGCCTAGGCTGAGTGTCATGGTGGGGTTGAGCAGCTCGCGGGTGTCGCATTTGCGACTCGTTCCGACGGAACCTGAAGAACTGCAAAGGTTTGTACAAGAAGCTGGCGGAGTGCGTGGGGGCATTCAGATTGCGCGATCGTTACGTTCGAAGAGGCGCGCGGTACCGGCGCAATACGCGATACGTATCAGCGTCGACGATGTATCCACTCAGATCTGGCGACGAATTCTCGTCGCGTCGGATTTGAATCTGGGTGACCTGCATTCGGTGGTTCAACGGGCAATGGGGTGGAGTGACCGTCATTCGCACGCGTGGTCCAAGTCAGGAACCCGATTTCCCGGCGAGGTCGAAGAGTATGTAGCTTCCGGAAGCAACGCCGAGCAGCGCCTCGCCGGACGAGTGGCGATCGTAGAGTCTGCGGTACGTCTGGACGAGGTCATGGTCTCGCCCGGCGATGAACTTAGATATCGCTACGGACGCTTCGGAAACTGGAGTCACACGCTGACACTTGAATCTTCGGAAGTACTGCCCGACGGATTCCAAATTGTGTGTGCCGCGGGTCGCGGTGCGTGTCCGCCGGAGGAATGCGTCGGGCCTGACGAGTACGAGCAGCTCCTCGGTGTCCTCGCTTCGGAGAAGTTGCGCTCCCACGAATGGACCCTCGAATGGCCGCAAACCGAATTCGAGCCGACACGATTCGAGATCGCTGAGGTCAACAATCGACTTCATATACCTCAACCGGACGAGATCGTTGCGCCGTACGACATCGCAATGCTCGTCGAATGCCTGGAACCCTCGCGAGTCCCGGAACTGCACGCGGTCCTCGCTCGAGCCGGCATTGACGATGAGTCGGCAATCGGAGAGTTGGTCCACGTCGAGGCGGGCCAACGCCTTCAAGCGGTCTTGACGCTGATCGGTGTCGAAGGGGTCGACGCTGATGACTTCTTCACGACGGTCGACGCGATGCTCGACGAACCCGAACTAGGTCCTGTCAACCTTCCCAAGGGGCGATCACTCTTCGCAGTACTCAAGAGGTTTGGCCTGGTGCGAAAGCACAAAGGGCAGATTGTGCTGACGAAGCGGGGACAGTCAGCGCAGCGGGACGCATCAATCATGTGGTCGGTGATCGTCGACAGCGTTCCGGTTGCGCCGGGCGGCTCGCAGCGAGCAGTGGAACTTCTTGTCCTCCTCGCCGTAGCCGCTGGTTTGTCGCCGGCAGATCGTCATCGCTTCGTCGCGGGAGCACTGGAGTCGATTCGGTCGTCAAGCATCCTCATGTCCGGCGCTCAGACTTCCAAACGTGACACGTCCGGGAGCACCGTAGAGGTACTCGGTTTGATCGGCGCTACGGGGTACGAGCTGGGGAAGTTCGGCACCAAAGCGGACTCTCCCTGGGCAGCTCACCTCGCGAGGGCGATCCTGCAGCGTTAAACTCGCGCGTTCGATGCAGACAACCGAAACGGGGTTCGATCCGGCAATGCCGAATCGAACCCCGTTTCGTGTCCTGGTAGAGATCAGATGTTGACGCCGTAGTCGCGGGCGATGCCGGCGAGTCCGGATGCGTAGCCCTGTCCGACTGCGCGGAACTTCCACTCGCCGTTGTGGCGGTAGAGCTCACCGAAAAGCATGGCGGTCTCGGTGGAAGCGTCTTCCGAGAGGTCGTATCGTGCCAGCTCGGATCCATTCGACAGATCTACGACGCGGATGTAGGCGTTGGTGACCTGCCCGAAGGACTGGAGTCGGGCATCGGCGTCGTGAATCGAGACGGGGAAGAAGATGTTGGTGACGTTGGGCGGTACAGCCGGGAGGTCGACGTTGATGACTTCGTCGTCGCCGTCACCTTCACCGGTGAGGTTGTCGCCGGTGTGCTCGATGGATCCGTCGGGCGAGCGAAGGTTGTTGTAGAAGACGAAGTGCAGGTCGGAAAGAACCTTGCGTTCCGGGCCGGTGACCAACGCGCTGGCGTCGAGGTCGAAGTCGGCACCACTGGTGCTGCGTGCATCCCAGCCGAGACCGACTGCGACCTTGGTGAGGTTGGGTGCGGCTTTCGACAGAGATACGTTGCCGCCCTTGGCAAGTGTGACGCCCATTCAGGTTCCTCTCGTTCGAACGAAGTGGATTTCTTCGTTCGGGAGTTCTGTGTTGTCCGTTCTCGACTCACATTACCGTGAGCGGGTAGGTGCGGTTCGACCGAATAGCTACCTCACTCGAACAGCACGCGAAGATCCTCGGCGTCGAGTCCGGTGCCGAGTGTCCCTTCGGCGTCCATGACATTCGAGAACAATGCCGACTTCTTGGCTTTGAGCGCCATGACCTTCTCTTCGATCGTGTCTTTGGCAATGAGACGGTAGACCATGACGTTTCGTGTCTGCCCGATGCGGTGAGTGCGATCGACCGCTTGTGCCTCGGCGGCCGGGTTCCACCAAGGGTCGAGAATGAAGCAGTAGTCGGCCTCGGTGAGGTTGAGGCCGAAGCCACCAGCCTTGAGGCTGATCAGGAATACGGGGGCTACGCCAGACTTGAACTCCTCCAACACTTCACCGCGATTGCGCGTCGAACCGTCGAGATAGCTGTACGGAATTTTTTCCGCTTCGAGTCGTTTGCGGATAGAACCGAGGAACCCGGTGAATTGGCTGAAGATCAACGCACGGTGTCCGCCCGCAATGACGTCGTCCAATTGCTCGACGAGAGCGTCGACCTTGGCTGAGGGGACAGGTCCGCTTTCCTCGTCGACCAGCGAGACGTCGAGACTGAGTTGGCGTAGCACCGTCAGCGATTGCAGGATCGTGAATCGGTTCTTGTCGACGTCGTCGAGCAGTCCGAGAATCTTCTGCCGTTCGCGTTGCAGGTGGGTGTCGTAGATCGCGCGATGGCTCGGATGCAACTCGATCTCGAGTATCTGTTCCTGCTTCGGCGGCAAGTCTGCAGCCACCTGTTCCTTGGTGCGCCGAACCATCAGCGGTTTGACGCGCCGCCGAAGTTGCGCCAATCGCTCTGTGTCGCCTTCCTTTTCGATGGGGTTGCGGTAGACGTCGGTGAAGGTGGTGGGACTGGGGAACAGTCCTGGTGCAGTGATCGCGAGGAGCGACCACAACTCCATGAGATTGTTTTCCATGGGAGTGCCGGTGATCGCGAGTTTGAACGGTGCGTTCACTGCCGTCGCACACTTGCGGACCTTGGACTTGTGGTTCTTGGCGAATTGGGCTTCGTCGAGTACCAGTCCGGACCAGACGCCCGCCGAATACGCATCGGTGTCGAGGCGAAAGAGAGCGTACGACGTCACGACGATGTCCGCCCCGTCGACGAGTGTTGCCAGGTCGGTTCTTCTGCGCCGCAGAGTATCCGTGATGACAGCGGTGTGGAGGGTTGGTGCAAACTTGGCCACCTCGGATTTCCAATTGGAGACCACGCTGGTGGGAGCAACGATCAGAAAGGGCGGCGCCGCTGGATTCGATTGCCGTGCAGTGCAGATCATTGCGAGAGTTTGCAGGGTCTTGCCCAGGCCCATGTCGTCGGCGAGTATGCCGCCCAGGCTGTGCTGCCGGAGGAAGTTGAGCCAGCGGAATCCGTCGACCTGATAGGGACGTAGCGTTGCCGTCAACGTGTCCGGGACTTCGACGGGATCGATGCCCGAACTGCCGAGCAATCCTGCGATCTGCTTCTTCCATGCTGCTGCTTGATGTTCGACTCTTCCGAGCGCCGTCAATTCTTCCCACAGCCCGGCCTGAAATTTGCTGATCGCGAGTTTGCCGGTTGGTCGATCGAGCAACGACCGCGCTTCGGTGATGAGTCGGTGTAGACCGAGAAGGTCAGGTGCGTCGAGTCGGAAGAAGGCGCCGTCCGGCAGCAGTATGTGAGTCTCACCCTTGCTCAGGGCGGAGAACAGCGTGGTGAACGGAACGCTTTGTCCCGCAACGTCGACGGTGACGTCGAGGTCGAACCAGTCGGATCCGCTGTTCCCGTCGGGGGCTGACGTGCTGAGGCCGATCACGACAGCGTCGTCTGCGGGCCGATAGTCGGCGGGAGTGCCCACGACGGTGAGGTCGACGTCGTCGTTCGCGTCGAGTTGGGGGAGGAGGTCGAGTGTGAACTGCATGGAATCGAGGCCGGTCAACGTTCCCGCGAGAGTGGCCTTCGCCGCGGCCGCACCGAGGCTCTTGGCAATGGCATCTTCGGCAACGTGGTTGCGGATCTCGGACTCGTCGGTGGTTGTGTCTGCGGTAGAAATGATCAGTTCGTCGGCATCGACGGTGTACTTCCATGCCGATTCGATGTCGATGCGGTGGTTGTCCGCGTAAGTGGCCATCAGTTGTAGCCGAGGACCGGACACAGTCGGTGGGTTGTAGGCGCCGTCGGAAGATATGACGGGAGCGAGGTTTCCGAGTTTGAACACGAACCGCGAAGTGAATGTATCCCGATGCTCGGCGGGTATGTCGACCGATTTTCCGGAGTCGATCAACTGCCTCAATTGGTGAGTTATCGGCGTGTGCAGTGGTGCGAGAGTGATCGCGTTGGCGGCGTCGAGCGCGAAGACGCCATGTGCCGGCGTGCCGACCAGTCCCCAGTCGGAATGAGTCACGATGTGCCCACCGGCCTGAATTCGGGGCGTCAGGCGGAGGTTGTTGTCTTCCGCTCCGTGGACGTCGAGGCAGATGCTGGCATCGTCGAGTAGGGAGATGTGGCCGAGGCCGGCCTTCGAGTGAACGAGTGAAACGCCCACGCTGATCGCCTCACGAAGAAGAGACCAGAGTTGCGGGCTCGCGAACCCGGCAAGATCGATTTCCGCGGCATTTTGGTTTCTGTAGTAATTGCCGGCGCTGTGGAGGAGATGTATGTCGCGTAGAACCCGGAGGTGATCCGCGGGGAACTGAAAAGTGCTTCCGAGCTTGTTCCAGGCGAGCCCGCCGGAGATCCACCCTCTCGCTCCTGGTTGTACGGGTTTGACGATGAGCCTTGTCGATGCGCCCTTGGTTCGGGTGGTGAATTGAATGCCAAGTCCACGTGTAGTGCGGCCGGCCGGGTCTGGTCGGAGCAACTCCTCGAGCGTGCTGTCCCATCCGAGGTGTTGTGGAGTCTTGTTCGCCTCGGCCACCGCTGCGAGCACCAACGCGACTACGTGCTTGCAGTTCATCCGCACGGGACACGTGCAGAGGCCACGCGTGAACGTTGCTTTACCGGCCGCGCTGCGACTTACCGAAATCGTGCAGGTGTACGGCTCTCGCGCAGTTCCCGATACAGCGCCGGTCAAGGTGTCAGCGGTGTCGTTCCATGCGATGGATTCGACTGCATTCTGCCGCAGGTAGGTAAGTCCGCGTTCGTAGGTGGTTGTGCCCACGACAGCGCGAATTCGGTCGAGGTCGAGGGCCCTGACTGAATCCGGTTGCACGGGGGCCAGCCTAGTAGCGGCGACCGACAGATCTTGTCGTGGTCGTTTGTCCAAGAAAGTCCGAACTGCACGGTATGTTCACGGAAACATCTTTGACTGGTTTGGGAGTTTCATGAGGACTGAGCGGCGTGCGTGGATCCGATCTGCGCGCACAGGTGCGGTGTGTTTGGCCGTTTGTGCACTTTCTTTGCAGTTGGGCGGACTGTCGACGGCAGCGCCGAGTTCCGGGAGCTCGGGAAGCTCGGGAAGTCTGGGCAGCGTCGAGGGCAGCGTGAGTTCGGGGTCGACGATCCCAGGACCGCTTCAGGAGGATCCGGGCCCCAAGCCGGAGCTGCGCGACGACATCGTCGTCCCGGCCATCGTCGGCGAGAAGGTGACCGCACCGCAGGCAGTCAGGCTGACGGTGGCGTCGCCTGCACTTCGACGCGAGGTCGGCGTCGAGATCTTGCTACCCGCGGACAATTCGGTTCCGCGCCCGGCGCTGTACATGCTCGAGGGCGTCGACGCCGGAGAGAAGAGCAGCGGATGGATGACGATCGGCGGCGCCCCGGCGTTCTTCGCCGACAAGAACGTCAACGTCGTGATGCTCAATGGCGGAATCGCGAGCCTGTACTCGGACTGGGAGAATCCGGATCCGCGGCTGGGACTGCACAAGTGGGAAACCTTCATCACCGAGGAGTTGCCACCGCTGATCGACGCGCGACTCAAGACCAACGGAATCAACGCGATTGCCGGCAATTCCATGGGCGCAATGGGTGCAATGATGCTCGCCCAACGCTTTCCGGACATGTATCGCGGCGTTGCCGTGTTCAGCGGCTGTTATTCCACGATGGATCCGCTCGGCCGAACTGCCGTGCAGGCCACGATTTCTTCTCGAAGCGGAGATCCGGCCAATATCTGGGGTGTGCCAGGGGGTCCGGAGTGGGAGGCACACGATTCGTTGATCAACGCAGAGAAATTGCGTGGCAAGGAAATCTACGTGTCGACGGCAAATGGTCGTCCCGGATCTGACGAGACGCTGCAGACTCCGGAACTACTCGAGCGTCTGGTGATCGGCGGCGGCATCGAGGTTGCTGCGCACGCCTGCACCAAGATGTTCGACGCACGTTTGCAGGAGCTGAAGATTCCGGCGCAGGTGGATTACGAGCCGAACGGCACACACGCGTGGGCATATTGGCGTGAACGACTGCCCAAGGCGTGGCCGACTCTGTCCCGGGCATTGGGCGTCTGACGGTCGACAACAGTCTGTGCAGTTCCGGTCGAAAAGCAGCGTCCCCGCACCGTGTTGCTCGGGTGCGGGGACGCTGCTGTAGTCATCGAGGGTTACGCGTCGACAAGTTCCTCGGCGAAGGGATCACCGTTGCGGGGAGCGTCGAAGCGTTCCTTGTCGAGAATGCCCTCACGCTTTGCGACGATGACCGGAACCAGAGCCTGGCCGGTGACGTTGACTGCGGTACGGCCCATGTCGACGATCGGTTCGACTGCGAGGAGCAGTCCGACGCCGGCCAGGGGAAG
The DNA here is from genome assembly GCF_033142365.1 of Rhodococcus sp. IEGM 1241. Lineage (NCBI taxonomy): Bacteria > Bacillati > Actinomycetota > Actinomycetes > Mycobacteriales > Nocardiaceae > Rhodococcus > Rhodococcus sp. IEGM 1241. The sequence continues at coordinate 7,262 of NZ_JAWLSE010000011.1, forward strand.
ACCCAGGGTGGAGAGTGTGAGTGTGAGCATGACTGTCGCACCCGTAGTTCCGGCCGTTGCTGCCGAGCCGATGACCGAAACGACGACGATCAGCAGGTAATCGGTGAAGGTCAGCGGAACGTCGTAGAAGCCGGCGACGAAGATTGCCGCGATCGCGGGATAGATTGCGGCGCAACCGTCCATCTTCGTGGTGGCACCGAGCGGAACTGCGAACGAGGCGTACTCACGAGGAACGCCGAGGTTGCGTTCGGTGACGCGTTCGGTCAGCGGCAGGGTGCCGATCGACGAGCGCGAGACGAATCCGAGCTGAGTCGCGGGCCAGACACCGGAGAAGAAGCTTCGAACCGAGAGACCGTGTGCGGCAATCAGGATCGGGTAGACCACGAAGAAGACAATGGCCAGACCGATGTAGATGGCGGCGGTGAAGACGCCCAGCGAGCCGATCGCATCCCAGCCGTAGGTGGCGACAGCGTTGGCGATCAGCGCGGCGGTGCCGATCGGGGCGAGGCGGATGATCCACCACAGGACCTTCTGGACGATCGCGAGCAGCGAAGCGTTGAACTCGAGGAACGGCGCAGCCTTGGGACCGATCTTGAGTGCAGCAATGCCGATTGCGCCGGCGATGACGAGCAGCTGCAGGACGTTGAAGCTCAGCGATGTAGTCGCCACGCCTTCGGCGACGGAAGTCTTTGCGCCCAGCCCCAGGAAGTTGTTCGGAACCAGTCCGGTGATGAATGCCCACCACGAGCCGGAACTCTTGGGTTCCTTCGCTGCTTCGGCGGCGACGTCGGTCCGTGAACCGGGATCGGTGATCAGGCCGACGATGATGCCGATGATCACAGCAATGAAAGCGGTGATCGCGAACCAGAGCAAGGTCTGCACGGCCAGGCGAGCTGCATTGGCGACCTGGCGCAGGTTGGCGATGGAGCTGACAATGGCGGTGAACACCAGCGGGATCACCGCAACGGTGAGCAGCTTGACGTAACTCGAACCGATGGTCTGTACGGTGCCGACCAACCAGTTGACGTTGCCGTCGGCTGCATCAGGCATTGCCCGGGCGACGAGACCGATGATGACGCCGAGTACGAGACCGGCGACGATCTGCGGTCCGAATGCCGTCGCCCAGGACGGAAAACGGGACGTGGACTTTTCCGGCACGCCGGTGGAGGTGGAGCTGGGCATGACTATGCCTTTCGAAAATCAAGGGAGCGAAACGCAGCGCGGCACCAGAGGCCGGGCAGATTCGAAGAAATGTTTCCTGGTACGCGTCAGGTCAGAGCGAGCGCGTACACATTGCGCTCGCCTGCAGGCGAAGGTCGACGTAACGCCGACTGGTCAGGAACAACACTGTCCACACACTACTCGCAGCTTCAACTACTCGATCCCGAGGGTCGCCGCGGGAGTTCGCTTCGTGTTCGTCGGGCGTGCCCCGATCAGTCACTGTTGGTCGGTTGACTAGTCTCGACGATCAGTAGGTGCCGCACCGGCGCCTAAGCGTCGGCAAGCGGAAGCGAGAGACCGATGAGCGTTCGGAATGCCGAGTACCCGCGTCCGAAGCATTTCCTGGTGCACCTCAGTGACACGCATCTGGTGGCTCAGGGGGAGTTGTACGACGCCGTGGATGCGTCGACGAGATTGCGGGAAGTGCTCAGCGGGATCGTGGCCTCGGGCGCACGCCCGGATGCACTGATATTCACCGGCGACCTGACCGACCAGGGACACCCCGACGCATACGCGGAATTGAAAGCCATCGTGGAACCCGTGGCGGCCGAGATCGATGCGCAGGTCATCTGGGCGATGGGCAACCACGACGACCGCTCTACTTTCAGGTCTCTGCTGTTGGGCGAGGACGCCACCGATCATCCCGTCGACAACGTCTACGACCTTGACGGACTGCGGGTGATCATCCTGGATTCGTCGGTTCCCGGTCACCACTACGGTGAGATCTCGGATCGTCAATTGGATTGGCTACGCTCAGAATTGGCGGTGCCCGCGCCCGACGGAACAATTCTGGCGCTGCATCATCCGCCGGTTCCGTGCATTCAGGATCTCGCGGTTCTGGTGGAGTTGCGCGATCAGTCCCGGTTGGCAGACGTCTTGCGTGGCAGCGACGTCCGGGCGATTCTTGCTGGGCATCTGCACTATTCGACGACGGCGACGTTCGCCGGCATTCCGGTGTCCGTGGCGTCGTCGACGTGTTACACCCAGGACTTGAACGTGGAAGTCGGTGGTCAGCGTGGTCGTGACGGGGCTCAGGGGTGCAACCTGGTGCACGTCTACGACGAGACAATTGTTCATTCGGTCGTTCCACTCGGCGCGCACGTGACGGTCGGTGAGCCTGTCGACGCGCCCGAGGGAGCCCGGAGGCTCAGCGCTGCCGGTATTCGAATCCTCGAGAGCGAAAAGGCGGCACGCTCGATCATCTGAGGTGGCAGGCGGTTTCCGGCACCCCGGCGCAGTTCTGGGTGATTGCCGGGCTGTCGCATACTCACTACCGTCGAGGTAGGTGCAGAGCTCCAGCAACAAGGACCGGCTAGCTGGACGGCAACCCTTCATGCCGATGGGGTGCCCCGGAATCACACCTGGCGATACGCGCGGTGCGTGTCGCAAGCGGCAGTCGCCACGAGAACCGTCAGTGGGTGCTGACGGTTTCTGCGGTCGGCACTGTGCGCTCCCGAGTAGTTCTCGAACAGGAGTATGCGCCGATGACCTCCACCCCCTCTTCTCATCTTGCTCCGTTGCATCTCGCCGTAGCGCTGGACGGTGCCGGTTGGCACCCTGCAGCCTGGCGAGAGCCACACTCGGGCCCGAGTGAGCTGTTCAGCGCGTCGTATTGGACTGACGTGGTGACGACCGCCGAGCGTGGTCTGCTCGATTTCGTCACCATCGAGGACAGTCTCTCGGTGCCGGCCAACCCACTCGAGCCCGTCGACGACGCGGTTGATCGGGTGCGCGCTCGGCTCGACGCACATCTCGTGGCCGCCCGACTGGCACCGATCACGAGCAACATCGGCTTGATCCCGACCATCACCACCATTCACACCGAGCCGTTTCACGTGTCCAAAGCCGTTGCCACGCTGGATTACACCTCGCGCGGTCGCGCCGGATGGCAGGTGAAGGTTTCGGCGTCGGAATCCGAGGCAGCACAGTTCGGGCGTCGCGACATCCCCGCGCTCACCGATGCCGACCGTCAGTCGATCGTTTCAGGCGTCCTCCCGGACTTCGTGCGCGACCTGTTCGACGAAGCTGCGGAGGCGGCTGACGTAATCCGGCGACTCTGGGACAGCTGGGAGGACGGCGCCGAGATCCGCGACGTGGAGCAGCGCCGGTTCATCGACCGAGACAAGTTGCACTACATCGACTTCGAGGGAAAGTACCTCTCGGTCCGTGGACCGTCGGTGACACCGCGCCCGCCGCAGGGGCATCCCGTCGTTACCGCGTTGGCACATCAGCGGATCGCGTACGAGCTGGCGGCGCGGACGGCCGATCTGGTGTTCGTGACGCCGTCCGACGACGAGCAGATCACGGCAATCCTGGGTGAAGTGCGAGCAGCCGAAGAACACGTGCAGCGCACCGGCGAACCTCTTCGGGTCTTCACCGACATCGTCGTCTTCTTCGATACGCCGGAAGAAACCGGAAAGGAACGGCTCGCTCGCCTTGACGCGCAGGCCGGCACCGAATACCGTTCGGATGCAATGACCTTCACCGGCTCTGCTGCTGAGTTGGCGGATCTCCTGCTCCGGTGGCAGCAGTTGGGAATCGACGGCTTCCGGTTGCGGCCGGGCGTCGTCGTGGACGACCTCGACGCCATCGCCGGTGAGCTGGTGCCTGAATTGCAGCGACGCAACGTATTCCGCACCGAATTTCCGCAGACGAATCTTCGCGGACTCCTTGGCCTACCCCTCGACGTTCCCAACCGCTACGCCGCCGGCACTCCGGCCGCCTGACAGACGAGGAATAGATTCTCATGAGTTCTCAGAAGCGTAAGCAGGTCATCCTGGGTGCCTACCTCGGCGGCGTCAACCATCACACTGCGTGGTGGGATCCGCAGGCCGGCAGCCAGATAGAGTTCGATTCTTTCGAGCACACCGCTCGAACCGCCGAGCGTGGGAAGTTCGATTTCTTCTTCCTCGCCGAAGGCCTCGCCCTTCGTGAGCGTGCGGGACAGATTTTCGACCAAGACATCATCGGTAGGCCGGACACCTTCACGGTCCTTGCATCGTTGGCGGCAGTAACCGAACACCTCGGATTGGCCGGCACCATCAACGCCACGTTCAACGAGCCTTACGAACTGGCCCGCCAATTCGCGACGCTCGATCAGTTGTCCGGAGGGCGTGCCGCCTGGAACGTCGTCACCTCGTTCGACGCATTCACCGGCCAGAACTTTCGCCGCGGCGGATACCTCGACCGTGCGCAACGATACGAGCGTGCGGAGGAGACCGTAGCGCTGGTGCGTGAACTGTGGGATTCGTGGCGAAGCGACGACATCGTGGCCGACAAGGCATCAGGGCGCTTTCTCGCGAGACCGGATGCCGGTGAATTCGCTTTTCATGGATCGCATTTCGACGTGAACGGCCGATTCACAGTGCCGCGTAGCCCGCAAGGGCGCCCGGTTATTCTGCAGGCCGGGGTGTCGCCGCAGGGGCGCGATTTTGCTGCCGGCAATGCCGACGCGATCTTCTCACCGTACGGTCAGTTGCCCGAGGCGGCCGATTTCTATCGCGATATCAAAGCACGTGCCGTCGCGGCCGGACGTGACCCGGGTGACATCAAGATCCTGCCGTCGGCGAGTTTTGTTCTCGGCACCTCGGAGGCAGATGCGATCGAGAAATACCGAGAGATTCGCGACCAGCAGGTCACCGGCCAGACCGCTTTGGTTCTGCTCGAACAGATCTGGAATCTCGATCTGTCGAAGTACGACCCCGAAGGACCACTACCCGACATCGCTCCGGATCCCGAGGCTCCGCCGATCATCCAGGGCCGCGCCTTCATTCACCAAGATCGTTTCGCGACCGTCGCAAAACTTCGCGCGGTGGCCGAGAGCAAGAAGTTGAATCTGCGCGAAGTGGTGATCGATCAGTTCGAGCGTGGACCGATCGTCGGTACACCGCAGCAGGTTGCCGAGAAAATAGATTCGTTTGTCAGCAACGACGGTTCGGATGGGTTCATCCTCGGGTCGCACCTTGTGCCGACCGGCCTCGACGAGTTCGTCGACGACGTGGTGCCGCTGCTGCAGGATCGAGGTGTTCTCCGCAGTGACTACGAAGGAACGACGTTGCGTGACAATCTCGGTCTGCCCATTCCGGTGCAACGGGAGCATGTGACAGCACGCTGATCGACCGAATTAGCAAGGGCCCAGCCGAAATCAGCTGGGCCCTTGTTTTGTCTAGGCTTCCCAGGGCGCCGGGATGGGGTAGTAGCTCTCCAGAAACTCCGTGATCTTGCGTGTGCGAAGTTCCAGATCGATCTCCGGAGCGCTGCCGTCGTTGAGGCAGAAGAAGTCCATGGAGCGCTTGGCGAGCAGTGAGTCCATGTCGCGCAACCCGGCTTTGACCGTCGTATCGACATACTTGACGGCGGCGGACTTCTGTACCACCGACCGTCCACTCATCAGTGTGTAGTAGTGATACAGCGAATTGGTCACCGAGATATTGGAACTCGCGCGGAAGGTGCTTGCTGCAGTGGCCGCGAAGTCTTCGGCGAACTCGCGTTCCATCTCGGCCATCACGCTCTTGCGTAGTGGCGTCGCTGCGTGCTCCAGATGTCTGGTGGTCATCAGACCGAAGCGGTCCTGCAGCAGACGGCGGTTGACGCGGGCCGCATTCTCGAACCCGCTGCGGTCGTTGTCGTTGTGTCCCAATCCGATTCTGGTGTCGGCCTCGATGAACATGCTGATCCCACCGGGGGAGAAGAACATGTCCGGGCCGACGGGGCGACCGAAGAACATGTCGTCATTGGAGTAGAGGAAATGCTCTGCCAGACCCGGAATATGGTGCAGCTGGCACTCGACAGCTTGAGAATTGTGGGTGGGCAACACACTTGGATCGGCGAAGAACTTTTCGCTGGGCATGAACGTGACTCGCGGATCGTCGGCAAGCCAGTCCGGACGATCGGAATCGGTTGCGACGAAGATCCGCCGGATCCACGGCGCGTACATGTGGATGGATCGAAGCGCGTATTTGAGCTCGTCGATCTGACGGAAGCGCGCTTCTGATTCGTCGCCCTCTCCGACGATGTAGTTCTGCATGCGCTTGGCGCGCTGAGCCTGAAACTCCTTGGAAGAGCCGTCGACCCAGGAAAAGACCAGATCGATATCGAAGCTGATATCGGAGGCATGATCGGCGAACATGTTCTCGATAGTCGGCCAGATCCGGCCGAATCGCTCGACGGTTCCTCGGACAGCTTCTTCGGGGAGGACGGTTCGTCGTGTCAGTGAGTTCTCGACGGGTAGGACGATTTCTTCGTCGGAAATCGACCACAATTCGATTTGAACGCCGATGTTCGCGCCGTAGTTCATGCCGCTTGCGACGTGAACCCGCGGACGGAACAAGCGGAAGATCCGTGACTTGTTGGTTTTCGACAGGGCACCGTCCGCGACAAGGAGCGCTGGGCTCTTCTTCGCGTCGACGGTTTTGGAATAGAAGGGTGCGTTGGCGCAACCCTCGACAAGTGCCTGCCGCAGGTTTTTGCGCTCGGTCCAGCTCACCGCGATCACGGGGCGCTCGTCGTTTCCGCGGACGAGTAGATACTCGATTCCTGCGGCGTCGAGGATGTCGCGGATGAAGAGGAGATCTTCGACCATCGCTTCGAGCGGCGTGGTGGTCGTGATCGCGAGGGCAAAACGATTCTTGAATCGGACGGTCTCGGGTAGCTCGCCCATCCGTGCGCGTGACGCGGCCGACGCCGGTTCCACGGGATTGGGGCTGTCCTGCTCCGGGGGTACGAAGTAGATGTCGTGCGGAGCGGGAGATTCTGTAATGGGATGCCTTCCGATTCTGATCCAGCTGTGTATCTGTCGCCCCCGACGCTGCGAGAGCGTGGTGGCGACGAGCTCAGTCTATGCCGTCGGCGCCGAAAGTCGGACATGAGTGACGGCGATGGGTAGGGCGGGGCGAGTCGGGTACCCCGAGGACCGAAGCGAGAGCGAAGGAGGAGAACCGATGCGTGTGAAAGCGATGGTCGGAACAGGCGCGATGGCTGTTGCGCTGGCCGCCGGCCCAGTTGCCACAGCTTCTGCTGAAGGCGCCGAGACGGCGGGGTCGGAGGGTTCACCGGAGATGCTGACCTGCGAGGTGGTCTTCGATGCACTGGAAGACATGAGCCCGGAATGGACGGAAGAGGGGATCGATCAGGTCGAAGACTGGTGTGAGGCGATCACCGGCGAAGAAGACTGAACGTCAGCCGCGCGAGATCACTCGTCGCGACAGTCGCCACCGCCCATCTTCGAGCTCGAACTCGTCGGCGTAGCTCCCGACGCCACTGAGCTTGGGAGTTGTGGTCGTGTCGACGTAGAACGTCCACACCGCATCCGCGCGGGCTGTAGTTTCCGACATCACGTCCACGGCGATCGCCGTGGTGACGTGACGTGTGAACGTGCCAGGCCCTTGAATGCCGGCCGCGCGACGCTCGCGAACTCCAGCAGCAATTTCTTCACGGCCACGTCGTACCTGTGCGGGGATACCGCGATCGGGATTGGCGGGCATGTTCCATTCGGCCTCGCGGGTGAACTGCTCCACGTAATCCTCGACCGAGCCGGTATCGGCAAGATGGGCGATGCGAGCGAGCGTTGAACGAATCTGTTCGGCAGGGCCCTCGGGTTGCATGCTGTCCTCCGTAGACGTGGGTGCGGCAGATCGCACGCTACAGCTCATGACGACAACGACGACGGCCTCGTCCCAGTGAGCGGCAATATTCTCCGGCGAGGGAGCGGCGAACTTTGAGATCACCTCGAGTTCAACCGTATTCGAGCCCGCAGCGTAAATGATTGAGTGTTCACAGTAGGCAGCGCCATGACGACTGCCGCGCCCGTAGGCTTGACCGACTCACAGGAGATCGCCATGTCCGTCACCGAACTCGAACGTGTCACCCAGACCCCGGAGCAGATCTACGCTGCCGGCGGAATCACCGTCCACAAAGTAGGCGAACTGATCGGCGCCCGCATCGACGGCGTCCATCTCTCCGGGGACTTGTCCGAAGAGACCGCCTACGCGATCAACTATGCGCTGGCAGCGCACAAGGTTGTGTTCTTCCGTGGGCAGCATCATCTCGACGACACGTCGCAGTACGAATTCGCCGGAACCCTCGGCACCCAGACCACCCCGCATCCGACGGTGAAGTCCAGGGGCGACAAGCTGTTGGTGCTCGACCGAGCCGCCAACAGTTGGCACACGGACGTGACGTTTGTCGACCGCATTCCGAAAGCCTCGATTCTGCGAGCGACGACCATTCCCGAGTACGGCGGAGCGACGACGTGGGCGTCGACGACCGCTGCGTACGACCAACTGCCGCCTTCGCTCAAGGTCTTGGTCGAGAATTTGCGGGCCGTTCACACCAATGCCTACGACTATGCCGAGGTTGTCGATCAGGCGAAACCGGTAGACGCGCAGCGCCAGGCCTACTACGCCGAATTCACCCGTGAGATCTACGAGACCGAACACCCGGTGGTGCGTATCCATCCGGCGACGGGGGAGAAGACCCTCCTGCTCGGTCACTTCTTCAAGGAGTTCGTCGGGCTCAAGCCGTCGGAGTCGGTCGCTCTTTACCAGATCCTGCAGGCACGAATCATCAAGTTGGAAAACACTGTTCGATGGAACTGGTCGGCCGGCGACCTGGCGATCTGGGACAACCAGGCGACTCAGCATTACGGTATCGCCGACTACGGGACTCAGGCCCGCAGTGTGCACCGGGTGACATTGGCCGGCGACGTCCCCGTCGACGTCCGCGGCGAGCAGAGTCGAATCCTCCAGGGTGACGCCGCGGAGTATTCGATCATCGCGGACATCGATCGGCTTCCCGGCTTCGCCGCGAACTGATCAGTCGTGCTGTGGGTGATCCGGCGGGAACATCTGTCCCCATGAGTGATTGCATGCTCGGCACGTCCATTCCGGGGTGTCCGGTCCCACGACGCAGCCTGTTCCGGCGAGCCACGGTAGGTGATCGAATGGATGGACCGGCATCCCCGGGGAACACTGAGCGGTTCTGTGTGCACCGCACTCTGGGCACGGTGGATTTTTCGCCAGCATGTAGTCGATGAAGTTGGTGTGCCCGGACGTGGCCATCCTTCCGGTGCATTTGCGGCACAGGACGGCTGGGTAGTCGTCACCAGGTTCAGCCTGCCTGAAGATCCGTGATGCGGAATGAAAGTGAAGGCGATCGCTGCTGTTGAACTTTCGCAACGGCATCGGTGCGCTGCAACCTGTGCAGTTTCCCCGCTCGTTCATCAACGTTCGGGCGTGGGCAGCTGTGGACGTCGGATCCAGCGTGTCGATGTCGCCGAAGTAGTGCGCGTAGTGCGACTGGCCGGCCGTGAGAATCCGGTCGGCCAGTGCGTCGTCGACCGGCCCAGGATCCGTGGGAAACGTGATGGACCATCGTTGTTCGAGTTCGGGAACGGTGGGCAAACCGTGGAGTTCGTACGGGCGTTCATCGACTTCCATCCGCGACGTGCCGTCGAAGGGCGCAGCCACGGTCTCGATGCAGAGCAGCGTGCGAGGAGTGGTGTCGAGAACAGTGATCAACAGGTCGCCGATGGCCATCTTTCCGCGCATGATCCAGGGATCGACACGGGCACGGGGTTCGAGAAACGCGACCACGGCATCGAGCCACGGCGTGCCGAGTGCGATGAATACGTGCTGACCGGAGCTCCGCGTGATCATCGAACGATTCTCGCAAGGGCTGCCGACAACGTCAGGTTTTGACCACCTTGCGCCCGAGCAGCGATGCAACCAGTCCGTCGACGAAGGTCGCTTGCCGTCCGAGGGGATCGGAAGCCGCTGCCGCGACGCTGCCGATCGAAATCGATCTCGTCAGGCCGGTCTCGCTGATGAATTCGGCGGCGAGGTGCGCTTCTCGGAATGTGAGGCCGCCCAGATGCGTCGTGTCGTCGACGCCGAGAACACGCCCGTCGATGATGTCCATGTCGAAATGGACGTGGACGCCGTTCACACCCTGGCCCGCCGCGGCGAGGACGCGAGGCATCAAGGCCGCCATGCCATGGCGATCGATCTCGTCGATCGTCACCAGCAATACCCCGTACTCGTCGAGTGCGCGCTTGTGATCGACCGTGGCGTTCTTGACGCCCACCAAGACGGTGTTCTCCAAACTGGGGCCGTGCAGATCCGCCGCTGACGACAGCAATTGTTCGATATCGCCGTGGGAGGCGAAAATGATTGCACCCAAATCGGTTCCGGGTTCGGTGGCGATCGGAATTCTGGTGTTCTGCCAGGCCTCGGCAGTGAGCCACAGCGGCAACGTCGTGAGATCCGCGGCGGCGTTCTCTCCTTGAATGCAGCTGAAACCGATTCCGGACATGTCCTCGCGCAGACCGTGATCGAGGAGATGGCTTGCCAGCCCGGTAGTTTCGAGGTCGATCAATTCGACGCTCGCATTGGCATCGATCGGTTCGGTGCCCAGGACGTAGCGCTTTTCGACGTAGGGCGATGTCATCGCCATCAAGAGCGCGCCGTAATCGATCGTGAAGTCGACGGTGCCACCCAGTCGGTATTCGTCGCCTGTTTCTCCGGCGTCGACGAGGAGGTGATCGCTACTGGCGCTGATCACCTTCAGGCGCGGATCGATCGGGGTCAAGCCTTCCGGCGAGATGTCTTCGCGGCCGATGGACAAGATCAGGCGTCGGCTCGGCTTGTCCTCGTTGTCGAAGACGGGGCGTCGGCCGAATGCGTCTTCCCCTGAGACTCCATACGGCCGCGACGGCTTGACCTTGGCCTCGATGATGTCCGCGGTGAGAGTGAAGGCATCGTTGTTCAGCAGTTCGTACAGTCCGGGGGGAGTAGGTGATTCGGCCAGAACGATGCTGGCGCCCAAACGCAGATGGTTGACCCCCTCGGGCATCGTGCCCGTCTCGAGTAGTGGCAGCGAGAACGTATTGCCGCCGGAAACGATCGGCAGTTCGATCGAGAACCGCTTCGTGATTTCGTCGGCTAGGTAGACCAGATTCGACAGGTTGTCGACGGTCGGTTGGATGCCGCCGACGCAGGCGAGGTTCGCGCCGATTCCGATCAGTCTGATGCCCTCGATGGGAAGGATTTCAGCGACTACGTCCAACGCCTCCGCCGGCAGGATCCCTTCGCGGAGATCTCCGAGGTCGATCATCAGCACGATGTCGTGGACGACTCCTCGCGTTTGTGCTGCTCTGCCCAGAGCAGCAATCGTCGTCAACTCGGAGTTGAGGCTGATGTCCGCGTAGCGGATCGTGTCGTCGATCTCGTTCAGCGACGGTGCGCGGATCAGCATCAGGGGAACGGTGATGCCGTCGCGGCGAATGCGGGCCAGGTTGTCCAGGCGGGAGTCGGCGATCTGCGTGACGCCGCCGCGGACCATTGCTCGTGCCACTTTGGGGGATCCGCACGTAGATTTGCTGACACCGGCCACCGATATACCGTGAGCGCTGGACGCCTCGACGAGGACGCGCGCATTCTGTTCGATACGACGCAGGTCGACGGTGATAGTCGGTCCGGTCATGATCTCCCCGTTTTCTCCGAAGGCGGTTCGCGATCCGGGCATTCCAGACCGGACAGTTGGCGTGAGCTGGACAACTTTGCTCCAACTGTTGTGTCGCAGGACACTTACGTGCAGTATGAGGATACAACAGTTTCCTACCAGGCACTCTAGAGGAGCGTCGATGGCTACTCTCGTCAAACACGTACTTCGGCGCAAGCCGGCTTTGCAGATAGACCAGGAGACCGGCGCAGATACCAACGGCGGTGAGCTGACCCGCAGTATCGGTTTGGCGCAGTTGTCCATGTTCGGCATCGGCGCCACGATCGGCACCGGTATTTTCTTCGTCCTCTCGCAGGCGGTCCCGGTCGCCGGTCCGGCAGTGATCATCTCCTTCGTTGTTGCCGGTATCGTCGCGGGACTCACGGCGATCTGTTACGCGGAGTTGGCCGGAGCTGTCCCGGCGTCGGGCTCGTCGTATTCCTACGCTTACGCGACGCTCGGAGAGCTTCCGGCCATGGCCGTCGGCGCGTGTCTGCTTCTCGAGTACGGAGTCTCGGCCGCGGCGGTGTCCGTCGGATGGTCGCAATACTTGAACCAGCTGCTTGGCAACCTCTTCGGGTTCCAGATCCCCGACGCGCTGTCACAAGCGCCGGAGCAGGGCGGCATCATCAATCTGCCCGCAGTGATCCTGGTGTGCCTGTGCGGTGTTCTGCTCATCCGCGGCGCCAGTGAATCGGCCAAGGCCAACGCCATCATGGTCTCGATCAAGCTCGCAATTCTGTTGCTCTTCATCGTGGTCGGCATCGCCGGATGGAACAGCAATCACTTCGCCGACTTCGCACCGTTCGGATTCAGTGGCGTCATGTCCGCCGCCGGAATCATCTTCTTCTCGTACATCGGCCTCGACGCTGTGTCCACTGCCGGCGAAGAAGTGAAGAACCCTCGTCGCAATCTCCCTCTCGCGATCCTCATTGCGCTCGTGTCCGTCACCGCGATCTACATCGCCGTTGTCGCCGTGGCGATCGGTGCACAGGATTCCGCATCGTTCGAAGGTCAGGAAGCCGGGCTGTCCGCCATCCTCGAACAGGTGACCGGATCTACCTGGCCGGGAACACTTCTGGCCGCCGGTGCGGTGATCTCGATCTGCAGCGTCACGCTCGTGGTCATCTACGGTCAGACCCGCATTCTGTTCGCGATGTCACGCGACGGCATGATTCCGTCGATCTTCCACAAGGTGAACCCGCGGACTCTGACGCCGGTGCCCAACACCATCATCGTCTGCGTCGTCATCAGCATTCTGGCCGGTTTCATTCCGATCAACTTTCTCGCCGAAATGACCAGTATCGGAACCCTGGTGGCCTTCCTCGTTGTCTCGATCGGGGTCATCATCCTGCGGCGCAGTGACCCGGACCTGCCGCGCAGCTTCAAAGTTCCCGGCTATCCGGTGACGCCGATCCTCTCGATCCTGGGTTGCCTGTGGATCATCAAGGACCTCCGAACCGTCACGATCTACGTGTTCCTCGTCTGGGTGACCGTCGCGATCATCTGGTACTTCGCCTACGGTATGAAGCACTCGCGGCTCGGTGCGAAGAACCGCGCCGAATTGGGATCGGAGTCCGACTCATGACGCTGCTCGCGGGATACGCACCCGACGGTGACAGTTCCGGAACCGTCCATCTGGCAACGCTGTTGGCACGCTCGTCCGGTGAACCGTTGGTGATCTGCGCGGTGATTCCCTCGCCGCCACCGCCCGGAATGGCGCGTGTCGACGCCGAATACCACCAGCAGTTGCGAGCCGAAGCCGAAGCGGCACTGGCGAAAGCGCGGGCAGACATGCCCTCCGACGTCGACGTAACCTATGTCGTGCATGAGGCTCAGTCGACGTCGAGTGGCCTGCTCGATCTCGTTCACGAGCACGAAGCCAAGATGATCGTCCTGGATTCGTCTACGGCCGGGGTGTTCGGTCACGTGGCTCTCGGCAGTGTCACCTCACGCTTGCTGCACAGCTCCGACGTTCCGGTCGCCCTGGCGCCGAGGGGATTTCGAACCAAGCCCGGTGAGGTGGTTCGCCGCGTCACCGCCGCATACTCGGGCACACCCGATCAAGACGATCTGGTGCTCGCCGCCGCGACCGTGGCTGCGCGTGTCGATGCCGGACTCAGACTGGCGGCGTTTGCAGTTCGCGCAAACGCGCAGTACACGACCACACTCGGGACCGAGGGGGATTCACCGATCATCTCCGAGTGGGCCGAGGTGGTCGAGCGCGAGACCAACGCTGCCTTCGAGCGCGTGCGTGCACTGCCCGAAATACCCGACGTCATGGAATCGGTTATCAGCCATGGTCGTAACTGGGCCGAGGCGCTCGAGGGCGTCGAGTGGGATCGAGGTGACGTTCTGACAGTCGGCTCGAGCAAGGCAGGTCCACTGGCCCGGGTCTTCCTCGGCAGTCGGGCAGCGAAGATCGTGCGGTACTCACCGGTTCCGGTGGTGGTGGTCCCGCGATCGGCGTCGACCCGAATAGTCGATCAGGCCGAAGCGGAATAGAGATCAGGGCCGACGAGCGGAGTGCTTGTCGGCCCTGATCTTTCAGACGGAGCGAGCGAAGAGCGCGGGCTCGGAGCCGGGAACCTGAGAGACCTGCTCTCGGGCAACCAGATGGCGAAGGTGAGCTGCACCTTCGGACAACGCCATCGTCTTTCCCATCGGGGAGATCTCGGCCCACGGCTTGTACCACTTCATCTTTGCCGCGACGTCCCACACGGTGAGCTTGTCGTCGGCGAACTCCTGGAGCAGATGATCGAGTCGCTCCTGGTGATGCTCGATCAACTCGCCGGCGCGACCTCCGACGTCGTCGATCGGAATGCCGTGAGCGCCGAGACCGCGGGTGATGTTCATGTTCTGCACTCGTGCGAGCGAGTCGAGGAAATCGGCGAGGGCGTCGCGTTCGTCGAGGGGGTACACGAAGTTGCCGACGTGTGGTGTCGTCTTCTGCAGGACGTGGTCGCCGGTGAACATGACGTCGGCGTCGTCGAGGTAGAAGCAGACATGCCCAGGCGTGTGGCCGGGGGTGTAGACAACGCGGAGGCCGCGGCCGGTGAGTGCAATGATCTCGTCGTCCGCGAGAAGGCGGTCGGGGGCCGACTCGGGGCCCACGGGAGACTCGCCCGCGGCAGCAAGCCGGAATGCATCACGGTCGGCTTTGGGGGCCCCAGCGCGTTCCATGTTCTCGAGCTGGTAGGCCATCCATTCGTCGTCGCGTGCAGTCGACATCTGATCGAACAGGTAGTGGTCGTCCTCGTGCATCGCGATCCAGGCGCCAGATGCCTCGCGGACCCGGCCGCACAGTCCAGTGTGGTCCGGATGGAAGTGCGTGACCACGACGCCCTCGATGTCGGTCACCGAATGCCCGATCTCGGCGAGCCCTGCGTTTAGGCCCTGCCAGCCGTTGTCGTCACCCCAACCAGCGTCGACCAAGATCAGTCCGCCGGGGGATTCCATGGCGTAGACGAGCGTGTGCCCGAGCGGGTTGTCCGTGATTGGGACAGGAATCTGAAATATGCCATCACCGATGGCTGCCGCACCGTTCATATCAAGTACCTCTTAACGATAAGGGAACGCACTCTTAGTACTTCATGTTTACCGTGCGCTCGATTGGTCGGTGACACAGGTCCTGCCTGGCGGGAGTTCGGCATGTTTTCGGTCGACTTCGGATCGGTGAGAGTTTTATCGACTGAATGGTCTCATTGAGGCGAAAGATCCTGCTGAATAGCGTGTTTCGCGACGTCAATGCGTTGGGAACATCCTCTGATGGCGGATCCGTCGAGCAGTCGCGCACTAGCCTCCGAGGGACAGGCGTGCTGTGTGGTTATCAAGAAAGACGGGTCATGCGTTTTCAGGTTCTGGACATCATTTTCAACCCACCCCATCCAGTGACCGGCGAGGAAGTTGCCCCGTCCGATCGGCTCAACCGCGTCGTCGAACTGGCGGTTCTCGCCGAAGAACTGGGTATCGATTCGTTCTCGGTGGGTGAGCGCCACGCCGGGCCGGTTCTTTCGTCGGCGCCAACCGTCGTTTTGGGGGCAATTGCGCAGGCCACAGACAGAATCCTGCTCTCGACTGGTGTCACCGTTCTGTCGCTACTGGACCCGATTCGAGTCGCCGAAGATTTCGGAACCATCGATCAGCTGAGCCGGGGACGCCTCGAGATCGTGATCGGCAAGGGCAACGAGGTCCTTCAGTACCCGCTCCTCGGGTTGGATATCGCCAAGCAGTACGAATACCTCACCGAGAACTACGAACTCCTCAAACTGCTGATCAGCGAGGAAAACGTCAAGTGGGTGGGGACTCACCGACCATCGCTCGAGGACGCGACGACGCTACCGCGTCCCTACGACGGCCCGTTCCGTATCTGGCATGGATCGGCTACCTCGTTCCAGGCCGTCGAACTCGCGGCCAAGTGGGGCGACCCCATCGTCACCGCCAACGCCTTCCAGCCTCGTGAGAACTACAAAGTGCTGATCGACCACTATCGCGAGCAGTACCTGGCGTACGGGCACGACCCGTCCAAGGCGTACGTCGGCTCGGGTTCGGGTGGATTGTTCCTCGCCGATACGACCGAACAGGCCATCGAAGAGTTCCGTCCGATCTACGAAGGCGCCGTTGCGCAGGCCGACAAACGCAAGCACGATCCCAAAGCCGTCGGAAAGTCGACGAGTTTCCGGACCATCGAGGAAGCCGTCGACCGCGGGCCGGCGTTGGTCGGGTCTTCGGAGAGGGTCGCCGAGAAGATAATCGATTACCACCAGAGCTACGGCCACGATTTCCAATCGGTGTCGGTCAATCACGTGCTCGACTTCGAGCAGCAGAAGGACACTCTGCGCCGCTTTGCCGAGGAGGTCATCCCGCTGGTGAAGGCAGAACTGTCGACGACGCTGTGGACCTCGGCCGACAAAGATCGGGCGAAGGGTTTCACCGCCGTCGATTGAGCGGAGAAGCCTGACTGTCGGGTAAGCAGGTCCGGCGCTGCGACCGCTCACGAGCTGCAGTAACTTGTTACCGACATCGCGGTCGGTTTTGACTGCAATGAAGGTATCCGTGAGTGGGAGTAGTGCGTTGACGTTGGGTGTGAACTCGCTTCCCGCGAACGAGCTGAGTCAGACGCTGTGGGTCGACCGTCCGTCTTCTTAGTTCGAGTTGACTGACGATTGGGCGGGCCCCTCCGAGGGGTGCGGCGGCCAATAAACGCATCCATCCGTTGCGCGAGGACTTCGAGTAACCGACCTGCGTAGTTGTATTCGACGGCGTCCCCGAATTCGTGTCATGGGTAGACAACTTTTCCGCGAGTCGTAGATTTATTGCAATTCACGTGATAGTAACCAGAGTGAGCCGCCCTTCCTTTGGGAAATACTTCAATCCGGCGCTTAGGCGGACCGGGTCGCCATGTTCTCGGTCAAAGCTTAGGACGATGCTAAATTGAACTGTATTGTCCTGGTTGAACTTCATGCGGTATATGTAATTCCCGCCGATTCTCTTCTTTATAAGATCTGCAATATGTTCCGATCTTGATGCTTTGATCCCAGCAGCGGTTAGTAGGCCGCGTTTCTGAGTGACTAGATACTGAAATTTTTCTTCTGAAATGAATATTTCTAGATCGTTGAGACGCATAGGATTCGCAGAAATGCTATTCAGCGATATTAGTATATCGGTATCGTCTTCCAGAATATTTGCGGGGATCTCGATCTTAAAACAGAGAAATTTGTCGTACAGTGTAGATGGAACATTGACGCATCGATATCCAAGGGTGTCGAAATCTACCCCAAGGGATTGATCGTGACCTGATTGGACAATTTCTTGATCGCTGGGGGCAATGAAAGATTTGCGGTATTTGACATATCTGCTACGTAGCTGACCTGCTACAACCCTTCGGAAGTTTGTATCTTGGTTCAGATTCGCAAATCCCATGTATGATAGATCGTTCTCGAGATTATTATGTATTCGTTCTTGTTGTGTTTTTGAAAGATTGTTGGCGTAGATAGCTGCGACTGAGTGGTATTCAGGAGCTTGGATCCAGGTAGTGCCAGCTCTCTGAGAAAGGTCTAAAAGTTGACCAATCGAGAGGCCGGGAACAAGATCGCCAACGAGGAAGCTGTGGTTACTTTTTGCGTCCAGGGCCGGGATAATTTTCTCAAGTGCAGCCACGATATAGTTGTAATGATCCGATAATTTATCGGCATTGAAAATGTATACTATTTCATTTCGGCTGGGATCGCACGATGGCACGAGTGCGGATGAGAGTTCTTTATATTGTATCCCAAATTTTGATAATCCAGTCGAAAGTCGATCCAACTCTGACAGGATGTGATGGCGCATTGCGCTATGGGGAATTTTAAAATAATCCTTTAGTACTGGAAGCTCTAGGTTGTCTCGCGCGTCAAGCGTATGTATAATTGTCAATTTAAAATCTCCGAAGAAGTCGTGGTTGGTAATATAGGATTTTCTGCGGATTGTGCCGCGTAGATATCTCCCTATTTGCAACATTGGATGAAATGGATTTTATTCCTGCTTCGCTGGTATTTGAAATCCTTGACGTATCCCTTTGAGTATCCCACTTACCTTAGTGTCGATGCTTTTGTGATCGATCGCAACCAGGTATCCTCGGACGATTGCATCGACGATAGAGGACTCATCGAGGGCGATAGTCTGGCTGAGCTCGTAGAATAGTGAGTGGTGACTTCCTTTTGCCAAAATTGCAGAAGCCAAAGCCGAGTGAAGTTCTTCGGTTTCAATCTTTAGAAGCTCGGCGCTGATGGCTAGAGAATCGCTGTCACCTAATAGTGCTCTCTTTATGGAAACTTCAGGCGCGAGAAATTGTGAGTCGGTATTACGGTTCTCGAAGTGGCCAGCTTCTGTGTCGCTGGGAAGGCGAAGCCAATCGATCAGATTCTCCTTGTAGCCTGTCGTCTGCTCGATTTGCGAAGAATTTATTGAATTTGAGATCTCCTTGTCCGTCATATCGCCATCCCAAACGATAAGGATCGGTACCCTGGGAAACGCTTCGGAGAGTGTGACGGCAGATTGCAGGAGGATTTGCTTGGCTCCAAGGGTTAGTATCCTAGTTCGGCGTCTAAGGTTTGCTGGTAGCTGGGTGTTGATTATCTTCTCGGCAATCGTGTCCTCGCAGATGACATGGAGTTCTGGGAGGCTGGTTCCAGATATTCCAGAGATTGCGGTTCGTGTTGTCACACCATTGAATGATTGGATCCTTCCTGATGCTGTGCGAGATAGATAAATCCGTGCTTCTCGCGGGAGTGCATCGATGAACCACTCGCTGTGTGAGGTTGTGATTATCTGTAGGTTTTTAGACAGCGCTATCTCAGTCAAGACTGTCGCTAACCGCGCGGCGGCGCTGGGATGCAGCCCCAATTCCACCTCTTCGATGACGACGATACTTTGCGATGGAATTTTTTGAAGGCTGTTCAATATCTGAACAATGGCGCCTTCGCCGGTGCCCATATTGAATCCGGAATACGGAGAATTGGTGTCAGAGGTGAATCTGGAAAGGTCATATCGACCACTGTTTTCCGTGGAAGCTCTTGAATAGTCTGTAGTGAGAATTTGTGAAAGATGCGTTTTGAAAGTATTGTCTAAATCGAATGTTTCTGTAGATTCCGAGGAAAAGGCTCGGCGATGGGCGGCGCTCTCGACGGGAGCCGATATCCTTGATATTCCGATAAATCGCACCGCCCGATGCGGGCGGCGCTCGTAGTGCATCCACTTCTTCGTGGATCGCCTCGCAGCAACTATGTCGTCAACTTCGGAACCACGAAATGACCAACGAATGTCAAATCCTGTGGACGGAACTTCTTTATAAGCTACTGAAAAGAAGTCCGTAAATTTGTAATTTGAGAATCCATATTTTGGGGGCGATTCATATGCGAGGGCAGCGAGTTGTAAGAGTGTGGTTTTCCCGGTTCCATTTTTTCCTACAAGTACGGATATGGGGTATTCGAACTTGATGTTTACTTGATATATTCCTCGAAGCCCTGTAGATTCTTCGTGAGATTCGATTGATATCGATTTAAGATCAGCGCTGTCGGTGGTTGGAGTCACCCACTGCTTGGCTAGTCTTTTCTCGGTTGAACTCAATTTACTGCCCGGCATGGATATTCCCTTCGTTTGATTTCGGAAAGAAGTCGTGAGAGCGTTGGAGATCGCGTTCGCGATCCCCGATATTGAGGTCTGACACCCGTGGGGTATCCCTTCTTGTAGGGTTTAGAGGAGACACTACCCACCTGAGCCCTTCTCCGAGTGAGGTGACGACCGTGGCGTCTTAGATCGCATTGTGCTCATACTTCGGCGGGCCTAAAGAATGTATGCGGCGCTGCCGACAGATCAGCAACGTCCTCCTTGGTGAAGGTGCCGTTCGCGCCAGGGTGCCCACATCCAGTAGCTGCAGCAACATGGCTTTTGTCGTTGTGCGGTGTCTCGAACGCGAGACTCAAGGCCTCGGTGTCGCGCGAGGACGTAGGCCAACTCATTGTGTTGAGTGCTCGCGTTGGGTGAGGTTGTGCGACTCGTCGATCACCACGTCAGCCGAATACTGGCACTTGAGATGTGCATTGCGTCTGCGGCTCCCAGAGTATCGCTAGAGAGATCACATTTTGAACTGAACGAACCGGCTGCGGGTGGTAGGCAGCTTCTGACTCACTGTCGGGGTACCTGCCGAGTCGAGCCGGACGAACGGTAATTCGAAACGGCACCAAGGCTCGTGCTGCGTCTGCGCGAGCACACGCTTCGGGGTGACAGCAGGAATGCGTTCATCGCGGACGCAATGTACCTCCGATAGGATCATCTCGATCTCGAAAGCCATGTTGAGGCCGACGTCTAGGCGGTGCGGACGCGAATCGGAGATTTCTTGCGAATTCATTGCTTTCATGACCGTCGCGCGGTGGTAACCGAGGGATGAGTGAGCACCTGCGTTCCGCCCTTCGGAGCCTGATCGCACTATGGAATGGCGTCGAACGCAGCATTGCCTTGGGTCATGGCCGCAAATCGGGAAACCTGTACGAACCGTCGGCAACGCCCTCTGCATTGGCCGGTCCAGTACCTTGATGTCGTTTGGGCTGTGATAGATAGACAGACACCGTGGTATCGGCGACATGCCAGGAAAGGTCACGACTGTTGAACAACCGGCCGTAGGAGCCCCGATTGGCTGAGGTAAAGCGCCACTCTTCGCCACGAACGAAAATGGGTTTAAGTTGACGGATCCCGCATCTCTGGCGCTTGCCTATACCGGGAACGCCAGTTCGTGGCCGATTTGTGATGATGCGTGCAGCGATGAATCCAATTCAATGACTTCTTGGCGTTCCACGGATCACGAATCGCTGTTGTCAGGGTGCCCGCGGAGCGGGAGATACACACTACCTAGTGGGCGTCGAGGTGACCGCCCTGACGCTGAGCTCGCCGTCTGCTTCATCGCCGCACTCGCAGTCACAGTCTCCGCCGCAACCGCCGGGATTGCAGTCTCCGGCGTAACTGTCGTCATCCGCGTCGCAGTCGAGTGTTCCGCCGAAGGATTCAGCGAAATCATCGTCGAGTTCGTGAGTGAAGTCGTGAACCTCGTCGATCAGGTTGAGCAGATGCTGCGGCGCGAAGGGGTCGGCGTCGAGCACTGTGGAGACCAGTAGATGGTCGCCGCTGAAGGCGAAACGCAGGCGCGGCCATTCCTGCGCGAGTTCGATCAGTCGAGTCGCAGCATGCGAGGGATTGCCGAGTCCGGTCAGAACCGAGGACCAGACGTTGATTTGAGGGCCGTCGTCGGCGACGGTCACGTAGACGACAAATCCGTGAACTGGCACGACGATGTCGCCGTCGTCATCGGTCGCAGGCTCGCTGCCCAGCAGTTCGGCGAGGGTCTGGACGCACAGCTGAACCAATTCCTCGCGCTCGTCCGTTACCAGAGCAAGCTTGCCGTCGATGTGAAGCGGCTGATCGGCGGTGTCTCGCTCGCTCATGGATCCTCGTCTCCTGTGTCCGCACCGCGTACGGGTGGACACTGTTTACTCCGGTTGTTGTCGTGACCACGATAGTCGGGGCATGTCTCTTATTCGCTTCGGTGATCGGGTCATACCTCCTTCGGCCCGCAGGGTGGCAGCGGTCATATTGCAATCGGGACTAGGGGCAGCGTTATAGTTGCTCAGTGCAACACGACGGAGCAATGGCGCTCACCGGTCCACCAGCCGTTCATGAGGAGCTGGTGCACCTGACGCGGCAGCTGATGACGGGGGATCGGCATTCCGACGACCACCCGTCGATCGCGCAGCATTCCTTCCTCTCCTTCATCGGCCGCAACGACGGCTGCAAGGCCACGGAGATATCCGAAGTCTTCGGCGTCAATCGCTCGACCATTTCGCGCCAAGTGCGCGGGTGTATCGAGGCAGGCTGGGTGTATGCCGATCCGGGATCCGTTCGTCAGGGCAATCCGCTGCACCTCACGGAGGCTGGCCGCAAATACCTCGACGCCGCCGACGCGCGTCGGCTCGACCAAGTCGCCGGCAGGCTGCACGATTGGACCGAGTCCGAGGTCGCAGACTTCGCCCGCGCACTCCACCGCTTCAGAATCAGCATCGAATCGCAGACCAACGGAGATGACACCCTGTGAGTGAGTACAGCGCCAAAGCCCAGTTCACCATCTCCGACAATGAGTCTGTGGTGCACACCGTCTTCGCTCACGCCGAGCGCACGCCCGAACTGACGGTGTTCTCCTGCCCCAAGGGAGAGGGTTGGGTAGACGTAACAGCCAAAGAGTTCGCCGAGCAGGTCACCGGCGTCGCAAACGGTCTCATCGCCGCTGGTGTGCAGGCAGGCGACCGCGTCGCACTCCTCTCCGCGACCCGATACGAGTGGACGCTCTTCGACTTCGCCATCTGGGCCGCCGGCGCCGCTACCGTCCCGATCTACGATTCGTCGTCTCAGGGCCAGGTCAGCTGGATCCTCGAAGACTCCGAGGCCGTCATCGCGATCGTCGAAACCGGCGCGCACGAGCAGCTGTTCCAGGACGCGCCAAGCACCCTCAAAGCCGTCATGCAGATCGACGACGGCGCTGTGGAGAAGCTGACCGCACAGGGTGCCGACGTTGACGACACCGAGCTGAAGAAGCGGCTCGCGGGCATCAAGGCCGACGATCTTGCGTCACTCGTCTACACCTCCGGCACCACAGGCCGTCCCAAGGGATGCATCCTCACGCACCGCAACTTCCTGTCCGAGGTGCGCGGGATTCTCACGGCATCGATCGGCAAGGTGGCGGTTCCGGGAAACCGAGTCCTGACCTTCTTGCCGCTCGCGCACGTACTGGCCCGCGCGGTGTCCCTTGCGACGTTCGAAGCTGGCGCTTCGCAGGCGCACTGGTCCGACTTTGCCACCATTACAACTCAATTCGAGCGGTACAAGCCCAACACCATCCTCGGTGTTCCGCGTGTCTTCGAAAAAGTTCGTGACGGCGCAGCACGCAAGGCGGAGTCCGGTGGAAAGATTCCCGGCGCGATCTTCGCCTTCGCCGAAGCCACCGCCAAGGAGTACAGCCAAGCTCTCGACAAGGGCGGTCCTTCGCTGATCTTGAAGGCGAAGCACGCAGTGGCAGACAAGCTCGTGTATTCGAAGCTTCGTGAGGCTCTCGGCGGCGAGTGCTGGTTCGCGATCTCCGGCGGCGGCGCCCTCACTCCTGAGTTGGGACACTTCTTCCGTGGGCTCGGAGTTCCGATCTACGAAGGCTATGGCCTCACCGAAACCACTGCGGCGCACTGCGTCAACGTGCCGGGTGCTCAGAAGATCGGAACCGTCGGACAGCCGATGGGCGGCAACGGGGTTCGCATCGCCGAGGATGGCGAGATCGAACTCAACGGTGGAGTCGTCTTCAAGGGATACTGGAAGAACGACAAGGCCACCGAAGAGACATTCGTCAACGGCTGGATGCGAACCGGTGATCTCGGTGAACTCGACAGCGACGGTTACCTTTCCATCACCGGACGCAAGAAGGATCTTCTGGTGACGGCGGGTGGCAAGAACGTCTCGCCTGGCCCGATGGAAGACCGTATCCGTTCGCATTCCATCGTCTCGCAGGCAGTCGTCGTCGGCGACGGGAAGACCTACATCACGGCGCTGCTGACCGTCGACCCCGAGGTGTTCGAGAAGTGGAAGGCGGAGAACGGTAAGCCTTCTGGCGCGACCGTCGCCGAACTACGTGACGACAAGGACCTTCGAGCGGAGCTGCAGAAGGCTGTCGACGACGCCAATGCTGCTGTCTCGCATGCGGAGTCGATCAAGAAGTTCGTCATTCTCGATCGCGATCTGACCGAGGAAGACGGTGAGATGACAGCGACGCTCAAAATCAAGCGCAATGTCGTCGTCGATCGGTTCTCGAAGGAGATCGAAGGAATGTACGCAAAGAGCTAGGCGCGTTTGGGGAACTGCTCGCGGTAAGCCATCACGTCATCGAGGCGGAACCTGCGGTGGGTGCCTCGTAGTTCGATCGGGAGTTTCCCGGCGTCGGCGAGTTTGCGTACATACGTGTCCGAAACGCCGAGGATCTCTGCTGCCTGTGAGGTCGTGAGGAGCTCTGCGACGGGCCCGAGAGCGACGCTGTCGCCGGCCGCGAGGTAGGTCAGGAGCTGTACGACGGCGTCGCCGACCGACGGTGGAATCTCGATCCGGACACCGTCGAACACCAGCGTGGTCGTGTCCGTCGAGGTGGCGGCTATCTCGGCCAGGGCCGTTTTGATTCGCTCGGCAGCATCGCCGTCGACTGCGGAAACGATGTGGTCGATGCTCACGCGGTATATCTCCGATCGAAGGCAGTGTTTCGCAAGCATAGACAGCGACAGTGTCCGTCGGCACGCTGGCTAGCGCCGTGTGCGTTGCATTACATGAGTGCCGTGAGTGGAAAACGATTTACCCACGTAGATCGGAATTCGAAGGTTTTGGCGCCCAAAGATATTCGACTAGACGCATATGTAACTCACCAATCTTGGTGTACCCGCTAGTAACATCCTGAGCGTGGCTAGACGATCGGTAACGGTGAGATTCGACGTAGAGGAACTGAGGGCCCTAGAGACCCTCCAAGAGCTCACGGGCGCGGACATTTCCAGCGTCATACGTGAAGCTGTGATCGAACATGCTCGTCGATGTGTTGTGCAGGGAAAGCCCCGCGACATCACCGAGCGACGTAAATCGCTGACCTTGCAGGAAGCCTTCGCCAAGTACTCCGCGTTGTGCACCGACGAGGAGCGGGAAGCGTCGTAGCGCTCTGTCGATGCGGCGGTGAGCGGTTGAGTTCACAGTGATTCTGACTGTGGCGCTGGGTAGTTCGTTCGAGGAATATTGCGGCAACAGAAGTGTTGCGTAGACCTCTGACAGGAGCTGGCCAGTGACGGACGTCCTCGAACTCTCCACCGATGTATTGGTGATCGGTGGTGGCCCCGCCGGCGCATGGGCAGCGTTGCGCGCGGCCAAGGCCGGTGCAGACGTCGTCCTGGTCGACAAGGGATACTGCGGAACGAGTGGCGCGACGGCCCCATCCGGAACGGGTGTTTGGTACGTCGAGCCGGATTTGACAGCCCGTGAGCTGGCCAAGGCCGGACGCGAGGCGCTCGGCGGATATCTGGCCGACCACCATTGGATGGACCGCGTCCTCGAGCAGACCTACTCCAACATGGATCTCCTCGCGGTGGAGGGTAGATATCCGTTCCCCGTCGACCCCAGCACGGGCAAGCAGATACGTACCGGCTTGCAGGGACCTGAATACATGCGACGGATGCGCACCTGGATTCGTCGAGCCGGAGTGCGGATCCTCGACCATTCGCCGGCACTGGAGTTGTTGGTGGACGACGCCGGGCGAGTTCGCGGAGCGGCGGGCTACCAACGCCACGAACATCAGGACTACCGCGTCTCGGCAGGCGCGGTAGTGGTCGCCAGCGGAGGTTGTGCGTTTCTGTCCGGTGCGCTGGGCACCAATGTCGATACCGGTGACGGTGCATTGATGGCAGCCGAAGTCGGAGCGGAGTTCTCCGGAATGGAGTTCTCCAACGCGTACGGAATCGCAGCGGCCGGATCGACGATCACCAAAACTGCCTACTACGCGTACGCGACGTTCTTCCACGCAGACGGAAGCGTGCTCGAAGGGGCCGGTTCGGCGAAGGGGAGGTCCGTCATCGCCAGCGCGTTGCGTAACGAGCCGGTCTTCGCGCAGATCGATCGAGCCGACGCTGAGGTGCAGCGTCGAATGAGGCTGGGACAGCCCAACTTCTTTCTGCAATTCGATCGCCGCGGAATCGATCCCTTCACCGACAAATTCGAGGTCGGCATGCTCGCAGAAGGCACGGTGCGCGGCACTGGGGGAATCAACGTCGTCGATGACGATTGCGCGTCATCCGTTCCAGGACTGTTTGCCGCCGGGGACGCTGCGACCCGAGAGCGAATCTGCGGAGGGTTTACCGGCGGGGGAAGTCACAACGCCGCGTGGGCGATGTCCTCTGGTTCATGGGCAGGAACCGGTGCTGCGCGGTATGCGCTGTCGGTCGGACGCGGGGCTACCAGTGGTCTACGCGGAGCCGGAACCGTCGCACTGCGTAGTCCGGTACGAACCCGGTTTGCTGCCGACGATGTGGTGAAAGCTGCTCAGGCGCAGCTGATTCCCTTCGACAAGAACTACCTCCGCAGCGGTGATCGAGTATCCGCAGCGCTCGGTGAGCTCGAATCGCTGTGGGGTGCAGTGAGTGCGGATCTGGGCGCGGATCCAGCAGGTCGGATGGCGGCGCGGCAGGCTGCCGCGATCACGGCCGTCGGCCGCTGGATGTATCACTCGACGTTGGCGCGGACCGAGACTCGGGGAATGAGCAAGCGTGACGATTATCCCGAACTCGATGGAACGCAGCATCATCACGTTCTCACCGGAGGTTTGGATTCGGTGTGGACCCGAACGTCGGAACCTGTCGGGTCTGCATTGGTGGCGTCATGATCGAGCTGGTGTCCGCGCCTGACTGCATCGGTTGCGACAAGTGCGTAGACGTTTGTCCTACAGATGTTTTCGACCGGACACCCTCGGGCGTCCCGGTGATTGCGCGCCAATCGGATTGCCAGACCTGCTTCATGTGTGAGGCATATTGCCCGACGGATGCGCTGTATGTGCATCCGCAATCCACGCCGTTGGAAACGGCCGATGTGATCGAGGAGGATCACATCGGCCGCTACCGAGAGAAGATCGGATGGGGCAAGGGGCGTGCACCTGGGTCGCTGACTGCGGTGGGCCCGGAGGTGCCCCGTCCGGTCACGACCTGACGAGAATCTTGACCGCGGTGTCGTTGTGCTCGATCAGAGTGGTGAACCCTTCGGAGATCAATTCTTCGAGCTGAATACGACCGGTGATGAATGGCGCCAGATCGACGACACCGTCCTGGACCATCTTGATGACCGCTTCATGGTCGCGTACGTACGCGATGGTTCCGCGTAGATCGATTTCCTTGAGGACCAGCTTCTGCATGTCGATGGTCGCGGGCTTTCCCCAAATCGACACGTTGACAACAACTCCGGCGGGCCGGACCGTGTCGAGCATGGTGTCGAGGACCGCGTTGACGCCTGCGCATTCGAAGCCGATGTCTGCGCCGATGCCTCCGCTGAGTTCGAGGATCCGCGCTTTGACGTCTTCGGTGGTGGGATCGATGACGTAGTCGGCGACTCCACTGGAGAGGGCCTTGGCCTTGCGGGCTTCGCTGAGTTCGGTGACGATCGTCGTGACACCCAGCCCTTTGAGAACTGCCGCAACGAGGAGTCCGATCGGACCGGCTCCGCCCACGATGGCGACGTTGCCGCTTTCGGCTCCACTGCGCACGACTGCGTGATGGGCGACGCTCAACGGTTCGATGAGGGCTGCCTCGTCGAGCGGGATGTTGCCGATCTTGTGGATCCAGCGACGGTCGACGACGACCTTCTCGCTGAGTCCGCCACCGCCGCCGGCCAAGCCGATGAACCCCATCTTCGTACACAGGTGGTAGTTGCCCGCCTTGCACGGGGCGCACTCGTTGCAGACGAAGTACGGCTCGACGACAACATTTTCACCGACCTCGACGTCCGTGACACCTTCGCCGACCTCTTCGACGGTGCCGGAGAACTCGTGGCCCATCGTGACCGGCGCATTCTCGTGTGAGAGTGGATGCGGGTGTCCGGGTGCGGAGATGAAGATCGGTCCCTCAAGGTACTCGTGGAGATCGGTGCCGCAGATTCCGCACCATGCGACCTTCAGCTTGACTGTTCCTGGCCGCAACTCGGGCTCAGGGATCTCTTCGATCCGGATGTCTTTCTGCCCGTGGAACCGTGCTGCCTTCATTGATCCGCACCTCACTTCGTTGTGAATCCCCTGGTAGATCGACGCTAGGCCGATTCTCGGCGTGGGTGAAGGGTTGCAACGGAATGCAATGGGGTGGAACCGATCGGTGCTGGGGAGCGTCCAATACTGTGAGCGGGCCGCGAATGAGGGGGAGTGCTGTGGGAGTGAGGGGTGCAGTGGTCTTGGTCGCGGCCACGCTGTTGGTTGGGGGTTGTTCCTCGACGGTCGAGGGGCATGCGGTTCGCCCAGATGGAGCTGATGGACTCTTCGACCCATGCTCGGCAATTCCGGACGAAGTTGTCTCGAGTCTTGGCGTTGACGTCGGGACGGAGGACAATGGAGTGCTCGGCGTACGTCAAGCGGAGTTCGAAATCTGTAGCTGGGAATCCGACTGGTACGCGCTGGGCGTTTGGTCGACATTTCACACGCTTGACGACGTTCGTCGAAATCCCAAGGACACTGACATCCGTGATGCTCCAATGGTTGCTCCCGGCGCTGTCACCTTTCGCGAGGTCACCGACGTCCAAAAAAATCTGTGCATGGTCGCGATTCCAGTTGTTCAGGGTGCGGTGTTCGTAAGAGTGGACGCATTTCTGGGCGAGCGACACCAGGAGGAAGTCTGTGCATTGGCGACCCGCCAGGCGATCGCCCTGCTGGCGTACTTACCAAAGTGATACTTGCGTTGAGAGGGATGGCGGCAATGGTTGAGATGTTTTCACTCGATCCGAAAACTGCGGAACTACTGCGCGATTATTGCGGCGACTGGCTTGCTGAGTTGCGCAACCTCTCCGTTCCCGCTCAGCGATTGGGAACAGTTGACGGCTTCGGGACTCTGGGTTCGGCGCAGGCGTTGCGGG
Organism: Rhodococcus sp. IEGM 1241; assembly: GCF_033142365.1. Classification (NCBI taxonomy): domain Bacteria; kingdom Bacillati; phylum Actinomycetota; class Actinomycetes; order Mycobacteriales; family Nocardiaceae; genus Rhodococcus; species Rhodococcus sp. IEGM 1241. Next base: position 36,173 of record NZ_JAWLSE010000011.1, read on the forward strand.
ACAAGTTCGCGCAGAAGGCTGTCGGTGGTCCCGAATCGCTGGTCGATGTGTTGGCGAGTCATATCGCGGTCGTGGAGGCGATGCAGGCTCAGTTTCAAGCCTGCATCGACAACGCATTGGATCAGGAGTCGTCGAACGTGTCGACTTTGAGGTCGGTCGACCTGCCAAATTGAGGCAGCGAAGTGTCGCTGGAGTGTCCGGGCAGCGAATGAGGGGGAGTGCTGTGGGAGTGAGGGGTGCAGTGGTCTTGGTCGCGGCCGCGCTGTTGGTTGGGGGTTGTTCCTCGACGGTCGAGGGCGAGGCATTCCCTGTCGATGTGATTGGGATGTTTGATCCGTGTGAGGTTCTCAGCAATGAGGAATTGGAGAAAGTCGGAGTTGAGCCGGCAACAAAAGAGGTTGACATCGTTGACACGCATATCGATGGTTTCAACATTTGCTCGTGGAACGGTGAGTGGTACTTCTTGTCTCTGACATCGACCGATCATTCGCTCGTAGAGGTCGAACAGAATCCAGTCATGCGCGACCTTCATCGAGCCCAAATCGCCGGGCGCGAAGTCCTGAAATACCAGGAACGCAATGACAAAACAGATTCTGCTTGCAACGTCGCCTTCGCGACCTCTCAATCCACTGCGATGATCCGCGTCGGCGCCAAGGTCGGTGTGGCGCGCCCCGAGACGCCGTGCACGCTGGTGGAACGAATCGCCGAGACAGTGATTCCATTGCTCCCGTGACAGCGGTCCTGATTGCAGCTACACCCTCGAATACAGGAGTCACATGTCGAATTTGTATCTCGATGCCAAAGTCGCTGGCGAGCTGATCGCGGCTTGCACTGAACTCCGCGCGCAGTTCGAGGCAGCATTGAACTCCGCCGCACTACTCGGTCAATTGACAGGGTTTGGAACCCTAGGATCCGCACAGGCCCTACAGGCTAAGTTCGAGGAGAAGGCCGTCGGTGGCCACGATGCGCTCGTCGATGTGTTGGCGAGTCATATCGCGGTCGTGGAGGCAATGCAGGCTCAGTTTCAAGCCTGCATCGACAACGCATTGGATCAGGAGTCGTCGAACGTCTCGACTTTGAGGTCGATCGACCAACCGAACTGAGTCAGTGGATGTGTTGCTGCCAATCGGCTGGGATACGACCCTTAGGTCCCGGCGTCGGCTGATCTACGGGATGTGAAGTGGGCGCCGCCAATTCAGGTCCGTCGTACGCCTCGTTGGTTTCGAAGCTCCAGAACCAATCCTCACCGGGTTCGTAGCTCTGCATGAACGGATGCTTTGTCGAGGCCGCATGCTTGCTCGCGTGCTGTGACGGTGAGGAGTCGCAACACCCCACGTGACCGCATTGCGCGCATCGACGCAGGTGCACCCACCAACCGCCGCTCGCATCGCATTCAACGCATCCCGCGCCACTGGGCGGCACGCTCGGATCGATCCCCGCTGGAAGTCCGTCGGTCATGGTCCACCCTCTCGCTGACTGAAGTCGGTCATTTCATCGTGCGCTTTGCCTACCGGCCGTGCAAGGGCGACTAGTCGTCGCGCGTATCCCGCGGTGGGCCCGCGATGGGCAGCAAAACTCTGAACCGGGTGTTACCGGGCTCCGACGTGACCCGAAGCTCACCACGATGCTTGCCGACCACAATTCGCCACGAAATATCAAGGCCGAGACCGGTTCCCTCACCAACAGGCTTAGTCGTGAAGAAGGGTTCGAAGATCCTGTCGATGACGTCATCGGGAATCCCGGCGCCGGTGTCGCAGATCTCGATGCACACGCGGTCACCGTCGCGGCTTGTCCGAACGGTGAGTGTTCCCGATCCGTCCATGGCAGACACCGCATTGTCGATGAGGTTGGTCCACACTTGGTTGAGTTCGGCGGCGTAGGCGTCGATCGGTGGCAGCGCGAGGTCGTATTCCTTGACGACTTCGATTCCGCTTCCGATCTTTTGCCCCAACATGATCAACGTGCTGTCGAGCAATTCGTGGACATCGATGGTCTGGAAGGGAGCGCGGTCCATCTGTGAATACTGTTTCGCCGCACCGACGAGCGTCGAGATTCTCGTTGTGGAGTCGGCGATCTCGTTCATCAGTAGTTCGGATTCGATGGTGTAATTCAGCCAGCGAATTGCGCCTTCTAGCACCGACTCGTCTACGGCTGCAGCAACATTCTCGAGCCAAGCGGTATCGAGACCAGCCTGCACGAAGGTCGGAGCCAGATCCCAACCCTCTCGAATCGAATGATCCTCGAACCATTCACCCAACGAATCCTCTCGATCCGAGGCTTCGAGGGGAGTGAGCGTCGGCGCCTTGGCGACAACCTCTGCAACTTCCTCTTGAAGTCGCATGAGAGTGACGAGGGCATCGCGGTCGTAGGTGCCCGATGCAACCATCCCCAGTTTGTGACGCATGCCTGCGACACGCTCGCGCAAAGAGGCTGTCGCTCGAACCGCTGCGGCTGCAGGGTTATTGAGCTCGTGAGTCAACCCGGCCGACAGTGATCCGAGTGCAAGGAGTCGCTCTCGCTGATCGATGATCTGCTGAGTGTTCTTCTTGCCGAAGAAAACACCTTCGAGTAGATGAACCGCCATTGGAAACCACTCGCGCATCGCGTTGCCGAATTTGTCGGCGTCCAGGACGAAAAACGTCGAAGGCGTCGTCACTCGCATCGACCCCGCGTAGACCTGCGGTACACGATCGCCGAGATACGCCGTCCAGCCTCCCGAGTAGACGCCGCGCTGGGTGGTCCTGTTGATCTCGATGTCTTCGCCGCCCGACAGTTTGGACAGCACCACCTCGCCCTCGATGAGGACGTAGAAGCAGGTGGCGGGCTCACCTTCGAGGTAGACCTGACCTCGATCGATCTCGGTGATATGGCCTGCCTGGCAAAGTGATTCGAGTTGATCGTCGGTGAGCTTCTCGAACAGGAACAGGGTGCGAAGCAAGTCTGGGCTGCATTCAGGAATGGACATCGAATCTCCCTATTGTTGAGCGAGATAGCGGTGGACGAACATCACGGCCATCGCGCCCTCTCCGACGGCCGACGCGACGCGCTTGGCCGATTCGGCGTGTACGTCCCCGGCAACAAACACTCCGGGGACACTGGTTTCGAGATGATGTGGTGCGCGGTCGAGCGGCCACCCGTCCGGGGTGACGCCTTCGGACGGAAGGTCCGGGCCGGCAAGAACGAAGCCATTTCCGTCGCGGACCACCACGTCTCCGAGCCAGTCGGTCAGGGGAGCGGCACCGATGAAGATGAACAACCACTGAGCATCGACAGTGTCTTCTTCTCCGGTGGCTCTGTTACGCAGTGTGATTCGTTCGAGGTGATCGTCACCCTCGGCTCCGATCACCTCCGTGCACGTGCGCACGGTGATCTTAGGATTCTTTTCGATCTGCTGAATCAGGTAGTAGGACATCGAGGCTTCGAGCGAGTTGCCGCGAATGAGAATGGTGACGGACCTAGCTCCGCGGGAGAGATAGACCGCAGCTTGGCCTGCCGAATTGGCGCCGCCGACTATGTACACATCCTGCTCGCTGCACCGAGCGGCTTCGGTGACAGCTGACCCGTAGTAGACCCCTCGCCCGGTGTATGTATCGAGCCCCGGCGCCGAAAGTTGGCGATAGGAAACACCTGTCGCCAAGATGACCGAATGAGCGTCGACCGACGAACCGTCGTCGAAACGCACTGTGCGGGCCGAGCCGTTGATTTCCAAACCGGTGACGTCGCGAGCGGTGATGACTTCGGCGCCGAACTTGGTTGCCTGGCGCCTCGCGCGATCGGCCAACTGTGCGCCGGAAACTCCGTCGGGGAAGCCGAGGTAGTTCTCGATCCGCGAACTCTGGCCGGCCTGACCGCCTGTCGCTCGCCGTTCGATGAGAACCGTCCGAAGCCCCTCCGAAGCGCCGTACAGAGCAGCTCCCAGACCCGCTGGGCCGCCGCCGATGACAACGAGATCGTAAAAGTCTTCGGAGAGAGTAGTACTCAACCCGAGTTTGTCGGCAAGTTCGGCGTCAGTGGGCTCGACGAGGACATCCCCATTGGATGCGATGACGACGGGAAGCCGCAGTTCGTCGGTACCGGCAGCCGAGAGCAGTCGTTGGCCCTCCGGCTCGTCCGACATGTACCACCGATAGGCAAGTTGGTTGCGTGCCAAGAACTCTCGGACGTCGGATGATCGCTCGGACCAACGATGGCCGATCACCTTTGTTTCCTCGGCGGGGTGATGACTCGAGCTTGCCCAGGCATCGAGCAGCGCATCGATGACGGGGTACAGCTTCTCTTCCGGCGGATCCCAAGGCTTGAGGAGGTAGTGGTCGAGGTCGACGACGTTGATGGCGTCGATCGCAGCATCAGTATCGGCGTAGGCGGTCAGTAGAACGCGCCGAGCTACGGGATACAGGTCCATTGCCTGTTCGAGGAACTCGATTCCACTCAAACCGGGCATGCGGTAATCGGCGACGATCACAGCGACTGCATCGCCGCGAAGTTTCATTTCGCGCAAGGTCTCGAGAGCCTGGTCGCCGGACTCCGCACGAATGATTCGGTACTTCTCGCCGTACCGTTTGCGAAGGTCTCGAACGACGGCACGCGAAACACCAGGATCGTCGTCGACGCTGAGGATCGCTGGTTTGGCCGGGGCTTTCGGTGCGCTCACTCGGTGCCTTCCCGAAGTCGTAGTCAACCTCTCCAGTATGCGACTGCTGAGCTGAGCGTCAATCGCTGGAGATGCGCTCTGAGTGAACCAGCAATCGTGACCTGGGAATTTCAAGATTGCGGGAACCGATCGAGCCTCCGATGCATCCAATACAGTGGGTCCACATCAACAGGGGGTGCCATGCGGGGGTCGGTGGGGGTTGGGCGACTGCTCATGGCTGGGATGTTGGTGTGGGCTGCGGCAGGATGCAGCTCAGTCGTGGAGGGGGCGGCTGAGCCTGCATCCGGCCAAGAGGGTTTGTTCGATCCGTGCAAGGACATCCCGGACTCGGTTCTGGAAGAAGTGGGGCTTGATCCGGCGACCGAGGAAGTTGATATCGCCGGCGTCGAGCAGCCGGGTTGGAAAATCTGTTCGTGGACTGAGTCCTGGTATTACTTGTCGATTTTTTCGACCGAAAGTTCCATCGAGACCACCAAACAGAATCCGAACTACGTGGGATTCAAGCCCGTGACGATCGGCCAGCGAGACGGCGTCGAGTTCCATCTTCAGGCGGATGCCGACCTTGTCAGATGTTTCGTCGCCTTGCCTGCTGCGCAGGGGGCGATTTGGCTCAGCGTCGATACCAAACTTGCTCTTAAGCCCGAAGGGTCGACATGCGAGCTCACGCAACATTACGCGAACCTGCTCGATCAACGTCTCCCCAGTTAAACACGTGTTCTATCGGCCGAATTGAGGATCTAATGTCTGAGACCCATACCTGGCGAACTCCAAGTGCCCACAGCATTGACCTCGACCCAAATGTTGCAGCACAGCTTGCCGTCGCGTGTGAGGGGTTTCTTGCCGAGTTGCAAGACATGGCAGGCAACTTGAACAGACTTACTGCCTTGGACTGCTTTGGGACACTTCAGTCGGGAAAAGACATGGCTGGCAAGTTTGCCCAAAAGGCCACCGGTGGTGCCGATTCACTCGAAAAGTCTCTTCTCAGTCATGCGCTTGTAATCACCGAGATGCGGGACTTCTTCCAGCAATGCGTCGACCGCTACGTCGAAGTCAACGACTCGAACGCCTCCGCACTGGCAAGCGTCGACACCCCTCGATAGACACAAAAAATCTCGCTGAGTCGATGGCATTCGACTCAGCGAGACTTGGGTAACGACTAGCTGGTTGGCAGGGCCTTCAACGACTTGACGGTGGCGTCGACCGCGCGAGCAGCCTCGGCGCCCTTCTTCACGAAATGCGTGCTGAAGTAGTCGACGTGCTCGGCGTGCTCGTGGAAGTGATGCGGCGTCAAGACCACCGAGAAGACCGGAACGTCGGTGTCGAGCTGCACGCGCATCAGACCGTCGATGACAGCCGTCGCCACGAAGTCATGCCGGTAGATACCGCCGTCGACGACCAGACCTGCGGCAACGATCGCCTGGTAGCGGCCGGTCTTGGCCAACCGCCGGGCGTGCAGCGGGATCTCGAAAGCTCCCGGTACCTCGAAGAAATCAACCGTGTCCTTGGGGTAGCCGAGCTCGACGATCGCGTCGGTGAATCCGTCGCGTGCACGGTCGACGATGTTGCGATGCCACGTCGCCTGAATGAACGCGATGCGCTGTCCCTGGATCTCACTCATAACCATGAAACTAGCGCACTTGGAAGCATCGACGCGACCACCCGTCCTAGTCCTGCTGACGGGGGAAGGCGGTCGAACGACCCCATCCGGCGTCATTGGTGAGGTGCTCGAGGAGAGGCTGAATTCGATACGGAAGGGGATTGGTCAGAGCGATGGTCGTCGTCGAATGCGTGACGCCTGGAAGTGACACGATCTGCTCGGCCAACTTCTGCAGCGCCGCGTGCGTCGAGGTGGCGACGCGAACGAGCAAATCCTCGCGACCGGTTGTGGCGTGAATTTCGATCACCTCGGGCAACTCGGTCAGACTCCGAGCGACTGCGCTGATCTTGCCCTGCTCGAGTTCCAGACCGACAAATGCCTGAATCGGGATACCGACCTCGGGGAGATTGAGATTGGGCCGAAACCCGGTGAGAAGTCCGTTGGATTCCATGCGCTTCATTCGCGACTGGACGGTGTTGCGGGCGACGCCCAACGAGTTGGCCAACTCGGCCACACTCATCCTCGAGTCCTTGCTGAGCAGTCCGAGCAACTGGACGTCGAGCTTGTCGATGCTGAGCACTTTGTGAACCTCTCCTCAGTGATATGGGTCACTGGATGATCGAATTGACTAGTTCAAGAGATTTGCATTGACCAAATCGTAGCTCAGGCAGAGCATTGGTTCCACGAATTGCTCAGCGGGATTCTCTTTGGGTTATTTGTCCCCAATAGTACCCAACGCCCATTTCGTCCCAATGTTTCGACTGCACCCCGTTTATCCTTCGGAAAGGTCTATCCCACAATGACTCTCACCGCCGAGCCCGTGAACTCTGTTGTTTCCCATGACGACACTGCGGGCGTGTTCGATCGCGCCGACTACCTGCGCGATTACCCCCACGAGCAGGTGAGCTTCTTCCAGGATCCCGCGAGCGGCCTCAAGGCCATCGTTGCCATCCACTCCACGACGCTCGGCCCCGCGCTCGGCGGAACGCGCTTCTACCCGTACTCCGACGAATCCGCCGCAGTCACAGACGTTTTGCGTCTCTCGCGCGGAATGACCTACAAGGCTGCGGTTGCCGGCGTGGACCTCGGCGGCGGCAAGGCCGTCATCATCGGCGACCCCGCAACGGCCAAGACCGACGAATTGCTCGGCGCCTACGCAAAATTCGTCCAGACCCTCGGCGGCCGCTACATCACCGCTGGTGACGTCGGAACCAACTCCAACGATCTTGACATCATCGGTCGTAACACCGACTTCGTCGTCGGCCGCAACGCTACGGTCGGCGGTTCCGGCGACAGCGCTCCGATGACGGCCCTCGGCGTATTCCAGTCGATGCGCGCCGCGGCACAGTCGCATTGGGGCACTCCGTCGCTCGCAGGCAAGACTGTTGGTGTCGAAGGCACAGGCAAGGTCGGCTACGAGCTGATCAAGCTCCTCCTCGCAGACGGCGCGACCGTTCTCGCGACCGACGTCAACGCCGCAGCGCTCGACCGCGTCAAGGCTGACTTCCCGCAGGTGAGCATCGTCGACAGCATCATCGACGCCGATCTCGACGTTTACGCACCCTGCGCGATGGGCGCAACCCTCACCGACACGACCGCACGCTCGATCAAGGCCGAGGTTGTCTGCGGCGCTGCCAACAACCAGCTCACCGTGCCCGAGGTCGAGAACATTCTCCGCGACCGCGGCATCACCTGGACCCCCGATTACGTCGCCAACGGCGGCGGCCTCATCCAGGTTGCCGGCGAGCTGAAGGGCAACTCGGCCGAAGAGGTCAAGCTCAAGGTCGAGAAGATCTTCGACACGGTCACCGAGATCTTCGCGAAGTCGAAGAACGACGGAATCCTCGCCGGCGAGGCTGCTGACGCGGTCGCCGAGGCTCGGATCGCCGAGGCAGCTCGCGTCGCCAAGGGCTGACATCCCTCTCGCAGTCATGTAGCGCGGCCGGTCCCGACTAGGGTGGACACCAGACGAGCAGATTTTGCAGATCTGGACCACATCAGCCGGTAGACCGGCCGCTATGCGTCGGACGCCGGAAGGGCTTACATGACTGAACAATTCGCAGTGTGGACCGAGAACGACGTCGAGCAATCGGCCCGTTGGGGTTCGACGAGCAACGCCCCGGTGCCCAAGCGCATCGTCGTCGCCGACGACACGATGAAGGCCGACGACGCCTATCGCTTGGCATGCGAAGGCACGGCGTTGTTGTGGCGCGGAGATTTTCAGAACGCTCGCCAACTGTCGAAGGCCGTCGCGTCGCGCATCGACCGCAAGCCGCGCCGAGCGTCCGACGACCCAGCCAAAGCCTTCCATCTCCACCGGCAGACCCAAGGACGCCGCGCGCAGATCCTCGGTATGCTGCTCATTCCCTTGGATGCAGATCTGTCGATTCCACTCCGGCGAGCCCCGGACGCGCAAGTAGCGTTGACCGAAGCCTTCGGGATTACCGGTGAGCCTTCGGTTCGCTCGTTGCGTGACATCCTCGGCGCGATCGGCGCTCACGAGTGGCACCGCAAAGGTGTTTTCATCGAGGCTCTCGACGCACGAGTGCATCCCGCTTTCGGAGTGTTCTCACCCGTCCGCGGGGAGTATGTCGATCTTGTCGCGTCTGCTCCGCTACCGTCGACGGAATCTGCTTTCGATATCGGAACAGGTACCGGCGTACTTGCTGCCGTCCTGGCGCGGCGTGGCGTCAAGACAGTGACGGCCACCGACCAGGACCCCCGGGCATTGCAATGCGCGCGCACCAACCTGTCGCGGCTTGGCTACGGCGATCAGGTGAACGTGGTGGAAGCAGACCTCTTTCCCGAAGGCACCGCTCCGTTGGTGGTCTGCAATCCTCCCTGGATTCCGGCCAAGGCCACCTCGCCCATCGAATACGCCGTCTACGACCCTGCTGGAGCGATGCTGAAGGGCTTCCTGACTGGTGTCGCAGCGCATCTGGACGATGGGGGAGAAGCGTGGCTGATCCTCTCGGACATTGCCGAACACCTCGGTCTCCGAACGCGATCCGAACTACACGACCTGATTGCGGCCGGTGGGCTCACTGTTGTCGATCGCATCGACGTCAAACCGACGCACGCAAAGGTCAGTGACCGAACCGATGCGCTTCACGCTGCCCGGGCACGAGAGACGACCTCGCTCTGGCGGCTTCGCCGTCGCTGAATTCATTCTCAGTCAGCGGTATTCCCCTGCCATGAAATGGTAATGAACGAGTAACAAATCGGGTCTAGCTTTCTTCGCAGTCGCACATCGTCACGCACTCCGGAGGAATCTCGATGGAAAACACTCTTGCCTGCAACGCAGCCGAAGATCTGACGAAAGGTCTTGGCCGACGCGGATTCATGAGGGCAGTCGCTGCCCTCGGTGCGGGCGTAGGAGTTGCCGGTGTGGCTTCGGGATGCGCGCACTCGAACGCGTCACCGGCTGGATCGTCCTCCTCTGCACTACCGTTCGCCGATGGCATTCCGATTCTGCAACCGGGCAGTGGAAACGTCAGCGGCGACCACTATCTGAGTTCGGATCCGTCGGACGTCATGTGGGGTTATGTGCCCAACATCCACACCCGCGAGGTGATGCGGATGAAGTCGGGTCAGACCGTCACGATCGACGCCCTCTCGCACGAGGGAATTCTCGAGGATCAAGGGCGCAATCCTCTCGAATACTTCGGTAGCAAAGGCGTTTCCGAGAAGGACGTGCTCGAAGATGCGATTGCCGTTGCGGCCGAATACAACCGAACCGAACGAAACTTCGACAAGGACGGACCGCACGTCGTCACCGGCCCGGTCTTCGTCGAAGGCGCCCAGCCTGGAGACGTACTCAAGATCGAGACTCTCGAAGCCTTTCCCCGCGTGCCGTACGGCGTTGTGTCGAGCAGACACGGCAAGGGCGCTCTCGCCGTCACAGCGGACGGAACCGCTCCAGCGGGAATCACTCTGGACGAAGTCATGCCGCCGGTCGCCACAGACGGGCGCGCAACAAAGGACCCGTTGAAGTACGGCGGTGTTTCCACCTTCACGGCGATCGAAGACGGCAAGGGCGTGATGCCTTTCGGACAGTCGAAGGTGCGGTTTCCCTTGCGACCCTTCATGGGAATGATGGGAGTTGCCTATTCCTCGGATGCCGACCCGACGTCCCCGTCGTCGAACTCCATTCCTCCGACCCTGGGCGGCGGAAACATCGACATCAGGCATCTCGGTGTCGGATCAACCTTCTATTTGCCGGTATTCGCTGAAGGCGCCCTCTTCTACGTCGGTGACCCACACATGGCCATGGGCGACGGTGAGGCGGCGCTGACGGCGATGGAAGGATCGCTGCGCGGCACGTTCCGACTCAGCGTGTGCAAGAAGGATTCCGGTGACGCTCCATCGGTGGCTTTCGGATACCCGTTCGCCGAGACCGAGGAGGCCTGGATTCCGATCGGCCTGTCCGACCCCAACGGTTCGGTCGATGGGCAGAACAGTGACCTCAACGGCGCCATGCGGCGCGCGGTGGTCAACGCGCTCGACTTCCTCGAGCATGATCGCGGAATGGATCGAGCGACGGCCTACGCCTATCTTTCTGCCGCAGCGGATTTCACGGTCTCGCAGGTAGTCGATCGAACCGTGGGCGTCCACGGACAGATCTTCAAATCCCACTTCGAATAGAGGGAAGGCGATCCGTCGTGTCAGGACGGATCGTCGAAGAGACTCTGTTGCAAGGGATCGGCAAACAGGCCCATCTGCTCAGGTTGCGGCTTTGCCGGCGTCTCGGTTCGAGAATTGGGCAGGACCACCAGTCGCAAAGCCCCGCGAAGACGGTCGACCATGAGTTCCCACCCACCGACCTGATCCTCGTATCCTGCAGCCTCTTCGGCGTCCCCGCGACTGTGGGCGTCCACCGCCTGACTACGGAGCTGAATCTGCCATTCGTTACTGATGTGGAGGAGCTGAAGAATCAGATCGCGATCGCGCCCGCAGACATCGGCTACCGCGTCGAGATCCTCGGCCACGTCCAGATCGAGATGCAGCAGGGTCTCGAGTTCGGGAGGCAGGTCCTCGGCCGTCAGATCGGGCTGCAGCGAGGAGGAGTCACCGCTCTTGTTCGCGAAGAAGAGGTCTCCGCCGACGCGTGCGGCGAACTCGTCGTCCACGGTACGCAGGAACGACGTCAAGGCTGCGCATGTATCGGTGAGTTGTTTGGGAACGAATGGTGAGCCCGCCACCTCGAGGAACACCGACAGACGGTCGTCGATCAAGACGAACTTGATGCGCGACCACTTGCGGTTGAGATCGGCGATGACCTCGGCTGCACGAGTGCGGTTGCTGATGTCCTGAACGAGCGGGGAGAACAACTGCACGTCCATGGACTCGGAAAGCGGACCGACGAACATGACCGTCGAACCGACCCGAATTGGTATGTCGCCGTCGCTGTCCCGCTCGGGAAGCGTGCCGAGCATGGGAAGCAAAGCGAGAGTGACCAACTCCTTGAGGTGGTCGACGTCGTTGGGCATGTAGGCCGCGGTGGGGTCGAGTGTCGGAAGTTCTGTCGACTCGACAACCGACGGATCGAAATCCGGAGTCTGCTCGTTGCCGGTGAGATCGCTGGATAGAAAAGCCGGGTGCTGCACACCGAACACATCACGGAACGCAGCGACAGTCATCGCTGCGAGCTGATCGGCCCAGTTCTGCGCCTTGTCGACGCAGAAGGCGGGGGAGTTGTTCGGATCGTCGAGATTCTCGGAAGGCGGATTCCAGCCGAGTGCGATCAACTTTTGTTCGTCGGCATCTTCGAGTCGATAGCGCGGATGAAGGAAGTCGTTGGAAGGAACCTCGCAGCGGACTGTGTTCTCGTCCCACACGAGGAACTGAACGCATGGCGCTGCGCCGTCAGCTGGATCGAAGTCGCCGGTGGACGATTCCACGGCAAGCACGTCGCCGTCGACCATGATGGAAATGTGATCGCCGAGGCGACGTTGAAATTCTGCCCATGCCCGGTCGACACTGACATCGAGATCGAAGCCCATTGCGCTCATCAGCCACCTCCTTCCGCAAAAGCTCAGACCTATACGGTATCGCGAGCTCCCGACAATGCTGCTGTCCTTTTCCGGTCGACCGGATTGCAGCGGGCCACGAACCGTGACGACTAGGAAGGTTGTCGCAGGTAGATCGGGTATTTGAGAGCGGCGACTGAAGTGTGCCTGTAACCGCCGTCACGCCAGGCGGTATGCAGGCGAAAGAGCGAGGACTATCCGGCGAGAACGGGCGAGACCTCGACGACGGGCGGCGTGGACCCGGTCGTGACAACTGGGGTGGTGCTGGTCTTGGTGGTCGTGGCTGTCGCGGTCGGTGACGAGGTCGCGGTAGCCGACGCGGTGGTGGACGAGACCGGTGTTGTCGTACTCGTTGCAGTCGTAGTGGACGTAGCGGAGCTCGTGCTTGTCGCGGTCACCACCAGCGGCTGATTACGAGGAGCAGTCGTCTCGTCGGCGATTCGCCAGGTCGGCGTCGGCGGGATGACAACCGTGGGAACTGCAACCGAGCTGTAGAACGCGGCCGGTTCGATCCCGGCGACGGACTCCACGGAAACCGACGAGACCAGAGCGGGAGGCTTCACCACAGGGCCGCCGGAACCGAATGCGCCGGCTGCTCCGCCGAAAACGAGGCCTGATGTCAGAGAGAGAGCGGCCACTGCGACAGCGCCGATCATGACTGTTCTGTCTTTCATGCACACCTGTCCTTCGGGAGCAGTACGGAAGTACTGTAGGCGAAAAGATGCCGCAATGGAGTATCAGGGCCTGCTGGGCGGGACGCGAATCTGTGTGGCGTAGAACACAAAAGGCCCCGGGCGTCGACGCGGACGTCGGCACCCAGGGCCAGGTCAAGCAGTGAATCAGGCGGGGATCGTCAGTACCTGACCGGCGTTGATGAGATCCGGGTTCGGGATGCCGTTTGCATCCGCGATGCGCTGGTACTGGTTGCCGTCACCGTAGAAACGCTCGGCGATTGCCCACAGGGTGTCGCCGCTTTCGACGGTGTAGCTCTGCGCTGCCGGAGCGGCGGGTGCAGGCTCGGGCTCCGGTGCCGGAGCGGGCTCCGGGGCAGCCTCGGCGGCCGGAGCCTCGATTGCAGTGTCCGAAGACCACAGAGCATTTCCACCGGCGGACAGAACGACGTTGCGATCGTCCTGAACCGAGAGGGAGGCACCGTCGTTGCCTGCGGTCTGCGATGCCCACACGGCGTCGGAGTCCTTGTAGATGACGAAGTTTCCGTCAGCCTGCACCTCGGCGCGGTTGGCGCCGGATCCGTTGGTGCCTGCGGCCCAAACAGCCTGTCCGCCCTCGGACAGAACCAGGTTGCCGTCGTCCTGCAAGGTGAGGGTGTATGCGCCGTTGTCGGACTTGAGTTCCTGGCCGACTCCGAGGCTCTGACCTGACTGCAGTGTGCTCACGCTGTCCCTTTCCAAATCTGTTGCGATGACTGTGCCTCCACGATTCCGCTTTACCGTCCAGTTACCTTCTGGCCGTTGGTCTCGTAGGCGACCGAGTGTACGTTACCGAAGAGTACGGAGAATTGTGCAGCGTTGACGGACTGCGTGTCGAGCGTTCGGATCTTGCTGATATTAAGGCGTTTTGGGTGAAAGTGCCGGATCATGGTACGTGACCTCGTCAGGTTTCGGTGCGCATTCTCCTGAACTCCAGGTGAACTCGAAACTCTCTCAGCGCATTATCAGTAACCGCTAGGGGTGTAGTGACTTGCGCGTCTCGTCGTGGAGAACGGCAAGCAGTTCACGCTCGACGTCGGCGAACTCGGGCGCGGTGATCATGTCCAGCTCACGTGGTCTCGGCAAGGGAACGTCGACTACGCACCTGACCGTTGCCGGACGCGCAGACAGAACGACCACGCGGTCGGACAGATAGATCGCTTCACGAATATCGTGGGTGATCATCAGCACGGTCCACCGGTACTGCTGCCACACGTCTTGCAGCCAAGCCTGCATCTCGGTGCGGGTCAACGAGTCCAGTGCGCCGAATGGCTCGTCGAGCAGCAGGACAGGTTTGCCCTGAACAACGGTGCGCAGCATCGCCGCTCGCTGGCGCATACCGCCCGACAGCTGTGACGGCCGGGCGTCCTCGAATCCGGACAGGCCGAACGCGGGGAACAACTCACGAGCGCGCTCGCGTGCTTCCTTCTTGCCGACTCCCTGCACTTCCAAACCGAGGGCCGTGTTGTCCAGTACCGAGCGCCAAGGGAACAGAAGATCCTTCTGCGGCATGTATGCGGTGTGCACCTCGGCGGCTGCTTCGGATTCAGTTGCGCGCGTGCCCACACGGACCGAACCCGAGGTCGGGGATTCGAGCCCGGCCAGGACGTTGAAGATCGTGCTCTTGCCGCAGCCGCTCGGCCCGATTACCGACACGAATTCGCCCGCGTCGGCGCGGAAGGACACCGAATCGAGCACGAGACGCGATTCTCCGGCCGTGTCGAACCTCTTGGTCAGGTCCTGAATTTCGACCATTGCATCCTCGACCATCGGGTCAGTCATGTCCGCGACCTTTCGTTCATCGCCCATGGTGCAACGATGCGCTCGATGGCGAACGTCAGCAAGTACAGCGTGACGCTGATCAACGCGGTCACCAGTACGGCCGCCAACACCAGGTCGGTGCGGAAGGAGTTCTTCTGGGTGCTCATGTAGATACCCAAACCGGAAGTAGCGCCGACGTATTCGGAGAACACCGCACCCACGACCGCGTAGGTGATGCCGATGCGCAGGGCGGTGAAGAATCGCGGAATTGCCGAAGGAAGGCGAACGTATCGGAACTCCTGCCAGCGAGTGCTGCCCATACTGCGCAGGAGAGCGCCCGCTTCACGGTCGGCCGCGGCGAATCCCTCGATGAGTCCGATGGTCATGGGGAAGAACGTCGCAAGTGCGATCACCAACACCTTCGGCAGCAACCCGAAGCCGAACCAGATGATCATCAGCGGCGCGATGGCGATGATCGGCAGCGTCTGCGAGACGACAAAAAGTGGTACCAGCGCGCGTGACAACCACGGCGAAAAGTCCACGACCACAGCAAGAATCCAGGCCAACACCAATGAAACAGTGAAGCCGACCAACGTGACCTGCAATGTCGACCAGGCGTGGCCGGAGATGATCTCGCGGTTGTCCCACCCCTGGGACAGAACGCGCCCCGGAGACGGAAGTACCTGCGGCCGAATCCCACTGATCTCGACGTAGATCTGCCACGCCGCTACGAGGAGCACCACCACGGCGAGCGCGGGAAGCGCCCGCCGCATGGTCGAGACCAGCCGTCCGCTCACGTCAGGACGCGTCGAGATACTCATTGGTGAAGTACTCCGACCAGTCCGGCTTCTGGGTCAGCGGCTTCCCGTCCGGTCCGGCGAGCAATCCGTTGTCGAAGAGGAATCCCGAATAACCCGACCAGGTTTCGAGATTCTGGGCGCCCACGACGCCGTTGGCGTCTTTCATGTAGTCGGCGGCGAGCATCCGCTGACTGTCACGGACGAGGTCTTCGTCGGTGAAAGCTCCGGGGTTCGCGTCGATGAGATCCTGCGCGGCCTGGTCCGGGTTGTCGGCAGCAGTCTGATATCCGCGTTGAACGGCCTTGACGAACTTGCGTGCCTCGTCGGGATGGTCCTTCAACCACTGCTGGTTGCCGTTGATCACGATCGAATACGCATCGGGGAAGCCGTAATCGGTGTACTGGAAGTACCGCATCGGAGTTCCGTTTCGCTCCGCTTCGAGGCCTTCCCACGCAAAGTAGGAGACCGTGAAATCGGCCTGGCCCGAGTACACGGCTTCGTAAGCAGACGTACCGAGCGTGACCGTCGTGAAGTTCCCGGTCCCGCCGTCGTTGCGGATGATCTGCTGCAGTGTCTCGACTTCGCCGGGATCGCCGAACCCGGCGTACGTCTTTCCGTCGAGATCACGCGGGCGCGTGATGTCCGCACGATCCGCCTTCACACCGATGCCGGTGGCGCGGTGCTGAAGTGGCGCGATGACGGACGTCGTGGCGGCGCCGGCCGCTCGGGCGAACGTGGCCTGACTCTGTGTGCTGATGCCGAACTCCGCGTTGCCGGCGTCGACCAGGGTGTCGGGCGAGGTGTTGTTGTACGGCAGGATCGAGACGTCCAGACCGGCGTCCTCGAAGTAGCCCTCTTGGAGTGCAACGTACAAACCGGTGTGGTTCGTGTTCGGGGTCCAGTCGAGTGCGAACCGAATGGTCCCGTCGGAAGAGCCGGTGTCAGCGGCGCATCCGGTCAGAACTGTGAATGCGGCTGCGATCGCGGCAGACGTGGCAAGTGTGCGGCGCAGCGCCGCAAACGACATCACGACGCCGGCCAAGGCTGCTGGTGGAGTGCGGAATCCCAGAACATCAACTCGTAGCGACTGGCGATGCGGAATGCTTCACTCATCGCCTCACGCTCTGTCTCGGTGGCTGCTTCGGCCGCAGCATCGACCAGTACGCGGGCCTGCGCCACCGACTCGTGGAATTCGGGTGCGTCGTACGTCGTGACCCACTGTGCGTACGGATGCGACGGATCGGCGTCGAGTACCTCGCGCGCTGAAGCGGCAAGATCGCGGCCGACCTCGGCGTAGATCCAGAAGCAGGGGAGTACTGCCGCTGCGGAGACCGGGTAAGGCGCAGTTGCCGCAGTCGCCGTCAGATACGAGACGTATCCCAGGCAGGCCTGCGAATGCTCGAGCCTTCCCGATCCCGCTGGAAGAATTCCACCGGTGAGAAGTCCGTCGTGAAGCGCAGATTCCACTGTCGCTGCCGTGGACGCGGAATTCGACCAGAAGCCCGCCGACTGCGGATCCGGGGCGTGGGCCGCGACCAGGGACAACGCTTTCGAATACCCCTCGAGATAAAGCTTGTCCTGCTCGATGTACGTGCGGAACGCGTCGAGAGGCAAGGTTCCGTCGCCGAGGCGTTCGAGGAACTCCAGTGAGTCGATCGACTCGCGGAGGACCTTCGTCTCGGCCCAGAGCCGATCGGTGAACCGATCCGTCGACGGCGCTGTGGCCACCGAGTTTTCGGCAGAATTGTATGCAGGCTGCGTAGTAGCCATGACATCCCTTCGTCAGCATTACCTGATCAGGTTCCCGGGTGTGTTCTCAGCCCCGCCCATGCGGAGCACCCCGTGTCAGAACTAGGCGACCTTAACACCGAGCCTCTGCTTCGTCGGCGCCTACCTGGCAGTTGAGTAGTCGACGCACATCGGCCTTATGTTGGTACGTTTGGTCTTGTTTGCCATACGCGCGGGTCGGGAGGGGATTCAGACATGGAGACCGACGTTCGACCAAATCTTGGCGAGGACGGAACACTCGTGATCCGTGCCCGCGGCGGAGAAGCCCGCGGGTATCCGGATGGCGGAATATTCGCGTGGAAGGGCATGCCTTACGCAGCAGCGCCGGTGGGTGAACGGAGATTCCGCGCGCCGCAACCCGCTGAGCCGTGGGACGGGGTGCGCGACTGTCGTGAGTTCGGGCCGATCGCGCCGCAGGGCCAGAGTCCGGCGGTTCCGATCGACCGGGCCTTCAAAATCGACGAAGACTGTCTGTCGATCAACGTGTGGGCCCCGCGCCCCGACGGCACGCCGCGACCGGTGATGGTGTGGATTCACGGCGGCGCCTACTGCCTCGGGTCCGCCGCCCAAACGATCTACGACGGCCGTCATCTGGCTGAAACCGGTGACGTCGTTCTCGTCTCCTTCAACTATCGCGTCGGTGCCCTCGGATTCCTGGACCTGTCTGGATTCTCCACCGCGGATACCGTTTTCGAATCGAACTGTGGTCTGCGAGACCAGATTGCGGCGCTCGAATGGGTTCGAGACAACATCGACGCCTTCGGGGGTGACCCGAGTGCGGTGACGGTGTTCGGTGAGTCCTCCGGCGCAGGATCCATCACGACGCTCATGACCTGTCCGAGCGCCGAAGGTCTGTTCCATCGTGCGATTGCCCAGAGTCCTCCCGCGACCTCCGTCTACGGGGCCGAGCGCGCCAAGACCGTGGCGGAGCGGTTTCTCGAACTGCTCTCGATCGACCCTGAAGACGCAGGCGATCTGCTGACCACGGATCTGGAACTGCTCGTCAAGGCAAGCGATGACCTGGTCAACGAAATTCCGACCCGGATTCCGGGAACTTTGGCGATGGCACCCGTTGTCGATCGTGATCTGGTGCCGCACTACCCGGTTGCGGCTTTCCAGAAGGGTTACGCGCACCGAATCCCACTGATCATCGGTTCCAACAAGGACGAGGCGTCGATCTTCAAGTTCATGAAGTCTCCGCTGATGCCGGTGAGCGCGCAGTCGGTCGAGGCCATGCTGCAACTGCTGGCGGATGATCACCCAGACATCTCCGCGACCAAACTTGCCGAGATCATGTCGGCTTACCCTGATCACGCGAAACCGAGTGGCGCGCTGGCACTGTCGCGGGACGCGGCGTTTCGCATGCCGACTCTGTGGATCGCCGACGCCCACTGCAGGCATTCCCCTACGTGGGTGTACCGCTTCGATCACGCGACGCCGATGCTCAAGGCCGCACGGATCGGCGCGGGCCACGCGACCGAATTACCCTATGTATTCGGCAATTTCGGAACACTGAACGTCGACCCCACGTTCTGGCTGGGTGGACGGAAGGCTGCGATGGAGGTAGCCGGCCGTATTCAACGGCGATGGCTGGCCTTCGCGCGGCATGCCGTGCCGGCAGCTCTCGACGGTTCGAAGCACTGGGCGCCGTACGAGGAAGAGAAGCGGTCGACGCTGTTGATCGACTCGGCCGACACCCTCGTCAGCGACCCCGATCACGGACTGCGCGTCGCCTGGGGAAACGACGTGATGGGGTTCAACTGACGTCGGTCGAGTGTCGCGGACGATCCAGTTCGCGAAGCACCGGCAGGGAGGCACAGACTGCGGCGATCAGGATGATCGGAATCGACAGGGCCACAAAGGTCGACGCGATTCCGAGTTGATCGAGCAGAGGGCCGACCGCGAGGTAACCCAGCGGGCCGGCGGCGTAGGCCGTCGACGTCATGACACCGACGACGCGTCCGCGCATGTGCTCCGGGCTGTGCGTCTGCATGGCGTAGTTGGCGATCGGGCCGACTGGTCCGTAGACGAGCCCCTGCAGTCCGGCGAGCACGAGGATCACCCACAGCGGAGGTAGAAGCGCCATGGCAAGCATCGCTATGCCGAGAACGGCAACGGCAAAAATCATGATCAGTCGCCGGGACATGATCGGTGCCAGCGGAGCGTAGGCGAGAGAGCCGATGATGCCGCCGATCGCCAATGCCATCAGCACCGATCCGAGTTGCGCCGGTTGATCCAACTCTGTGAAGTACACCGGGAACACGACACTCTCCACCGGCATGTAGAGCGCGACGACGGCCATGTCGATCAGCGCCAGAGTGCGCAGCAGTTTGTTGTTCCAGACGAACCGAAGACCGTCGAGTGTGCCGTGCCAGATCGATTTCGGACGATGTTCGTGTTCGGGGACTCCGGCGCCAGGAAGGCGGATGAAGGCAACCACGACGATCGAGAACACAAAACCAGCCGCCGTCACCCAGAGCGTGTTCACCGCCCCGATCGTTGCGATCAGGACACCGCCGATGCCAGGGCCGATCAGATATGCGACGTTGAAATTGGCCTCATACACGCTGTTGGTGCGATCGAGCTTCCACTTGGCTGTCCGAGTTGCTGCAGGCAGCATGGACTCCCTCGCCGCCATTCCGGCGGGGTCGAACACCGCACCGAGCGCGGCCAACGCCGCGATCACCGGGATCGTCAAGCCCGCGGTGGCCGCGATGATCGGGATCGCCGCTACGGACATCGCCGAAAGAGCGTCGGAAATCATCGACGTTCGACGGCGTCCGAATTTGTCGACGAATGTCCCCGAGAACAGGCTCGACACGAGTAGCGGAATGGCTGCTGCGCCGGCAACTATCGCCGCGTCGGTAGCCCGGCCGGTTCGTTCGAGAACAAGCCAGGGGAGTACGACGATGGCGATACCGTTGCCGATCGCCGAGAACAGCGTCGCGAGATTGACGAGGACGAGAGGGAGATAGCTGGGGGTAACTACGTCCTCGGATGCAGGTGGGCGCCGATCTGCTGAGGCGACCACGTTCTTTCCTTCCCCGAGATGGTGCCGACCAGGATTTCGAGAGTTTCGACGACGGCACCATCGACGCTAGCAGCGGGGGTTGCAGGTCCGCGAGTGATTTTTCGCGGACCGTCCTCGTTCGGTTATGCCTGGTAAACGGGGTTCTCTGCAACAAACTTCTCGACGTACGAGCACGTCGGAAGGATCTTCAATCCCTCGTTCCGGGTCTGATCGAGCGCTTCACGCACCACGATGGCGGCAAGCCCGCGCCCGCGAAACTGTGGGTACGTCACCGTGTGGTGGAAATCACGGACACCGGAATGGTCCGAGTACTCGGCAAAACCGGCCAGTTCGCCGTCGACACGGATCTCGAAGCGCGTTTCCGCGGAGTTGTGCGCCACTGTCTCGGTCATCTTCGGGCTCCGTTTCGAAAGGGCGGCCGGTTGCGGCGCGCCGCGTCTGCGTTCTGTGGAGCCACGCTACCTGGCAGGCGGTCCGCAATATCGCTTGCCGGCGTGAGTTCCGTTACTTAGCGCAACTACAACTGGACGACCGTTCAAGGGACCTTGGTCGTGTCGGATCAGGAAGAAAACTGGTCTGTACGTGCCGATTTGCCCGTACTTTTGTGCCCGCATTGGGTGATACATATGCATCGCGAACGTAAACATCCCAATATGTGGGACTCGTCACAAAGTTTTTTGTCATCTGTTCGGATGGATTAAGTGGAGGGCCTGAAACGGGCAAATTGCAGGTCAGCGGGGCGCGGATTGTGTGTCGGCGAAGGGTGCGAGCGCCCGGAAACCCCAGGGGTATTGCCTTGGTCATCAGATCGTTTCTCGGACGTGATCCCAAAGACCCGCTTGGGGGGTTAGCGTTTGAATCGTCGGGGATAGAAGAAGCGTTACAACTTCGCCAAAAAAACTTTGGTGCGGCTTCGCAACGGTTCGATTTCGAGTCTTCGTCGGACAACTTCGAGGAAGGAACGCACATGATTTTCGGGCAGCGTGAGTCGAACAGTTACTTTGCCGCAATTTTTTCGTACGACTTCCTTGACGAAGGTCTGGGATACGAGACCATCGCACGGATCCACCGGGGCGAGATCTGCGAGTGGATTCGCGATCTCGAGGCGTCCGGGTTGTTCTCGGCTGCGGAGGTCCATGCCGCCGAACTGGCATGGCGCGAAAATCCGCGCCTGCTCCTCGACGCCCTTCTCGAGGACGCCGACGAGGTCTCGGTCAAGCGCTGGGAGATTGCGTGGACGAGGCTGGAGCGTCAGTCGCCGGCAGCCGGAACCGCGGTGGCAGAGCACGGCTGATCCAGTCGGGCCGAGTCGACTGCCCAGTCTGCGTCAAGATCAACCGTCAGCGTCAGATCAGCGGTCGACGACTATCACCTCTTGATCAGTAAGCACGGTGAATTGCGCGCCAGCAGTGGTCAGCGCTGCGACCGTCCGCGCGGTCACCTGCGGATCTTCGAGTAACGAATCGCCGCCGTGCGGCACTATCGCGAAGTCGACCAGCGCGAGCCCGGACCAGATCGGGTCGATACCGCACGTAGGCGTGACTTCAGCGGGGTCGTCCGACGCGTCGAGCCCGATCAGAGTCGGAGTCACCAGACACGCTCCCGCGCTGTATCCCGCATAGGCCACGAGGCCCGAACGAACCAGCATCTCGATGACCCGATCTGCGCCGCTTCGGGCTAGCTGAGCTCGCAGGACGAACGTGTTTCCGCCGCGAACCCACAGGCAGTCGAATTCGCGAAGCCGGACTTCGAGTGCTTCCGGTGCCCCCAGGAAGTCTCGGACGTCAACTTCCTCTGCCGTGAAGCCCGCAGCCCGCAATGGGGTCAATTCGCTTGTCACTGCCGAACTGCGGGCATTGACGGGCCACGAATCTGCAGCCGCGGCGATCACCGCTATGCGCGCGCCGCGGCCTACAAGATCGACAAAAGCCTCGCGGTGGTCGCCGAAACGGTAGGACGAGAGAAACAGTTTCACTTCTCAGTACCTTCGCGACCTACCCGCCCAGCTCTCAAATCGTGAACGCCAGATTGTCGACGACGCGTGCGCCCACCGTGGTGTCACCGCGAAGCGAGATGTCGGTTCGGTGATCGGACGCCTGGACGCGGCCACCGGCAATCCGGGTGAAGAGCGGTGAGCTCATCGAGATGGTCGTGGTCGCCGGACCGTCGAGCTCCGGGACGAGCGTTGCACGCGCATCGACCGAGATGTGAAGTGAACGGGCAAGTGGCCCTTCGAGTTCGAAAGTGATCCGTGCTCCCTCGGGTGCCTTTCCTCGTTTCCCGACGACAAATCCGAGCGCGCTGGTGATTTCGCCGAATGCAGTCTCCGCGCGCAATCCGCCTTCCTCGCCCGGAATGCCGACTGCATCTCTGATGTCGAGTTCGTGCATCCAACAGTCGAAGGTCCGAATGCGCATGAACCGGCCATAGGGCGCAAGACCGACCGGTGTTTGTGTCTCGGCGTCCCAGTCTGCGCCCGTCATCGAGCGAAGAGCGTCGGCTCGCGTGGCGGTGATATCGCGATAGTGGGCCAACAAGTCCGCGTGCGGCGTCCGCCTCAGGCCTTCGACCCAGCGCTCGTTGAACGCCGCAATCTCGTTGTGGACGTGAGGCAATGCGTGCACGTCCAGGTCGATCGACGGCGGATTGATGCCCGCGAGCAGTGATTCCGTACCGATCAGGTGGGACACGATGTCATGAACCGTCCACCCCGGAAGGTTGGACGGTGCCAACCACTGGTCACCGTCGAGTTCGGCAAGCAGTGCGTCGATGACTTTCCATTCCTCGGTCAACGCGTCGACTACTGCGTCCTGGGGCCAACCACTCATGCGGACATCTCCTGTTTCGGACGGTGCGGTTCTCCTCACTGTATGTCGCGCCGGATAAGTGAGCGGGCATTCCCATGCTTCGAGTCGGTGTCGCCAAACGTCCGAGGGAGGCAGAGTTCCTGTGGTAGACCAGGATTGTCGACGCCGAAGCAGGCTCACGCGGCGTTGTCGTCACCGACAGAGGAGTCTTCGTGTTTCCAGGAAATTTTGTCCAGTCCACGCCGGACAAGCCCGCCGTCATTCGCCCGGCGACGGGTGAGTCCATCACCTATCGGGAACTCGACGAACGGTCGACGCAGTTGGCGCGATACTTCCGAAGTGTCGGTGCCAAGCCTGGGGACCACGTCGCTCTCATCTCGAACAACGATCTCCGGGCGTTCGAGGTGTACTGGGCAGCATTGAGATCAGGTCTCTACATCACTGCGGTGAACTGGCATCTCACGGCTGCGGAGACCGCCTACATCGTCGACGACTGCGAGGCGACAATTCTGGTGGCGTCGGGTCAGGCGTCGACAGCAGTTCCGTTGGACGAGAAGCTGATTCCGCGCGTGCGTCACCGATTGGTGTACGGCGGCGCCCTCGAGGGTTTCGACGACTACGAGGATGCGGTCGATGCTCAGTCCGCCGATCCACTCGACTCGCAGCCACGTGGGGCTGACATGTTGTACTCGTCCGGAACCACCGGCAGGCCGAAGGGGATCAAGGGAGACCTTCCGGAGGGCGAGGTGGACACCACCATGGATCCGTACACCGCGGTGTTCGCGCCGATGTACGGGTTCGATTCCGACACAGTCTATTTGTGCCCGGCTCCGGTCTATCACGCGGCGCCCCTGCGCTTTTGTGGCGTGATCAATTCGGTCGGCGGAACCGTGATCTTGATGGATGCATTCGAAGCCGAAACCGCGCTGGAGTTGATCGGTAAATACGCTGTAACGCACAGTCAGTGGGTACCGACGATGTTCGTTCGAATGTTGAAACTTCCGAAGGAGACCCGCGATCGTTACGACGTTTCGACGGTGAAGGTCGCCATTCATGCTGCTGCTCCTTGTCCGCCTGAAGTGAAGGCGGCAATGATCGACTGGTGGGGGCCGGTGATCCACGAGTACTACGCCTCGACCG
Organism: Rhodococcus sp. IEGM 1241; assembly: GCF_033142365.1. Classification (NCBI taxonomy): domain Bacteria; kingdom Bacillati; phylum Actinomycetota; class Actinomycetes; order Mycobacteriales; family Nocardiaceae; genus Rhodococcus; species Rhodococcus sp. IEGM 1241. Next base: position 60,487 of record NZ_JAWLSE010000011.1, read on the forward strand.
AGGGTTCGGGCGCCACCTTCATCAACAGCGAGCAGGCCTTGGCGCATCCGGGTTCCGTCGGTCGTGACGGAGTGATGGGGATCGTGCACATCTGTGACGACGCCGGGCGTGATCTTCCGGTCGGCGAGATCGGTACCGTGTTCTGGGAGCGGGAGACTCTGCCATTCCGGTACCACAACGACCCTGAGAAAACGGCTGCCGCGCAGCATCCGGATCATCCGACGTGGACGACGAGTGGAGATATCGGCTATATCGACTCCGAGCGTTTCCTTTATCTGACCGATCGTGCGGCATTCACGATTATCTCTGGTGGCGTCAATATCTATCCGCAGGAGTCCGAGAACATCCTTACCTTGCATCCGAAAGTGTTCGACGTGGCGGTCATCGGTGTTCCCGATGAAGAAATGGGCGAACAGGTCAAGGCGGTTGTCCAACTGGTGGAGGGAGTCGAGCCGAGTGCCCATGTCGCCGAGGAATTGCTGGAATACGTTCGCAGCCAGGTTGCACATTTCAAAGCTCCGAGAAGCATCGACTTTGCCGACGAATTGCCTAGGACCGCGACAGGAAAGCTCGTAAAGCACAAGTTGCGGTCTCAATATGTGAGCAGTTGATCCTCCGGTGAAATGCTAGGACATCAGAGTAATTCTGCGAGATAGTCGGCAAGGACCTGCGCGTGGCTGTATCGCAGGTCCTTGCTTGCTGTCAGTAGAACAACGGGTCGAGAATCCGATGCCGGTGCGATGCGTACTGCAGGTTTTCGCGTTTGACGCCGCGCGGGCAGAGTCGGTCGACGAGGAGACGGACGGCGTTACATTCGGAAGCTGGTTCGTAAACTCGCTCGACGGTGATTATTCGGCGCGTCATTCTCATGCCTTTTCGTCTTTCGGCCGTTTCAAATAGTGGAATAGCCCGCCATTCGAGTGTGATCGGCCTCACAGTAGGCTTCTTGGGGTATGTCCAAACATACTGTTCGGACTCGATTCAGATGGAGAAAGTGCGTCGTCGGTTTCCCTACGCCGCGGTAACTCTGGCTACTATCAGTCACCATTCACCCAAAAGCGGGTCATCTTCCGCTCATCACATGCTGGTTGCCGCTCGTCGCAGCAGGCGAACCACCAACCGCAGAAGGTAATGGAAAATGGAAACATCGAAGAGCGCACAAGTGCGTCCGACGGTCGGCGTCCCTCGAGAATCGAGTGATGGTGAGCGTCGGGTCGCATTGGTGCCGAAAATTGTGTCCGCTTTGATCGGCAAGGGCGTCGACGTGGTCGTCGAGTCCGGGGCCGGTCTCGGGGCGTTGATTCCCGACGAGTTGTACACCGCTGCCGGCGCGAAGATCGGCGATCCGTGGACTGCTGACGTCGTGGTCAAGGTTGCGCCCCCGTCGACAGAAGAGATCGCCCGGATCAGTACCGGCGCGAAGCTCATCGGTTTCCTGAATCCGCGTAACGCGGACAACCGCATCGCCGAGTTGAAGGCCGCCGGCATCGAAGGATACGCCGTGGAGGCGATTCCTCGTATCTCCCGCGCGCAGGTGATGGACGCGTTGTCCTCGCAGGCGAACGTGTCGGGGTACAAGGCTGTTCTGTTGGCAGCATCGGAGTCGACGCGGTTCTTCCCGATGCTCTCCACCGCTGCAGGCACGGTGAAGCCTGCGACCGTTCTGGTGCTCGGAGTGGGTGTGGCAGGTCTGCAGGCGCTGGCGACAGCCAAGCGCCTTGGTGGCCGCGCTACCGGGTACGACGTGCGTCCTGAGGTCGCCGACCAGGTGCGTTCGGTGGGTGCACAGTGGCTCGACCTCGGAATCGATGCGGCGGGCGAGGGTGGATACGCCCGCGAGTTGACCGACGACGAGCGAGCGAAGCAGCAGCAGGCACTCGAAGATGCGATCAAGGGCTTCGACGTTGTGATCACCACTGCTCTGGTTCCGGGTCGTCCGGCGCCGCGCCTGGTCACCGCTGCCGCGGCCGAAGGCATGAAGCCGGGCAGTGTCGTGGTCGACCTCGCGGGTGAAACCGGCGGTAACTGCGAGCTGACCGAGCCGGGTCAAACCGTCGTCAAACACGGCGTGACCATTTGCTCTCCGCTGAATTTGCCGGCGTCCATGCCTGAGCATGCGTCCGAGTTGTACTCGAAGAACATTTCCGCGCTGATCGAACTGATGCTCGTCGATGGCGGGGCGAGCGAAGCGACGGGGAATGTTGCTGCATTGGCGCCTGATTTCTCCGACGAGGTTCTGGCCGGTGCGTGCGTCACCCGTGAAGAGAAGGGCGCCTGATGTACACATCACTTCTGGCGAACATCGCGATCCTGGTGTTGTCCGGGTTCGTCGGTTTCGCTGTGATCTCCAAAGTTCCGAACACCCTGCACACCCCGTTGATGTCCGGCACGAACGCCATCCACGGCATCGTCGTCCTGGGTGCGTTGGTCGTCCTGGGCAAGGTGCACGATCCCTCGATCGGGTTGCAGATCATCTTGTTCGTCGCGCTCGTCTTCGGAACCGTGAACGTTGTCGGTGGTTTTGTGGTCACGGACCGCATGTTGGCGATGTTCAAGGCCAAGCCGGCCGCCAAGTCTGTGTCGAAGGATGGTGACCAGTAATGGAATACCTGGTCAATGCGCTCTACATTGTCGCGTTCTCGATGTTCATCTACGGCCTCATGGGCCTTACCGGCCCGAAGACCGCAGTCCGCGGCAACCAGATCGCCGCGGTCGGCATGCTCATCGCCGTCGTTGCAACTCTGATCTCCATTCGTGATGCGGAGATGGGGAACTGGATCCTCATCGCTGCCGGCCTTGTCATCGGTGTCGTGCTCGGCGTCCCGCCGGCGCTGCGCACGAAGATGACGGCCATGCCGCAGTTGGTGGCACTGTTCAACGGTGTCGGCGGCGGCACGGTCGCGTTGATCGCGTACGCGGAATTCCTGGACTCGGACGGGTTCACCGCTTTCCAGCACGGCGAGTCGCCGACGGTGCACATCGTCATCGCTTCGCTCTTTGCTGCGGTGATCGGATCGATCTCCTTCTGGGGCAGCGTGATCGCGTTCCTGAAGCTGCAGGAAACTCTGCCTGGTCGTCCGATCGGAATCGGTAAGCTCCAGCAGCCGCTCAATGCTCTGCTGCTCATTGCCGCCGTCGCATTCTCGGTAATCATCGGTATCAAGGCGATCTCACCGGAAGGCCCAACCAGCTCACTGTGGATCGTCGGCGTGCTCGTATTCTCGGGCATCCTCGGACTGATGGTCGTGCTGCCCATCGGCGGCGCGGACATGCCCGTCGTCATCTCGCTGCTCAACGCTCTGACCGGTTTGTCAGCTGCTGCTGCAGGTTTGGCGCTCAACAACCAGGCGATGATCGTCGCCGGCATGATCGTGGGTGCTTCGGGCACCATCTTGACCAACCTCATGGCCAAGGCCATGAACCGGTCCATCCCGGCCATCGTGGCCGGCGGCTTCGGTGGCGGCGGCGAAGCGCCGTCCTCCGACGGCGTCGTGCGCACGGCAAAGGCGACCTCGGCCGCCGACGCGGCTATCCAGATGGCCTACGCCAACCAGGTCATCGTCGTACCCGGATACGGACTTGCCGTCGCGCAGGCTCAGCACGCGGTCAAGGACATGGCGAAATTGCTCGAGTCGAAGGGCGTCGAGGTCAAGTACGCCATTCACCCGGTCGCCGGCCGTATGCCCGGTCACATGAACGTTCTTCTCGCAGAGGCGGATGTCTCGTACGACGCGATGAAGGAAATGGACGACATCAACGACGAGTTCTCTCGTACCGATGTCACCTTGGTGATCGGCGCGAACGACGTCACCAACCCGGCGGCGCGCAACGATCCGAGCTCACCGATTCACGGAATGCCGATCCTCAACGTCGACCAGTCGAAGTCGGTCATCGTGCTCAAGCGTTCGATGAACTCCGGTTTCGCCGGTATCGAGAACCCGCTCTTCTTCGCCGAGGGCACCTCGATGCTCTTCGGTGATGCCAAGAAGTCGGTCTCCGAAGTAACCGAGGAGCTCAAGGCGCTGTAGCGCTCGAGCTCGGAAGGGCGTCCACTCGTAACCACGGGTGGGTGCCTTTTTCGTGTCCCTGTGTCGAAACGGCTTCTTGTGCTGAAACGACAAAGGCGCCTGGTCCGAGACGAAACTCGGAACAGGCGCCTCTGGCGACGTTTTACGGGACCTCGGGGGTTTCGGGGTCGGAAGAGAAGCCGGAAAGTAGTTCGATCAACTTCTGGATCAGTTCGAGCGGGTTCAGATCTTCGAGGCTCACGGTAAAGACTCCTTCGCTGTGGAACTACTTGATTCGGACATTTCAGAACATACGTCATGCCCCGCCGTCGCGGGAGGGCTTAGCGGCGAGAATCTCTGAATCACAAAGATTTAGGACTAAAGTCGGATGCTCCGGTGCCGGGAGAACGCGATTGCTGCTGTATCCGGGCGTAGCGCTTCACGTTTCGCGGCGATGGGCGATCGCGCCATCAAAATGGCTGCAGCACAGGCCCATACCAGAGCGATCAGAACGCCAGCTATCACTCCGAAAAGGCCGCTCAACTCGGCGGCCAGTGCGCTGGCGCCGATCGCAGCAACCCCCACGAATCCGAGACCGGCGACTACCGGACGCCACTGCGGGGCGGAGATCAAGATCGCCGAGCAGTACAGCGCGGTCGCCGCTGCCACGTGACCGCTGGGCAACAGGTCCTGGGGCACATCGGGGAGCCAGGAGCCGAACGCCGCGTTGGTGAGATTGGCGCCCATTCCGAGGAGCAGGATCGCGCCGATACCGTATGGCAGTCCGCGGACCATCGAGACGACGGCCAGAGCAGTAGTGGCTGCGAGTACAGCGGTGACGTCGAATCGGCCTACCGTCCACTCGGCAAGTGCGCGCACCTGTTCGGGGACGCTCACCCCAGGCGAGGTGGGTCGCACGAAATACAAGACGCCCAGCGCTACGACGGCGATCGCAGCAAGGACGAGGAAGCGAGTGGTTGTGGAGGGAGCGGGGTGCTGGGTGGAGGTCGAGACGGTCACGAGTACCAGCATCCCTGTTGAGTCTGTGCCGATCGTGAGGATCAGCTGTGAGGTCTGTAGGCGGTCGGAGAATCGCGCCGAACGACACCCGCACAAGCCGCTGCGACCAGGACGCATGCAAACGGGATCAACATTGCTGTGGTGAGAGGCACAAGCGTGGTGACCCAGCCGATGGTTGCCGGACCGGCGAGGAATCCGATGTATCCCATGCCGACGACGCGAGACATGTTGGTGCCGGCCGAACCTGAGCCCAGATTTCCCGCCGTGGTGAAGATCTGCGGAATGCATCCCGACAGGCCGGCGCCGAACAGGGCCCAACCGAGCAACGTCAGTGGTAGCCAGCCCGACACCACGACGGTCAGCATTCCGATGGACGAGAGCAACGCACCGTAGCGAACCACTGCCACCGGGCCGACTGCCGCGCTGATCCGATCCGCGGTGAATCGGCCGACGGTCATCATGGCGGAGAATGCACCGAACGACAGTGCAGCAACGGCATTCGAGACACCCAGATCTTCCTTGACCTGCAGTGCGCTCCAGTCGTTTGCCACTCCCTCGGCCAGCATCAGAACAAAGGCGAGGGTTCCGAGGGCAAGTACGCGAGCCGAGAATCTGCCGTGTGTCTTTCCGGTAGTCGACGCGGTTTCGGCATGCACGTCGTCGTGAGGGAGCAGGGGTCGCGAGCACAACCAGACCGCGAGCAAGCCGATTGCCGACGCGATGCTGAGCGTGACGTACGGCGGAAGATCCAGTGCGAGAGTGCCGAATCCGATGACGGACCCTAATACGCCGCCGACCGAGAACATGCCGTGAAAGGCCGCCATGATCGGGCGCCGGTACAACTGTTCGGCCTCGACAGCCTGCGAGTTCATCGACACGTCCAACGCGCCGTTCGCGAAGCCGAATACAACAAGTGCAGCGCCCAGTTGCCAGGTGTTCGTGGCAAATCCCGGGCCGAGAGTGGCGAATGCCAGCCCGCTACCCGCCAGGATGACCATGCGCCTGCTGCCGTATCGATCGGCGAGCGGACCGCTCAATTGCATACCGGCAATGGCTCCGACAGCAAGAAGGAGAAGCAGTGAGCCGAGCGTCGAGTGACTGATTCCCACACGGTGTTCGATGGACGGAATGTGGACGACCCACATCGCGAGCAGAAATCCGTTGATGCCGAAGATGCCGAAGATGCCGGCCCGGGCGCGTACCAGGGCGGAGGTGGGGACTACTCGGTCGGTGGGGTTGACGCTCACTCGTTCCTTTTTACAGGTGAGACAGCAACAGGTCCGGGTCCGCGAGCATCTGTGCGACAAATGAGAGGAATCTCGCGGCCTGCTCACCATCGAGTATCCGGTGGTCGAACGTCAACGTCAGTGTCGCGACGCTCCGCGCTTCGATCTTGCGCTCAATTACCCAGGGACGCTCGCTCACTGTGCCCAGGCAAAGGATGACGGCTTCTCCCGGATTGAGGAGCGGAATGCCCCCGTCGACGCCGAAGACTCCGACATTGGTGATCGTGACGGTTCCGCCGGTCAGGTGATGGACATCGGTCACTCCCGCGCGGGCAGCGACGGTCAGTTCGGTCACCGCGCGTGCAAGTTGGACCAGGCTCAGCGTCTCGGCGCTTTTGATGTTGGGCACGGACAGTCCACGTTCGGAGGCGACGGCGATGCCGAGATTCACGTGATCGTCGATGACGGCGTCGCCGCGGGCCTCGTCCCAATGCGCGTTCACCATCGGGTGCGACGAGATCGCCGTAACCAAGGCCTTGGCCGCGAGAGTCAGCGGAGTGAGAGAAAGTCCGGTGAATGCGTCCGAGGGACGGAGCCTGCCGAGTAGTTCCATCGAAGGCGTGACATCGGCGGTGAGGAAGACGCTGGCCTGAGGGGCACGGGTACTGGCGACCATCGCCGAAGCCATCTGTTTCCGCATGCCGGACGAGACCGGCTGTTTCTGCATACCGGATCCGGCCGGCCGCGGAGCTTCATTCGACGCGGCCTTCACGCGAAGCGCGTCTGCGACGTCCGCTGCCGTGACGGCACCGTCGAATCCGCTTCCGGTGATTTCGCTCAGATCGATGCCGGCTTCGCGGGCCGCGCGCCGCGCCGAGGGTGTTGCGGGCCGACGCTCGGTACTCGCCGCGGATTGCGAGTATGGCGTGATCCTGCTCCGTCGTCGGCTCGGTCTCTCCGCCGCGGGTCCGTATCCGACCAGCACGCTCGGAGACTGTGAATCACTTGGACACGGTGAATCTGCAGGCTCCTCGATACGGATGATCGGAGTGCCGACCGGGACGGTAGTGCCAGGTTCGACGAGGAGTTCTCTGACAACGCCGACGTAGGGCGACGGCAGTTCGACAAGAGCTTTGGCTGTCTCTACCTGGGCGAGAACTTGATTGAGTTCCACCGTGTCGCCGATGCCGACCGTCCATTCGACCAGATCGGCGGACGTCAGGCCCTCGCCGAGATCCGGCAACCGGAATTCGTGCCCGGTACTCATGCTGCCAGCGTCCGGTCGAGTGCTGCGAGGATCCGGTCGGCGTCCGGAAGGTGAAATCGCTCGAGCTTGGCGGGCGGGTAGGGGATGTCGAATCCGGTGACCCGCAGGATCGGTGACTCGAGCTGATAGAAGCAGTGTTCCGCGACGTGTGCTGCGATTTCGGCGCCGACTCCGAGAAACTTCGGCGCCTCGTGGACGACGACCAGCCGGCCTGTCTTTTTCACCGACGCCTCGATCGTGTCGAAGTCGATGGGGGAGAGTGAACGCAGATCCACGACCTCCAGATCGTGGCCTTCTTCTTCGGCGATCCGCGCGGCGTCGAGCGCGGTGGCGACCATGGATCCGTACGCAACTACTGTCGCGTCGTCTCCAGGGCGAGCGACGCGGGCACGGTGGAGCGGAAGCTCGGGCGCGGCATCGGTATTCACGTCGGCGGTATCCCAGTAGCGCCGTTTGGGTTCGAGGAATATCACCGGGTCGTCGGCCGCAATGGATTGGCGGATCATGTGAAAACCGTCGATCGGATTGCTCGGGTACACCACCCGCAGTCCCGCCGTGTGAGCGAAGTACGCTTCCGGCGACTCCGAATGATGTTCCACCGCACCGATTCCGCCGCCACTGGGAATCCGAATCGTCAGTGGCGCAGAGGCAGCGCCTCGGGTGCGGTAGTGGATCTTGGCCACCTGCGAGACGATCTGATCGAAGGCCGGGTAGACAAACCCGTCGAACTGAATTTCGCAGACAGGCCGATATCCGCGCAAGGCAAGACCGAAAGCTGTTCCCACGATCCCTGATTCGGCGAGGGGCATGTCGATCACCCGAGTATCGCCGAAGTCCTTCTGCAAGGCGTCGGTAACCCGGAATACACCGCCGAGACGGCCCACGTCCTCTCCCATGATGACAACGCGACGATCGTCTTCGAGTGCGCGTCGCAGGCCGGTGTTGAGCGCTGTCACCAGATTCATGACGGTCACGACGAAGCCCCTTCCATGCTGCGGAGATACGCGCGATGCTCTTCGCGTTCAACGTCGATCAGTGGGTGTGCCTCGGCGTAGACGTGATCGAAGAGCGCTGACGGGGGTGGATCGGCGAGCGCGATGGTTGCGCGTCGCAGTCCAGCTGCGACGCCGTCGGCCGCCGCCGCGATGGTGCTGAGTTCGTTTTCTCCGAGAAGATCGCGACGGCCGAGGAACAGGCGCATTCGCTCGAGCGGATCGCGGCTTCTCCACTCCGACATGTCGGTATCGGCGCGGTACCTGCTCGGATCGTCGGACGTCGTGTGCGGGCCCATTCGGCAGGTGATCGCTTCGATGAACGTCGGGCCGCTGCCTTCGCGTGCGCGATTGAGCGCCGAGCGCGTGACTGCGAGAACGGCGAGGACGTCGTTGCCGTCGACGCGGATCGCGGGGATGCCGTAACCGATCGCCCGATGTGAGATGGGCGTGCGTGACTGGAGGGATACCGGTTCACTGATGGCCCACTGGTTGTTCTGGCAGAAGAAGACAACGCCGACACGGAAACTGGCGGCAAATCCCATCGCCTCGGCGATGTCGCCCTGACTTGTGGCGCCGTCGCCGAAGTACGCGATCGTTGCGATCTCGGCGCCGTCCAGGTGTGCGCCGAGTGCGTATCCGGTGGCGTGCAGCCCTTGGGAGCCGACGACGATCGCCGGATTGGTGACGTTGAATTGTTCTGGATCCCAACCGGAATGGGAGATTCCTCGCCACATGGTGGTCAGCAATTCGGGGGGAACTCCCCGGCAGTACGCGACGGCATGTTCGCGGTAGCTGGTGAACGCGAAGTCGTCTGGGGCGAGTGCTCTCGCGGAACCGACCTGGGCGGCTTCTTGGCCGAGCATCGGAGCCCACAAACCTATTTCGCCTTGACGCTGCAGGGCAACAGCTTCGGTGTCGATTCGGCGACTCACGACGAGATCGCGATACAACGACAGCAGTTCGTCAGGCCCGATGTCTGTTATCAGGCGGTCGAATTCGGGACGGCACACTCGTGCGCCGTTCGGTTGGATGAGTTGGACCGGATAATCGAGGTTGTCGATCATCTTCGCTCACCTCGGTTTCTGCTCATGCCCGGCGCGCCTCGTGAGTACGCCGCACAATCCCGATGTGTTGTATGCAGTTGTCGCTCTACCATCAGGATCCCCCTGATTGGGAAATCCGCAAGTATTTCCACTGCCGTATCAGGACCGGAACTGCGAACTGGCGAGTAACAAACGTGTCGGTACGGCCAACCGATCGGAATTCAACCGCTAGCATCGGTGCGGTGACTGCAGTCGGTTTGAACGAAGAAGCTGTTTCCGCGTGGATCGCCGAACTGGGGGTCGGCGCCACGACACCACTGACTTTCGAGAGGATCGGTAACGGGCAATCGAACCTGACCTACTCCGTGACGGATGCGGGCGGAGGACGGTGGGTACTGCGCAGACCTCCACTCGGCACGTTGTTGGCGTCCGCGCACGACGTCGTTCGCGAGCACCGCATCCTGTCCTCGCTCCAGGGAACCAAAGTGCCGGTTCCGAAGATCCTCGGCATCACGGAAGATCCGGAGATCACGGACGCTCCGCTGGTCCTCATGAGCTACATCGACGGCGTTGTGATCGACGGCGTTCCAGTGGCTCAGAAGTTGACCGAGGACGAGCGTCGCGCGGTCGGATTGGCGATGCCGAAAACCCTCGCAAGCATTCACGGGGTTGACCTGGAAGAGACCGGCCTCGACGATCTGGCCAGCCGCAAGCCCTTTGCCGAGCGTCAGCTCAAACGGTGGTCGGCGCAGTGGGAGAAGTCGAAGACCCGCGATGTTCCGGACGTCGACAGGTTGGCCGAGATTCTGCACCGAAACATTCCGGAACAGAACGAAGTGACCTTGGTTCACGGCGACTTCCACCTCAACAACGTCATCACCGACCCGGTCGAGGGGCGCATCGTTGCCGTCGTCGACTGGGAGCTGTGCACGTTGGGGGAACCGCTCGCGGATCTCGGTGCGCTACTCGCGTACTGGCCGGAAGCCGGTGACAAAGTTGCCGGTCCGTTCATGGCGTCCACGCTGGAAGGCTTCCCGAACCGCGACGAGCTGGTCGCTGCCTACGTCGAGGCGACCGGCCGCGACGTGTCAGCGGTCGGATATTGGCACGTACTCGCTCTGTGGAAGCTCTCGATCATCGCCGAGGGCGTGCTGCGACGCATTCTCGACGATCCGCGGAACAAAGCCGAGCACGGCGGCCCGACGGTCGCGCTGATCGACGGAATCGTTGCACGCGCCGTCTTGACGGCAGATCAGCTCGGTCTGAGCTAGTTTTCGGTCAAGGTCCCGGCTGCTGATCTGATCGCAGCCGGGATCTCCACCGGCTTACGGGTGTCGGCATCGACGTAGACGTGCACGAAGCGCCCAGTCGCGGCAGGTTCCCAATGGCCGCTTTCGACCTCGTGGAATATCGCCAGCGCGTAGACGATGCTCTTGGTGCCCAGCTTCTCGACGGAGATACCCACCTGCAACTGCTCGGGGAACGACAGTTCGCTCAGGTACCGGCACGACGTCTCGGCGACGACGCCGATGGCAGGCAGATTGCGGATGTCGGTTCCAGTGGAAGACATCAGCCAGGCGTTGACCGCGGTGTCGAAGTACGAGTAGTAGGTCACGTTGTTGACGTGGCCGTAGTGATCGTTGTCGTCCCACCGCGTCGGGACGGGCCAGAGAACGGGAAACTCGCTGATCGACGGGGGTGTCTGCGCTGTGCTCACGGCTTCGACTGTAGTGAGGACTTTCGCGAGAGTGAGGGCAGGGTGGTGCCCTGTAGGACTGCACGCACGATCAGCCCCACCAACAGTGCCCAGAATGCCGAACCGATTCCCAGGATACTGACCCCGGATGCGGCGATCAGAAACGTGACCACGGCGCCTTCACGTTCACTCGCCTCGCTCAGCGCCGACGTGAGGGCGCCGGCAAGCGTTGCCAGGAGCGCCAGTCCGGCAACAGTTTCCACGACTCCGGCCGGTGCGGCGGCTACCAGAGCGGCCACCGCGGCCGCGCCGGCAGCGAGAACGAGATACGCCCAGCCTGCGGTGAAGGCAGCGATCCATCGACGTTTGGGATCCGGATGTGCGGTGGGGGCGGCGGCCAGGGCTGCGCTGATCGCCGCGAGGTTGATCGCATGGCCACCGGCCGGTGCGCCGACGATGGTGCCGATACCCGTCACGATCATCGACGGCCGCCAGGGAACGGTGTAGCCGAACGAATTCATCACGGCCACAACGGGAATGTTCTGCGAAGCCATCGTGACGATGTAGAGGGGAATCGCAATGCCGATCATTGCCTGCCAGGTCCACGACGGCGCGGTGAGATCGATGCGGGGAATCATGGCGTCGGCGTCGAGTACTCGATCCGACGTGACGAGGCTGATCCCGATCACGACCGCTGCTGTGAGAAACGCGAGCGGAACCGCCCATCGCTTGGAGAAGCGCTGCGCGGCAAGCCAAACCAGGATGACGGGCGCGACCGCTGCCGGTGCGTCCCGGACGGCGATGATCGGCGCCAGGCACAACGGCATCAGAACCCCGGCGAGCATCGCTTGCGCGAGGGGCGTCGGGATTGCCGAGATGATCCTTCCGAGCGTCGGCCACAGTCCGGTCAGCACGATCGCGATTCCGACGACGATGAATGCTCCGACCGCGGCCGGCCACCCACCCTCGACCGCTCCGGCGCCGGCGAGCAGAGCGGCACCGGGCGTCGACCAGGCCAGGGTGATCGGCATCCGATACCGGCGTGAGAGCCAGAGCATTCCCAACGCTTGGGTCACACACAGAACCAGCAGTCCGGACGCCGCCTCGGTCGCGTCCGCACCGACAGCGGCGAGGCCGGTGAGCACCACCGCGAACGAACTGGTGAAGCCGACGAGGGCCGTGACGATGCCTGCGCTCATCGGTTGCGAGTTGCTGCGAACGGCTTCCGGTTCGGTGGTATCTGTGGAGTCCGACATGGTCAGTGATTCTGCCCGACCCGCCCCAGACCCGATTTACCTGTCCGGTCGGATGGGTGAGGTGACCGCTTTGCCGTAGATGAGGTGCGTTTGGGCGTGCCAGACCTCGGGATGTGCGGCGAGGTGGTCGATCAATACTCGCTGTAGATGAGCACTGTCACGGACCGCGACGTGGAGGAAGAAATCCTCAGGCCCCGAGACGTTGAAGAGCGCAAGCGTTTCCGGCAGTGCTAGGGCGTCGGCGGTGAACCGGTCGACGAGGTCGCGGCGGTGTGGTCGCAGTTGAACGGCGATGATCGCCTGCATCGACCGGCCAACGGCTGCCGGATCGACAACCGCGTGGATACCGCTGATCGTTCCGTTGGCACGTAGGCGTCGTACGCGCTCGTGGCACGAGGAAGTCGCCAAGCCGACTCGATCGGCCAACACCTTGTTGGTGATCGACGCGTCGTTCTGCAATTCGGCCAAAATCTTCCAGTCCACCGGATCCAGAGGCTCATTCTTCGTCATCTGCCGAACTATATCCGGAGTCGTTTTGAACTTCCCGGATCCAGTTGCACACTCCTGGCATGAACATGTGTCTCGAATCAGCTCGGGTGTGAGGTATTTCGGATGAGTGTCGGTCAGTGGCTCGCTTTCGGCTCCCTGCTATCCATCGTCCTGTTCACGCCGGGACCGGATTTTGTCCTGATCCTGCGTCATTCTCTGGCAGATCGTCGGACCGGCGCGGTGGTGGCCGCCGGTGTGATTTCCGGGCTCTTCGTTCACACCGCTGCCGCGTCACTTGGTCTCTCCGCACTTGTGGCGACACGGCCACAGTTGCTCTCTGCGCTCACATACGCCGGGGCGGCATATCTGACCTGGCTCGGCATCTCCGCGATTCGAAGTGCTTTCAAAGCCCGAGCCTCGGACGAGGGAATTCCGGCAGCGAAAGAACCGATCGCGGTCACCACGGCATTTCGCTACGGCTTCCTCTCGAACCTGCTGAACCCGAAGGCGCTGTTGTTCTTTCTCGGGCTACTCCCGCAATTCATCGAGCCGGGTGAAGGCGCAGGGCTGCGCACGTTGATGTTGGCGGGCGCGACGGTGGTCGCCGCGGCACTGTGGTGGGCGATCGTGGTGGTGTTGGCGGCCGGAGCCGGCAAGAAGCTGCGTCGTCCTGGCGTCGGCAAGCGAATCGACGTGGTGACGGGAGTGTTGTTGGTGGGTCTCGGTGCCTTCTTCGGGGTTGCATGAGTGGTCGTGTCAGGATGGGTTCATGACACTTCCCGTGCTGATCGACGTCGAAGAACTGTCCGCTCTCATCGAGGCCGGCGCTGCGCCGCGATTGCTCGATGTCCGATGGGCGCTGGGTGATTCGAACGGCGAGCAGCATTTTCGCGACGGCCATATTCCCGGCGCGGTATTCGTGAACCTCGACGAGGAACTTGCCTCGCCGTCGTCGCCGGGCACGGGAAGGCATCCGCTGCCGAGTCTCGAAGACCTGCAGGACGCTGCGCGTCGTTGGGGAATCGACGACGGTGATTCGGTGGTGCTTTACGACGCCACCGGCAACACGGCCGCTGCCCGTGGTTGGTGGCTGCTGCGGTGGGCCGGGCTCTCGGATGTCCGACTGCTCGACGGCGGGCTACAGGCCTGGGAGTCCGCGGGACTGCCGTTGGCGGCCGGTATCGGTGAGTCGGTCACTCCGGGCAATGTGACTTTCACCGGCGGCAACATGCCGACTGTCGACATCGACGGCGTCGGCGACTGGACGCGTGCGGGCGGCGTGCTTCTCGACGCCCGAGCGGGGGAGCGGTACCGCGGCGAGGTCGAGCCGATGGATCCCGTCGCAGGGCACATCCCCGGTGCGGTGAGCGCGCCGACCGCGGAGAACATCACCGGCGACGGTCGGTTCCTGGACGCGACCCGCCTGCGTGAGCGGTTCGCCGGACTGGGCGCCGGAGACAGTGTCGCGGTGTACTGCGGATCCGGAGTAACTGCAGCGCATGAGATTGCGGCACTCGCGATCGCCGGTTACGACGCGACGCTGTTCCCGGGCTCGTGGTCACAGTGGTCGAACGACAGCACTCGCGCCGTCGACACCGGAGCCTGAGTCAGCTCTTGGTGCGATCGATGAATGACGGCACGAGAAACCACAGTGCCGTGAACATGATCGCGGCGCACGCTGCCAAGACCTTCGCAGCAACTCCGCCGACGGCGACCTCGGCGATCAACAGGACCGTGCCGGTCATGGAGGCGGCGAGAAAGGCTATGCCGCACAGGGCGAATCGGTTGGCGACGGGCAATATGTTCTCGCGGTGCCCACGGCGGAAGAGCATGCGATGCCAGACCGCGGGTGCCATCAGGAACCCGAACGAGATGGCAACAAGTATCACCGTCACCAAGTGGATGCCGCGGATGTACGCCGACGCTTCCTCGTAGCGTTCGGTGAATGCCACGGCCAGCAAGAAGGCAAACAGGATCTGCACACCAGAGAGCGCGACGCGCAGTTCTTGCAACAACTCGTTGAAGTTCCGCGCGAGTTGTTGAGGTGGAGTCTCCCCGGTCTCGTTCACGGCGACGTGGTTCCTACGCCCGTGAGTATTCCGACGCTCGCTGGATCTGCTCCGCGCTCGGACGCACGCCGGTGTAGAGCACGAACTGCTCGGCGGCCTGAAGGGCAATGACCGACGCTCCCGTGATCGCCGTCTTGCCGAGTTCGGTCGCCAACGCGATCAGTGGCGTGTTCGCAGGCATCGCGACGACGTCGAAGACGACATCGGCGGCGCGCACTGCTAGTTCGGGGAACGACAATGCATCTGCCTCTGCGCCGCCGGACATACCGATCGGAGTGGCGTTGATCAGTACACGGGGACGAAGCTCACCGAGTTCGGCCTGCCAGTCGAAGCCGTACTGCTTCGCGAGCGACGACCCCACTTGCTGGTTGCGGGCGATCACGGTGACGTCGGTGAATCCGGTGTCGCGCACCGCAGCGACGACTGCTTTTGCCATGCCACCGCTGCCGGCGACAGCGACGGACAGGCTCGTGTCGACGTCGTTGTCACGCAGCAGATCGGCCACCGCCTGATAGTCGGTGTTGTAGGCGTGCAGCACTCCGGACTCGTTGACGATCGTGTTCACGGAGTCGATGGCGCTGGCCGAATCGTGCATGACGTCGATGTGCTCGATGACCTGTTCCTTGAACGGCATCGACACCCCGCAGCCTCGAATCCCGAGTGCTCGGATGCCGCCGATCGCGGCTGGCACGTCTTCGGTGGTGAAGGCTTTGTAGACGAAGTTCAGGCCCAATTCCTCGTAGAGGTAATTGTGAAACCTCGTGCCGATGTTGCTCGGTCGCCCGGAGAGCGACATGCACAGGAGCGTGTCCTTGTTGAGGTCGACGGTCATTGTCCCCACTCTAATCGCGAGTTCGGCGTAGTTCTTGATAGACGAGTGCACCCATCCGGATGTCCCGCAGCGCCGAATGTCGGGTATCCGATCGAAGCACCACTCGCACCGACAGAGCCGAGACGACATGGTCACACAGAACATCGACGAGCACCCGAGCACCGAATCTCGTCCACCGCGTCGTAGATGGGCTGCTCACGCGATCTCCGGAGTGTTGGCCGCGGCTGTCGTCCTGGGCGTCGGTGAACTGGTGGCGCTGCCGATCAACCCGGACGCGTCGCCCTTCTACGCCGTCGGTGCAACCACCGTCGACCGAACCCCGGCGTGGGCTCGCGAGTTCGCGATCGACACCTTCGGCACCAACGACAAGCCGGCGCTGTTCATCGGAATGTCGATATTGATCGTTCTGCTCGGCGCGGTGGCCGGGCTGTTGGAACGGCGACGCCGCCCGATCGGCAGTGTCATCCTTGTTCTTCTGGGCGCGGTTGGTGTGTATGCGGCGATGCAGCGCCCGACTGCCGATGCGATGTACGTGTTCCCGACACTGGTCGGTGTGGTGGCGGGCGTTGCAACACTGCGGCTGCTGATCACACAGTTGGAGGTGCCGCTCTCGCCTGGCGTCGCCGACTCGTGGTTGCCTCGTCGTCAGTTCCTTCTGCTGGCAGGTGCGGCGTTGGCAGTGGCTGCGGCAGCGGGTGCCGCCGGGAAGTTCGTGGGGCAGAGAATCGCCGGAGCAGTAGCGAATCGTGAAGATTTTGTAGTGCCCACCGCCGCTGACCCGGCGCCGCCGATTCCGGCGGGTGCGGACATCGCGATTGCGGGTGCGTCGACGTACATCACGCCCAACGACGACTTCTATCGAATCGATACTGCACTCCTCGTTCCGCAATTGACGACGGATTCGTGGGAACTGCGGATTCACGGAATGGTGGACCGCGAGATGACGTTGTCGTTCGACGATCTGGTGGCGCGAACGCCCATCGAGCGAGTCATCACGCTGACGTGTGTTTCCAACGAGGTGGGCGGAGTTCTGGCCGGGAACGCGAAGTGGATCGGTTATCCCATGAAGGATCTGCTCGACGAAGTCGGTGTCCATCCCGACGCCGACATGCTCCTGTCGACCAGCGTCGACGGCTTCACAGTCGGCACCCCGGTCGAGATAGTCACCGACGGCCGTGACGCGATTCTCGCCGTGGCGATGAACGGTGAGCCGTTGCCGTTCGAGCACGGCTATCCCGTTCGGCAGGTAGTTCCCGGCCTGTACGGTTTCGTCTCCGCTACCAAGTGGGTGACGGAGTGGGAACTCACGCGTTTCGACAAGGTCGAGGCCTATTGGACCCAGCGCGGTTGGGGTGCGCAGGCACCGATCAAGACGTCGTCGCGTATCGAGGTGCCGGCGGCTTTGGCGCCGATCGAGCCGGGCCAGGTGCTGGTTGCGGGAACGGCCTGGGCGCAGCATCGCGGGATCGAGAAGGTCGAGGTTCGCGTCGACAACGGCGAATGGCAACCGGCGACACTGGCGCAGCAATACTCGATCGACACCTGGCGTCAATGGTCGTGGATGTGGGATGCAGGCTCAGGTTTGCACACCGTGCAGGTCAGAGCGACGGATTTGGACGGGAACGTTCAGGTGGAAGAGCGCACTCCGCCGATTCCCGGTGGAGCCACTGGATGGCATACGAGGTCGTTCACCGTGAAGTGACAGGTAGATCCGAATGGGATTCGGTATACAGGCGGACGACGCACTGGGCCATCCATCCAGCGATCAGCGTTCGCAGGCCGAAGTCGAAGGTGTCGTCGGTTCGCAGTGGGTTCGCGGCCTCACGCGTGACCTCGCTCGGGTTGGAGGATTGAGTCCACGCGACATCCGGCGTCGAGAGTTTCACGACGGATCCGAGAACCAGACTGTCCAGCGTGGAAATTGCGTGACGCGTATCGGTCGAATCGAAACCCCCGTCCGAAAATGCTTGAACCAGTGCAGTATCGATATCAAAAGTCACCTCGGTGCGGACGCTGCGTGTCATGAGTAGCGGGATGAGGCGCCAATGTTCGACGGCAGCTCGGCGATATGCCCACCCCCACGCGCTGATCCGTTCGCTCCATCCTGCGGGTGGGTGGGGGACAGAGATCGACGACATCACGCGGATGCGCATGAGTTCGACGATCTCGGATCGACCCGAAATATGTGTGTAGAGCGAAGACGGAGTCACGTTCAGTTGCTTGGCGATCCCGGGCATGGTGAAGTCGCCGGTTGCGTCGACAGCATCCAGAGCCGCGTCGGTGATGTTTCGCGTGGACAGTATCGGCTGAGTGGGACGCGGCATCGATTCTCCTGGTGAGGGATTCGTCGGCAATCTCGGACTTGATCGATTGATGACAACTCCTTGATTTCGGGAGCCGGTATGCATCATACTAACCGAACCCTATTCGGTATGTCGGCGGAATCTTCCGGCGATCGGTACACGTCGGAGGAACATTCAATATGTCTGTCGTATGGCTGACCGGTGCAACGATCATCGACGGCACGGGCGCCGACCCGATCGAGAACTGCGCTGTTGCCGTGGAAGATGGCCGCATCAGTGCACTCGGTGGAACGCCGCCTGCGGGGGCGGAGGTGCTGGACTGCACCGGGCTGACAATCACGCCCGGCCTCATCGACGCGCACGTTCATCTCGGTGGATCGAGCGATCTCGCACCGAGTCTGCGGCGTCAGATCTCGGTAGCCGAGCTCGCTGCAGACATGTTCGCGACCTGCGCATCGACCCTCGACGGAGGATTCACCACTGTTCGTGACTGCGGCGGAATCGACGGTGGACTCGCCGGAGTTGTCGCCTCGGGCAAGATTCCGGGTCCGCGGATCATTCAGTGCGGCCCGATCCAGTGCCAGACCGGTGGACACGGACACCTGGCGGCCGAGTGGGAGCCGACTTCGGACTGGTCCGATCATGACATCCCCGGATTACGTTGTATGTCTCTGCTTTCCGACGGTCCGCACGAAATGCGAAAGAACGTTCGCGAGACGTTCCGCAGGGGTGCGGACTTCCTCAAACTGTGTGTCACCGGGGGAGTGGTATCCACTCATGACAAGCTCACCGACACGCAGTTCACGGTCGACGAGATCGAAGTTGCCGTCGAGGAAGCCAATGCGCGCGGTACCTATGTCACGGTGCATGCCCACAACAACGAGGGAATCCGAAACGCTGTCACTGCCGGCGCGAAATGCGTCGAGCACGGCTCAGGTATCGACGACGAGACTGCCAAGTTGATGGCCGAGCACGACGTCGCGTTGGTGCCGACGTTGGCTGTGGTGCAGGCGCTCTCGGACAGCGCGGCGTCAGCAGGTCTACCCGAATCGATTTCGGCTCGGATCGGTCAGATGATGCAGGGTCAGATCGACGGGCTTCTTGCTGCTCGAAATGCCGGCGTCAGAGTGGGATTGGGATCGGACCTCATCGGTACCGATCAAACGGGCCGGGGAATGGAGCTAGTCCTGCGCGCCAAGGTCGAAACCCCGATGGACGCATTGGTTTCCGCTACCCGGATCAACGCCGACATTCTCGGCATCGCCGACGAGGTCGGCACCATCGAAGTCGGCAAGTTCGCCGACCTCGTTGCATTCCGCGGCAATCCGTTGACGGATCCGTCCATCTTCGCCGATCGTGAGCGCATCGCACTCGTCATTCAGAGCGGTCGAGTGGTGAAGGACGGCCGGTAGCTCAACAGCGAGTGGCGAGTTCTGTCAACGCCGAGTGATCCGCCCGGCTGACCGGTAAGCCGTAGGAAATCGCGACGGTCAAGTACTTGCCGGCGTAGAAACATCGGTATGCAGGATTGGGCGGCAACCATTCACTGGGCGTGCTGTCGCCTTTCGACTGGTTGTCGGGGCCGTTGACGGCCAACAGGTTCAGTGACGTGTCGTTCGCGAACCTCATCCGAAGCGCGGGCGTCCAGGAGTTCGCGCCGAAGTCCCAGGCTGCGGCGAGTGGGAAGACGTGTAATCCGTAGCTAGTAGGTAGTGCCGTTGACATCATCCTGGGCTTCCTTCCACGGATTCGGGATATGTGGGCGAC
>NZ_JAWLSE010000012.1:0-76368 GCF_033142365.1 Rhodococcus sp. IEGM 1241
TTCGTACAACCTCGTGTCACTCGCCGTGAAGGCGGGAGTCGGTGTCCGTGTCGCTCTGACTTGGAATAAGTTACGCGAACCTTCAATCAATTCACAAATCGCCTGGTCACAACACCGATTCACTAGCCAAAGCCAGGTCAGACAGTTAAGCCTTTCCGCCAATCGCGAATAGGCCCGAGTGTGACGCCGAGCACCGAACCTATTCGGAGCCCACCCTCTCGATCACTCCCCCGAGTCCACGAAGATTCTCGACGAAACGCGGGTACCCACGGTCGATGTGGAAGATGTCGTGGACTTCGGTGGTTCCGTCCGCGACCAACCCGGCAAGCACGAGCCCGGCGCCTGCCCGAATGTCCGAAGACCACACCGGCGCACTCGACAGCACTGGAACTCCGCGGATCACAGCATGGTGACCGTCGGTACGAGCGTCGGCGCCGAGTCGGATCATTTCCTCGACAAATCGGAAACGCGATTCGAATACGTTCTCGGTGATCATCGAGGTGCCCTCGGCAACCGCCGCCAAACCGATTGCCATCGGCTGCAGGTCGGTCGGGAATCCGGGGTAAGGCAATGTCGCGAAATTGACTGCTTTGGGCCGTTCACGCTGGATGACACGGAAACCGTCTACCTCGGGAGTCACCTCCGCGCCGGCTGTCCGAAGCTTGTCGAGGACCAACCCGAGATGCTTGTGGTTCACCCCGCGAACGCGGACGTCGCCCCTGGTCATGGAGGCAGCGACACCCCATGTTGCGGCAACGATGCGGTCACCGATGACACGGTGCGTAGTCGGTTCCAACTTGCGGACGCCTTGAATGGTGAGCGTCGAACTTCCGCCGCCCGATACCTTGGCGCCCATTTCGTTGAGCATGTTGCAGAGATCCACGATCTCGGGCTCACGTGCAGCGTT
This sequence comes from Rhodococcus sp. IEGM 1241, assembly GCF_033142365.1. NCBI lineage: Bacteria > Bacillati > Actinomycetota > Actinomycetes > Mycobacteriales > Nocardiaceae > Rhodococcus > Rhodococcus sp. IEGM 1241. The sequence continues at coordinate 908 of NZ_JAWLSE010000012.1, forward strand.
GTCGATCACCGTTTCACCTCGGGCGAGCACTGCTGCCATCAAGATGTTCTCGGTTGCACCCACAGACGGGAAGACCAGGCGAATGTTCGCGCCGTGAAGGTCGTCTGCCTCGGCAACGACACATCCGTGTTCGATTTCGCTACGCGCGCCCAACAGGCGGAGCCCGGATTGGTGCATGTCGAGTGGCCTCGAACCGATCGCATCGCCGCCAGGAAGTGCGACAACAGCGCGTCGACAACGCGCGACCAGCGGACCAAGCACACACACCGACGCCCGAAACTGCTTGACCGCGTCAAAATCAGCGTGATATTTCGGCTCGGCCGGCGTCGTGATCCGCACTTCGGAGTCTTCGAGTTCGACCTCGCAGCCCAGCCCTCGCAAGACGTCCGCCATCAGCGGCACGTCGAGAATGTCCGGGCAGTTGGTCACCACAGTGGTGCCTTCGGCCAACAGCGCAGCGGCCATCAGCTTCAACACACTGTTCTTGGCCCCTCCCACCAGTACTTCACCTTCGAGGCGGTTACCCCCGGTCACAAGAAAGTGCTCACTCACGGTTCACAGCCTAGAGCCACAACCTCGTCGGCACCGCGCCGGTACCGTAGCCCTATGTCTGTTCACCTGACGAAGATCTACACCCGGACCGGCGACGACGGGACCACCGGCCTCAGTGATTTTTCGCGAGTCTCCAAGAACGATCCGCGTCTGATCGCCTACGCGGATTGCGACGAGACCAACGCGGCGATCGGTGTGGCCGTTACCCTCGGCACACCCCCGGAGAATCTGCTCGCGATGCTGCGCCAGATCCAGAACGACCTCTTCGACGCGGGGGCCGACCTGTCCACCCCTGTCGTCGAGAACCCGAAGTACCCACCGCTGCGAGTGACTCAGGCCTATATCGATCGACTCGAAGGATGGTGCGATGAGCTCAATGAGCAACTGGCACCGTTGAATTCGTTCATTCTGCCCGGCGGAACTGCCCTGGGTGCCCTGCTTCACGTAGCAAGAACCGTCTCGCGGCGTGCGGAGCGTGCGGCCTGGTCCGCCATCGATGCGAACCCGGAAGACACCAGCGTCCTCCCCGCGAAATATCTCAACAGATTGTCGGATCTGCTCTTCATCATGGGAAGAGTGGCAAATCCTGAAGGCGATGTGCTCTGGAAGCCCGGCGCCGGGGCTTGAGCGGGGCCGGTCAGGCGGTGCGTCGCCTACGGGCGCGCCCGTCCGGCCGTGATTCGACCCAGGACAGGAAAGCAGTCAATGCTCCACTGTCCAAGGCGATTTCGTAGGCCGACGATCCGTCGTTGACCTTGACCACGACGATGTCGTCGCTCATGATGTCGAATTCGGTACCCGAGGGAGAGCGACGGCTCTCGACCTCGATTCCTTGACGATCAATCCTGGAGTCCGGGCCCGGCCGCAGACTCGACAGTTTGAAAAAGACGAAGGTGCTTTCGCCGTAGCGAATGATTCCGTGACGCCACCCGCTGTCCCCCGGGGATGGCAGAACACGAAGCAGTGCAGCGGTACCGCCGCGACGTAGAACCAGCAGACGATACAGAAAAGCCGCGACGAGAACCGCGAGCAGCACAACCAGAATGATCAACACAGTCATTCCGAATGTCACTGTTCGTCGGCTCCCGTCGCGGCTTTACTCGAGTAACTTACGCGCGCTCGACGGCCCGGAGCTGACCCTTGGCGACCGCAATCGCTTCGAGGTCGCCCGAGTTCTCGGCCAAGACAGCCTTGGCTGCCTCGACGTCGATGTCCTGTGCCATGTCCGCGGACTCGGCAAGAATCGTCACCGTCGTCGCAGTGACGGAGAGGAACCCTCCGTGTACTGCAGCAACGATACGCTCGCCGTCGACCGGGGTGATCGACACGGTTCCGCCCTCGATCAGCTGGCCGAGGACCGGCTCATGCCCGGGCATGATGCCGATTTCGCCCTCAGTGGTCTGAGCGCTGACCAGCGTCGCCGAACCAGACCACAAGCGCTGCTCGACGGCAACGAGTTCTACGGTCATCTCAGCCATCGTGGACTACTTCCCGGCCATCTTCTTGGCTGCAGCTTCGACGTCGTCGAGTCCACCGCAGCTGTTGAATGCCTGCTCGGGCAGGTGATCGAACTCGCCCTTGCAGACGCGGTCGAAGGCTTCGATCGTGTCGCGGAGCGGCACGACGGAGCCGGGCTCACCGGTGAACTTCTCGGCAACGATGAAGTTCTGGCCGAGGAACTTCTGGATACGACGGGCGCGGCCGACGAGGACCTTGTCCTCTTCCTGAAGCTCGTCCATACCGAGGATGGCGATGATGTCCTGCAGTTCCTTGTACTTCTGCAGGATGCGCTTGACCTCGTTGGCAACGCGGAAGTGCTCGGCACCGACGATGCCGGGCTCCAGGATGCGGGAGGTCGAGCTCAGCGGATCCACAGCGGGGTAGATACCCATCTGCGAAATCGGGCGCGAGAGCTCGGTGGTGGCATCGAGGTGCGCGAACGTCGTAGCCGGCGCGGGGTCGGTGTAGTCGTCGGCGGGCACGTAAATAGCCTGCAGCGAGGTGATCGAGCGACCGCGGGTGGAGGTGATGCGCTCCTGGAGCTCACCCATCTCGTCCGCCAGCGTGGGCTGGTAGCCCACTGCCGAAGGCATACGGCCGAGGAGGGTGGAAACCTCGGAACCTGCCTGCGTGAAGCGGAAGATGTTGTCGATGAACAGCAGAACGTCCTGGCCCTGAACGTCGCGGAAGTACTCCGCCATCGTCAGTGCGGACAGGGCGACGCGCATACGCGTTCCGGGCGGCTCGTCCATCTGGCCGAAGACAAGGGCGGTGTCCTGGAGGACGCCCATCTCTTCCATTTCCAGGTGGAGGTCGGTGCCCTCACGGGTACGCTCACCGACGCCTGCGAACACCGAGGTGCCCGAGAACTCGCGAGCGATACGCGTGATCATTTCCTGGATCAGAACGGTCTTGCCGACGCCGGCGCCACCGAACAGGCCGATCTTTCCACCCTTGACGTACGGGGTGAGAAGGTCGATGACCTTGATGCCGGTCTCGAGGATCTCGGTCTTACCTTCGAGCTGATCGAAGGCTGGTGGCTTGCGGTGGATGCCCCACTGCTCGCCGTCGCGGCCGAGGCCGGGGGTGTCGAGGCAATCGCCCAGGGCGTTGAACACGTGGCCCTTGACGACGTCACCGACGGGAACCGAGATCGGCTTGCCCGAGTCGGTCACTGCAGTGCCGCGGACGAGGCCGTCGGTGGGCTGCATGGAGACGGTGCGGACCAGGTTGTCACCGAGGTGCTGTGCAACCTCGAGCGTCAGCGTCTTGGCGACCGAGGGAAGCGTGATCTCGGCGTTCAGGGCGTTGAACAGTTCAGGAACAGCGCCACGCGGGAATTCAACGTCCACGACGGGACCGATGACCCGCACGACGCGGCCGGCTACGGCCGAAGCCGAACCTGCCCCGTTGTTTTCGGTTACTGCTGCGGTCATGTGCTAGTCACTTCCTGCGCTCGAGGCGAGCGCGTTGGCGCCGCCGACGATCTCGCTGATTTCCTGGGTGATCTGGGCCTGGCGAGCCTGGTTGGCCTGACGGCTCAACGTGTTCACCAGTTCGTTTGCGTTGTCCGTCGCGGCCTTCATGGCGGTACGACGGGCTGCCGACTCCGATGCCGCAGCATCGAGAAGCGACGAGAAGATACGAGTGCTGACGTACTTCGGGAGAAGAGCACCGAGAAGCTTCTCGGGCTCGGGCTCGAAGCTGAAGTCCGCGACGGGGCCATTGTCATGGTCGTCGTCGTGGCCGTTGGTCAGCATGTCGTCACCGAGTTCGATGCGCTCTTCCGACACGAAGACCTCGAGAGGAGCCATACGGCGAACCTCGGGAGTCTGCGTCAGCATCGACACGAAGCGGGTGTAGACGATATGGAGTTCGTCGACGCCCTCGATCGTGCCTTCACCGTTCGGAGCGGCAACCTGGTTACCCGAACCAGCCATGAACAGCTCCACCAGGTGGCGGCTGGCCTTCGCTGCATCCGAGTAACCCGGATCCTGCGAGAAGCCCGTCCACGCAGCACCGATGTCGCGGCCGCGGAACGTGTAGTAGCCGAGTCCCTTGGAACCGAGCACGTACACGACCGGCTCCTTGCCCTCGCTGCGGAGGAGAGCCATGAGCTCTTCTGCCTGCTTGAGGACGTTGGAGTTGTAGCCACCACACATGCCGCGGTCACTGGTGACAACGAGGACCGCAGCCCGCTTGGGCTCCGGGCGCTCGTTGAGCAACGGGTGATCGAGCGAAGCAGACGCACTCGCCAATTCGGTGAGTACCTTCGTGATCTCCTCGGCATACGGCTTGGACGCGGCGACGCGAATCTGAGCCTTGGTGATACGCGAAGTCGCGATCAGTTCCTGTGCCTTGGTGATCTTCTTGGTCGAGTTGACCGACTTGATACGAGACCGCAATTCGAGAATGCTCGCCATCGATCAATCACTCTCCCTTCGGAATTCGCAGTGTCATGGGCGCGTACGTCACTTGCTGACGGTCTTGCGCTTGACGTTGATCTGCTCGTTCTCGACCTCGTCGGCGCCCAAAGCGTCAGCCTCGGCCTCGTTCACGACCCGGCTTCCGTCGGATGCGATGAAGCCTTCCTTGAACTTGTTCGTTGCAGCGATCAGCGCAGCAGCGTTGTCGGCATCGAGTGCCTTACCGCCGTTGATGCTGGAGTAGACGCCAGCAGCCGAGTGCTTGAGGTCTTCGAGCAGTTCCTTCTCGAAGCGACGGACGTCACCGATCGGAACGCTGTCGAAGATGCCTTCGCCGGCGAGGTAGATCGAGACGATCTGGTCCTCGACAGGGATCGGGCTGTACTGATCCTGCTTGAGCAGCTCGACCAGACGGGCACCGCGCTCGAGCTGAGCCTTGGAGGCAGCGTCGAGGTCGGATGCGAAAGCGGAGAACGCTTCGAGCTCACGGAACTGAGCCAGTTCCAGACGCAGCGAACCGGAAACCTTCTTCATGCCCTTGGTCTGTGCAGCGCCACCGACGCGGGAGACCGAGATACCGACGTTGATCGCGGGGCGAACGCCCTTGTTGAACAGGTCGGACTCGAGGAACACCTGACCGTCGGTGATGGAGATGACGTTGGTCGGGATGTACGCCGAGACGTCGTTCGCCTTGGTCTCGATGATCGGCAGAGCCGTCAGCGAGCCGCCGCCGAGTGCGTCGGACAGCTTCGCCGAACGCTCCAGCAGACGGGAGTGCAAGTAGAAGACGTCACCGGGGTAAGCCTCGCGTCCCGGCGGGCGACGCAGCAGCAGCGAGATGGCGCGGTACGCCTCTGCCTGCTTGGTCAGGTCGTCGAACACGACCAGAACGTGCTTGCCCTGGTACATCCAGTGCTGGCCGATGGCCGAGCCGGTGTACGGTGCGAGCCACTTGAAGCCTGCGGAATCAGAGGCCGGAGCAGCAACGATGGTGGTGTACTCCATCGCGCCCTTCTCCTCGAGGGCAGCCTTGACGCCCGCGATGGTGGAACCCTTCTGACCGATGGCAACGTAGATGCAGCGCACCTGCTTGTTGACATCGCCGGAATCCCAGTTGGCCTTCTGGTTCAGGATGGCGTCGATGCAGACCGCGGTCTTGCCGGTCTTGCGGTCGCCGATGATGAGCTGGCGCTGGCCGCGGCCGATCGGCGTCATGGCGTCGATAGCCTTGATACCGGTCTGGAGCGGCTCTTCGACCGGCTGGCGCTCGAGCACCGAAGCGGCCTGGAGCTCGAGTGCACGGTTCTCGGTGCTCTCGATCTCGCCGAGGCCGTCGATGGGCGCACCCAGCGGGTCGATGACGCGGCCGAGGAAAGCATCGCCGACGGGAACCGACAGAACGTCGCCCGTGCGCTTTACTTCCTGGCCTTCTTGAATGTTCTGGTAATCGCCAAGGATGACGGCACCGATTTCGGTGGCATCCAGGTTGAGCGCGACGCCGACGATTCCACCGGGGAACTCCAACAGCTCGTTGGACATAGCCGAAGGCAGGCCAGAGACGTGCGCAATGCCGTCACTGGTGTCGGTCACTGTGCCGACCTCCTCACGGGAGGCCTCCGGGGAGTAGCTCGCGGTGTAGTTGTCGATCGCGCTACGGATCTCGTCGGAGGAGATCGTCAGCTCCGCCATGTTTTTCCTGCTCTCGGTGTCTGGTCTTCGAAAAGATCTGGAGTATGTGTTCGGCTGAAGGACTACTTGAGGTTCTTCCGCAGTGCTGCGAGTCGACCCGCTGCGCTGCCGTCGATAACCTCGTCGCCCACCCGGACGACCAAGCCGCTGAGGAGTTCTGGATCAACCTCGACGTGTACCGCTACCGGCTTCCCGTAGGTGCGGGTAAGAGTGCTGGCCAAGCGATCCGACTGCTCCGAGCTCAACGCCGAGGCGCTGCGAACGTGAGCAACGGTGGTATCGCGCTGCGCTGCGGCAAGATTCGACAGCTGATCGAAAGTGTCTGCGGGTGCAGACTTCAACCGGCCGACGGCCTGTCCGGCGAGTGCCTCGGTGACCGCAGTGACCTTGCCGTAGAGCAAGCGGGAGAGGAACTCACGCTTGCGGGCTGCGGGAACCGACAGATCCGAGAGCGTCTGCTCCAGGCTGGGATCCCCTGCCACGATGCGACCGAGACGGAAGAGCTCGTCCTCAACGGTGTCCAACTGGCTCTGATCGGCTGCGGCGCGGAGCAGAGCTTCGCGTCCGAGCAGTTCGAGCGAGTTGACCAAGTCGCGGGCCGCAGACCAGTCCTGGCCTGCAGCTGCCTTCACGGTGGCGAGCGCCTCGGCGCCGACCTTTCCGGAGAACAACTGCTCTGCCAAAGCCTGGCGACCAGCGGCCGGTGCCGAAGCGTCAGCCAGCGCGCTGCGAAGAGCGCGCTGGCCGTCGAGTACCTCGACCACCGAGAAGAGCTCGGACCCAGCCTGAGCAGAAGCAGCAGTTGCGGCTCCTGCAGAGACGGCGCCCAGGGCACTGCTCAGCGCAGAACGAGTCTGCGCCAAGGCTTCACGGCTCGCTGCGTACATGTTGCTCACTTCCTGGCTGAATCAGCGCTGACGGTGTCGAGCTCGTTGAGGAAACGATCAACCGTTCCGGCGCGCTTCACGTCGTCGGCGAGAGACTCCCCGATGACCTTCTCGGCCAGGTCTACAGCGGTCTTGCCGAGATCCGAGCGGAGCTCAGCGACGATCTGCTGACGCTGGGCGACGAGCTGGCTGTGGCCTGCGGCCACGATGCGGTCGCTCTCGTCCTGCGCCTGAACCTTCATGTCAGCGATGATCTGCTGACCCTGGGTACGCGCTTCCTCACGGATCTGCGCTGCCTCGGTACGAGCTTCGGCGAGCTGCGCGCGGTACTGCTCGAGCGCGGCCGCTGCCTCTGCCTGTGCGTCTTCGGCCTTCTTGATGCCGCCCTCGATCTGCTCGGTGCGTTCGGCCAAGACCTTCTGGAACTTCGGAAGAACGAGCTTCCAGAAGACAAAACCGACTACGACGAGCGCAACCGCGGACCACACGATGTCGTATGTCTCGGGCAAGAGAGGATTGTGTGTCTCCTCTGTTGCCGCGAGCACTGCGAAGGTGGCTCCCATGTCTGTCTTAGAAAATGAAACCGGCGACAAGGCCGATCAATGCGAGGGCCTCGGTGAATGCAATACCGAGGAACATGGTGGTACGAACCTGGCCGGCCATCTCGGGCTGGCGGACCATGCCTTCGATTGCCTTGCCCACAACGATGCCCACGCCGATGCCGGGGCCGATTGCTGCGAGGCCGTAGCCGATGGCTCCGTAGCCGCGCGACTTGGTCTCGACAACTTCCTGAGCGAGGTAAGCGATGCTCATGGTGTTCCATTCCCTTTCTGTTGACCTCTGCCGGATTCGGCAAGAGGCTCAGTTCTTGGTGTAGCTGGTGAGGAGGTAAAAGGTCAGTGCTCGTCGGCGTGGAGCGCCAATTCGATGTACACCGCGGTCAGCAACGCGAACACGTAAGCCTGCAGGAAGATGACCAGCAGCTCGAAGAACGTGAATGCGATACCGGCGATGATCGACGGAACGCCGAAGATCGCCTGGAATCCGCCTGACACGAAGAAGAAGTAGTTCGTCGCGCTGAAGAACAGCACCAGCAGGATGTGGCCGGCCAACATGTTGGCCATGAGACGAACCATCAGCGTGAACGGGCGCAGGATGAAGGTCGAGATGAACTCGATGGGCACCAACAAGAAGTGCAGGGGCAGCGGAACGCCGGGAACGACGATGCTGCTCTTGACGTACTTGAAGAAGCCGTACTTCTTGATTCCGACGTAGTTGAACACGATGTAGGCGAGCGCCGCGAGTACCAGGGGCATACCGATTCGTGCGTTCGGCGAGATGTTCAGGAAAGGAATGATGCTGGCCATGTTGCTGGCGACCACGATGAAGAAGATCGTCGTGATGACCGGCAGGAAGCGCTTGCCCTGTTCCTTGCCCAGGATCTCCTCGGCGATGTTGATACGAACGAAGTCGAGCGCAAGCTCAGCGGCGTTCTGCATCCCACGGGGAACCAATCGAGGGCTGCGCATCGCGATCACGAAGAAGGCTGCGACCAGCACCGACATCAGCAGACGAATCAGCATCAGACGGTCGAGCTCGAAGGGGCCCGCGTGAATCAACACGGAGGGCGGGAAAAAATCGTCTAGTGACGGCGCATGGAATTCATCCGCGGCCAGGGTGGTGACGCTCAGCGTTCTCTCCCGTAGTCGGTCCGCAGCCATCATTGACTGCGGTTCGATCGGACATTGACGATCTACAAGTCGACAAGTTCGACTCGCGCATTCGTCAGCAGCTGGAGAACCCTAGAGGGGCCTGGCGTCTGTCGGTGTCGGCGACTCTCGTCGACTCAGTGGTCAGAATTTCGACCACCTGCGAGCACATGGCATCGTCGGCTGAGTGTTACTCGGCCCACCATTGCTCTCGCTTGAACCGAACCTTATCAAGTCATCTACGACATTGTGTAGATGGGGTACCTGGAAGTCCGATTAGTTACCTCTTGTAGTACTACTCGTCGTCGTCGACGTTGCTGCTGGGAGTGGGATCGACGTACGGAGTTTTGGTTCCGAGAACGCCGTATGTCTCCGCACCGAGCACGACGACCAGCGACATGATGATGACCAGGACGAGAGCGGTCTTGTTGTAGAAATCCATGTCCGAGAGGACAAAGAGAACAACCATCGCGAGAATCATCTTCAGCAGCCACGTGCCGAGAAGAACTGCACCGGCCGTGAGCGCAGGCAACTTCGCTGTGAGCAGCACGCCCAGCGCCGTGAACAGGATGAACCCGCCGCCGACGGCTGCGCCGATCAAAGCGCCGTAGACGCCTTCCTTGCCGGCGAAGAGCCCGCCCAGGAGCGCGCCGACCACGGCCAGCGCGATCAGCCCCATCACACCCCACTTCACGGCCGACTTCATGGCGGCGGTCGAATCAGGGATGGGTTGCGAGGCAGGTACAGGCTGCGGCGTGTTCGTCACGATGCCCAAGGGTAATGGATCGGGAAACTTGGCTAGCGACGCTGTTGCTTGCGATCGATCAGGGACGGCACCGCGGTGAAGAACAAGGCGATGACCAACCCGGCCGCAACCAGAACGACAACCAGCTGTCGATTGAGCAGCGAGGATCCGACGGCGCCGAAAGCCAGAACGCTGACCCACAGGTAGATGACCAGCACAACCCGTCGGTGCGTGTGTCCGATTTGCAGGAGGCGATGATGCAGGTGCATCTTGTCCGGACTGAACGGACTGACGCCCGCTTTAGTCCGGCGGATCACGGCCAGGAGCATGTCCAGCATGGGGATGAACATCACAGCTCCGACCAGCAACAACGGCGCGAGGAGGCCGACCAGGTCGCGGGTTCCGTAAGCAGTGAGCGGAATACGACCGGATGCACTGGTGGAGATCGCGGCAAGCATGAGACCGATCAACATCGACCCGGAATCGCCCATGAAAATGCGCGCTGGATTGAAGTTGTGCGGAAGAAAACCGAGACAAGCGCCTGCCAAGGCCGCCGCGATCATCGCCGGCGGGTAGACACTCGCGTCGCCGCCCTGATCGTGGAGTAGACCGATCGAGAAGATGAGGATCGCCAACGCCGCGATGAGGCCCAAACCGGCGGCCAATCCGTCGAGACCGTCGACGAAGTTCATCGCGTTGATGGTCGCCACGGCGATAGCCACCGTGAACAGTCCCGATTGAATCTGATCGAGGATGATCGTGGACCCACCGTTACCACCGAAAGGGTTGTAGATGATGAACCAACTGACGCCCATCACCACGAGAACTCCGGCAGCAGTCACCTGACCCACGAACTTGGTGAGAGCGTCGAGACCCCACCTGTCGTCGATCACGCCCACGAGGACGATGACGGCGCCCGCTACGAGCGCAGCGTGTACATCTGGACTACCGAAGCCGAAACCTCTTGTGAGCGCCGGTAATTGCTGCGCGAACAGCAGACCGACAACCATGCCGATATACATTCCGACGCCACCGAGGCGCGGAATCGGCTCGACGTGAACGTCCCGATCACGCGGTATGGCGACGGCGCCGAACCGCAGCGCCAACAACCGGACTGCGCCAGTCGCCAGGTATGTCACTACCGCCGCCGTACACAGCACGAGCAACAGTTCACGGATGGGAACACCCGCTCCCCCGCCGCCCTGTGCCAGATACGTGGTCGCCTCGTAGGAAGTGATCACTGCGCGAGATCACCCGTCTGGCGGGGATAGGCAGGCTTTGCCCGTACCAGTTCGCGAACGCCGTCGGCAACTGATGCCAACTCGGCCTCCCCTGACGTGGTGGCTGGATCCGCTACGACTGCACGCGCGATCAACTCCCCCACGACGCTCATGTCGGACGTGTTGAATCCCTGGGTCGTCACGGCCGCGGATCCGACGCGGATTCCGGACGTGACGGCCGGCGACTGCGGATCGAACGGAATCGCGTTCTTGTTGAGCGTGATCGAAGCCAGTCCGCACCTACGCTCGGCGTCGACTCCGGTGACACCGCTTGCGCGCAGGTCGAGAAGCGCCAGATGCGTGTCGGTTCCACCGGACACGGTGCGCAGGCCGCGAGCTTCCAACGACTGCGCGAGCGCCGACGCATTGGCAACCACTTCCTGTGCATACCAACGATATTCCGGCGTCGACGCTTCTTTGAAGGCAACCGCCTTCGCAGCGATCGCATGCATCATCGGGCCGCCTTGAATGAAGGGGAACACCGCGCGATCGACAGCCGAGGCATGCTCGCTGCGGCACAAGATCATTCCGCCGCGCGGGCCTCTGAGGACCTTGTGCGTCGTCGCGGAGACCACGTCGGCATACGGAACACACGACGGTATCGCCCGGCCTGCCACGAGTCCGATGAAGTGGGCGGCATCGACCCACAGGATCGCACCGACCTCGTCCGCGATCGACCGGAAGGCTGCGAAGTCGATGGTTCGGGAGTACGCGGTCGCGCCGGCGACGATGATTTTCGGCTTGTGCGCCAGAGCCAGGGTGCGAACCTCGTCGTAGTCGATCAATTCGGTGGCCGAATCGACATGATAGGGAACGGTGGTGAACCACTGCCCCGAAAAGCTGACCCGAGACCCGTGAGTCAGATGCCCACCGTGCGGCAAACTCATCGCCAATACGGTGTCGCCGGGCTTGGCGAATGCGGCGTACACCGCGAGATTCGCGGTGGCCCCCGAATGCGGCTGGACGTTGACGTGCTCGGCGCCGAAAAGTGCCTTCGCCCGGTCGATCGCCAGATTCTCGGCTACGTCGACGTACTCGCACCCGCCGTAGTAACGCCGACCCGGATAGCCCTCGGCGTACTTGTTGCTCAGGGTCGAACCCAAGGCAGCCAGTACCGAGGGGCTGGTGAAGTTCTCGCTCGCGATGAGTTGAAGCCCGCCGCGCTGACGCTCGAGTTCGGCCAGCGCAACAGCCGCGATCTCGGGGTCCGCCGTGGCAAGCTCACCGAAATCCGGTCCCCAATACGTGGATTCCCCCGCGCGCTCGCCGCCGGCGCCGACCATCGTTACGAAACTCCCTCTACGAGGCTTTCCGGACTGGTGCCCAATACCTCGGCGATGGATTCTGCCGAGACGGCACCCACTCGCAAGATACGCGGTGAATTGCCGGTCAGGTCGACGATCGTGGAAGCAACGGCGTGTTCGGCCTTGCCTCCGTCGAGGTACACGCTGGCAGATCCGCCGAGCTGATCTCGGGCTTCCTCGACGGTAGTTGCCGGCGGACGCCCCGAAATGTTGGCGCTCGAGACGGCAAGCGGTCCGACATCGCGCAACAGTTCGAGAGCAACCGGGTGCAAGGGCATGCGGAGCATGACGGTTCCGCGGGTGTCACCGAGGTCCCAGGCAAGTGAAGGCGCCTGCTCGACGACCAAGCTCAGTCCGCCGGGCCAGAACGCGCGGATCAGATCCCGGGCCTGGGGGCGCACGCTGTAGACGAGCCCGTCGATGGTGTTCCACGATCCGACCAGTACCGGGACGGGCATGTCTCGCCCGCGTCCCTTGGCACGCAACAGACTCGTGACAGCTTCGCTGTCGAACGCGTCCGCGGCGAGTCCGTAAAGGGTGTCGGTAGGGAGAACTACGAGTCGGCCGGCCTTGAGCGCGTTCTTCGCGGCGGCCAAGCCTGCGGTTCGGGAATCTGTCTGACTGCAGTCGTACACGGTGCTCACTCAGCCATCCTTTCACTCTGCACTTCGGGCGTTCGATTCCGCTGCGCTTCGACGTCGGTGGCGACACGTCTGGCGACGACGAAACGCGGACGACCGGCGAGATCGGGATGCTGTGCAACGTCGCCGAATACCCGGCGCGCCGAGAACAGCGCAGCGACGCCGTCGCCGTTGGTGTCGTCGTGCTCGATGCCTGCCGCGCCGCCGATTCGAAGCCACCGCGCGATGTTGCTGATCATGGGTTTGATGACGGACAGACCGTCGGCGCCACCGAACAACGCGGTGTGCGGGTCGTAATCCATGACCTCAGGCTGCAATAGCGCGCCTTCGGGGATGTACGGCGGATTGGACACGACCAGATCGACGCCGCCCTCGAGCCCTGGCAACAGGTTCCGATCGGTGACATCACCCTGATGCAGATGGATCGGTGTATCACCGGCGGCCTCGCGGTCGGCAGCGTTACGACGCGCCCACGCCAACGCGGCGGGCTCCTTCTCCACGGCGTGAACGACGGCGTCTGGACGGGCCTCGGCGATGGACAGCGCGAGTACACCCGATCCCGTGCACAGGTCCAGAACTACCGGCGGCTTGCTTCCGCAACCTTCGAGGAACGAGAGCGCCCAACCCATGAGCAATTCGGTTTCGGGCCGCGGAATGAAGACACCCGGACCGACAGCGACGTCGATGTTGCCCATCGATGCGACTCCGATGATGTGCTGCAACGGAATCCGCTTCACGCGTTGCGCAACCAACTCGTCGAACGCCGCGATGACCTCGGGATCGACCAACGGAATCAGCCCGAGACGCGTGCGTTCGACGCCGAGCAGGTGGGATGCCAACAACTCGGCGTCGGTGCGTGGGCTGGGCACACCTGCGGCGTCGAGCTGTTTTGCAGCTTCGATCAGCGCCAAACGAAGTGGAAGTCGACTCACGGGTACAGCCTGCCACGCTCGACCGACACGCGGTTCACCGAGTTCCCGGCGGGACGGAGGTCAGTCATGGTCTGCATCTACTCGGCCGCGAGACGCGCCTCTCGGTCCGCCTTGCCCAATGCGTCGAGAAGTGCGTCGAGCTCACCGTCGAGCACTGCGTCGAGGTTGTGCGACTTGAATCCGATGCGGTGATCGGTGATGCGGTTCTCAGGGAAGTTGTAGGTGCGGATGCGCTCCGAACGGTCCACCGTCCGAACCTGACTCTGGCGACCTGCCGACGCTTCTGCGTCCGCGGCTTCCTCGGCGACCACCTGCAAACGGGCTGCAAGCACCTGCATGGCACGCGCCTTGTTCTGGAGCTGTGAGCGCTCGTTCTGGCAGGTGACGACGATGCCGGTCGGAAGGTGCGTGATTCGAACCGCGGAGTCGGTGGTGTTGACGCCCTGACCGCCCTTGCCGGACGAACGGTAGACGTCGATACGCAGGTCACTCTCGTCGATCTGGACTTGCTCGACCTCTTCGGGCTCCGGGTAGACCAGAACGCCGGCGGCCGAAGTGTGAACGCGTCCCTGGGATTCGGTGACGGGCACTCGCTGGACGCGGTGAACCCCGCCCTCGAACTTCAGCCGCGCCCACACTCCGTCCGGGGTGTCTGACTTGCTCTTGATCGACAGCGTTGCTTCCTTGTATCCGCCGAGATCGGAGACCGTCGCGTCGAGGATCTCGACGCGCCAGCCGTGCCGTTCCGCATAGCGGACGTACATGCGGGCCAGGTCCGAGGCGAAGAGTGCGGATTCTTCGCCGCCCTCACCGGACTTCACTTCGAGGACGATGTCGTCGCCGTCATGCGGATCACGCGGCGCCAACTGATCGGTCAGCGTCTGCTCGAGCTGCGCGACCTCGGCTTCGAGATCGGGGATCTCGGCGGCGAAGCTGGAATCGTCGGCGGCGAGTTCGCGCGCAGCTTCCAGATCGTCCTGAGCAGCCGTGAGCTTGTTGTACGTCGACATGATCGGCGAGAGCTCGGAGAACCGCTTACCGACGCGCCTGGCAGCGGCAGGGTCGTTGTGCAGCGCCGGATCGGACATCTGCGCTTCGAGACCGGCGTGCTCCGCCAAGATGTCGTCGATGGCCGAGGGCTGGGTTGCGCCTGCCATGGTTCGCTCCGCTCTGAGTTTCGATTCCTACGGTGCGCGCTTGAAGGTATTTCGACGCCGGGACCCGGGAAACGCGCAAACCGAGTGCAGGCACAAAAAAGCCGACGCCCGATCTGCGCATGGCAGATCGGGCGTCGGCGGAACAGCTAGGACTCGGTGGCCGGGACCTTGCTGTCTGCGCGCTTGCCGTAGCGAGCCTCGAAGCGAGCGACGCGTCCACCGGTGTCGAGAATCTTCTGCTTGCCCGTGTAGAACGGGTGGCACTGCGAGCAAACCTCGACGTTGATGCGTCCGGACTCCTTGGTGCTGTGGGTCTCGAACGTGTTACCGCAACCGCAGACGACGGTGGTCGCTACGTAGGTTGGGTGGATTCCTGCCTTCATGGTGTCCCTTTCAATGGTCGCCGGGTCGACGTCGCCAATCGACATCGTGAACCGGAACCGGACTCGGCCGTTCAGTATGCCAGATGCGGTACCTCACCAGATAATCCGCGTCTCGCACGCCTCGGGGTGGCTGTACGAAGTTGTCAACGCACTGCCCCTCGGTTTTGTTCCGCCCACGCAAAAGGCCCACAACCAGCTGGTTGTGGGCCTTTTGACGTCGAGTCGATCAGTCGTCGATCGCACCCGGTGCGGTCTTGGAGACCTGCATCAGGAACTCGAGGTTGTTCTTGCTCTTCTTCAGTCGATCGATCAGCAGATCGATGGCCTGATGCGAGTCCAGACCGGACAGGACGCGGCGGAGCTTGTGCAGCACCGCAGCTTCGTCCGGGCTCAGGAGCAGCTCGTCCTTACGCGTGCTGGACGGGTTGACGTCCACCGCCGGGAACACGCGGCGTTCGGCGATCTTGCGATCGAGCTTGAGCTCGGCGTTGCCGGTGCCCTTGAACTCTTCGAAGATCACGGTGTCGCCGGTGGATCCGGTCTCGACCATCGCGGTGGCGATGATGGTCAGCGATCCGCCGTTCTCGATGTTGCGGGCAGCGCCGAGGAAACGCTTCGGCGGGTAGAGCGCCGTCGAGTCGACACCACCGGAGAGGATGCGTCCGGACGCCGGCGAGGAGTTGTTGTACGCACGACCCAGACGCGTGATGGAGTCGAGCAGTACGACGACGTCCTTACCCATCTCGACCAGGCGCTTCGCACGCTCGATTGCCAGCTCGGCAACTGCGGTGTGATCTCCCGGCGGGCGGTCGAAGGTGGAGGAAATGACCTCACCCTTCACGCTGCGCTGCATGTCGGTCACTTCCTCGGGACGCTCGTCCACGAGGATGACCATCAGGTAGCACTCAGGATTGTTGGTGGCGACGGCATTCGCGATCGCCTGCAACACGCTGGTCTTACCGGCCTTGGGCGGGCTCACGATGAGGGCGCGCTGGCCCTTACCGATGGGCATCACCAGGTCGATGACACGCGTGGTGAGAATGTGCTGCTCGGTCTCGAGGCGCAGACGCTGGTTCGGGTACAGCGGCGTGAGCTTGTTGAACTCGGGGCGCTTCTTCGCGGCCTCGACGTCGCCGCCGTTGACCGTGTCGATGCGGACCAGCGGGTTGAACTTCTGACGCTGGCTGCCCTGCTCACCGTCACGCGAGACGCGGACGGCACCGGTGATGGCGTCGCCACGGCGAAGGCCGTTCTTGCGGATCAGGTTCATGGAGACGTAGACGTCGTTGGGACCGGCGAGGTACCCGGACGTACGCACGAAGGCGTAATTGTCGAGCACGTCGAGGATGCCGGCGACCGGCTGAAGGACGTCGTCCTCGCGGATTTCGGTCTCACGCGAATCGTTGGGTGCGCCACCCTCACCGCGGTCGCGACCACGGCCACGGCGCTCGCGGAAACGGCGTCCGCGGCGTCCGCGTCCACCCTCTTCGTCGTCGTCCGGTCCGTTGTTGCGGTTGTCCGTACGCGGACCGGCGTTGTTCTGGCCGGCGTTGTTCTGATTGCCGCGATCCTGACGGTCCTGGCGATCCTGGCGATCCTGGTTACCCCGGTTGCCCTGGTTCTCGCGCTGGCCCTGGTTGTCTCGCTGGCCCTGATTGTCCCGGTTGCGCTCGCGGCGGGGACGCTCGTTGCCCTGCTCGGCGGGAGCCTGATCAGCGTCGGACTTGCCCTCGGTGCGCGCAGGACGCTCGGCCGGGGCCTCAGCCTTGGCGGTCTCGGCGACCTTCGAGGTATCGGCGGCCTTCGAGGTGTCCGCGTCGGACTTTGCCGAAGGAGTGTCCTGCTCGATGCTCAGTTCACCCTGGTCGGGTGAACCTGCACGACGAGCGGCGCCGCGACGCTGACGTCCACGACGGGGTGCGCTCTGATCGGAATCCTCGGCGGATTCGGTACGCGCAGGCGCTGCCTCGGAAGGAGCGGATTCTGCCGCGGGAGCCGTTTCGGCTGCGGGGGTTTCGGTGCGTGCGGCGCGGGTGCTCTTGGCACGAGTGCGCGCAACGGGTGCGTCGTCGAGAGTGAGTTCGCTCTGTGCGGGTGCAGCCTTTGCGCTGCCGCCCTGGCGCTCCTTGATGGCTGCGATCAGGTCGCCCTTGCGCATGCCGGAAGTGCCTTTGATGCCCAGTTCACCCGCAAGAGTGCGGAGTTCGGTGAGCACCATGCCGGAGAGTCCGGCACCACGGCGCGTTTCGGCACGCTTCGTGGAGGTCGCCACCGCACCGTTCGATGCTGAAGATGACGCCTGAGAATTGTCGCCTGATTCCGACCCGGCGGGTGCAGAAGTGGCGATGAGGTCCGTATCGGTCACGGAGGTCCTTTCCTTCCCTCACTCGCACTGCGCAAAGTCGAGGGTTCGTCCCGCAGTTCGATTGAATACCGAACTCGGTGGTGCCGTACGTGGTTGCTGTCCAGAACTGCCGGCTTGTCCGCCGTCACATGATTGTCGGAAACTCTCGCCTCAAACTTTTCATGCGCTCGCAAACCTGCCCAACGCGCCTTCGTCGACGATTCACTCCCCCGTGTGTTGAACCCCAGAGATATGGAACCTCTGAGTGTTCGATCCGCGGAGGATTCAAACCTTCGGAGAAGGTACAAGCGTGAGAATCATGCCTGCGAGAATCATGCCAAGGACTGTGGACCCCGATTGGGAAGGAGTTTTGCCCCCTGGTGATGCACCGGCGACTGACGCGCACGATGTACGGACATAGCCCAGGATAGCGTCCAAACCTGAGTCCGGCAAGAATTTGGACGACTGGGTGTGTCAGTTCACTACCGATCGGTAGTGGGCGATCACCAGGACCAAGGCAGGGATCAGACAGTCGTCGTGGATACTTCGACGCCGTCGGCGATGTCCAATTCGAGCACACGTAGTCCGTCTGCCCGCGCCGCTTCGGCGAGCTCGACGGGGAAAGGTTCTGTGCTGAGCGCCAACACGGTGGGGCCTGCTCCCGAAACGGTCGCGGCAATGCCCGCCTCGCGCAAGATCCCGATCCATCGCGTCGTGAGCGGAAGTGCGGGTGCGCGCTGTGCCTGATGCAGGCGATCCTCGGTGGCTGCCATCAACAGATCGGGCCGAGCAGTGAGCGCAACGACGGCCAGCGCGCTGCGGCTCGCGTTGAACGAGGCATCCTGGTGCGGAACCAATTCGGGCAGGAGGCCGCGAGTGTGTGCGGTGGACGACCGCTCCTCGGGAACCAGTGCCACAGCACGGATGTCGGGATGGACATCGAGTTTCGCCGCGGAGTAGATCGGCTCGTCGCCTTCGACGGCCGGTGGGCAACTCCACGAGACGACTGCGCCACCGAGAACACTGGCAGACGCATTGTCCGGGTGACCTTCGAACTCGGACGAGAGTTGAACCAGCTGCTCTTCCGTCAAGCCGATCTCGGCATCGAGTGCGCGCGCAAGACCGTTGGCTGCTGCCAGTCCGCCGACAGCCGCAGAAGCCGAGGATCCCAACCCGCGCGAGTGCGGGATCGCGTTGCGGCACAACACGTCCAGGCCACTGGCCCACACCCCGGCCGCTTCGAGACCGCGCTCGATAGCGCGAACCACGAGATGCGAAGGACCCCAAGGTACGTCGGCAGCGCCTTCACCTTCGACGCGAATCTGAAGGCCCGAATCCGTTGTGGTGACCACGATTTCGTCGTACAACCCCAACGCCAGACCGAGGGTGTCGAACCCCGGCCCCAAGTTTGCACTCGAGGCCGGGACGCGAGCAGTCACCGAAAGGCCGATAGGCAGGGTTATAGTCATGTCAGACACCGGATTCCGCGGAGTGGTCGATGAATCCACGGACACTATGCAAGCTCGAGGGCAGCCGCGACGGCAACGGGATCGACACCGATCGGCTCGACGTTCGGCATACCCTTCAAAGCCGTGTCAGGATCCTTGAGACCGTTACCGGTCACCGTGCACACGACGGTCAGGCCCGGCTCGAGCCAGCCCTCTGCGCGTGCGGCGAGCAGGCCGGCGACACTGGCTGCCGACGCCGGTTCGACGAAGACGCCCTCGGTGGCGGCGATCAGACGGTAAGCCTCGAGGATCTTCTCGTCGGTGGCGGCACGGAATGCACCGTTCGACTCTTCCTTCGCGGCGACAGCGCCGTTCCAGGAAGCGGGGGAACCGATTCGGATTGCGGTAGCGATGGTTTCGGGATCCTTGACGGGTGCGCCGTTGACCAGTGGAGCCGCACCGGCTGCCTGGACGCCGAGCATGCGGGGCTTGACCGTGGTCAGACCGTCCGCATAGTACTCGGAGTATCCGCGCCAGTACGCGGTGATGTTTCCTGCGTTTCCGACCGGGAGAGCGTGCACGTCGGGAGCCTTGCCGAGCACGTCCATGATCTCGAATGCCGCGGTCTTCTGACCTTCGATGCGCACCGGGTTGACGGAGTTGACCAGACCGATGGTGGGGAATTCCGCCGTGGTCTTGCGTGCCAGCTCGAGGCAGTCGTCGAAGTTGCCCTGGACCTGAATGATCTTGGCGCCGTGCATGACTGCCTGCGCAAGCTTGCCCATGGCGATCTTGCCCTGCGGGATGAGCACGGCGCAGGTCATGCCTGCCTTGGCTGCATACGCAGCGGCCGAGGCGGAGGTGTTGCCGGTGGACGCGCACAGAACTGCGCGCTGGCCACGGGCCAAGGCGTCGGTGACGGCCATCGTCATGCCGCGGTCCTTGAAGGAACCGGTGGGGTTGAGACCCTCGACCTTGAGGTAGACGTCGCAGCCGGTGATCTCGGAGAGGTGGCCGGCCGGCAGGAGCGGGGTGCCACCTTCGCGCAGGGTGACGGTCTTCCAGTTGTCACCGATCGCGAGACGGTCCCGGTATGCCTCGATGAGACCCGGCCATGCCTTGTGGACGGGGTTGACGATGCCGGTCATTGTTCAGTGCCTTCCAGTCGCAGCACGCTGGTGACAGCGGTGACGAATTCGAGTTCGTTGAGGGCCGCCACGGTCTCGGAGAGAGCCGCGTCGGTTGCTACATGAGTGACGACCACCAGACGCGCGCCGGCGCCGGCGCCCTCCTGGCGGACGACGGAGATGCTCACGCCGTGCTTGGCGAACTCGGCGGCGACTGCGGACAGCACACCTTCCTTGTCCGCGACCTCCATGTTCACGTAGTAGCGCGTGAGGATGTCGCCCATCGGGGCGACCTTGAGCTTGGCGTACTTGGACTCGCGGGGGCCGCGGCCGCCGTGAACCTTGTTGCGCGCCGCCATCACCAGGTCACCCATCACCGCGGAAGCGGTGGGGGCGCCGCCAGCGCCCTGGCCGTAGAACATGAGCCGGCCGGCGTTCTCTGCTTCCACGACAACGGCGTTGAACGCGCCGTTGACCGAGGCCAGCGGATGGCTGAGCGGAACCAGCGCCGGGTACACGCGAGCAGAAATCCGCTCCTTGCCCTTGGGCGTGACGATGCGCTCGCAGATCGAGAGCAACTTGATCGTGCAGTCGAGTGCCTTCGCCGACGCCAGGTCGGCGGAGGTGATCGTGGAGATTCCTTCGCGGTACACGTCCGCGGCAGTGACGCGGGTGTGGAACGCGATCGACGCGAGGATCGCAGCCTTCGCCGCGGCGTCGTAGCCTTCGACGTCCGCGGTCGGGTCGGCTTCCGCGTATCCGAGGCGTCCGGCTTCGGCGAGGGTCTCTTCGTAGTCGGCGCCGGTCTCGTCCATCGCGGAGAGGATGAAGTTGGTGGTGCCGTTCACGATTCCGGCGACCTTGTTGACACGGTCTCCGGCCAACGACTGTGTGAGCGGGCGGATCACGGGGATCGCACCGGCAACAGCGGCCTCGAAGTACAGGTCGACAGAGTTGGCCTCTGCAGCCTCCGCCAATTCACCGGTGTGGTCCGCGAGCAGCGCCTTGTTGGCGGTCACGACCGACTTACCGGAGTTGAGGGAAGAGAGAATCAGCTTGCGAGGGAGCTCGATTCCGCCGATCACCTCGACCACGATGTCGACGTCGTCACGACCGACCAGGGACTCGGCGTCCGTCGTCTGCAGTTCCTCGGGAATTCCGCGGTCCGAGCCGATACGGCGGACGGCAACTCCCCGCAGTTCCAACGGGGCGCCGACGCGAGCTTCGAGTTCCTCGGCCTGCTCACGAATGATCCGGACGACCTCGCTCCCGACGTTGCCGAGGCCGAGAACGGCCACACCGATAGCGCGATGCGCCGATTCGCTCGTCACTGCGATACCTCCAAGCTGAGCAGATCTTCCACTGTTTCCCTCCGCAGAATCACGCGTGAGACTCCGTCACGCACCGCCACCACGGCTGGGCGGGTGAGCAGGTTGTACCTGCTCGACATCGAATAGCAGTATGCACCGGTCGCTGCTACCGCTAGTAAATCACCGGGCCCGACGTCCTCGGGCATCCAGGTGTCCCGAATGACCACGTCACCGGACTCGCAGTGCTTACCGACGATACGTGCAACGACGGGATCAGCCTCGGAAGTTCGCGAAACCAACTTGGCTTCGTACTCCGCACCGTAGAGGGACGTGCGGATGTTGTCGCTCATCCCGCCGTCGACGCTGATGTAGCGGCGTGTCAGCGAGCTACCCACCGTGACGTCCTTGATGGTGCCGACCTCGTAGAGCGTCACCGTGCCAGGTCCGGCGATGGCGCGGCCGGGTTCGACGGCAAGCGTCGGCTCCGGCAATCCGGCCAGGGCGGACTCGTTGCGCACGATGTGGCCGAGCTTTGCTGCCAGTTCGTCGACGGGCGGCGGGTCGTCGGAGGGGATGTACGAGATCCCCATGCCGCCGCCGAGGTCGATGATCGAAATCTGCTTGGTCTTCTCGACTCCGAACTCGGTGACGACGTCGCGGAGCAAACCGATCACGCGGTGCGCTGCCACCTCGAAACCGTCGACGTCGAAGATCTGCGAACCGATGTGGCTGTGCAGGCCGACCAGTCGCAAGTTGTCGGCAGCGAAGACGCGACGGACCGCGTCGATCGCCGCTCCCCCGGCCAGCGAGAAACCGAACTTCTGGTCCTCGTGTGCGGTGGAGATGAATTCGTGGGTATGCGCTTCGACGCCGACGGTCAGTCGGATCAACACGTCCTGAACGACACCGGCCTCACCGGCGACACGATCGAGTCGGTCGATCTCGATCGCCGAGTCGAGCACGACGTGTCCGACGCCCGCGGCGACACCAGCGGCCAGTTCGGCGACTGACTTGTTGTTGCCGTGCATGGCAATTCGCTCGGCCGGGAAGTCCGCGTGCAACGCGATCGCCAGTTCGCCGCCGGAGCAGACGTCGAGCGAGAGGCCTTCGTCGGCGACCCAGCGTGCGATCTCGCCACAGAGGAATGCCTTGGATGCGTAGTGCACCTTGGCATCCGGGCCGAAGGCGCGGGCCATGTCGCGGCAACGCGAGCGGAAGTCGTCCTCGTCGATGACGAACAGCGGGGTGCCGTACTTCTCGGCAAGTTCACCGACCTTGACACCCGCGAGGGTCACTTCACCGTCGTCGCCGCGAGAAGCGTTGCGCGGCCACACCTGCGGTGAGAGTTCACCGAAGGCTTCGGGGCTGGCAGGACGGTCGGGCAAGCCGGGGGCCTGCAACTGCTCGGCATGCTTGGGGCCGGCGGGGTGCGCGTTCACATTTGCTCCGGTGCGGTGACGCCGAGCAGTTCGAGGCCGTTGGCCAGGACCTGTCGGGTGGCGGCGCAGAGAGCCAGACGCGCGCGGTGCACGTCGGTGGCGTCTTCGTCGCCTTGCGGAAGGATGCGGCACGCGCCGTAGAAGCGGTGGTACGCACCCGCGAGTTCTTCGAGGTAGCGGGCAATACGGTGCGGCTCACGCAGATTCGCCGCGCTCGACACGACGCGTGGGTACTCGCCGATCGTGCGGATGAGGTCACCCTCCTGCTCGACGGTGAGCAGGGCGAGGTTGCTCGCGTCGGCGGACAGACCGAGGTCCGCGGCGTTGCGAGCGATCGCCGAGAGGCGTGCATGCGCGTACTGGACGTAGTAGACGGGGTTCTCGCTGCTGGTCTTGGTCCACAGGTCGAGATCGATGTCGATGCTCGAGTCGACCGACGAGCGGATCATGACGTAACGCGAGGCGTCGACGCCGATTGCCTCGACGAGGTCGTCGAGGGTGATGACGGTGCCTGCGCGCTTGCTCATCTTGACGGCAGTGCCGTCCTTGACGAGGTTGACCATCTGGCCGATCAGCACCTCGACGGTGTCCGGATCGTCGCCGAATGCGGCCGCGGCAGCCTTGAGACGGCCGATGTATCCGTGATGGTCGGCACCGAGCATGTAGATGCAGAGGTCGAACCCGCGGGCGCGCTTGTTCTGGAAGTAGGCGATGTCACCGGCGATGTAGGCGGCGTTGCCGTCGCTCTTGATGACGACGCGGTCCTTGTCGTCGCCGTAGTCGGTGCTCTTGAGCCACCACGCACCGTCTTCGTGGAAGAGGTTGCCCGAACCCTTGAGGGATTCGACGGCCTTCTCGACCGCACCGGATTCGAAGAGCGAGTTCTCGTGGAAGTAGACGTCGAAGTCGACGCCGAAGTCGTGGAGGGTCTGCTTGATGTGCGTGAACATCAATTCGACGCCGATGGCGCGGAAGGTTTCCTGCTGCTCGTCGGCGGGCAGCTCCATGACGTCGGGACGCTGCTTCAGAACCGAGGCGGCGATGTCGGCGATGTATGCACCGGCGTAACCGTCTTCCGGAGCAGGTTCACCCTTCGCTGCAGCGATCAGTGAACGCGAGAAGCGGTCGATCTGGGCACCGTGATCGTTGAAGTAGTACTCACGTGTGACCAATCCACCCTGCGCGGACAGAATGCGTCCGAGCGCGTCTCCGACTGCAGCCCAACGGGTTCCACCGAGGTGAATCGGTCCGGTGGGGTTGGCCGAGACGAATTCGAGGTTGATCTTCTTGCCGGCGAGGGAGTCACCCGAGCCGTACGACGCACCGGCTTCGAGAACCGACACGACGATCGCGCCCTGGGCGTCCTTGTCCAACCGAATGTTGAGGAAGCCGGGTCCGGCGATCTCGGCGGATTCGATTCCGTCGGCAGCGGTGAGGGCTTCGGCGATCCAGCCCGCCAGCTCGCGGGGATTGGTGCCGACCTTCTTGGCTACCTGCATGGCAATGTTGGTGGCGTAATCGCCGTGCTCGGGGTTGCGTGGTCGCTCGACGGTAAGGGTTTCGGGCAGCACGGATACGTCGAGGCCACGATCGGCAAGGACGCTCGCTGCGGTTCCGCGGAGCAGTTCGGCAAGGTCAGCTGGAGTCACAGGTATTCATCCTATTGCCTGCACACCGGAAGTGGAGACTCGCCTCACGCCTCGCTCTCCGTGAACGTGCGCGGGGCCGCTGTGGCGTGTCGCACGCCACTCTCAAAGTTTGCCCTCAGACTCGGAAAGTACAGTGGTAATGCCCGAGCTACCACCGCGTACCTTCATGCGCGGGCGCGCCACACCTCAAGCCCACACACCGAAAGAGCCCAATCGATGCCAAGCGGTTCCGATAGTCGCGGTCCCAACAAGAACTCCGGGGCCAAATCAGCCAAGGCCATCAAGGCCGCCAACAAGAACAGTCGGCCGGCCAAGAAGGGTAAGGGCGGCGTCCCCGCTCCCCGCCAGATCCCCTGGCTGTCGATCGGCGCCGGTGTGGCTGTGCTCGCACTCATCGCCGTGCTCGGTATCAATCTGTGGCCCAAGGTCGAGGAGCGGCAGGCCCTCGAGCCGTACAAGTACAGCTCCGAGAACAAGGATCCGTCCGACAAGATCGACGGCGTCCTCAAGATCGAGTACCCGGCCGGCCAGCACGTCGATTCCACTCAGCGCGTGGCGTACGACCAGACTCCGCCGTTCGGTGGCCCGCACGACGCCACCTGGGCGAACTGCACCGGAACCGTGTACGCCGACCCGATCCGCACCGAGAACGCCGTCCACTCGCTCGAGCACGGCGCCATCTGGATCACGTACAACCCCGATCTCGTCGACCAGGACCAGATCGACAGCCTCGCCGCACGCGTCAACGGCAAGTCCTACATGCTGATGTCGCCGTACCCCGGCCAGAGCAGCCCCATTTCTCTGCAGTCGTGGGGCCACCGCCTCGAGATCGACAAGGCCGACGACGATCGCATCGATCAGTTCATCACCGCGTTGAACCAGAACCCGAACGTCTACCCCGAGGTCGGAGCGAGCTGCACCAACCCGCTGTTCACCCCGTCGACGTCGCCGTTCGACCCGACTCCTCCGGGCGCCGACGCCATCCAGATGGACGGCACGGGCGCTACCCCGGCCACCGACGAACAGATTCCCGCCGGTGGATAGTTCGCAGAGCACCGATCAGCCTTCGAAGCCGAGTCAGCGCACCGCACTGCTGATCATCGGTCTGATCGGCGCGATCGCCGTCGGTTTTGCCCTCGGCGCACTGACCAACCTCCTCGGACCCGATGCGAAGTCGTCACTGACCGTTCCGGCATCGGATTCGGTGGACGTGGGCTTCGCGCAGGACATGAGCGTGCATCACAGCCAGGCCGTGGACATGGCGTCCATCGCCCTGACGAAGTCCACGGACAACGACGTACGCACGCTGGCGTTCGACATCTTGACCACGCAGCAGAACCAGCTCGGTCAGATGCAGGCGTGGCTGACCATGTGGGATCAGCCGCTGTCCAAGGTGGGTCCGTACATGGAGTGGATGTCGTCGGATTCGGGCTCCGGCCACGGATCGCACGGGACTTCGGCCACGATGGACATGAGTCATTCCGGGCCGGTCGACACCATGCCCGGCATGGCGTCCCCCGAGGACCTTGCGGCTCTCCGCGCAGCGGAAGGTCTGCAACTCGACACCTTGTTCCTGCAGCTGATGCTTCGTCACCACGAAGGTGGGCTTCCGATGATGGAGTACGCAGCAGCCGACGCCACCGAGGGGCCGGTGCGCAGCCTGGCGCAGACGATGGTCAACACGCAGCAGAGCGAGTCCAAGCTGATGACCGACATGTTGGCAGCTCGCGGCGCAGTGCCACTGCCCATGAACTGAGCAGAACTGAACTGAGCCGAAATTGTTCAGACCCAACTGGGCCTGGTCCTGAATTTCAGGACCAGGTCCAGTTTTCTACTTCCGGCATGTCTTCGAGGTGCTCGACGATGTAACGCGAGTGCTTTTCGAGCTGTGTGCGGCAGAACTCCGCCAACTCGGACGCCCCGGCCGGCCGACGCTTGGAGCGTCGTAGCGCCTCGATCACCAGGTGGTAGCGGCTCATCTTGTTGAGGACAACCATGTCGAACGGTGTTGTGGTTGTTCCCTGTTCACTGAATCCGCGAACGTGGAAGCGCTCGGGACTCGGACGCCCGTGAATCAGTTCGTGCACGGCACGCGAGTATCCGTGGAATGCGAACACGACGTCGGTCTGCGCGGAGAACAGATCGAGGAAGACCCGCTCCCCGAATCCGTGGGGATGCTCGGTTGGCGTCAGCAAGGCCATCAGATCGACGACGTTGACGACGCGGGTGATCAGTTCGGGTGTGTGATCGCGCAGCAACTGTGCAGCAGCCAGGATCTCCTGCGTCGGCACATCTCCCGCGGCGGCCAGGACCACGTCCGGTTCCTGTCCGCGAGCCTCGGTTCCGGCCCATTCCCAGACCGAAGCGCCCGCCGCGCAGTGCTCGTGCGCTTGCTCGAGCGTGAGGTACTGCAGGTGCGGTTGCTTGTCCACGACTATCAGGTTGACGTGGTCGGTACTACGCAGGCAGTGGTCCGAGATCGAGAGCAAGGTGTTGGAATCCGGCGGCAGCCACACGCGGATCACACTGGGTGCCAAGGGAATAACGGCGTCGATCATGCCGGGGCCCTGATGACTGAATCCGTTGTGATCGTTGCGCCAGCACGTACTGGTCAACAGCACGTTGAGCGAAGCGACGGACGCCCGCCACGGCAGGTCGACGGCATGTTGGAGCCACTTGGCGTGCTGGATGAGCATCGAGACACTCACCATGGCAAATGCTTCGTAGCTCGCGAACATCCCGTGTCGGCCCGACAGCAGATAGCCCTCGAGCCATCCCTCGCAGAGGTGCTCGCTGAGGACCTCCATGACACGACCGTCCGCGGACAGCCCGTCGTCGTAGTCGGTGATCGGCAGTTGCCAGCAGCGATCGGTTGTCTCGAATACGGCGCCGAGGCGATTGCTAGCCGTCTCGTCCGGACAGAAGAGTCGGAAGATCCCGCCGCTGTCCTCGGTTTCCGTGGCGGCGTAGATGTCGCGCAGAAGCTCGCCGAGAACTCGCGTCGTCTCGTGGAAGGTCGAACCCGGGGATTGGATGGGAAGCGCGTACTTTTCGAGCGGCGGCATCGGGAGATCGACGCGAAGTCGTCCACCGTTCGCGTAGGGAGTGCTCCCCATGCGCTTGTCCCCCGTCGGCGACAGCGCCGCCAGTTCCGCGACGAGTGATCCGTTGGCGTCGAACAACTCGTCCGGACGGTACGACCGCATCCACTCTTCGAGTTGCCGCAGATGTGATTCGTTGCTTCGCACGCCGGACAACGGCACCTGGTGCGCACGATGTGTGCCCTCGACCAAGATTCCGTCGACGGTGTGTGGACCGGTCCATCCTTTCGGCGTCCGCAACACGATTGCCGGCCACGAACCCGTCCACTCCTCTCCGCGGCGTGCGGCACCCTGCATCTCGCGGATCTTCTCGTGCGCCTGCGAGATCGCTTGATACAGCTGGGGAAACACCGCGTCGGGGTCGTCACCGGAGACGACGATCGGCGCCCACCCCTGGCCGCCGAGGTAAGCCTGGATGTCTTCGTCGCTGCTGCGTCCGTAGACCGTCGGCCCGGCGATCTTGGCACCGTTCACGTGCAGGATCGGCAGCACCGCGCCGTCGCGTCGTGGATTCAGGAACGCCGGGAGCTTCCACGAACCGGACAACGGCCCGGTCTCCGCTTCGCCGTCGCCGATCACACAGGCCACCACGAGGTTCGGATGATCGAAGGCAGCGCCGGCCGCATGGGCAAGGGCGTAGCCGAGCTCGCCGCCTTCGTGGATGCTTCCGGGTGTCTGCACACTCACATGGCTGGGCACTCCGCCGGGAGCGGAGAATCGCCGACACATCCGGTGGATGCCCTCGGCGTCGTCCGAGACTTCCGGATAGATCTCCGAGTACGTTCCCTCGAGATACGTCGACGCGACCAGCGCCGGACCGCCGTGCCCGGGACCGGTCACGTACAGCCAGTCAGCATCAGTGGTGACGATGTGCCGATTGAGGAGCGTGTAGATCATCGACAGGCCGGGGCTGGTCCCCCAGTGCCCGAGCAGTCGAGGCTTGATGTGCTCGGCTCGCAACGGTTCCCGCAGAAGCGTGTTGTCTTTCAGATAGATCTGCGCAACGGTCAGGTAGTTGGCCGCTGCCCACCACTTCAGGTCGAGCGCGAGCTGGTCTTCGGAATAGTGGTGATCGGTCATCAACGACTCCCGTACCTCACGAGGGTGCCCGAGCAGTCCGCCCGAGCCTGTGCTCAGAGCCGAGCCTAGGCGTAAAAAGCATCCGAGTCAGTCGGTACAGATGATTCGACGACCATGGTCCCCGGCCGCATCCTCGACTGCCTCCCGCGACGACGCCATGCCGAGACGGGTGCCGGTTTGGTCTTGGCCCCCCGTGATGCGCTACGCTAACGCAGCCCAATCGGCACACCGAAAGTTCGGTGCGCCCCCGTAGCTCAGGGGATAGAGCGTTCGCCTCCGGAGCGAAAGGTCGCAGGTTCGAATCCTGCCGGGGGCACCACGAAGACGCAGGTCAGCGATTGATCTTCGATTTCTCCACGGTGCCGCACCAAAATATACAGGGCAATCTATCCGACTACTGTCGATCTCATGCCTCGCATCGATCCTGCTCCCACGTACACGATGCGTCAGCTTGCTGCGTTTGTCGCGGTAGCCGAGACCGGGACGATCAGCGCCGCGGCCGAGCGCTTGCACCTCTCCCCCTCTGCCCTGTCCGCGTCGCTCACCGAACTCGAACGCGCGCTCAAAGTTCAACTGTGCGTTCGCCGTCGCTCATTCGGCATTCAACTGACCCGCACCGGCGAATCCGTTCTGGTGCGCGCCCGGGCGCTACTTCAGCAAGCCGGGGAGCTCGAATCCGATGCGCTCGGAACCGGCGGAAACGTGTCGGGGCCCATCGCGATCGGTTGCTATCCCGCTCTGGGGCCGACGGTATTGCCGTCGATGATCGCCGGGTTCACCCGTGAGAATCCCGACGCGCAGGTGGAGTTCCGCGAGGACACTCAGAATCGGCTCCAGACACATCTCGAGAACGGCGAGTTGGACCTCGCGATCGCTTACGACCTGGACCTGTCTCCACAATTGCGCACAGTTCCGTTGGCCATCCGCGAACCCTTGATCGTCCTGGGTGCAGAACACCCACTCGCGCGGTCCGAGCGACCGATCCATCTTCCGGACCTCGCGGACCACCCGATGGTTCTCCTCGACGCGCCGCCGAGCACCAAACACGCGCTCGACGTCTGCCGCGCAGGCGGATTCATCCCGAAGGTTGCATACAGAACCGCGAACTTCGAGACGGCGCGGGCATTTGTCGGACGCGGACTCGGCTGGACGCTGTTACTCCAGCGCCCCAAGATGGACGTCACGTACGAGGGGCTCGAGGTAGTCGTCAAGACCATCGCTTCCCCTGTCGTGCCGTCGGTGCACGTAGTTCTCGCGTGGCACCAGAACACTCGCCTCAGCCGCGTCGCACGCGCTTTCATAGAATTCGTTTCACCCTCGGAACCTGCCCAATAGTCCCACTACCAGGCAGCGGAGCTGATTCCACGCATTTTCCGTGCAAGAACCTCCAATTCTTTCGCTTTTCAATTGTTGTGGCGCACGTCATTGTTTCTTCAAGCCACATTCATCTCGAAAGGCACTTCATGACCTCCATCGCCTCACCGACCGCTACGCGCACCGCCGCGACGGTCAAGGCGCGCAAGGCCGCCCTCGGCAGCTTTGTCGGCACCGCCATCGAGTGGTACGACTTCTTCATCTACGGCACCGCCGCCGCGCTCGTGCTCGGCAAGCAGTTCTTCCCCGGCACGTCCGATCTGGCCGGCACCCTGGCCGCCTTCGCCACCCTCGCCGTCGGATTCGTCGCGCGTCCCATCGGCGGAATCGTGATGGGCCACTTCGGCGACCGCATCGGACGCAAATCCATGTTGGTCACCTCGTTGATGCTGATGGGCTGCGCCACCGTTGCCATCGGCCTGCTACCCAACTACGCCGCCATCGGCGTCTTCGCCCCCATACTCCTGGTGACCTTGCGATTCGTTCAGGGACTCGGTGTCGGCGGCGAGTGGGGCGGCGCAGTTCTGGTCGCCACCGAAAACGCACCGGAGGGCAAGAAGGGGCTGTACGGCAGCGCACCACAAATCGGTGTTCCCGCAGGCGTACTGGTGGCCAATCTCGTCTATCTCCCCCTCGCCGCCTTCATGGACGACGATGCATTCAACTCCTGGGGATGGCGAATCCCGTTCCTGCTCAGCGCAGTTCTTGTGGGCGTTGCGATGTGGATCCGTCTCGGCCTCGAGGAAAGTGACGAGTTCACCGCTTCGAAGTCCGAAGCACCGGCGGAGTCCATGCCGATTCTCGAGGTTCTCACCAGACACTGGAAGACAGTGCTCCTCGCCGGTGGAACCTTCATCGCCACCAACGGAATTGCGTACGCGTACATGGTTTACGTGCTCAAATACGGCGAGACCGAACTCGGCTTCAGCAAAACCACGATGCTCTTCCTCCTCATCGCATCCTGCCCGTTCTGGATGGCGGGAATGGCTTTCAGCGCTCACAAGTCGGACACTCTCGGACGCCGGACCGTCTACATCCGCAGTTCGATCACCCTGGTAGTGGCGGCAGCGGTGTTCTTTCCGCTGATCGACACAGCGATCGTCCCGGTGATGCTCGTATCGATGATCGCCCTCGGCTTCACGCTCGGCTGCTGCGCCGGCCCACAAGCGGCACTGTTCGCCGAATTGTTCCCCGCACACATCCGCTACAGCGGAGCGTCACTCGGCTACCAGATCGGCGCAATCCTCGGCGGCGGTCTGGCCCCGATGATCGCCACCGCGCTCTACGCCGCCTTCGACACCTCGTTCGCCATCACCGTTTACTTCGTGATCATTGCCGTGATCAGCTTGGTTTCCATCCTGCTACTCCCGGAACCTCAACTGATCCCGAAAAACACTGCCGCACAGAAAGCCTCGTGACCATGTCGACCTACTTTCATCCGAAGAAGTACGCCCCCGAGGACTTCGCTTCCATGGCGCCTTCGGCCGACGCACTTCCCGTCGTGATCGTCGGAGCCGGCCCAGTCGGCATGGGCGTAGCCATGGGCTTGGCGCAGCGCGGCATTGCCGTCACGATTCTCGAAGCGGCCGATCAGGTCTCGTTCGGCAGTCGCGCGATCTGCGTGTCACGGCACAGCCTCGAAGTTGCCGAACGCCTTGGTTTCGGCGCCGAACTCGAAGACATCGTTCTACCGTGGGTGGGTGGTCGGAGTTACTACCGCGATCAGGAAGTACTGCAGTTCCGGATGGCATCCGCCGAGCACGACGCGCGCGGACCCATGGTCAACGTCTCGCAATCCGAGTTCGAACAGATCATGACCGACAAGTTGCTCGCCCACCCACTGGTGAACTTCCACTGGTCGTCGTCGATCGCCGGCATCTCCGGCGGTGACGACGAGGTAACTCTGACCGTCGACACCGCCTTCGGAACCCGCGAACTGCGTGCGGCGTGGGTCGTGGCTGCCGACGGTGGACGCAGCAAGATGCGCGAACTCAGCGGAATCCGCTTGCAGGGCAACAGCTACGAGGGCAACTACGTCATTGCCGACATTCATTGGGAATCGGAACTCCCGGCCGAGCGTCTGGTGTGGTTCGACGCACCCAGCAATCCGGGGTCCACGATCATCATGCACCGCCAACCACGGGACATCTGGCGCATCGACTACCAGC
The DNA here is from genome assembly GCF_033142365.1 of Rhodococcus sp. IEGM 1241. Lineage (NCBI taxonomy): Bacteria > Bacillati > Actinomycetota > Actinomycetes > Mycobacteriales > Nocardiaceae > Rhodococcus > Rhodococcus sp. IEGM 1241. The sequence continues at coordinate 33,153 of NZ_JAWLSE010000012.1, forward strand.
TCGACGCGTCGGACGATCCGGAAGCGGAGACGCAAGAAGATCGCATCCGTGACCGCATCACGCGTCACCTCGAATGGCTCCAGAGCGACATCCCCTGGACCCTGGAATGGTTCGGCTTCTACCGCGCCCATGCACTCGCCCTGGAAGATTTCACTCACGGCCGTGTGCTCTTTGCCGGCGACGCCGCGCATCTCGTTCCGATCTTCGGTGTTCGTGGCCTCAACTCTGGCATGGAAGATGCCGAGACCCTGGTGTGGCAACTGGCGGCCGTCATCAACGGAGCTGCCGATACCGCCATCCTCGACGCGTATTCGAAGGAACGTCGTAGCGCGTGGCAGCAGAACGTCGACAATGCAGGCAAGTCGACGCTCATCATGTCGCCCGGCAGTCACGGCTACCGAACCACCCGCGACGCCGTACTCGAACTCGCCACCAAGCGAAGCGAATTCGCGCACCTCATCAACCCGCGCCAGTCGAGTGCAACGCACGCCCGTCTCTCGCCGCTGACGTGGCCCACAGCTGCGGGCACCGAGGGCGTACTACCCGGGGATCCGCTGGAGGACAGAGTCGTCCAGGTCTCGGCGGACGGTTCGAAAACCTCCTTGAACAGTCTGCGCGGTACTGGATTCGGCCTGCTGGCTTTCGGACTGTCAGCTGAGCTGGTATCCGAACTCGACACGCAAGCCGAGATTCTCGCTCAGGCCCTTGCACCGGAAACCGTACGGGTGATCACCGCGGGAACTAACGACTCCACGATTCGCGATGCCGAAGGCAATCTCGCATCTGCCCTCGGTGCTCGTGTCGGCGAGATCTTCGTGATTCGGCCCGACGGATTGGCGCTCTGCCGCATCAGCGATCCCACGCAATTGAACGACGTGGCCAAGCACCTCACCGCCGGCACTGCGCCGACGCACTTCGATACGGCACAGTCGGCGACAACTGCGGTGATCGACGACGAGGGCCACCGCGAGCACGTCTGGTTGGCACTGTCGAACGCACTCGATCAGGCTGATCCGTCCGACCGCGAAGCCATGTTGGTGCGCCTTGCCTTGATTCTCGGTTCGCAAGCTACGTCGACAAGTTTCGACGCAGCCCTGAAATCTGCCACCCGATAGTTCAGACACAGCAACTCGGCCGCGCAGGATTGTCTCCTACGCGGCCGAGCGCATTCGCGGATGAAGCAAGTATTCAGTTGACCTCGGCCAATTCCTTTTCTTCCTCAGCGCGCCTTTCACGCACGGATCTTCCCCGCAGCGACCTTCCACGTACCAGCGGCGAGACGGTGATCGCCAAGCCCACCAGCGCGACTCCGGTAACCAGGATCAATCCGGGATGGAACTGTTCGAATCCGGCGGTACCGGCACCGGACGCGGTGTGCGATCCGGCGGTCACGAGGGCGGTAGTCAGAGCGAGTACGAGCGCCGCACCGACCTGAGCGGAGGTGTTCACCAGCCCGGACGCCAAACCCTGTTCCGAGTCGTCGACGCCCGAGGTGGCCTGGGCCATGATCGAGGTGTAGCCCAACGCGAATCCGAGTCCGAGCAGGATGACGCTCGGCAGAATCGCCACGACGTACGACGGTGAATCGCTGCCCGCGAATAGGAACCAGAGGTACCCGACGCTGAGCGAGGTCAGTGCCGCGATGATGAGCTTGGCACTGCCGTACAGGTCGACCAGCCGTCCGACGAACGGCGATCCGAAGGCGACGATGATGCCCGCGGGGAGCAGTGCCATCGCCATCTTCAGGGGCGACCAGCCGAGGGCCGACTGCAGGAAGATCGTCATCATGAACTGGAAGCTCAGGTAGGAACCGAAGAGCGCGATGATGGCCAGATTCGCACGAACGATGGTGCCGACGCGCAGAAGCCCAAGTCGCACAAGCGGATGCGCCACCTTCTTCTCCACGAAGAAGAACGTCGCCAGAAGTACGGCAGCGACGGCGAACGAACCCAGCGTCATCGGGTGTGCCCACCCACGGGTCGGAGCCGAAACCATCGTGTACACCGTCAGAAGCATTCCCGTCACCAGGGTGACGGCGCCGACGAGGTCGTGTCCCCCGGCATCTGCGGGACGGTCCCGCGGAATGAGGAAGTACCCACCGATCAGCGCGATGACGGCAAACGGAACCGGCATCAGGAACGTGAATCGCCAACCGGCACTGGTCAACAGCCCACCCAGGATCAGGCCCGACGAGTAACCACTGGCGCCGAACACGGAGAACACCGAAAGCGCACGGTTACGGGCCGGGCCCTCCTTGAACGTCGTGGTGAGAATGGACATTGCAGTCGGCGCAGTGAAGGCCGCCGCCAGTCCCTTCACGAATCGTGATGCGATCAGCAGTGTTCCGTTGTCGACAAGGCCACCGACCAGCGAAGCGATTGCGAACACGGTCAGCGCGATCAGGAAGACCTTCCTGCGCCCGAGAAGATCGGCGGTACGTCCACCGAGTAGCAACAAGCCGCCGAATCCGAGGACGTAGCCGTTGATGATCCACTGCAGCGAAGTAGTGGACAGGCCCAGTTCGTTGCCGATGGACGGTAGAGCGACGCCCACCATCGACACATCGAGACCGTCGAGGAACAACACGAGGCAGAGCACCGCGAGGATGCCCCACAGCTTGAGGGACCAGCCCTCTCCTGTGGCCGGATCCGTGGATTCCGAAGAACCCGGGGATTCCGGCGAATCGAATGGTTTGAGTGTCGAGTCTGTGCAAGTCACGTCAGCGAGAATAGATGCACATGCACTTAATGCACAAGCATTTAATGCAATTGCACGTAATCGAGTCTTCAACTAGAATGCGGTCGTGACGTCGGAATCGGAATTGCGCAACACCTGGCGCTCGTTGTCGACCAGCTACAACGACATCGCGTGCGAACTCGATCGCCAGATGCAGTCGGCGCACGGCCTGAGTATGAGCGACTTCGAGGCCCTCGACCGACTCATGGACACCTCGTGTGAGCGTCCACGGATGCAGGATCTGGCTTCGGAGATGTACCTGAGTCCCAGTGCGCTCTCCCGCAGCGTCGCCCGCCTCGAGAAGGCCGGACTGGTTCAGCGAGCACTGTGCGAGGCTGACCGGCGCGGAGTCTTCATCGACGTCACCGACAAAGGTCGTCAAGTACACACGGATGCCAGCAAAATTCAACTGGCCGTGCTGGATTCACGCCTGCGCGAGTAGTAGCCCTACGTCGGAGCAGCACCGCACCTCGCCCGGCCGCCGGGCGAGGACCGTTCAGGACTAGACTGAGCACATACCGGCGCGCCTTTCTGTTGCCGTCGGCGATCGACAGCAGCGCAGCCGGCACGCCTTCACGCGATCCTGGCCGAGGCAATCTGCCAGCGTTCCTGCGGCTTCTGCTAGTCCCTCAGGCGCCTGCCTGACATCTCTACCTGCTCCTATCGAGAGATACACAATTGAACAACGCACGCACCCTTGGAGTCATCGGACAGTCGAGCAAACCGGCAGAACGCCGGTTGCCGATCCATCCTGCGCATTTCGATCGCATCGATGCCGAACTACGTTCTCGGATCTACCTCGAAGAGGGTTACGGCCACCCCTTCGGCTACTCCGACGACTACCTCTCGCGTCTGGTGGCCGGAATCCGCACGCGCAAGCAGATTTTGGCGGAAACCGATGTGGTTCTGCTACCGAAGCCGTTGGTGCGTGACCTCGCCGAACTACGGTCGGGTCAGGTTCTCTGGGGCTGGCCGCACTGTGTCCAGGACACCGAGCTGACACAGATCGCGATCGACAAGAAACTGACTCTCATCGCCTTCGAAGCGATGAACTTCTGGCACAGCGACGGATCGTTCAATCTGCACGTGTTCCACAAGAACAACGAGTTGGCCGGCTATTGCTCGGTACTGCACGCCCTGCAGTTGATCGGTTCCACCGGAGACTACGGCCGCCGTCTCACTGCTGCCGTGATCGGTTTCGGTGCCACTGCACGCGGCGCTGTCACTGCACTCAAGGCGCACGGTATCCACGAAGTGGACGTACTGACTCAGCGCGGCGTCACCGCCGTCAGCTCCCCCATCCACTCGGCGCGAATGGTCTCGTTCGACAACAACAACGGCGACGTCCGCGGCAGCCACGTCATGCTCGACAACCACAGCGTGCCGGTACCGGGCTTCCTGGCCGAGCACGACATCGTCGTCAACTGCGTGCTGCAGAACACGGATGCCCCGCTGACGTTCCTGACCGAGGAAGATCTCATGGACTTCCAACCGGGAAGCCTCATCGTCGACGTCTCGTGCGACGAAGGCATGGGGTTCAGCTGGGCTCGTCCCACCTCGTTCGCGGACCCGACCTTCATCGTCGGCGACAACATCACTTACTACGGCGTCGATCACAGCCCGTCGTACCTGTGGAACTCCGCGTCGTGGGAGATCAGCGAATCACTTCTTCCCTACCTGCCCACTGTGATGGCAGGAGAGACGGCCTGGAAGGCAGACGAGACCGTCGACCGCGCCATCGAAATCCGTGACGGCGTCATCGTGAATCCCGCCATTACGCGTTTCCAGCACCGTTCGGCGGACTACCCGCACGCTGTCATCGCGGAATAGGCGCCCCGATCAGGCCTGGCCGGCTGCCGCGTTGATCGGTGCCATGTCGAAATAGTCGCGCCAGGCTTTGATCTTTCCGTCCTCGACTTCGAATACCCCCATGACCGGGAGCGCTACCTCGGCGCCGTTGATGGTGAAGACGTCGACGCGCTCGTTCATGACGGTGTTGCCGTCCGCGACCTGACGCTTGATCTGAAAGTCGATGTTGCCGAAGGCACCGACAAACTGCTCGATGAACGCCCGGACGGCCTCGCGACCGACCACGGGCTCCATCGGAATGTTGTGATAAACGACGTCATCGGTGAAGTAGTCGACGATCTTTTCAACATCGGCGGCCGCCCACAGCGCGCAGAAATCGGTGATCAGCTTGTCCGATGTCATTGTGTTCCAGCCTCTTTCGAATCGTTTTCGTAGGGTTCGATGATTGCCAGGATGCTTTCGATCTCGCCTGCCGGTATCCCGAAGTACTCGGTGACGAAAACTGTGACGGCCGGTGCCTGGCCAGGTGTTCCGAGGTCGAGCAGATACCGCGCGACGACGCTCTCGCCCCACTCACGCAGCGCGAGTTCACGTATCGCCACGATTCCGCGATATTGCTGCCCCTGTTCGAGCTCGTTGCTGATGAAAGCGCCGGTGTCACCGGTTCGCTGACCGTTCTCGACTCGCCAGGCGTCAGCTGCGAATCGGACCTTCGTTGCGTCGTGAGTGAGCAATGCGTTCACGTATTCACGCGCCATGGCGACGCGCCCACTGACCGCAGACTCCGTGGAGTGCTTGGCAATTGCACCCAGGATCGACTCAGCCAACTCCGGTCGGCAGATCACGAGATCCGGAAGGTAGGGGTGAGATTCGTTGTAGAGCAGCGGCGAACCGTCGATGCGGCTGCAATGCAGCCCGGCCGCCTGTGCGACGCCGACGGGTGCGGCCGAATCCCATTCCCACTGCCCACCGGCATGCAGGTAGGCGTCGACCTCGCCTCGCACGACCGCCATCGCCTTGGCGCCGGCCGATCCCATGTGCACCACGTCGGCGCCGAGTTCGGCTGCCACCGCCTCGGTGAATGCGGGCGGTCGCGATCCGCTGACTACTACGCGGAGCGGCGAATTCGCGGGAACCGAATCGGCCTCGTCGCCACTGGAGTACACCGCTCCGAGCGCCGGCTGAGCAACCGCGGCTGCGGTAATTCCGCTACCGCGCTCCCAAAGCGCCACGTGCACTGCCCAATCCGCGTGATTCGGCAAGCCGTATTCCTTGGAGCCGTCCAGCGGATCGATGATCCAGACCCGAGCTGCATCCAGACGACTGCGATCGTCGGCAGATTCCTCAGAGAGCACGGAATCCTCCGGCCGCTCGGCAGCCAACCGGTCGAGGATGTAGGAATCGGCGGCCTTGTCGCCCCGGCGACCCAGCTCACGACCGTCGTCGACACCCAGGCCCTCGGCTCGGATCCCCAGGAGGATCGCACCAGCGGCCTGCGCCAATTCCGCCGCGAGTGCCTCGTCGGCGATTCTGCTGTGTGTGGATTCGCTCACCGGTCCAACACTTCCATAATTCGCAGCGCAAGTTCGGTAGGCGTTCCGTCTTCGGGTCTGATCACCAGCTCGGCACTGGCTGGAGCCTCGTACGGATCGTCGACTCCGGTGAAACCCTTGATTTCCCCGGCCCTGGCCTTGGCGTACATACCCTTGGGGTCTCGGGCTTCACATTGCTCGATCGGGGTGTCGACGTAAACCTCGACGAACTTCAGCCCGGCGGCCTCGTGAGCCGCCCGCACTCGATCACGATCTTCGCGGTACGGGCTGATCAGGCAGGCCACCGCCACTGCACCTGAATCAGCGAACAACTGCGCCACCGAGCCGACTCGGCGGACGTTCTCGGCTCGGTCCTCGGCACTGAATCCCAGATCCGCGTTCAATCCGTGCCGGAGGTTGTCGCCGTCGAGGCGGTACGCCGGGATACCCGCGGCCACCAAGCGGCGTTCGAGTTCCACCGCAATCGTCGACTTGCCCGAGGCCGAGAGACCGGTGAGCCAGACGGTGGCGCCGGCGGTCGCACGTTCCTCGCGAGAAACCTCCGAACTGTGCCAGACGACGCGCGATTCCTTGAGTGTCGGACCGTTGATCATTCCGGCCGCGACGGTATTACCCGTGGTCTCGTCCACGAGAATGAAGCTGCCCGTCACCCGATTGCGGCGGTAGGGATCGAACATCAACGGCTGCTGCGTCTTGATCGAGATGCGACCGATCTCGTTGAGGGACAGAGATTCTGCCTTCTCGTCGCGGTGCAGAGAATTCACGTCCAGGCGATAGTCGAGCTTGACGATCTGCGCTTTCGTGGAGCGCGTGGTGTGCAGCAACGAGTAGCGGTTGTTCTCCGACAGGGTGGTCTGTTCAGTCAACCAACAGACCATCGCATCGATTTCCTGCCCGACCTGCGGCCGGTTGTTGAGCCGACACAATTGGTCCCCTCGGCTGACGTCGAGATCGTCGGCCAGCTCGATGCAGACGGCCGAGGGCGCAAACGCTTCGTCGATCACGTCACCGCCCGGCCCGTGGACTGCCTTCACCGTCGAGGTGAATCCTGAAGGCAAAGCCACGATTTCATCGCCGGGCTTGAAGACGCCACTGGCAACCGTTCCGGCGTATCCCCGGAAATCGTGGAGGTCGGCATCCGTTTGCTTCTGCGGACGGATCACGTACTGCACCGGGAAACGCGCGTCGATCAAGTTGCGATCCGAAGCGATGTGTACCTGCTCGAGATGGTGCAGCAGAGAAGGCCCGTCGTACCAGGACATGTTCTCGGTCCGGGCAACGATGTTGTCCCCCAACAGCGCCGACACCGGAATGAACGTCAGATCGTGGACGTCCAGTTTGATCGCGAATTGCCGGAATTCTTCCTTGATCTCCTCGAACCGTTCCTGAGACCAGCCCACGAGGTCCATTTTGTTCACACACAGCACGAGGTGGGGTATCCCCAGGAGAGTCGACAAGAAAGCGTGCCGTCGCGTCTGTTCGAGCACACCTTTGCGTGCGTCCACCAGGATCAGGGCAAGGTCGGCCGTCGAAGCGCCGGTCACCATGTTGCGGGTGTACTGCTCGTGCCCGGGTGTGTCCGCGATGATGAACTTCCGGTGAGGGGTCGCGAAATACCTGTGGGCCACGTCGATCGTGATGCCCTGTTCACGCTCGGCGCGCAATCCGTCGGTCAGTAGCGCGAGGTTGGCGTACTCGTCGCCGCGTTCTCGACTGCTCCGCTCCACGGCCTCGAGTTGGTCCTCGAAGATCGACTTGGAGTCGTAGAGCAACCGGCCGATGAGTGTCGATTTTCCGTCGTCGACACTCCCCGCTGTAGCGACTCTCAGCAGTTGCGGCATCAGAAGTACCCCTCTTTCTTACGATCTTCCATGCCAGCTTCGGAAATCCGGTCATCAGCTCTGGTTGCGCCACGCTCCGTGATACGGCTCGCCGCAACTTCTTCCACGACAGCGGCCGGTGTTTCGGCCGACGATTCGACGCATCCGGTACACGTTGCGTCGCCGACCGTACGGAAGCGCACCAACGCCTCGTAGGACTCCTCGCCGGCACGAAGTTCGAGGAAGCGGGTGCGTGCCAACAACATTCCGTCGCGCGGAACCACTTCGCGACGATGGGCGTAGTAGATGCCGGGAAGGTCGATCCGTTCCTTCTCTATGTACTGCCAGATGTCGAGCTCTGTCCAGTTGGAAAGCGGGAAGATCCGAATGTGTTCACCCTTACGGTGTTTGCCGTTGTACAGGTTCCACAGTTCAGGTCGCTGCACCTTGGGATCCCACTGCCCGAACTCGTCCCGGAAGCTGAACACCCTCTCTTTGGCGCGCGCCTTCTCCTCGTCTCGGCGAGCACCACCGAACACGGCGTCGAACTTGTTGTCGCGAATTCCGCGCAGCAACGCGTGCGTCTGCAGGCGATTGCGACTGGAACCGACTCCGGTGTCCTCGATGACGCGTCCGGCGTCGATGTCGTCCTGCACGCTGGAGACGACAAGACGCAGGTTGAAGCGATCGACCGTGCGGTCGCGAAATTCGATCACCTCGTCGAAATTGTGACCGGTGTCGACGTGCATCACGGCGAACGGCAATGGAGCAGGCCAGAATGCCTTGGCCGCTACGTGCAGCATCACGACGGAATCCTTACCTCCGGAGAACAGGAGGACCGGCTTTTCGAAAGTCGCTGCGACTTCGCGGAAAATATGGACCGCCTCCGCTTCGAGTGCCCGCAAATGCGACAACTCGTAGGCGGGCGGGGTCTGGAGTGTTGCCATGTCTTTCGCTCCTGAGCATCACGTACTCCGTGCGGAACACCATTTCCGCATCGGTACATTTATGTACCGGACTGGTTCTAAATTGAACGCAATCACAGAATAGAACTCGTTCTACCCAAAGGTCAATGACCGGCAATCAGACGTCACAAACCGCGAACCGGACTCCGGCCACCAACTTCCGCCGTCACCGCATCCGCCGCCGCAACCAGCGCCACAGCCCTTCGCTCGATCTCGGCGCCCGTAATCGCCCCGCCCACATAAAGTGTCAGTACAAGGGCCTGATGCCCCTCGGCGTCGTAGGTCGGGGCCGCGATGAGACTGACGGGATGCTCGTCGTCAGAGCTGATGTCGCGCCCGAGGTACACCCTCTCACCCAGGCTCGACACCATCTCCCCGAGCAGTTCACGCACCTCCGGCGGAAGATCGTGCGTCGCAACGCCCGCCATCAGCGTGTGCAGTCGCTGCCCGACTGGATCCAGACTCTCGACCAGATACCCCGCAGCGCGACACTCGCGGACCACGTTCCACAGACGCTCGCGATCCAAGCGCACCGGCAGGCTCGGCTCTTTGCTCAGCCAACTGTCCATGTCGTGATCCGAACCCCAGAGGACGTACATCAGTCCGACCGGTGGTGCGAACGGGTACACCTGACCGACCTTGGCAGCGCGACGCGCTCCGATCGGTCCGGTCACTTCGAGAACGCTGATCTGATCACCGATCACACCGGACGCCGTGCACGTCGTCCCGAACTCCGTGCTCACCTTCTCCAGATGGGTGCGGGCAATGGGTCCGACGGCAAATCCTCGCTGAGCTGCACGTCCGGCCGCGATCAAGGCCGGACCGAGCCCATAGGTCTTCGACACCTCGTCCCGAGTCAGGTATCCACGATCAGCCAGCGCCGTGAGGATTCCCAAGCAGGTGGGCTTGCTGATCTCGAGCGCGCGGGCCAGTTCCGACAGCCCGAACCGCTGATCAGGGCGGCCGACGAGGTAGTCGAGCACCTGAACCACCCGTTCGGTGGGAGGCGATTGTCTCCCCCTCTGGCGTGCTGCTTCAGGCGTCTTCTCCGGTCCACCCATTGACCACTCCCTAGAACGCGTTCTATTGTCGAAATACCCAACATCTACCAAATAGGTACATATTTGTACCACGACGCTCTGGACCGGCGACATAGTCGGAACTGTGAGGAGCCAGCGTGCTGACGGACCCGTTTGCCGAGGCGATCGCCGAAGCCGAGAAATTGATCGAGACTGCGCCGCACATCAGATCCGAACAGGATCTACTGGAGGGATACCAATATCTGGCCGGCGGAATCATCGCGACGACGCATGCCGCCTGGGCCAGCGAAAAGACCCATCCGAGTTTCATCCAGGGCACCGGACCATTCACCAAGATGGGTCTCGACAACCCGGACACCCTCTACTTCGGCGCCCGTATCAACGACGACAAGGAATACAAGGTCACCGGAAAGCGCGGCACCACAGCCGATCTCAGCTTCCAGGTGTTGAGTGGGAACTACACCAACTCGAACGTTCCCGGCAGCGAAATCGCCTTCGACGACCGCGAGCTGGAGATAGACGACGACGGCAACTTCGTCGCTTGGTTCGGCCCCGGCCCCGCCGACGGACGAGCCAACTACTACACCCTGGCGCCCGGATCCTCGCAGCTGGTCGTTCGCGAGGTCTACAGCGACTGGAGTCAGCAGCGCGGCGTGATCCGCATCGAGCGCACCGATTCGATCGGGATCGCGCCGCCACCTCTCACCGCCGAAGAGACCGAGAAGCGTTACGCCCGGGCTGGGAAGGCACTGGTCACGCGGGTCAAGACGTGGCTCCAGTTCCCGGAGTGGTTCTACCTCAAGCTCACGGTCAACACCATGACCGAACCACGCCTGACACCGGGCGGGCTGGCAACGCAGTACTCGTCGGTGGGACATTACGAACTCACCGACGAGCAGGCGATGATCATCACCGTTCCCGCCTCCGACGCACCGTATCTCGGCTTCCAACTGGGGAGCCTCTGGTACATCTCACTGGACTACGTCAATCATCAGACCTCCCTCAACAACGGCCAGGCACAGGTCGATCCGGACGGGATGGTCCGAATGGTGGTCAGCGAGAAGAACCCCGGTGTCACCAACTGGATCGAAACCGTCGGACATCCGCGCGGCATTCTGCAGTTCCGTTGGCAGCGCGTGTCCCGCGAGCTGACGCCGAAGGACGGTCCCACCGTCGAAATCGTCGCCGTCGCAGATATTGCGAAGCACCTGCCGCATTTCGACACCAACACCATCACCGCCGAGGACTGGGCAGCGCGCATTGCCCAGCGCCAGGCCGCCATCGACAACCGAATGCTGGGGTAATCATGACCGCCTTGCTCGAAGACCGTGTAGTAGTCATCTCCGGAGTCGGCCCGGCACTCGGCCGCGCTCTGGCCCTTCGATGTGCGTCGGCCGGCGCGAGTCTTGTTCTCGCAGCACGTACGCAATCGCGACTCGACGACGTTGCGAAAGAAATAGTCGATGCCGGTGGGCGCGCCGTCACCGTTGCCACCGACATCACCGACCAGGCTTCCGCCGAGAATCTGGTGGCCGAGTCCATTGCCGCCTACGGCAAAGTCGACACTCTGATCAACAACGCATTCTCGATTCCGTCGATGAAACCGTTGGCTCGCACCGATTACCAGCACATCCGCGACAGCATCGAACTGACCGTACTGGGTGCGTTGCGCCTGACTCAGCTGTTCACGCCGGCACTTGCCGAGTCGGACGGCTCCGTGGTGAACATCAATTCGATGGTGTTGCGGCATTCGCAAGAGCGTTACGGCAGCTACAAGATGGCGAAGTCGGCCCTGCTCGCCATGTCGCAGTCCCTGGCCACCGAACTCGGCCCGCAGGGAATTCGTGTCAATTCGATTGCACCCGGCTATATCTGGGGCGACACCCTCAAGGGATACTTCGCGCACCAGGCGGAGAAGTTCGGCATGAGTGTCGAGCAGATCTACGAGCACACTGCGTCGAACACCGACCTCAAGCGCCTGCCGACGACGGATGAAGTATCCGATGCGGCGATCTTCCTGGCGTCCCCGATGGCCAGCGCGATCACCGGCCAATGCATCGACGTCAACTGCGGCGAATTCCATCACTAGGAGCACCATGACTGAACGCACTCACGTCGGCACCGTCGAGGATCTCCATGCCTCGGCGACGCGGATGACCGGCCTGACGGACTTCGGCGTCGACGATTACACCGAGGCTCTGTCGGTCCTCCTCGAGTCTTACGACCGCGACGAGGATCTGACGCCCTTCGGCAGCAAGATCTCTCGGGTATTCCTTCGCGGCGCCCTGGTGGCCCGTCTGCTCAGCGAATCGGCGTGGAAGGAGCATCCGGAACACGCCGACGTCAAGATCGAGCGGCCGATCTTCGTCACCGGATTGCCACGGACGGGCACCACTGCCTTGCACCGCCTCCTCACGGTCGACCCGGCTCACCAGGGCCTCGAGATGTGGCTGACCGAGTTCCCTCAGCCTCGCCCGCCTCGCGATACGTGGGAATCGAACCCGGTCTTCGCCAAGATCGAGGAGACATTCGGTCAACACCACGTCGAGCATCCCGAATTCATGGGCGTGCACTACATGTCGGCCAGCGAAGTCGAAGAATGTTGGCAACTCTTGCGTCAGACGTTCAAGTCCGTGTCGTACGAGTGCCTGGCAAATCTACCCACGTACTCCGCATGGCTGAAGGACCAGGAGTGGTCGAACGCCTATGCACGACACAAGAAGAACCTGCAGCTGATCGGTCTGCCCGATCAGGATCGACGGTGGGTCCTCAAGAACCCGAGCCACCTGTTTGCGCTCGACGAATTGATGGAGGCGTACCCCGACGCTCTCGTCATCCAGACTCACCGCTCCCCTACGACGATCATTCCGTCGGTGTGCAGCCTGGCCGCCCAGGCGACAGAGGGTTGGTCGAACACGTTTACCGACAAGGTGATCGGCGAAAGTCAGCTCGAATTGTGGGCCAGGGGGCTCGAGCAGTTCGACAGTGCACGCGCACACCACAATCCCGCGCAGTTCATCGACGTCGACTATCAGGACTTCGTCACCGATCCACTGGGAACCGTCGAGAACATCTACACGCACTTCGACATCCCGTTGACATCTACCGCCCAGCAGTCGATGGAGGCCATGCACGAGGAAAGCCGCTCGGGTGCTCGCAAACCGTCGCACAAGTACACGCTCGAGGAGTTCGGCCTGACGAAGGAACAGGTGGAGGAGCGATTCGGAACTCGCTGACCACCGCTGGTCGACGACCTTGCTGACGACCTTGCTGACGACTGAAGCCCCCGCCGGACGGCGGGGGCTTCAGTACGCAACTCGGTCAGCTGCTGAAATGCTCGCCGAGCAACCGGTCCAACTCCGTCGGCGCCTCGTCGGGAATCCAGTGGCTCACACCCCGGAGAACTTCGAACCGATACGGACCGTCGACAAACGCGGGAGTGAGGGCAGAACCCTTGGGCCCGATGGCGGCGTCGCCGTCACTCCAGACGTGCAGGGTCGGCACGGTGACCCGGGCAGCTGCCGGGTTCGGCTTGGTCATCCACATCGCGCGGTACCAGTTCAGACCGCCGCGCAGTCTGCCGGGAGCGAGCATGGCGTTCAGATCGCGCCGCGCATTCGCCGGCGTCTGCCCACTCGAAACCAGGAACTTCTCGCCCAGCGAAGTCGAGGCCAGAATCTTCTCAGGAACGAAGGGCAATTGGAACGCCCCCATGTACCACGATTTCAGTCCCTGAGTGCTGGTCACCATCGCCTTGATGAAGGCCAGCGGGTGCGGAACCGACACCGTGGTAACGGTATCGAGCAAATCCGGCCGTTCGGCAGCCACCTGCCATGCGACTGCGGCACCCCAGTCGTGGCCGACCAGGTGCACCTTCCCCACACCGAGTGTGTCGATCAGCGCGACAGTGTCGGCGGCGAGTTCGGACCCGCGGTAGGCCCAGCGCGCTTTCGGCCGGGCACCGGGTGAGTACCCTCGCTGGTCCGGCGCCACGGTGCGGAAGCCGCGGGCGTGCAGTAACGGCGCGAGGTGATCCCATGAGCGGGAATCCTGCGGAAATCCGTGCAGGAGGACCACGACCGGACCGTCTGCCGGTCCGTCGTCGCGTACTTCGAAAGTCAGCCCGGACCGGGAGTACGAGGTGAGGCGATCCGCCAGCGTAGTCATAGCGCCACGCTAGTCTTCGCGGCCCGTGTAATCGGAGCCTTTTCACCTGCGCGCAGGAACTGGCCTGTCTTTTCGATGCCGAATCCCGGGGCAAATTCACCTTCGCGGTAGACGAGTCGGCCGTTGATCACTGTCGCGACGGCCGCATCGTCGCTGCGGTTGACCATTCGACTGATCCCGCCGTACTCGGGAACGGTTGCCTCGAACAAGCCGTCGACCGACTCGTCGAGCCCGGCTGGATCGATGACAACGAAGTCCGCGCGGTCGCCCTGGCGTAGATGTCCGGCGTCGATGCCGTACCAGTCCGCCAGTTCACCGGTCAGGCGGTGGATTGCGCGCTCGATGGTGAGGAACGGCTTGCGGTCACTCTGAGCGTCCTTGACGCGCTTGAGGAGTCGCACCGGGTAGTTGTAGAACGCCATGTTGCGCAGATGTGCGCCGGCATCGCCGAAGCCCATCTGCACACCGGAACTCGCGGCGAGTTTCTTCGCGAACTTGGGCCGGTGATTGGCAATGGTGGTGCGCCAGCGAAGATCTCGCCCGTACTTCACCACCAGGTCGAGGTACGCGTCCACCGGGTGCACTCCGCGGATGTCACCGACCTGACCGAAGTTCTTGCCGATCAACGTCTCGTCCGGGCATCCCACGATGACCGCATCGTAGAAATTGCGATGCCAGATGCGGGGTGAGAACTTGTTGTCGTAGTCCTTACGGAATGCGCGACGGTACGACTCGTCCTGGAGCAGTTCGTTGCGCTCCACCTGGTCCTTGAGATGCAAAGCGGCGGCGCCGGCACCGAACTCCTCGAACACGACGAGGTCGATTCCATCCGCGTAGACGGTGAAGGGAACCGGAAGGTGCTGCCACTTGAAATCGGTCTTCGCGAAGCGATTGAGCAGTGGGGCCGCAGCGAGCATGAAGTACACGATCACCGGGTAGGCCTTCGAATCCGCACCGGAGAGCAGCGACGTCTTGAGCGGCTTCTTGCGTCCGATGGCGGAGCTTTCGGCGAAGAACGCCGCGACGTTCGGATGCAGGTTGATGGTCGGAGCGCTCTGCAAGATCTTTCCGCGATCGCGAAGGATGCGGTTGAGGAATCGGAACTCTTTCCACCGTGCATACGTCGACGGCAAAGAGCGAGAACGGTATTCGTCGCCGTCGATCTTGTCGAGGGCATTGGTCATCGACGACAGGCCTAGCATCCCCGCATCGATGGCGTCCTCGAGCATCGAGCCCATCCGGCCGAGTTCCGAGCGGGTCGGCTTGACCTTCTTGTCGGTGCCGCGCCCCAATCCGAGTACGTGCGTGCGGATGTCGGAGTGGCCGATGAATGCCGCGACATTGGGTCCGAGGGGAAGGGCTTCGAGTGCGGCGGTGTAGGCCGCGGGACCGGTCCAGGTCTTGTTCGCTTCGAGGATGCGCAGCACCGCGTCGTGGGGAACTGCTTCGACCCGGCTGAACAGGTCAGCGATTTCACGCGGGGTCGAATACACCGTCGACAGCGAGCAATTGCCGAGCACGACCGTAGTGACGCCGTGGCGAACCGATTCCGGAAGGCCTGGACTGACCAAGGCTTCGGCGTCGTAGTGCGTGTGGACGTCGACAAAGCCCGGGAGAACCCACTTGCCGGCCGCGTCGATCACCTCGGTGTCCGGCCCGATCTCCAGGCGCGTCGTGGACACCTCCGCGACCACGCCGTCTCGAATTCCGAGATTTCGACGCAGACCAGGAGCCCCCGTCCCGTCGAACCACAACCCGTCGTTGACCACGATGTCGAAAGCAGACACTGTCGGACTCCTCGCCTCACGTATGTGTTACCTCACGTTATAGACAGCGTTGAGTAAAAGTCAATGAACCTTCCGAACCAATACATAAGATGTCGGAATGGCCGCAGTCCCCCGCTCCCCCGAAGACCGTCAGAGGCAAATCCTCGAGGTAGCAGTACACATGTTGCGGACCGAGCCTTTCGACCAACTGTCGATGGATCGCGTCGCAGCCGAGGCCGGTGTCTCGCCCCCACTGCTGTTTCACTACTTCAAGAACAAGAAGGGTTTCCAGAACGCGATCCTCGAGGCTGCCTCGGCCGATCTCGAAGATCGAATGCGACCGGATCCCGAACTACCGATCACGTCCCAGCTGCGTTCAGGTATCGAAACTTTCGTCGATGCCGTTATCGAGCACCCCACCATTTACCTCGCCGTGATGCGGATGGCCGGCAGTGGCGACATCCGGATGCGCACGATCTATCGCGGGATGCGCCGAACGTTCACCACATGGATCGTCGCCGCGCTCACAAATCTGGGCATCGAATCGAATGCGACCGTCGAGGCGACCATCGCCGGGTGGCAGGCATTCATGGAGGAAATAGTCGTCAACTGGATCGACGAGCCGACCCTCGAACGAGGCGAGATGGTCGACCTCTGCGAACGAATTTTCTATCACTGCCTACCGGCGGCGGGCATCAGCGTGGAACAAATAGTGGCGGCCACCATGGCTGCGACGGCCAGTGAGTCCGGCGCAACAAAACTGTGATCTTCGCGCCGGGGTTTCACAGGTGGTCACGATTGGGTATCTTGCTTGCAGTGGCGCTGGACCACGACCCCAACACATGAAGGATCCAACATGGAGTCTGTCGAAAACGTATTGCCCGAGGGTGTCAAGCTCGAAGACGTCTTGAGTGTCCTCAAGGTCGCAGTTGCGGGCATCGGCCTCATCAGCGCACTTTCGGCATTCAGCTGATCGCAAAGCGTCATCGACAGGCCGGACTTCGGGGAGTCCGGCCTGTTTTTTGTTTCCGCTCCTGAACAATCCGTGAACTTTTCAGCAACTTCAGCGCAAAGTGGTCATTTCGACCAAAACAAGCGTCCAGTTTGCTAACTTGTGTCTGCGACACAAGGTCGTACAGAAACACCACGCAGACACAACCTTGTACATACAAACCTGTACATACGACACGGAGGACCGAAACATGGGTTCCATCAACACCCTCAGCGCCGTCATCGACATCATCAAGGTCGTCCAGCCGTTGATCGCCAAGCTCAACCTCAGCTGATTCGCTTGCACCACACCCCTGCCAGGGCGTAACTCGAAATGGGGCCGACATTGTCGGCCCCATTTTCCATAGGTGCTTCATGAATGCCGATCGTCGAAGGTCAGCTTTTCGAGAACGTTGGGATCTGTCATGTCCTGCCCCTCCGCCCTCAGTCGTAGAAATCGTTCCACGGATCGGTTGTAGCTCTCGGTCCAGGTTTCTTCACTGGACCAATACACGCCTGCCTTCAGATCGTCGATGTGCATGTACCTGTCGAGCATCAATTCCCTCAACTGGTGTGCAGTAACTGTTTCGGTACCGATCCACCCCTGCAGTCGAGCGGGCGTCGGAGACAGCAATCTGGCCGCGTCCACGAGAGAGTCGCCAGCGGCCAACCACTCCACATCCCAGCGCGGACAGACCCGAACCAGAGCGCGATCCTCATATGCCGGCGTCTTCAGAACCGCAGTGACCGAGTCTGTTTCACCAAGACTCTCGAAGATCGCGGCGATAGCCGGAACAGCAGCAGAGTCGGCAAAGAAGAGGTACCCGTCGACATCATCCGACGGAAGAAATTCCGGACGCCTGCCGGTGAAGGCGACCGTGTCCCCTGGCCTGACAGCGACAGCCCACCTTACACCGAGCCCATCGCCGTGATCGAGAATGTCGACCAGGAGGGTGGATTCAGAACGCATAAACCTCCTGACTGTATAGACGCGATGCTCACCGGGTGCAAGATGCAGCTTCATCGCGTCACCAGGCGCGGGGTCCTGGTATCGATCGAAGTCCTTGCTATGCAGTGTGAGCCGAATGAAGTTCGCACCCACCCTGGACACTTCGCGAACCACCGCTTCACCATGAAACGGATACTCTGAAGGATCCGAAAGTAGGCGGTGCAGCGCACGTCGAACCGACGTCACCCTCCGGCCCGATCCTCAATGGCAAGTACTCCGGACATCCGATCCAATAGAAACTCGGTAGTCGCCGGATTGGGAAACAGTAGGGCACTCGAAAGTTCCTGATCGATCACGATCAACCTATGTTCCCCTGTCGAAACGAGACCTGTCACGGTCGGGAGAGATAGGAATTCCTCGGTCGAACCTTCACCGTATGTACTGATCATGGCTACGTCGGCGGTATCCAGAATGCCGAAACCCTCCGGGGAGAATTTCACAAAAGCCGCCGTTGATTCGGTTGCTGCCGCCGATACCGCGGAAGATCCCCTCATACCTAGCGACGACAAGAACCGCGCAGACGGGTTGCTCTCCTGGCCAAGCAAATACAATGTCCCACCTGCATATTGGCCGTACGCAAACGACTTCCCTTCCAGATTTGGATGACTCGATCTGAAATCAGCAATTGCACCCCTCGCTTGAACCACGAGGGATTCGGCCGCTCCCCTGCGGCCGAGAGCCATACCGATCAACTCGGTCAATTCATCACCCGAATCTTGAAGGAGCGCAGTCTTGTAGGAAATCACCGGCGCGATACGGCTGAGCACCTCGTAGGCCTTGTCGTACTCGGCCTGCGCCGTAGTTGCGAGAATGACGTCAGGATCAAGTGCTGCGATCGCCTCGATATTCGGGGTTGTCGAATCCAATGTGAGAACTTCGGATGGAAGGATCATCCCCGACCAGTTTCCGTCCGGCGACGACGGATTACGCACCGCCCCAACAATTTCCATCCCTAAAGCGGACGCAATTTGAGCGTCCCCCGAACCCAGAGCCACAACCCTGGACGGAGCGGTTTCGATCGTCACCTCACCATGCGCGTGCTCCACGGTGACAGGAAAAGCGTTCGACGTCGATGTCTCCATCACTTTGTTTTCACCGACATCGGCACTACAGCCAACTACCGCCGTCAGCACCACTGCAATTGCTGACGCGATCGCTGCAGCGCGACAAACGGCATTGCGGCGCGCAAGCATTGTCCGGGGAGGTTCCTTCATCATCACTGTTCGAGGCATACAGTAAGGGTAACCTATTAATGAGGAACACTCATAAACTACGCCGACACCAAGGCAGACAGAGGTCTGCTCTGCATCCATCGGCCTGCCTAGACTGGTTCAGTGAATACGACACCGAGTCAACCGAGAAAAAGGGCAGTTGGTCGTCCCAAGCGTCTCGACCTCGGGTCGCTACTCGATGCGGTGTTGCACTTCGGGCTCGACACATTCACGATGGCGCAGATCGCGAATCATCTCGGCGTCAGCGAGGGCACGTTGTACAACTACGTCCGAAGTCGGGAGGAGTTGCGCGGGCGCACGGCTGCCCGACTACTCGACTCCATCGACACGGTGGTGGACTCCTCCGACGACTGGATCAACTACCTCGTCGAGGTAAATCGGCAATTGCGGAACCTCGCCGTGGAGAACGTCGGACTATCGTCGTACTACCTACACGGCCCATACCGGCCACAGACGATCGATCTGTTCGACAGGATCGTCTCCGGTGTTGTCCAGCGACTTCCCCACTCGGACATTGATCTAGCCTTCGTTCTCGCATCCCATGCATCCACCACCACGCTGTCGTTCTTCTCAGGCATCGACGTAGACGAACGCATCTTCCGTCGCGTCCTGCGGTCAACTCTTCCTGCTCTCAACGAAGCGCTCGACGGCGCAGCGCCTGCAGGGGTCAGTTGGGCCCACGTAGTTCAAGTCGCAAGGCAGTAGTTCAAGTCGCAAGGCAACGGTGACGCGCCAAGAAGTCGGACGAATTACCGGGATTCATTTGTCTTGGATGCGCGAGCATCCGGCCTCGTACGGAAGCCCAGACCCTCGCTGATTTCGGAAGCAAGCACCGCAGCCAGCTGCGGCGGCACCGCATTGCCGATCATCGTGCGCACCGCTCCCCACTTGCCTTCGAATACGTAGTCGTCGGGAAAGGTCTGGAGGCGAGCAGCTTCTCGAACGGTCAAGGATCGCGTGTGTTTCGGGTGCACGTTGCGGGAAGCCGAGATCATCCCGAAGGTGGTTCCGACCGTCGACGCCGGCTCGTCCCACCGGAGGCGCTTGTACGTCGTGTTGTACCCGGACGACGGTCGCATGGCCGGATCTTCGTTGTCGTGCGCCGACATTCCTTCTGGTACATCACGCAGCCACCGCAAGACGTGCTCGGGATGCTCGACGGCCCAGTGCAGCGGGTCCGTCTCGCAAGCCTGCCCGGATTCCAGCGGGGCCAGGTCGACGGTGGCATCGCGAAAAGTCCTCAGCGGCGCAACACCATTCACGCCGTGAGTCTTCGGCGGAAAACGCAGCGGCCCGATACTACTGTCGCGGCGGGTCGCCACGATGAACACTCGTTCCCGGAACTGCGGGACGCCGTAATCCTGCGCATTGACCGTGTTGACCGACGCGTCGTAACCGCATGCAGCCATCTCGCCGAGAATCCGGTCGACGACCATCCCACCGTCCGGGTCCTTCATGCTGAGCAGCAGTCGCACGTTTTCCATCACCAAGACCTTCGGCTTCACCAATTCGGCGAGCTGCAGCAGGTTCCGGAAGAGATGGTTGCGCGGATCGTCGCGGTCTCGCCGACCGGCAAGGCTGAACCCCTGACACGGCGGTCCCCCAGCCAACACATCGATGTCCACTTGTGCCAGAAGATCTTTCACCCGGGCTTCGTCGATCGCCCGAATGTCCTCGCCGAGGCACCTCGCGCCGGGGAAGTTCCGATCGAAGGTCGCACGCGCCTCCGGCACGACTTCGATGTATCCCTCCACCGAAAACCCCGCCATCCGAAAGCCTTCGGCCATACCGCCACAACCCGAGAACGCTGTCAATACGGTGGGGCCGCCGCTTCCTGCCCCCGCGACGGCACGCCGGGCCACCGAGGCGGGGTCGTTGACCGGTGTCACTCGACGCGCACGGGTACTGCCGCTCGATCGCTTCCGGGGGGCCGCGTACGTACCCTCACGCTTGGCCGCTTCCAGCGCGGAGAGGGCCGTGAGAACTGCTCGTTCCGCCGGTGGCTTCGGATACGCCTTGTCGAGTTCCCACGCGGAGACGACGGCTGACGAGACTCCCGCTTGACGGGCGAACTGGAACTGACTGATCCCCACGTCCAAGCGCCGTGATCGCAGGTCCTGTCCCGAAATCAATTCAGTGCCTCACTCATATGGTCCGCTCGCTCCGGCAGCCCAGACTATCGCAGCCGACCCCGTGAACCGGGACCTCACAAGGAAGACCGGCAGGCGGTATGCCTGCCGGTCTCCGACACGAGCGGATGACGGGACTCGAACCCGTGTGAACGGCTTTGCAGGCCGGTGCCTAGCCACTCAGCCACACCCGCGTCAGTGAGTAACTCTGCCCTGAGTCACGGCGTCGAACCACAGTTCCGCTCAGCATGATTCGAGTGCGATCCCACCCGCCGTTCCAGTCTCTGGGAAAACTGCGAGCCCTTCGGGAACAAATCGGTCAGTCTCGATGCTGACTCCCTCGGCGGGCGCAGATCATACGAATTTCGCCCGAACGACCGAGCAGTTCGCCAGACCCAGACAACCCAGAAGGTTTCATGAGTGCCGAGAACACCGCCGTTGCCCCGCCCGTGAAGGCAGCCCCGCCCATAGAGGCAGCCCCGCTGGAAATGAGCAGTGTCGACCGTAAGCCCAGCGTCGGGAAGATTCTTGCCCTCGGTTCCATGACTGCGCTCGGGCCCTTCACCATCGACATGTACCTGCCCGCGCTGCCGGATATCGGCGCCGATCTCGGGGTCTCGTCGTCAACGGTTCAGCTGACGATCACCGGAACTCTCATCGGCCTCGCACTCGGACAGCTGTTGGTCGGGCCGCTCTCGGACACTCTCGGCCGCAAGAAGCCGCTGCTCGCCGGGATCGGTGTGCACATCCTGGCTTCGCTGCTGGCGGTCTTCGCACCGAGCATCGCGGTCCTCGGCATCCTGCGGGTTTTCCAGGGCATGGGCGCGGCGGCCGCGGCAGTGGTCACCATGGCGATCGTCCGCGACCTCTACAGCGGTAACACCGTTGCCGTCGTGATGAGCCGGCTGATGCTCGTGCTCGGCGTTGCGCCGATCCTGGCGCCCAGCATCGGTGGCGCCCTCCTCGTCGCCCTCGACTGGCGCGGGATCTTCGTCGTCCTGGCACTGATCGGCGTCGGCACAGCGATGATCGGTGCTTTCGGACTGTCCGAAACACTGCCGAAGGAAAAGCGTCGCCCGAGCGGATTGAAGTCGGTTCTCCGCACCTACGGTTCGCTGCTCGGCGACCGCACGTTCATGGTCCTGACGCTCGTCTCCAGCGTCGGTATGGCGTCGTTGTTCGCGTATGTCTCAGGCGCGTCGTTTGTCTATCAAGATCAGTACGGCCTCAATCAGCAGGAGTTCGCACTGCTCTTCAGTGCGGGCGCGATTGCGTTGATCGGTGCTTCGCAGGTCAACGTCCGACTGCTCGACCGGTGGACTCCTCAGCAGATCACCAAGTGGGCCCTCGTGGCTGCGGTTGTCTCCGGCGCTGTAGTCATTACTGTCGCGGACCTGGAACTGGGCGGGCTCGCCGGATTCGTGATCGCGCTCTGGGTCATGGCCGGCGCAATCGGGTTCGTTCTCCCCAACGCCCCGGCACTGGCTCTCGCTCGTCACGGCGAAGCGGCCGGTACTGCCGCGGCAATGCTCGGTGCATTCCAGTTCGGCGTCGGTGCGGCCATCGCGCCGGCCGTCGGCCTGCTGGGAAACACGAGCACAGCCCTGGCCGTCACGATGACGGCGTGTGTGTCGCTCGGTCTGGTCGCTCTTCTGGCTACGACCCGAAAGAGTGATACGACCCGAAAGAGTGAATCGGTCTAACCGGCAGCGGAGAACCACTCGCTGTAGAAGGTGGCAAGTCCCAGGACGCACGAGATCGCGACGAAGATCCAGAATCTTGCGATCACGACGGTTTCCGGCCAACCGAGTAACTCGAAGTGATGATGGATCGGGGCCATCTTGAATACGCGTCGGCCGGACGATCGGAAGACCAGAACCTGGATGATCACCGACAGGATCTCAGCCACGAACAGGGCGCCGATGATGACCATCAGCAGCTCGGTGTGCGTCGTGACGGACAGGCCGACCACCAGGCCGCCCAGCGCCAAGGAGCCGGTGTCACCCATGAAGATCTGAGCCGGGGCGGCATTCCACCAGAGGAAGCCGAGGCACGCCCCGCCTGCCGCGGCAGCGACGATAGCGAGATCCAGGGGGTCACGAACGTCGTAGCAGCCGGCGGCAGGCTCGAGGACACACGAGTTCCGGTACTGCCAACCGGCGATGACAACGTAGGTCCCCAGGATCATGCCCATCGAACCGGCCGCGAGACCATCGAGACCGTCGGTGAAATTGACGGCGTTGGACCAGGCGAACACCAGAATGCAGAAGAAGACCACAAAGCCGATGGCACCCATGGAGAACACCGAGATATCTCGCACATGGGACAGGTACTGGCTTCCGGGGGTGACTCCGTTGTTGTTGGAGAACTGCAGGAAGAGAATGCCGAAGATGATGGCGCTCGCGAGCTGACCGACGGTCTTCGCTGTCTTGTTGAGCCCGAGATTGCGCTTCTTACGGATCTTGATGAAGTCGTCGAGAAAGCCGACGATTCCCAGTGACGTGGCGAGCGCGAGAACCAGCCAACCGGATGCAGACAACCGCGGTAGCCGCGAGCCGAAACCGATGATGTGTGCCGCCAGGTAGCCCGCCCACATGCCGGCGATGATCGCGATGCCGCCCATCGACGGGGTGCCACGCTTGCCCTGATGACTCTGCGGACCCTCGATCCGAATCTCGTGCCCGAGCCCCTGCCGCGAAAGCACACGAATGAGAAACGGAGTCAGGAAGAGCGCGACGAACAACGAGACGCCACCCGCTACGAGGATTGAAATCACCCGTGGGACTCTACAGACGTAAGCGGCTGCGACACACAATCAGACAAGGCACCCGACCGCTTGCCAGCATGGGATGATCGAACTTATGTCTCCCCCCGCGCCGCTCCCCCTCGACCCCATCGAAGAGGCGCATCGTCAGTGGACGAAGCACGGTTGGAGCGATGTCGCCGACGGTATGGCTGCGGTCACGTCGGTGATGCGTGCGCAGCAGATCATGATGGCGCGGGTCGAAGAGGTACTCAAGCCTCTCGGGCTGACCTTCGCCCGCTACGAACTGCTGACGCTTCTCACCTTCACCAGGTCGGGCGCGCTCCCGATGGCCAAGGCAAGCGCCCGACTCCAGGTTCACCCCACCAGCGTCACCAATGCCGTCGACCGCTTGGAGAAAGCGGAGCTGGTCAGACGGGTCCCGCATCCCAGCGATCGACGTGCGACGCTCATCGAGATCTCCGACGCGGGTCGCGCGCTGGCCCTCGAAGCCACTGAAATGCTCAACAGCAAAGTGTTCGCACACCCCGGACTCCAGCAGGACAAGCTCGAGCAATTGGTGACGATCCTCACTGAACTTCGCAAGACTGCGGGTGACTTCGACACCGGCGGCGCGCCCACCAAGTGGTGAACCGACGACCCGTACACACAAAGAAACTGCCCTCACACTCTCGACGAGTGTGAGGGCAGTTTCAGCTGTTCGAAAGTTCAGCGCTAACGAATTTCAGCGGTGCTTGAACTCGGCGGACCGCTTCTCCACGAACGCGGTCATGCCTTCCTTCTGATCCTCCGTCGCGAAGGTCGAGTGGAACACCCGACGCTCGAAGCGGACGCCCTCGGCGAGTGTGGTCTCGAAGGAACGGTTGACCGCTTCCTTGGCCATCATCGCAATCGGCAGCGACATCTCGGCGATGGTGGTTGCGGTCTTCAATGCGTCGTCGAGCAGATCGGCGGCCGGAACGATCCGGGCAACCAGGCCTGCGCGCTCGGCCTCTTCTGCGTCCATGTTGCGGCCGGTCAGGCACAGCTCCATGGCCTTGGCCTTACCCACGGCGCGCGTAAGGCGCTGTGAGCCACCGATACCCGGAATGACACCGAGCTTGATCTCGGGCTGGCCGAACTTCGCGGTATCCGAAGCGATGATGAAATCGCAGAGCATCGCCAGTTCGCAGCCACCACCGAGCGCGTACCCGGAGACGGCGGCGATCAGCGGCTTACGAGCGGCTGCGACGCGGTCCCACGGGGTGAAGAAATCTTCGACGTATGCGTCCATGTACGTCTTGGACTGCATTTCCTTGATGTCGGCGCCGGCGGCGAAGGCGCGCTCGGAACCGGTGATCAGGATGGCTCCGATGCCGTTGTCCGCTTCGAGGTCGGCAACCGCGGCGACGACCTCGTTCATCAGCTCGGAGTTCAGGGCGTTGAGAGCCTTCGGGCGGTTGAGCGTGATGACGCCGACGCGACCCTTACGCTCGAGGATGATGGTGTTGAAGTCGGTCACTACTGTCCTTCGGTCGAACGGTCACGGATGTCGTTGATGATGGCAGAGAAGTCCTGACCGCCACCGCCCGCGGCGTGGAAGCGACTGTAGAGTTCCGCGGCCTTGAGCCCGATCTCCGCATCGACGCCGTTGTTGCGCAGCGCATTTGCAGCCAGACCGAGGTCCTTGTCCATCAGCGCGACAGCAAAGCCGGGCTGGTAGTCGTTGTTGGCCGGGCTGGTGGGCACCGGTCCCGGTACCGGGCAGTTGGTGGTCAGTGCCCAGCACTGCCCCGAGGCGTTGGACGCCACGTCGAAGAGCGCCTGGTTGCTCAGGCCGAGCTTCTCGCCCAGCACGAATGCCTCGCTGATCGCGATCATCGAAATGCCGAGGATCATGTTGTTGCAGATCTTGGCAGCCTGGCCGACACCGGCGTCGCCGCAGTGAACGACCTTGCGGCCCATCACGTCCAGCAACGGTGACGCGGCCTGGAAGTCAGCCTCGGAACCGCCGACCATGAATGCCAGCGTGCCTGCGGTAGCCCCGACGACTCCACCGGAGACCGGTGCGTCGACGCTGCGGTGACCGGCCGCTTCGGCCTTGTCGTGTGCCTCGCGGGCGTCGGCGACGTCGATGGTGGAACAGTCGATGAACAGCGTGCCCGGTGTTGCCACCGGCAGCAGCTCTTCGTACAGACCCAGAACATGCTTACCGCTCGGCAGCATCGTGATCACGACGTCGGCACCGCGAACGGCATCGACCGCCGAATCCGCTACCGATGCACCGTCTTTGACTGCCTGCTCCAGCGCCGCGGGTGCCAGATCGAAACCGACGACCTTGTGTCCGGCCTTGACGAGATTGGCCGCCATCGGGCCACCCATGTGACCGAGTCCGATAAATCCAATGGTGCTCATTAGTGATGCTCCTTCGGCGGTGATCAGTTGCCTTGCGGTTGAGGGGTGAGTCCGAGCTCGTTGTCGCCCAGCGGGGCGAAGTAGGCATCGACGGATTCAGCCGTGACATCTTCGAGGGTTGCCGGCAACCACTTCGGGTTTCGGTCCTTCTCGACTACCTGGGCGCGAATACCCTCGACCAGGTCGTGTGAGGCGAGCGCTGCCGTCGAGACCCGGAACTCCTCGTTGAGGACTTCTTCCAAGCTTGCTGCTTCCTTGGCATGTCGCAGGGATCGCAGGGTCACCGACAGTGCAATCGGGGACTTGCCGAGAATCTGCTCCGCTGCCTTCTCCGCCTCGGGGATTCCACTCGCTCGAAGACGCTCGACGATGGTGGAGACGTCGTCGGCAGAGTACGCGGCGTCGATCCAGCTCTGCTGGGCCAACAGTTCCGACACCGGAGCCGGCTCCGCGTACTGCGCCACGGCGTCGGCAACCGAAGACGACGCGAGTGCGGCGATGAACGTCTCGATGTTCTCCGACGGGATGAAGTGATCCGCGAAGCCTGCTGCGATGGCATCGCCGGCGCTCAGTCGCGCCGTGGTGAGCGCGATGTGCGTTCCGAGTTCACCGGGAGCACGCGAGAGCAGGTAAGTTCCGCCCACGTCAGGGATGAAACCGATTCCGGTCTCGGGCATTCCGATCATCGAGCGCTCGGTCACGATGCGAATGTCGCCGTGTGCGGACACTCCGACGCCGCCGCCCATGACGATCCCGTCCATGATTGCGACGTACGGCTTCGGGTAGTTCGCGATCTCGGAATTGAGGATGTACTCCTCACGCCAGAAATCGAGCGAACCGGTCTTGCCGTCCTTGGCGTCGTGGTAGATCGAGACGATGTCGCCGCCGGCGCACAGACCACGATCGCCGGCGCCCGTGAGTACGACCGCCTTGACGTCGTCGTCGGACTTCCATTCCGCGAGTGCCTTGGCCATCGCCTTGACCATCGAGTGGTTGAGGGCGTTGATCGCCTTGGGCCGGTTGAGGGTGATGAGCCCCAGTCCGTCACGCTTTTCGATCAATACCTCGAGCTCGTCGCTCATGCTGCTCCTTGCTTTCCCTGACCTGATGCGACCACGCTTCGCGCGATGACCACCCTCATGATCTCGTTGCTGCCTTCGAGGATCTGATGAATCCGAAGATCGCGGACGATCTTCTCGATCCCGTACTCAGCAAGATAGCCGTACCCGCCGTGAAGCTGGAGAGCCTTGTTGGCTACGTCGAACCCGGTGTCGGTGGCAAAGCGCTTGGCCATCGCACACAACTCCACGACGTCGGACGCTCCGTCTTCGAGTGCGGCAGCGGCGCGCCACAGCAACGTCCTGGCCGCTTCGAGTTCGGTACGCATGTCGGCGAGCTGGAACTGCAGGGCCTGCGACTCGATCAGTGCCGAACCGAAAGCTTTGCGGTCCACCAGATATGCGACTGCCTTCTCCAGCGCCGCCTGGGCCCCACCGACCGAGCAGGCGGCGATGTTCAGCCGGCCGCCGTTGAGACCCTTCATAGCGATGCGGAAGCCGCTGCCCTCTTCACCGAGCATGTTGGCGGCAGGAACTCGCACGTCTTCGAAGATCACCTGACGGGTGGGCTGCGCGTTCCAGCCCATCTTGACCTCGTTGGCACCGAACGACAGTCCGGGCGAATCCTTGGGCACGATGAACGCCGAGATCCCCTTGGCACCGGCAGATCCGGTGCGCGCCATCACGACGTACACGTCGGAAGTGCCTGCGCCGGAGATGAACTGCTTGACGCCGTTGAGGATGTAGTCGTCGCCGTCACGAACGGCCTTGGTGCTCAAGCCCGCAGCATCGGAGCCAGCGCCGGGTTCGGTGAGGCAGTAGCTGCCCAGTTGATCCATCGAGCAGAGTCCGGGGACCCACTTGTGGCGCTGTTCGTCGTTGCCGAACTGGTCGATCATCCACGTGACCATGTTGTGGATGGAGATGTACGCGGCGATCGACGGATCGCCCTTGGCCAGCTCTTCGAAGATCCGGGCAGCGTCGACGCGGCTCAGCTCACTGCCGCCCACGTCTTCACGAATGTAGATACCGCCCATTCCCAGGGACGCCGCCTTACGGAGGACGTCCACCGGGAAATGCTTGGTTTGATCCCACTCCACTGCGTTGGGCGCCAGATGCTCGGCCGCGAAGTCGCGGGCAGTGTCACGAATCGCCCGCTCGTCATCGGTCAGAGTAAACATGGAAGGTAGTCCGATCAGTTCATCGTGGGGATGACGAAGTGATTGGTCTCTTCCTTCTTGCCGGAAGGCCAACGCTGCGTCACCGTCTTGGTCTTGGTGTAGAAGCGGAAGGAGTCGGGACCGTGCTGGTTCAGGTCACCGAAGCCGGAGCGCTTCCAGCCACCGAAGGTGTGGTACGCGATCGGGACCGGGATCGGCACGTTGACGCCGACCATGCCGACGTTAACGCGAGCGGTGAAGTCACGCGCGGTGTCGCCGTCGCGGGTGAAGATGGAGACGCCGTTGCCGTACTCATGTTCGGTCGGAAGACGCAGTGCCTCTTCATAATCGGCAGCGCGAACCACCTGAAGGACAGGTCCGAAGATCTCTTCCTTGTAGATGCGCATGTCCGAGGTGACGTTGTCGAACAGGGTTGCGCCGGCGAAGAATCCACCTTCGTGGCCTTCGAGGGTGAAGCCGCGGCCGTCGACGACTGCCGTTGCGCCTTCGTCGATGCCGATCTGCACGTAGTTGTTGACGCGGTCGAGGGCATCCTGGCAAACGAGCGGTCCGAAATCGACGCCTTCGTCGTCACTGCGACCGATCTTGAGCTTCGCGACGCGCTCCTTCAGCTTCGCGACAAGAGCGTCCGCGGTCTCCTCGCCGACGGGAACGGCAACCGAGATGGCCATGCAACGCTCACCGGCACTGCCGTAGCCTGCACCGATCAGGGCGTCGGCAACCTCGTCGAGGTCGGCGTCCGGCATGACGATGGCGTGGTTCTTGGCGCCACCGAAGCACTGTGCGCGCTTGCCGTGAGCTGCGGCCGTCTCGTAGATGTACTGAGCGATCGGCGTGGAGCCGACGAAGCCGACAGCCTTGATGCGATCGTCGGTGAGCAGGACGTCGACAACTTCCTTGTCACCGTTGACCACGTTGAACACACCCGCAGGCAGTCCGGCTTCGAGGAACAGCTCAGCCAGTCGCAGCGGGACAGAGGGGTCACGCTCGGAGGGCTTGAGGATGAAGGCGTTACCGGCGGCGAGGGCGGGGCCGGCCTTCCACAGCGGGATCATCGCGGGGAAGTTGAAGGGCGTGATACCTGCGACGACGCCGAGCGGCTGACGCATGGAGTACACGTCGATGCCGGTGCCGGCACTCTCGGTGAATTCACCCTTGAGCAGGTGCGGAGCGCCGACGGCGAACTCGATGACCTCGAGGCCACGCTGGATGTCACCCTTGGCGTCGGCGACGGTCTTGCCGTGCTCGGACGAGAGGAGGCGGGCCAGAGAATCCATCTCGGCCTGAGCGAGCTGCAGGAACTTCATCAGCACGCGGGCGCGCTTCTGCGGGTTGAATGCTGCCCACACCTGCTGCGCCTCTTCGGCATTGGCGATGATGGCTTCGGTCTCGGCCTTGCTCGCGAGGGGGACGCGGGCCTGCACCTTGCCGGTGTTGGGATCGAACACGTCCGCAAATCGATCAGATGTCCCGGGAACACGCTTGCCACCGACGAAGTGCGTCAACTCGTGAACCGTCGCATTTTCAACCATTGTGCTAACCCGTTCCTTGCTCGTATGGACCGCCCAGGAGGCAGCAGTGAATATGTCTACCATCCTATAGTTGGATGTCCATGTATGTCTAGAGCCCAAGGGCTGTGCGCCTTTATTAACCGCGGGGGGTTAATAAAGGCGCACAGCGCGGAGCGCGGCTGCCGCTTCCTGCGCGACTACTGCATCGGTGACGTCGTATCCGTCCGATCCCCCGCCCGGGCCACCGGACACCGCGACAACCTTGCGTGCCGAGAGATGCACCGCATCGACGCCGACGGCGGCGATTGCCGGGATGTCGTCGACGGTTATTCCGCCACCGGCCATGATCTGGATCCGGCCTGCGGCATGTTCGACCATTCGACCGATCTCGTCGAGACCCTCGCTGCAGGTATCCGCACCCCCGGACGTCAGCACGCGGGTCACGCCCAGGTCGATCAGTTCGTCCAGCGCGGTCAGTCGGTCGGCCACCACGTCCATCGCACGATGTACCGTCACCTCGACCCTCGCACGGTCCACACATCCGATGACGCGACGCAGCACGACGGTGTCGATCGTATTGTCTTCTGTCAGCGCGCCGACCACGATGCCGGAAGCTCCACCGGCCACGGCCGCACGTACGTCGTGCTCCATCACCCACACTTCGTCGGGTGAGAACACAAAACCTCCGGCGCGCGGACGGATCAGCGGGTGAACCGCGATCCCCACTTCCGACGCTGCCTCGATCACTCCGATGCTTGGCGTCAATCCCCCCGTCGGACCGAGCGCCGCACACAACTCGACTCGAGTCGCTCCTACCGAACGTGCGATCCTCGCCCCCCGCACGTCCTGCACCGCCAGCTCCAGAACCGTCATGTCAGAAGGACTGCCACGACGGCTTGTGCTCGAGCGCATACCGGTAGTAGTCGGCAAGTTTGAGCGAACTGGCCGCAGCTTCGTCGATCACGACGGTGACATGGCGATGCAATTGCATCACCGAAGCCGGGCAGAACGCAGACAACGGACCTTCGACGGCAGCGGCGATCGCATCGGCCTTACCTTCTCCGGTCGCGATCATCACCAGATGTCTTGCATCGCTGATGGTTCCGAGCCCCTGGGTGAGCACATGGTGTGGGACGTCGTCCACCCCGTCGAAGAACCGTGCGTTGTCGATCCGGGTCTGCTCGGTCAGCGTCTTCACGCGAGTTCTCGAGGTCAACGACGATCCTGGCTCGTTGAAGCCGATGTGACCGTCGGTGCCGATGCCGAGCAACTGCACGTCCACTCCCCCGGCCGCCGCGATGCTCTGGTCGTATCGTGCGATCTCTTTCTCCGGGCACGGTGCTTCACCGTTGGGACTCGACACCATCGCCGGATCCAGATTGACGTGATCGACGAACTCCGACCGAATCACCGAGTAGTACGACTGCGGATGGCGTTTCGGCAATCCCAGGTACTCGTCGAGCAGAAACGCCCGAGCCAGCGAGAAGTCGAGTTCGGCATCGCGATGCCTCGCTGCCAGTTCACGATAGGTTCCGATCGGCGACGACCCCGTTGCAAGCCCAAGCGTCGTCGCCCCGGCTCTGACGTAGCCTTCGACGATGTCCGCGACGGTCGAGTCGACCTCCGCGGGTGTCGGCTGAATTACGATTTCCATGATTGTTCCTTTCCGGCGGCTTTTCCGCCGAGTAGTACACGCCCCAGGCGCAAGTGACGATCGGTGACCACGATGTCGGCTCGGCAGCCCACGGCCAGCGATCCGATCAGGTCGCCAAGCCCCAGCAGACGCGCAGGGCTCCGAGTTGCCGCTGCGACAGCGTCTTCCAGCGCGACGCCGCCGTCGAGGACCGTGCTGCGAAGCACGTCGAGCAATCTTGCAGTCCCTCCGGCGATGGCACCGGAACTGCCGTCGGTGGTCGCGAGTCTTGCTACCCCGTCGGCAACCGTGACGTCGAGCGCACCGAGTTGGTAGTCGCCGTCGTCCATTCCGGCCGCGGCCATCGAATCACTGACCAAGGCGATCTGGTCCGGTCCGACAGCGTCGAAGACCATCGACACGGTCTCGGGCGCAAGATGCACACCGTCTGCGATCAGTTCCACCACCATCTCGCCTCTCGCGGCAGCCGCCAGGCACGCCGCGACGGGACCCGGAGATCGATGGTGCAGGGGCGGCATCCCGTTGAAGAGGTGGGTTGCGCTGATCTGACCGGCCCAATCCCCTTGCACCGCAGCATCGATGCGCGCCGATGTCGTTGCCGCGTCCGCATCGGTATGACCGAAACTCGGCACGATATTGCGATGACGCATGATCGCGAGCAACTCTTCGAAGTTCTCGGTCTCGGGCGCCAAGGTCATGGACCGCACGGTCCCCCGCGCAGCGTCACAGACGGCTTCGAGAAGGTCCGGATCGCCGGGCACGATCGCCGCCGGATCCTGGGCACCGCAGCGAACGCCGTTGATGAACGGCCCCTCGAGGTGGATACCCAGAAGTTCTCCGCGTTCGACCAGATCGGCGAGCATCGTTGCTTGTCGCACCAGATCTGCGCGCGGTGCAGAGACCAGGCTGGCCAGCATTCCGGTCGTGCCGTGCTCACAATGGTGCGCCGCAGCGAGGCTCGCACCATCGGCGTCGGTGTTCGGGAAACCAGCACCAGCTGCGCCGTGGCTGTGCACATCGATCAGGCCGGGCATGATCACCGTGTCGGTGCGTTCCGGAATGACGACGACCGGTGCGGACGCCACGTAGTCCGCAGCCGAGCCGACCCAGCTGATCTTCTCACCGTCCGCGACCACAACTCCGTCGTGAATCTTGCCGATCGGAGATCCGATCACCGTTCCCCGCAGTACGAGCGGATCGCCGACAGCAGCCGAGCCTGATGTACTCATGCTGACTCGCGAATCCGCGCGACAGCTGCTCTACCCTCGAGCGGGTTTCGCGCGCCCCGCGCCGCAGCGGCCATGTCCTTGCACACCGCCAGATCGAGAGAGGCCAGTTGCGCGCGAACTGCGCCCAATGCCGGGACCGACATCGACAGACTCGTCACGCCCAAACCGACCAGAACCGGAGCCAACAGCGGGTCCGACGCGGATTCTCCGCACACACCAACAGGTTTCCCGGCGTCGGCGCCCGCCTGACCGACCATCGCGATCAGATCGAGGACCGCCGGCTGCCACGGATCGAGCAGTTGCGCCAGGCCTCCGGCCATACGATCCACGGCGCAGGTGTACTGGCTCAGATCGTTGGTGCCGATACTGACAAAATCGAGGTGCTCGAGGATATCCTTCGCTCGCAACGCTGCAGCTGGAATCTCGATCATTGCTCCGACCTTGCCGATCCCCCGCGAACGCGCAAGTTCTGCAAAGTCTTTCGCCTCGTCGGCAGTGGCTACCATCGGCGCCATCACCCACAGATCGGCGCCCGTCGCGGTGCCTGCCGCCGCGAGGGCGTCGAGCTGACTGATGAGGGTGTCGGGATAGACCGTGCCGACACGAAGTCCGCGGATACCAAGGGCCGGATTCTCCTCGACCCCGAGATCGAGAAACGGCAACGGCTTGTCCGAACCCGAATCGAGAGTGCGGACCACCACCTTCTGTCCGGCGAAGTGCCCGAGCACCGACGCATACGTCTGCGCTTGCTCCTCCACCGAAGGTGCGTCGTGGCGCCCGAGATACGAGAATTCGGTACGGAACAGTCCGACGCCCTCACAATCCGCCGCCCCGGCCCGCGCGGCGTCCTCGAGGGTTCCGATGTTGGCCGACAACCTCACCGCGAACCCGTCACGCGTGCGTCCTGGACCATGTGCCGAAGCTGACTGCTCTGCCACGAACGATGCTTCGAGGACAGCACGCTCGCGCATCTCTGCCGAGGGATCGATGGTGACCGTCCCGGTGGTGCCGTCGAGGATGAGGAGCTTCCCCTCCGCCAGCAGATCGGTTCCCGAGCAGTTGACCACGGCCGGGATTCCGAGCGATTTCGCCAAGATTGCGGTGTGACTGGTCGGACCTCCTTCGGCAGTCAACAATCCGACCACGTCACTGTTGCCCAGCGTCGCTGTATCCGCCGGAGCGAGGTCGCGCGCCACCAGGATGTACGGATGACCGGGAGCGGGGATTCCGGGCATCGGTTCCCCGCGAAGAACGGCCACGGCTCGCTGCCCGAGATCGCGCAAATCCGTTGCCCGCTCGGCCATGTACCCACCGAGCGCCGTGAGCTTTTCACAGAATGCGTCGAAGGCAACTGCGACGGCGTGTGCGGTCGGCAGCCCCGATTCCAGGTTCGCCTTGGCCGCCTTCACGATGCCCGCATCGCGCGCCATCGCAGCCGAGGTCGTCAGGATCTCCGCCGACACGCCCTCGACTGTCTCTGCACGCGAGAGCAGTTCCTCCGCGACGGCGTCCAGTGCCTCACGGATCCTGATCAGCTCCGCCTCGGGACTGCCGGTGATCGGGTCCGACGCCGAAGTCGGCTCAGGCGTGGAGAATCGCAACCACGGCGCACAGACCGAACCCGCGCTCACTCCGATACCCGCGATGCGGTTGTCCACACTCGCCGTCATCAGGCTTCGTCCAGTTCGGAGGCGAGAAGCTCTGCGAGCGAACCGACCGCAGCATCGGCGCCGTCACCGTCAGCACGCAACGTCACCGAATCCCCAAATGCGGCTCCGAGAGTCATGACAGACAACATGCTGGAGGCGTCGACGGGTTCGCCGTCGCCCAGCGAGATGGTGACGTCGACCGGCAGGTCGGCCGCGGCGCGCGCGAAGAGCGCTGCGGGTCGTGCGTGGAGCCCGACTCGGGATCCGATTGTCGTGGTTGCGATCGCCATGGTCAGCGTCCTCCCAGTTCCTTGTCGAGCTTGTTTTCCAGTTCGGCGACGAGCGGGGCGTCGGTGCGGCTGTCACCTTCGGCAGCCAGTGCCAGTTCGGCCTCGAGCAGCGCGGCGTCGGGCTCACCTGCGGCCACCTCGACCTCTTCTTCTCGTCCCGGCGTGCGCAGATTCCACTTCTTGATGACAAAGCTGAAAAGGAAGTAGTAGATCACGGCGTAGCCGAGTCCGATCGGGATCAACATCCATGCGTTGGTTGCCTTGCCGAAGTTCAACACGTAGTCGAAGAAGCCTGCGGAGAACGTGAATCCGTCGTGAATCCCCAGCGCATTGACCAAGGCCATCGACGTTCCGGTCAGGAGCGAGTGGATGACGTACAGCGGCCACGCGACGAACATGAAGGAGAATTCGAGCGGCTCGGTGATACCGGTGAGGAATGCGGTCAGGCCGGTGGAGAGCATGATGCCGCCGACGAGCTTCTTCTGAGAAGGCTTGGCGTTGCGCCAGATTGCGAAGGCTGCAGCGGGGAGGGCGAACATCATGATCGGGAAGAAGCCGGTCATGAACGTGCCGGCAGATGGGTCGCCGGCGAAGAACCGGTTGAGGTCACCGCGAACGATCTGACCGCTCGCGTCCTGGTAGTCGCCGATCAGGAACCACACGGCGGAGTTCAAGATGTGATGCAAGCCGGTGGGGATCAGGAGGCGGTTCGCTGCGCCGTAAATGCCGCCGCCCACAACGGTATTGGAAGCAACTGCTTCACCGACCCAGTTCAATCCGGAGTTGAACAACGGGTAGACGAATGCCATCAGGACACCGACGACAAGACCAGTGATCGCTGTCAGAATGGGAACGAGCCTGCGCCCGTTGAAGAATCCGAGATAATCGGGAAGCTTCGTTCGATAGAACCGCTGCCACAAGATCGCCGACAGCAAGCCCATCACGATACCGGCGAGCACACCGTAGTTGATCAGTGATTGATCCCCGTTCGGGTCGGTCTTCCCTTCGAGGACGATGGGCGACATCGCCTTGAACACTCCGTCGATCACCATGTAGCCGACGACGGCTGCCAAGGCAGTCGAGCCGTCGGCCTTCTTGGCCCAGCCGATCGCGATACCGACGGCGAAGATCAGCGGCAGCCACGTGAAGACTGCTTGTCCTGCTGCAGAGATCACTGCAGCAGCACTGTGCATCGAACTGAATCGCCCGAGCAGGTCGTCCTGGCCGAGGCGGAGCAAGATTCCCGCAGCCGGCAGAACGGCGATCGGAAGCATCAAGCTTCGGCCGAGGCGTTGAACCCCGGCGAACACTTTCGATTCCTTCTTCGGGGTGTCTTCGAGAGTCATCAAGGACCTTCTTCGTTCGCCGGGCCGCGTCGCGATCGGCCGCTGGTTCTGGAAATTCGGGTGTCGTGCACGTGCAGGTTTCGTGAAAATGCAGGTCACGGTTCATGCTCGGAAGTGAGGGCAAAACCGTTTTGTCGAAACTGTTGTGGAGCCGGACTTCCAACGGGTACTGTCCGGTCATAACCAGTTGTAGTTTTACCTGGTCGAGGCGAGTTGTCAACACCCAAATGTGACATACGTAACCGGGATAGCCTTGACCAGCAACTAGTCAGCCCACCTGTACGACCGTTCAACGATCACGACCAACCCGACAATCAGGAGCAGCAAATGTCGAAAGCGGAAGCAATCATCAAGGGCCTCGGCGGCGCAGAGAACATCGTCGAGATCGAGGCTTGCATCACCCGCCTGCGTACCGAGGTCAAGGACGGAGCGAAGGTGAACGAGTCCGCTCTCAAGGCTGCCGGCGCACACGGCGTGCTCAAAGCCGGAACGGTTGTCCAGGTCATCGTCGGGCCCGAAGCCGACACCCTTGCCGAGGACATCGAGGACATCCTGTGACGGTCGTCCTCGCCCCGCTGCCCGGCCGGGTCGTCGCACTCGCGGACGTCCCGGACCCGGTTTTCGCTCAGCAGATGGTCGGCTCGGGCGTCGCGATCGAACCCGCCCGCGGTCAAGGCCCGCTCACGGTCGTGGCGCCGATCAGCGGAAAGATCCTGAAACTTCACCCCCACGCGTTTGTGATCTTCGGCGAGAAGGCCACCGGTGTGCTGGTCCATATCGGCATCGACACGGTCAAGCTCGAAGGCGACGGATTCACGCTCATCGCCGCCGAGGGTGACACCGTCGATGCGGGTGATCCCATTGTCAGCTTCGATCCAGCGCACATCGACACGACCGGCTACTCGGCGATCTGCCCGGTTGTCGTGATGGATTCCAAACCGGACACCGTCGAATCCCCTTCCGTCGGTGGGGACGTCGCCACAGGCGACACTCTGTTCGACTGGTCGGCGTAACGCAAAGGGCGAGCACACCGGAAGGTGTGCTCGCCCTTTCGTTTCGAACGATGGCTATTGGTCTCCGCGCGTTTTGGGCCGCGCCTGGCCCTGCACTTCCATCTGCAACTGGTAGCGGTCGGATCGGTACCAACTGCGAGTGTGTTCGACCGGCGCGATCTCACTGAACGACACTCGATCGAAGTACAGAACCGGCGCGCCTTTACGAGTGCCGAGGAGAGTCGCGATCTCCGTACTGGCACCATCTGCACTGACAGTCTGCTCTGCCCGGTCGATCGGCTTGTCGTACTTGTCAGCGGTCGCCCGGTAGATCGAACCCGTCAAGTCCATGTCGAGTAGACCAGGCAACAGTTCCGGATTGAACCAGCCGTCGTCCACACTCACCGGCTCGCCGTCGGCGAGGCGCAAGCGCTTGACGTGATACCCCTCGGAACCCGGTCTCATATTCAGTGCGGCAGCAGTGCTTTCGGGGACCGGCCCCTGCTCACTGACCAGGACCACTGTGGTGGGGTGATGCCCCTGGGCCCTCATCTCCTCGGTGAACGACGCAAGGTGCAGCTTGGACTGGACAGCGCGGTGCGCGACAAAGGTGCCCTTGCCACGCACACGCACGAGGTGTCCGTCATTGACCAACTGGCCGATGGCCTCGCGAACAGTGATCCGACTGACGCCGTAGTCCTGCATCAGGTTTCGCTCGCTGGTCATCAAGTCGCCAGGCTGGAGTTCTTGGGTGCACTTGCGCAGGAGAATGGTGCGCAACTGCTCATGTTTGGGTATTGCGCTGTCGCGCAAATGAACGGGCATCACAGCGACTGTCCCTCCGAGAAATGAATAGTCGTCTATTCGCCGACGATAACGATCTGAAATCGCGGGCAGGTCCCGACCGGACCGGTCCAATTAACGATACTGGAATTCACGGTAGGAAACTAGCATCAGTCCGGAGTTGTCCGATTTCAACCGTCCAACCGTCGGTAGATGGACCGTATTTCGTCCAAGGCGACGTTCTGCTGAGC
The DNA here is from genome assembly GCF_033142365.1 of Rhodococcus sp. IEGM 1241. Lineage (NCBI taxonomy): Bacteria > Bacillati > Actinomycetota > Actinomycetes > Mycobacteriales > Nocardiaceae > Rhodococcus > Rhodococcus sp. IEGM 1241. The sequence continues at coordinate 71,471 of NZ_JAWLSE010000012.1, forward strand.
CATGTCCAATCCCAGTGCCGCCACCGCCTCACGCAGACGGCGGATATCCAGATCGTCTATCGCCGGTCGAAATTGCACCTTCGGTAGCGCGGGGAGGGCAGCAGCGATTCCGAACCAATTCTCGACGTCTACCGGAACAGTCGACTCGTCCTCCACTCCCCCGATCAACTGCTCCAGGTCGACCCCGCGAAGTCTCAGCAACCTCAGCGGATCGGTGTCGATCCGCTCGGCAGTCAAGAACGCCACGGCCGCAGCGTGTTTGCACGGCCAGCCGACATCGGGGCAGGTGCAGTCGAATTGGAAAGCCGACGGGCCGTCCGGTATCAGTTGGGCAGCAAGCATGTCCGGGACAGTGCCGGACACCAGCGCGGCAAGGCTTCCCGGCACTCGGCGGAGCTTGGTGATGATGTCGTCGATATCCGATTGATCAAGAGTGTCGATCGACAGCGTGGAAACGAAAGGTTGAAGTTGGCTGCCCTGAACCTCGGCCGTCACCACTCCCGGTTCGATGTCGAGCGCCAAAACCTGACCCGAACGCGCATACGTTCGCCCACGCGTGACACGAGGTTTGTCGCCGATCTCTTCGACGACGCGGACAAAAGCCTTGCCCCAGAACGTTCTCCCGAACGCTGGACGAGGCTTGACCGGCGCAGGTGCTCGCCGCCGGGGCCCGGTGTACTCGCTGAAATCGGGGCCTTTACCGCGCGGACTCATTCGCCCACCGCGTCGTCGCCGAGTCGCAACAACTCGTCCAATTGCTCGACGCTCATCTCCGTCACCCAGTTCTCACCGGTCCCGACTGCAAGTTCGGCGAGTTCACTTTTACTCGCGATCATCGTGTCGATTCGCTCTTCCAAAGTTCCGACACACACCATCTTGCGGACCTGCACGTTCTTTCTCTGACCGATGCGGAAGACACGGTCCGTCGCCTGGTTCTCAACCGCCGGGTTCCACCATCTGTCGAGGTGAACCACATGGTTGGCCGCTGTGAGATTCAGACCCGTGCCGCCGGCCTTGAGCGAGAGCACCATGATGGGCGGACCGTCTGCGCCTTGGAATGCCTCGACCATCGCGTCGCGTCCAGCCTTGGACACGCCACCGTGGAGAAACGGAACCTCGGTGGTGAACCGGTCGGCCAGGTACGGCACCACTAATTCCCCGAACTCACGAAACTGTGTGAACAACAGAACCTTCTCGTCATCGGCCGTGACCGACTCGACGATATCTTCGACCAGGCCAAGTTTTCCCGAACGGTGTTGCCCGCGGCGCATCACCGGCGAACCGTCGCGCAGGAAGTGCGCCGGATGATTGCACACCTGTTTGAGTTTGGTCAGCGCAGACAGGACGGCGCCTTTGCGCTTCATCCCTTCCGTTCCCTTGATCTGCGCCATCATCTCGTCCACCACGGCGCGGTACAACGCCGCCTGTTCCTCACTGAGATTCGCTCGAACCGTCATCTCCAACTTCTCCGGGAGATCCGCGATCACGGAGGGATCGGTCTTGACCCGTCGCAGCACAAAGGGGGACGTGACGGCTCGCAGTCTCGAGACGGCAAGTTGATCTTTTTCCCGCTCGATCGGCACGACAAACCGTTTGCGGAACATCTGCTCAGAGCCGAGTACCCCGCGATTGGCAAAATCGAGGATGGACCGCAACTCGTCCAGCCGGTTCTCCACCGGTGTTCCGGTCAGAGCAACGCGATGGCCCGCAGGAATGCTGCGAGCAGCGCGGGCCTGAGATGTCTTGGCGTTCTTGATGTGTTGAGCTTCGTCAAGCACCACGCGCCGCCAGTCGAGATCCTTGAGCGCCGCGACGTCGCGGGTCATGAGCGCGTAGGTGGTGATCACCAGATCACTCTCACGAACTGCCTGTTCCAACTCCGCCCCGGTAGCGCGATCCGAACCGTGATGAATGTAGACGCGCAGGCTCGGCACAAATCGCGCCGCTTCACGCTGCCAGTTTCCCACGACCGACATCGGGCACACCAAAAGTGTTGCTGTCTTGGACTTCTCGTGCGCAAGTAACGCCAACAGTTGCAGCGTCTTACCCAGACCCATGTCGTCGGCCAGTACCGCGCCGAGCCCGAGAGCACTCATGTACGCCAACCAGTCGAGACCGCGTCGTTGATACGGACGCAAAGTCGCGTTGACCGTCGACGGTACCGCGACCTGCCGCGGAGCTACCGACTGGTCGAGCAGTGCCGAAGCCCATCCGGTTGCCTTCACTTCCTCGACCGGCAGGTCTTTGAGGTCGTCGGCGATCAAATCCTTGATCAGATCGAGAATCGCTCGGTCCCCGCTCGAATGCCGCTGACTGACAAAACGAGCCGCGCGGGCCAGGACGTCTTTGTCCGCCTGAACCCACTCGCCGCGCAACTGGACCAGATCGGACTTCGCATCGACCAGTCGGGTCATTTCCTCGGCGGTGAGCACCTTGTCTCCGAGCGCCAATTCCCAATCATATTCCAGCAATTGGTCCATACCGACCGTACGATTCTCCGCAACGATCGGAGACGCCGCCGAGGTCACCCGCACACGCAGGGATGGAGACACCACGTTCCAGGCACGCGGAAGCAGCAGCGTGATCCCTCGCTCTCGCAGGACTGTCGCGCCGTGTCCGACCAGGTCCATCACGACAGGAGTGGGCAGCAACAGGTCGAGACTGTCCTCGTCGCGCGGCACGTCGCGAAAACGTGGGTAAGCCTTGATCGCCTCTTCGAGTTTGCGGCTGCCGAGCTGGATACGTTTGGGATCCGCCCGGTGCAGTCGAACACGTTCGGGCGCTTCACCTTCGGGACGCAAACACACGTGCATACGCCACAGCGCATCGTCGTCCGGATCAGAATTGTCGTCGAGTTCAGGCTCGATCAGCCGCAGAACCAGGTCCGGCTCTCCGGCGGTGAACGTCGACCCCCATTCGGCGAGTCCCTCGGCCGCTCGTACCGACACGTCGTCGAAAGCGTCCCCGGACAACACGGCCTGCCACAGCGGGGTCTGCACCACCGGATGCGAGTCACCGAGAACACGACGGACGATCGGGTCCGTGAGTTCGTTCGTGATGTCTTCGATCGTCGCCCTCGGCGAGCCGACCGCCCGCTGCACCGGCGGCATGGCCACTACCAATTCGCCGATCCAGGCGCGCTGGCGTTCCCCCACCGACAACTGCCACCGCGGCCACCAACTACCCTCGGCTCGCGTCAGCGCCGGCACCACCCGGCCGGCGCGCACCCAACGGTCGATTCCTCGCGCCACGTGCACGAGAAAGTGCAGGTCTCCCGCGATTCGCTGGTCGTCGGCCTTGAACCGCAGCAGGAGATCGACTGCGTCCGGCGGCGCCAACGCGACAGCTGCGTACTCACTCTGCAAAGGCCCGCCAGGCACGGGCGGCATAGCGACATTCACACGATGACGGAACTTACGATGCAGGACAGCACTGACCGGATCTCGCGGATCGTCGGTTCCGGCACCGTCGTGCCCGTCGACCCACAGTTTGAGCCCCGATCCCGGTGACCAGAGTCCATGCAGCATCCGACCATCCAATCAGGTGCCACCGACACCGCTCTTCGTCACCACCCTTCCGGACCGTCCTTCCGATCTGGCTGGGCAATAGGCTGGCAGTCATGACGACGGCATACGGCTTCACCGAGTACGGCGGACCCGACACACAGTCCTACTTCGACGTCACCCTGCCCCCACCGGGTGCCGGCCAACTGCTGGTGTCGGTCCGAGCGGCGGGCGTCAACCCAGCTGACTGGAAAGTTCGCGCAGGTACTCGAAAAGATACTGTCCCGGTGACGCTGCCTGCGGTTCTGGGCCGCGAAGTGTCCGGTGTTGTCATCGGAGTAGGTCCGCGGGTCACCGAGTTCGAGGTCGGCGACGAAGTGTTCGGCGCTACCGCTACCGGCTTCGGCGCCTACGCCGCGTCGACATTGCTCAACGTCTCCTCGACAGCACACAAGCCGCCGACCGTGTCCTGGGCCGATGCCGCGGTGCTGACAGTTGCGGCGGGAACGGCTTACGACGCTCTCCACGGTCTGGGTCTGAAATCCGGGGCAACACTCCTGCTCCTCGGTGCCGGCGGCGGCGTTGGTCGAAGCACGACCGCGCTTGCGGTGTCTCGAGGCATCGACGTCATCGGCGTCGCGAGTGAGTCCAAGCGAACCTCGATCGAGGGCGCGGGAGCACGGTGGGTTGCGTCGGGAGACGCCTTCGCAGGCGAAGTGTCCGCGTTGTACCCAGACGGAGTGGACGCGGTTTTCGACCTGGTCGGCGGGGACACTCTCACTCGCGGCGCTGCGCTCGCCCGACCGGACGCGCCGATCCTGAGCATCGCCGATCCTCTGGCGGCGAGCCGACTCGGCGGCGGCGGTGTCGAACGCCGAAGAACTACAGCAGTATTCACGGAGGTCGCGGCGCTCGTGGCCGACGGGACCCTCGACCCGTCCGTGTCCGGCCGTTACCCATTCTCCCGCGCTGGGGAAGCGCTCGCTGCAGTCGAAGACGGCCATTCAGCCGGCAAAGTGGTGATCGAGTTCGGCTGATTTCTGTCGGCCCCCGATGGTTCAATCACGGTCTACGACGGGCTGCGTTGAATCACCGTCTACGACGGACGGGGGCACAGGTGGTTGCACGGTTATCTGCGATCCTGTCGACGCTCGTGCTCGTATGTCTCGTCGCGTCCTGCGGATGGTTCGGGGACGAGCGTCTCGAGTCGGCCCCGGGCAGCCCGACACGATCGGAGCTCGAATCGCTGCTGTCCCGGACCGCGATTGTCGACAACCGACCACATCCGGGTGGATACGAGCGCGGCTGCGGTAACGGCGAGGCCCCGTTGACTGAACTAAATGCCGAATGGTGCAGGTCTGAAGGGGTGGGGTCGATGTGGGTCGGTAGCTTGCG
>NZ_JAWLSE010000013.1:0-55075 GCF_033142365.1 Rhodococcus sp. IEGM 1241
GCGGGCAACAACTTCGAACTCGCGATCGCCGTAGCCATCGCCACCTACGGCGCCACCTCGGGGCAAGCTCTTGCCGGCGTAGTCGGCCCGCTGATCGAGGTACCGGTGCTCGTCGGGCTGGTCTATGTCTCCCTTGCTCTACGCAAACGCTTCACACCCACTGACGGAAAGGTTTCAGCCCCATGACCGACAAGCCCAGCGTCCTGTTCGTCTGTGTCCACAACGCCGGCCGATCGCAGATGGCCGCGGGATTCCTGAGCCACCTCGCCGGCGATGCCATCGAGGTCCGCTCCGCCGGATCTGCCCCCGCGGAGACCATCAACTCCGCCGCGGTCGAGGCGATGGCCGAGCTCGGAATCGACATCTCTGCCCAGACCCCGAAGATCCTCACCACCGACGCCGTGCAGGATTCGGATGTCGTGATCACGATGGGATGCGGCGACACCTGCCCGATCTTCCCCGGCAAGAGCTACCGCGACTGGGTCCTCGACGATCCCGCCGGCCAAGGCATCGACGCGGTTCGCCCGATCCGCGACGAGATCAAAACCCGCGTCCAAGCCTTGATCAGCGAACTCACCGCCCCGTCGGTATCGCGCTGACCGCTCGTACTGCCCGTATTCGATCCCGTGAAAGAGACACTATGACCATCCCGTCCGCGGTCCATGACGTCATCATTGTCGGTTCCGGACCGGCCGGCTACACCGCTGGTGTCTACACCGCGCGCGCTGAGCTCGCGCCCCTGCTCTTCGAGGGAACCCAGTTCGGTGGCGCCCTCATGACCACCACCGAGGTCGAGAACTTCCCCGGATTCCGCGAAGGAATCATGGGCCCCGATCTGATGGAACAGATGCGCGAGCAGGCACTGCGCTTCGACACCGACATCCGCACCGAGGACGTCGAGGAGATCGATCTCAGCGGCCCGATCAAGACGGTCGTCGCGAACGGCGAAACCTACGCCGCGCACGCGATCATCCTCGCCATGGGCGCAGCAGCCCGCTACCTGGGCATTCCCGGTGAAGAACGCCTCCTCGGCCGCGGCGTCAGCGCCTGCGCCACCTGCGACGGCTTCTTCTTCCGTGACCAGGACATCGTCGTGGTCGGCGGCGGCGATTCCGCGATGGAAGAAGCAACCTTCCTCACCCGCTTCGCTCGCTCGGTCACCCTGGTGCACCGCCGCGAGGAGTTCCGCGCCTCACGGATCATGCTCGAGCGCGCCAAGGCCAACGAGAAGATCCGCTTCCTGACCAACGCAGAGCCCGTCGAGGTGCTCGGTGAGAACAGCGTCACCGGCCTCGTCGTGCGCGACACCGTCACCGGCGAAACTTCCACACTCGAGATCACCGGCATGTTCGTCGCCATCGGCCACGACCCGCGCAGTGAGCTCGTCAAGGACCAGGTCGATCTCGACGACGCCGGATACGTGCGCGTCGCTCCCGGTTCCACCGCGACCTCCGTCGACGGCGTCTTCGCTGCCGGTGACCTGGTCGATCACACGTACCGTCAGGCGATCACCGCTGCCGGCACCGGATGCTCCGCAGCAATCGACGCCGAACGCTGGCTGGCCGACCGCGGCGACATCACCGCCAACACGCTCGACGCAGCCGGCCACACCGTAGACGCCGTCTGACTCCCACACCCAGCGAAAGGAACTTCGATGAGCAAGCCTTCAGTGCTGTTCGTGTGCGTCAAGAACGGCGGCAAATCCCAGATGGCCGCCGGCCTCATGCGCAAAGCCGCCGGCGACCAGGTGGACGTGTACTCGGCCGGCACCAAACCCGGCGACGCGGTCAACGCCCTGTCCGCCGAAACGCTCCTCGAGGTCGGGGTGGACATCTCCGGTGAGACCCCGACGTTGATCGATCCGCAACTGGTGCGCAATGTCGACCTCGTCGTCACCCTGGGCAGCGAAGCGAAGGTCGATCCCGTCGCCGGTACCGACTTCGAGAACTGGGACACCGACGAGCCGTCCGAACGCGGCATCGACGGAATCGAACGAATGCGGCTGGTCCGCGACGACATCGCTGCCCGCGTCGACGCCCTGGCCGGGCGTCTGACCACGTAATCGACGTATCACCCCGGCTGTCAGCAGAAGATCTGGATAAGGAAAGGACACTCGTGCACTCGCAAGGGACACCGATCACGGTCGACGTTGTCGTGATCGGTGGTGGTCAAGCCGGAATGGCCGCCGGGTACTACCTGCGCCGCTCCGGCCGCGACTTCGTCATCCTCGACGCCGAAACAGCGCCCGGTGGATCCTGGCAGCACTACTGGGACTCACTGCACCTGTTCTCACCAGCCGAATACTCCTCGCTGCCCGGCTGGCCGATGCCGGGCTGGAGTCCCGGTTTCCCGCCCGCCTCACACGTCGTGGATTACCTCACCGCCTACGAGACCCGATACGACCTACCGGTCCGCCGCCCGGTCCGCGTCACGTCCGTGACCCGCTCCGGTGACGGGTATCTCGTCGAATCCGATCACGGCAGCTGGTCCGCGCGGGCCGTCGTCAACACCACCGGGACGTGGCGGCAACCATTCTGGCCGATCTACCCCGGTATCCGCGAGTTCACCGGCACCCAAATCCATACCACCAGCTACCGTTCGCCGACCCCGTTCGCCGGTAGCAAGGTTGCTGTCGTCGGCGGCGGAAACTCTGCTGCGCAGATCGTCGCCGAAGTCTCCACCGTCGCCGAGACACTCTGGTTGACGACGCGGGAACCGCGTTTCCTGCCCGACGACGTCGACGGCCGGGTCCTTTTCGACGTCGCCCGTGAACATGCCCGTGAAATCGCAGCTGGCGAAACCGATTCCGGTGGCATCGCCGGACTCGGCGACATCGTGATGGTGCCGCCGGTCAAAGCCGCCCGCGACCGCGGCGTGATGGTGGCGCACCCGATGTTCGACCGACTCACCGCCACCGGGTTGGTCTTCGGCGATCACGTCGAACCGGTGGACGCGATCATCTGGTGCACCGGATTCCGTCCGGCGCTGCGGCATCTGCAGTCCCTCGGATTACGGGATGCCGAGACCGGGCGCATCGACATGGACGGAGCACACGTCGCCGGCGAACCCGGATTGATTTTCCTCGGGTACGGCGACTGGACCGGACCCGCATCGGCCACCATCATCGGTGTCGGCCGCACTGCCCGCGACGCCATCGCAGCACTCGACGACGAAGTCTTCGCTCTCCCCGTCAACTGAACTCGACCACGTAAACACCCAACAACTAGAGGACATCACCATGCGCACCATCGAAGTATTCGAACCCGCCCTGTGCTGCAACACCGGAGTCTGCGGCGACGACGTCGACCAGGCACTGATCACCTTCACCGCCGACCTCGACTGGGTCGCCGGCAACGGCGGCACCATCACCCGCCACAACCTCGCCAACGACCCCCTCGCTTTCGCCGGAAACGACACCGTCGCAGCATTCCTCAAGCTGTCCGGCTCTGAAGGGCTCCCGTTGGCGCTCGTCGACGGAGTCACCGCGCTGACCGGCAAATATCCCACCCGCAGCCAACTCGCGAAATGGGCCGGCCTCACCGAACCCGCCGCCGCAGACGCGCCGGCCGGGATCACGATGCTCGGACTCTCCGACACCTCGGCATGCTGCGCCACCGACGACGCCGACTCCACCACCTGCTGCTGAAAGCACCCCCGAACGCTATGAAGTTCCTCAACGACGCGCCCCGATTCCTGTTCTTCACCGGCAAGGGAGGTGTCGGTAAAACATCCATCGCGTGCGCGAGCGCGATCACCCTTGCCCATGGGGGGAAGAAAGTGTTGCTCGTGAGCACCGATCCCGCCTCGAACGTCGGGCAGGTGTTCGGGGTGAGCATCGGCAACACCATCACCGACATCCCCGCGGCCCCCGGACTGTCGGCGCTCGAGATCGACCCGGAACAAGCCGCCGCCGCCTATCGTGAGCGCATCATCGGCCCCGTCCGAGGGTTGCTCCCGGACAAGGACATCGCCGCGATCGCCGAACAGCTCTCCGGGTCCTGCACCACCGAAATCGCGTCGTTCAACGAGTTCACCGGACTACTCTCCGGCCAAGACGACATCACCGCCGCCTTCGACCACGTCCTCTTCGACACCGCCCCGACCGGGCACACCATCCGGCTGCTCCAACTCCCCGGATCGTGGACCGAGTTCCTCGACGACGGCAAAGGCGATGCATCATGCCTGGGGCCGCTGTCCGGGCTTGAGAAGCAGCGCGCCATCTACGCCGACGCCGTTGCCGCGCTCGCAGATCCGCACCGGACCCGCCTCGTCCTGGTCTCACGTGCCCAGCGCTCGACGCTCGCCGAAATCACCCGCACCCACCGCGAACTCGCCGACATCGGACTGACCCACCAACACGTCGTCATCAACGGAGTTCTCCCCGAACCCGCCGACGACACCGATCCACTCGAGACCGCGATCCGCCGCCGCGAGCAAGCCGCGATCGCCGCCCTGCCAGACGAATTGGCGCAACTGCCCACCGATCAGGTCCCACTCAAAGCCACCAACATCGTCGGTATCGACGCACTCGAGAGCCTCTTCACCCCTGACACCGGCGCGGTAGCCGCTCCGCCAGCTGCAACCGCGCAGCCGCTCAGTGCTCCGCTGTCGGCTCTGATCGACGAACTCGACACAGACGATCATGGGCTGATCATGTGCATGGGCAAAGGCGGAGTGGGAAAGACCACCATCGCCGCCGCGATCGCCGTCGCCCTCGCCAGCCGCGGACATCAGGTGCATCTGACCACCACCGACCCCGCAGCACACCTCACTGAGACTCTCGGCGGAGAACTCGACAACCTCCAGGTCTCCCGAATCGACCCCGCCGAAGCCACCGAGCAGTACCGCAACCGCGTCCTGACCACCAAAGGCAAGAACCTCGACGAACGAGGCCGCGCCAACCTCGCCGAAGACCTCCGATCACCGTGCACCGAGGAAGTAGCAGTCTTCCAAGCGTTTTCGCGGGTCATCAACGAATCGAGCCGCAAATTCGTCGTCGTGGACACAGCCCCGACCGGTCACACGCTGTTGCTGCTCGACGCCACCGGCTCGTATCACCGTGAAATCGCCCGCCAGATGGGGGAGAACACGAACTACACCACCCCGCTCATGCGACTACAGGACCCACATGCCACGAAGGTCCTGCTCGTGACCCTCGCGGAAACCACACCAGTCCTCGAAGCTGCTGGTCTGCAAGCCGACCTGCAACGCGCGGGAATTCATCCCTGGGCGTGGGTGGTCAACAATTCCCTCGCTGCTGCCGAACCGACCTCACCGCTTCTGCAGCAGCGTGCTGCGGGTGAGATCACCGAAATCGACAGCATCACACACCGATACAGTCAGCGAACGGCGATCGTTCCGATGCTCGCCGAAGAACCTGTAGGCACATCCGCTTTGGCGGCGTTGAGCAAGTCTTAATCGATGCGCGGAATCGGCTTCTGACTGGTGAGCAACAATGTCGGATGCCTCGCCTAGAGTCCACACTGCGACGAGCATCAGGTCGCCACACTGACAAGACCGAAGCTCCAATTGGTCCTGACTTGCAGCGGTTGTTGTATGTCGGTCAGATGTGGCGACCTGAACTCATTAGCCGGCGAGACGGCAGCGGCCACATGGAGTTAGCGATGGAGCTCGAGGTCTCAGGGCAAGGATTCGACAGTGCACGCCTGTCGTCTGTTCAAGCTGGTCTGGGAAACATGGGTTATCCCGACTGGTCCGGTGTGGGATGTTGGCACCAGGGCAGTCGTAGATGGGCATGCATTCAGGTGGTCAGTCGGTTCGTCGAGAACTTCGATGAGAAATCCAGGTCGGTAGTGCTCCCGCCGCAGCGACTGAAGATATCGGCCGTTTGCGGTTTACCCCGAGATGACCGCAAACGGTCGAATTCCGTCGGGGGCCTAGCAGCAGCCGGGCATGTTCGTCATGCATGTCCCACACGTACCGGTGGCCATCATCACCTGACAGTTCCACCACGCCTGCAGATTCGTCAGCACGTTCATCATTACCTCCTCTCGTTGAGTGCAGATTCGGACGGGAAACGTTCAGGTTCCCCCTATTATCATCGCCCCTTTCCGCTATCATCGCAATATGACGATCAATAAAGATGCATGCCTGGCTACCGAGAACGGATCGGATCTCGACAACGCGGTGGCGTTGTTCCACAGCCTTTCCGACGGGACGAGGTTGGCGATCGTGCGTCGCCTCGCCGGAGGGGAGGCGCGGGTGGCGGACTTGGTCGGCGAACTCGGTCTGGCGCAGTCCACGGTTTCCGCGCACGTGGCGTGCTTGCGGGACTGCGGGCTGGTCACCGGCCGCCCGTCGGGTCGGCAGGTGTTCTACTCCCTCTCTCGCCCGGAGCTGCTTGACCTGCTGGCCTCGGCCGAGACCCTACTCGCCGCAACAGGTTCCGCAGTCGCGTTGTGCCCGAACTACGGCACCGACGCCGGGTCAGGGGTGACCGCATGAGTGATGCGTGTGGCTGCGGCCATGACGAACCTCGCCCCGAGGGCGAGGAGGAACGTGAACCGGACAAGCTATGGCAGGTCACAGAGATCCGCGCCGCCGCGGTCGCCGGGGTGCTGTTGGTGGCAGGTCTGATCGTGGAATGGGCCGACGGCCCCCACCCGGCGGCACTGACGCTGTTCTCACTCGCACTGCTCGTCGCCGGCTACACCTTCGTCCCTGCCACCCTCAAACGCCTGGCAAGGGGCAAGATCGGGGTCGGCACCCTGATGACGATCGCCGCGGTCGGCGCCGTACTACTCGGCAAGGTCGAAGAAGCCGCCATGCTGGCGTTCCTGTTCGCGATCAGCGAGGGCCTCGAGGAGTTCTCGGTCACCCGCACCCGCCGCGGTCTGCGCGCGCTGCTGTCCCTGGTACCGGCTACCGCCACTGTCGTGCGCGGCGGTAGGGAGCAGATAATCGAACCCGGCGAACTGCAGCTGGGCGAGATCATGATCGTCAAACCGGGCGAGCGCATCGCCACCGACGGCACCATCGCGACCGGCCGCACCGCCCTCGACGTCTCCGCGATCACCGGCGAATCCGTCCCGGTCGAAGCCGGACCGGGTGATGACGTGTTCGCCGGATCGATCAACGGCACCGGCGTCCTCGAAGTCGAGGTCACCGCTGGAGCGCAAGACAATTCACTGGCGAAGATCGTGCGGATCGTCGAAGCCGAACAGTCCCGCAAGGGCGAGGCCCAACGACTCGCCGACACCGTCGCCAAACCCTTGGTTCCGGCGATCCTGGTGGTCGCCGCGCTCATCGCGGCGGTCGGCAGCCTGCTCGGGGAGCCGCGGGTGTGGATCGAACGCGCTCTCGTCGTGCTGGTCGCAGCCTCGCCGTGTGCGCTGGCGATCGCGGTGCCGGTGACGGTGTTCGCCGCCGTGGGTGCCGCCAGCAAGATCGGTGTCCTGGTCAAGGGCGGCGCCGCGCTCGAGGCACTCGGTCGTATCCGTGGCATCGCGTTGGACAAGACCGGCACCCTGACCCGTAACCGGCCCACCGTCATCGCGGTCGCCACCGCAGCCGGCGTCACCCGCGATGAGGTCCTCGAAGTCGCCGCGGCGCTGGAAGCGCGAAGCGAGCATCCCCTGGCAAAGGCGATCCTCGCCGCCGTCGACGACATCACCGCTGCCGAGAACGTCGAGGCCGTCACGGGTGCGGGACTGACCGGGTACCTCGACGGACGTTCGGTGCGATTGGGGCGACCAGGCTGGATCGAGCCCGGATCCCTCGCGTCCGAGGTGGAGCGAATGCAGCACGCCGGGGCAACCGCGGTCCTGATCGAACGCGACGATGCGTTGATCGGGGCGGTCGCGGTCCGCGACGAACTGCGGCCAGAAGCGGTCGAGGTAGTGGCCGGGCTGCGCCGCGACGGCTACCACGTCGCGATGCTCACCGGCGACAACGAACGCACCGCCCGCGCACTCGCGGCCGATGTCGGGATCGACGAGGTCCACGCTGACCTGCGCCCGGAGGACAAAGCCCGCATCATCGAACAACTCGGCCGGCACCGGTCGACCGCGATGGTCGGCGACGGCGTCAACGACGCCCCCGCCCTGGCCACCGCAGATCTTGGCATCGCGATGGGCGCGATGGGCACAGACGTCGCCATCGAAACCGCCGACGTCGCCCTGATGGGTGAGGACCTGCGGCACCTGCCGCAGGCATTAGCGCACGCACGCCGGTCCCGACGGATCATGCTGCAGAACGTCGGGCTCTCCCTCGCAATCATCACCGTCCTGATGCCGCTGGCACTGTTCGGTGTCCTCGGCTTGGCCGCGGTGGTCCTGGTCCACGAGCTCGCCGAGATCGTCGTCATCGCCAACGGCGTCCGCGCCGGTCGCGCCCAGCCGTTGTCTTCTGCTCGGGCGGACACCGAGCCTGCTCGATGTTGGTGGCGCAGGTGTCATTTTCAGAAGCCGCCTGCACGAATATCAGAAGTCGACTGCGCTATCCCCTATGAAGCATCGAGCGAGCCAACTGCGGCCGGTCGCCATGACTCCCGTGATCCCAGGGTCCTGGATCAGATGTAGCGGCAGACCTGGTCGGCAGAGCAAGTGCTCGGCTCTGGTTTGCTCGCGTCCTCGTGGAGTTGGGAGATGGTCTCCCTGAGGACGAGAAGCTCGGCGATCTGGGCGTCGAGCTCGTCGAGCCGCTCGCCCAGCAGGCTCTGCACGTGTGAACATGGCGTTTGTCCGCGTTCGCGGATCTCCAGGATCTGCCGGATTTGGGCGAGGGTCAGCCCGGCGGCCTGGCCCCGGTGGATGAACCCGACCTGGCCCACCGCGTCGTCGGTGTAGTCCCGGTAGCCCGAGGCCAGTCGCTCGGCGGGGGTGAGGAGCCCGGACTCCTCGTAGAACCGCAAGGTCTTCGTCGTGGTGCCGGTCGTCTCCGCGAGTTGCCCGATTCTCATGTGCGCCGAAGCCCCCTCCGTGATCGCCAGACTTGACCTTCCATCGTACTGGAAGGTTCATAATGGCGGACAGGAATCCCTGAGCCACGACGAAGAGGTGTCTGAATGAGCAGCGAGCAGTTCGATCTGGCGATTATCGGCTCCGGGGGCGGGGCCTTCGCGGCCGCGATCCGGGCCACAGGACTGGGCAAGCGCGTCGTGATGGTGGAGCGCAGCACCGTGGGCGGGACATGCGTGAACACCGGGTGCGTTCCGTCGAAGGCGCTTTTGGCTGCCGCGGAGGCCCGCCACGTGGCGTTGGACTCGACCCGCTTTCCCGGGGTTGTGGCCTCGGCGGGCCCGGTGGACATGCCGGCCTTGATTGAAGGTAAGGCCGCGCTAGTGGAGAGCATGCGCACGGAAAAGTACGTCGATCTGGCCGCTAACTACGGGTGGACCATGGTCGAGGGCGAGGCGTCGTTCACCGGAACCCCGGATGCGCCGCTGCTCCAGGTCATCTCGCCCGGCGGCGCGGTGCGGACGATCGAGGCCGAGCACTACCTCGTGGCCACCGGCTCAGCCCCCCACGTGCCGCCCATTCCCAGACTGGACAAGGCGGGCTACCTGACCTCGACGACGGCGATGGAACTGGACGAAGTGCCCGAGACATTGCTGGTCCTGGGCGGGGGCTATGTTGCCCTGGAAATGGCGCAGCTTTTCTCCCGGCTGGGCTCCCGGGTGACGATGCTGGTCCGTTCCCGGCTGGCCTCGCAGGAGGAGCCAGAGGCATCCAAGGCGCTGGCCGGGGTATTCGCCGACGAGGGGATCAGGGTGGTCCGGCGGGCCACGGCCGACTCCGTGGCCTCGGACCCGGACGGGGTCTCGGTGACGGCAAGCGTGGCCGGCGGAAAGGAAACGTTCCGGGCCGACCGGCTGCTGGTTGCCGTGGGCCGTCGGCCCGTGACCGAGGGACTGGACCTTGACTCGGTCGGGGTGAAGACCGGTGCCACGAGCGAGATAGTGGTCGACTCCGGCTTGGCCACGTCCAATCCGCGCATCTGGGCCGCCGGGGACGTGACCGGCCACCGCGAGTTCGTGTACGTCGCTGCGGCCCACGGCGCGATGGCCGTGGATAATGCATTCATCGACGCAGGGGCAGAGGTCGACTACCGGCACCTACCGAGGGTTACCTTCACCAGTCCCACCCTCGGTTCGGTCGGGATGACGGAGAAGGAAGCCGTCGCTGCCGGGATCCGTTGTGATTGCCGGGTCCTGCCCCTGGAATATGTCCCGCGGGCCCTCGTCAACCGCGACACCCGCGGTTTCATCAAGGTGGTCGCCGAGCTCGGTACCGGACGGATCCTGGGCATCTCCGCGGTGGCCAGGGATGCCGGGGAGATCGCCGCCGCCGGCGTCTACATCCTGGAGGCGGGGATGACCACCGCGCAGGTCGCCGCCGCGTGGAGCCCCTATCTCACGATGGCCGAGGGCATCCGGATCGCCTGCAAGGCGTTCACCACCGATGTCTCCAAGCTCTCCTGCTGCGCTTGAGCCCGCGGCCCCGCTGCTGAAACCAAGGAGTTAGATGACCGCCATCGACGAAAAAACCCTCGCGTATCTGCTGTCCCCCTCCAGGTCGGGGCTCGAGCCGAGCCTGTTTGTGCCGCTCCTGCGGCTGCTGGCCGAGGGGGAGCCCGTCACCGTCGCCGAGCTGGCCACCGCCAGCGGACAGCCCGAGGACGCGGTCCGGCGGGGACTGTCCGCCGTCCCCGACACCGAGTATGACGATGACGGCCGCTCTACACGTGGTGCGCGCTGGACACCCTCTTCTTCCCGGCGCTCATCGGGAAGGCCGCGACGATCGAGTCGACCTCCCCGGGCGGCGGGACCGTTGTCCGGGTGGCGACGGGCGCCGACGGCACGATCACGTCCGTGCAGCCCGACACCGCAGTTCTATCCCTCTTGATCCCCGAGGACGAGGGGGGCAGTGATACGTGGCGAGGCAGAAGAGTTGGCGGGTCGACTTTGGGTTGTGCCGGGCATCCTCAATCGCAGCCTCGAGGCTCTCGGCGAGTTCCCGCCAGGGATCCGCCACGGCTGGGGTTGCCGGGGTCGGCCGAGGATAGCCAGAGTCGATCACCACGTCGGGCTCGGGGAGAAAAAGCCCGGCCCCCTCTGTCCGGCTGACAAGGGTCCGGCTCTCCATCGCGTGCATCGCGGCCGCGGCCGCTTCGGGGGTGCGTTCTCGCCGCTCCGCGGTCAGCGCCTCATACGGATGCCACGCAAACTGGCCGGCGCGGACCGGATGCCCGACCCGCTGCCACACCTCGCGGATCAGCCGTTGTTCGGCGATGCCGCAGTCGGCCATGGTGGCCCCGAGGTCGTCAATCACCGTCCGCAACAGTCGGAACCAGATTCCAGCGTGGACGCGGCGCCGTGGCAGATCGACATGCCCGGTGGTCAGCGCCTGCCATGTCCGCCCGTCCATGAGCTCGATCGCGGCGGTTGCCGACCGCGATTCGATCGGGGATGAGGATTCCGTCCAGCTGAAGTAATAGCCCGGCACACCGTCATGAGGTTCGAGTCGGCAGTGGTGGATCGGGCAGCTGAGCATCAGCGGCAGTGCCCATATCAGCTGGTGAGGGTGCGGGGGTGTGGTCGCCAGAACGCAGTGCGGACAGGCCCGGTGATCGCGGGCGTCGGCGGTGGGGATCCATGGCCGCCACGACGTCACCGTCCGGCTGCGGCGTGTCCCCTCGGGGAGGAGGACCGACAGCCGGCGGATGTAGGTGGGGAACGCGTCGGGGCCAGGTTCAAGCTGGTCGAGCAGCCAGGGGTGTGTCCGCTGATGGTCATGGCCCGGATGTCTGCGACGGCCACGCCGGTGCGGTCGGCGACCTTCTCGGCGAATCCTGCGGGCGGCGCCAGATCGAGATCGTCGTCACGGCCAATCGCGTAACCGAGGTCGGAGGCGAGGATATCGACGGAGATGCCGTACTTGTGGGCGATCCGGGCCAGCCAGGAGGTGAGTGCCTCCCCGGGTATGGGTGCGGGGTGCACGGGCCAGCGGGGCGTCACAGCAGCTCGCGCTCGAACAAGCGGCGGCGGTCGGTGGGCCCGGTGTAGTCGGCCATGGTCAGGGTCTGGTGGTTGATCTCCTCGATACCGCTCTCCACTGCGGCCACCGCGGTGGCGGTCAGCAGATGGGCCAGCTCGCCGATGGTGCCCTCACTGCGGGCGAGGAGATAGCGGGCCATGTCCTCGGTGTCGATCAATGACGGCCGGCGCAGCGGGAAGGAGGCGGCGAAGCTGGCCAGCAGGGACCGTGCCTGCTCGCCTACCTCCCACACCGGGAGCACGAAGGGCTCGAACCTGTTCTCCAGTTGGTCATCTGAGCGCACCGCCAGGTACGCCTCGCGGGTCCCCACCCCGACCAGGGGGATGCGCAACTCATTGCCGAGAAAGCGCAGCAGGTTCAAGAACTCCCGGCGGGTGCCCCCGCCTCCGGCCAGCACGTTGTGCAGCTCGTCGATGACCAGCATCTGCGCGCCGACCTCCCGCAGCAACGTCAACGCGAGTTGCTCACTCTCGACCACCCGTGGACGGGGGCGCATCGGGGAGCCCAGCGCGGCGAGGATCGCCGTGTAGAACCGCAGTGGCGACGGTTCCGGCGGCATCTGCACACAGACCACCGGAACATGCTCGCGATCGGGCTCGGTGATAGGCGGATGCTGCCGGCGAAACCTCTCGATGATCATCGACTTGCCGTTGTTCGTCGGCCCCACCAGCAGCACGTTGGGCGTGCGCTGCTTGCGTGGCCACCCGAGCAGGGTCTCCAACCGCTGGACGGCCTCGACGGCCTTCGGATACCCGATCCAGCGATCCGCACGGATCCGGTGGACCCGTTCGGCTGCCGGCAGCCGCGCCACCGACTGCGCCGACGGGTGCAGATGCGACAGATCCTGGTGCGCGGACTCGTCGACGGTCACCATTGCTCGATCTCCTGGAAGCGGGCCGCCGGGGCCGCCGCGTCATCCAACGGTTCCGGCGGGACAGTCGGTGCCGGAACGATCTGCGGCGTGGGCGGCGCCGCGGCCGACGCGTGGGTGCGGCGTTCGGCTTCACGGTGGGTCTTCTTCGTGGTCTTCTCCGCCGTCTCGGCGATGTGGCGCATCTGCTCGATCATCCGGAACAAGACCGCCTCGTCGACCTCGCCCTGCCCTTTCTCCCGCAGCCGCGCCAGCGCTTGGCGGTGCTCCCACACGCTGACCGCCGGATTCGACAACGTCCGGTACGGGATCGCGATGTAGACGGACCCGTCGGGGTCCAGCACCCAGATCCTGCTGATGTCGCGGGGGTCTCGCCGGATGAGGAACCGGTCGAGGCTCTCGCGCCGGCTGATCCAGGGCTTGAGCGCGTTGGCGAAATAGTGGACATGGTCGATGACGAAGCCGGTGCGGGTCAGCGGGCGCCAACGCCGGGGCGATCGTGGAGGCGCCGTACGTCGCGGGGAGGAATCCGGCGACGGTCACTCAGATCTGCACGGCGGAGAGAAACCGATTCGGATTACGCGCCAACGCGGCCGTGCGCGCACTACGTCCTCCTCACCGCTCCAACCGACGAATCTGGCCCTCGCGCAACGACACCAGAGCGATCTCCGTTGCGGCGAAACCGCCGCCGATCAGCACGAAAACCAACACCAGCACGATGTTGACCACAATCTCGTTCATCGCCGCCGTTGCTTTCTGTTGCACAGCAAACGCTTTCATCTCTTTGCCGGTGAAGTGAGTCAGAGAGGGCTGAAAGGTTGCCGTCGAGCAAAATTCGGCTCGATGGACATAAACTCGAGCAATTGGGGACTCTGGTGTTCAGTTTGGTCAGGACAGGTCGCTGTCTTCTTCACCATCGGATCGAGCAGGTCCTGTTCCGAGGTTGGTCTGATGTCGGGTTTGGGTTAGCGCGCTACATTCTTGGAATTGAGTCGGTTAACCTCCGAACGGAGGCGTTGCATCTTTCGCTCCGCACTGCTCTTGTGATTGCCCTTCTCGTGACCCATCGACACCAGGCCAATTATCGCGGCCATTCCTACCGGAATCCCGAGAACTACGACGAGGAACGGAGTCAAACTCATGGGGTCTCCCT
Source organism: Rhodococcus sp. IEGM 1241 (assembly GCF_033142365.1). Classification (NCBI taxonomy): domain Bacteria; kingdom Bacillati; phylum Actinomycetota; class Actinomycetes; order Mycobacteriales; family Nocardiaceae; genus Rhodococcus; species Rhodococcus sp. IEGM 1241. The sequence continues at coordinate 14,042 of NZ_JAWLSE010000013.1, forward strand.
TGTCTGGATCGAACGGTCCGGGGTGACCCTCGATCAACGACCTACTATCGTTCATAGTAGGTTGTTGATGGCGCGTGGCCTATGGAGGGGTCGCAGTTCGTAGGCGTGCACGGTGAGTTTTCCTTCGCAGTCAATTACGATCACCCAACTCGTTTTTCGTCATTGGCGGAATACCTCAACCCTCTGCGAGATACAGGGGGTGCTCTCTGCGTAGTTCGAGTTCGGTGCCAAGCACGTTGCGAGAGTACTCTCATCCGGTTGAGTTCAACGATGACGGTGGAGCCTTCATGTCCTGCGACACCAAGGGGTAAAGGTAAGTGCTTGAACAGGTCCCGCAGTACGAGTACAGCAATAGAGATGGCGGCGATCGTGAGGTTGGCGATCACGATGTGCCGTGCACGACGCGAGAGGGCGATCACACGCGCGATGGTGGCGAGTTCGTCGCGGACGACGGCGGCGAGTTCGTCGCGGACGACGGCGGCGGCGGTGTCGAGGTCGGATCCGGTGTGGACCATGGTGATCCCGACCTGTGCGGCGGGTGCGGCAGCGGCGCGGGGATTGTCGCCGGTGAGCAAAACCGGAGTGTGCCCGGTGAGGGTGGTCAGTTCGTCGACGACGCCGCGGACATCGGCGCGTAGTTGATCTGCAAGGCCGAGGACCCCGACCGGTTTGGTCGTCGAGCACGACTATGATCGCGGTTTTTCCGCAGACTTCTATCTCGGCGGCCGAGGCTATTGCCTGCGCGTATCGCGATCCGCGACTGCATGCGGGGCGCTGGGTATCTCCGGCATGCAGCTCCATGTGGATGCCTGCATTCACGTCACTGCATTCCGCGCACAAAGTTTCGCCTTGCGGACCCGACCGACCCCCCATCGGCGGCGATCAGCGTGGCCCGGACTTCGACATCCCCGCGGCACTCTCCAAATCCGGCGACTGACGACTGTTCGGAGAGTGTCAGACCGGGGAGCTGCACACGGCGGCGGTTGCCGTCGACCTGTAGCGAACCTTCATAGGGCGCAACAGTAATCGCGTGATGCGACCATAGTTGCACTTTTGCACTTTTGCACATTTTGTTCACCCGTGCGGCCGGAGGTGGGTCGATCTGACTTGGCGACGATTCAACAAGGCGTGAACGACACCAGTTCTTGAGTTCGCCACGCCGCAGCTCGATGTCAATGCCCTGCGGGAACGATGGGTTTCGTGCAGTCGATCGAACACTGGTGCTCAAGAGAAAGATGTGGCGCGTTTTGTCATATGGGGCAGTTGGCGATAATTATCTACTATGGTCCTTAGTACATGGGTGTATCGGGTCAGCTGAGCCACCACGTCGCAGGGGGTGTTGTGAAGCAACGAATTCAACCGGTATGCGTGCGTGCCCGAATTAATCGGGCTGTCCTCGGTTTGGCTCTTGCCGGATTGATAGTTGCATCCTTTCCCGGCGTCGCCATGGCAGTTCCGGCGCCACCACCGAATCCGAGCGATTCCCAGTTGCAGCAGGCCGGCTCGAAGGTGAATCAAAACCTGGGTCGTATCGGTGAGCTGATCAATGACGTGGCCTCGGCCAATGCTCGACTCGCCGAGATCGCTTCACAGGTAGCGATCAAGCGGGAGGACGTGAACAAAGCGCTGGTGGACCTACAGACGTCGCGTGATGTCGCTGCGGTCGCCGCTGCTGCGGTGACCGCAGCACGCACGGATATGGGGGTGGCAGGGCAGGCAATCGAGTTGGCGCAGAGGCAGTTCGACGATTTCGTCGCAGCTAGTTACCGGCAGGGCAGCACGGCCGGCTCGCTGACGGTCTTCCTCGGTACCGACAGTCCTGAAGATCTCTTGGCCAAAGCTGATCTGGTACGGATGATTACGAAGAAACACAACGCGGTGATGGACGACCTTCAACGCGCGCGAACGACCCAATCGAACAAGGAGTCTTCGGCTCGGGCAGCCCAATCGGTTGCCGACGCTGCCGCAGTGACAGCGGAAGGCAACAAGGCGCGGGCGGTGGAAGCTATCCAGCGCGTGACGGATGCGCAGGAATCGGCAGCGAACCAACAGGCCGGCGTCATGAAAGAGCGCGATTCGGCGCAAGTCGAGTTGGACGCAGCTCGAAACAGCGTGGTGGGACTACAGAATCAGCGGCAGGTCTATACCCAATGGGATATTCAGCGTCGGGCAGAAGAGGCAGCTGCAGCTGCGGCAGTTGCAGCAGCACAGCAAGCAGCTTCGGAGGCAGCGGCCCGGGTCGCAGCAGATCAAGCGGCCCGTGATCGGGCAGCGGACATTGCCAGCAGGCAGCGACCACATACGCAAATCAGCAATGACCCTCCCTCCGAAATGAAGGTGCCGACCACCCCGACTGCCCCGGTGAGGGTACCGACGGTAACGACGACTGCTCCCTCCTCTCCGGTGAGGGTGCCGACGGTAACGACGACACCAACGACACCACCGCCCGGCGGTGAGGAAAGTGGTGGTGAGAACCAGGCCACGGGCGATGTCGCCATCGAAACCGTTATCGACCGCGCAATGTCACAGCTCGGTGTGCGCTACTCATGGGGAGGCGGGGACGCAAACGGACCGACCCTCGGAATACGTGACGGTGGAGTCGCGGATAGCTTCGGCGACTTCGAGAACGTCGGTTTCGACTGTTCCGGAATCATGATGTATGCGTTTGCGGGTGTGGGAATCTCGCTCCCGCACTATTCCGGATATCAGTACACTGCGGGAAGGCAGGTTCCAGCATCTCAAATGAAGCGAGGCGACCTGATCTTCTACGGCCCCAACGCAAGTCAGCATGAAGCGCTCTACCTCGGCAATAACCAGATGCTCGAAGCGCCGCAATCAGGCGATATGGTCAAGGTTTCCCCAGTACGTTGGGATGGCATGGTTCCCAACGTGACCAGGCTCCTCTAGATGCCGTCCCGGCAGTGACCGCTGCGACTGACCCCCTGGTCGCCGTAGGCGCGTCGACGAACCAGAAGCCCGCCGAACCCCGCCACCGACCGAACCCCGCCACCGACGTAGGGCGGCCCACGCAGTCACACGCTCGCCATACAGTCACCACGCGGGCAACAGAATCAGCAGCGGTCGAGTATTCGCGAGTATCTCCGCAGAAACCGGTGGCCGGCCCGGGGCGAGAACCCGACGGGTGGGCTCCAACGGGCACTCGGGGCGGATAGCCGAGTCCACACACAAGCACCATGAACTACTATCCATATTAGTAGTTAACGGTGCGGGGAGGGTTTGTAGGCGATGGCGAGTTGGTCGGTCTGGCGTTGGATCACTGCATTGGCAGGCGCGATAGCTGCAGCGCTCATCGTGGGCGTACCCACCGGTATAGTTCCGACCTCGTTCTATCAGCGGATGACTCCGGTGCTGTGGTGGAACTATCCGGTGTGGATGGCGACTGCGATGTTGAGTGGATTGATACTCGCGACGTATGTTCGATCGCGATCGAGTTCTGCCGCGCCCTCGCGTATCGGTATCGGCAGCAATGCGCTGTCCCTGTTGGCCGTTGGTTGTCCGGTGTGCAACAAACTGGTGATCATGACTGTCGGTGTGACGGGTGCTCTGAACGTGTGGGCACCGATACAGCCTGTGCTGGGTCTGATTTCATTGTGCTTGATGGCGGCGGCTTTTCGGCAGCGACTGAAAGGTGAGCGGTCGTGCGCGGTGGGAGTTCCTGTGTCGAAAGACCTGATCGGCACTGTGGCCTCCGAACGGGGATAGAGACCGCAAACGATGCTGATGGCTGCTCCGTGTGGCGCGGAGAACTTTGATTTCACCCTCCCGAACGTCGGTATCCGGCGTTCGGGAGCGCCAACTGCTTTGTGGTCTGCGGGTGGTCGATCCCCGCACCGAAGAGACCCGCCAGCTCCACATTGTGCCCGGCTGAGCACGGAGAATCCGGGACTCGCATCGGTCTTATCGGAATTCGGGAGTGATACGGAGCCGCGTCCAGGTTCGTTGAGTACGGCGGAGATGTCGCGGTTCTGGCCGGCCCAGCGAATTTTGATCGTCGTCGCGTTGTGGAATAGGGCAAAACTTCCTGTGATGCGGGAACTTTCGGCGATTCGATCACCCACGCGGGTCCATATGATGGCGCAGCATCGGTCGGGATGAGCCTGAATGAGGCTCGCCGCCTTCATCCTGCTTCCAGTCTTTACCACTACTTGAGGGTTGCGGGTTTTTCCTCGTGGATGTTCGCGCGGTGGTGGCACGGTCGGCGTTGCCGTTCCACGAGTGGATGCGCGAGAACCACTGTGGCGACCACCAATTGGACTCCCCATCGGTTTCGTCAACGCGGGGACAAGCAGCATCCGCAAGAGTGGCGTCGAGAGCCAACGCCCAGATCATTCCCGCGCCCAAGAATCTCATGATCGAGAGCCCAGGCAGTGTGAAGGTTCCGGTGGCGACGATCAGTAGGAGAGCGGCCGCTGTAATCACCCGTCCGGTGCGCTCGGCCCCGAGCCTGACGGTGTCTTCCGTGGAGGCGAGCCTCTGACATTCGTGCCATGAGGAACACCTCGTAGTCGGTGGACCGGCCGAACACGATCGCGAGAATCAGGACCACGAGGTCGCTTCGAGGGGAGCTGGGGTGACGCCGATCCATTGGGTCCCGTTGCCTAACTGGAAGATCCACGTCAATGCGCCGAAGGTCGCGGTCAGACTTAAGCATGCCATCGTGACGGCTTTGAGTGGAAGGACGTCCGAGCCGACAGTGAGAAGCAGGAGCAGAGTCGACGCGATCATGATGGACAATATCGCCGGAGGCCGGCGCTTGATCGCGGAGTTTCCATCATCGAATGTTGCTTGGCTTCCCCCGACCAGGAGTTCGGTGTCTGCGGGTATGGACAGTGCCCGCAGGTTTGCGATCACCTCACTGCCTTGGCCTTGCGGGGGGAAGCATCAGTGAAAAGTGCTTGTGCAACGACCGTGTCGTTCTTCGAGACGACGACGAATGTCCGGGCAATTCCGTCGACTCGAACGGCCGCGGACACGACATCGTTGATCTCCGCGGCACTCGGGGGTCCCGCTGCGGCCACGGAAGAGGAGAGTCGCTCCTTCTCCGATTGAGGGAAAATCCGAAACCAACGTCTGTGTGGCGCGTGCAGGGTCGGCGGCGGGCGGCGGTGCTTCGACGTCGATTGCCGACGGGCCTCGTATCATATAGCACAGTGACGGTATTACGTTGCTGCACCGTAACTTACAGCTTCCGGTCCAGTGCAACGGTCGACAGATCATGTGCGGTCCGTCGTGCTCGGTCATTGCAACGCGTTCGAGGCTATCAAACCACATGTACTACTATCTTGCATAGTAGTAAAGTTCGCGTGCGATGCAGATTTAGATCAGGTACAGCGTGAAAGGCATCAACCACGATGGTCGATCTCCTCGAGGAAATCTCGCCGCAACATTCGATACCGATGTCCAGGCGGGCGTGGGCACGTGTGACTGCCAGGATTGTGGGGGCTGTGATCGCGGGAAGCGCGCTGTACGTCAGTTTCCCGCCTCGCACTGCGTGGTATCTGGCTCCGGCCGGTTTGGTTCTCCTCGTGATGATCCTCCGCGGTCGGTCGGTACGGGCCGGCTTCGGGTACGGCTATCTCGCCGGGTTGGCGTTCTTCGTTCCACTCCTGCCCTGGGTGGGGGTCTACGTCGGAGCGCTGCCATGGCTCGCTCTCGCGGCGATCGAAGCGGTGTCGATCGGGCTCTTCGGTGCGATGGCCGCTGCTCTGAGTCGACTGCCCTTTTCGGTGGTGTGGATCTCCTCGGCATGGGTTTTCTTCGAAGGGGTGCGATCACGACTTCCATTCGGAGGATTCCCTTGGGGACGTCTGGCTTTCGGGCAGGCGGACGGAGTGTTGTTGCCCATTGCCGGCCTCGTAGGGGTCCCGGGTCTGAGTTTCGTCGTCGCGCTCATGGGTTGTGGACTGGCAGGACTGATATGCGCACTGAGCGGGAAGCATTGGACGCGGATGGCTGCGTGCGCTGCGATTGTGACGGTCCCGCTCTTGTCGGGGCTCGTGCTCTCGGCAACTCCTGCCCGCGAGACCGCGACAGCGAGCACAGTTGCCGTCGTTCAAGGAAACGTTCCACGATTGGGTCTGGACTTCAATTCTCAGCGACGTGCGGTGTTGGACAATCACGCGGCAAAGACCAAGGAGTTGGCCTCGGACATCGATGCAGGACGGTTGCCTCGGCCGGAGTTGGTCATCTGGCCCGAGAATGCGTCGGACATCGACCCGTTGCGCAATCGTGACGCGGCAGCGATCATCACCGATGCTGCGCGGGCAGTCGGGGTGCCCATCTTGGTCGGGACGGTGCTCGTACGCGATGACGGAGCGACGTTGAACAGTGCGATCGTGTGGGGGCCCGATTCCGGTCCGGGGGAGCAGCACGTCAAACGGAAACTCGTCCCGTTCGGCGAATATCTCCCGCTGCGCAGTGTGATGGAAGCTCTGTCGCCCTACGCCGCCCAGGCCGGAAATTTCGTCCCGGGCGGCGGTGACGGTGTCGTCACTCTCAACGGCACACCCACAGCTGTCGCCACGTGCTACGAAGTCGCGTTCGACGATCTGGTGCGGGACTCTGTGCAAAACGGTGCCCAAATCATCACGGTCCCAACAAATAATGCCACATTCGGGCGTACCGATATGACGTATCAGCAGCTCGCGATGTCCCGTGTTCGAGCGGTTGAACACGGGCGCCCTGTGCTCGTGGCGGCAACCAGTGGCGTCAGCGCGATCATCGAGTCCGACGGTGCCGTCCTTCGGCAAAGCGGAATCTTCACCGGCGACGTCCTCGTTGCAGATGTCGGACTGCGCCCGGACACGACTACGGCGACACGGATCGGACCTGCGCCCGAAATCCTGATCTCCGTACTTGCCCTCGGAGCACTGCTGGTGGCCATCTTGCGGATGAGGCGCCCCGCCCCACCTACTAAGAACAATAGTAATTGAGAGTTTTTTCGTATATCATTTCGTTACATTCGGATGGAGGTGCTGCTCTGCAGGGGTGGGCCACATCGCAAATACGCGTAGTGCAACAACCCGGAGGAGTGCAGTTTTGTCCCGTCATCGTAAGGAAGCCGGCGCCAAATCCCGGCATGTCAGTGAACTCGTGGCGATGGCAGTCGCTTCAGAAGATTGCCCGGTTGCCGTCCGGGGACGGCATCGGAGCGTCGACCGCAGCGGGGACCATGCGGTGGTCGCGGCCACGATGGCAGTTGCAGCGGGGGCGCTGATCGCCGCCGGAAGCCAGATCTCCAGCCCTGCCCTGGCGAGTGCGCACACGGTCCACGACGAGTCCGAGCAGACCCGTACGACGACTGATTCGGCGACTGGCGCCGTTGCGTTTGCCGCCCCGGCCCAGGCACTTGTTCTTCCGACGAGGGCCGGCGCCGACGAGTTGGTTGATCACCTTGCCAAAGGTGCATGGCTGGCCGAACAGCGGACAGCCCTCGAATCCGCCGTGTCGATACCTGTCGCAACAGGATCCACCACAACGGGATCAGCCGCACGCACGATCAAGCCTGTGGCCGGTACTCTCACTTCAGATTTCGGCCCTCGATGGGGCACCACGCACACGGGGCTCGATATTGCGAACGAGATCGGGACACCGATCTACGCTGTCACCGACGGGACCGTCATTGACTCCGGACCGGCTTCCGGATTCGGGCTGTGGGTTCGGCTGCAACATGACGACGGCTCGATCAGTACCTACGGTCACATCAACGAAACGCTCGTCAGCGTTGGGCAGCAAGTAAGCGTCGGCGAACAAATCGCGACAGTGGGAAACCGTGGCCAATCCACCGGACCTCACCTGCACTTCGAGATTGCAGACCCCTCGGGGCAAAAGGTCGATCCCAAGCAGTGGCTCGCATCGCGGGGCGTGGAAGTTACCGATTACACCAGTTCCTGATACTTCGACGAAGCGCACCGACGAGTGCACTATTTTGTTCTGAAAGATTTTGCAAAACAACGTGTTCGGGGCGCAATCGCCGTGGCGTGTTGGCTATCGTCACTCCGGGGACGAGGCGTCGAGAAATCCTGTGCACCGACAGACATTGACATGAACGAAAGATGATCAGATGCGAACTCAATGGCGGTGGACGTTTTTCGCACTTGCGATCATCGCTCTGCTCGTGGCGGCGATGTGGCCCCGAGCGCGTCAATCGGCCGAAGTGTCGCAGTCGCCTACTCCACAGGCCTCCCATGTGGGGGGGTCGGCACGGTCCGACGACGCCGCCCTTTCCTCACTCGCGGTCGCAGCGGCGTTGCAACCTTGTCCACTGCCTGATCTGCAGAGGTCCATCTCTGGACAGCTTTCCAGCGTGTACGTCTCATGCCTCGGTTCCGAGGAAATGGTCGACTTGGGAGGCGCACTCGCGGGTGAGCCGACATTGATCAACCTGTGGGCGTCGTGGTGCGCACCCTGCCGAGAGGAAATTCCCGTTCTGGGCGCATACGCGGAGGAATCGGATGCAGTGAGAGTCGTCGGTATCAACGTGCAGGACAGCCAGTCGTCCGCCTTGGCGCTGCTCGCCGAGCTCGGCGTGCACTATCCCTCGTTCGGCGACGCGGATGCGGTGCAACGAACGCTCGTCGCACCACCGGTGCTGCCCCTGAGTTTCGTCGTGCAACGCGACGGCAGTGTCGAACGAATTACCAACCCTCCGGTCTTCCGTGACAAGCAGCAAATTCGGGATGCTCTCGCACGAATGGTGCGATAACACCTTGTGGGAGAAGAAGAATCGTGCTGCGAGCATCACGGTAGATCCAGTCTGAGTGTTATCCGGTCGCGACACATCTACCGGATAGTCAGCGAAGCCGATCCTGACCGTAGCAGGGCGCGATCCGGGAGACTTTTGCCGAGTTACGACCGCGAGGGTCGGGAGCGTGCCAGTACGCAGAGGAATCCGAGTCCGGCGATCGCGAACGCCATCGGGTAGCCGAGCAGTAGGTCCTGCCATGCCGCCGATGACAGGAAATGAAGTTGGCCAAGGTGTGTGATGACGTGGAGCAGGGCCATCGCCGCGCCGAGGCCTACGAGAACCCAACCGAGCGCGTGCCGGCGACGTTCGCGGCGATATTCAGGTGTGTACAGGGAATCTTTCGTCATATCCTCCTCCGGTTCGGTTTACCGACCCAGATACTATGCTACTTAGTATTACAGTACGTAGTTTACCGAAGGGTTGCGCAGTGCCCATAACCAGTCATCCGGTCGGAAAGTTCAGCCCGATAACAGATCTCGACCGGCGTCAGCATCGGGACAATCTGTGATGGCCGGACTCGCAACACCTCACCCGAGCGCGAGACGCATCCATCGAATCCTGCGAGGACTGGCGCCTGCTGCAATAGTCGCACTCGGCGCGACCTCGTGTGCAACTGGCACAGATGCTGTTGCGCAAGGCGGTAGCTTCGACTTCGTATCTCCAGGTGGACAGACCGAAATCTTCTATGACCCACCAGAAACACGCGGATCGATTGGCACTCTCGCAGGTCCGAACCTGATGAAAGAAGGAGAACACGTCTCGCTCGACGACTATGCAGGCCAAGTGGTCGTGATCAACCTCTGGGGGCAGTGGTGCGCACCGTGCCGCGCCGAAGCCGACGACCTCGAAACGTCGTACGAAGCCACTCGAGATCTCGGCGTGCAGTTCCTGGGCATCAATGTCCGAGATCCACAACGCGACAAAGCCCAGGACTTCGTCGTCGACAACCAGGTGACCTACCCCTCCATCTACGACCCGCCGATGCGCACCCTGGCCGCTCTGGGCGGGAATTATCCGACCAGTGTGATTCCGTCGACTCTGGTTCTCGATCGTCAACACCGAGTCGCCGGCGTCTTCCTGAAAGCTCTGCTCGCAGACGATCTCACACCCGTGATCGAACGGGTGGCCGCGGAATGACCGTGCTTGCACAGGACTTGGGAACCACTTTTCAGAATGCGGTGGCTACAGGCCCCTTGATCGTCGCGCTCCTTGCGGCCTCCCTGGCAGGGTTGGTCTCCTTCGCCTCACCCTGCTGTATTCCACTCGTCCCGGGCTATTTGTCCTATCTCGCAGGAATATCCGGCGCTGAGACACCATCTTCCACCGACGGTGACACGAAAGTAATCACGACTGGTCGCTGGCGGGTGACCGGGGCCGCTGTCCTGTTCGTTGCCGGATTCACGGTGGTTTTCGTCCTCGCCACTGCCTCGGTCTTCGGAGTCATGGGGATGTTGCAATTCAACAGGGAACTCCTGCAAAGGATCGGCGGTGTGATCACCGTCGTGATGGGAATGACATTCATCGGACTAGTCCCAGCGCTTCAGCGCGATACCCGTCCCAGGCCCCGCCGCCTGTCCAGTTTGGCAGGCGCCCCCTTGCTGGGCGCCGTGTTCGGACTGGGGTGGACCCCATGCCTAGGGCCGACGCTGGCTGGAGTCCTGTCCGTCACCGCCGGCACACAAGGGGCGACGGCTGCACGCGGTGTCGTGTTGATCATTGCGTACTGCTTGGGTCTGGGTCTTCCGTTCATCGCACTCGCCTTCGGATCGTCGAAAGCGCTTCGCGGCGTTGGATGGCTTCGTCGACACTCGCGAGGCATCCAAATCTTCGGCGGTGTCATGCTGATCCTCGTCGGACTCGCTTTGTTGACCGGATTCTGGGAACTGTTCGTCTCATGGATTCGTGACGAATTCGTCAGCAACGTGGTGCTACCGATATGACCCATCCAGACGCACGCGAGACGAAACAGCTCCAACGCCGCTCGTTCATCGGCGCTGCAGTCGCTCTGGTGCGCAACACGTGGCGCAAACTGACCTCGATGCGCACCGCATTGGTTCTGCTGTTCCTACTCGCGCTGGCAGCTGTACCCGGCGCGCTCTTGCCACAACGAAACCTCAACGTGGGCAAAGTCAGCGCGTATATAGCCGCACGTCCCACCCTCGGAGGGTGGATGGACAAGATCGAACTGTTCGATGTCTTCTCCAGTTCCTGGTTCACGGCCATCTACGTTCTACTGTTTGTATCGCTCATCGGGTGTTTGATCCCGCGCCTCGCAGAGCACCTCCGCGCTCTGCGCAGCACACCGGTCCGCGCTCCGCGGAATCTGTCACGACTTCCGCATCACCATGCCGCGGAACTGAGCGCCGATTCCACCGCCGCAGTCGAACGCATCCGTGCAGCGTTGCCCCGATGGCGGCTTGCGGTACGCACAGCAGACGACGGAGCAACCGAGCTTTCCGCCGAAAAGGGGTATCTCCGAGAAGCCGGAAACTTACTCTTTCACTTCTCGCTTCTCGGACTGCTCGTCGCGATTGCGGTCGGCAAGTTGTTCGGATACGAGGGGTCCGTCATCGTCATCGCCGACGGCGGACCCGGATTCTGCAACACATCGCCCGCCGTCTACGACTCGTTCAAGACTGGAAATGCAACGGACGGAACCGGTCTCGAACCTTTCTGTATCCGGGTCAACGACTTCACCGCCGACTATCTAGACAATGGTCAAGCCTCAATGTTCACCTCCAACATTTCATACCAAGAGGGTGCAACAGACGACGGTCAATGGAACAGCTATCAACTGAAAGTGAACTCGCCGCTGAGAATTGGGGGCGAACGCGTGTACCTGACAGGGCACGGATACGCGCCCCAGTTCACTGTCACTTTCCCCGACGGTCAGTCGCGTACGGAATCACTGCAATTTCGTCCGGACGACGCCACGACCTTCCTCAGCAGTGGCGCGCTGCGATTCGACCCACCAGGGGGCACCTACTCATCGGCTGAGGAGCGTCGCAACAACCAGATCGCCGTCGAGGGACTGTTCGCTCCCACTGCGGCATTCAACGGCACCCTTCTCACGTCAGCGTTTCCGGACATGCGCGACCCGGCGGTTGCCATCGACATCTACAAAGGGGACACAGGTCTGGATACCGGCATTCCGCAGTCGATCTTCAGCCTGAATACCGAGATGATCAACCAGGGCCGCCTCACCAAGCAAGCGCGAGTCAATCTACGGCCAGGGGAATCGTCCATCTTGCCGGACGGCACACGAGTGACATTCGACGGCGCAAAGGAATTCGCAAATCTTCAGGTTTCTCACGACCCGGCTCAGGTTTGGGTACTTGTCTTCGCCATCACCATGATTACAGGTCTGATCACCTCGCTTGTGATCAAGCGTCGCAGGATCTGGGTACGGATCACGTCGAAGACAACGGACCTCGGTCAGGTATCGCTGATTGAACTCGGGGGACTGGCGAGAACGGACCACGCCGGATGGGGCGCAGAATTCGACACCGTTCACAGGCGTATCTGGCAAACCGAAGGACCGGCCCGCAGAGAAGAGCGACATGGCGATCAATGAAACCCTTTCCCGATACAGCGATCTCAGCTACGGCACGGCATTCGTCGTGTATCTACTTGCCCTTATCCTCTTCTGTGCGCAGCTTGCCTCGGTGCGCACAGAGTCGCTGAAACTGACGGTGCCCGTAGGGGTGAGTGCCGGCCCCGTACCACCAGCGTTCGATGCGAGAGTCCCTGGGCGAATCGTCGAATCTCCACCTCGGTCGATGTCGGATCGGCTCGGCAACATGGGGTTGAGCCTGGTGGTAGTCGCATTCGTGTTCCATCTTGGTGCGCTTGTCCTTCGCGGGGTGGCGACTCAACGAGTGCCCTGGGGCAACATGTATGAATTCGTCACCTTGACATGCGCGGCGGCAGTACTCGCCGGACTGATCCTGTTAAGAAGACCTGATCTGCGAACCCTGTGGGTCTTCGCTCTGATACCAATCCTCATTCTCATGTTCGTGGCAGGAACAGTTCTGTACGCGAATGCCGCCCCCGTCGTTCCTGCCCTGCAATCGTATTGGCTTCCGATCCACGTATCGATCGTCTCGATCGGTAGTGGGGTATTCCTGATCTCCGGCGTATCGAGCATGCTGTTTCTGCTGAGACTCCGGTTTGCCCACAGTAGCGTCGACTCGAAGCTCGGCACATGGATGCGTCGTCTACCCGAAGCTCACGTGTTGGATCGACTGGCTTACAAGACAACAATCTTCGCGTTCCCACTCTTCGGGGCAGGGGTGGTTCTGGGAGCGATCTGGGCGGAAGCGGCCTGGGGTAGGTTCTGGGGGTGGGATCCCAAGGAAACGGTCTCCTTCATCGCCTGGGTGATCTACGCGGCGTATCTGCACGCGCGTGCCACTTCTGGTTGGCGCGATACCCGTGCCGCGTGGATAAACATTGCGGGATTTGTAGCCATGCTGTTCAACCTCTTCATCATCAACATGGTCGTCTCCGGTCTCCATTCGTACGCAGGGCTCAACTGACAGGGGATCAGATGGATTTGTGGTGGTCGCTTCGTCCAGGTTGCACCCGCGCGTGCAAGGTTCAGTGTGTTCGTAGCGACCTAGATCGTCTGAGGGCAAACGAATGAAACATACTGCAACGCAACAGTTCACGGGCCGAATTTAGGTGAATACTAGGAGGTTCCTCTACACAAGGTCAATGCCGCCTTTGGTGGCGTCGACCGGTCAAATAGAAGACTCGGTGCCTCTCCCCGGATCATGTCCGAGCAGTGACACCGAGCCCGGGCGCATTCACATCAGATCGATATCTGAGCGATGCCCCCTTCATCCTCGATCACAGCGAGGCGAGAATGCCTTCCATCGTGGTGATTTCCAGGTTTTGCGTGCTAATGATGGTTTGTGCCATGGCGATAGCTTCTGGGTACTGTCCGGAATCAACTTCGGTTTGCGCCATGGCGACAGCGCCGCGGTGATGATCGATCATCTGTGTGAGGAACAGTTTCGCGGCATCAGTTCCTTGCGCATTCTGTAACGCTGTCATGTCCTCGGCAGACATCATCCCTTCCATGCCGGGCATCATTCCCATGCTGGTGGAGGGCATCATTCCCATGCTGGTGGACGGGGTCATCCCTTCCATGCTGTGGGACGTGGTCGGCATGTCCATGCCAGAGGAAGGGGTCGAGCTCTGTCCCCAGGTAGTCAACCAGGTTTGGAGTTGTTCGATCTCTGGGCCCTGTGCTGCCTTGATCTGCTCTGCCAACGTGGTCACGCGGGGATCGATGCCGTCTTTGGACAGGAGCATGTCGCTCATCTCGACGGCTTGACTGTGATGCGGGATCATCTGCTCGGCGAATGTCACGTCTGCCTGATTGTGGACGCTTGCGTTCACTGCTGTGCTCGACTCGGCACTCATTGTTGTTGAGGTGGAGGTGTTTTCATTGGTGTTGGAGCTGTTACATGCGGTGAGGACGAATATGGCTGCAGCTGCAGCAGCGCTGATTGCCAGGACTTTCTTCATGCCGGGGAATCCCTTTCGGTGTGGTCGGTTGTCAGGTCAGGAGGTGCCCGGCGTGGCCGTTTCTGTGGCCGGGCGCGGTGTCGGATGTTGATCAGAGCGCGAAGGGAGGCGCAGCCGTTTCAGGAGCAATGCATTGACTGCGACGATGAGGCTTGACCCGGACATCGACAGGGCGGCGATCTCGGGGCGAAGTACCAGTCCGAGTGACGGTTCGAAGACTCCGGCCGCGATCGGTAGAGCAATGACGTTGTACCCGACGGCCCATCCGAGGTTCTGTCTCATCTTGCGGAGGGTGCCTCGGCCGATTTGCAGTGCGATCGGTACGTCGAGCGGGTCCGAGCGCATCAACACGAGGTCGGCTGTTTCGATTGCGACGTCGGTACCTGCGCCGATGGCGATACCTAGGTCCGCTTGTGCGAGCGCCGGAGCATCGTTTACTCCGTCCCCGACCATCGCAACTTTTTTGCCGGCGTTTTGCAGTTCGGCGATTTTGGCCGCTTTGTCGCCAGGGAGCACTTCTGCGATGACGGTATCGATACCGAGCTGACCGGCGATGCGCTGTGCTGTTGCTTCGTTGTCACCACTGAGCATGACGACTTCGACGCCTAAGTCGTGCAGTGCCGAGACTGCGGCAGCGGAAGTCTCTCGGATTGCGTCGGCCAGTGCGATCACCCCGACGCCCCGCCCATCCACGGCGACGAGCACTGCTGTTCGCCCACTGGCTGCGAGATCGTCGCGTGTGTCCATCAACGGGCCGAAGTCGACGTTCTCGGCGATCATCATTTTGCGGTTGCCCACCGCAACTCGAAGTCCGTTCACTTGAGCAGCCGCACCATGACCTGGCATATTGCGGAAATCTTTGAGTGGAACCTGTGGAACGCCGCGGTCGGTCGTGTATCGGACGATTGCTCCGGCGAGGGGGTGTTCGGACTCGCGTTCGACCGCCGCGACAAGGGAAAGGAGTTCATCGGTGCCGATACCATCGACGACGACGTCGGTGACTTCAGGTTCCCCTTTGGTGAGGGTGCCGGTCTTGTCCATCACTACCACCTCGATGCGCGCCGAGGATTCCAGCGCGGTCGCAGTTTTGAACAACACTCCTCGTTGAGCTCCGAGTCCGGTACCGACCATGATGGCGGTGGGCGTGGCCAAACCGAGGGCGTCGGGGCATGTGATGACCACGACGGTGATCGCGAACAGAAGCGCTGTCTGCACTCCGGCCCCTGTCGCCCACCAGACGAGGAAGGTGCCGGTGCCGCCGATCAAAGCGACCAGGACGAGCCAGAACGCCGCCCGGTCAGCGAACCGTTGACCGGGGGCTTTCGAGTTCTGAGCTTCCTGGACCAGCGACACTATGTGGGACAGGGCAGTGTCGGCACCGACTTTGGTAGCGCGGACGCGAAGTGTTCCCGTTGTGTTGATGGAGGCCCCGATGACCGCGGATCCCGGTTCTTTGGATACGGGAAGGCTTTCCCCGGTCACCATGGACTCGTCAACTTCCGACGATCCGCTCTCGACCGTTCCGTCGACAGGAACTTTGCCGCCGGGCCGGATCAGTAACAGGTCTCCGACGACAACGTCTGCTGTGGGAACTTCGACGGGATCACCGTCTCTCAACACGATTGCCAACGGCGGTGTCAGTTCGAGCAGTGTGCGAATCGCGTCGTTGGCTCCGCCGCGGGCTCGCATCTCGAACCAATGTCCGAGTAGAACGAAAGCCGTCAGCACCGATGCTGCCTCGTAGAAGACCTCGCCGCCGCCGGTGAGTGTGACGGCGACGCTGTAGAGCCAACCCGCTCCGACTGCGACGGCGACGAGGACCATCATGTCGAGGGTGCGGGCTTTTAGGGCCCGATAAGCGCCGTCGAAAAAGATCCAGGCCGAGTAGAACACCACTGGCAAGCTCAGTACCAGGGTGAATACGTCGTCGCGGAGTCCGAACGGTGCAGCAACTGTGAATCCGAACATCTCGCGCCCCATCGGGGACCACAGCATGATCGGAATGGACAGAACGAGAGCGACGAGAAAGCGATTTCGCATGTCCCGGACCATGTCGTCCATCGACATTCCGGCGTGTGCGCCGCCGTGCCCCATCATGTCTTGTGCAGAGTGTTGAGCATGTGGCTGATGGGCCCCGTGTTCGAGGTGGGGAGATTCATCGGTCTCTGTGTCAGCTGATGTGTCGACGTGGTCTGAATGAACTTGGTGGCCAGCATGTTCGGAGGACGAGGCGGTAGTACTGTCGGTTGGTTCGGACAGAGGGTCGCAGCTGTGCGAGGGCACGGATCGGCCGGCGCAGTGATAGCCGCAGTCCCGGATCCATTGGGACAGTTCGGGTATCGAGGTTGTGCTCGGATCGTAGGTGACTGTGGCCGTCTGGTTGAGCACGTTGGCCTCGACGGATACGATGCCGCTCCGGCGAAGGAGAGTTGATTCGACTGCGGCTTTCGACGTCGCCCACTGCAATCCCTGTACTTCGAGAACGGTGGTTCGATTCATCTCAGCGCCCTCTCGTTGTGGCTGTCATTGTTTCGGCAGCGACCGTAGATATCTCGGCGAACATTCCCCGGTTGTGGCGGACCGCTTCGGCATCTCACAGGCGTGATGTATTGGGTATGTGTCAATACTGAGCCTGCCGATACCAGATATGCCTTGGCTAGATGTTTGGTGAAGATTCGATGAAGGAAGGCCCCAGAAGTCGTCTACGACACCCATCGTCCGAAGATGGGACCAGGGAATGAAAAAACTCGGGATCGAATCAGTGTTCGGAGTTGCCGGACTGAGATTTGAATCGTCGCAGGCGCAAACTGTTCGTGACGACGAACACGGAGCTGAACGCCATGGCAGCGCCCGCGATCAGCGGGTTCAACAACCCCAGTGCTGCGAGCGGCAAGGCGGCCACGTTGTAGGCGAAGGCCCAGAACAGATTCCCCTTGATGGTTTTCAACGTCGATCGCGAGAGTCGAATCGCGTCCGCAGCTGAACGCAGGTCGCCTCGGACAAGTGTGAGGTCGGAGGCTTCGATGGCCACGTCGCTGCCGGTGCCCATCGCCAGGCCTAGATCTGCTTGGGCAAGAGCGGCGGCGTCGTTGACCCCGTCACCCACCATGGCGACAGTGCACCCACGAGTTTGTAGGTCTTTGACGGCGCTGACCTTTTCCGCCGGCAACACTTCGGCGATGACGTCGGCGGGTTCGATCCCCACTTGCTTTGCTACTGCGGCGGCCGCGCGAGCATTGTCGCCGGTCAGGAGGATGGGACGCAGTCCCAAAGTCCTGAATGCAGTGATTGCCTCTTTCGAGGTGTCTTTGACTGTGTCGGCAACTACCACGATTCCGCGGATCGCCCCGTCCCACGCGACCCACACCGGGGACTTTCCGTCGGCTTCCGCGTGGTGTGCTGATGCTTGCAGATTCTCAGGCACTGCGAGAGACCAGTCTTGCGCCAACCAGGTTCGCCGACCTATAGCAACGGCGCGGCCGTCGACGACGCCGGAGACGCCTCGACCGTCGTGGTTGGAAAAACCTTCGACCTGCGGCAAGGGTTGACCAGCAGCTTGTGCTGCGAGAGCGATTGCCTGTGCGATCGGGTGCTCGGAGGCATCCTCCAATGCTCCCGCGACAGAGAGCAACTCCTCGAGATTCTCGTCATCTGCGGTCACTATTGAATCGACACTCATGCGTCCTGTGGTGATGGTCCCGGTCTTGTCGAGCACGATGGTGTCGACTTGACGGGTGGATTCGAGAATCTGGGGGCCCTTGATCAGAATCCCCAACTGTGCGCCGCGGCCGGTTCCGACCATCAGCGCCGTGGGTGTTGCCAACCCCAATGCGCAGGGGCACGCGATGATCAGCACGGCAACGGAGGCGGTGAACGCTGCCACCATCGAGTGGCCGGTCAAGAGCCACGCACCTAAGGTCAGCAGCGAGAGGACGATGACGACAGGGACGAAGATTCCGGAGATACGGTCGGCCAGACGTTGGACCTGAGCCTTGCCGTTTTGTGCATCTTCGACCAGTCGTGCCATCTGAGCGAGCTGAGTGTCGGAGCCGATGCGAGTGGCCCGAACGAGGAGGCGCCCACCAGCGTTGGCGGTGGCACCGACCACGGCGTCGCCAGGGCGCACTTCCACCGGAACAGATTCACCGGTCAGCATGGAGGCGTCCACCGCAGATGCGCCCTCGGTGACGATGCCGTCGGTAGCGATCTTCTCGCCGGGGCGGACGATGAAGACGTCGCCGACCACCAGTTGTTCGGTGGGAATCCGGATCTCGGTGTTTTCCCTCAGCACCGCTACGTCTTTGGCTCCCATGTCCATCAGTGCGCGTAGGGCCGCTCCTGACTGCTTCTTGGCCCGGGCTTCGAAATATCGTCCCGCGAGAATGAAGACGGTTAGCGCGGCGGCCACTTCCAGATAGATGTGGTCCGCTCCGCCCTCTTGCTGTGGGAACAGGCTGAATTCCATCTTCATGCCGGCCATTCCTGCATGACCGAAGAACAAAGCCCACAGTGACCACAGGTAGGCCGCCGACACCCCCACCGAGATCAGAGTGTCCATCGTTGCTGCGCCGTGTCGAGCATTCGTCAACGCGGCACGGTGGAAGGGAAGTGCACCCCAGACGACCACGGGGGAGGCGAGCGTCAAGGCCAGCCACTGCCAGTTCGTGAACTGCAGCGACGGGATCATCGACAATGCGACCACCGGCACGGTCAATGTGAGCGAGACGAGTAGTCGGGTCCGCAATTGCGAAGCCTCGTCCTGGGTCTGACTGGTCACCCCGTCGGTATGGCCGGGTTCACCGGAGGTGCCCTTCGGTACCGGCAGCGTGGCGGTGTACCCGGTTGCTTCGACTGTGGCGATCAAGTCCTCGGGTGCTACCGAACCTGTGAAGTTGACCTTCGCTTTTTCTGTGGCGTAGTTGACAGTCGCGGTGACGCCTTCGATCTTGTTGAGCTTTTTCTCGATTCGCGCAGCGCAGGAGGCGCAGGTCATGCCGCCGATGGCTAATTCGACACTGTGTGCGGAATCGGCGGCGACGGTGGTGTTGTCTACGGTGCTCATCAGATGTACCTCTCCTGACCTGCCTGCGCTGGTGGTCGTGGTCGCGTGGTCAGATGTTCGCGAGACGGTAGTTTCCGGCTTCATCGAGCGCGGCAGCTACTTGTTCGTTGGTCAGTGTCGATGACGCCGTAACGGTGACGGTGGAGACTCCGCCGGCGACGAGATCGATATCGACCCCACTCACTCCGGGGAGCTCGCGCAGTTCGTCCGTGACGGCGCCGACGCAATGCCCGCAGGTGAGGCCGGTTACGGCGAAGGTGTTGTTCGTTGCAGCCATGGCGTTCTCCGTAGTTGTTGATGCGGAATTGGTGTGTGGTTCCGGCGTCGAGCTGCACCCGCAGCCGCGTTGCGTTTCGTCGAGCAGGTTTGACTGTGAATTGGTCTGGCTCATGATGTCCTCCATCTGGTACCCCTAGGGGGTATGTGTATTCGACTATACGCCCACTCGGATGGGGTGAGTCAAGACTGTGTGTCGGCCGACTTTCGGCCGGACATTCTTCCTTCCGGTTTCTGTTTGTGTTCATGCAGGGATGGCCAAATGCAGGCGCCGCTGCAATACGTCATCTGCGTGCCGGAAACGGCCGCCGAGGTGCGTCAGTCAAAGACTTTCGATGCCACGACCGTGCTGAAACGAGGAGCGAAGGGGAAGGGGGTTGCCGGAATCTGACCTCACCTCGGCGATGAAAACTGTTCCACTGCAGCGAGATAGACTGTGGACATCGATCGAGATGTGAGATGAACATTGCTCGTCGTGAGTAGACGTACGTCGACGCGACGTTGGGCGCAGCTCGATCGAATCGCTCCGTTGGATAACTGATGTGTTCGATACCCGCTCAGTGCCGGGTATCGAACACATCAGGTTCGCGCCAGCGCGGATGCGATCATCTGTTCGGACGTCTCAGTGTCAGAGAACATAATCCAAGCGCGTCATCATGCCTGCCTCCTGGTGATAACCGTTGTGACAGTGGAGCATCCAGTCGCCCGGGTTGTCGGCAACGAGATCGACGGCAACCGATTCCATGGGGCGAACGATGACGGTGTCCTTGCGGGGGCCGGCGCTACCGTCACTTTTGACCACTTGGAAGGTGTGTCCGTGCAGATGCATGGGATGCCACATCATCGTCATGTTGGTGAAGGTGATCCGGGCGCGGTCCCCTTCTTTGACGGTCAGTGGTTCGGTTTGATCGTAGTTCCGACCGTTGATCGTCCATTGGTAGCTCATCATGTCTCCCCCGAGATCGGCCTTGAGGTTGACATTCGTGCCCTCGTTTTGCGGAAGAACTACGCTTTGCGCTGCAGCGAAGGTCTCGACCGTGCCCACACGACCTGTCAATTCTCGGGGCAGGAACGACGGATCGGGTGCATCGCCCGAACCGGTACGCAGCAACGCCCGACCATGCGCGTTCTTGCCCTCGGCAGCGGCGACGAGTGGGAATACACCGTCCTTGACGGTGACGATCACGTCGTAGCGCTCACCCATGCCGAGTAGAAGCGCATCGACTTCCCTCGGCACGATCGGAAAGCCGTCGGTATGGGTCACGGTCATCGCATGATCGGTAAGTGCGACTCGAAAAGCGGTGTCCGCGCCCGCGTTGATGATTCGGATACGCACACGTTGCCCGGCTGCGGCCGAGAAGGTCGTCGGTGCGGACGCTATTCGCCCGTTGACCAGATAGTAGGGGTAGCTGACGTCACCGGCGTCACCGCCGAGCAGCGCGCTGGGCTCTGCCGAGTTCGGAACACCCGATGCGGAGGGCGTCGTGGTCTCGTTCGACCCGTGATCCATTCCGCCCATGCCGGGCATGTTGCCCATCCCGGATCCGCCCATCGAACCCATGCCGTTTCCGGACTGGAGGTCGGAGAGGATCTGTTGTGGGCTGGTGCCGATTCCATCGGTCCAGTCGTCGAGAACGACGATCCATTCGGTGTCGTAGTCGACGGGTTCGCGGGGGTCGTCGACAACGATGGGGAGGTAGAGGCCGTAGTCGGTGTCGAGGCCGACATGGGGGTGAGCCCAATAGGTTCCCGAATGCGGTACGGAGAACCGGTAGGTGAAACTCTGTCCCGATTCGATGTTCGGGCTTGCCGGCAAGGCGCCGTCCATGTCGTTTCGCAGCGCTATGCCGTGCCAATGCACCGATGTCTGATGATCGAGCCCGTTGTTGACGGTGATCGCGAGCTCGTCCCCGACGTTCGCGCGAATCAACTGTCCGGGAACACTGTCGCCGTAGGCAAGAGTGCGCACCTTTATGCCGCCGAGATCGATATCGGCACCCTGGGGGTTGAGCGTGTATTCGACGGTACGACCAGTGTGCGGGCGCGCCGCCTCGGCGGCTGCTATGGCATCGTTGTCGAACGGCGCTGGGCTCGGGTTGGACGATCGGCCGGTGGTGCATGCGGTCAACGCCAAGCCGCCAACCCCCGCCGCAGCAGCAGCGAGAAACGTACGTCGACTGACACCGAACCGGGTGGACGGAGCGATAACCATGAGTGTGATTGTCCTTGTCTTGTCGTTGAGGCAGGTGTGGAGTTGATGCGCCGGTCAGTTCAGGACAGGCGTGCCACAGAAGTCAACGACTCTCGTGTCGATGATTGGATCGATCCAAAGCTTTTCTGCGGGAGTGATACTCGTCATCGTCGATCTCGCCGCGGGCGTAGCGTTCATCCAACAGCTGCTGCGCAGTCGTCCCGCGGAATTCGCTGCGGTCGCTGCGTCTGGGACGAAACAATGCAAGTAGTCCCACGATGATCACACCCCACAATGCGATCATCGCCAGCACCATCAGCACCCAGCTGACCCATCCCATTCCGTAACCGGATCCGTTGCCCCACCACATCATGTCCATTCACTCTCCTCACCCCCCGATACTGCTTGCCGAACCCGCTGGGATCGGTGTGCGTTCTGTGAAGATTCGCTGAAGAGGTGACCGCGCGCCGTGTATTGCACGCACAGCGGCGGCCGGGGGAGTCCACGATGGTGGGCATGAACAGTACGTCAACACAGGCAACCGACGAGTCGGCAGGTTTTCGGGCATTGGTCGTCGACGACGAACGCCCACTGGCCTCGATCATCTCGAGCTATCTGGAACGAGAGTCATTCGAGGTGAGTGTGGCGTACAACGGTCTCGATGCTCTCGCACTTGCCCGTGAGGTCGATCCCGATGTGGTGGTCCTCGATCTGGGACTGCCCGGTATCGACGGTATCGAGGTGTGCCGGGAACTTCGTACCTTCTCGGATGCGTACGTGGTGATGCTGACCGCCCGCAGCGAGGAAGTGGACACCATCGTCGGACTCTCTGTCGGTGCCGACGACTACATGACCAAGCCGTTCAGCCCCCGCGAGTTGGTGGCGAGGATTCGCGCGATGATGCGCAGACCCCGCAGCACCGCCGCCCACAGAGCAACGGAGAGTCCGCTCACCCGAGGCGACGAGATTCCCCCGATGACGTTCGGAGCCCTCGAGATCGATGTGGCGGGGCGAGAGGTAGCTGTCGACGACAAACCGATCCTCCTCACTCGGACGGAGTTCGACGTGTTGGCGGCGTTGGCAGCGCGGCCGGGTATGGCGTTCAGCCGGCGTCAACTCATCGAAACGGTATGGGGCCCTACCTGGACCGGGAATGAACACCTCGTCGATGTGCATATCGGTCACCTGCGCCGCAAACTCGGCGATGATCCCGCCGCTCCCCGGTACGTCAACACGGTGCGCGGCATCGGGTACCGGATGGGTTCCGGAAAATGACTACCCGAGAGGACCTTTCAACCCACCAAACCCCGCCTCGTACCCGACGGGGACTCGGCATCGGCGTGCGACTACTCACGGCCCAGACACTGGTCCTGGTGGCCGGGGCGGTGACCTCCTGGGCCGTTGCCGTCACAGTCGGTCCGGCATTGTTCCGCGAGCATCTGCGCCGAGCAGGCGTACCTCCCATGTCCGAGGAGCAAATACACGCCGAGCAGGCCTACCGCTCGGCAACCGCGATCTCGTTGTCCGTGGCGATCGGCGCCGCCGCATTGTGCGCGCTGGCTGTGACCTGGTACCTCAGCCGTCGCCTGCAACGATCGGTAACCGCGGTAGCGGCCGCCGCCACAGCAGTCTCGACGGGAAACTACGCAGCCAGAGTCCCACCGGCTCGCCTCGGTGACGACTTCGACGCACTGGCGACGGCATTCAACGACATGGCGGCTCGTCTCGAGTCTGCGGAATCGATGCGCCGACGGTTGCTGGCAGATCTCGCACACGAAATACGTACGCCGGTAGCGGTTCTCGAAGCATTCATGGAAGCACTCGAGGACGGAGTGGAAGCTCTCGATGATCACACCATTACGATGCTCCGCGACCAAACCCGACGTTTGGCACGGTTTTCCGACGATGTCTCGGCGCTCTCGAATGTCGAGACCAATCGAGCCGCGATCACACCGAGCTGGACGAGACCTGAGCTGCTGGTGAGGTCGGCGATAGCGGCCCACGAAGAACGGTACGACACGAAAGCAGTGAAACTGAGCGCGGATGTCCCGGAAAATCTTCCGTCGTTGTGGGTCGACCCGGAGCGTATGGGACAGGTGCTGAGCAATCTCCTTGACAACGCACTACGTCACAGCCCACCACAGAGCACAGTGCACGTGCGGGCGCGGGTAAGAGGCGACCGGCTCGTCCTCATGCTCTCCGATACCGGCGATGGAGTCGCCGGCGAGCACCTGCCCTATCTGTTCGAACGCTTCTATCGCGTCGACGCCGCACGCGATCGTGCCCACGGCGGGTCGGGAATCGGACTATCCATCGCGAAAGCGCTCGTCGAAGCCCACGGGGGACAGATCACCGCCAGCAGTGGCGGCGTCGGTTGCGGCACTACATTCGTCATCACGTTGCCAGTTCATCGGCCGAAATAGCGACACGTTATTGGCCGGATCGACGTCGCCGCTACATTGCAAACCTTGAAATCGCGTGTCTGCCGGCTTGGCCTAGAGCGCCTGCGTGGTGCCGAAATGCCGACCGAAACGTTGGTCCCCGCCCTTGACATACTATCTAGATTAGTAGTTCAGCTACTATCGACCTTAGTAGTTCGGTGGGCATTCGCGCCAGCCGAAAGAATGGGGCGCCGGTGAGCAAAAAATCAACCAAAACCCGCGCGAAACAGCGGTCTACGACACAGAATCAAGCACGGCGTGCCACGTCGCCGAATCTACATGTCACCTCGAGGCCATCGTTGGGCGCCAGCACGACGCCCAACGATGCGCGTAGTCAGGGCCGTAGCGCAGCGGAAGAACTGGCCGCAGCGGCCGCGGCGGCGTACTTGAGTAAAGCGGTGCCGGCGCCAGCCATTGCCGAAGAGTCTGCGCCTACCAAGCGGCCGGTCGCCGAACCCACTGCTCCGCCGTCGAGCGAAGCCGGATCGACGGCGGCACCGGAGTCCGCTGCACCTGGCGGAGGATGCGCGGAAGCTTTCACGCAGATAGAACCACAGGGGCTCGCAGCCACGTACTGGGGAGAAGCGCCCGACTCGACTTCTGACCTGTCGATCCTGTTCCGTGGAACCCGCAACAGTCCGGGCAGTGACCCACAGCAATTCGAAAGGATCACTCACGTCAAAGGTGTTCCGGTTGGCAGCCGATTTGCGGTGACCGCGAGAATCCGCGGAATCGCCACCGGCAGTTGGGCTGTCAGCGCAGAGCGCATTGAGACTCCGGACGATACCGCCGGGCAGTTCGACGTCGAAGATCCCCAGACCGCGACGCTCTGGACTACCGCCGCACCATTGGTACACGGACCGGACGTGCGACTGTGGACATGGCCGCTGTTGGTGGGCTCGGGCGCAGTGTTCGCCATCGTGATGCAGTCACTGCTACTGACACGTGCGAACGAGAATGCCACCGTGGCCGTTCTCGTCTCAATCCTCGGTTGTCTTCTCGGCTACGTGGGCGCAAAGCTCTGGTACCTGGCACTTCACCGCCAGAGCCTTCGAAGATTTGTCAGTGCGGGCGCATGCATTCAAGGGTTCCTGGTGGTCTCGCTCGCGGTCTTGGTGATCGGCGGAGCAGCATCGGGATTCGGCATCGGTTTGTTGCTGGATATGACGACGCCGGGGCTGTTTCTGGGGATTGCGATAGGGCGGCCGGGGTGTTTTCTGACCGGCTGTTGTTCGGGGCGACCCACTGTGTCGAGATGGGGAATGTGGGCATCGGACCGAACGCTCGCCGTACGGCGAATCCCTGTTCAGCTGATAGAGGCATTCGCAGGATTGATCATCGGTCTGGCTACATTGAGTATCGTCCTCTCCGGCGTCGAAATGCCGTACAACGGAGCAATATTCGTCGTCGCCGTAGCCACCTATACGTGGGTTCGTCAATTGTTGTTCCCGTACCGCGCAGATCCCCACACTCGGCGCGGGCGACTTCTGACGAGTGCTGCATGCGGCACCATCGTCGTCGCGACGATCCTGATGAGCGCGTTCATCTGAACTGAGCGACTTGTCGCCAGCTCCGTTGATGTCGATACAGTGCAGATGTGGATCCGGTCCAGCTGTCCGGCTGATACCGGGCGACACGGTAGAACGAAGTCTGAGAAGTCGAGTGACGTGTGAGTTTCGTCCGGTGGTTCGGTGATTGAAGTCGGTTCAGTTCAGAGGAGGGGGGAACCGACTTCAATTTCTTGTGCTGCGATCACGTCTGTAGGTACTGAGACGGACGTCTACTCGAGTGTCCCGGCCTCGTGCTAATTCATGTACCTGCGCACGTGGCCATCGCCATCGCGCCCAGTAGCGCAAGAAGAGGTGCAGCAGGTAGGACGATTGCGGTTCCGCAGGCCGCCAGGGTGCGCAGGTAGCGAACGGGCGCCGCGTGGTGAGTGCGAGGGGAGGACAGTCGGTCAAGGCGAAGTGCCAAACAGTCCTGCGCTATTCCAAGAGCCGAGACGGGTACATCATGGGGCGTCATACTGCAGAGCGCGCGGTGCACGGATTCGCGCCCATGCTGACGAACGGCTCGGGAGTCGGCTTCGATTTCCACCAACGCGCGGACCAGTTGCGGCGAGGACCGCATGATCGGAAGCCACGGAAACGCATAGGCGAGGGCTTCAGCTGCGCTGACAAGCTGATGATGGCGACCGCTGATATGTGCTCGCTCGTGTGAGAGCACTGCGGCAAGAGCCTCGGGGTCGAGCTGTTCCCTCAGTCCATCACTGGCCACTATGAGTGCAGGGCGCCCTGCGACGCTGTAGGCGAAGGGCGTCGGGACTGGGAGCCACAGCAGCGATGACGATGTCGCTCCCCCGAGAATGCGCAGTAACCCGAGGTGCTGTTGGTGTAGGTCATGGCGGGTGCGTGAGAACCTGAACAGGTGCACGGTGCCTCGCACAGCCCCGATCGCCAGTGCAGCCCCACCTAGTACACCAACTGCCGTCTCCACCCGCGCCGGAGCGTCATCGTGAAGGGCAAGCCAACAGCTGTGGGCGAACTCGATCAGTGACGAGACCCCCCCGTGACTGGGCATCAGACTCAACACCACAGGGACACCGATGCTCACCATGGTTCCGAGTGCCAGTGCGCTCCACGTCACGAGGGCAACATGCGGGTCGACGCCACGTCGCATCATCGATCCCAGTAACAGCGGCGCGAGTGCTGCAACGAGGAGTCCGCCGACCGCCCACGTGAGGACGGCTGTCATTTCTTTCCTCGTTCACGCAACCCACGCGCGAGGATCTTGGATTCGACGTCCGATGTCCCCCGGACAAAATGCAGAAGGACCCCGGTGGGGTCGCCGGTGGATTCGAGAAGTGCGCGCAGCCCATCGGCTGCCGCTTCCTCGCGACTTCGCGTGGCTTCGTACCAGTACGCCCGGCCGTTCCGTTTGCGATGCACCCATCCCTTGCGATGAAGGTTGTCCATGACGGTCATAACCGTCGTGTATGCAGGTTCACGGTCGTCGTCGAGACCATCGATGACGTCGCGGACCCGGACTGGTTCGGTGGAGCGCCACAGCACATCCATGACCAGGGCCTCGAGCTCTCCCAGACCTTGCATTTTCTTCCTCCTACATCAACCGCATTCGTCACCGCACGTACCGTCGATGTGCAAAAACCTGCTACCTGGATCACAGGACCCACACAATATTGTGGTCTGCGATTCAACGTGCATCGTGATCGTGGTGTTCGGGACCGATGGATGCGGCATGGCGTCGACCCTGGACGCCGGAAGTGCCGAGACGGCGAACCCATAGCCCTCTTGAAATAGTATCTGTTCTTTCTCCAGACACTTCGCAGACACAACAACGACGCTACGAGTGGGAGGGAAGCCTTGATGGTCTGTCGGAGAGGGCTCGTTTCCTCGTCGATTCCACGTCGTTTTCGCAGTGACACTGCAGACGGCAACTCTTTCAGAGCGCGCTGCCCTCCGACCATCGATCCCACGAGAGGCTCCAGTCGCCGTTCTGCCACAGTTCGAGCGGGGCCCCGCCGGTATTGCGAATCTCCACGACATCTCCAGGAAGCGAAAAGTCGTAGAACCACTGTGCGTTGGCGCGACTCAAATTCAAGCACCCGTGCGAAACATTGGTATTGCCTTGTGCCCAGACTGTGTCTTCGAGTTCGTGAAGGTAAATCCCGTCCGTGCTGATTCGTGTGGCGTAGTTGATCTTTTCCTTGTATCCCAGACGCGAATTGACGGGAAGTCCGTAGGTCGACGAATCCATGATGACGGGATTGGCCTGATCGAGGACAGTGTAAATGCCGGGCTGGGTCCAGAAGGAAATTGTTTGTCCGTTGACGGTCTCGGTTCCACCCATCCCCATGGAGGTCGGCATCGTACGTACTGTTTTGCCGTTGTTCGTGACCGTCACTTGCTTGGTCGTATCGTCGGCAATGGTGATGTGGGAGTCGCCGATGGTGAATGCGGTCGTCGCATCTTCTTGTCCGAACAGGCCCTCTCCGAGCGGGACGCCGAACACCTTGGCTTGGACCGTGACTTCTGTTCCGGGGGAATAGTACTCACGAGGCCGCCAGTGCACGTTCTGGTTATCTGCCCAGTACCAGGAGCCTTCGGTCGGCGCCGACGTCTGGACGGTCAATGTCTTCTCTGCTGCTGCACGATCGATGATCGGCTCGTCGAAATGCGCGACAATGACGATCCCTACCCCGAAGGTGCCGCCGTCGGTGAGGAGGTTGCCTCCAGTGGTCACGAAGGACGGTTTCGTCAGGTTCCGCGGTTTGACGGTGGAGAAGGTACTGGACTGATCGATGTGCGAACCATCGCTCTGGGTGGTCGTCGCTGCCATCGTGTAGGTCTTCCCGTAGTCCAAGGGAACGTCAGGCTTCCACACCTGCCGGTCGGGGGTGAAGATGCCCTCGATCTCTGTCCCGTTCGCTTCGGTGAGCGTTACCGAGTCGAGCCTTCCTCCAACGGATTCCACTGAGATCGGGTCGAGAGGGTTGACGGTATCCGTCCACTCGGAAGGGGTCATGACGAGCGCAGCGGCGGGGGGAGTCGAACTCGGCGAGGGAGCAAGCGCGTCAGTCGGTGTCGACTGTGTTCCGGTTCGGGTGCATCCCGTCAGCGTCGTGACTAGGAGGACAAGGACGAGTAGCGCTGTACGTCTTGTTGAGCGCACGAATGGTTTCCTTCACGCAGGCGGGGCGGGCGGTGACGACTGGGACAGTGATTCGCAGTTGCGAAGCCACGCTCTGAAGGGAGATCAGAGGTGCGAAACGAGAGGCGGGGACGCGGTGGTTGTGGCCCCGACTCTCGACGTTTTCGGATCAGTTCTGCTGCAGTAGTGCTTGCATCGCGGCGATCTCAGCTTGCTGTGCGGCTACTATACTGGTAGCCAATTTCTTGGCGTCAGAACTGTTGCCGTCGGATAGTTCAGTCTGGGCCATCGCGATTGCACCAGTGTGATGTTCGATCATCATGTTCAGCCACGCGGCGTCGAAGTCGTTGTCGCGCAGCCCCTCCAGCTCAGTCATCTGCTGCTGGGACATCATTCCTGAATCGGCTCCGCCGTGGTTCATTCCATCCATGGAGTTCCCTCCGGATGTGGGATCGGGTGAAGGTTGACCCCATTGTTCGAGGAGCGCTGTCATCTGATCCATTTCGGGTCCCTGAGCGGATTGGATCGACGCTGCGAGTTCGAGTATTCGTGGATTGGCGGTGCGACTGTCGACCATCTTCGCCATCTTGACAGCCTGCGCGTGATGTGGATACATCATCTGTACGAACATCACGTCCGCGCTGTTGGAGTCGGCGGTTACCGAAGCGATGGAGGAGCTGGACATGCTCCCGCCATCGTTGTTCGACATTTGGCTCATGTCATGGCCGCCGCCGCAGCCGGCGATCAGCATCAGACCGACGGCAGATCCTGCTGAGACTGCGATACGTGCGGGAACGGAGCGTGTGGACCACATTTCTTCTCCTGGAATGTCGTTGTAAGGAAGGGTGCTTGTGTGGATGTGGACACTTGGGTAGGTGTGTGACTGTCTGTGTGGCCGCGTCACACTCGTAGCGCCGACAGCTGTGCAAGAGTTGAGTCACGGCGGTGCTCGGCCGGTATGGGTTGGTTTCCGAGCCAGTTGCGGTTCTTCACCGACATTCGCTGATGTGCGCGACCGAACGGGGTGTGGGGCCGGGGCGGCCATATACGCATGAACGTCGGGATGGTCATGGCATTCGCTCTCGGCATTTGCTCTCGGCGGTCACTGTCGCGGCGGACTGTCCGAAGTCGAATGATATGAAGCGATGAGAAGTTTCATGGTTACTGCTCTGCTCACGTCGACCGTCAGGATTCTTCGCCGATCGGAATGGTCGATCGCAGGTGGCGAATGCATGAACAGAACGCCGACCACTGTCGCCGGTAGACCCGCAACATGCAGAATTCGTTGCACCGTCGCCGGTATCGCGGACACCTTCAGTGCCATGCTGTGGCGGACTTGACACGGGGAAAGTACCAAGGGCCGAAAGGCCTTGGGACTGTTTGGCCGCTTCACGACACGATGACGATGCCAAAGCGCTGGATCGTTCGTGTTCATTGGCCTTTCCCCATCATCGGTCCCCTGGGTAGACGAACTTACGAGTGATGAGATGTTTGGCATCGCTCAGAGTTTCGTCGGTGATTCGTCCCGCTTGATCGAGGCTGAGCAGCACGTTCATGCCCGCAGCCGGATAACCCAACACCAAGCGAAACTGCCCGTCCTCGCCGGGTAGGCGCACCGCGACGGGCGCAGTGCCGTCCGCATATGGTTCCTGCGCGAGAAAGAATTCGCTCGACAGGCTCAACTGCTGAGGTTCGGGACCGATGCTTGCGGCATCACTGGTCACCGACTCGTAAAAGGTGAGATCTTTCTGAGCGCGAGTAGTCGCCACAACTCGCGCGAGTTCATTGTCCCCGCTCTCAATAGGCCACGGAATCAACAGGCTGACAGTTCCGCCTCGCCACCCTGCCGCCGCAACCTCGAGCGTGAGCACGCTTTCGCCCAGCGGCCAATCGGTTACCGCCACGAAGCATCCGGATCCACACCCTCGCAAGGAGAGCGCAGTGTTCACCCCACCCATCCGCACTGCGCCGATCAAGGAGTATTCCTGGTCCGGTTCCTGAGCGTAGTAATCGTCTCGGCGAGGTGTCGACAGTCGGACCACCAACTGCCCTTCGCTGGCGGCGACGCTCACCCCGATCTGTCCGGCCAGTGTTCCCAGCGGCAGAACCGGACCGATGGCCGCCGGTGGACCTGGCTGGGCGGGTGAGTTGGCAGGCGCGGTCGAGACCAGTGCAGCACTGATGGCGAGTACCGATATCAGGAGGATGCTTTCGATGCGAATCCGATTGCGCAGCTTGCCGACTGGGTCATTTCTGCGCATCGTCCGGCGCGCCGATATCGCCACACCCGAGGCTGCGATGACGAAGAGTAGTTTGATCGTCAGAAGTTGTCCGTACGTGGTGGAAAACATGGCGGTGATGGGGATCAGCAACAATGCCGAGATCGTACCGGTGGTCACGACGACGATGAAGGTCCACAACGCAAGTTGCGTGTATCCGGCCATGACCCACCGAACTGCAGCATGCTCGCCCCGCCAGGCGAATACAGTGCGGACCGTGTGGAGTAAGGCACCGACCCAGATTGCCGCGGCCACGAGATGAACGGCGGTGAGAAACGCACCCCATCCCGGGGCGACGACGTTTGCATGCGAGCGCAGCCCTTCGGCTGCAATGACCAGCAGAAGGGCTGCGCTCGCAAGTCTGGGACGCGCTGCAGTTTTCAGCGCCAAGGCCAACACGAGCCCACCGGTCTCGACGAGCAAGATGATGCCCACACGTTCTTGCCATAGCGCAGCAACGTTGGACGAGGCGGCGATCGAAACCATAAGGCCTGCAACGCCTACCAGTCCAATGCAGGTGCCGGCCGGCGACCAGGTGCGTAACCTCTTCAGTGAAGGATTCTCGGCGTAGGCCACGGAAGTCGATCTCTCCGCGACAATTGTTCCGAGTGCGATGGCGAGCCCGACGAACAGCAGCCACCTGAGCACGGTTTCCGTCCACGAGGTCGAGGAACTGTCGTTGCCATCGCTACTGTCGGTCAAAGCGAGGCCGACGGCAAACCGAAAGTCCTCCTCGACGAGGTCACCATCTGCGCCGATCACTTGCCACCGGACAGTGTAGGTGCCCGGCGACGGAGCATCCGAGAGTCGGGAGGTTATTGCGCGGCCGCCCTTCGTCGACTCTGCCGCATCCATCAGGCTCTCGCGGCCGGTGTCGTCCAGGACTTTGATTGCATCGGTCCCGGGGGTGACTTGCTCGTTGAAGATCAGGGTGATGGTTTGCGGAGGCTCGGAAACGGCAGTCTCCGAGCCAGGTTCGGTAAAGAGCAGCGTGGGGTGAGCGTTGGCGATGCCAGCTCCCAGAACCGCAAGGACTCCCGCGACGAGCACAAGTGTGATGCTCTGGAGCAATCGAAGGAACAACGACATGTTCAGGTCAGTTCAGGGCATACAGCGACTGAGAAGTCGCCGCGTACGCGCGGTCATAACTCGCCGCAGTCAACGCTTCAACAGCACCGACATTAGCGCGTTTCTCCCAGTCTTTCCCTTCCCTGCTTCGCCAGGCGAATCCATCTTGATCGACCCCCCACAATGCATCCGATGCACCCGCGATCAGCACCAGAGACGGCGCTCCAGGGACGTCCGTGAAGGTTCGTGCATTGTCGTCGCTGTACTGAACACCTGACGAGGTGACAGCCCATGCCCCACTATCGGTGAGAGCGAGGGAGGCGGCACCCACCGCAGCGCCGGATTCCCACGACATGCCCTGATCCATCGACACTTTAACTCCGCTGACGCCGTCGAAGCCGACGAGTGTCTTGCCGTCTGTGGCTAGAGAATGGAAGTCCACTTTTCCCGCGAGCGAGCTATCCGTCCAGGTTCGGCCACCGTCGCTGCTGGTGCGTAGACCAAGGGGGTTGGCTGCGCTGCTGGACGGACCCGGATGACCTGAGGAGAAAAGCGTGTCACTGCCAGTCGTGCCCGCCAACCCCATCAAATCGTCGTCGGAATCACCCACTCGCACTGTGTCACCCGAATCTCCGATAGCGAACAGTCCGCGATGCGTACCCGCCAGGACGGTGCCGTCGGCGTTGATATGCAACCCGTGCAGATGATCAAGTTCGGATGTGAACTCCACGCCTGGCGTGGAGGGGGCGACGGACTGCCCAGCCTTGTCGTCGCTTACCTGCGCAGAACAAGCCACGAGAAAGACGGCGATGAGAGCGGTGCCAACGATCCCCACGATTGGGGACGTTCGCGTACGACGACTATTGGGCATCTGAATGATTCGTCCTGTACTCGAGGGATGACAACGATTCCGGGCGACCGGCACCGCATCTACTAAGGTGCATAGTAGATGAGGGTGTCGCCTGGTCGAGAATTCGCCCCCAGTAGTGCTCGAGGAATGCTCGCCGCCGAACCCCGCATCTAATACCACAGGGGGGTATAATTGGCCTCGATGTTCCGTGAACAGGTCGACGGGATGGCGGGGCGTCGAGTTCGTCCCCGGCGCGACCGGCGCTGGCAGGAAGATTGAACACAGCACGGCCGCACTGTCTGCCCCGGCTGGCAGAAAAGATGGAGAGCTCTTCTTATGTCGTCACCAACCCAGAGGATCCTGCAGTTGGCGAAGCACCCATCCGTGCGGGCGGTCGCTCAATGTGCCTTCTTGTGTGCCGTTGCCGCACTGCAACGTAGCCAGGGAAGGTTCAATCGATCGTCGCCCACCATGCCGGCGACATGATTTCGAATGTGGACCACTACGGGCAACGAGCACCAGGAGAATCTCGTGGGCGCAACCAATCCAGTTGATCCAGGCCGTCGCGACAATGCGACCCACGGATACATCAGTGCAAAAGACTCGTACCTCAAACGCCTCAAGCGCATCGAAGGCCAGTCGCGAGGGCTGCAGCGAATGGTTGAAGAGGAAAAATACTGCATCGATATTCTTACCCAAATATCGGCGATGACGAAAGCGCTGCAGGCGGTGGCGATGGGATTACTCGAAGACCATCTCAGTCATTGTGTCGTCGATGCCGCTGCAACAGGGGGGCCCGAATCCGACGCCAAGATCAGGGAGGCCACCGAAGCGATCAGACGACTCGTGAATTCGTAAGGATCCTTCCATCTGATTTCCAATAACGATCTACTAGTCGTTGGGTCAGTATTTCGACTCCCAGACCTATCGAAACTCATTTGCGTAGAACGTAATTGCATTCGAATCATGTTTTCGAATGCGGGCCAGGATATGTGACATTCTTCGTGCAGTCTGCCCCTGTCAGCGGTCGAAGTGTGGGCTCAGCCGCCTATGAGTGCGCATATCCTGACAAGCTGCTGTTGTCGCTCCGGTGATCGTGGTTCTCCATATCTTCTCGCCGCGGGATTCGGCGCCCTCGCTGCTTCTGTCGTCGTGATCGGTGTCTCGGGTCGTGTCTGCCGCCATATGCATTGCCACCAAAACACTTCCACCAAACTGGGTACGGTCCAGGCAGTGTCGACGTCGCTGTGGGTGATGCACGATGAGCCCGAGGAACGGTTGCGGAGAGTTGCGCTCCTCAACTGCCGCGATTTCTCGAGATGGCCACGATTTCGGGTAACCGGCACCGTACCTACTAAGATGTATAGTAGATGAGGGTATCGGCTGGCGGTGAATTCGCCCGACAGAGCTCGGGAATTGTTCGCCACGGAACCGCTTCCTATACGGAAGGGGGTATAGCTCGATTATCAATGTTCCATGAACTGGTAGATGGGATAGCGGCGGCGTCGAGTTTGTTGCCGGAGCTGGCAGGGAGATTGAACGCAGCCCGGTGCGCAGCCGCGCTGCTCAGCCTGGCTAGAGGAAAGATTGGGAGCACTTCTCATGTCGTCACCAACCAACTCGTTGACCGAGGCATCGGTTCGGTCATGGGGCGAAGGACTTTCGGAGGAGTCGGAGCTGCTCGAGTTCAAGGCTGCCGACGCGTTCGGCGCGAGTCGGCGGGATAGAAAGCCCAACGGGTGGACTCAGATGCAAGAGCGAGCGAAAGACGTCGCCGCGTTCGCTAACAGTCGCGGTGGGCTGATTGTGCTCGGTGTGAACGATGTGGCCGCATCATCCTCCGTCAGTGAAGAGGGCCGTTTGCAGCCGCTGGACCCGGACCGGATAGATGCTGCGATCGAGCAGTACCGCAAAGACGTGAGTGCGTATGCGCAGCCCATCCCGTTGTTTGACCTGTTCACGGTGCCGGTCGCGAATGGCGGATCCTACGTGGTGGTGGTTGTTCCGCCAAGTGTGCAGGCACCTCACAGAGTTTGTCCGCGCGCCGAACGATCGGGGTGGTGGAGCCCGACTGTATGAGTCCGGCAGTGTCCGAGAACGGATCGATATCTGCAGTCGCTCTCCCGCCGTCTGTCATGTAGACGACGAGGGATTTCAAGGGTGGATGCTGTGTGGTGGACAGGGTTACGGTCACTGGATCTGCGACGCAGATGCCGCGGGCGACGCCAATGTCACTTGCCCGTCTCAGAACTGGTATGCCATCGTCGAGGACGCACAGTCTCGGTTCCTTCCGAGCGAGGGGATAGTTCCGGAACTTCGGCAGGGGAGGACCTGCGCGCCATTCCCCACCCGTGGGGGACCTGTTCTGAGGGTTACCCTTTCGGCGCGGAGTCAGCTCGGGATCGGAATGGCACGGGTGGCGACAACATTTTCAGGTAGGTGCCGTGCCCCTGCGTATCGCGGACTACTTCACCGCCGCAGGTCATCAAATGCAACTCACGTGGTCCGCCCTCTCTTTGGAAGACCCCATCCGGAAGTCGCTGCTTGACGAACCTCTCCATACGAACAACTTTCCACCGTACGACGGCACCGTCTTTGGTCAGGTAGACGGCATCGCCGGGAAGCAGCGTGTGTAGCGCACCAATCCTTGATGGGCGTTGTCCACATGGCGGCGACGAGGATTGCCACCATCGAGGCCGGAGGTAGCGGCAGACCCGCAGCGCCCAGATCGCCTACCGATTCGAGTCATCGCCGGGGCGCTCTGTGTGAAAGGGATCATGAGCGGTGAGCTCCATGCCTGGATCAGATTGACTTCTCTGCACTACGCGAGTCGTGGGTCAAGTCCAAATGCGGGGAGGTGGCACTCGAACAGGCTCTAGTTCGACGGGGGAATGTCAGCCTGTCGAGGTGTCGCGTACGAGCGTATGACGGAGAACGTCTCGCACGTGCAGTCCCGGATCGCGCCGAGTCTCGAACATCAGTTCGTCCGGGACCAGCTTCGAAGTCTGCTTCGGTGGGGCATTCCTGAAGGACTGCGCGGCGGAGCGACGTACTGTCTCGACACTGCTTTTGGGGAAGACGAGCAGTCGGACGTCAATTCGTGATGCCCGGCCCTCACGTGATGTGTCGGCTCCAGAAGTCGTCGCCGGCCCAACCCTGCGGGACGCCCATCCCAGCCAGGTTCATCTGGGGACGGGTGTTGAGCAGCTCGTGGAGCCGCCGGGCCCAACTGCTGCGTGGAGATACGGAGTCGAGCACCGACTGCAGCGACACCAGCACCGGGTAGAGGCGCTTCCTCGACCGATCCGGTAGAGCGTCCGTCCCCTCCAGCCACGAGACCGTCGGTGAGTTCGGGATCGCCGGGTAGACGCCGAGGCCGACGTTCCACAGCCGCCCGTGGTGCGCGCAGACGTTCCTCACCCGCACGTAGGTCTGCAGCCAGGACTCCAGTACCGGCGCGGTCAGTCCGATGCTCCTGGCGACCGCCGTCCGGTCGGCGCGCCGGCTCAGGTTGCGGTACGCGCTGGCCAGCTGTCCGATCGTCAGGGTCTCGACCATGAGCCAGGACGGAGGGAGTTCGGGCGAGCCGTAGGTGGTCAGGTAGTGCTCGAGGGCAGAGCGGTGGACCAATGAGTCTTCCCCAGCGTCCGGCGAGCCGCGTAACCGCTCGTCGCAGGTGTCCCGGACGATCTTCAGGAGTCCGGTGTGCTTGCCACGGTCCCGGAAGTGTTCGGGGTCCATGTACCAGTGCGGGTCGTCGTAGGTCGTCGACATGTGGTCGGTCAGCGCCGCGCGGACGGCGACCTCGACGCGCTCGAGTGCGTCCATGACCAACAGTCGCAGCGCCCGGTCGAAGACGTAGAGGTCGAGCACGTCGTCGAACGCCGTGCCCTCGCGGAAGAGATGGTCAGGTTGTCCCTGCTGGAAGGGGATCGTGTAGGGCGAGAGCCGGTAGTAGCCGATATGGCGCAGGTACCGTCCGGCTCGGTCCGGGCCCGGGATCTCCAAGCCGCGTTCGGAGAGGCGGTCGACGAGCTCATCGAGGCTCAGTGGCGGTTTGTCGTAGTCGAGGGAGCCGCGAGGTCGGGCCGGTCGGTGCGGGCGCGGTGGTCGAGACATCCGGCGCTCCTCCTGACCCGTGGCAGAGAAAATCCCCCAAGTGCGCATCGTGGAGAGGCGTGGGGGATGTAGTGCAATCAGGTTAACACGAGTGGAGCACTATGAGTGGGCGGCCCCGGTGCGTCGAGGTCGGTGTGGACCTCGACGATGTCGAGCGACGCCGAGCGGGCAAACTCCTCCGTCGACTGGTTCTGCAAGGCTATTTCCCGGAGCCAGGCGAGCTTCACACTGATCCAGGCGTTCCAGCTTGCTTCGGTTTCGCTCACGTTCTCAGCTCCTTGCGTCGTTTTCGATCAACTCGGCCGCGGCCTGCGCTGCGGGCACGTTGTGCACAGACGAGTACCCTCGCGATGACATAGATGGCTTCGCCCCCAGAGTGAGGATCAGAGTGCGCTTCTACGTGCTCGCGAGGTTGAGACTTCGCGATGGAGTCGATGAAAGTCGTAGCTGCAGTGAGCCGTTCGATACTTGCCGCTGCATGGAACATGCTCACTAACGGCGCACCAGAAATTTAGTTGACTTGCTCGTCTCCGATGCGATCGACGTGGTCTGGACCTGGGTGGACGACACCGGGGACCATGGGGTTTTCGTAGGTGAATTCCACCTTGCCGAAGGATCCGCTTGAGATTGGTGGGGGGTCGTTGTCGGCGATGATGAGTTGGAGGCGTTTGCCGTAGATAGTAGCAAGTGTCCTGAAATGGTCGTAAATCTGGGCGGCACGTTCTCGGTCGGAATCGTTGTTGCCGAACGCTTTACGGGGTGAGTCGATGACGAGTAGGGAGGGGGTGAGTACGTCAGAGTGGTCGAGCCCGAATGCGAGGAGGGTAAGGCTGTAGGCGACGTTGATGGAGGTAGCGATACCGCCACCGGACGCCTGCTGGCTTTCGAGGGGTTGGCCATTGACGATGGGCAGGTAACTGTCGTTGTCGATGACGGCGGTGTCGACCCAGGGTAGGTTCCAGTTTCTGAGCAGATCCCCGAATTTCCTGCTGAGCTCGTCGATCACTGTTGCCTGTCGGGCCGCGAGTTTCTGAGACATGTTCTTGATGTCCTTGTTGGTTTGTCTGCGTGTTTTTTTGATCTCGCGTATGTTCGCCTCGATCGCACGGACGCGGGACCAAGAATCCCGTAGCTGGGTGACTGCGTCGATGCTGGCCTTGAGCGTGGCGACGCGGGAACTGGCATCGGCGATCGCGTCGAATCGCGGGGCAACTACGTCGCGGCTTTGTGCGTCGAGTTCCCTGCGCAGGCTGCTGACGAGAAAGCTGGCTTGCTGAGCCTGTTGATGCGCAGAGTGCAGGTGTGTGATGTCGGACTGTTCGATGTGGTGTGCGTCGTCGAGTTGTTGTCGCAGCACCGCGCGGGTTTCTTCGATTGCGGCGGAATCGATGTCTGCTTCCGCGGGGTCCGGTTGCAGACACACGACGCAGTGACCCTCGGCGATATGTCGGGCGGTCAGCGATTGCATGCAGCGCGGGCAGGCGACGAACCGGAATGGGGAGAGTTGGTCGATGGCGGCGGCGGATCGGTTGAGTCGAGAAACGTCGAGTTCGACCTGTGCGACTACGGACTGTCGCGCCTCGACCAATTCACGCGCGGCGACTACTTCTTCTTCGGTCTCTTGTGCGATCTGAATGGCGTATCGCAGTTCTTCACGCAACGCCGTGTCGGCGGCGGACTGCTCGGAGAGCTCAAAGCGTAGAGCGGTCAGTGTCGATTCGGCTCGTTGCAGGGTGTCGCGGAGTTCGGTGAGTTCGGCACGCAGTTCGTCGTCGCTTCGAGGATCGGAGGCGAGCAGGAACGCATCGACGCTGTTGTGCTCGGAGGTTTTCGATTTCAGCTCATCAGTGAGTGCACTGGCCGTGCGTTTGAGTTCCATCAGCGCACTGTTAGTGAGCGCGAACATCAGCCGGAAGAGTTCTTTGCGTTTGGGGTCGAAGTACGAATCGAGATGGCCGATGACCTGGCGGTCGATCTCGCGGGCCTGCATGTAGATGTAGGCGTACAGGTCGTTGAAGGTGAGGTTCTGGGGACGCGAAACCCCGTCGCGTCGGGCCGCGACCTGTTCGCGTGGGAAGCCAAGCGTATCGAGAAGGTAGTCGGAGATAGTGGTCTCACCCGGCGTTGCCCGTGTGGGGAAGGATGATCGCAGTGTGAGGGTGTCGGGATCGAGCAGATCTACATGGTTGGCGGGGTCTCCTTCGATCGCGCGTTTGACGACGAAGCGTTCGGGGCCTACTTCGATCTCTGCTTGAACGGACAGTACGTTCTCGCGGACTGCAGGGGTGAGCATGGCGTTGCCGCCGACGGTGTGCTTGAGGAGCATGAGCAGGCTGGATTTGCCAGTGCCAATGGGGCCGGTGATGACGGTGGCTGGCTTGTCGAACCGGTAGGTGCGCTCAGCTTCCGCGGTCGTGACTGTGAGAGACAAGAAACGCAGGTGGACGGACATATCAGTTTTCCGTTCGCCGTGAACGGTCTACCGCGTCGGGCAGACCGTCGTAGATGAGATTCGTCAAGACCGACCCTGACTTGTTGAAATGCCTCTTCAACACCTTGATGCGGTCCGCGACTATTGACCACTCGGGTGTGGCGGCAAGGGCAGTCGAGGCTGCGGCGCCTTCGGGGGTGACCAAGAATTCGGATCTTGCGTTGTCGCTGTACGTGATCAGGCCTCGTGCCGCGAGTGAACCAAGGACACTGTAGTAACGCTGGTCCCACGGGCCGTACTTGTAACGGGTCATTCGGCTTTCCACGGCCAGGCGTTCTGACGCCGTCGGGGCTGTTCCTTCCGGCCAAGACTTCACGCCGGAGGGAAGGAGACGTTCCAACATTGCGGGATAACGCAGTAGAAAATCGAGTTTGGCGAGCTTGGTCAAGCCCGCCACGCCCTTCTTGGCCGTGGTGAAGTGGGAGATGAGCAGAAGAACACGAGCCTGGTGGTAGTGGGCTTCGCGTTGCTCAGCTGCACGTTGTTGATCGCGCATGCGCGCTACTGCGGTTTCGAACTCGAGACTTTGTGTCATGAGGGCTCCTCGTCCGTATCGAACGGTTCGGAGAAGTAGAAGCGACACTCGTCGCATAACTGATAAGCCAACCCGCGCAGGTGCAGATCGTTAAGCGGGAATGGTGGGGAAGACGACAGTGCATCAACAGTGAGGTCTTCGGCCATCAGCTCGTTCATCTGTGCGCCGTATGCGCTTCCGTCAGGATGCTTGGCGCGTGCGTGTTTGCGGCATTTGAAGGTGGTATTGAGGACATCGAACGAGAGGTTCGTCAAGTCGGCTTCGTCGCCGATCAGTCCGGAACGTCGCCCCGACCACGTGGTGAACCATGCTGAGCGAAGGGATTCGGCAAATTCGGCTTCGTCCGAGGGAACCTGGCCACGACTGAGCTTGCGCCGAAGTTTGTTGCCGCCTGGCGCAGCCACCGGCGCCTGGCCTCGCGGGATGGTGGGAGGCTGCACATTCGTGTAAGCGAATTCCTCGTAGATGATCGTCCGGGTTAGCCGGCGTCGGCTGATGCGTTGCTGTAGCTGGGTGTTGTAGCGCACCCGGGCTGGGTCAGCGATATGCACCGCGAGCTGGCCGCGACTCTCCTCGTCACGGTTGGCTCGTTCGATTCGGTCCACGATTGCTTCATAAGTGGCCTCAAGATCGACATTCATCAGCTCGAGACTTTTCACGGCGGGTACTAGGTGTATGAGGCACGGACGTTAGTTACGCGGTGCCGGCGGTAAGCGGCAGGCGGTCGTCCTCCGCGTGCTGAATGCGGT
>NZ_JAWLSE010000014.1:0-13043 GCF_033142365.1 Rhodococcus sp. IEGM 1241
GTGAGCGGCATGTCATCGACATAGTGACCAGCAGAAAGAGGAAGACTCCTTGACAAAGCTGCTGATAACACGTGGTCGATCTGGACTGCAGAAGACGTGTCCTGGCCGCGGGTGAAGGCGATGGTCTTGTTCGTGTACGGGTCACGGAGCGTACCGGTTTGGACCGAGCAGCTTTTGGAGCCGTCTTTGAATGTCA
Organism: Rhodococcus sp. IEGM 1241; assembly: GCF_033142365.1. NCBI lineage: Bacteria > Bacillati > Actinomycetota > Actinomycetes > Mycobacteriales > Nocardiaceae > Rhodococcus > Rhodococcus sp. IEGM 1241. Next base: position 197 of record NZ_JAWLSE010000014.1, read on the forward strand.
GGTCGGTGAGGTCACGCCGCAGGATGTCGTTTCGGGTTATCTCTAGCGCCGCATCAGGATGAAGGCACGGTAGGCACGGCGTGTCGGTCGCCCTGTCCCTCATGGTTATCTAATAGCGTCTATGTCACAGGTGGGACAGCCATAGGAGTGGCGATGTCGTGTGCTGTAGAGAAGGTCATTTCACCGACGACGGGGCAGTCGGGTTGGGTGATCGTGGACGAAGAATCCATGCGCCCGGTCGCGGAGGCTTCCGAGTGGGTGCTGTTCATGCAAGGCGCCGGAAGGTCACCTCAAACAATCCGCGCATACGTTCCTCGGGTCTGTTGGTTCTTGAACTGGACTGCCGGTCGCGGACTGGATTGGCACGAGATTCGTGTAGGTGAACTCACTCGTTTCAAATTCGCCGTCGAACACACCCCAACCGTCCACTACCGGCTGCGCTCCGGCAGATCGGTCAACGCAGTGATGACCGCTGTCGTCGAATTCCTCAGGTTCTGCGGAATGCGTGGATTGGTCTCCGCAGATGTTGTTTCTGGGCTGTCCCAGCCCAAGTACCTGGCCTACGCACCCCGCGATTTCCACGAAGGTGAATCCGGTCAGCATCGGCTGATTCGTGCCAGAACCCTCAAAGCGCCGGAAGTCGTAAAGCCTCCGGAAATTATTACTGAAGAACAGTTTTCGCATGCTCTGAACTCCGCGAACACCGAACGAGACCGTTTTCTGGTGCTGTTGCTGGTTCGTTCCGGACTCCGAATCGGAGAGGCATTGGGTTCGCGCCGTAGCGACCTGCATTTCCTTCCGACCTCGGTTCATCTGGGATGCCAGGAACGTGGACCTCATGTTCATGTTGTTCGGCGTGAAGGCAATTCGAACGGTGCCCGCGCTAAAGGACAATCCCGAGTCGTACCGGTCAGCGACGAGGTGGTCACTCAGTATCGCGAGTACCTTCTCGAACGAGACAGCGTGCCCACCGCAATGACCTCGGACTTCGTGTTCGTCAACCTTCTCGGGCATCACGCCGGTTCGCCGATGTCGTATTCGAACGCAAAACAGATTGTGGAAAGGATCGGCAACCGTGCCGGTTTCCGATTGCGGCCCCACATGTTCCGGCATACGGCAGCCACAATCTGGACGCGCAACGGCACCGGTATCGACGTGGTTCAGTCGTTGCTCGGTCATGTGAGCCGAGCATCGACCGCGATCTATCAACACCCCGACGCGGAGGACCTGAGGGCGGCAGTGGAAAGAGTGGGCATATGAGCATCACCGCTCTACCCGTCGAGTCAAGAGCCCTCTCGACTGGAAACGAACAGACCTGGAAAGCGTGGTTGATCGAACGAATCGACCCGCAATGGCGAGTCGCGGAATGGGATTCACGCCGACAGGTATTCACCGGAGACGTCGACAACGAAATGACAGCGGTCTATCTGTGCCGAGTCGACCGATGCATGACGGTCGTGGAAATCTTCGACCGCCGTTGCAGGCGGTGCGAACGCCACCGCAAGCTCAACGGGACCTCACCTTCATTCTTCGACCGGACATTCGACCCCGATTCGGTTCCACGAAGAGACGAAAAAGCCTTTTCGAAAGTCGATTTCGAACTCAGTGAGGTGAACGGCACTGTTGCGGCGGAGATTATTTACGGAGTGCAGCAGCGTGACCGTGATCAGATCATCTTGGTTCCGATGCGGATCCGCAGCATAGTTTCCCACCTCCCACCGGATTGTCGCTCACTGCTCGATGTCGCCGGAAATCGCCAGTTCGAGAAGGCACTCGGAGCTGCAGCCGGTGGTGTGTTCCGGTCGTTGGTCACACATCTGCAGCGGGCGCACGTCGTGTACTCCGGTACTGATCCCACCATGGCCGACGTGTGGAAACCTGCCGTCGTGGGCCTGCAAGCTGCTCCGGACCGGCGATACAGTGCGGCCGGTGGCGTTGTGGACTTCCGAGAGATCAGACAGCGATGGCTTCGAGAGATCACCAAACAATTCGGCCGCGAGGTACGCCCACCCGTGACGACACTGCGGCACACCGTTCATGCCGCCGAAATCGCTTCACGGCAACTCTCGCTGCGCACGAACGGCGATCACCCCGAACTACTCGACCACGGTGACATGAGCGCTGTCGTCGAGGGTTTCCGCACCAGCGCCGATCGAGAGGGCAAGCCCCATTCCTTCACCCATCGACGATCATTGCTCGGGTGGTGGCGCCGACTTCTCGAGTTCTCACGCCGCACGGGCGCAATGGATGACATCCCCGGCTCCTTCGCACTCGATCTGCGTTCGCACACAATTGCCCAGGTCGAGACCAGCGAGGACGACTTCGGACGCACGATCCCCGAACATGTCATCGCACAACTCGATCAACACCTCGAGCTGCTGGGTAGGCACTCCACGTACTCCGCGCCGGGCTGGAACCCTGACGACTACGCCATGATGTATCAGACGGTCTACCAGATCATCCGGGACACCGGTCGACGCCCGAGTGAGATCGTCGGGCTCAAACGCTCATGCCTGGACTGGGTCGACGGCAAGCCCACACTCGTCTACGACAACCGTAAACGTCGCAGAATGGGGCGTAGATTGCCGATCAGCACTGCAACGGCAACCGTGATCGACCAATGGCTCGACCACCTTCAATCGCTGTCTGTTCCGGACACACTGTGCGACTGGCTCTTTCCCACGCCGGGAACCCGCAACAACATTCGCCGCGGGCACTTGAGCGGTGCGCAGTTCGGGTCCCGGGCCTTCGCCATCTGGATCGATGCAATCCCGGAACTTGTCGACGAAAGACTCGACGATGACGGAAACCCAGCTCTCTACGACAGATCAATGATCACTCCTTACGGATTGCGGCACTCCTACGCTCAGCGGCACGCTGACAACGGCACACCGGTGGACGTCCTACGCGAATTGATGGATCACCGCAGCGTCGACACGACCATGGGATATTTCTCCGTCACACTCAAACGTAAACGCCAAGCCACCGAGGAGATTTCGAAGTTCGCGATCGACAGGCACGGACGACCGGCGGGATTCACGTCGGTAACGGAGTACGAGCGACAGTCGGTGGCCGTGCCCTTCGGAAACTGCACCGAACCCTCGAACATCAAAGCCGGCGGCCAACACTGCCCGATCCGATTCCAGTGCGCAGGATGCTCCTTCTACCGACCGGACCCGTCCTACCGGCCCGCAATCGAGCAGCATCTCGCAGAGCTGCGCACAGACAAAGAAACTGCAATCGCCACCGACTCCGCGTCGTGGGTGATCACCAACTTCGACGCCCAAATTCACGCGTTCACGGACGTCATCTCGTCGATGGACGCAATGCTTGCCGACCTGCCCGCAGACCAACGCGCGGTCATCGACAACGCCTCCCGCGAACTGAGGAAAGCGAGGACCGCAGCTGCCTTCATACCGCTCGAGTCCGTAACCACCCACACGAACGAGGACGAACAACGATGACTGCCGATGACCGTGACATACGAACCCAACGGCTCATCGCCTCCCGTCGACGTGACAGCGCTGACAAACAACGCAGAACGCTGACAGTCATCGCCGACCTCTCATCCGCTGGCGAACGCATCAACATCAGCGAAATAGCGCGTCGCGCAGGCGTTTCTCCATGGTTCATCTACAACACCGCAGCAATTCGAACCGCCGTCGAACGCGCCACAGAAGAGCACTCCCACACCGCCACCAGAAGCAGCGCCGGACGCACGTCCGCTACGGCGGACAGTCTTCACGCCGAACTGTTGATGGCGCGTGAGGAAGTTCGGGCGCTACGAACGGACCGAACCAAGCTCGAGACCAAAGTGCAACTACTACTCGGCAACCAACTCGAACACCTGCCGCACGACACACTGCTCGCCCGTATCCACGAGCTCGAACAGATAGCAGCCGAGCTGCGCTCGGACCTCGACTCCGAACGCAGACGCGCCGACACCATGACAACACGAACCGAAGAACTCCAGGACGAGCTCACCGCCGCCCGCGCCTCACTCAAAAGGATGGTTCAAAGCGTTTCTCCAGCACGACGAATCGAAGCAATCGGCACATAAGAACACACCCCAGCAAGCATCGGAATCTACGCGGAACTGTGAATCAACACGCGGACAATACGGCAGACATCGCATCCTTCTCTGCTTGAGTCACCCACAGGCGGTAGACCGACTTCACCGTGATCTGCTTCGAGACGTAGGTGCATCGGTACGCCTTGTTCGGGGGAAGCCAGGATGCGGCATCGGAATCAGACTTCTTCGCGTTCGTCGGTCCATCCACCGGGATCAGATTTCGGGGATCGTTCGCCAGATTCGTGCGCTCCTGAAGACTCAATTGTTGCGCACCCTTCTGCCACGAATCGCTCAACGCGACCACATGGTCAATCTGAACCGCAGTCGAAGTATCCTGTCCCCGAACAAAATTGATCGTCTTTCCAGTGTAAGGATCAGCCAACGTGCCAGAGAGAACAACACATTGCTTCTTTCCTTCTTTGAAGACCACGTCAGTCAGCCGCGAAGCCAACAGATTATTGCGCGTATCGCACCCGTCATGCCCGAACTCCACATCGACATCATCAGACCATGCCTGACCGAACTGATCTCTGCTGTAACCAGTTTTCGGAGCACGCCCCTTCACCGGAAGCGTCTCCAACAGCGCAACGGAAGAAGCCACATCAACATCGTGCTGACCAGGGCTATCCACAGACAACGATCCTGCTGGGATCACATCCGCCAACGTCGTACTGCAACCGGAAATCGACAACCCGACCAAGGCAGTGACGGCAACCAGGAGGGAACGGGAACGCACCAAGCGACTATGCAACGTCAAACTCCTAAATCATATGCAGTGCAGAGGATCTGCACTCTTATCAACAAAACTCATGAGGATGATTGTCGGGAAATCCCGACATCAGACCAGGTGTGCTACACATCCACCGAACCCAATCAACCGGCCACGTGCGTGATTGAACATGCCATCGTCCCTATCCGTGCGGTCGAACCGGTCGACCGTCACACGAACTGACCATCGTCACTCACATAACTCACACCGTCGACATCGAACAATGGGGGCCTACCAGCAAGGTTTTGAGATATGTCAAAACTGCGTGCAGATAATGCGCGTATCGCAGCCGTTGTGGCCGAACTCGACGGTGACGTCGTCGGTCCAGGCGGTACCGAACAGTGCACGGTCGTATCCGGTCTTGGGTGCGCGTCCCTTGATGGGGATCTGTGCCAGCAGTTCAATTGCGGCGGACGAGGGAGCCGAAGTTCCGGCCGTAACCGTCGTCGTGACGCCGGATCCGATTCCCGAACCGAGAGAAGATGTTTCGGGTGCGTCGGCGTTGGAACTGGCGCAACCTCCCAGCACGATCACGGCAGCAATGCCGATGGTGACGCCGGCGATGCCGCGCCTGTGATGTGCCGTGCGTGCCATGTGTGAGAGTCCATTTCTGCGAGAGATGAACTACAAGTATGTCATTCACGACATTTCGGGCTGAACCGGCACTGTCTGTCAGTCCGGTCGAAGTAGCCATCGCGTCACCGGAACCGACACGAGAACTCGCGGACCTTCACGAGTTTCGTCTGCGGCATCCCAGCCGTCGTACTTCTCGCCGAAAAGTTTCAGGAGATCGCCGAACTCGCCGACGTCGTGGTGAATTGTCCCGAACCCCTGTGCGACCCACGGGTCGCGAGAGGATCCGTCGACTGCCAACGAGACCCGAGGATCGTCCAGCAGGTTCCGAACCTTCCGATTCTGCTCGGCGCTCGGTATCCAGAATGTGTTCTGACGCAGGAAGAACCAGACCGGAGTCGTGTGCGGCGAGCCGTCGCTTCGAAGGGTGGTCAACCACACGCAAGGAGTATCCGCGATAGTCACTGTCCCAGTATCGGTGCCGGCGCGACGTTCACCAATCGACGATGCGGAACGAACAATGCCCGGTCCTCGCCGTTGGCGAGGACCGGGCATTGTCGGGAAGGGAGTGGAAGCGTCAGATCTCGATCTTGGGTGTCTGTTCGCCCAGCTTGTGGCGGGCCAGTGCCAGGTTCGCACGCGCGCGATCCAAAACCAGGTACACGAACAGCGTCGACAGTCCGGGCGTCTCGAGGACGCGAATGAGGTGGTACTGGTTACTCAGGGTGATCAGAATGTCTTCGAGAGTGTCGGTAATCCCCAAGTTACTCATCGTGCGGAGCTTTGCTCGCACAACCTCGGAGTTGCCGGCGCCGGCGTACTCGAGGCTGAATGACGGGTTGCCGCTCATACCGAGAACCATCCCGCTGTCGGCGTCGACGACGGCTGCACCGCTGGCACCGTCGATGCGCATCAATTCGCCGAGGATCTTGTCGATGTTGCTCATTGCTTCTCCTTGGTAGGGCAGAGTCGCGCGGGGCGACTCCAGGTGATGCTTCGGTGATGAAGTCATCGGTACATTTCGAGGTGGAATCGTTGGTTGCGGTGTCGGGAGTGGGCTGGGCGGCAACTGTTCAGCTTGTGAGATTTGTGGGCTCGTTCCGTTCGGTGCAGATGAGCGGCCATTCGACGACTCGAATTCGTCGATGCGGTCTGCGGGCAGCCAGCCGTCCCCGGGGGGTGCGCTGAGCGGCCATCTCGTATCCGTCTCGAAGTCCGGCACCGGCGTCTGAAGTTGCGGATACACCGGCGCGGTAAGCGGCCGCTTGTACGGAACCGGCTGACCGCCCGCGTCGGAGACGTTCGCGAACCAGGCGGCATACCCGGGGTCGCTGCGATCGAGGTTTTGCCCGCGATCGTCGTCTTCCTCCCGGGAGCCTCGTCGACGAAAAAGTCCCACTCGTTCCAGCCCCTTAAAGACGAACTATTTCCGATCAGAGCGTTCCGGATGAACGCGGCAGACCGGACAATCCCACCCATAGTTACTTTGCAGTTAAGTTACCGTAGCATGGGTTCGCAGACGGGGCATATGGTCCAATCCTGTAGGCGGGCCGACGAGGCAGTCGGATTCGACAGGCTGCCCGGACGATTCTCGCCGGTCGACGATGCCGGTCCGTTCGAGCGCCAGACGCCCTCTGGCATCCTTGAAGGATGAAGAAAACGATCACCGGGTTCATCGGTGCCTGCTCGCTGGTGGCGCTGGTTGCCTGCGGTTCTGACGGAGACAAGCCGACCGAGGTCGGAACACTCACTTCCTCCGCTTCGGCGACCACCACTGCGTCACCGACGACGTCATCCGAGGCTCCGGCGACATCGTCGGAATCGACTACCGAGGCACCGTCGGTCGACTCGAGCGTCCCGGCTGAGGTCCCGTCGGACCCGAATGTGAGTTCGGCACTGCCACGGACCTACGCGCAGGCGTGCTCCGACGTTCTCCGGTACCTCGACGCATACCAGCCGGCAATTGACGAGTCGGGCGAGGAAATGGGCATGACGCGTGAATCATTGGCAAACGACATGCTGACCTCCATCCAGGCTTATCCCGAGTGGTCGAGCTTGTCTGCCGACGAGCAGGCTGAGGTCACTCGCGGATTCGCCGCAGCGACCGCGGGAAGTTGCTGACCTACTTTCAGAACAACGATTCCTGAATCGCCACGCCAGGGGACTCGAACTCGCCGACGGTGATGGTTCGACCGACCAGTCCGGACACATCCGCGACGAAGCGTGGCGATTCAGGATCGGGGTCGATCCGCAGCGAGGCGATCGAACCGGCAAGGCCCTCCAAGTACAAGGAATGTTCCCCGGACTCGAAAGTGTGCGGATACGCGATCAACGGTGCCGCATCGAAGACAACGTCGGCGCACGCCGGCGCCGTCCATTCTTCGGGAGCCTCCAGGATCTCGATTCCGTCGATGTCCGATCCGATGTCATTCAGCTCGTCTTTGATCGACGATACGAAGTGGTGCAACGACTTTCGCAGTTTCTCGCGATCCAAGGGTCCTGTCAGCGCTTCGATCTTCCGAGACGTACGTATTGCCTGGCTCAAGTGGAAGTGCTCCGAAACTCGGGCTTCGAGGGAACGAATGCTGTAACCGTCCGTCGACCGCGCTACGAACAATGCGCAGACCGCTCCCTGTTCGGCGACTCGCGGATGCTTGCGGAACTCGGCCGCCGTCCCCACCTTCATCTGACCGCCGGCGAAAATGTCGATGTAGAGCCATTGTGGTTGCGTGAGATAGGTGTGCACGTTCGGATGAATGTGCGCGCCGCTGACATGTGCCTGATGAACGGTGGTGAATCCCTCACGATTTCGGCATCGATCGCACTGGCGCCCGGTAACGACCGTGGCCCCGCGGTCACACGGCGAGTGTCCCGGACCTTCGGCGGTGAGATCTCGCCACCCGAGGCAACGGCGGCCCTTCGCCTCGTCGACGGAGAATCGCAGAACCGAGTCGTGAGTGTAGAAGGTCGCAGCGGAAGTGGTGTCGTCGACGCATCGGATCCGCGGTGCTGTCGGGTTCGACCATTCGATTCCGCGAACGAGCAGGGTCATTGAAGTGTCGATTCCTTCTGTAGTTCACAGGTCGACACCCATGATAGTCAGTGCAGATGCGGTTCAGTGCAGTGGTTGCGCCCCACGTTGTCCGAGCATCAGTGTCATCAGCCCGGATTCCTGACTCTGGGAATTGATCATGTCGCGGGCCGACTGTTTCACCGGTCCGCGCTCGAGCAGAGCATCGGCGGCCTGCGCCATAGCGATCCCGCCACGGTGGTGGCGTTCCATCAGTTGCAGGAACATAACCTCGGCGTCGAACCCGCGAGCGCTACTCAGTTTCTCGAGTTCTTCGGTCGTAGCCATACCCGGCATGGAGGCGGCCTCGGTGTCCAGCGTTGCCGGGTGATGATGAGAGTCGCCAGCGCCGCTCGGTGACGCCTCCATCCACGCCATCGGCGTTCTACTGTTCGGCGGGACACCGGCCAACCGCAGCCAGCCGAGCATGACACCGATTTCCGTTCTCTGAACATCGTCGATCTGCTGGGCCAGTCTCGTAACCGCCGGGTCCACATCGGGGCTCAGACGCGCGAGAATGAAGAGGGCCTGTTGATGGTGGGCCGCCATGTCATGCACGAATCCGATTTCGGTTTCGCTCAGAACAGCTGTCTGCGTGTGGTTCTCGGGTGCGAACAGTGGACGTAATGCTGCGCCGAGTACGAGCAGCATCAGTGCCGCAGCCACGAGTGCGACGGCTTTGACCGATCGCGGCGCCGTCATGATCCCACGGTCGTCTTCTGGTCAGCGGGTGGTGTGTAGACACCGTTTTCGAGTTGCATGGCAACAAAGCCGTTGTCGGCGCACGTCGCCCACAACGTGGTGCCGCGCCATTCGGGTGGGGAGAAGCACCAATCGGTCGAGATGTCGCCGAGAGCGACCATGCCCGATCGCGAACTCAGCGCTTGGCCGGGGTCGAACTGGCCTTGCGCGATCGACTGCGCGATTGCCGGCGTGCTGAGAATGGGTACCCCGATGAGCGAGGCGAGAGCGTGCGGCGAGTTGGCGAGTTCGAGATTGTCGCCGGTCCGAGCGGGTGGGTTGAAGTACGCAATTTCGTGGACGTCGAAGGGATCTCGAACATCGAAGACCCGAATCCCGCTCGAGATCCATCCGCATGCCAGCGCCGTCGGGTCGACCGGGCGATCGGCCGAACAGTAGTGAGATTCGTACGCGAACAGCGATCCGCCGGCAGCAGACGCCAGCGCAGCATCTTGATTCTCCGGCAGATTGATCTCGAGCTTCACCGAATTGACGACCGCCGGTTCGTCGTCATTGGAGACGTCGATCAATTTGACTCCGCCGGAACCACCTTCGTCGACGGTGAACAGGTACGGCGAACCGTCGTAGGTGACCGGAATGCTGTGTTGGGTGGCCCAACCGTCGGTCCACGAGAGCTGGGACAGTTGGCGCACCCGAGGATTCGGGACGCGGCGCTGAACCTCACTGATGTCGAGAACATGTATTCCGCCGAGATTGTTCGACAGGTACATGCGATTTCCGTCTGGAGTGATTCCGAAGCCGTGGGTCGACAACCCGATGAGGTCCTGCCAGACGACGCGCGGGTTGGCGGGATCGGTGAGATCGACGGCGCTCACCACGCCGGGAGCGGTGCCGGAAGACCAGTAGGTGTTCCCGTCCGGTGAAAATCCGCCCTCGTGATTGGTGATCGGCAGCAGCATCCCCAGATCGGTTCCTGGTCCGGGGTTGAGCAGTTTCGGGTGCGCGCAATCGGAGATGTCGTAGACCGACATCAGGCCGACGCCGGTCAAGAGCGGAACGCCCGTGCCCACCAGCAGCTTTCGCGCGGTGTTGACCTTGAGACTCTCCCACGTTCCGGCCAGCATCGCAGGTTCGGTCAGCGTGGCGGTGAGAGCAGGATTGGCAGGATCCGACACGTCGAGAACTTGCACGCCCTGCGCGGGGCCCAGGAGGTTCCCGGGGAAGAAGCTGCCGATGTACGAGCAGTGTTCGAAGTTGGTGGACGTGATCCCGCCGCCGCGACTCGAGTAACCGCCGATCTGAGACATGTTGCAGCTGTACCCGTCTCGGCTGCGTCCGCTGTTTCGGTCCTCGGCCGGAACATCACCCTGCAACCCGGTCTCGGGCATCGAGCCCGGGCCGCATTCGGCGCGGCTTGCAGCGTTGGAAGCGACACCCGGGTTCTCGTGGATCGAGCCCGGGGCAGTGGCGGGCTCAGCAGAAGCGACGCACACGGGAAGGACGGTGATCAAGGTGACGAGCGCGATGGCAGATCTGGTTCTGATGGTCGTGAACGATTTCATCGAGTCCAACTCCCGGTGCGGGATTGCCTTTCGTATCTCACGGGCAGACGTACCTCAAGGACAGGCAGCACGGAGGGCAGGCGCGCGTTCGAGCGCTCACGACGATCGGGTCGGGGTGTGAACCGGTGTCGGGCCGCAACCAACCGGACAATGCTGTCCGGTTGGTATCGTAGTGTGCGTGACATCGTCTGGCCGCGTCAATAGCGGATCTCTCAACAGAGGGCCGAGAGATGCGGCGCGCAATCGTGCGGCGCTCATCTCAGCAGCTCGCGAGGTGTTCGCCACCCAGGGATTTGCTGCTCCGCTCAGCCTGATCGCCCGCACGGCCGGCGTCGGCCAGGGCAGCCTCTACCGGCACTTTCCCACTCGCGAAAGCCTCGCACTCGCGGTGTTCGACGAGAACATCGTCGAGCTGCAAGATCTGGCGGCTGATCCGGATTCGACTCTCGACGATCTTTTTCGTTTGTTGGTCGACCAGATCACTACCTCCATCGTGTTCGTGGAGGTCATCAAGCCGGTCTCCTTCGGCGACTCGCGACTGAATTCGGCCGGCGCCCGTTTGACCGATCTCCTCGAAGGGCGCCTCGACGAGGCGCGTCGAACTGGGAAGATACGAGAGTCCGTGACCGCTGAGGACGTGATCCTGGCGATCGCCATGTTCGCCGCGATCATGGAACGGACTGCCGAGAGCTCGCGGAAAGACGTTGCGCACTCGGCCTGGAACCTTCTTGTGCAGGGACTGGCCGGGCCGGCAGCGGCGGGCTGAGTCGCGTTCGCCTCGCGTCTCGAGGTGATCGCCTAGGCTCGTGGCATGGCTATTGTCTGGACAGTTCCTCGCGCTATCGGCTCCACCCTGCTCGTTGCTCCGTTGATCAAGGAGTTCCTTGTCGAGGGTGACGGCACCCTCGATGCAAAACTGACTGCGGTCGGTACGGTCTCTGCATCTCTCGAGAAGCAAGTCGGCCGCACGTTCACCTCGATCAGCGCTGCTTCGGCGGCAATCTTTTCCGGTGCTGCCGGTTCCACCAGCGTGCCCGACGCACTCCGTCTGGCCGTGATGCGCACTCTGTCCACCGAGGTGGTCGTCAGGAAGCCGGCTCCGCAGCCGTTCACCGAAAAGGTTGGGAAGAGACTGGGGCAGTATGTCTTTGCCCTGCGTGACCCGCGCAACGATCAGGTGTTCCATGTCGGGCACGGCACGGGAAATCAAGTGTTCGCGCCGGTATTCGAAGCGCTCGGTGAACTTGCGAATCTCGAAGGAGCGGACGGCCCAGCCGAGTCGAACGCTGCTGTGACAGCAGCCAAGATCGCCCGCATCCGTGAAATCTACGACGCGGGTTCGGCGGTGGAGCACTTCGTTCTTCTCCGCTCGGTCGCTGCCGCCACGGATTCGGCCGCCACTACCGACGAGGTCGTCCGCGGCATCGTGGAAGCCTTGCGAATCACCGACGCGGGCGAGGGCCTGACCAACCTCGCGGGCGATACATCGGACAAGGACGCCCGTGCGACCCGCGTCGAGGAACTCGCGTTGCGCTACTCGGCCGATCCCGCGCCGGAACTCCCGACGCCGAGCATCGTCCTCCACGTGCCGGCCTCCGCTCGTCCGGGAGCAACGCCGGAAGAGATCTACGAACTCGCGCGCGCCGAGTGGTCTGCCGGTGCAGCTGTTCGTGCCGAGATCGGAATCCCCGTTCTGGTGTTTGCCGACAGCATCATTCGTGGTGCATTCCGCGCTCAGTCATGGGAGGTGTCCACTCGCAATGCCGACGGAAGCCAACTGTGGCGGTTCAACGGAACCGTCGACGACGAGCTCGCTGCCAAGTACGTCGGAACCGAGGTCACCCCGCACAACGTCGGCCTGAAGAAGTGGCCCGTCAGCGGTTGGGTCACGAGGTTGACTACCGCTCGTCCGGGGGCGGTCATGCCGGGACCTCGTAAGTCCAAGTAACGCAACAACTTCAGGTAGAAGGCATTGTGGGGGGGGGGGGGGGGGGGGGGCCCCCCCCCCCCCCACCCGCGACCCCCGGGGGGGGCCCGCCACCACCCAACCCCCAACACCGTAGACGTGGGCACCCCCCGGCCCCGTGGCACACCCCCCC
>NZ_JAWLSE010000014.1:13053-52930 GCF_033142365.1 Rhodococcus sp. IEGM 1241
CGCGGGGGGGGGGGGGGCTCGGCCGCCCCCCAATAACCCAAAAAAAACCAAACACATGTTGTTCTTGGTGTGGGGGGGGGGGGCCCGCTGCCCCCCCCCCCCCCCACAGTATCGTTACCCGGGGTTGTCAGCCGAGCAATCCGCTTCCCACATAGTCGTTCTCGGTGCATCCCGGCGGAATGAGATACACCGCAGAACCGATCGGCGTCGTCCACTCGTTGAGTGCGTCGAAGTCACTCAATCGCTGTTGGACCGGTAGATATTGCTCGGCGATGTCCCGTTGGAATGCTGCGAAGATCAATCCCGAGTTCGAGGTCTGCCCGCTCTCGGGTGCGTCGTCGTAGTTGTATGCCCGACGGAAGAACTGCTCCTTCTCATGCGTCTGGTGGGCTCGCGCGATGTGTGATCCTGGCGGGATCACCGGAATGCCGAACTTGTCCGTGAGTGTGAAATCCGCTTCGTCGAATTCGTTGGTTCCGTTGAGCGGAGCGCCATTGGACAACGTGCGCCCCATGGTGAGTTCGCGCCCCGAGCGATCGAGTTCGTCCCAGGTATCCATTTCCATGCGAATGCGTCGCAGTACCAACGAGGTTCCGCCCGCCAGCCACGGTTGACCAGCGCCGTCGTGCCAGATCAGTGAATCGAAATCCACTGTTCCCGGAGCCGGATTGACCGTCCCGTCCACTTGGCCCATGAGATTGCGCATCGTGGTTCCCTCGGGCGTGGTGCCGCGCGCGTTACGGAATCCCTTCTGCGTCCACCGGATTGTCGTCAGTGATCGGACGTTCTTGGTCAGAACTCGCACAGCATGAGCAATGGTCACCGGATCGTCGCCACAAATCTGCAGCAATAGGTCCGATCCGCCCCATCGATCGTCAAGTCGGTCGATCTCGTAGCTCGGCAACGGCTCGAACCAGTCCGGTTGACGTGCTTGCAATCCCAGCTTGGTGAACAGGCCAGGGCCGTAGCCGACGGTCACCGTCAAGCGGGCCGGATCCACGGCCAGTTCCCGTTCGGTATCCGCCAACGCCGGGTTACCGGCGGTCAGCCGTGACGCATCCTCGGACCACATCTTCATGATCCCGACGACCACAGTTCGATCGGCTCCAGGCAAGAGGTCGAACCCGATGAACGTGCCGTGCGCTTGCGGAGTGGTGGCGATTCCAGCCTGGTGGACGCCGTAGAACGGTTCCACCAGCTTGCCTGCTTGCTGCTCGTGTTCGCTGCGCTCCACCACTGTGGTTGCGCCCCAAGTTATTCCCGCGACGCCGAGCGCGGCGGCACCTCCTCCGAGAAGGCGCCGCCGGCTGAGTGCTCGGCTGGGCGGGTTCGTGTTCTCAGCCACCGTGATTCGGGTCGTAGTTCTCCTGATTACCGGAGAAGTCGCGAATCTGGGCTGTGAACGTGGTGCTGGAACCGTCGTCGTAGATCAATGTGAGGTCGGTTTCGGCGCCAGGGAGCAGCGGCGCGGACAGGTCCATGAACATCAGGTGGTCACCGCCCGGGGTGAGGCTGGCGGACCCGTTGGCAGGGACCAGGAACCCACCGTCCTTGGGGCGCATCGTCATGGTGCCGCCGTCCCCGGTCACGACCTCGTGCAGTTCCAGTCGCGATGACGCGGGACTGGTTGCCGAGACCACGCGTACGTCCTTGTCGCTGGAGTTGACCAGTTCGGCGAACGCCGCACTCATTCCCTCGGGTGCTGCCTTGACCCATTGATCCTGAACTGTGATGGATTGTGCGGCTTCGGTTTCCTTGTCGGAGTTCGAAGAACAGCCGGTCAAGGCGAGAGCTGCGGTCAGTGCAACAGCTGCGAATATCTTTGTTCGAACAGTCATGTGTGTCTCCGTGATTCGTGAGGTGTCAGGTGGTGGCGCGGCGTTTGAACGCCGCAATGCAAACGTCGATCAGCAGGAATGCGAGAAGACTGATGCCGAGTAGCGGAACAAACCAGCCCACCAGTGCGGTTACCGCAACCAGCGCAACAATGCTGAGCGGGGAGAGGTTGCGAATCCCGCCGCGGGCAGGGGCCCGGCCGACAGCCCAGTCGGAGCCACGGGTGGGGCGTCGGCGCCACCACATGATGTAGCCACGAATGACCACGCTGACCAACGCGAGTGCCAGTGCGGTGAGTGCGATCTGGTTGGCAAGGCCGAACAGCAGGCCCATGTGGAGCTGGATTCCCCAAGCCGAAAGTTTGGCTGCGAGTGGCCAATCCGAGAACCACAACTCGTCGGTGACCTTCTGCGTCGCTCCGTCGATTGCGATGGTGTTGTTGCTGTACACCCACGGCTGACGCGTCTGGGCGACGGTGAAGGCTGTCTCGGCGTTGGCGGGTATCGATACTTCGACCGGACCGGTGATCCCGTTGTACCTGGCGATACCGAGGACGGTGTCGACACGTCCGACGTTGGTGTCTGTCAGCGTGCCGGCGGCGGCGGGGGCCATGTCGTGACCCTCGTGCCCGCCCGTTGCCGGTGGTGGAGCGTCGCCGAGAGTTTTCACGACCGAGGGCGTCGTCCAACTCAATGCGGTTCTCAGATTGCTGACATTCTCTCCGGCGTACGTCGACCACGTGAGTCCGGTCGCCGAGAGAAACACCAACGCAACTGCTATCCAGATGCCGACGACACCGTGCCAGTTCAGGGTCCGGCTTCGTCCGGTGGACGCTCGGTCGATCGTAAGTAGACGAGCGTTCCGAGCGGTGCGGTATCGACGGAACCACAGGTAGACGCCACCGAGTGCGACCACCCACATCCACGACGCGGCCAATTCGCTGTAGAGGCGGCCAGGTTCACCGAGATGAAGGTGGCGATGCAGCTGAGAGATCCAGGTGCGCAGTGGCAACGAACCACTGCTTCCGTAGACCGCCAGCTCGCCGACCGGCTGTGCAAGCACTGGATCGACGAAGACTGCGAGCCTCTCCGATTCGCCCAACGACGGATCGGTGAACAGGACCCGCGTGGTTTCTCCGGCCGCAGGGGACGGACGTACTGCCGAGACGGTCAGGTCAGGGCGGTACTGCTGGGCGGAACGGATCTGGTCGTTCAGCGACGCGATTTGTCCGGTGGTGTCGGTCTGGAGGTAGTCGCTGTAGACGAACTTCTCGATGGTGGGCGCTATCGCGTAGAGACCACCGCTCAGCGCGGCGATGAGGATGAACGGCCCGATGAGGATTCCGGCATAGAAGTGCAGGCGCAGAATCAGCGGTCTGGCGCCGCCGACCTGCTTCTTCGGGGGAGAGCTGTCGTTGGAAGCGCGTGTCTGTGCGCGCTCCAATTCGGGTGCGGACATGCGTGTACTCGATCCCGCCGTGCGCCTTTATTAACCGCGGGCGGTTAATAAAGGCGCACAGCAAAGTGGCGCACGTATTCACGTGCGTGAGAGGAAAGGGAAGGTGAGTTACACGAATGCCGGTGGGCCGCGAGTGCCCAGGCCTGAGGTGAGGAGTTGACGCAGAACAACTTTGGCGCGGTATCGAGTACGCGCAGTGAACGGCGAGGGTTCAGGTGCCCACGGGCGCAGTAGGACGGCGACGATTGCCGCCACCGTCGATGCCGCCACGACGTACCCGTGTTCTGCGCCGCGGATCAGAACTGCGCACACTCCGACGGCAGCGATGTGCGCTGCGAGCATCGGAAGCGACAGGAGCAGGCCGTGTTGATGATCCGAAGCGATGGTCAATGTCGCGTGACCGATGGCCTGACCCGCAGCGAGCATAAGGGCGAGCAAGAGGGCAGGGGATCGGCGAGTGTCGATGGACGTGACCACCGCGCCGACGCTCGCGCACGCGAGAATCAACAACACCACCGCGCTCTCGGACGGGGCCATGCCGCCGCCACCGAGCGCGTGGGCTGCGACGGAAACCGCGCCGGAGGTACCGCCCACGAAAGCGCCGCGCAGCTGCGCGACATCTTTCGGACCCGGCGTCATACGCGAAAGGATACAGGCAGCTACTACGAGGGCTAGTAGTCGAGCCCGGCCGAGTCGGTTTGACGCCGTCGACGGCAGTCAGGTCGCGCCACTCACATTCTTGCAATCCCTGTATACGAATGGTGCACGGTCATCGTTCAACGCTGTCGGTCATCATCCGTACTCGTATCCGGCGCTGCCTACAGATGAACATGATTGGAACTCGTGGTCTCAGATGAGTGTCGAGTCGTTCGCGGGCGGCGGGATCGTTCGGCCGAGCCTTCGCGGAATCATGACTGCCAACGGAGATTCTGCAAAAAAGATTTGGATTACCGAGTTCGGGGCGCCTACAAGTAGGACTCCGGACAGCGTCAGCGAAGCGCGTCAACTCGAGATCTATCAGGCAGCGATGGCAGACAAGCAATCCAAGCCTTGGTTGGGGCCGCTCATCTTTTACCGTCTCAACGACTACGCACCTTACGGAGCGACGACGGATCGAGAGTCGTATTTCGGCGCAGTGAGGTCGGACGGCACCGTCAAGCCGAGTGCTGCATACGTGAAGAGTGAGCTCTGCCCGTGATGACGGTCGAATGGTACGAGTGATCCGTAGGGTTGGGGGCACTTCGTTCGAGAGTGCGGAATTCTGCAGCAGCTGAACACTTGTCCATGAAGGGAGGGTGATCACCCAGGTGATCACCCTCCCTTTTCTCGTTTGTTACCAAGGGATTTGCCCTGACATTGCGGAAGGCTGTTTTCAGCGGCAGATGAAGATATCTGTGCCGCATATCGTTACGACGTTCGTATTTGCTGAGATCGGCACAGGCGTGGGGACCAAAGTCATCGAAGTGCGGGTGTAACGGTCTGTTGTGCCGTGACGGTATTGAGCAGAGAACGGCAAGCCCGCCAGAGTGATAGCGTCCGAGAGGCTATGTCCGAAATGATTCCGAACTCGACCTAGGAAAACGGTGCGCAGCGATAACAACGGTTCGAATAACGGAGTCCTGGGGAACAACTCCGGAACGACTCAGGGCAACGGCCTTTTCGACGCGTCCGACGACGGTTACGCAACGTCGATTCGAACCGTCACCTTCACGCCGCAATTCGACGAACCCGCGGCAAAACCGTTGCCCAGTCAGCGGATGCGCCAGCAACGTCGTGAAGAGCCGACCGATTTTCGGACCTCGACGCCCAGGGCTATGACCTCTGTCGACGATCTGGACATCATCAAGCGGGCGAAGCGTCCACCCGAACGCGGTTTGGGCAGTGTGTTGTTCAAACTCACCGGGGGTCGGATCAACACTGGGCAGTCGGCCGCCGAACTCGAACATCAAGCTCTGGTGCGCCGTGCCAACCGAACAGTGCGCGGCGTGTACAAGATTGCTTTCATCTCACTCAAGGGTGGTGTGGGAAAAACCACGGCGGCAAAGACCGTCGGTTCGACGTTCGCGTCGATCCGTGGCGATCGAATCGTAGCCATCGACGCCAATCCCGACCTGGGGACTCTGGCTGATCGTGAACGACGTGAACATCACCTGACCGTTCGTGATCTGTTGGCCGACGGTGACATTCGTACGTACAGCGATGTTCGCTACTACACCTCGCAAGGCGACAGCCGACTCGAAATCCTTGCGAGTGAGGCAGATCCGGAAACTTCGGAGTCTTTCAACGAGCAGGACTACCTCGATACTCTGCGAATTCTCGAGGTGCATTACAACATCGTCATCACCGACTGTGGCACCGGAATCATGCACTCGGCCATGTACGGAATTCTCGACGAAGCAGACGCTTTGGTAGTCGTCAGCCCGACGGCGCAGGACGGTGCCCGTAGTGCCGCAGCAACGCTCAGTTGGCTGACCAAGCACGGCTACGCAGATCTGGTGAGCAGGTCGGTCGTGGCGATCAATGCGACGCGGCCGGGTTCGTCTTCGCTCGACCTCGACCAACTCGAGGACGTTTTCGCTCAGCGTGGAGTGCGAGCGGTCAAGACGTTGCCCTATGACGATCACCTCGGTGAGGGTGGTCCGATCGACTTGAAATTGTTGAACAAGCGCACTGCACGGGCATATCTGGAACTCGTCGCAGCGATTGCCGATGGTTTCCCGGACTCGGTGGGCAAGCACGCTTCTCGCTGAACGTGCTCGCCCCCCGAATCTGATCATCGGGCCGGTGTTCAGGGGTGCCGAAGTATCGCGCCGTATCCGTCGGCGAGAACGAGGCGTTCGTCGATCTGTACCAGCTCGGTGCCGGTCCCGATTGCGATGTAGGGGAGTACGCGATCGGCGGGCCCGATCAGCTTTCCACTGGTGACTTCCTTGTCGTCGGGATCGGTGAGCAGCAGTGTCTCGACCTTGCCCTGTTCGAGGGCGTCGAGGACGCGTGCGGTCCCGTCGATGGAGAGGCCGGAGTCCCGGCCCTGCTCTGCGACGTAGCGTTCGGTTTCCGCATCCATTCTGCGCAGTCGCTGCGTGTCGATCAGTTCACGAATCGACTTCGACACCTCGGCGGGTGTCGAACCGACTGAACGCGAACCCTTTTCGACGTCCACCACCCGTAGAGTCGACGGTAGGAGCTGCGCAAAAGCTTTGCGGGACTGTACTTCTCCGATCACGACCACCAGTGCGACCTTGTGTTCGCGGGCGAGCGCCGCCGCGCGCTCCACGGCCTGTGTCAGGTTCTTTCGGATGTTCTCCTCCACGAGGCTTTGGCTGTCGGTGTACCGCTCCTGGCCGCCCACGTGTGCCTTGTGGACCGGGAAGCCGTCGCCGTCTACCGTTTCGCCGTACACGTCACGCCCGCGAGCATCGCGCACGCACAGGTCAGCGCCAGTGTGGTCGACCTTTGCGATGAGGAACGGTTCGGTGTCGTATCCGTGTGCGATCAGTGGAATCAAGTAGGGCAGTTCGCCCAAGGTCGCGATGGTGGAGCCGGCAGGTTCGAGCAGAATATCGTCGATCAGCACTGCCTCGGATGTGGCGACGATCGCGCGTCCGGCGCGACCTGAGATGCCGTGATGGTTGTCCTTCACCTCGTCCAGTCGCGCGATCAGCGATTCCGATGCTCCCTGTTTCGTGAGTTGATTGCGCATCGAGCGCCATTCGAGTTCGAAGCGCTCGCGTGCATCTTCCCGGTTGCGGACGTCTTCGAAGTACACGGAGGCAAACGGGCCGTCACTCGAACCGACCTTCTTCAGCCGCCCAGCATGCATGTCGGCTCCCTTCTGTAGTGGTCCTATGCCGCGTACCCGACAACTGGTGATTCGACACGACCGCTTTCAGTTCGCACGTTTGTTCGACTGCTGGTACTGTCTGTGAACGTGAGGGTGGTGCAGAGGGAAGCCTGCATCACCCTCACGCCAAGAACCCGGGACCTGCCGCCGACTGCCTTCGGTGGCAGGTCCCGATTCTGCTTAATCGGCGTCGTCAGTGCCCTTCGACCTGTCGGAACTCTTGCGCCAGTGAGTGAATCGTTCCTTGATGTCCGTCGCTACGTCGCCGACGCCGTTCCCGACGGCGCCCACGGCACCGCCCAATCCGCTACCGATGTCGCGCACCATCCGGACCAAAGGGTCCTCCGACTCGTCGAAGTTCTGCTTGTAGGTCTTGGCTGCATTCTTGAACTCGTCGCTGATTTTCGCTCCGTCGTCATCGCCGCGGCGGGGGTAGTTTCCGCGCAGAATCGCGGCGTAGTCTCCGCTGTCCACCCACTTCTTGAGTTCGGCGGCGCGAAGCACCGAGAACGGGTGAGAGAGCAGTTCGATGTTGAGGAGCTTGAGTACACCGTCGCGGAGGTCGCCGCTGGCGTCGTACTCGGCGGCCTGGGCAAGAAACGCGTCGATGTCGATTTCACTGACTCGGGATCCGCCGGCCAATTTCATCTGCACGCGAATCGCTGTGTGTACGTCCTGGCCGCACAGTAGTCCTGCACGATCGCCGGACAGTTCGGACTTGCGTTGCCATTCCATCAGGGCGGCGATGATCGCGCGGAGTGCCCATCCGCCAACCGGCAGCCATCCGATGGTTCCGGCCAGTCGCATCAAATGCATCAAGATGGTGCGATACACGGCATGGCCGGACAGTGCGTGGCCTAGTTCGTGGCCGATGATGAACCGTTGCTCCTCGTAGTTCATCACGTCCAGCAGACCAGTAGTGACCACCATGAACGGCTTGTCCATGCCGATGGTGAAGGCGTTGACCATCGGGGTCTGGAGTACGAACAGCTCTGGTGTCTCGTCGGCCTGCAGGATCTCGACGCAGTCACGGCGCAGATCGTTCAGGTCACTGAACTGGCGTTCGTCGACTCGCACTGACGTGGCGAGGTACATGAGGCGGTGCTGACGTTCTTGGAGCAGTCCGGACAGCGTCCGCAGAACAGTGTCGAACCCCCGAAGCGTCCGGAGCGTCACCAATGCGGCCCGATCGGCTGGGTGTTCCCACGCACGCGAGCTGATGTCCGGGAACTCGATTCGGGTGCGATCTGGTGCAGTGGTCATGGTGGCCCCTCACTTCGATGTGTGTCGACTCACCTCCAGGGTAACGACTAGTCGGTTTAGCGCGGATTTCCGGCAGCTCACTCGGTGGGCTGGGGGAGCGTGCAATCCGTGACTTTGGGGTTGACGCCGAAGTAGTTCAACGGGCCGGCGATGACCGTGAGCGCGATGGTCCCGACGCCGGCGCAGTTGGTCGGCGAACTGCTGTAGTAGCCGCGTTGGCCGGCCGCGACGGCCCCGACTATCAGCCAGATCAGAACGATCAGAGTCACAATTCTCATCATGGCGGGCTCGATTCTTCAAATATTATGGTGCCCAGCGAAATACCCGGTCAGAGTGGGTATGAAACGCTCAGCCGACGGGTATCCCTGATGTATGCGGCTCGAGGCGGGCGTATCCGCCCGAGTGAACGCACTGAAGGAGCTTGTGATGATCATCCTCGGCGTAATCCTGCTGATTATCGGTTTCGTGGTGAACATTCCGATCCTCTGGACGATCGGTGTCGTCTTGTTGGTGATCGGAATCATCCTGTACGCGCTGGGCGCGGCCGGGCACGCTATCGGTGGTCGGAGGCATTACTACTGATCAGGGGTCGACCCGTCATGCGTATCCGTGCCAGTCGGGACGGTGCGCTCAACCGCACGTGCGATCAGTTTCCGCAGGCAGACCTGGCGAAGCGTTCGCTGTTGCCAGTCGCTGCCGCCGCCGGTCACGCATTTGTCGCGCAGTGCTGATTCCACGCTCGTGTACTCGCCTGTCTCGTCGAGGGAGTCACGGACATGGATCAGGAGTCGGTGCAACTGTTCCGCGGCCGAAATTCTTTGTGTGGTAACCGGATCGATCGACGCGCCCAGGACGCCCTCCTTCGCGGACACCCAGGTTGCGAGGCGGAGGTTCTCGAGGGAAGTGCGCGGAGCGACGACTCCTCGTTCGACGGCGCGCAGTGCAGTGGCGACCAGCGCGCGCACAAGTGCTGCAAGCAATACGGTGTCGTCGACCGTCGGCTGAACGTCGCAGACCCGGATCTCGACGGTCGGTAGGTGGCAGGAAGGCCGGATATCCCAGTAGGCCATCCGCTTGTCGAGCATCACGCCGCAATCCACCATCTTCGCGACCGCGGTCTCGAAGTCCCCGGCGGTCTCGAAGTACGGCGGCGGCCCGGCGACGGGCCACCGGGACCATTGGATCGCCCGCCAACTCGCGAAGTCGGTGTCGACTCCTTGGTGGATACGGGAGTTGGCGCTCAGTGCCAGCAGGGCAGGCAACCAGATGCGCACGTGATTGCAGACCTGCACGGCCTCTACTTGATCAGCGACGCCCACATGGATGTGGCAACCGCAGATACTTTGTTCGGCGGCGAGGGCGCCGAAGTGTTCGCCCATCTGGCGGTAGCGAGGGGAGTCGCTGATCTCGAAACGCGAAGGCCCCGAAAGCGGTGCGCCGACGGCCAACAGCCTGCAGCCGTTCAACTCGGCCGCTTTCGCCGCGAGCCGACGCATGTCGATCAAGTGGGTTCGGAGTTCGTCGATGCTCTGGCACACGGGAGAGTTGGTCTCGACGTGGCAGCGGGACAACTCGAGCTGAAGATCCAAACCGAGTGTCGACGCGGTTTCCGCAACCGCGGCATTGTCGGTGGACGGCAGCCAGGATGTCGGGTCGACGAGGATGAATTCTTCTTCGACGCCGACGGTCGGGGTCGTCGATTCGTAGCGGCCAGCGGTGGATCCGGTCGAGCAGGTGGCGCCCATGCTCGCGTCTACCCGGTCGGTCGAAGGCGGAAACCGACCCGAGGAAGCCCCGTTCTCGTCGGGAGAACGGGGCCTGTGGTCGGTCTTGCCAACATCTCGGAAGCGTCAACGAGCCCTTGCACACCGTATGAATCTGGGGACTGGCGTGCCTGGGAAAACGTACTGTGTCGGACTCGGTAAAACGAGACCCCAAGGCATGTCTCACCCCCGATTTCACCCTCATGCGAGGGTGCCTGCACGCCCTTCGTCGAGGCGCGGATCGTGACCTGGTGGCCTGCGGCGGTCCAGTCGCGGTTTATCCGTGGGGCCGCCTTTATCGGGCAGATTTCGAGAAATACGAACCCATCTAAACTAACGTCCAGCATTCGGATGTGAAGTTCTGGCGAAGTGTGGGGACTCGGTGAGTCAACAGACATTTGATCAGTTAATCGCGTGCACAGTATCCACTGAAGATATGTAATTTTCGAACTGGTATTGCGTTTCATCTGCGAGAATATCCAGTGGTCATGGGTGAAAGTCAGAAGGTGGGAGAAAGTGCCTGGGATTGTGTTGCTAACGGTTCGTTATCGCCGCCGAATGCCCACCATGTATGTGGATGGCGCCTCTTGGAAGCGGGAAAACTGCGTGTCATCCGTGTCGCAACTTCCTCTGCCTTGTGGTCTTGGATTGAGAGTTTCACCAGGAGAATCTTTCGTAATCGACGCGTCCGGAAATTTTTCTCAAGATTTACCCACTTGCGAATTGGGGAATTTAATGGGTTGTGGAAAGTGGAAATATTGCGGGTGGGAGCTGTTATTTGCGGTGATTTGCTCATATCTTGCTGAGTGAGGTATTTGCAACCGAAGTGCCACGTGGTCGAGAAATAATGCTTTTCATGCTTTACATTGGAAATTGCAAGATGCACGTTTCATCCTCCAGTGTTAAACGAAAGGACGAACGCAATGGGTAGCTTGGAAGATTTCGACATCGCGGCACTTCTTCAGAAGGTCATCGCATTCTTCGACGGATTCTCGTCGGACGAGACCGAGCCCCCCACGGGCTAAGACTTGGCGAAGCCGCTGTGCATCCGGATGACACTGGAAGCACAGCGGCTTCTCTGTGTCCGGACCTCATCTGTCAACCCAGTTGGAGACTGTTGCGAAATCTCAACCTTCTATCGTTCTAGCTGGTCGCATCCTTCTGGATCAGGAGCATCGCGTCGTCGACCGGATCGAAGTACAGAGCCGGATCGGCAACCAGGGCAGCGTCGTCACCGTGAGTTTGCATGGTGACGACCCAGGCGCGATCGTCGTGTTCCACGTAGTAGGCACCCGCAAGGACCCCGATGGAGCTGCCGCCCTTGAATCCGCCGTAGGTGAACCATTTCGCGGACTCGTCACCGAGCGCCGGATCTTCGGCCAGTATGTCTCGAACCGGTGCACCGCTCTCGGTCTTCGCCATCTCTTGCAACGAGACCAACGCGGCACGCAGGTCGGCGGGCGAGGCGAACCAGTCGATGTCGAAAGGCCATGCGGGGGTGGTGAATGCTGACGCCGGGATGTCCACCAGGCCGCCAGGTAGTGCCGCCAGTATTGCTCGACGCTCGTCCGGGGTTCCGTCGCGCCAGGCGATACGTTGTGCGCCATCGTTGCCCCAGCCGAGTTGGAACAGTGCGCGGGTCGGCTTCAGTGGAATGTTGAGCGAAGGATCCGCCATGCCCATCGGGGCGAATTCGGCCTCGACCTGCTCGCGCCCGACAGCAGCGATCAGCATGTCGGTGGCGGTGTTGTCGCTGATCGAGATCATCTTGCCGGCGGTCTCCCGGACCGTGACTTCGGTTCCCGACGGCAGGTCCTGCATTGTCCCGCCGGGCATCGACTTGAGGTCGTCGGTGATGGTGAGCTTCTGATCCCACGAGAGTGTCCCGTTCTGGACAGCCGTCGCGACCGCGCCGAGAACGTACAGCTTGATCGTTGACCCTGTGGGCTGTGGTGAGGTGTCGCCGACACCGAAGACTTCGGCGTTCTTTCCGCCGGTGACCTCGGTGACGGTCAAGTTCGTCGGCGCGGGAAGTGCTTTGACAGCTGCCTCGAGCTCTTGCCACGATGCGGCAGGCACATGATCGTCTTTGGTCGGTGTTATCGCCATTCCAAGGACCAACCCGCTGCCGTCGACGACGACGTTTATGTCGAACGCGCCGCCGGTGGTACTGGTGATGGAAACGGTGCCGTCGGTATCGCCTCCCTTGTAATTCACTGTTGTCCAGGGCTGTCCGGCTCGGATGGAGTCGAAGTCCGGAGGCGTCAGGACAACTGGTGCGGTGGGTCCGAAGTGCTCGGCGATTTCTTCCTGGGGCAATGGCGCGCTCGTGTTGAACGCACTGAGAAGCCAGCTGATCTGCTTGCCGACGGGGCTGTCGGGGATCGTGACTGTCGTGGGTGTCTCGGTGGCGGAGACCTTTGTGCTGTTGTCCGAGGTTTGTGCAGAATCCGGCCCGGAAGTACATGCGGCGAGGGCGAATACCGCTGCGGAGGCAAGTGCCACCAGCGTGAGCGGGCGACTCTTCCTGCGTGTGTGTTCGAGTTTCATGGACTCATTTCATCAGCGTTCTCTTCGGCGCGCGTCCGTCTGAGGTGTAGACGTACTCAGCCTGAAGTACTGAATCGGTTCATCCTCGAGTACCGTCAACTACTTGTCGTGGTGACACGCATAGTGAAGCTGGACAAAACGGAGAAATACTGCACCCGAGTAACTTTCGTGAGGACTGCCCGAGTTAGTTCTTGGTCGCGGCCAGGAAAGAAGGCTGCGTCGACAGTGCGGCGATCTCTTCGGGGAGATCAGGAATCCGGCGATCGTACAGATCTGCCAACTCCACCGAGCTGAAGCGTCGGACGGTCCAATTGTGTTCAGTGAGCCACCGGCCGGGATCGGATCGTTTGTCGCTGTAGAACAGTTGCGAAATGTCCAGGTCTCCGAACGGGTTCTCGGCAAAGTACTTGGATCTGATGGTCGCCAGCTTCTTCGGGTCCGTGCCGGCCGGAAAGTCGTTCACTGCCAACCGACTACCAGTGGCCGAGAGTTCGTCGATCCGCTCGAACAGGGCGTCGTGGGCCGGGCCGGGGAGATAAGCGAGCAGGCCTTCTGCGGACCATGCAGTAGGTTCCTTCGGATCGAAACCCGCCTCCGTGAGCGCAGCCGGCCAGTCGTTGCGCAGATCCGTAGGCACAGTGCGTCGATCAGTTTTCGGCTGGGCGTCGCGCGCCGCGAGCACTTCGGCTTTGAACTCCAGTACCTTTGGTTGATCTACTTCGAACACTGTGGATTCTGAGTTCCAATCCAGCCGGTACGCACGCGAATCCAACCCCGCCGCAACGATTACCGCCTGCTTTACTCCGGATTCGGTTGACGACAAGAAGAATTCGTCGAAGAACCTGGTTCGCAATCCCATGAAACCGCCGAAGGGTGTGTCGTCGAGGAGTGCCGGATCTTTCAGAAGAGCTGTGAAATGCGGCTCCGCTGCAGCTTCTACGAACCACGATGCGAACTTGTCTTCGATGATCGCGTCCGAGCGGGCGCTTTCCAATGCGCGGAAGGTCGCCACTGCAAGCGCGGTGAGTCCGACGCTACTGACGATGTCCCACGTATCTCCATCGCTCCGCATTTTCTGGGTGTCCTTCCGCTCTGGACGACTGAGCCGAACCCTCTCGACTTTACGCCCGAGCGACCCCTTGCCGCCTGGAACGGAACGGTCGGAACTGGGGCGCGAACAACAACGAGCCGGCATCGGAACATTTTGTAGTGCAAGGCGTTCGGTTTGAAGTCAGCCCTGCCAGGAATCTGCCAGGGTTGTGCCAGTGGACGGCCAGGATGCAGGACTTCACTGGTGTGTGCCCCGTTCGGGACAGCCAGAGAGCGTCTGGAGAAATCTTCGGAGAAGGGATCGATCATGACACGACTATCCGCACCGGAACAACGTAGGAAGTACTTCTGGACCAAGCTCGCGGTGACGGGTGCGGTATTGACCGTACCCATTGCCGTGCTCGCCGCACCGGCCTCGGCAGATACTGTGAATCATGATGTAACACAGGCCGATAACAGTTGGTACGGAGATCAGGGGGGCGATCACTCGCACGATTGGGACCGTGGTGGAAACGGCGGCTGGAACCAGGGTGGTAACTGGAATCAGGGCAACGACTGGGGCAATCAGAACCAATGGCAAGGCGGGCAAGATCAGGCACCCGCGCCGACAGTGAACCCCTTCGCCGGACTGTTCGGATCCAGCTGATCCCCCGGCTACACGACGAATTTCGGGTCGAGAGAGAGATTGTAAGCCCATGTTGCAGGAAGGCTCGCTCGAGATGTTGGCCGCCGCGGCACGGAGCGGTAGCCATGAAGCCTTGACCGATTTGTACGCAGTGTTTCGCCCGATGGTTGTGCTGCGGTGCCGCGCCGAGCTTGATCGGGCCGTCTCCGACTCCGCCGCGGATGCTGCATGCATCTCTGTTCTCACGGCAGTTCGTGACGGATCGGCGGCGAATCAGCCTTTCCTGCGCCTGCTGTACGTGAGTACAAGCGTCGCGATTGCTCGGGCGGCATCCGACCGGTTCAGCAGTGGGCCGCTCCCGCCTTCAACAGCGCTCCCGGTTGTCGAACGCGATGTCCTGGTGTTGCGGTTGATCGTCGGCCTCGACAGTGAGGCGACGGCAACATCGCTCGCCCGTACGACCGGCCAGGTGTCACTCGACCTGCATCGTGCGCTGCAGCGCCTGCGAAAGTTGAGTTCTCCGAATGCAATCAGGGAGACGTTGGTATCTACCTGAGGACGTTCGGAATGCGCAGGTTCAGGCGGGAACGGATCCCTGCCTTACTGGCCGGCGATGTATTCGATCGACGGTCCGGCGGTCCAACCACCGTCGACGGCGATCTCGGAACCTGTTGTGTACGAGGCATCGTCGGAAAGTAGGTAGGTGACCGCACCGACCAACTCCTCCGGGCGACCGACACGGCGATACGGATTGTTGGGGAATGCGCCCTCTTCGAGGCTGATGCCCGTCGGCGCAGTCATGGGGGTGAGGACCATGCCGGGGTGTACGGAGTTGACCCGAATCTTGTCGCGACCGAGTTCGACGGCGGCGATCTTGCTCAGCCCACGCACGCCCCACTTGGCTGCGCCGTAACCGCTGGTCAGAGCCATGCCCATCAGGCCGGCGGCCGAGGAGATGTTCACGATGGATCCGCCGCCTGCTGCCTTCATGAACGGCACCACCGTGTGGATACCGGTGTGTACGGACACCAGGTTGATCTGGATGATGCGTTGGAACGTCTCGAGCGGTTCTTCGGCGACCGTCTGGCCGGAAGCCGAGATTCCGGCATTGTTGACCAAACCGTTGATCGCGCCGAATTCGGATACCGCGTACTCGGCGGCGGACTTCCAAGACGCCGGATCCGTGACGTCGAGGTGAACGTAACGTGCTGCGTCGCCGAGAGATTCGGCCACTGCTCGACCGTCGTCGTCGAGTAGGTCGCCGATGACGACGCGGCCGTTACCCGCGACGATGCCGCGCGCAAACGCTTCGCCCAGGCCGCGTGCGCCGCCAGTGACGAGAACGATTTTTCCGGAGAGATCCTGAGTCATGATTGTTCCTAACCTGTTGGTGTTGCGAGATATGGCTTCGAGAACGCGCCGAGCGCGCGGGTGATGGCCTTGGGTGCGGGGGTCCGGAGGTCTGCCATCTCGCGCAGTGCGGCCACTACCGCCAGTGTTGCCTGGCCCGAAGCCGCTGTCGTGTCGAGCGAGCCTTCTGGCCGATCGATCAGACGTGCAACTTCTGGGCGGATCAGTTCCATCGTCTCGAAAGTTGCTGATTCCCACACTCTCCGGAGCGCCGCGTCGCCGAAGATGATGGGCATCAGTGACCGAGTCATCGGCTCGAAGGACTCGCCGACCGATGCGATAAAGGCCGTCTTCACTGCCGCTGAGAGTCCGAATTCGCGGGATTGCGCGCTGAGGGCGGTGGCAAGACTGCGGTTTCCCTCGTCGAGCATCGGCCAGATGCTCTCTTCCTTGGTGGCAAAGCAGCGATAGAAGGTGCGCTCGGAGATTTCTGCCCGTTCGGCGAGCTCCGCGATGGTCGTCGAAGTGTCGCCGCGTTCGACGAAAGCGGCAGCGCAACTCTGCGAGACGCGGAGAAGTAGTGCAGTGCGGCGGGCTGTTGCCATATCCGCACTGTACCAAAAGTGGCAGAAACTGCCACAAGCTGTGCCGGTCGGTCAGCCGGTGCTGCCTTCGATGCCGGATACCTCCTGCTCAACGGCGCTCTTGATATTCAGCAGCGTCTTGCGGATGTTGCCGCGCTGAAAGTCGGCGAACGTCTTTCCGCCGGTGGCAACTTTGTCGAATATGTCGGCCGCAAAATCCGGCCAGCCCCGTCTGTCGTCGATCCACGTTTCGGTAACTCGGGTTCCGCCGGGGACGGGCTGAAATCGGTACCGCCAGGTTGCAATAGCGGCAGAGATTCGTGGCGTGGCAAGGCCGATCTTGTGAACACGGAATTCGAACAGTTTCCCGGCGTCGGCAGCGGTGACGGTGCATCTTGTGGTCCACTGCGCGCGCCCACGTTTGTTGTGCCCGTCGAACTCCATACCCAGGAAAGCGCTTTCGCGGTCTCCCCGCAAGGTAGCTCCCAGGTTTTCGGGACTCCAGTCGCCCATGCGAGTGGGATCGCTGATGAGCTCATAGAGAGAAAGCGCGTCGACATTGACGACGACGCTGTCGGAGACGGTGAGTTCGCGAGCCATTTCGGTTTCAGTTTCTTTCTGTCGAACGTGGATGGAAGCGGTGCTGATTATTACCCGTGCGGTTTCAGTTGGATCTTGACCGCGCCTTCCTGCTTTTTCTGAAAGATCTCGTAGGCGTGTGGCGCCTGATCGAGCGGCAGCTGATGAGTGGAAAAGGTGTCGACGCCGAGTGGGTCGTCATCAGTGAGCAAAGGCATGATGTCGTCTACCCACTTCTTGACGTTCGCCTGACCCATCCTGAGCTGAATCTGCTTGTCGAACATAGTCATCAGCGGCAGTGGATCAACCATGCCGCCGTATACACCGATCAGAGAAATCGTCCCCCCGCGCCGAACGATGTCGATGGCCGAATAGACCGCACCGAGTCGATCGATTCCTGCGTTACGCATCGCAGGCGCGGCAAGAGCATCGGGAAGGAGTCCGACGAACTGCTGCGCGAGCTTTCCGATCGGAGACCCGTGAGCTTCCATTCCGACAGCATCGATCACCGAATCGGTTCCACGGCCGTTCGTCGCATCTCTGACTGCGTCACCGATCTTGCTGCCGTAG
Source organism: Rhodococcus sp. IEGM 1241 (assembly GCF_033142365.1). Classification (NCBI taxonomy): domain Bacteria; kingdom Bacillati; phylum Actinomycetota; class Actinomycetes; order Mycobacteriales; family Nocardiaceae; genus Rhodococcus; species Rhodococcus sp. IEGM 1241. The sequence goes on from NZ_JAWLSE010000014.1 coordinate 30,526, forward strand.
TCGTCGAGATTGAGGGTTTCGATCCCGCGTTCGGCAAGGCGTGCAAGGCGTTCGGGTACACGGTCCACGCCGATTACTCGAAATCCCTTGTGGTGAGCGATGCGGGCCGCCATGTCACCGATCGGTCCGAGACCGAGGATGGTCACGGACCCACCCGGCGGGATGTCGGCGTATTCAACCGACTGCCAGGCTGTGGGAAGCACGTCGGAGAGGTAGACGAATCGCGAATCCGCGGGACCTTCGGGAACTTTGATGTGTGTGAAATGTGCTTGCGGTACTCGAAGGTACTCGGCCTGCCCGCCTGGCACCGAGCCGTACAGCTCGGAGAAGCCGAACAACGCTGCGCCCGTTCCCTGCTCGCGGACCTGAGTCGTCTCGCACTGTGTGTAGAGGCTCGAATCACACATGAAACAGTTGCCACACGAGATCTGGAACGGGATCACGACGCGGTCGCCTATCTCGAGATTCGTGACTTCCGAGCCGACTTCTTCGACGATGCCCATCGGTTCATGACCGAGAATGTCGCCGGCATTCATGAACGCACCCAGAGTCTCGTACAGGTGCAGATCGGATCCGCAGATATTCGTCGTGGTGACCTTGATGATCGCGTCACTGGGTTCGACGATCTTCGGGTCCGGAACCGTATCGACGCTTACTTTTCGTTTGCCTTGCCAAGTCACTGCGCGCACTGGGATCGACCTCTCATCGCGGAAATGCTGTTCGCAGTCACCTGCCCGAAAGCGCTGAAATGCAAACAAAACCGGTGAGGGTTGCGGGAAGTGCTGAGAGCGTTAGATTGAGAGGGAGGCGGGCCGAGGCTCCTGAAAGGCCGCACGCCGTATGACTGACAGGACCAAATGACGGGGATGACCGCATGACAGAGAAAGACAACAACGACCAGTCGCCCAAGGGTGGGCACCCAGGGCCCGTGGACAAGGGCGGCGACGGCGGAATGGCAACTCGAGAACAGGCGCCTGAACTGGTCGAGGAGACCTCCGAGAAGAAGTCTGACGACAAGTAGTTTCCTTTTACTCCGCGTTGGGTAACAACGGGGATAGGCCGCATCGGACCGTCCCGGAATCAATGCGGGCGAGGTTCCTCGAGGTTGAGCAGCCAGCCACGGGAACCGCCTTAAGCATCTCCCAGTTCGTGGTTCAGCCGGGTTAGAAGTTCAACCCTGTAACAGCAAGTGATCGAACCGGGTCCGCAGAAGTGTCGGGACCCGGAAATCGTCCAGCGTGCGAACTATCAACTGCTCGGCAACATCCCTGAGTTTCACGTTGGTCTCCTGCGAACGCCACACGAGGATGTCGAAAGCTCGATCGGCAGAGATTCCGTAGATCACCATGAGCATGCCTTTGGCTTGCTCGATCACCCCGCGAGAAGCAGTGATTTCGTTGACCAGCACGTCGACAGATGCTTTCACCGTGCTGTCCAGGGTTTCGGTGACGTCGATGTAGAAGCCTGAGCTGCCGACCACAGCACCCGACTCGTCCACGACGCTGTCGCCGACGACGATTACCGAGTGAGTGTCCCCTGCGGTGTCGATGATGCGGTGGCGGCTGCTGAACGGGCCGCCTGAAGTGCGGATGGCATGCAGTGTCTGGGCAACGTGTCTTCGGTCGTCGGGATGCTTGTGCGCGAGCATCAATTCCGTCGTCGGAGCCACTTGGTCGGGTTCGTATCCGTGAATCCGTGCGACTTCGTCCGACCACTCCCACCGGTCGCCGTTGCGGTGATAAAGAAAGCCGCCCACCCGGTGTGGAGCCCCCGATCCCGACGTTCGCCCCAACCCGTCCTCGTTCACCACACACGCCCCCTCGTTCTCGACCTCGTCCCAACCGGCGTACTCGCCAGTTAGTTATATCGGACAAATCCGGCGGAGGTGGTGTCGGTCCCATATTTCGGAGCACCGTCTGGATCGCTACCGCATGGGTCGGGGAAACCGGCGCTCAGAGTACGTGGCGACGGTCCCACTTCAGTCGCGGCTGAAGCAGTGTTGCCGCTGTGTCCATTCGGTGATCGCCGCCGCGATGGCCGCAGGCTGATCCTCGGGGGCGAGATGTCCTGCGGGACCGCACTGTTTCACCTCGAGATTTGCGATATTCGATCGGCTCCACGCGACTTCGTCAGGTCCGATCATGAGAAGTTCGGCGGGGCCGCTGAAGGTGAGAAGGAGTTTGGGTACCTCGCTGCTTTCTGCGAGCCAATCGCTGTACGCCGCCACTCGTGCATTCACGTCGCCGGGACTTCCTTCGACGGGGAAGGACCGTGGCCACTCGAGAAGGGGCCGGCGACTCTCCGGCGAGGGGTAAGGGGCGCGATAGGTTTCAGCATCGGTTTCGGACAGTTCTCCGAGAACTGTTCTGTGAAGCGCAATTTCGAGGAAGAAGTTTTCGTCGAGTACCTTGGTCTCGCCGATACCGGGAGCTCTCAGGGCCTCGACCCGCGCTCGTGCGTCTCCCGGGAAGTGCTCGTCCCAGGTCATCGGACGCAGGATCGTTTCGAAGAAGGCAACACCTCGAACGCGTTCGGGATGGCGGGCAGCCCAGTCCAGTGCAAGTGCCCCGCCCCAGTCGTGTCCGACGAGTACGACGTCGTCGAGATCCATCTGGTCGAACCATGCGTCGAGGTAGCGGGCGGTGTCGAGAAAACCGTAGTCGATTGGCGGTTTGCCCGACGCGCCCATTCCGATGAGGTCAGGGGCAAGCGCTTGGCCGAGATTTCCTATCTGCGGGAGGATGTTTCGCCACAGGTAGGAGGATGTGGGGTTCCCGTGGATAAGTACGAAGGGTATTCCGTCTCCGCACGAGCGGTAGGCCACAGACGAGTCGAGCACGGGAATTGTGGGCATTGCGACTCCTCAAATAGTTTCCATGTACCCTAATTGAGATAGTAGCCATGTATTCTATTTGAATGCAAGATCGAGAAATATGGACGACGGGGTCGCTGGTGTGGCACCTTGGCTTGCGCTGGCGGGCGGGGGTTGACCGAGCGATCGCCCACCTCGGGTTGACCCACGCCCAGTATTCGGTGCTCGCGTCTCTCCATGGTCTGGTGAGTGCGGGGGAGAGGCCTAGTCAGCGAGAACTCGCCGCGCACACGGGGTTGCAGCGAATTTACATATCCAAGCTCGTGCGAGCGTTGGAGAAGAGCGGGTTTGTTGTCAGCGAACGAGACAGTCGCGATGCGCGAGCCGTTTGCCTCGATCTCAGTGACGAGGGGAAACGAGTCATAGAACTCGCTAAAGACATTGTCCGCCAATTGGATGCAAAGAATACGGAAGTGCTGACGAAAACCGGTGGGCGGGAACTGGCCGAGCTCCACCGCGCCCTCGGTGCGTTACTCGACGCCACCGAAGCCGGCGATGAATGAAGTCCGACCTACTTACTTGGCGCTACGTTCGGCGGCGACGGCAGCAGGTTCGGGTGAGCCGGCCGGCTGGGGCCTGAGGCTGTCGGCACCGATGTTGTAGACGTCGCTCGTCGTGGTGAGGGAGTTGGACGTGGTGGACGAGGGAAGCCCGGCGCGCCAGTTGACGATTGGATTCAGAACGCCGAACGGGCCACATCCGGAAGCTGTCGGGACGGCGAAGGGCTGTCCGGTGTGTCCGGTGTTTCGAACGACGGCAGTATCCGGGAAACCTGGAACCTCTTCGAGGACGCCGTATTCGGTCACATCCAAGTTGAGTTGAACGGGGTTGCTGTCCGAGCCCAGGTAGCATTTGCCGCCGAGGAGAGGGTTCGCGATCTTCAATTTGACGGGTAGCTTCACGCCAAGCTGAAATGCATCCACGGTGGGGAGTGCAGACGTCGACTCGACGGTGGCCGAGGCCTTGTTCAGTCCGAAGAGATTGTTGAATGGTAGGTCGATTCCGAGTGCGCCCCCGGGGATGTCGATAGGTTCGGCGTAGATCCCCCGACTGTTGTCGTTCGGTGGGATGAAGACTTGGTCGAATCCGAATTCAGCCTCTGGATTCTCGCGGTAGGCAACTCCGCCTGCGATGCGCATCGCTCCGGCGGGAATGCCGACGGAAAGCTTGCCGATCTTCATGTTTCCGCCGGTAACCGTGACGTCCATACAGGTGCTGGTCTCGGGATTGTCGATCGGACATGAATCCCAACCTCCGAAGGGGATCTCCGCTGCCGGGGCGGCTCCTGCAATACCTGCTGACAAGCTTCCCACCGCTGTGACGGTGGCGAACACAGTTGCGGTGGCGAGTGCGCCGAAAAGCCCACGCGACGTCGAACGTCGGGACATGTATTTCTCCTTTGGTTACAACCGACCAGTCGGGATTGTGATGATGAGTGACGGTAGTCACGTGTGACTTGGATGTACAGACAATTTGAAACAATTCCGACAAAAGTATTACTGCGATCGCCTTCGCTACTACTTGTGGCTGTGAGGATTGAAATTTGTTGCAGTGCTCTGTGTCTCGTCATTCACCCACGAATCTCTGTGAGGTGCTACGACCCGAAAAGGCGTTCGTCGACGGGAATGTCGGACTCCTGTCGAAATCGAGGGGGCAATGTTTTGTCGGAGTCGCCAATGAGGGAAGTCAGGGCGAGTAACTTTGTCGAACAGCGGCTGATCGGTACTCCGGGCAGCTGCCCGAGAGAACGGATCGCCATGACGCTGATGCTGCCGCTCGACTCGATGTTCCTGCTGATGGAGTCACGAGAGCATCCCATGCACGTCGGTGGACTGTCGCTTTTCGTTCCGCCGGAAGGAGACGACGGCGAATTCGCCAGGTCGCTCTACCGTTCGCTCACCGACGTCGACTCGATTCGCCCCCTCTTCCGCCGCAAGCCGGTGCAGTTCTTGTCGAACTTCGCGCCGGTGCGTTGGACGGAGGACACGGATGTCGATCTCGAGTATCACGTCCGGTTGCTCGCGCTGCCCAAGCCGGGACGAGTCCGCGAATTGCTCGAGCTGACCTCCATGCTCCACGGCACGCTGCTCGATCGGCATCGGCCGCTGTGGGAGGCGTATGTGATCGAAGGTCTCGCCGACGGCCGAGTTGCCGTGTACATGAAGACGCACCATGCACTCATGGATGGTGTGTCTGCTGTTCAGGCGTGGTACCGCAGCCTCTCGTCGGACCCGCTCGATCGAGAATCGATGCCTCCGTGGGCGCAGCGACCTTCTTCGGGGCGGGTTCGAGCCAGTCGCGGGCTGGACCTGCAGAGGCGGGTGGGCTCCGTGATCGAGACCGTGCAAGATGTGGTCGGGGTGGGCCCTGCGATTGTGAACGCCGCTGCCTCGGCGGTGAAGGACCACGTCGCACCGTTACCGTTTGCTGCTCCGAAATCGATCTTCAACGTCCCGATCACCGGCGCGAGGCGTGTCGCCGCGCAGTCGTGGCCGATCGAGCGCCTGCGCAAGGTCAGTTGCGTCGCAGACGTGACGCTCAACGATGCGGTGTTGGCTATGTGCGCGGGCGCGCTGCGGCGTTACCTGATCGAACTGGACGAGTTGCCGGACAAACCGTTGATCGCGATGGTGCCGGTATCACTTCGTAAAGGCGATGAGGGTGAGGCTTCCGGCAATGCTGTTGGTGCGGTGTTGTGTGATCTGGCAACCGAATTGGCGGATCCGGCGGCCAGACTTCAGAGAGTTCACGACTCGATGAGTAGCGCCAAGTCCCTGATGTCGGGCCTGACGCCCCTGCAGATCACGGCGCTCAGTGCATTGAATGTTGCCGGCCTCGGGTTGCCGCTGATCCCTGGTTCATCCCGACTGATCACCGGGCGCCCAGTCTTCAATCTGGTGATTTCCAACGTCCCCGGCCCGACGACGACGCGATACTGGAACGGCGCGAAGCTCGAGAGCTGCTATCCGGCATCGATTCCGTTGGACGGGCAGGCAATGAACATCACCGTCATCGGCTACGCGGACACCATGCAGTTCGGTCTCGTCGGTTGCCGCCGCAATGTCCCGCACCTGCAGCGGCTCCTGGGCCACCTCGAGGAATCACTGAGTGAACTAGAAGCCGCCGCAGGCTGATCAATTCGATTCGGGCATTCAGACGTCACGTCCGTTCACGACCAACTGGTGGACGTCCAGTTCTTTGTCGTCGAGGCCGAAGCTGATGATGCGTTCGGGGTGGATACGGATGATCGGTGCGTCGAGACCATGCGCACCAACACCCGCAACATCCAAAGCCTCTGCCCGTCCACGGATTTCGACACACCTGACCCGCCATGGATCTACAGATGCGATGTCGTCCACGACAAACGCGACCCGCCCGTTCTCCGCGACATTGTGAAACTTACGGCTGCCCGTCATGTTGTAACCGCTGATGTCGATCGTGGCTGTATCCGGGGGAACTGCTGTAGAGGTCAAGATCTCCGAACGTGCAACTCATTTCGTCTCGTCAAGGCCCTCTTCTGCTTCGTCGACCCGGCGCTCGGCCTCGCGAAGCTCATCCTCGGACTCTCGAACCGCGACGCCGGCAGCCTTCTCGGTGTTCTTGGCGAACTGTCGTTCCTGTTCTGCGTGTTCGAGATCGGCGCGGAGTTCTTCGATGCGGCGGTCGAGGTCGGACAGCTTTGACCTGGCATCCTCGAACTGGGCGGTCTCGGCCTTGACCCGTCGTCGGATTTTCTCGAGGTCTGCCCTGGCTTCCTTCAATTCTGCTTTCGCCTTGGCTTGTTCGGCCTTGCGATCCGGAGCAGTGGATTTGGCCGGAGCGCTGTCTTCGGTGTGGATCGCAGGGGCATCGTGTACGGAATCCTCCTCCACTACAGCAAGTCCCGCCGGCCCGAAACCGCTGTAACTGGCAGCGGTAACAACTCGTCCGAGTCGGACCTGCGCGGCAGTCTCCTCGTCGGACAGGGCGGCATTGAGGGTCTGCGCGACATCACGTAACGCATCCTCGCCGGCATTCTTTCCACGCGAAGCCGCGATCTCACCGGATTTGTGGGCGAGACTTCGCACCACCTGCTGCCTCTGTGTCGTCAGCCGTCGCAAGTCCTGACCTGAGAGATGGCGTTGGGCGTCGCGTAGCGATTCGCCAAGCGCGAGAAGTGCATCCAGATCTTCGGATAGATTGCGCGAAATGAGATTGACCAACCATCCCACGGTGGTTGGCTTCCGAAGTTTTCCGATCTCCGCGGCCAGTGTGCGGTCGTTGTCCTCCCTGGCAGCCTTCACATGCTTTGTACGCGCCTCGACGAACTCGCCGGGGTCGAGGCCGTAGAGTTCGTCGGCGACATCATCGAGGGTCACACGTCCATACTGTCATTCGGCGAGTGGTTCGAAGACTGTCTTCCAGTCGTTTTTGATGCTCACCACTGTCCACCCGTTTGTGCGCGAGGCGTCGAGTGCGTGCTCGGCTCCGTCCACATAGTCGAACTCGCGTTCCGGATCGTCATGGAGCACCAGAAGACGAAGTGCCGGAATGTTCGGGTGTTCGGCGAACTGCAACATCGGTAGGTCACCGTTGCTGTTTCCGGCCGCGATGACAGGTCGTCGACCGATTCGGTTCCATATCTGTACGGGCTTGGCCGGCCCGTCGTCGACGACATCGGTTTGGGGCTGACGAAGGATCGTGCCGCTGTGGCCGTCGTCCTTCCACGTCAATGCCACGCCGCTGCCGATGACGCGATCTCGGGGGATGCCGTAGACCTCCTGACTGATCGGCCGCATGAAATCACGTCCGCCGCCAGAGACTATGTAGTTGGAGAAGCCTTTGGCCGCAAGGTAATCGAGCAACTCCACCATGGGTGAATAGCTGCAGTGCAAATATTCGCGATCGAGAGTGGGATGCGAAGCAGTGCGCAGGTAGGTATCGGCGTGGGTTTCGAATTCGTCGACTGTGACTTCGGCGAATGCCGCCAGGACACCGGCCGCGAGCACCTTCAGTGCGCTGTCGTCGCCGCGATAGTGCTTCGAGATCACATCGTTCAACCAGGCGTAGTCCTGCTCGAAGGCCGCCTGCCACGGTTGACGGTTGCGAAGAGTCGGATCCTGGTTGGTCATCTCGACGAGGCGGCGCAAGATGAAGTCGAGTTGGATCGGCATCGGCTTCTCACACCACAGAGTTCCGTCGTTGTCGAAGACTGCGATCCGGTCTTCCGGTGCGATTTCGTCCGGACTTCCCTCAGTCGTCGCGCGTTCGACGAATTGCCTGATGGCCTGTTTCGGCGTGCCGTCCTGCCAGCTCGGAAGCGGGTCAGGGTTATCGGAGGTGGAGGCTTCAACGAATTGACTGCTCATGTGGTCCCTGGCTTCCAGTGAGGCGATGACAGACCCAGCACTTTCATACTCGGACCTCCTGCCGAAGATGGCATCGCCCATTTCGGGCGACAGCGCTTCGGTGAGCACAATCGGGGTATGCGATTGACCATGCAGCCGTAGAGGCTGGCATTCAGATCACCTACAAGGAGCCAGGTCATGGCCAACGCATTCAAAGGCGTCGTCAACCTCGATATTCGCGATTCGATTCCCGACTGGAGCCCGTACGAGCAGCCGAAGGCTGCCGCCGGCACGCCTAACATTCTCTACATCGTTCTCGACGACGTCGGATTCGGCGCCTTGGGTTGCTACGGGGGACCGATCGAGACGCCGAACATCGACCGCATCGCGGGCAACGGATTGCGGTACGGGCAGTGGCACACCACAGCGCTGTGCTCACCGACGCGATCGTGTCTGCTCACTGGCCGGAACCACACGACCAACGGAATGGCTTGCATCAGTGAGTGCGCGGTCGGGTTTCCTGGCGGGAACGGTCACATCCCTCCCGAATGTGCCACGCTCGCCGAGGTTCTGGTCGAGCAGGGGTTCAGTACCGCGATGGTCGGGAAATGGCACCTCTGCGCCGAAGACGAGATGAATCTTGCTTCCACGAAACGGAATTGGCCGGTCGGTCGCGGATTCGAGCGGTTCTACGGTTTTCTCGGTGCCGAGACCAATCAGTGGTATCCCGACCTCGTCCACGACAACCACCCCGTCGAACAGCCGTCGACGCCGGAAGAGGGGTATCACTTCAGCGTCGACATCACCGACAGAGCGCTCGAATACATCGGCGACGTGAAGTCGATAGCTCCGGACCGGCCTGTATTTCTCTACTACGCACCCGGGTGCGCACACGCTCCACATCACGCGCCCCGCGAATGGGCCGATCGCTACGCGGGCAGGTTCGACGCAGGGTACGAAGCCATGCGGGATGAGATTCTGGCGAGGCAGAAGGACATGGGACTTGTCCCGAACGACACGACTCTGCCCTCACTCAACCCGATAGGCACTCCTGACACCCGCACCGGACCTGACGGCAAACCGTTCCCGCCGCTGGATTTCACCCGCCCCTGGGACACCCTCTCCGCTGACGAGCAACGACTGTTCTCACGGATGGCGGAGGTGTACGCGGGCTTCCTCTCGCACTGCGACGATCAGATCGGACGCCTGCTCGAATACCTCGAAGAAATCGAGCAGCTGGACAACACGATCATCGTGGTGGTTTCCGACAACGGTGCCAGTGGTGAGGGCGGACCCGACGGTTCAGTCAACGAGAACAAAATCGCGAACGGGGTACCCGACGACCTCGCCGAGAACCTGGCAAAGCTGGACGAGTTGGGCAGCACCGAGACGTACAACCACTATCCCAACGGGTGGGCGATGGCGTTCAACACGCCCTTCAAGATGTGGAAGCGGTACTCGTTCAACGGCGGAACCTGCGACCCCTGCATCATCTCGTGGCCGGAGGGCATCGACGCCCGAGGCGAGATTCGAGATCAGTACCACCATGCCATCGACGTCGTCCCGACTCTGCTCGACTGCGTCGGTGTCGACTTGCCCGACACGGTGAAGGGATACACCCAGCACCCGATCCAAGGCGTGAGCATGCGGTACAGCTTCGACGCCGGCAACATCCCCACCGCCAAGCACACCCAGTTCTATTCGATGCTCGGAGGACGAGGGATTTGGCATGACGGGTGGAAGGCCGTCACCACGCACCCGACTCTGAGCGGGTGGGGTCATTTCTCCGAAGACACCTGGGAGCTCTACCACACGGAGGTGGACCGAGCCGAGCTCCGGAACCTTTCCGGCGAAGAACCCGGCAGGCTCGCCGAGCTCGTGGGGTTGTGGTTCCACGAGGCCGGCGCCAATCAAGCTCTGCCACTGGATGATCGGTCAGGTGTCGAACTCCTCACCACACCTCGCCCCCAGCTGGCTCCGCCGCGCAACCGGTACGTCTACCGTCCAGGGGGAGCCGAGGTACCGGAAGCCGTCGCTGTCAACCTTCGTAATCGTTCATACTCGATCGGGGCAGTTGTCGACTTGGCCGAACCTGGTGCGGCCGGTGTGCTGTTCTCGCATGGCGGCAGGTTCGGTGGTCACTCGCTGTACGTCAAGGACAGCCGACTGCATTACGTGTACAACTTCCTCGGCAGTGAACAGCAGAAGATCGATGCCACCGAAGACCTTCCCATCGGCGAAAATGTAATCTTGGCAGCAACTTTCGACAAGGAAGGTGAGGATCCGCCGGGCACTGCGCACGGGGTGCTCGGCCTCTACTACGGCGATCGTAAAGTCGGTGAGGGCAGAATCCGCACTCAGCCAGGCAAGTTCAGCATCGGCGGCGGCGAAGGGCTCAATGCTGGCCGTGACAGCGGGGAGCCTGTGACCGACGACTACCCGGGTACCTCACCATGGGCGTTTACCGGTGGAACGCTCAGCCGGGTGGCGATCGACGTCAGTGGGGAACCGTACGTCGACCTCGAACGCGAAGCAGTGGCGATGCTCTCGCGTGAATGACAGATCTGCGTGCGTCTAATCCGAGCTGGGTGGAAGGTATCTCACGGTGGGTACTCCGCCGGGACCGTCCAGGCGGACTTCGGCATCGACCTGGTAGACCTCGGCTATCAGGTCGGCGGTGAGGACCTCGGTCGGGCTTCCGTGGGCAACGATGGAGCCACGGTTCAGCATCACTATCGAATCGCAGAACATGGCGGCCAGATTCAGATCGTGCAATGCCATGATCGTGGTGGTGGGCAGGCGACGCACGAGCGCGAGCAATTCGAGTTGATGGTTGATGTCCAGGTGATTGGTCGGTTCGTCGAGCAGCAACTCGTGAGGTTCCTGAGCGAGGGCGCGCGCGATCTGCACGCGTTGGCGCTCCCCGCCGGACAGGGTGTGCCACGACCGGTCGAGCATCCCGGAGAGGTTGGTGTGTTCGATCGCCGCGCGGACGGCGTCGCGGTCGGAACCTGAATGCCCGCCCCACAATCCGCGGTGCGGGGTGCGTCCCAATTCGACGACCTCGGCTACCGTCAGGTCGATCTCCGTGTTGCTGTGCTGATCGACGGTGGCAATCCGACGCGCGACATCTCGGCGTTTCCAATCAGGCAACGGAGTTCGGTCCAGAGTCACCTCCCCGATTGTCGGACGGTTCTGCCCGGCAAGCAGTTTCAGCAGTGTCGATTTTCCCGAACCGTTGGGGCCGAGAAGCCCCACCGTACTTCCGACGGTGGGGGACACGTCGAGGGCGTCGACTATGAGCGCCCCGCCGACCCGCCAGCTGACGCCGGCCGCTTCGAGTGTCATGGCCTGGCCTTTCGTCTCCAGAGGATGACGGCAAACGCAGGCACGCCGACCAACGCGGTTACCACACCGGCCGGGAGTTCCTGCGGCGCAATGGCTGTACGTGCCACAGCGTCGACCCAGACCAGGAAGATCGAGCCGATCAGTGCGGACGCGGGCAGCAGTCGCCGATGGCTCGGACCGACGAGAGCCCGTGCCGCATGCGGGAGGACGAGGCCCACAAAGCCGATGGCGCCTGCGACGCTCACGATCACCGCCGTCATCAAAGCTGTTGCCAACAACAGGGTCACGCGCACTCGCCACACGTTCACCCCCAGCGACGACGCCGCGTCCTCGCCGAAGGCAAAGGCGTCGAGTGCGCGGGAGTGAGTCAGACAGACCACGAGGCCGACGGCGACCACCGCAGCGCAGAGCGCGACGTCGAGCCAGTCGGCGCCGCCGAGTGAGCCCAGGAGCCAGAACATCACGCCCCGGGTCTGCTCGGGATCGGCCGAGGTGATCACGATGAACGAGGTGAGCGCGGAGAACATTTGGGTCGCGGCGACTCCGGCCAGGATCACCCGATCCGGCGTGCCGCCGGCCGCATGGGCGAGCAGCAACACAAGGGCGAAGGAGATCACCGCGCCGATGAAGGCGCCGCTCGACAAGCCGATCACCCCCGACCCGACTCCGAGGATCACGATCAGTACGGCACCGGTCGAGGCGCCGGACGAGATACCGAGGACAAATGGATCAGCCAGTGGATTGCGAAGCAGAGACTGCATGATCGCCCCGCACAGCCCGAGGCCCGCACCGCAGAGCGCGGCGAGCAGAGTACGTGGCAGACGAAGATCCCACACGATGCCGTCGCGGATAGGGGTGACGTCCGCCGCGGTACCGCCGAGATGGCCGACGACGATCGAGGCCACCTCACCGACCGACAGACCGGCCGGCCCCAACGTGATCGCCACGGCGGCCGACCCGGCCAGCGTGACAACACCGATCACCCACAGCAGGGTGACGGTCGTCGGGTTGTCACGCAGGCGAACTCTTGTCGTCATCTCACGCCGTAGACCACGTAGTCGTCGAACAGTTGCCAGACCGTTCCCGACTCTCGAAAACCTGCTTGCGCGAGCGCCGCCAACTGGAAGTCGACGGCAGTGGGCGCGGTAGCGTCGCGTCCGGCGAATCTGCGCTCACGCTCGTCGGTCAGTGGTCCGATGCCGGGAGTTGCCCGCAACTCCTCCCACCAGCTGTCCCACTCGGGAGCGCCGGCAGCAAAGGCGGAGCGTTGCGTCTGCTCGTCGTGAGCCTTCGCCCATCGACCGATGACGGGGGAGCGGCTGTCGAAGCGGAAGTGATCACCGTTGAGCAGGACTCCGTCAGGGCTCAGCAGTTCGCGGCACTGCCGGTACACCTCGACGAGCTGTTGCGGTTGTAACCAGTGCAGCGCAGTTGTCGACACTATCGCCTGCACCGGTGCAGTCACCGAAGTCGGCCAATCGGTGCTCAGCAGGTCTGCGTCGACCAGCTGCAGTCGGTCACCGAAACGAGTCGACGACTGACGGGCGACTTCCAGCAGCATCGGGTCGTAATCGATCCCCACAACGCTCGCGTGCTTGAACTTCTCGAGGATCCGGGCGCTCAGTGAGCCCGGTCCGCAGGCCAGGTCGACAACCGTGAACGGGGTGTGCGCGTACTGCAATTCGAGAACGTCGAGAATCGCGTCGAATCGCTTTTCGCGGTCGGCGATGTATGCCGCCTGCTGGTCGTCCCACTGACGCACCAGTTCACTGATCTCCGCGGACATCTAGACCACACCCAACTGGCGCAGCCCGTCGGAGAGCTGTTCGATGCCACCGACATTGCGGATCGAGGGATCCATCGTCGTTCCCTCGAGGATGATGTAACGCTTGTTCTTCACTGCGGTGAGCTTGCTGGCGACCGGGTCCGATTCGAGGAACGCGATCTTGTCTGCGGCACTGTCGCCGTCTCCGCCGCGGTCGAGATCTGCGAGCACCAGCACGGTCGGGTCTCGATCGAGCACACTCTCCCAACCGATTTCGGGCCAGTACTGTTTGTTGTCGTCGAAGGCGTTCTTCGCGCCCACCGCGTCGGTCATGATTCCCGGTGCACCGCAGCACCCGGCGAAGTACGGAGTCTTCGTGGCTGCGTACCACCACGCCAGCGTCACGTTTTCGGCTCCCAGCGACGCCGTGGCGGTGGCCGCGCGATCCTTCAAACTCTCGGTCAGCCCGACACCTTTGTCCTTGACGTCGAACAGTGTTGCCACGTCGCCGATTTCGGCGTACAAGTCGTCGAGTGTGAGGGCCTTGCTCTGCTCGGCATCCTGACCGGTGCACTCGCTGGGCGACTGGTACGTCGCGACCCCGAGGTCGGTGAACTTGGTCCGGTCGGCGATGCCTTCCGAGGTGAACGTGTAATTGAAGGTCGTGTAGACCATGTCCGGTTCGCGTTCTAGGACACTCTCGAACGACGGGAACTCGGTGTCGAAAGCTTGAACCTGACTGCGTGCCTCACGTAATTCGGGGAGTACGTCGTCGTCGCTCATGGCGTAGCCGGCCATCCGGTCCTGCACTCCCAGTGCGAACAGCATTTCGGCCGCAGGCTGATTTACCGCGATCGCCCGTTCGATCGGTCGCTCCACCGTGACGTCTCGGCCACAGTTCTGGACTGTCACGCGCGATTGTTCGGAAGAGTTGGATTGTTGGGCAGCACTGTCGTCGGAGGAGCAGGCAACCAACGACGCGCTCAACAAGGCCGCGACGGCAGCGGCGGGTAGGCGAAGTCTGGACAGACGCATGGAATCTCGTTCTCGCAGGGGCTCGTTCGCGGAGCCCGTTACCGTGTGAACAGGCGCCTGTTGACCCCTGCTGCCAGCCGGTATTCGGACTCGAGATCGCCCCACCCGAGCGCCTTCCCAGATTTTCATCCAGTGGCGTAAGCCCGGGCGGTCACCCTCACCGCTGCGCGTCAGTTCCGGATTCACACCGGATTCCCTGACCCCCTGTGTGGAGGTCCGCTGGCACAGAGGAACTTATCACCGCAGTGCACGGCCGGTCAGGTCGGCCGGTGTACGCGATCAGATCTCGATGGCCAGGTCGTCGATGTCGGTCAGGGTTCCACCGCCGGCGAGGATTCGCTCGTAGTTCTCGCGCCGACGGAGGTCGATTTCGGTGTTGCTGATGCCGCGCTTCCAGTAACCGAATATCGCGACGTCGTCTTTGTCGAGTCCGACGGTCGACCGAAAGTGCTTACGGATTGCGCGCATCTCGTTGCGTTCACCGGCTCCCCACACGACGTAGCTCGCGGGATCGGCGAGCTCGCGTGCTCGTACCGCCAGTGGGCCGTCGGGCTCGGCGAGATCTGCGCTCACGCGGTGAAGCTCCAGGCCGGGGAGGGCGGGCAGTTCGGCGAAAGCGACCTCGTCATCTGTTGTGACCCAGCCGATTCCGACCACGTCGGTAGGTAGCTGCTCGATGATCGAGTACAGCGCAGGTATTGCGGTGCCGTCCAGAAAAAGTGCGATCCGTCGACCTGGAACGTCGGGGACCAAGAAGTGTGGTCGCGGACCGGTGAGACCGAAGGTGTCACCGATGGTCAACGCCGCTGCCCACCTCATCATCGGGCTGGTCTGTCCGTGCAGGACCACGTCGATGACGATCGATCCGGTGGCGGAATCGTAGGAACGCACCGTGTACACACGCGAAGCGTCGTCGAAATTGGGCCCGAGATTCATTCGTACGGTGACGTTCGGGCGTGACCAGGTCGGATCGTCGGTCGACTCCGTCAAACGAGCCGTGATCCGCAGCAGGTGGTCGCTCGGTCGCTCCATTGCTTCGACGACGGCGAGAACGTCGTTGAGTCCGCGA
The DNA here is from genome assembly GCF_033142365.1 of Rhodococcus sp. IEGM 1241. Classification (NCBI taxonomy): domain Bacteria; kingdom Bacillati; phylum Actinomycetota; class Actinomycetes; order Mycobacteriales; family Nocardiaceae; genus Rhodococcus; species Rhodococcus sp. IEGM 1241. The sequence goes on from NZ_JAWLSE010000014.1 coordinate 45,942, forward strand.
TTGTGGTCAGCGGTTCGTAGGACGCTCGCCCGGGGAGTTGTTGTGCTCGTGGCGTCTGCATGTGTCATCGACTGTGCTCCTGGATCGGGTTTTCGAGATGCCATCAGGTTAGTGCTGCCTAAGTCGGCACAGTTGTCCAGAAGTGACATCTGATTACCTGAATCAAACCTGCGTCGCGAACAACGCGTTTGAGCGACTTGTACTCGCGCTGCTACGGTGCCTGTGATGTCCATACGCCGCTGTACTCTCGATTCCGGCCGTGCACTGCGCACGGCCCGATTCGGCGTAGCGACATTCCGCCGGGGGCGTAAGGCGATCGACCGCCGCCCCTCTGGTCTTGTCTGGATCGAAAGAGCCTTGGCCGCACCGGCCGGATCCGTCTGACATTCGCCACTTCGGCGAGCATTACCTCGCTGAGATTTCGCAGTGCCACACCTGTTGCAGTGCTGCGTATTTCCCGTACCTGAAGTTTCTCGCGGGTGAGTTGTGAGTGTCGGCGCCGCCGAGCCTGGATTACCAGCCAACTCGTTTTCGTGAAAGGTACACAGCAATGAATCGTTTCGAAGGTCGTCGTATTCTCGTCACCGGCGCAGGATCGGGAATCGGGCAGGCCACCGCGCTGCGGTTGCTCGCCGAAGGTGGCCGCGTGGTCGCTGCCGACATCTCCGAGAAGGGTCTGGCAGACACCCGGAGGTCGGCTGAACATGCCTCGACGGAGGGTCGTCTCGACACCGTCGTCGTCGATATCGGTGACGAGAGTTCCGTCATCACGGTTGTGGGTCAGGCAATTTCGGCTCTCGGGGGATTGGACGTACTGGTCAACGCCGCCGGGATATTGCGAGGCGGGCACACCCACGAGACCTCACTGGACTTGTGGAATCAGGTGATCTCCGTGAACTTGACCGGCACCTTCCTCGTCACTCGTCAGGCACTGCCAGCTCTCCTGGCCACCGGCAACGCAGTGGTGGTGAATTTCAGCTCCACCTCCGCAGCCTTCGCGCACCCGTACATGGCCGCATATGCGGCGAGTAAGGGAGGAATCCAGTCCTTCACTCACACACTGGCTCTCGAATACGGCAAGCAGGGTCTGCGCGCCGTCGCGGTAGCTCCGGGCAGTGTGAAGAGCGGGATCACCGACACCACGGCGTCGTACCTGCCGGAAGACACCGACTGGTCGCTCTTCGGCAAGCTGTCGCCAATTCTGAGCACTGATCTGGAGTCCGGTGGTGCTCCCATGGCCGGGCCGGAAAGTGTTGCGGGAGTTATCGCGATGCTGGCATCCGACGATGGTGCCTTCATCACCGGCACGGAGATCCGTGTGGACGGCGGCACTCACGCCTGATTCTGTGTCCGTCTGACGGCCTGGCCTGGGGCAGGCCGTCAGACGTGAGCCGTCATTCTCGCGAGCGAGTGATAGCGGGGACGACGTAGGACTGATCGAGTACGGCGGGCGAAGGTTCGTACATTCTCAGGACCGGTCGGAAGTCTCCGCGCGGGCAGGGGAGCCAGTTCGCCTTCGCCGTGGCATCTTTCGGCTCCTCGTGACTGATTGTGATCGTCAACGCACCGTCGGCGTCGTGGACGATGCCGGGAGTGCGGTCGCCGATCGAGTATCGGTCGATGGGGTTCGCCACGAGGAAGAAGTCCGGCACCGAGTACATCGTCAGCGACCAGAAGGCGCTCACCGGCGGAGTGGGGTCGAGTCTGATCGTGTAGGTGCGGTTTCCGTTCAATTGCGTTCCCTGATCGTCGACGTAGGTCATGATGTACGCCGCTTCGTAGGGGTGGTTGCCCCACAGCCCGCCCTTGGCCGCCGCCGCTCGTTCGATGATTCGCAACCTGGGATCGGCGATCTTGAATTGTGGATCGTCGATTGCACCGACCTCGAAGTAGTCGAGGTTGTAGTCGAAGGCGTGGAAAGTCAGCTTCCAACCGTTGGCCTCGGGGCTGGAGCCGTGCGTGAGTGCTTCGTGCAGATTCTTCTCTCCGGCGGTCAACCCGTCTGCGAGCGCCGCAGCGTCGTCGGCAGACAGCGATACATAGGGGGAGGCCCCGTGCTCGTTGACTCCGATCGGTGAGAACGAATCCTGGAGTTCTCGATCGCGCGGGGCCGGCGGAAAGGCCTGCGACCAGATGCGGAGTTTCTCGAGGAAGAGGAGGTCCTGGCTGACCTCGGAGTCGGGGACCGGTAGACCGGCCGGAGCCCCGGCGGAGTCGACAACGGTCAGGGTGGTGGCGTCCTGCAAGGCGTGCACGGAGGGGAGGTCGTCGCCGCCGCACGCCCACCGACCGACGATCGATGCAACGGTCGTGGGAAATCTGATCACTGTGGTCTGGGCGGTCGGGGTTCCGGTCCAGGTGGGTGGGACGAGAAGGAAGTCTCCGCTCTTGGTGCCGGTGGCACGGTGCCCGACGTAAGCGAAATTGTTTGTCCAGGCGTCGACGAACTGGAGGACGTAGTAACGGCCATCGGTATCGGGGACGTGCAGCGCAACGGGGCCGACAGAAAGGTCGATCTGCGCCATGGAATACACGGTGTCGTTGTTGATCGTGACAAAAGTATCTGCCGGGCCGGCGAGTGTGCGGGCGTGACTGAAGGTGTTGAAAGGTGCGGCGGGGTTCGCTCCGACACCGTCGTGAACGTACCGATGGACCTGGTCGAGATTGAAAACGAGGGGAAATCCGTAGATGTACGCCTGAGCTGCAAGCTCGGTGCGACTGGTGTCTGTCATCTCTGCCCTCTCGTAGTTCGTCGGTTCGACGTCCACCTTGCGGGAACCCTGCCGTCGAGGCATCACCCGCCGAGGGTGACGACGGTAGAGGGAGAGGCCATGTCGGATCAGGAAACAGCGGTGCTGACTGCAACTGCAGACGAGTGGAACGTCGCGATGTGCTCGAACGACGCCGAACGGATCGGCGACTTCATGGCCGACGACTGGGTGATCGTCTCGGAGTCCGGGGTGTCCACCAAGGCGGAGTTTCTGGGCTTCGTGGCCTCTGGCGACCTGACTCATTCGGCGATGGATCGCGTCGGGCGCGCTCGCGTGCGTTTCTTCGGTGACGTTGCGCTTTTCACCACGCGGATCACGAATACTGCGCACTACGACGGAAGGCAGTACGACGCCGACGAGTGGACCACCGACGTGTTCGCCCGGCAAGACGGTCGTTGGCGCTGCGTGTTGAGCCACATCACGCCGGCCGTCGAGGCCAAGATCGAAGGCATCGAACCGTGAGTGATAAGAAAAAGAAAGGCCAATGTTTTAACGCCGACATTATTGGGTAGTAATACGAGTTTCGTATTGATGATGTCGATTATCGGATTTCTTGATTGTGAAGTTTTTGTAGTAGCGTCAGTTGAGTAGATCATTTCTATACGCATACCGGATGAGGTTCTCACATGATTGTTCTCGGCATTATTCTGGCGTTGATCGGCTTTTTCACGGGGTTGAGCATTCTGACCACCGTCGGCATCATTTTGGTCGTCGTAGGTGCAGTTTTGTCCATCCTCGGTGCTACCGGGCGTGCAGTGGGCGGACGAAAAGTCTGGTATTGATCGATACTGCGCGAGTAGCTGAGAAGGCGGTACCTGATCTCTTCGGAGATCGAGTACCGCTTTTTCGTTCTCCAATTGATTTTCGGTGTCTCTACCCGAAAGTATCGCTCTGAGCTGCGTCGGGTAAACATGAAGGATGCTTTCTCGAGATCATGCGGAAGAGAAACCTGCGGAGAGATTCAGGTTTCCTCGCAGATGGAATCAAGTTGACGAATCACGCCGCGGTTTGGTGTTGGCGTGGGTGGCCTTCACACTGACGTTCGGTGGAGCACGTCTGGTGACCTGGTTGATCCAGATCGACACCAGGGACGTCGGCGACATCAGTGCCGGTGGGACGCACCTTCACCATTACCTGTGGGGAATCCTCCTGTTGGCCGGGGTGGCGATCTTCGGCCTCGTAGACCGAAGCCCTCGCGCACGAACATGGATGGGCATCGCGTTGGGTATTGCACTCGGGCTCATCGTCGACGAGGCCGCGTTGCTGATCACTCTCGACGACGTCTACTGGCAGAGCGACGGTTGGCCCAGTATCGCCATCGCAGTGTCGATCATCGGAGTTGTGGGAACCGGGCTGGCACTGACCCGAAGCGGAGCGGAGAGGCCTCGAGGTTGATCCGACTACGGCACGGGTACTCACTCCCGTGCCGGGAAGTCGCGCGGATCGTGAGGTGGCTTGAATGGATCCCAGTTCCGCAGACCGATCACCGGACTCCGAAAGTGAAGTCCAAGCCGTAGATCCGATGGCGGAAGCGGAACGCGAAGCCGCAGCATTGGCGACGCCTGTCCGGCCGCTGGGTGAGCCCGGACCGAGATTCGACCGTCGGTCACCGTTCTTCATCGGTCTGAGCGCCGCGGCCGGAGTTGCCGTGACTTATGCGGTGATCGAAGTGCTGCTTGCGGCGCGAGGCATGCTGATCCTGATCGTGGTCGCGCTGTTTCTCGCGGTGGGCATCGAACCGATGATCGTCTGGCTGGAGCGGAGACATTTCCGGCGCTGGATCGCAGTCACCGTGGTACTCCTCGGAATTGCAGTGATGTTGGCGCTGTTTCTCGTTGCTGCGATCACCCCGCTGGTCGAGCAGGGACGTCAGTTTGCATCGCACGCTCCCGAACTCCTGACACACATTCGTGACCGGTACCCGATCGTCAACGACCTCGACGAGAAGTATCACCTCGAGCAGCACCTCACCACACAACTGGATGGTTCGGGTTCTGCGCTCGCGACGGGTTTGCTCGGTGCGGGGCGGGCGGTGTTCAGCGCAGTCGCCGACGCCGGAATCGTTGCTGTTCTGACGACGTACTTCTTGATCGACTATCCACGAATCCGCACGAATCTGTATCGGCTGGTGCCACATTCGCGGCGGCCCCGAGCAATCGCCATCGGTGATCAGATACTGGCAGGTGTGGGTGGGTACGTCCTCGGCAATGTTCTGATCTCCGTGATCACCGCAGTGTGCACTTTCGCGTGGTTGTTGATCTTCGACGTGCCGTACCCGTTGATCCTGGCGCTGCTGGTCGCTCTGCTCGATCTGATCCCGATAGTCGGTTCCACGATCGCAGGGGTTATCGTCGCCCTGGTCTCCCTGACAGTCTCTGTCCCAACGGCATTGGCGACAGTTGCATTCTTCATCGCGTTACGTCTGCTCGAGGACTACCTGCTCGTTCCGAAGATCATCGGGAAGACGGTAGCGGTCCCGGCGTTGGTGACTGTGGTCGCGGTCCTGTTGGGCGGAGCGTTGCTCGGTATTGTCGGTGCGTTGCTGGCGATTCCGGTCGCTGCGGCCTTGCTGTTGCTCGCAAGAGAAACGCTCTTCCCCCGCCTCGACGCTTCTTGACGGGTTTCTATCGGACGCTTCGCGCGCGACGCCGCGAACCAGGATTCGGCTTGGGGCACATCCGAGTCGGGATGGTTTCCCCTTCGTCGGTGATACGGAATACCGATACTTTCTCGCTACACCCGTGATTCAGATCGACCGCGTATGCGATGGCGGCGCGATCCGAGACGAAATCTTCCATCACCGTAGTACCGTCCGGTAGTTCGATTCTGTAGTTTTCCATGACTTAACACAACCTTCTTTCGCTAAGACGATCCTACCCGGCCCGCGAAATGGCAAACCGTGGAACATAACGTGCGACAGTCAACTTCGCGCCGCGCCGGTGCAATGTTTCGACAGTTCGCCTGTGGGGTAGTGAGAGTCGGTCAGCCCGCTCAGGCGGTACGAATCGAACCATGGAGGATCCGCGCAATGAGCGCAGTATCGAAAGCGATGTACAAGCCACTCTCACTGGCGACGAGCGTCCTCGGCGGCATTTTGGCCGGTGCCGTCTTCCAGCAGGTGTGGAAGCGCATCGGTGACGACAAGAATGCGCCCGAGCCAAAAGATTTGAGCAGGTCGAGTAAGGAAGTCCTGATCGCCGCCGCCCTGCAGGGAGCCATCTTCGCTGTTGTGCGAGCCGCTGTGGATCGTGCGGGGGCAAAGGGCTACCAGGCCCTTGCTCACGAAGATCCCCGGTAGGAACGCCCGGTTCGGTTCGAGTTCAGTCGACGACGGCCGCGATTGCCTCGATCTCGACCAGTTGATCGTCGTAACCGAGAACGGTCACACCCATCAGAGTGCTTGGGGCGTCGTGATCACCGAACGCGTCGCGGACTACCTCCCACGCCGCAACGAGGTCGGCTTGATTGCTCGACGCCACCAGGACGCGGGTGCTGATCACGTCGGTGACGGACGCGCCCGCGTCCGAGAGAGCTGTTCTCAGGTTGTCGACGGCCTTGGCTGCCTGTCCTGCGTAGTCGCCGATGGCGGCAGTGGAGCCGTCCTCGTTCAACGGGCAGGATCCGGCCAGGAAGATCAGCCGTGCATCGGCGGGAGCCGTTGCTGCATAGGCGTATTCAGCGACCGATGAGAGTGATGTGGAACGGATCAGAGTTACCGACTTCGACATATTTTCCCCAAGGAATAGTAAAGTTTTGCAGCGAGTCTTTCACAGCGCGCCAGGGGTTGCCAATTCATTGTCGGACCCATCCATCCACGCTACGGCTACGAATCACTGTCAATGAGCCGAGAAGAAGAGCACGCAGCATCTGTCGACGAATGGCTGACAACCAAACAGGTTGCCGCACTGTTCCATGTCGACAGGACCACGGTGTCCAGGTGGGCGAGGGAGGGCAAGGTCGGCACCCTGAGAACGCTTGGCGGACATCGGAGATACCGACGTTCGGAGATCGAGAAGTTGTTGCGTAACCGTTTGACGACGCTTGATCCGAACTAGCCTCCGACATGAAACAGACAGGTCGCCGAGCACGATGAGGGCTCGGCGACCTGTCTGGTCAGGATGAAGTAATTACGCCTTGGGGGCGCGGATGATGAGTGCGTCGCCTTGTCCGCCGCCGCCGCAGAGTGCGGCTGCGCCGATGCCGCCGCCGCGGCGTTGC
>NZ_JAWLSE010000015.1:0-44605 GCF_033142365.1 Rhodococcus sp. IEGM 1241
GGAAACACGGTACGAGTTCACTGAGATAAAGGCGATCCGCGGCACTGAGTCGAAAACGATCACAAGCAAGCAGCAGGAAGGCTGGGAGTTGGTCACCCAACAGGAGGGCCGCCTGCGAACCACCATGACCTTCCGTCGGCCAAAGCCAAAGCCCCCCTGGCGATTATGGGCCGCAGTTGGCGCCGCCGGTGTCGCCCTGGCGGGTATCCTCACCGCCGGAGCGCTATTGGAAGACGACAGCGACGCGTCCACGACCGACACCGCGGCAGCCTCGAGTGCCGAGCAGTCCTCCCCGCAGTCTGCTCCGGAAAGGGAAGCGGAACCCTCCTCGTCGGCCGACCCGATGATCTGCGACGGGAAACTGGGCGGAATTCCATGCAAGTTCGGCCAGACCGCGATCTACAGCGACACGGTGCGGTCGGGCGAGGTGAAGCTGGAGATCACCGTGGGCGCACCGGTCGAGTTCACGCCGAGTGAGGACGCGAGCACCCTGTATGACCGGCCGTTGGAGCCAGTGAGTGTCTACTTCCCGGTCACCGTCAAGAACACATCTCCGGAGTTGGCAGTGGGCACGATCTTCCGCCAGGCCACCAACGCTGAACAAGGCGAAACCGACATCAAGTTTGTGAGTGACGGCGACATCGAGGGACTCGCGGTCGCAGGTGTCGCGGGGATGCCTGTGGGCGAGTCGATAAGCGTCAAGGACGGCTGGACCATGACAACACTTGAAGGCGTCGAGTACCGAGTGAAAATCGATGGCCTGGCCGGCTACAGCATCAAGTTCACACGGTGATCCTAAGATGACGGGCTAGCTCGCGGGGAACGATCGTTACCGAGGACGGCACATCCGCAGCCTGTCCACACCACCGCCGGCTCTGCACCGGTAGCCGTCTGAGTGGGTGCAGGTTGGGCATTCGGTCAGCTGGTCACCGTTCTCGCGGGGCACTGACTCCTGCAACCTCGCTTCGAGTGACCGAAACCGTTGGCAAATATGAAAAGGACCTTTCTCGTCGACGACACCTGCCGCTCTAGGAAACCACTCGAACCGCTTTCGGCGGACGCACCTAACGTCTTATCCGCCAGTCGATTTCGCCATCGGTGACAGACGACAGCCACATGCGATCGAAGACGGTCTCACCCGCCAGGCTGTCGGCGAGGTCCGTCAGCATGGCACTGATAGACACCCACTTGGGGCCGTCCTCGTCGCTCGAGTCGCGGCTGTATTCGGTAACGCACCCGTGCATCGGACCCGGGCGGGTGTCGACGAACCAGAAGTATCCATCCAATCCAGCGAACGGAATGTACTCGTCGATGAAGGAGTAGGCAGGTGTTCCCGCGGGGTGCGCTGACGCATTCGCGTCGACCATCTCGGGTTCTTCGGCTGCCAAGCCCGCCCAGACCTTGACCATCGATCGGCGTGCATCGTGGATCTGTTCGACGGTCAGCAATGCGTTCAGCGGCAGTAGCCGATAGGGCGCACCGGAATACAGCGTCAGAAACTCGACGAGCTCGTCCGGCCAACCGTCGGTGCCCCTCAACTCCTGCGGCGGCACACGATTGTCAGCCGCGTAGTCCGTGTTGACTGTCAGCCAGGCTTCGATGTCGTGCCACGCCTCGCGTACCGAGCCTGCGGGCGTCGGGCTCAGTGTCGGAATGGCGTCGATCTCGCGTCGACGGCGCTCACGTTCCGCGTCGGCGGCGGCTTCGGCATCGTAGGCGGCGGTGATTCGAGCGACGATATCGTCGACGCTGAGTTCAGGATCGATGATGCCCTGGACCTGGACATAGTTTCGGTTCACGTGGAGTGCGGTGCGGTCGATGAACGTGCCCGGCTCTTGGGCCATGTAGGCCCGGGCTTTGACGACCATGTCATGCAGGGCGGCCTCGTGGGTCTGCGAGCGCCCAGCCAGAGGCACCGGACGATTGTCTGCCGTGAAGACGCTGATGCGCCAGGTGAATTCGCCGACGGCGTCGCCGTCAGGCCACTCCGATGAAACGATGGTCACTGAACTTCTCCTGGTCTCTGTCAAATCCGGCGTTTCAATTCAATCCGGCGTTTCAATTCTATGGTGACGACGCTATCCGCCGAACTGAACGTGGTCGCGACCATGGAAGGATGCTGAGATGCGTACGTTGATCGCAGCGGGGGCTGCAACCTTCTTGATAGGTGGTCTTATCTGCGTTGGCTTCGTGCTGTGGTGGCTCGGGCAACCGACTCAATGCTGTTCGTACGCACCTCTGACATCGCAGATCACGGATCCGGCCAACTTACCTACGATCTCCCTCTGCCCTGGCAGTGATGAGAGCCCGACGCTGTATCTCATCGTCGGGCCACTGGCCAGCGCTGCGGTCGGAGCGCTCACCGGGTTCGTTGTCTGGCGCAGCGGAGTTCAGTTGTCGCGCACCCGGTAAGTTTTACCCTTCTCACTACCGACTTCGCGACCTTGCGCTGAAGCGGCATGTGCTTCGCAAAGGCGCGAACCCGAATTCACCGCGCAGGGAAGCGACACCGCAGGGGTGTCGATTGCTGGCACATCCGTGGCTACACAGCGGACCTTGCTTCCCGCATTGAGATCTTCAGCGCGACACGTCGAGACGAAAACTACTGCAGTCCAAGCAGCTTGACAACGATCTACTGCAGCCTGTGAAATTCTGCCGTGCACCTTTTCTGGATAGTTGCCCTCGTATTCGGCGGACTTGTTGGTTTCTTGATTTTTGCCTTCGGCTACGAAAAGTGGACAACGTCCAAGATGATTCGCGAGCGCCGTGCCAGGAACGAAAGACTGCTTGCCCATCAGAAAGCGGAACGGGAGAATCGCGCGTTCTCGTCCGGGCACGACTCAGGGGTGTACGGCGACTACATTCCGGTTGATCCTGAGACCGGCGAGCCGATACGAGTGACGCGACCCGACCGAATCAAGCTCACGACCGACCAGTTCAAGCAAGAGCATCGTAGGCCCGGTAATTTCACCGAGTAGCCGCCCGAACGAACCCTGCAGTAGTTCACTTCAGGTGCCTGTACAGAGTGGTTCGGCCGACGCCGATGATTTCGGCGATGTCAGTCAGGTGCATGCCGTTCTCCCGCATTCGTTGTGCCTGAGCGAGTTTCGTCGACGTCATCTTCGTTGGCCGGCCGCCGGTACGTCCACGGGCTCTAGCAGCGGCAAGACCGACTTGGGTCCGTTCCCGGATGAGGTTGCGTTCGAATTCTGCGAGCGCGCCGAAGATGGAGAAGATGAGTTTGCCGCCGGAGGTGGTGGTGTCGATCGCTTCGGTCAACGATTTGAAGCCGACTCCGCGGGCGGCGAGATCCTCCACGGTCTGCAGTAGATGGGGGAGTGAACGCCCCAACCGGTCCAGGCGCCAGACGACCAGGGTGTCTCCGTCGCGAAGATGGGAGAGAAGATCCGTCAGTTGCGGACGGGTCGTGGTTGCACCGGACGCGGTTTCGGTCCAGACCTTGAAACAGCCGGCAGCGCTCAGAGCGTCGCTCTGCGGATCGACGCTCTGGTCGGTAGTCGAGACCCTCGCGTAGCCCAAAAGTTCACCCATGAGGCAGCAGTGTTCCAGAACTCACCGACAGGCTACATATTGAACCATCGGTTTTGGACACGAGTTTCGAAACATGCCCTCTTCCTGGTCGTCCAAAATCGTCCTGTGCGTTTCAAAAACGAGTGTTTATGAAACATCGTTCGAGGACGCCAAAAATCGAGTCGGATCGACTGCCGAGACAGCCATGGGCGCGCTCTGGTCGCTGGCACGGCCGGTGCGCCAGACGGAAGTAGGGAGGTCCTAGATTCAGGCAGGATTCTTTCCCGGGGAATCACACTGAAATTTTCGAGACATTGCGGTCAGGTCACCGTACGTCTGGCAGAGGGCCGCCCCCGGTTTAGGTTAATGTGTCAACCGCAGTGAGTGGGTTTAGGTTAATGTGTCAACCGCAGTGAGTGCAGTCCTGATCAATTTATTTTAATACCTGCCAAACTGGCATCAGATTCCGATTCTAACGTCGAAACCGAATTCTTTTAGTGGGTTCAGAAAATATTCCGGCGATACGACACCTCTAGTGAGAGCAAAGATAACCATCCTGCCATCTGTGAGCGTCGCTGTAGCCACATGGCCATAATTGGTGGCATGTAAGTCCTCTTTCAAGAGAAAGTTAGAATCATATGTTCCTATTGAAATAATGGGTGCACGACCGTTTCGAGTGGGTGTGCGACAACTCATAGGGCGAGTGATCGAATTTTTCAGAACATTGCTACTTGCCCCATATGTGCCTGGAGCGCACACGGCCTCAAGCCAATCATCCATTGAGGAGTCTGCTGCTGTTGCAGCGGTAGGCGGTGCGATTTCTGTTGCACGGGTGGACGGTGCGACCTGCGTCTCATTTGCATCCCCATCCTGGGAGCCAATTGTGAACCCAATGACAAGTAGGAGAGTAGCTGCGAGAAAAACTCCGATTATGATTGCAATCCACTTCCACTGAAACGGCGGTGCAGAAGATGCCCGATTGTCTTCTGTAGGGCGAGGATCGGTTTGGCCAGCTGGTGGAATCTTCAAGTATTGCTCCAAAGTTTGTCGTTGGAGTCATTCTCGCACACGTACTCAAAGTTATTCAACTACTATTAAACGATGAATTTATGTAACGGAATAGAGTGGAGGAGCGATTAATTAGCTCTCCTGATCTAGAGTGCGTGAGTCGATCCGTCGTTGATTGAGGAGGCAAAAGATGTAGAAGTACATAACTCGTGTTAATCCACTCTAATTCCGGTGAACCTTCAAAGTTGCCGTCATCGATACTTCCGAACTGCGAATAGGGCACGTGATCAGCATCTTCTCTCGCTGAGGCACAACGAGCGGGGCATACCGCGATTATCGCCGGTGAGAGAGGAGAAGAATTTGGGCGAGGGCAACCTTTGCAATCGGTACTACTGGTACCTTAAGTGGGGACGTTCAATCAGAGTTGAGCTTCAATTTTCAGTCAAGTCTTCGGGAATGAACCATGTCGGTTGATTTCCTGACATGGTGCAAGCGATCAACGCGTCCGTGTACGAATTTACAATAGGTGTCACATCCGACTCGGCCGGCAAAATACCATTTTTTACATCGGTGTAGTGTTGTGCAATTCGGTCGGCGTCACGAATCATTTTCGTAATCGCTAGACGGACATTGGAACTCGCTTCGTTGATCGTTTCCGAACCGTCAGTTTCCCGTTGCCCGTTTCCGCAATTGTAGTGAGGGGCACGAGTTGCGCAGAAAGCGTGGCTGGTTGTATGGAGGATTCGTCGGTTAAAAGAATTTCTTTGTACGTAGGATAGAAGTATTTTCCACGATTCTCTAATCCGTCTTTACCGCTGCAGACGACGGCATCGGTTTTCGATGTGGAGGACATGACCGCAGTGGGCGTCGAAGACGTGGCGCTACTCGAGGTCGTATTGATTTCGGGTTCAGGGAGGGCGGTGGGAGCCTCGTTCGAGCAGGCAGTGAGCATCATGCCGGCGCACACGAACCCTGCCAGATGGCGAAATTTGATCATTATCGTCCTATCGGTAGTACGTAACCCGAGGGCGGATGAAAAAAACTTAGTGCGGTCATGTTTGTACATCGTTGCATTATTTAATAAGATTGTTCGATAGATCGGCCTCAATGCAAATCTGAGTACCTCTCGACATAGTAGGACAGTGCGGCACAGATTTCAGCCAATTCTTCGTGTGTCATTCCGCGTGGAACTTTGCGGTATGCGTACGAAATATTGGGTTCTTTCGACTGCCAGTGCCTTTCCCTGGCGTTGTCGAATAGTTCGTGATTCTCCTTCGGTATCGTGGTGAAATCGAAGAATTCCGAAAAATTACTTCTGGCGAACTCCTCTTTCTGTGAACTCCGTCCCCGCCACCGGTCGGCATCCGAGCAGTCGAAGGCCGCCATAAGGTGAATGCGCCCTGCCTGATATTTCCAGCCGAACAGATGACCGGAATTACTCGGCGCTGAGTACTGAACAGACCCTTGTGGCGAGGAAAAGTCGACGTCGACCCTGACTCCCTGCTTTTGCTCGACGCGCTCGGCGAATCGTGACAGTCGAATCTTCTCGACTAACGGCAGCAGTCGCGCGGCCTTGAGGCGGCGGGTTTCACCCGGATCCAGGACGACGGCATCGTATGGGCCTATCGACAAGGGGTGATGATCACGCAGGTAGATCAGCTTTCGGAGGAGATCAACGTAACGGTCGAGCAGGTCCGCTTCGTACTCGTGCGATCCGAGCCTTCTCAAATTATCTGCCGTCTCTTGGAGGGGCTGGAGCAGTTCGTCGTAGGGGACGTGGCGCCACGGCGCCGGGAGTTCGGTGGCGGGCAGGATCAGAGAAATCACCATGGTGCGCGTCAAGTAACGGACCCGTCCGAGTTTCTCGAGCTTTTCTCGGCTCGGAATAGTGTGCAGTGAATTGACGACGCCGAGCTTATGGCTCCCCATGTCGTGGTCAACGAAGAGATCCAAACCCAGCCAGTCCCGTTCGACGATAGATCCAGACAGGGAACGAGAAATTTCCGTCAACGGGTGCGCCACCTCCAGAGGTGTACTGAGCAGCCAGTACAGCATTCCGGTGTGAAATCCGTCTTGGTCCGAGGCAGAGAGTTGGTATAAGGGATCGTTTGCCAAGGCTTCGACACCGTCGCCTTGTTCTACTCTCATGTTTTCTCTTTCACTATGTGGCCAATGAGTGGGGTGCCGAATTTGTACAGTACGGGGGGAGTCTCTACAGCCGATGCGGTGTAGTTGCTATCGGAGTTTCTGGAGCGTGTCGGCGGTCGGGCGCCAATTCATGGGCATGTTGGCAAGGCCGTAGTCGACGAAGAGTCTGATCATGTCGGAGCGGTTGGGTTCGCCGTCGCCTTTGACGAACTCCTCAAGCAGCGCACGCTCATCCAACTGCATCAGGATATCGTCGCCGAGCCGTAAGGCGGTGGCTGCTCTGCGGGGTCCTGGCCTGGGCATAGGGGGTATCCGTTTCTGTTGTCGTGCAAGGGAATCGTGACGGCTGGGTGGTGCGTGGTGCGAGCGCAGGCAGCAGAGGTTTTGATGTTCTACTGCAGCGTGTTCAGGTCCACGACATCTCTTTTGATCAACTCTGCGCTAAATATAGATCATGTTTGAGCTAATATGCAAGGGTGGAAAAGTGGACAGACACAAGCGGCAAGACACTGGCGGATTACGCGCGTCCCTCGGTGGCGGTGGATGTTGCGGTATTGACCTACTCCGACGGCGCGCTACAGGTATTGGTGGTCAAGCATCGCCGTGGCGGATTGGCGTTACAGGGGACCTTCTTGCACGAGGGCGAACTGCTCACTGATGCCGCCGAACGGGCGCTGCGCACCAAGGCAGGCCTGGTCGATACGCAGTTTCATCAGCTGGCGATGTTCGATGACCCGGCCCGCGACGAGCGTGGATGGGTTCTCTCGATGGCCCACACCGCCGTCGTACCTGCTGCGGAGCTTCCTGCGGACGCGATCCTGGTGAACGTGGTGGGTGGGACCGTGAGGCAGGAGTTGGCGTTCGATCATGCCGACATGGTGCGGCTGGCGGTCGAGGACCTGCGAACGCGGTATGCAGCGCACGTGGATCCCGGTGGTCTGCTGGGTGACTCGTTCACGGTGCTGGAGCTGCGTCAGCTTTACGAGGTGATCTTCGATCGGCAGTTGCAGAAGGACGCGTTCCGGCGCCATGTCACGGGCACGCTGGAAAGTACGGGGGAGCTGACGAACCCGGGTAACGGTCGCCCCGCCGAACTATTCAGCAGAAAGGGCGAGGGCCGGCTTCCGGCGCAGGCGTCGGTGTTGTTGACTGGTTAGGCTACATCTTCAACAACGGCGGATGCTGGGGATGCAACCGTCATACAGCGTGGTGGAAAAGAGGTCTACTCCGGAACTGCGAAAGGCTGCGCCCTGAGTGGTGCAGCCTTTCGCGGTCCTGATCTGGACGATAACTTGACGAGGTAACCCGGGGGTCGCTCTTAGTTCAATTCTCTTCGAAGCCCGACTGGTCGAACTTGAGGGTGCGTGCATTCTCGGAAACTGTGCGGATTTTGCTCTCGTCGAAACCCGAATTGTTACTGGCTTCGATTTCGATTCGCACGGTGAGAGCGGTGTTCGTGTCAGCACGCAGGTGGGCGAGCACTTCGTCAGCAATGTTCTTGAAGTCGAGGGCTATCTTGTCGGCATTGAGGGTCTTGACACCGTAGAAACGTGTCTTGGCTTGCGCATCAGGGATGCTCCTCTCGCGCGGCGATGGGTTCTTGGTCGAAGTCGAGCCTTCCTCCGCCTGCTCTGATTCTTGGCCGTCCTGCTCTACGGGAGCTGACGACTCGGCCTCGTGTTGTTTGGTTGCAACATCTGGACGTACAAGTAGCAGCGAGTCGGTAGCCGCGGGGGCAGTCGCTTTGTCGTCGGGGATCCACAGCCCGATGTAGCGGCCATTGGTCTCGTCATAGCCTGTAGCCAGGGCAAAGGCATCTGTTTGCCAGATCATCGGCAGGTCGACAATGCCCTCGTCCAATACACCTCGGTCGCGGAGGCGAGGCATGTAGGGATATTGGCTGTAGAGACCCCACAGGGTACCGAGGGAGACGTGACCGTCCTTCCAAATTTGGGGGACTTTACCGATGGCCAGGCGGATAGTGGCGGCAGCCTGCCGGGTGGACAGGTCGCCGTCGTTACCGAGCCGGCGTGAGACTCGCTCGGCCAGCGAGGGAGACTGACCCTCGACCTTGACCTCGCGAATCAGGAACCGAGCACCGGGATCAGGTTGGGCGGGGACTAAGGCCCAGGTAAAGGTCTGCAACAGCCGTGAGGTCACGGTCTGATCGGCCTGGGCTTGCTTCTGTGCAGCCTGGTTCTTTTGGTTCTGGGTCAGGTCCAGGTCAGCTTCGTTACTGAGGACATGGCTCCACCCGAGGTAGTCACGCGTGGCGTGGTCGAGCTCCTCGAGGCGAGCCTCGTCGGCAGCCAGAAAGATGAGCATGTTGCGGTGGCTCCGGTTTGCGCTGCCGCGCTGTTCGGTGGCCTTGCGAGCGAATTCCTTGGCAGCGGACTCGGTGCCCCGTTTGTGGGACACCTTGGGGTGCAAGATGACCAATCGGGCTTCATCGACATCGGGGATGTCTGCGTCGGACTCGGGGCTGACGTGCACGCCCGCGAAGTCGGCCCGGGTGCGGCTTTGCCCCTGCAATCGGCGGGCGATCTCGGCCCAGACGTCTTCCTTGTGAAGCCGCTCGGCCTGATCCTTCGCGGTCCGGCTGATATTTGCCTGCAGGTCGTACCAATATTTCCCGGAGCCGGAGTAGAAGTACGTCGCCCGGTCACCGAGTTGAGTCAGGGCCGCATGGAAGTTTCCGGGCACGTCACCGGGGACTGCGGTACCGAGGAATACCCGCTGGGTGCCGATGCCCTTGCTGGCGGCACCAGGCGCGACAGTCGGGGCGGCGCCGAAGAACACGGTGCGAGCGAGGCGCTTGGTCAACGACCGCTGCCCGAACAGCGGCTTCTCCTTGTCGATCCGTGCCGGTTCGGAGTTGGGCCCGTCGACATCGGCGTCGATGATCGCTTTCCAGGAATCCTGAAGGTACTGCGTCAGTTCGGAGTTCACATTCGCGGTCGCCAGGGGGATCGAACCGGGCATGATGAGCGGCGAGGCATCCTCGCCGGTCCACAGTGCGTGGATCACTGTCGACATCAAGCGCAGCACGCCGCGGGTGCGCTGGAACCGCTCCAGCGATGACCACTCCTCGTAAAGCGTGTCGAACAGTTCTGGGTGTATGGGATAGGTCTGCTTGATCCGGTCCTCGTAGGCCGAATCCCGAGCCTCGCGGGGGAAGTCGTCGGTGTATTTGCGGTACATCTCCACATACGCCCGCGCGGATGCGCCGATCGCGGCCAGCGCTGCCGCGTCAGGCTGGGTGAACAGTCGCTGTTTGACGATGTGGTAAGCCTCGTCAGAGGACGCTGGGCGCCACTGATCGGCGATCCGCCGCACGACGTTTTGGAGTCGCTTGAGTGCCTCTAGACCGTGGGCGCCACCAACTTCCTCGGCGTTGCCAGCGACGGAGTTCTTCGTGTCGACGCCGTTCTCGGAGGCCGGGATGGAGATCGCCAGCAACACTCCGGGAGTGCCCTTAACTGCTTCCGTGAGGGATTGGGCGAAGGTGAACTGGTCGTCGAACGTACCGCCGGCGAGGTCGTCGCGTCCCACCAGCGATCGGGCGTAGGCTACCCATTCGTCGATCAGGATCACCGCCGGCGAGTACGCCGTCAATAGGTCGTGAAGAGTTTGACCCGGCGGAGTACGGTCAGCGTCGGTCTTTGCCACCAGCGCAAAGCCTTCCGCGCCGCCGAGTTGCCACGCCAACTCACCCCACATCGTGTTCACCTGGGTGCCATCAGACTTCGTGGCACCGGAGGGGCTCAGGTGGTTACCGACGATAGCGACCCGGTTAATCTTTTCACCGATGTAGCCGCTGCTGTTCAGCAATTCTTGAGTTTCCTGGGGGAACTGGCCGACCGGCAGCCCGGCCGCGATGTGCCAGAGTGACAACATCGAATGGGTTTTGCCGCCACCGAAGTTAGTCTGCAAGTTGATGACCGGTGAAGCATTACCGTCGCCGGAAAGGCGTCGCACTGCCCGTCCGATCAGGTCGCGGAGCCCCTCGGTAAGGAACGTCCGCTTGAAGAACTCCACCGGGTCGGCATAGTCAGCGTCCACCTCGCCGCCGTTGGCGACTTTGAAGAGGTCGGCGGCGAACTCGGAGGCATGGAAGTTTCCTGTGGCCACGTCCTCGTGGGGAGGCAGGACTTCGCGCCAGGGTTTGAGTCCCGTAGCTTCAGGGTTATCGACCGCGGACTTGAGAACCTTCTTGTCAGCCTTGTCCGCTGTGACACGGCGTAGGTTCAGCCGGATACCTGTGACCTGCTCGGCCTCAGCGGCTGCGCCGATCAGCTTGAGCAGGCGTTCACCGGTATCGAGGGCGCGGTAGGCGTCGTCGTCGCTGAACGAGCCATTGTGGGCCCACGTGTTGCGCACTTCACGCAACTCGTTGGCAAAGGTCTCTCCCGTACGGCCGATCGCCTGGCTGAACGGATACCAACGCGGTTGGTAATTGGCAGTGATGTTGCCCTCGGTCAGCATCCGGAACTGAACTTGAGGGTCCAGTGGGTCGTAGAGCTTGCCCGCCGGCGCCCCATTCTTCAAGTCCTTACCCTGGACCAGCTTGACCCACTCCGCACCCAGCGCCGGATCAACCTGCCCAATCACCAAGGAGATGAAGTCGTCGAGAGCAGGCGCCAGCACCTGAAACATCTGATCGATCCGGTCGCGGTTACTCATTGCCATCTCAGTTATCCACTTCATTGAAATCGAGAGAGCCTTGTGATGCCAGCGACACGGTGGTGGTTCTAGCTGCTTCAAGAATGTCAGGCCAGCTTGTCGCAAACGTATTGAAGCTTAGAGCGTCCTTCGGCCATCCGTTGCTTTCGGCAATGCGAAACAATAGATGGGACAACTCTTTGATCAAATCTGTGTCAGAAATATCGTCCGGCCGACTCATGGCAGTCTTCAACAAGTCGCCGGCGACAGTGATTCCGTCGCGCTCAAAAACCTTGATCAATTGATGTAAAAGCCCCCAGCTGCTTGATAGTTGATCATTAATAGTATCGTAGTCCCATATTAAATCGCACGGTTTAATTAACTGCACCTGCCCGCCCCGGCTGGTGAGAATACCTGCACGATCCATGATGCTGACCGTTGTGTTCTTGGCAGTTGCTAGGTTATTTGCGTCACCGAATGTTCCCGTTCCGTATCCATGTTGGCGGTACCACGAAATCGCAAAACGCGAAGGCTCGTCAAAGTCACCTTCTTGTTCATTTAAGACTTGGTCAAGTATCTCGTTGATGCGTGCCAAAGCGGATCGGACAGTCATCTTGTTGCCGTCTGGTTCGAGAACTCCATCGTATCTGCTGAAAACTGACATCCCCGGCCCGATTGCGGACTGGGGCAGGTCTACGGGGGAGATGCGTCCCTGTTGAAGGTTGCGGAGCGCATCCGGTAGTTCATTTTCCAGAGCAGAGATGAACCCGCGCCTATCGGTGATCGGTGAGTTTTCCTTACGTGGACGCAATGAAAGTATGATCGAGGACGCCAGTGCATTAGTTTTCAACCCGACAGATCGGGCGCTTCTTTCGCTGCGGATAGGCCAGGTCGATGTGATTTCCCAGCCTGATCGGATCATGCCTTCCAGGAGAGTTTCCCAACCGGTTGAAGCCTCGCCTGACGCATCTGATTCCGATTGCTTGAAAGCGTAGTAAACCGTAATGGGGAAATTGCTGGAGGCTGAACTCCTGGCTCGATTGAAAACTTCACGGAATCCATCTTCAAAGAATTTTTTTGCTCCACCCTTTCCTTCGTGGCGATAAGGGTTGGCGACCAACTCGTCCGCTTTAGGAACAAGTAGGGTCGCTAATAATTCTGGGTGAACCTGCCGCAACGATCTTCTAAGCCAAACGTAAAAGAAGTCAGACAGGTCGGAGTAACCGATATTATCGTAATAAGGTGGGTCGGTGCTTATGATAGTGCCCTCGAAGTTAGCTGCACTAGCGGACATCTGCACAGCGGTTCCGGCAGGTCCGATCCCTAAGTACAGTGAGTTGCAGATTGATTCGATTGGCCCGTCAAGTCCGATTGATCCGAACACATTTGCCTCGACGAAATCCCACGTCATCGGGACAGCTTGGCGTGAGAACAGTGCTCGGATATTCTCGTTGGTATGGTTCCATGAGCAGAGCGCATTAGAAAGGTCCGCGTACCGTGAAACGGCCAACCCTAAGTATGTGGCGATCGCATCGGCGTACTCAGTGCTTCCTCCATCTGAAATTACGTTTTTGCGAACGTTGACGACTAAATCGCTAAATTCTGTCAGGGCGACTAATTGTCGGGGAGTGAATACGTCTTCAAAGTCTGTCAGCCCATACCCCGGAGGGGAGAACCATCTGGGATTGTCGGCCATTTCACCGCTAATGGTTTCCACAGGCGCTGGCACTTCGGCGGCGCGGGTATGTTCAGGCGTGGCTGGGAAGTAGATCCTCTGCCGCTCACCCGAGGCGATAGTAGCTAAGAGGACTCGACCGGTTTTTCCACCTTTCCCTTGAACGCGCAAATATTCGACGGATGCTGTCGAGTGGCAGGATAGGCAAATAGCACCTGTCCTTCCCGATACAGTCCCTTCGTTGGCATCATTCGGATCTAGGGGGATGCCCTTTACAATTTCAAATACTACGCGTAGGCCCGACGGATGGATAGGGTCACGGATAACATTGGGCTTGATATAGTGTTCTTTGTTCTTTTTTTTGCTGAGCCACCAAGATCGAACTAATGGCATATCGATCTGGCAAGCAGGGTTTGGGCACGTCACTGTTCGCGCCCAGACCCACCCGATGATACGGTGGTCACCTATATTCGGGTATAGGTGACCAATGTTTTCATGGGCTTGTTCGCGCATCTTGTGGCCGTAAGCTCGAATGTCAGCCACAAGCCCCTCGGCTCCTCTCCAAGATCTGATCTCGGAGTCTGCGAGTCCGGGAAACACGGGCGGCATATCTCGAAATTTGGGAGGCAGTTCAACAAGAGCTTTATTAATTAGTACGGCCACCGGGTTCAGGTCCGAGGCTTTTGCGATCAAACCGAGCCGCTGAGCCTCTAGTGGTATTGTTCCGCCCCCAGCAAAGGGGTCGTAGATGACTGGTGGAGACCCATTCGTGGACTTGATGATTTCAGCATGGGCCTCTTCGAACAGCTTGTCATTCCAGGAGTTTTCCCAAATTACCAATCGTTCAATTATTTCGTGTAGCCTGACACGTTCTTTACGCTGGAGTTCCTCGGTCGGAAACTCTTCGGGATGTGAAGACGGGTCATCGACGAGCTGAGCGAACAGGATGGCTCGAGCTGCTGTGAGGGGTCGGCGTGCCCACCATATATGCAATGCGCGAGGGTGACGTTTGGTGAAGGGTTCTTTTTCTCGAGCAGACGCGCGATTAATGGCTTCCAAGGGTAAAGCCACCTCGATGAGCTTCCGAGCAGTCATTATGGCGTCACGCTTTCTCCCTGTTCCGGGTCGGCTGGTTCTTCCCGGAGCGTCCACTTATCGCGTCAGCCTATCGTCTGGTGTTGGCGCTGCTGAACGACGGTTATGGGGGTAAAGGGCCGGGCCAGCCCAAATGTGAACCGAGGGTGTGGAGGTCAAGGGCTGTTCACTTGGCCTGCTGTCGCTGCGAATCGGGATTTCCCTGCGTGTCAGGGTGAGTGGGAGACCATCGATTCACAGCACCCCACCTGATCAGAGGAGATACGGATCGACCGAACATGACCACTTCAGCGATCACAGACCACAATGAACCGATGGATTCTGAACATCCCAGATTCGACGGTTCGCGTCGGCGCAGAAGTGTCCTTGACGCGACACGCGCGAAACATCCACCTCGTTCGGCACCTGTGCCGTTGTGGCCAGAATATTCGGCGCCTCGTTGGTACTTGGATTCCGTCCTCGTAGGTCTGCGCCTCACCTAGCGGAGGTAAACGGGGCTGCGGGACTTTACGGGGACCGGCCCAAGTCTGGGACCTTGATGCTGAGCGCCGTCTGCGATCTCTGCACCTTGGTTGATGTCGTCATTTCCTTGTCGCGAGTCGCTGACCGCTGGGACTGACTACCTCGTTGACAGCTGGGACTGACTACCTCCCTGACAGCTGGACTGACTGCCTCGCGGACAGCTGGACAGACTACGTCGTAACTGGCATTTCAGGTCGAGGTTATTGAGTCGGTAAGCACGCTTTAGGCTAATCCCATGGCTGCAACGCATCTGGTGGTATTGGGCAACGCTGAGGCCGTTCGATGGGTCTTGAAAAACCAGCGGATGGCGTTCAGTGAGGTGGGGCGTCGCACAGCCTCCCGCTTGTCACGTGGGGATACGCTGGTCTTCTATGCGGGAGTCAAGTGCTGGCCAGCTCTTGGTGGGAAGGTCCGACCCAAAGCGGGGATCATGATTGGCAGCGCGGTAGTCCTCACAGAGGTGGCACGGTTACGTACAGCGGCGCAGGTGGGGGGGCGAAAATTTGAGTATGGTTGCGAAGTATTTTTCGAGCGACTTGCGGCACTCGGATCGGGGCTCTCTATCAGTGACGTCAAGAACGACCTTGAGCTGACCGCTGGTCGTGCTAACTACGGGCAGGTGCTCCGGCGTACACCGATTTTGCTGTCGTCAGCTGATACGGCGTTGCTGAGTGCACGCTTGGAATCTGTCACCGCTCCGTATGAGGACAGTGTTGGCGCATACTTTGGTACTGTGACTGCTTCAGAATCGACTGCAAAAAACCCGCCCCCGTCTGATCATGAGGCCGGGATAATTTAGAACGGGTTTCGTCCCTTAGCCCAGATTTTGTTCCAATCACCTCGGATGCCTGTAGCGTCGAAGTCGCCGAGGTCGGTGGAGGCGAAGGGGTCGTCGAGGTAGCGAACCTCGTCAAACTCTGATCCGCGGGGGTCGACGCGGACGAGGGCGAGTCGGTACAGGGGGACAGCGTTCTTGCCGGTCATGACCTCGTTGTGAGTGACGAAGAAGTCCTTGGCGCCGTCGATCCGGGCCTTGACCTCGATACGGTAAGTGTCACCGTTGGGCGAGGCGGAGAGAATGTCGAAGCCTTTGTTGTTGAAGGCCTGTTCGACTGGCTGTCGGCCGATCTTCTGCTCGCAGGCCAGGACGAGGTCGACACCCCGGCGTTCGACCTCCTTGGTTTCCTTGGCGTGGATCGGCGCGGTAGCGGGGAGGTCCGCGTCGTCGATCATCCCGATAGGCAGCACGAGAGCAGCGGTCAGGATGAGCGGCGGTTTCGTGGACATGAGGGCTTGTTGGTCGAGCAGTTCCAGGCGCTGACGCAGGCGGTGATCGAGCTCAACAGCCTTGCGGTTCAGACTCTCCGAGGACTCCTTGGCCTTGTCACCGGCTTGTTCCTTCTCCGCTGCGACGGCGGCATCGAGGAGGAGTCGTTCGGTCTCGCTTTGGAGGCGTTTGGTGACGAGTTCGCGGGTCTTGTGCAGTTCAGCTGCCCGCTGGGGCTGAACCTCGGCGAGATACTCGGGGAGCTGATGGGAAATGATCCAGCTCGCCGCTTTGTCTTCCGCGTCCGCCAGCCAGGGAAGCGAGCGAGAAGCCTTGACAACCGGAACATCAGGGGCCGCCACACAATCCAGATACGGTGCCGGTCCCGCCGGTGTGACGGTGCCGTAGTGATCGACAAAGGCGTAGCCGAAGCGGCGGGCCACCGAGGACCCGGTCGCGTCGGCGACTTCCTCGGTGACGCCGACAAGCAAATGCGGCTCCTCCAGGGTGGAGGACACCAGCACGGTGCCGGCGGTGAGAGTGCCACCGAACTTCCGCAGCGCTTCGTCCATCACCGCGTCGTGCAGCGGATGGCCAGGGGCGAGCAGATCGGCGCGGGCGAGATCATCCGGTTGGACGTGGGGCAGATCGAAAGTCACCCGGTCGTAGCGAGTTGCGATGGGGCCGTGCTTGCTGGCACGAAGGAGGGCGGGCACGTTGGGGATCTCGTAGCGACCCTTTTCTCGTTTCGTGATGCGACCTCCGAGCCGGGTGAAGGCAGCCTTGAACGCCAGCTCGATGTAGTGCGGTTGCAGGCGGCGGGCACGGGCTTCGTCCATCGCGGCTCGGAGCGCAGCGAGGTCGGAGTCGGCGAGATGCTCCGAGGCGAGGGCGCGTTCGTCGAGCAGCTCTTTGAGTCCGTCGCCGACCGTGCGGTCGATGACCTCGTGCATCTTGGCTTTCACTTCCGGCAGCTCGCCGTACTGGATGGCATTCATCAATAGATCGCGCAGGGGAGTGTCGGCGAAAGCCTCACCGAGAACATCGAAGACCTTGCCACCGTAAGCTTTCCGCTGCTCTTCGATCTTTCCGAGCAGTCTGGTGAAGACTTCACCTTCGCGGGTGTTGGCCGCGACGAGGTTCCACAGTCGGCAGACCTCTTCCTGTCCGATGCGATGGATGCGGCCAAAGCGTTGCTCGATGCGGTTCGGATTCCACGGCAGGTCGTAGTTGACCATCAGGTGCGCCGCCTGCAGGTTGAGGCCTTCGCCGGCGGCGTCGGTGGCGAGCAGAATCTGGCAGGCGTGGTTCTTGGTGAACTCTTCGGTGATCTGTCGTCGTTCACCGCGGCGCACGCCGCCGTGGATGGCTTTGACTGTGTCAGGGCGACCGAGGAGGGAACCGATCCTGGCCTGGAGGTAGTCGAGGGTATCGCGGTGTTCGGTGAAGATGATGAACTTTCGAGGCCATCCGTTGCGGTCGGTGGTGAGGGCATGATCTTGCAGGATCGTGGACAGTTCGGTCCACTTGCGGTCGGTTCCGGCGTCGCGAACTTGTTTGGCGAGCCGTGTCAGGTCGGCGAGTTCGAGTAGTTCGGTGTTGAGTTCCTCCACGGTCTGCGCCGCCGTTGCGGCGTCGAGGAGTTCTTCTTCGAATTCTTCGACCTCTTCGGCGTTGTAGTCGTCGGTGTCGAGGTCGGCTAGATCGAGGCTCGGTTCGGTCTCGGTGTAGGTCCCGTTGAGGATGTCTTGTTTCTTGCGCTCGAGTCGTTCGGTGCGACGAACGAGGCTTTTGTAGATCGCTTCGGGGCTGGAGGCGAGCCGGCGTTGGAGGACGGTGAGGGCGAACCCGACGGTGTTCTTTCGTTTTCCGCCGACGCGTTCGGCCCGGTTCATCCCTTCGCGGACGTAGGAGGTGACTTGTTCGTAGAGTTCGTACTCAAGCGCGGTCAGCTCGTACGGGACGGTTTCGGCGATGCGCTCGGGAAAGAGTTTCTTGCCCTCGAAGGTGAGTAGGTCTTCTTTGACCATGCGGCGCATGATGCCGCTGGTGTCGGCGGTGACTTTGTTCTTGCCTTCGAACCGGTCTTTGTCGAGCAGGGTGAGGAACAGTTGAAAGTCCTCTTCCTTCCCCGAGTGCGGGGTCGCCGTCATCAACAACAGGTGACGGGTGATCTCGCCCAGCGCTTCACCGAGTAGAAACCTTTTGGTTTTGTTCAACTTCCCGCCGAAATAGTGGGCGCCCATGCGGTGCGCCTCGTCGACGATCACCAGGTCCCATTCGGTTTCCCCGAGCTGATTCTGCAATTGTTCGTTGCGGGAAAGTTGGTCCATGCGAGCGATCAACAGCGGATTGGAGTCGAAGACGTTGAGATTGATGTTGGCGTCGATCAACTGGTTCGTAAGCAGGTCGAACCGGAGCCCGAACTTGAAGAACAATTCGTCCTGCCACTGCTCGACGAGCCCACCCGGAGCGACGATCAGACATTTGCGAACGTCATCACGCAGGATCAGCTCCTTGATGTAGAGCCCTGCCATGATCGTCTTACCGGCGCCCGGATCGTCGGCGAGGAGAAACCGCAGCGGAGTGCGCGGAAGCAGCTCCCCGTAGACCGCTCTGATCTGGTGAGGAAGCGGTTGGACGTCACTGGTCGCGACAGCGAGCATCGGGTCGAACAAACCTGCCAGACCGATGCGCTGCGCTTCGGCGACAAGCTTGAAGTCCGAGGCCGGCGCATCGAAGGGACGGCTGCCGGTCTGCGCGATGTCGAGCTGAGCTTCGTTCTTCCGGAAAATGACTTGTTGACCGAGCCCCCCGGTGGTCGTCTTGTAGGTCAGCTCGAGAGCGTCGCCGCCGTGCCACTGCACGGCGATGACGGTGACTACCTCGGCGGGAATCAGCCCCTGCAGGCGCAATCCCGGCTTCAGTTCCTCGAGCTGCACGTTGAACCTCCAGATAGACAGTTGATCAACGCTAGCCGAGTGGTACGACAAAGTGGATCATCGCACCAGCAGTGCCGGGTTATTGTCTGAGCAAAAACCGACTCGGTGGTCAGGGCAATGGAACGAAACGACAAACAACAACTACGGGTAATTACCGCTGAAATCTCGACCTGGATCAACCAGGCGAACACTGCTCGGGAACACCGCGCAACGATCGAGCCCGCAGCCCGAAGCGCTACTAGTGCGCTGCGCGGTTCAGCAGTGACCGTGAACCGGAACGGAGCGGCGCACTGTCGGGTTCTCCCGCTGCGGACTTCCGACGAGGTTTTGCTCGGAAAGCTGGCAACAGAGACCGCCCTCACGCCGCTCACCGTCGCCGAAGAGCGATTGCTGCAGGTCCTCCAGAGCGACGCGGCTGCTGCTATCAAAGAGATTCGTGAAAATTCGGGTCTCCGGCGGTTCGTACGGGGCTCCAAGAAACGTGCCGCCGGACGTGATGCTGCTGAATTTTTGGTGGAGTATCGAGACGGGGCAGTCAATGCTGAGGTGACGGGCATCATCGCCCGCCTGGCCGGACCGAGTGCGCCCGAACGGGTCGATACGGCGGAGGCGTTGTCCGATCGGGTTCGCCTGGCGCAACGGTTGAGCGACTTCGGCCGTTGCAGCGAAATCCTCACAGCTGCTGCAGCGGCAAAGTTACCGGCGGCGATCACCGCTGTCGAACAAGCTCTCAAAGACGAGAACATCTCACGCAACCTAGCTGAGAACGCCGGAAATGAAGTCCGCCGCGCGGAAGCCCAAGCGTTGTTGGCTGAGATGCCAGTGGAGCGTCTCAAAGAAGCAACGCGTGATCGCCTTCGCGTCAACGCTCTCACTGACGCCGGCATCACGACTGTTCAAGGTGTCTTGGAGCTCGGAGACCGGCTCGAGCAGCTACCCGGAATCGGCGGAACCACCGCCACACGATTACGCGGAGCCGCCCAGACACTCCGGCAGACGACCTACGACGAGATGCCGACGCGGATCGATATCAAGAACAGAACACCGTCGACGACGGAGCTTCTTCGTCGTCTCTCGGCGTGGGATGCCACGCGAAAGATCAAGGACGCGGGGGCGGATCTCGCCCGCGTCGAAGAACTCGCCCCGCTGGCGCGTGCCCTCGGGCGCGATGTCCGCCACCTTGTCCTGTTCGCGGACAACACCACTGCATTCACCGAGCTCCAGGTCGATATCGATGCGGTCCTATACCGCGCTCAGCTTGTGGCGGGAGCGACCAATGCGGCAGGGACAGCTGATCCGTGGGACGACTTCCTCACCAGACCGGCTGATTACTTCGCGCTGCTCGCCGAACTCGGCTTCATCACCGAAGACGAAGAAAAGACTCACGGCGACCTCCCCGACGACATCATCGAGGCAGTCCGAGCGCTCGAACTTGACACCGAGTACCTTGCTGCATCCCTACGCGGCTACCAAAGTTTCGGGGCACGGTTCGCCCTCGTCCAACGCAAGGTCATCATCGGAGACGAAATGGGCCTCGGGAAAACCATCGAAGCACTCGCCGTGCTCGCCCACCTGCGGTCGAAGGGCTCTCACCACACCCTGGTCATCTGCCCCGCCGCAGTCGTAACCAACTGGATCCGAGAGATCTCGTCCAAGTCCCGGTTGCGTCCCCTTCGCGTCCACGGCCCCGGGCGCGAGAGCGCCGCTCAAAACTGGATCCGCAACGGCGGCGTCGCCGTGACGACGTTCGAGACTCTGGCATGGTTCGACGGCCGTGTCTCGGCCGTCACTGACCTCGGTTGCGTGGTTGTTGACGAGGCGCATTACATCAAGAATCCCGAAGCGCTTCGTTCACTACGCACCACCCGACTCCTCGACTCGGCAGAGCGCGCGATTCTCCTGACCGGGACACCGCTGGAGAACCGCATCGACGAGTTCCGAAATCTCGTCGGCTACCTTCGGCCGGAGCTCGTCGTCGATGCCACCGAACTGACTCCCCGCCTCTTCCGGAAGCAAGTCGCCCCCGCTTACCTGCGCCGCAATCAGGAGGACGTGCTCACCGAGCTACCGGACCTGGTCGAGGTCGAGGAATGGCTCCCGCTCTCGGCCGCTGATGCAAGCGCCTACAGGGATGCCGTGGCGGCGGGGAACTTCATGGCAATGCGCCAAGCCGCTATGTCCCAGGGCAAGCGATCGCAAAAGATGGAGCGGCTCCTCGAAATCGTTGCGGAAGCCGAGGAAAACGGCCGCCGGGTGATCGTGTTCTCCCACTTCCGAGGAGTTCTCGATCAAATTGTTCGCGCGTTGCCGGGCAAGGTATTCGGGCCGTTGACCGGCTCCGTCCCCGCAGCGACGCGGCAGACGATGGTCGATCAGTTCTCCGCTGCCGGTCACGGCGCAGCACTGGTGTCGCAGATCGTGGCCGGCGGCGTGGGCCTGAACATTCAAGCAGCGTCGGTGGTGGTGATCTGTGAGCCGCAACTCAAACCGACTACCGAATGGCAGGCCATCGCACGAGCACACCGCATGGGGCAGCTGGAATCTGTTCAAGTTCACCGGCTTCTCACCGAAGAAGGGGTTGACCCGCGTATCACCGAAATTCTGGCCCGTAAGCGTGAAGTGTTCGATGAGTTCGCCCGGGTCAGCGATACCGCCCAAAGCGCGCCCGAAGCGTACGACATCTCCGAAGCCGAGCTCGCGCGTGATGTCATCGCGGCTGAGCGCGAACGCTTGTTCTCCGCTCCGCAGGTCGATAACCCAGTTGGCTAATAACTCGTGAGAGCTCGCCAAAGGATTCAGCACGACTATTCATTCATCGAACGAAACCACCATTTCGTCGGAGCCACTGGAGTGCTGCAAGTGGAGAGTTAGGGATGGTTGTATTGACTGGCGTCGGTGACGCTGGTTCGGGAGTCGTCGCACCGAACTTATTCCACGGAAATTTGTCGAACAGTTCGGTGTAGTGACTGTTATTGAGCTCAATTTCATTCCCGCGATCGAACCACTGCAGTACGCTGCACTTGCTGCGATCTGACTCAGTGACCTGGGCTTTGTGGTGAATTATGTCGTTCCGAATCAGCCGAAGATCTCCGAAATATCCGACCTTTACCTCGTCTGCCTTCTTCTCCAACAGTACCGCCAACCGATGTCGGTAATCCCCGTTCCACTCTTCGTAGAACGACGGTATCCACGCACGGTTGAACCAGCGAAAGATGTCGGTACCAGGCCCAAAGGTCGTGAGCTGGTTGTCAATCTGTTCAGTCGTCAGCGTCGGTTCGACAACCAGTTGGACACCGTCTCTGTGGGCGAAATCCAAGTAGATTGGCCGGTGGCGACTCACCGAGTAGGACTGACGAACTTTTAGAAGGGCCATGACTGCTCCACCTGACGGCGCCAGCCGAGCCATCATCACGTGTCGGCGTAATGACTCGAAAACGGCTTCTCCGAGTTGCTGCGCGTCTTCCATGCGCCAATCCTGCCGGAGGGCACCGACACGAATTTCTCCTAAGCGAGCGGATTGTCGGTGATTGTTTTCTGTCCGGCCGCCGGTGCAGGTCAGCAAAATTTGGCCGTATGAAACAGGTCGGTGTCGAATCGCGAACCCAGAAACGCTGAATTTTCATAATTTCTGTCGAAAATCGATCGGTATTCGACGCTTTTGTGAAGTATGCATGCCCGCAGATCGTTGTGAGGTCGGGGTGTCGAGATTTCGTGTCGACAATCTCTGTCGAAAAACCTGCTGTCTTTGCCTTTTCGACAGAGAAGTTTCTTTCAGGCCGCCCACCAGGCGATGACGATGGCGAAGGGGATGCAGCCGAGAATCAGAGCAGTTTCGACTGACACGCCGAGCCGTTCGTGCATGCGTTTTCGTCGGTTCGAGCGAGGCGGTGCTGGGGTCATGGAGTGACGGCTGGTTGGATCGTGGCTTCGAGTCGGGTGAGGCGTTCTTCGAGGACTCCGGTGATAGCGAGCAGTCCGAGCACGGTTGGTTCGGTGATGTCGCTGCCGTGTTGCGCGTGTGTGAGCAGCGTTGTGCGCAGGAGTGAACACATGGGGGCGTCATCGCCGATGGGGAGTTGCTCGAGTTTGGCGATCAGACGCTCGGCGGGGGAGGTCATGGGTAGCTCCTGCAGTGTCGATCATTCAGGCAGCGCGAAGGGAAGTGGCTGCCTGTGTTGGTGTGGGGTGGTGCGCTGGAACCGAGGCGGAAAGCAGCGCACCACGGTCAGGGATGTTACTGCGTCATTGCTGACCGGTCGGTACTCGGGAGGCAATGTCGAGTTTCGCCCTCTCCTGTCGGATCGCGATCGTGAACTGGTACTGCGAACCCCGAGCGGGGGCAGGACGCGATCGAACAAGCCACAAGGCATTAGCGAAACGCGTTCCTGTTCGGTGGCTTTGTGGGCGGGTCACCCCATATATCACCTCGCGCGCCGATTCCTGGATCGCTAATTTCACATGCGGTTACCTTCTCGCAGCATTCGCTGCATCCGCCTCGTACATCGGGAAAACTTTCGTGTTCAAGAAATCTCGTCTCATTTCCGTAGCTGTAGCAGCGATTGCCATCGTCGTCGCATTCCCGCAGCAATATTCCTCCGCCTCCATTCCTGACACGTGCATGGTGCCGCTGGTGCTCGCCGTGGACGGCACGAAGGGTCCACATACACCGACGAGTATCGATCCAGCCTCGCCGCTCAACGCCATCGCCGGCGACTACCGGGCTCTCGGGTACGTCGTCGAGCATGTGGAGTATCCGGGCGGAATCCTTGCCGGCGTCGCCGGCTGGACGCAGAACTACGACGATTCCGTCGCGATCGGCACGTCACGGCTTCGCGATCGGATTGCCGTGCAGGAACGCACGTGCGGCTCGTCGACCCGATACGTCTTGCTCGGGTACTCCCAGGGTGCGCGCATCGTCGGGGATCTGGCGGCGGAGATCGACCTCGGCGACCTCGGCACGGATCTCTCTGCCCGAATCCAAGTCCGGCTCTACGCCGACCCCCGCCAGCCCGGCACTGGAATCGAGGTCGCCCTCGTGGGAAGGAAAGCTCCGGCCGGCGTCACTTTCACCGGCGAGCGAGCGCCGTTCCGTCTGGTGGAGGTCGAGTGGATCTGTGCTCCCACCGATGGAGTATGTGATGCCCGGGAACCGCTCGGCGCGGACACTTTCGCCGGCTATCTGATGACGCACACCAGTTATCGCTAGGAATGTGATCCCACATTATGGGAAATTGAACGATCATGCGAAAACTGGAACACGTTACTGGGCAATGCTTTCCGGTTGTGTGTGAATTACGGTCACGCGATAGTTAAATATTCACAAACCGGACAGTCTGTGCTAATTTTCGCTGATCTGTACTCGTATTCCTTATCGAGAGGTTCAACTCGTATGTCCACCACTGCTCGCCGCGCCGGAATCGTCGCCGCACTCGTCAGCTCCGCAGCCCTGATCGCCCCCGCCTTTGCCGGCGCCCTGCCCACAGGTTCGCTCGGCTCGGATGAGACGGCGCCTGGCTTCACGTGTGATGCGACCTCCACCGAAACCAGCACTAACGGTTGGGGTATCCCGTTCGACGACGAGAAGGACCAGACCGCCTCCTACTCGGCCGAGAACGTCCTCGACGAGGACGGCTCGCTCAAGCTCGAGGTCGACGGCGTCGAAGACCGTTCCGTGTCGTATCACTCGGCGGGCGGTGTGAAGCTTTCCGACATCCTCGACACCGAAATCGGCTTCGCCGAGCGCGCAGCGACCGCGAAGGCGTCGTTCCAGCTGCGCTTGAGTGGCACCACCGGCGGAAAGTTCACCGACACCACTGGTTTCACCACCCTCGTGTGGGTTCCGGGCGTTACCGCACCGGACACCACCGACGGCGCCGTGCACGCCAACCTTCAGGATGGCGAATGGTGGAGCACCCAGAACATCGACGGCGCAAAGGACTTCGCACGTGTGAGCCTCGGCGCCATCGCCGAAGCGCAGCCGAACGCTGTCGTCGACCACTACGGTGTGAGTATCGGCCGTGGCTCGGCCGCAACCTCCACCCTCGTCGACGCGGTGACGTTCAACGGGTGCACCACCAACTTCGCCAAGAAGGATGCCGAGCCCGAAACCGGCACCGGCTCACTGGGCAACCTGGGCAACATCTTCGGCAGCTAGACGCGGAAGGGCAGGGGCAGGTCCACTGTGCGGTAGCGGTCGCGAACGGCCACCTCCCGGCGAGCCGGCAGCCCCAAGGCAAAGAAGGCTGCGGAGCCCTGTGTATCCGGAGTCTGCCCCCTTCTTGTCCCGCTGATTGTCACTACCGTTCAATCGATAATGTACTGAGGAGTTTTCATGGGATCTTTCGACACCGCATCGCTGAGCACCGAATCGCTCGAGGAACTGAATCTCGGCAAGATCAGCGAACTGCTCAAGCTCGGCATCACCACCGTCTCCTTCATCACCGCCCTGAACTCGCTCAGCTGAGCACCATTCAGCCCGACGCCGAGCATGTCACCGGAGTGTGAGCTCGGCATCAACGACTCCTGCACGTGGATCCGAATTTTCATCGGTTCCGACGTGCAGGAAGTCTCTCACTGACCGGGCAGGCAGATGCTCACCATCGGCGTACGGTCATTCAGCGATGACTGATATATCTTGCTAGTGCTCGACCTGCGTGAATTGTCCACGGCTGTACAGTGTTCCGGACGTAGGCAAAGCAAATCGGTGGAGGTGCACGTGGGCGGTTTTCGCGAAAGGCTGGATCTTGACGGCCGAAGACGACATCACGCTAGTGGGAATCGATACGCATGAAGAAACCGACAGCGATCTTGTGGCCACAAGGTCGCCCATGAGGAAGCAGTAACCCACCAGGCAAGCCTGAAGATGAACCATGCGTTTCGGGGGTCGGGGAGCAGATTGACGAAATCCGGCGCTAAGGGGCAATCGCCGAGCGACCTTGCGCTGTAGGTGATTTCATGTCGTCGTGACTGATGAGGGCGGCTATGGCCGGTTCGGTGCGTTGTCTCGGCAGGAGCTGGAGCGTTACTGCTACTTGGATGACGAGGACCGGCGGCTGATCGCTGCGCGGCGGCGCGACTACAACCGTCTGGGGTTCGCGGTGCAGGTGGTGACGGTGCGTCACCTGGGAATGTTCCTGGCTGATCCGCTGGATGTCCCGCCCGCGTTGATCGAGTATCTGGCCGAGCAGTTGGAGATCTCCGATCCGTCGATGGTGAAGCGGTACACCGATCGGGAGAAGACCAAGCTCGAACACGCCTGGGAAATCCAGCAGGTGTACGGACTCAAGCCGTTCGGCGAGATGGAGTCGGAGCTCACGTCGTGGATCGTCGACCAGGCGTGGATGACCGGCGACGGACCGAAGGCGATCTTCGGCGACGCAGTGACATGGCTGCGGAAGCGTCAGGCGCTGCTGCCGGGGATCACCACGTTGGAGCGGCTGATCGGCGACGGCCGCAACGCGGCGGACGCCCGGTTGTGGCGCCAGCTCGGCGAGCAGCTGACCTCGGAGTCCGCGTCTGCCTTGTTGCGGCTGCTGGAGGTTCCTGCGGAGGGCGGGCAGAAGGTCAGCGAGCTGGAGCGGCTGCGCAAGGGCGTGTTCAAGGCGTCGTCGAAGGGGATGCTCGCGGCGCTGCGCAGGGTTGTCGACCTGCAAGCGGTCGGGGTGGACAGCATCGACGTGAGGGCGATCCCGCCGCGTCGGTTGACGGGGTTGGCGACCTACGGGTTGGCGAGCAAGGCCGCCGCGCTGCGGCGGCTGCCCACGCGTGAGCAGCGCTTGGCGGTGCTGGCCGCGACGGTCGTTGTGTTGAGCGCGCGGGCGGTCGACGACGTGTTGGAGACCTTCGACATGTTGATGACGACGAAGCTTCTGTCCAAGGCCGAGCGGGAGTCTCGCGAGGAGAAGCTGCGTCGCTATCCGAGGGTGTCACGCAACGCAGGCAAGCTCGCGGCAGCGGTGAAGGTGCTGCTGGAGATGGTCGAGGTCAACCAGGACGTCGGGCTGGGCGTGGTGTTGGACATGATCGAGAAGACCGTCACCCGGGCCGAGTTGCGGCACGCGGTCCAGGCGGTCGACGAGCTGGTGCCCGCCGACGACGCGGAGCTGGATGGGCAGCGGTTGATCGAGTTGGCCGGCAAGTTCGCCACGGTCCGCCCGTTCCTGTCGATGCTGATGGACACGATCGAGTTCGGCGCGACCAGTGACGGCGCCGCCGTCCTGGCGGCAATGAAGACCCTCGCCGAGCTGCTGACATCCAGGTCGTCGGGCAAGATCCCGGCAAACCTGCTGGACGCCCGCAAGGTCGACCACGACTTGATCGTCGGCGCGTGGAAGCGCTTGATCTACACGCCGGGCCGACCGGAGGGCACCGTCGACCGGAACTCCTACACGATCTGCGTGTTGGAACAGTTCCACCGACACCTCAAGCACCGCAGCATCTTCGCGGTGCGTTCGTCGCGGTGGCGCGACCCGCGGGCGCACCTGCTGGCAGGCGAAGCCTGGGAGGCTGCGCGTGACGCCGGCATGAACGCGCTGGGCCTGCCCGCCGCGCCGACGCAGCTGCTGACCGATCACGCGACGGCGTTGGAGACCGCTTATCGGGAGTTGGCCGCACGGCTGGGCGAGGACACCCCAGCCAGCATCGACGCCGACGGCAAACTGCACGTCGCCGCGCTGGACGCCAAGGCCGAGCCCGCGTCGCTGGTCGACCTGCGCCGCCGGGTGGAGGCGATGATCCCGCGTGTGGACCTGCCGGAACTGGTCACGGAGGTGATGAGCTGGCATCCCGGTTTCACCGAGGCGTTCACCCACACCTCGGGCAACGAGGCCCGCGTCGCCGACCTCGGCTTGTCGGTGGCGGCCGTGCTCTGTTCCTATGCGATGAACGTCGGGTTCAAACCGGTGACAACGCCTGGTGTCGACGCCCTGACCAGGGATCGGCTGCTGCACGTCGACCAGTGCTACGTGCGGGCCGAGACCATCGAGGCGGCCAACGCCGTGCTGGTCGACGCCCAGGCCGACATCCCCCTGGCCCAAGCGTGGGGCGGCGGGCTGGTCGCCTCGGTGGACGGGATGCGGTTCGTGGTGCCCGTGCGCACCCATAACGCCCGCCCGAACCCGAAGTACTTCGGCCGGAAACTGGGCATCACCTGGTTGAACATGCTCAACGACCAGTCCGCCGGGCTGGCAGGCAAGGTGCTGCGCGGAACACCTCGCGATTCGCTGCACACCATCGACGTGATCGTGTCCCAGCACGGCGGGCGGATTCCGGAGGTCATCATCACCGACACCGGGTCGTATTCCGACATCGTGTTCGGACTGCTGCATCTGATCGGCCGCCAGTACCGGCCGCAGCTGGCGAACCTGCCCGATCAGCGGTTGTGGCGCATCGACGCCCGAGCCGACTACGGGCCGCTGGACAAGGCGGCGCGCGGGGTGATCGACACCGCCAAGATCGCCGCGCACTGGGAGGACATGTGCCGGATCGCGGTGTCGATCCACTCCGGTGAGGTGTCGGCGCACGAGGTCACCAGGATGATCTCCCGCGACGGGCAGCCGACCGCGTTGGGCCAGGCCATCGCCCATTTCGGGCGGATCTTCAAGACCCTGCACATCCTGCGCCTGGCCGACGACGAACCTTACCGGCGCGAGGGCAAGGCCCAGTCCAATCTCGTCGAGGGTCGTCACGACCTGGCGCGCACGATCTATCACGGCCGCAAGGGCGAGATGACCCGCGCCTACTACGAGGGCATGGAAGACCAGCTCTCGGCGCTGGGATTGGTGCTCAATTGCGTCGTCGTGTGGAACACCGTCTACGAGAACCGCGCCCTCGCCGCGCTGCGAGCCGGCGGATACCCGGTGCTCGACACCGATGTCGAGCGATTGTCGGCGTTCGTGCGCGCCCACATCGGCATCGACGGGCACTACAGCTTCCACCTGCCCGACCCCAGCGGAGTTCACCGACCGCTGCGCGACCCGGACGCCGACGACGACGAGTAGCGCGAGTCGAAGGGTGGCGGATGACCGCTCAGGACCTGACGACGCATGTCGGCGGAAGTCTCTCCTGAGCCGCGAAACAGGCCACGGCCTGCACCTCTACCTCCGACCTGACCCAACAAACTACCGCTAGATTACGGTCACGGAGAGCGTCAGTTTGTCGCTGTGCGGCACGCCCGTCCGGTCGAGGAAGTCACACATGTCATCGATCATCGGCTGCATGAGCAGCTGCCCCAGCTGACGAACCATCAGCCCGATGACCTGTGAGGACTCGGATCGCCGTGTCGAGGTCTTGCCCGAATAGCGGAGTTTGGAGATCTCTCTGCGACTCAGGTCGGTCAGCCGCTCGAGTAACTCGCTCTTTCCCTGCGGATCGAGCACAGCGCGCCGGATGTAGTTCACCACCGTCGGATGCGTCGCGAGCATGTGCCGCACCGCCTCGTCTCGAGCGGCGGCGACCTGCGCTGGGGCGCCCTCGTCCGGCACAGAGGCGATCGCCAGAGCGTAATAGTCGACGACCAGTTGCTCGACGGCGACGCGTAGCCCGTCCTTGGTCTTGAAGTGGTGCTGCACCAATCCCACGGCGACCCCGGCGGCGGCGGCGACGGCGCGCATCGAGACGCGATCCTCGCCGCGCTCGGCGTAGAGGTCGAGCGCGGCGTTGCGAATGCGGGCCTTCGCGGTGAGGTCCTCGTCACTGGCGCGGGGGTCGGTCACAGAAATTGCCTCCTATCAGAGAAAAAAGCATACACCCTTGACATTAGACAGTACATGCGCATTAATGGCTATACATCAGTATAGTCAAAAAGGGGTTGATGATGTCGCAGTCGAGTTCGCTGCAGGGCGTGCAGGTGGTGTCGCTCGCGATCAATCTGCCGGGCCCGCTCGCCGCCGCGCGGCTACGGGCGCTGGGCGCCACCGTCACCAAGATCGAACCGCCGGCCGGCGACCCGCTGCGGGCCGTGGCGCCGACGTGGTACGACGAGCTCACTGTGGGCCAGCGGGTCGTGACCCTCGACCTCAAGGACCCCGCTGATCGGGCGGTGGCGGCGCGCGAGCTGTCGCGTGCCGACCTGATGCTCACCGCCATGCGCCCCTCGGCGCTGGTCAAGCTCGGCCTGGACGAGTTGACCGCGGCGAATCCGCACCTGTCGCATATCGAGATCGTCGGGCACGACGGGATCGCGGCGGAGCAGCCCGGCCATGACCTGACGTACCAGGCCCTGCACGGCACTCTCCAGCCGCCGACGATGCCGACCGTCCCGGTGGCCGACCTGCTCGGCGCCGAGCGCGCCGTGTCCGCGGCCCTGCTCGCCCTGCGCGTGGCCGCGGAGTCCGGCGTGGGACACCGCGAGCGGGTCGTCCTCGAACAGGCGGCCGCCGACGCCGGCGCCGCAGTTCGGCACGGTCTGATGGGAGCGGGCGCGCCGCTCGGCGGGGCGCATCCCGGTTACCGGATCTACTCCAGCTCCGACGGCCACGTCGCGCTGGCCGCGCTCGAGCCGCACTTCTGGGAGCGCGCCCGCGCCGGTCTCGGTGTCGAGGGCACCCAGGAGGAGCTCGAGCAGACGTTTCTTTCCAAGCCGACGCGCGAATGGGAGGAGGTCGCGAAGCGCCTCGACATTCCCCTGATCGGAATCCGCGATTCGGCACCCCGTAATTCAGCACAAGGAGCTTTGTCATGAGTGTTCGCGAGGCCGTTATCGTCGGCGCGGTCCGGACCCCGGTCGGCCGTCGCGGAGGGATCCTCAGCGCATGGCATCCGGTGGACCTGCTCGGGCAGACGCTGCGGGAGCTTGTGGCCCGCGCCGGCGTCGACCCCGCCGCGATCGAGGACGTCATCACCGGCTGCGTCATCCAGCACGATGTCCAGTCGGGCAATCTCGGCCGCCACGCGGTGCTCGCCGCCGGGCTGCCCGAGTCGGTCCCCGCGGTGACGATCGACCGCCAGTGCGGTTCAGGGCAGCAGGCGGTCAGCTTCGCCGCCCAGGCGGTGATGGCGGGTTCCCACGACCTGGTGATCGCCTGCGGCGTCGAGTCGATGTCACGGGTGCCGATGCCTCCGGCGTTCCTGCCCGGCGCGCCGCTCGGCCCGCAGTACAGCCCGCGCGAACTCGACCGCTACGACGGTGGGCTGATGGCGCAGGGCCCGTCGTCGGAGCTGATGAACGAGAGGTTCGACCTGAGCCGAGCGGCGTTGGACGCGTTCAGCGCTCGCAGCCACGAGCGGGCGCACGCCGCGACGCGGGCCGGGAAGTTCCGCGACCAGATGGTGCCGATCACCGCCGACCCCGACGACCCGACCGGTCCGGTCATCGACTCGGACGAGGGCATCCGCGAGCACATCGACCCCGCCAAGATGGCGAGCCTGAAAGCCGTGTTCGGCGCCGACGGGCGGACCACGGCGGCCAACTCCTCGCAGATCAGCGACGGCGCGGCCGCGCTGCTGATCGCCGACCGCGAGTACGCCGAGCGCAACGGCCTCATCCCACGCGCCCGGTTCCGCGCGCTGTCGGTCGCCGCCGCCGACCCGATCATCCAGTTCACCGCGATCCTCGACGCCGCCCACAAGGCGCTCGGCCGAAGCGGGTTGGCCGTCGAGGAGATCGACCTGTTCGAGGTCAACGAGGCCTTCGCCGGTGTGCCGCTGATCTTCCAACGGGAATTCGGCGTCCCGGACGACAAGCTGAACGTCAACGGCGGCTCCGTCGCCCTCGGCCACCCGCTGGGCTCGACCGGAGCCCGGATGCTCACCGACCTGCTCTGCGAACTCGAACGCTCCGGCAAGAGGTTCGGCTTGCAGACCGTCTGCGAGGCCACCGGCACCGCGAACGCCACCATCATCGAACGCATCTGAGGACGTCATGAGCCACGAGATCGTGAGGGGCCTGCCCTCCACCCACGGCGACCACTATCAACTCAACACCACCACCATCATCCGGCACGCCGCGCGCACCTATCCCGAGCAGGAGATCGTGTACCGCACCGCGGACGGCGGCTGGGACCGGTACACCTACGCCGATGCCTACGCGCGAATCCAACGAAGTGCCAATGCACTTCGCTCGATCGGCGTCGGGCCGGGCGATGTGGTCGGGATCCTCGACTGGAACAGCAAGCGGCACTACGAGCTGTACTGGGCGATTCCCGGCCTCGCTGCCGTGATGTTGCAGATGAACCTGCGTTTGGCGCCAGAGGATCTCGCTTACGTCACCGGACACAGTGATGCATCGGTGGTCCTCATCGACGAGTCGCTGCTTCCGGTTGCCGAGGCGCTGGCACCGCATACGCCGAACGTGAAGACGTGGGTGGTGATGACCGATAAGCCGCTGGCCGACATCACCACCACGCTCCCGCACGCGGTGCACTGGGAGGACCTGCTCGCGGACGCCGGCCCGGAGATCGACTGGCCGGTCATCGACGAAACCTCCTCCTACAGCGCGTGTTACACCACCGGCACCACCGGCAGGCCCAAGGGCATCTACTACTCGCATCGCGGCATCTACCTGCACACCCTCGCCGAGGTCGCCGGACTCGGGATGAGCAGCGACGATGCCGTCATGCTCATCACGCCGATGTTCCACGGCCAGGGCTGGGGCCTACCCCAGGCGGCCGCCTACAGTGCCGCAAAAATCGTGCTGCCCGGTCGCTACATCGCCGAGGACACATCCGTCCTCGTGGACGCGATGATCGCGGAGCAAGTCACCGTCGCAAACGGTGCGCCGGCGATCTTCCAGCCCATGATGAACTACATCAAGACGCTTGCGGTCGCACCGGACTTCTCCCGCGCGCGGCTGCTGTCCGGTGCCACCGAGCCGCCGCTGTCGCTGATGCGCGACTTCCACGACATCACTGGAGCCGACGTCATCCACGCCTACGGCGCCACCGAGACCACCCCTCTGGTCGCGGTGAACCGGGGACTGAAGCCCTCGCTGCGCGGTGTGATCTCGGACGAGGAGAAGTGGGATCTCAAGCGTAAGCAGGGTTTGCCGGTCAACGGCATCGACATCCGGATCGTCGACGCGGAAGGCAACGAT
This sequence comes from Rhodococcus sp. IEGM 1241, assembly GCF_033142365.1. Classification (NCBI taxonomy): domain Bacteria; kingdom Bacillati; phylum Actinomycetota; class Actinomycetes; order Mycobacteriales; family Nocardiaceae; genus Rhodococcus; species Rhodococcus sp. IEGM 1241. Next base: position 32,880 of record NZ_JAWLSE010000015.1, read on the forward strand.
CTCCCGCACGACGGCACGAGTCAGGGTGAAGTGCTGCTGCGCGGACCGTGGATCATCGAGCGCTATCACAAGCTCGACGACGACGCCGACAAGTTCCTCGACGGGTATTGGCGTAGCGGCGATGTCGGGACCATCGACCCGAATGGTTACTTGAAGATCACCGACCGGATCAAGGACGTGGTCAAGTCGGGTGGCGAATGGATTTCCTCCATCGACATGGAGAACGCACTCGTTGCCCATCCGAAGATCGCCGAGGCGGCCGTCATCGGCGTCCCGCACCCGAAGTGGCAGGAGCGTCCAGTAGCACTCGTCGTGACGACCGACGGGCAGGAACTTCCACTGTCGGAGATCCACGAATTGCTCGCCGATGCATTCGCCAAATGGCAATTGCCCGAGACCGTCCTGTATCTGGACCAGCTGCCCCGCACCAGCGTCGGCAAGCTCGACAAGAAGGCCATGCGCGCCGCGCACACCAACGTCTACGAGGACGTCCGATGAACCCCGACAACGCCCCGCTACGCACGGCCCGCGACAGCCACCTCCTGATCCTGGAGATCAACCGGCCCAAGGCTCGCAACAGTCTGAACGAGGCGGTGCTCACCGCCTTGAACACCGAGCTCGTCGCGGCTCGGCACGACGACGAGATCCGTGCCATCGTGCTCACCGGCGCCGGCGGGATCTTCTGCGCCGGAGCCGACATCACCAATTTCGACGCCATTCGCGACCAGTCGCTGCTCGGCGATCGAGCCGCGCTGGGCGGCACCATCTGGGCCGACCTGGGCCGATTCCCGAAGCCGGTCCTCGCTGCGGTCGAGGGCCTCGCACTCGGCGGCGGCTGCGAGTTGGCGCTTGCCTGCGACATCGTCATCGCCGGCGAATCCGCCAAGTTCGGTGTCCCGGAGGTGAAGCTCGGCGTGATCCCGGGCGGCGGCGGAACCCAGCGCCTGATTCAGGCCGTCGGCAAGTCCAAGGCGATGGCCCTACTGCTCACCGGCGACTTCCTGTCCGCACAGCGGGCGTGCGCGGCCGGCATCGTCGCCGAGACCGTCCCGGACGGCACCGCCCTCGAAGCGGCGGTCGCCATGGCGCAGCGGATCGCCGCCAACTCACCGCTCGCGGTGGCGCTGGCCAAGGATGCCGCCCTCCAGGCCCTGGAAACCTCTCTGGCGCAAGGACTCGAGCACGAGAAGCGCAACTTTCACGTTGCCATCCATTCCGCCGACAGCCGCGAGGGCCAGGCCGCGTTCCTCGCCAAGCGCGCCCCCGAATTCACCGGAAAGTAGGACCGATCATGAGCGAGCTGTTCCCCGATTACCGCTCCCCGTGGGAGACCGACGATCAGGCGCTGCTGCGTAAGCACGCCGCCGAGTTCTTCCGCAAGGAAGCCACCCCGAACCAGGACCGTTGGGCCGCGCAGCACCAGGTCGACCGCGAGTTCTGGACCAAGGCCGGCGCCGCGGGACTGCTGTGCCTCGACATCGCCGAAGAATACGGCGGCGGGGGCGGCAACTTCGGCCACGAGGCGATCGTGCAGCAGGAGATCGCCTACGCCCACGACACCGCGTTCGGCTTCGCCGTGCACTCGACGATCGTCGCGCACTACATCGCCGCCTATGCCACCGAGGACCAGAAGAAGCGCTGGCTATCGAAATGTGCGAGCGGTGAGAGCGTCCTCGCCATTGCGATGACCGAACCCGGCACCGGCTCGGACCTGCAGGCCGTACGGACCACCGCGGTTCGCGACGGCGGCCACTACGTGATCAACGGCTCGAAGACGTTCATCTCGAACGCGTCGCACTGCGACCTGCTCGTCATCGTCGCCAAAACGGACCCGAGCCAAGGTTCCAAGGGTATCTCGCTGCTCGTCGCGGAGACGGAGAATCTTCCGGGGTTCGAGCGTGGGCGGGTGCTGGACAAGATCGGCCAGCACGGCCAGGACACCCGCGAGTTGTCGTTCACCGACATGCGGGTGCCGGCAGCGAATCTGCTCGGCGGCGTCGAGGGGCAGGGCTTCTACCAGCTGATGGGTCAGCTGCAGCGTGAGCGGCTGATCCTCGGTGTCGGCGGTGTCGCGGTGGCCGAGGCCGCGGTGGCGGAGAGCATCAGGTACGCCAAGGAACGTCACGCCTTCGGCAAGCCGATCCTGAACTTCCAGAACACGAAGTTCGTACTCGCCGAGTGCAAGACCGACGTGCTGGCCGGCAAGACCCTGATGGACCACTGCATCCAGCGTCACCTCGACGGCACCCTCGACGCGGCGACCGCGTCGATGGCCAAGCTGTGGGGCAGCGACAAGCAGTGCGAGATCGTCGACCGCTGCCTGCAGGTCTTCGGTGGCTACGGCTACATGATGGAGTACCCGATCGCGCAGATGTACGCCGCTTCCCGCGTGCAGAAGATCTACGGCGGCACCAACGAGATCATGAAGGAACTCATCGGCCGCGCCTTATGAGGTTGACCTTCGCGCAGTGACACCACTGCGTCAGTCACACCTCACTTTGTCAAAAACCCGATGTTCTCAACCTATTTCGTCAGGAGTATTCATGCATATCACCGGAACCAACGCACTCGTCACCGGCGGAGCCTCGGGCCTCGGACTGGCCACCGTCACCGCCCTCGCCAAGTCGGGCGCCCGGGTAATCGCCGTCGACCTGCCCACCGCGAACACGGATGCGCTGGCTGCTCTCGGCGACACCGTGGAATTCGCTCCGGCGGATGTCACCGACGAGGCCGCGGTCACCGAGGCGGTCGAGCGCGCCAACGCGGAGTCCTCACTGCGAATCACCGTGAACTGCGCCGGCATCGGCAACGCCGTCAAGACCGTCGGTAAGAACGGACCGTTCCCGCTGGCCGAATTCGAGAAGATCGTCAAGGTCAACCTGACCGGAACCTTCAACGTCATCCGCCTCGCCGCGCACGCGATGTCGCAGAACGAGCCCGTCGACGGCGAGCGCGGCGTGATCGTCAACACCGCCTCGGTCGCGGCCTTCGACGGGCAGATCGGACAGGCCGCGTACTCGGCATCGAAGGGCGGGATCGTCGGCGCCACCCTGCCGATCGCCCGCGACCTGGCGTCGCTGCTGATCCGGGTGAACACCATCGCGCCCGGCCTGTTCAAGACCCCGCTGCTGGGCACGCTGCCCGAGGCGGCTCAGATTTCGCTGGGACAGCAGGTGCCGCACCCGAACCGGCTCGGCGACCCCGCCGAGTACGCGCAGCTGGTCGAGGCGATCGTGACCAACCCGATGCTCAACGGCGAAACCATCCGCCTCGACGGCGCGATCCGCATGGCGCCGCGGTGAAACCCGTCGGCGTGCAGGTGGGATCGCACCATGAGCACACACGCCTTGTATACGCCGAGGACCTGGGCATCGGCCAGCGTTTCGACTTGGGCTCACACACGGTGACCGAGGCCGAACTCGTCGACTTCGCCACCCACTGGGATCCCCAGTGGTTTCACATCGACCGGGCGGCGGCGCAGGACGGCCAGTTCGGTGGCCTGATCGCCAGTGGAATCCACACGTTGGCGATCCTGCAACGGCTGACATTCGACGCAGTGGGGCACAGCTGGGCGGCCATTGCCGGGCGCGGCATCCGAGATCTGCGGTTCCGCCGTCCCGTGCGTCCAGGAGACGTGCTGACCGGCACCGTCGTCATCGACGACATCCAGTTCGACGACCGGGCACGCGCCCTCGTCACCACCGAGAGCACCGTGGTCGACAGCGAAGGCCGCGTCGTGCTGACCGTCCTGCTCGACGCCTACCTGCACTCGCGCACACGTCAACCATCGACCACCTGAGACGACGATTCGGAGACATCAATGCCAGAGGCATACATCATCGACGCGGCACGCACCCCGGTAGGCCGCCGCCGCGGCGCACTGGCCGCCGCACACCCGGTCGACCTCGCGGCCCATGTGATCGGCGCACTCGTCGAACGCAACGGTGTCGACCCCGCGTCGGTCGACGACGTGATCCTCGGCTGCCTGGACAACATCGGTCCGCAGGCGGGCGATATCGCCCGCACCGCGGCCCTCGCTGCGGGCCTGCCCGAGACAGTGCCCGGCGTGACCATCGACCGCCAGTGCGGATCCTCGCAACAGGCTGTACATTTCGCCGCGCAGGCCGTGATGAGCGGCACCGCCGACCTCATCGTCGCGGGCGGGGTGCAGAACATGAGCCAGATCCCACTGATGTCGTCGGTCACCGCGGGCGAGGCGTTCGGCGTGCGCGACCCCTACTCGGGCTCGACGAGGTGGCGGGCCCGCTACGGGGACGAGACGATCTCGCAGTTCCGCGGCGCCGAGATGATCGCCGAAAAGTGGGGAATCGACCGGGAGGCGATGGAGCAGTACGCCCTGGAAAGCCACCGCCGGGCGCTGCAGGCGATCGCCGGCGGACGCTTCGCCGCCGAGATCCTCCCCTACCAGCAGATGACGACCGACGAAGGACCGCGCGCCGACACCACACCGGAGAAGATGGCCGCCCTGCCGAGCCTCACGCCGGGGGGGCGCTTGAGCGCCGCGGTCGCCAGCCAGATCTCCGACGGCGCCTCGGGCATGCTCATCGCCTCCGCCGAGGCGGTACGCCGCCACGACCTGGCTCCGCGGGCCCGGATCCATCACCTGACCGTGCTCGGCGCCGATCCGGTCATGATGCTCGCCGCACCGATCCCCGCCACCGAACGGGCACTCGAGCGGACCGGCATGCGCATCGACGACTTCGACGTGTTCGAGGTCAACGAGGCGTTCGCCCCGGTCGTGATGGCGTGGTTGCAGGAGACCGGCGCCGACCCGGAGCGGGTGAACCCCAACGGCGGCGCCATCGCTCTCGGCCACCCGATCGGCGCCACCGGCACCCGGCTGATGACCACCATGCTGCACGAACTCGAACGCTCCGGCGGACGCTACGGGTTGCAGACCATGTGCGAGGGCGGCGGACAAGCCAACGTCACCATCATCGAGCGGCTCGGCTGATCCGATGACCCCGACCGCTATCCGGACCGTCCGCACCGGCCGCCTGCTTCACATCACGATCGACCGGCCCGGCCGCATGAACGCCCTCGGCGTCGACGACCTGGTCGCACTCGACACCGCGATCAGCGGGGCGGAAGCGACCGGTGCCCGCGCGATCGTGCTCACCGGCGCGGGAAGAGCCTTCTGCACGGGAGCGGATCTGACCGCGGTGACGGGCGAGGAACCCGAGGTGGTGATGGACGCCGCGAACCGGGTGATCCGCGGCATCGTCTCCGCGCCGGTCCCCGTCATCGCCGCCGTCAACGGCCCCGCGGTCGGGTACGGAGTGGCGCTCGCCTGCGCCGCAGACCTCACCTACGCCGCCGAAAGCGCGTATTTCCTGTTGTCGTTCACCAGCATCGGGCTGATGCCCGACGGCGGCGCGACCGCGCTCGTCGCCGCGGCGATCGGCCGGGCGCGGGCTACAGAATTAGCGCTGCTCGGGCAGCGGCTTTCCGCCACCGACGCCGCCCAGACCGGCTTGGTGGCCCGGATCCTGCCGGATGACCAGCTCGCGGCCCATGTCGAGGCCGTCGCCGGCACGCTGGGAGCCGGGCCGCGGCGCGCCCTCGAACTGACCAGACGGGCGCTCGCCGCGTCCACCCTGGGCCACCTCGACCACGCCCTCGAGCGTGAACGAGCCGGACAGATCGAACTCATCGGCACACCGGATTTCGCCGAGGGCGCCGACGCCGTCCTCACCAAACGTCCCCCCACATTTGCTTAGCAGACCACCCGCCGATCATAGGAGAATCATGGCAACCCTTGGTGGACAACTGACATTGAACGCACGCCGCCACCCGGACCGGCCCGCGCTGATCTTCGAGGGCGTCGAGCGCAGCTACGGGCAGCTCGACCGGGAAATCAACCAGTACGCCAACGCGCTGCTGTCCCTCGGCGTGCAGAAGGGCGACCGCGTGGCGGTGCTGTCGCCGAACTCCGACCGCTTCCTCCTCGCGCTGTACGGCGCGTTCAAGGTCGGCGCGATCGTCTCCCCGTTCAACCCGCGGTCCACGGCCCGGGAGCTGGCGTATCTGCTCGAGGACTCCGGCGCGTCGGTGCTGCTGTTCGGTGGGGACACCGTCGCGGCGGTGCGGGACCTGGCCAAGCTGGAGCAGGCGCCCGCTGCCCCGGCGCTTTCGCTGGACGGCGCGGACGGCTTCGACGATTTCGTCCAGCTGGCGTCCTCCATGCCGGACAGCGACCCACAGGTCGAGGTGCGCGAGGACGACGACTGCATGATCATCTACACCTCCGGCACCACCGGGAAACCGAAGGGTGCGCTGTTCGATCACCACCGGCTGCTGTGGGTCGGCCACGCGGTGTCCTCGCTCGGCGTCAACTCCTTCGACCGGAACCTGCACGTGGCACCGATGTACCACTGCGCCGAACTGGTGCTGTTCGTGCTCAGCGGCTTCTCGATGGGCACCACCCACGTCGTGTTGCCGGCATTCGAGCCCGCCGCCGTCCTCGACGCCCTCGAGCGATACCGGATCACCGTCTTCCTCGGTGTTCCCACCATGTATCAGATGATGTTGACGGTCCCCGACCTCGAGCGGCGCGACCTCTCGCACTGGCGGCTCGGCTTCTTCGGGGCGGCACCGATGCCGCCGACTGCGGTCGCGAAACTCGTGACGACCTTCCCGGACGTCGGCTTCTTCCAGCTGTGCGGGCCGACCGAGGGTGGCCCCACCGGCATCTACTCCACGCCTGACGAGGTCGCCGTCCGTCCCGATGCGACGGGACGCTGGCCGATCACGAATGCCGAGTTCCGGCTGGTCGATCCGGATGGCAACGATGTCCCGACGGGGATGACCGGCGAGATCATCCTGCGCGGCGAGACCATCATGAAGGGCTACTGGAACAAGCCCGAGGCCACCGCCGAGACCATCCGAGACGGGTGGCTGCACACCGGGGACCTCGCCGTCCGCGACGCCGACGGTTTCATCACGATCGTCGACCGGCTCAAGGACATGATCATCACCGGCGGCCGCAACGTCTACTCGATCGAGGTCGAGAACGCCCTCGCGGGGCACCCCGACGTCCAGGACGTTGCCGTCGTCGGCCTGGACCACGCCACATTCGGGGAGACCATCGTCGCGATCGTGACCCCGGTTCCCGGTCGCGAGGTGACCCTCGAGGAGCTGCGGACGTACGCCGCCGAATACGTCGCGGACTACAAACTGCCGCGCGATCTGATCGTCCGTGACATCCCGCGCAACCCTTCCGGCAAGATCCTCAAACACGTTCTCCGCAGTGAGATTCGGGACGACTCCGCGCAACGCACGTAGACCGACGGACGACTCCGGCACATTCGAGTTCCCGGGAACCACGACGCCGTCCATATCCGATACGGCCTGACCGAAGCCGCGCTCCCGCGCGCTCATCTCCCACGGCTGTTCCAACCCCGGCGAGGTCTCGCGCGACCTCACGGCCCTACTCTCGGCCGTGCCCCCGCCGGATCCGACAAACACCACGACCACGCACGCCCGGCAGCGGCTATGAGTTCCCGGACGCGGAAGACCACACCCATCGACGGTGCCGCACTTGATTGGTCTCTTTCGGCCCCCCTCGAGCAGATGCGCTCGGGCCGAACAGTCAAGGTGCTGAACAAGATACGCAGACACGCGCCGGAACTCGTCACCGTCAGCTACTGAGAGATTCAGCGGGAGCGCCGCCGCGCAGCGGGATCGGTCTCGGCCTGCCAGCGCCCCAGCGCCTCGGCGGAGACCTTCGCGTATTTGACCAGGCTGCGCACCGAGGTGTGTCCGCTCAACGCCATCAGCATCGGCGTGGAAGCGCCCTTCTCTGCGGCGTGGGTCAGTCGCGAGTGCCGCAGCTGGTGCAGCGTGAACGGTCCGCGTCGCATCCCTTCGGTGTGCTCCTCGAGGAGCGTCGCGGCGCGGCGGTAGGAAAGTCGGGCGCGGCCGGTCGAGTTGTCGGTGTCGGTCTTGGCGACCGACGGCTTGGCTTTGCGGTCGGTCAGGAACAGCGGCCCGGACTTCCGTCCGGCGATCAGCCGGGGCAGCGGCCGTGCGGTGCCGGTCTGCCAATAGATCACCTCGCGGGCGCCGCCCTTGCGGGTGACCGTGGCGCATCGGTTCACGGTGTCCAGGTCCTCGATGTCGAGATTCAGGATCTCCTCCGCCCGCGCGGCGGACTCATACAGCATCGACCAGAACACCCGCTCGCGCAGGGCCGCGTCCATGCCCAGCAGCTCCGCAACCTCGGCGGCGGTCATCGCCTTGCTGTTGTCCGGCGCACTCGGCCGCGCCCGCAGGCGCGACACCGGATCGCCGGTCAGCCACTGTTGATCGCGTCAGTAGGCGCACGCCGCCGACACCGCGGTCAGCCGGAGGTTGTAGGTCTTGGGGGCCTTGTCGCCCCACACGTAGTCGAACCACCCCGACACCCGATCCGGGTTCAACAACCCGACATCGCCGTCCGCGCCGAAGTCGCGCACCATCCGATCCAACGCCGAGGCGTAGGCGCGGCGGGTGTTCACCGCCGCGATCGTGCCCAGAAAGGTCCGCGTCGCGTCCGCCAGCCGGATCCCGGCGGCCCGCGCCGGTAGCGAGCTCACCGATCCCACCCCGACCGCCCTTCAGCACTACGGCAGATAGTTTCCGGAGTCGCCCATCTCCGGAACGACCATCGCGGCAGGACGACTCACGAGTTACGGCAGATAGTACGCTACTATCTGCCGTAAATCCTTAGCGCCGGATTTCGAGAATCTGCTCCCCGACCCCCGTTTCGGACACAAAGTTTCGGAAAATAGTTCAATACTCAAGTAGCTGTAACTGTGCGAAGACTGGTAACCAGGGTGGGCGCCACGTAAATTTTCGGGGGCGGCATCACCCGGTCCCCAACGGGTATGGCGAACGCTCCGCCGGTAGCCACCCCTGGTCTATCGGCGGGCGAGCCGTCCGGCGGGTTTTCGGCGTGTGGACTGCGATTCGCTGCCCGGTGGTCATCGTGGGTTGGGGGTGCGCCACAGTGTCGGAGTGTCGCCGTCTTCGGTGTTGGCGAGGGCCCGGATTCCGTCGGCGTCCTGGGCAAGGATGTCCGCGAATTGCCGTCTGTGGGTGTCGTCGAGTCCGTCGGGAAGATTCGCACCGTCGGTGATGGATGCCGCGGCGCCGTCGAGGTAACGAGCGATCCGCAAGAGCAGCGGACGTGGGGTCGGGACGACGGAGTCGTTCGCGTCGGCGGTGATCATGCCGAGAGTCGACAGTAGGGACAGGCCGGCGACAGCTTCTTTGTCGTCGAGGTTGATGTGCGCGACTTTCAAGGCTTCGGCCAGTGCCGCGGTGGTCAACCCGACGGCGGCGACGGGCATGGAGATGGTGCGTTCGAATTCGATCAGGTCGGCGCCGGGGGCTTCGTCGGAGAGGGACCGTGCCAGTGATTGCGCGAAGGCAATCAGGCGTTCGTCGGTGAAGTCGTTCTGCGCGGTCTGGCGGGTGACTCGCATGAGCGTCGCATACTCGGTGAGTTTGTCGTCGAGGATTGTGTGGGCGTCGGTGTCGGTGATCGTGAGCCCGAGATCGAGTAGGGCGGCCCGGAGTTCGGTGGATCGGGTGTGGAGCCAGGTGGGCCGAGGACTCATCGCTGCTCCTGTGAGGGTGTGGCTTTGGTTGTTCAGGTGAGCTTAGATCGGCCGAACTTTGGGAGGGACGTGGCCGCTGTGTCAATGGCCACGAAGTTCTCCCCGTAGGCGGCCAGTAGTTCTCCCCGCTGGTGGCCACGGGTTCTCCCCGGTGGCGGCCAGTTGTTTTTCCCCACCCGCTTTCTGATTTGGGTTAGCTGAAGGGCTTCACCCCCTTGCCGGTGGTGGCTTCGGTGAGGCGGAAGGAGTCGCCGTCGGTGACGACGACGTGCGCATGGTGCAGGAGCCGGTCAACGGTGGCGGTGGCCAATGTTTTGGGCATGATCTCGTCGAAGCCGGAGGGGTGCAGGTTGCTCGAGACGGCAATCGCTCGGCGTTCGTAGGCAGCGTCGACGAGGCGATAGAATCCTTCGGCGGCGTCTTCAGAGACCGGGAGCAGACCGATGTCGTCGACGATGATCAGGTCGGAGCGGATGATCCTCGTCAGGGCTCGGGCGATGGAGTCGTCGGCACGGTGCCGGCGGACCAGGGCACCGAGGTCTTCGATGGTGAACCAAGACACCGCCAGCCCAGCTTCGACTGCGGCCTGCCCGAGTGCCTCGGTGAAGTGAGACTTGCCAGTTCCCGAAGGCCCACAGACGCAGAAACATTCACGCCGCCCGACCCACTCCAGGGTGCGGAGCGCGTCCTGGGTGGCGCGGGGAATCGACGATTTCGTTTCGTCCCAGTCGCCGAAGGTCTTGCCGGTAGGGAAACCCGCGCGTTTGCGGCGAGTGTGCAGGTTCGCCCGGTCCCGGCCGGCGGCTTCCTCAGCGAGGAGAACCCGCACGACTTCGGCGGGGTCCCAGCGTTGGGCTTTCGCGGTCGGGATGATATCGCTCAAGGACCTGCGGATATGGGGCAGTTTCAGGCGTTTAGTCAGGTCGATCGCCTCGGCCAACGGGTCGCCGTTAGCGCTGGTAACAGTGCGCAAAGGGGTGCTCATCAGGCGTCATCGCTTTCATCGTCAGTAGTGGCTGGGCTGGCCGGCGCTGGTGTCTGGCCGAAGGTGGACCAGGCGGCGGTGCCCGGTTGCAGAGTGTGGTTCTCGCTGCGACGGACCGGATCAGCGTGTTCGTGGGTGACTTGGTAGTCGAGGATCGAGATCAGGTCCCGATCGGCGAACCGGCCGGTCATCGCCGCCGTCCCCAACGCTCTGTCGACTGCGTCCGGGGAGTGCAGCTTCGAAAGGTCCACGGCCTCGGCCATCTTCGCCCTGATGCGGTGCGCTCCCGCGGCGGCAGCCTCGACCAGCCAGCTGTTGGCACCCTGGCCCAACTGTAGGAAGGCGAGCTCGGCGGCGGTACGAGGCTTGGGCACCCGGTCGGCGGCGTCGCGGTCTGGGCGGGGTGGGTAGTGGTCGTTGTCGAGGACCGGTGAACCGGGTTGGCCGCGGCGGTGCCGCGCGACTTCGACTGCACCGCCATCATTGTCGACGGCGGTCACGATCAGCTCCTCACCATGGAAGCGGGCCCAGACCCGAGTGTCGATCAACGTGTGCGGCACCGAATACCGCACCCCTTCCACCGAGATCGTCGACTCCCAGTTCACCCGCCGGGTAGTGCCGAACACCGCGGTGAACGGAGATTTCGGCAGCGGATGCAGCCGCTGCAACTCTTCGGCCAGCCGCTCGACCGGCCGCCGCCGAGTAGAGCTGTGGACGCGGGTGTTGACGTCGGTGCAGAACTGCCGGCAAGCCGACTCGAGCTCACCGAAAGAGTGATACTGCTCGCGCAGGTTCACCTCCTTCGGCAACAGGTCGGCTTTGGCGATCCGCACCGTCGCCTCACTTCCTCCCTTCGACTCCGGATCAGCAGGTAAACACGTCCGCAGCGTCGTGCCGTAATGCCGTGCCACCTCCACGATCTCCGGATTGCGGACCGCGATCCCGGCCACGTGATCGATCGTCGCGGTCTTCTCGTTGTCGGTGAGGACATAGACCGGAACCCCGCCCAAGCGGCGGAATGTCGCATCCAAACACGCCGCCACCGTCGGCAATGTCTTGTCCCAGATCGGGATCACCACCCGAAATCGCGACCACGCCAACCATGCGCAGAACAACGT
>NZ_JAWLSE010000016.1:0-38002 GCF_033142365.1 Rhodococcus sp. IEGM 1241
CTGACACCCGTTCATTCGGCATGCTTCCATCCTCGTTTCCAAGGCCAGAAGTCTCCACCGAACCCAGGGCGATTCAGACCGAGAAATGGCCCGACTCAGGGTCGGACCATCCTCATCTCCATTTGCGATTAAGGGCCTACGAACAGCGCCTTCACGCTCATCGCACCCAACGAACCAACCAGCCCACCAAAATCAGCGGCAACGCCAACGCCACAATCAACACCCGACGCACCAAACCCCTGAATCCAGGGATCCACACCGCCGACTTCACAACCTCCAGCGCAGCAGGATCCCCAAAAGGAACCCCATACCCCAGCCAGCCCACGACGCGAATCAGCAGGAAAACCACGCTGATCAGACCCCAAACGGCATCCGCTGCCTTGCCGATCACCCGCATGGACCGATCGCCGCGCCACACCCGCGTTGCCAAAGACTCATCCGACCACCAACGAGGTCGAGTCCTTTGTCCAGACGCATTCTCTCGACTAGATCCATCTTCTTCATTTACCGTACTTTCATTAACCATGATAGAGCCTTTCTGTTAGTTCACGATTGTTCCCTTCGGTTCAGGATTTGCGCACAAAACTAGCCGCCGTCCATTCTTTCGGGATTCTTTGTCGCCCCGAGATTTCGAAGCAACGGATTACATCCTACCAGGTCGCAGCGACAATTTGCGAGCTTTCCGGGGTCGCGAGACCGATTTGATGCACTCGGCAAGAATCGGCGCTCAGCTGCCCGTACAGCCCCGATAATAATGCGCCGGTACTCCGAGCTGGGGGCGGCACTGCATATTAACTAACAAAGGCCAAAAATATATACCCTCTTAGAATAAGGGCGGGTTTAAATAGACGGTTTCTCTTCAATGAACTCATCTCGAGAGCAGAGCTACCGCGACACCACACGTGGCCGGCCTCCGTCGCTCCCGCACAATCACCCCGCCAGCCACCCGAGCGGGAGGTGCGAACGCCTGGCCCGTCGCCGGCGGTGTGTTGGCGCCTGCCCGGCGGCCGACCACCTACCGGTGTCCCCCGAAATGAGCTCCGCTGCGCTCCGCACCAGCGAAAAGCGTTGATCTGTTTGTCCTTCTGGCCTTCCGATTCTCGTCGGCGGTGACCTACACGCAACCCCTGGCGGCGATGCCGACCCGAGGGCTCCGAGAAATTTTCTCAACCCGCACTCGCACGCTCGCAGAGAAATTTTCCCGGCCCAGGGGTGGCACTCCGGCCCCCTCATGCCGACGCGATTCTCCTTTGCCAGCAGGGCAAAAAAATTGGCGGCCACCGAGCAGGGGGCGCCACCGGATCAGCGGAGGTTGAAAGTTATGGGTGCGAAGACCACGGCAGACAAGAGCGCGGCACGACGCGAGCAGGCCGCCGCACTGCACGAGAGCATCACCGCGAAGGTCGCCCAGCTCACCGACACCGACGCATGGGCCGCCTACCTGACCGCCGCAGCAGCGTTCCACGCGTACAGCTTCAACAACGTCATGTTGATTTTCTCGCAGGCCCCCGACGCTAGCCAGGTCGCCGGATTCCGCAAGTGGCAAGAACTCGGACGACAGGTCCGCAAGGGCGAAAAGTCGATCAAGATTTTCGGCTACTCGACCAAGAAGATCACCGAAACCGACACCGAGACCGGCGAGGAAACCACCCGCCGCGCAGCACGGTTCCCGATCCTGTCCGTGTTCGACATCGCGCAAACCGATCCGATCGAAGGACACCCCGCAGCAGCCGCCGAAACCATCACCACCCGACTGCAAGGCGACGACTCCGCCGCGATCTACACCCGCATCGCGCAGGTGATGACCGAACAGGGATGGACCGTCACCCGCGAGCACATCGCCGGAGAAACGAACGGCCGAACCAGCCTCGACGGATCACGCCGCATCATCGTCGACGACAAGATCAGCGGCGCCCAAGCCGCGAAAACGATGATTCACGAAGCCGCCCACGCGCTCATGCACGCCAGCGGAGACATCGACCCCGCCGAGCTGCACCGAGGCCGCGCCGAAGTCGAAGCCGAATCCGTCGCCTACGTCCTCGCCGGACTGCTCGGACTCGACACCACCGATTACAGCATCGGCTACATCGCCGGATGGGGAAACGGAGACCTCGAGGTCATCACCGACACCGCCCGCGCAGTCCTCGCGACCGTCCACACCCTCGCCGAGGCACTCGAACCCGACGCCGACGCCGCCGAGGACACCGCAGCCGCATAGACGGCAGCACCCCACAAACACAGTGCGACACCGGGCGGAAGGAGCCCGCCCGGTGTCGCACCCGAAAGTCTACGAAAGGGCAACGACATGAGCACCACGACCGACGAGCTGCGCACCGACACGATGTACAGCAACACCATCGACACCGCGTACCCCGCGATCACACCCTCAGGAATGGCGGCCGCCGAGATCCTCGAGACACTGACCGCAAAGATCACCGCCGCCACGAGCGCGGTAGGGATGCAAGCGGAAATCGGGTGGCTCACCCTCGCGCACGAAGTGACCGCCCGCGAAGCCGTCGCCCTGCTCGCCGTCGCGACCCGCCGCGCCTACGACGCCGGACAGATCGCACCCTCACGCGTGAATCGGGTTTACGGCCGAGTCGAGCGCGCCGCCGCACCGCACGGAATCCGATTCCGATGGTGAACGCCCGGAGGGCAGGAGTGACGGAAGTGGATCCGCAGCTGTTCACCGGATGCGTTCTCGCGGGATGCTCGAACATCGTGGCCGCGGACGGAGAAATCTGCTCGCAGTGCCGCCGCATCTTCGGCGACACGATCAGGCCCGTATCCGAGCGAGAGCGCGCCGAGACCACCGAACACCCACGACCCGCCGCGACCGGAGCGCAGGTGTTGACCCGGCGCAATCAACGGTGCTGGCTGTGCGAGCAACGCCGCACCTGTACCCGCGTCGGTGGTCAGTGGGAGTGCCGTGACTGCACGCTCCCGGCACCAGCGTGACACCCAGGACATTCGCCGCTACTAGCGGCGAGCCTGCACCTTCAAATCCGCGAAACCGGACGCACCGAGTGCAAGGCCCACCGTCACCCATAAAGCGGCAGAACCGAGTCCCGAACTGAAATAGGACAACACAGCCGCCACCAGAAAGATTGCGACAGTCGTAGCCCAGAGCAGCTTTCGTGCCTTCAAGCTCACGCGATCCCCCTAAAACAGTGTTCTCGACTCCGACCCTGCGAGCGTATCGCCGCAGTTACGTTGTCGCCTGCCCGGCGGCCGGCCACCTTCGGTGTCCCCCGAAATGAACTCCGCTTCGCTGCGTCCTGATGAAGAGCATCTTTTTGTTCTCCTTCTGGCCTTCCGATTCTCGTCGGCGGTGACCTGCGCGCAACCCCTGGCGGCGCAAGCGCCGGCCGATGGCTCCGAGAAATTTTCGTCACTCGCAAGCTCCCGCCGAAATTTTCTCGGCCCAGGGGTGGCACTCCGGCCCCCTCATGCCGACGCGATTCTCCTTTGCCAGCAGGCGAAAAAAATTGGCGGGGCACCCGGCCCGGTCACTTTCATCAGCGAGGGGAACGACATGCAGCGCATCCGTTTGAACACCGCCACCGAGGTACTTGCCTCCATCCCCACCATGCTCGGATTCATCCCGACCGCATCGGTCATCGTGATCATGCTCAAAGACGAAATCGTCGACGGCCGAACCACCAAGCAGATTGCCCTTGTCGCGCGGACCGACGCCGCCGCAGGCGAGGGCGCCGAATTCGATCCGGCCCCGTACCTCGAAGCTGCCTCACGCGCCGACACCACCGCCACGATTTGCGTTGCCGTCGCCGAAGACGCCGCCGCAGTCATCGCGCTCGACAAGATCGCGATCCTGCGCCAGGGATTCCGTGACGCCGGAATCCACGACATGCTCGCCTTGCACGTCACCGCGCTCGAAGCCGGAGCGTTGTGGACCGACCTCGACACGTACGCGACCGGACTCACCGAAGACCCGAACGCCTCAACGTTGAGCATTCACAACGCCGTCGAACAAGGTCGCACCACCGCAGCCTCACGCGAGGACATCGCCGCCCGCTACGCCGTCACCGTCGAAGCGGACACCGCAACCGCACACGCAGCGCTGCACGCGCAGGGACCGGACTTCGTTCGCCACGCCGTCACCGAACTCGCGACACTCATCCGCACACGGGGCAACCCGGACGCCGAGCTGGCCGCCCGTGTCGGACTGTGCGCCACCATCAGCCCCACCGCACGCGATGCCCTGATGTTCACCGCCAACGGAAACGAGCACGCCGCAGCCCATGCGTTCGCGACAATCGCCCGCCAGGTACGCGGCAACGCCCGCATCCAGATTCTCACCGTCGCGGCGTACTGCTCCTACATCAGCGGCGACGGACCCAGTACCGGCATCGCACTCGAGGCCGCCCAAGCCGCAGTGATCGACGGCAACGGCGAACACGACACCCCACTGCGCAACCTGCTCGACTTCGCACTCGAGCACGCAGTCTCGCCCGCCGCAGTCACCACGCAACTGCACGCGATCGCCGCCGACGCAGCGCGATCCTTCGGCGTCGGCGTCGACAATCTCGACAGCTGAAAACGGCAGCGGCCCCGACTTCGCGAAGAAGTCGGGGCCGCTCCCGTATGCGGTGGCAGTTGTTCGGGCATCGAGCCCTAACAACCGCTGCGCCAGCTCCCCAGCGCGCCACCAGTGCAATGCGGCGCACCGAAGATCAATCGAACAAGTGATCCGTGGTTCCCGGCGCGGGGAACGCGAAATCGATCTGAGCACGCGCAACGGGTTCGCCAGTCAGTCCTTCGACAACAGCGGCAAGATCCGCATCGGTGATCACGTTCAGATGCTTCGTCGCTTGGTACATCGCGGCCTCGACTGCGGATCGTTCCACGGGAATGTTCTTTTCATTCACGGCTGGGCCTTTCGTTGTGTGCGAGATGCAAGTGCAGCGGTCAGGAAGTGAGGATCAGGTGCGCCGCGCTGATCAGATTGCCGACACCGTGAGCGACGATCGCGGGCCAGAGCGAACGGGTGTACAGAGCCAGTGCGGTGAAGAATGCGCCGCCGACAAAAGAGAACACCACATTGCTGAACCCGAAGCTCGCGTGCCAGCCCGCGAACAGCACGAGCATGACCGATGCCACCGACAGAATCAGTATCCGATTCGATGGCTTCCACCGTTGAACGGCGAGCACACCGGACCGGAACAGGATCTCCTCCGGTACAGCCGCGAGGAGGAAGGCTCCGGTCATAGCGGTGAAGAACCCGCCACGGAGCAAATAGTCCTCTCGCTCTTTCCTGGCCGCGATAACGTCCGCATCGGTGATAGGGAACCAGGTCTCCAAATTCACCACGGATTCGAAGAGCAGATAGTGGCCGACTGCGACGAGAACTGGGACCAATACAACCCACAGCGCGATCTTCTTCCACCCGACCATCTGCGAGGTCGGGCGAGGCATGACAAAGCCCAGCCACCGAATTGATCGCACCCAGGTGACTCGTAGCGAACGGACGACTGAGCGGACGACTGAGCGGGTATTCGACTGTCGGGCCCGTTCGAATGGCGGAGACAGAGCGACCGTCGCCCAGATGATCCACGCGAAGAACGCTTTGCGGAGGTTCTCTTCCATGGGGTCATTCGCTGCGCGCGCCGTGAGGCCGATCGCAAAGCCCAGAGATCCCGTCGAGAAGATTCGGAGCTGGGTGCGGGCCGGGACGAGGCGGAACCACGCGGTAGTGAGGCGCTTGACCTGAGAGCGGACGGCCGTAATCGGCGTCGACCCGGAGCCGAGAACGGGTGTGGGCATCGGGTGCAGTCCTAAGCGCTCTTCTGCTCACCGGATTCAGCGGCCGGCGAGGCGGCCGGCGAAGTTTCGATCTTCTTCGTCACCGGCTTCTTCGTCGCCGTCCGCTTGGCTGCTGACTTCCGCGCAGCCGGCACACGCCACTGTTTGATCGACGCTTCGGTGAATCCGACACGGAGCGCTTCACTGATCGCGGCATCGAGGTTGCCGACGTTGGCGGCATCCTTGCGGGCGAACTCCTCACGCGTGTCGAGCAGCTCCTTGTGTGCAGCCGCCACCACACGGATGATCTTCATCTTCTCTTCGGCTTCCGCCTTGATAGCTGCGTCGAGTGCGTCGAAGTCTGGTGTGTTCGGTGTCGTGTTCATGCGCTACATCGTAGGAGAAATCTCGCCCGTCCGTGCACCACTGAGCGTGCGCTAAGCGCAACTCGCGGACACCCGGCCCGTTGTCCACGGGTGGGTGTCCGGGGCGGCGTTGTGTGCACACCAGACGCGGAGCGGAGGAATCTGGTGTGTGCCCAATGCCGAGAACCCCCGGTGCCCGCCTGTGGGCAACATCAACCACCCGAACTGCGTATCGATGCGCTCCGCGCGGCGCATCTTCTCTTCTCCGAGATTCGACCACAGATCGGGACTGCTCCGATCCTCATATGGATGCCCGAGATTTCCCTCTCCGCTCCGCTACGTCTCAGGCACCCACAATCGGGACCAGCCCCCAAATGGGGACGAATTCGAAACCGGAGGAACTCGCAGGCTCGTACTGGCGCTTTTGAGATTTCGGGGACGAGACTCAGAACGGAAGTGACCCCGAAATCTGAGCCCCGGCAGAGCAAGATAGTAGCTTAGGTGCCCTAAGTTGGGTCAGGTCTTGCCGCTGCGCTCTGGACCTGAGACACTGGCGTGTAGCCCCACGTGGTGGGGGCGCTGCGCTGGGCCGGAGGGAGGCACGACGGACATGAGTGAAGACGAGGTCAGTCGACCTCGCCGGTTCCGTCGTGAACGCCGGGAGAATGTGCCGGGCGGTCGAGCTGGCAGGCACGTGGTGAAGGTGACTCCCGAGGAGGAGTCCGAATTGCTGCGCCGTGCTCAGGAAGCGCGTATCACTGTGGCGCGGCTGATGGTCGAGTCTGCTCTGTCCGACGCTGGTGAAACTGCGACCGATCGGCGCGATCTTGCTGGCGAGTTGTTCTCCGCGTTCCGGCTGCTATCGGCGATTTCGATCAACATCAACCAGATGGCGAAGGCCACCAACGCGACCGGAGAAATCCCGGCCGAACTGAACGGCGCACTGGTCAGTGTGCGGCGTTTGGCCGACCGGATTCACGGCACGCTCGACGAGATGTCCGCGCCGTGATCGTCAAGATTTCCCGCGGCGCCAAAGTCACCGGGCTGATGTCGTACCTCGCCGGTCCGGGCAAGAGCAACGAGCACACCGACCCCCATCTGGTGGCTGGCGACTACGCGATCATGGCGTGGCACGACGACAATGAACTCAGCGGTGTCGACGCTCTCGCGATCGGCAAGCAGATCGACCAGCCCCGCAAAGTGTTCGGCACCGAAATCAAGATCCCGAACTACCTTCGTGATGAATCCGGCCAAGACGTTCGCGACAGTCACGGCAAGAAGGTCCGCGATCCGATCGACCCCTACCGCGACGGAAATGTCTGGCATTGCTCGCTCTCGCTCAAAGCCGACGAAGGCGAGCTGACAGACGAGCAGTGGAACAAGATCGCCACCGAGTTCATGGACGAAATGGGTTTCACCGACACCTCCGGCCGCAGCCCCGCCAGATGGGTCGCCGTTCGCCACGGAGTGTCCGCGAAAGGCAACGACCACATCCACATCGCCGCATCCGCCGTGCGCGAAGACGGCACCAAAGTCAACCTCTACCGCGACTGGAAAAGAGCCAGCGTCGCGGCCGCCCGCATCGAACGCGAACACGGCCTTGCTGTTATCGAATCGCGTCAGAACGAGACCGGCGAACGCGGCTACCACCGCGCCGAGAATGCGCGCGCGGTACGCAACGGGCAGACCGAACTCGACCGCGATCTCCTCGCCCGCCGCGTGCGCGCCTGCGCGACGTCCTCGAAGTCCGAAGCGGAATTTGTTCGCCGACTTCGCGGGCAAGGCTTGATCGTCAGACCCCGCTTCGCCTCCGGGCGTGATGACGTCGTAGTCGGCTACAAGGTCGCAGTCAGACCAGAACGTGACGCAACCGGAGCCGATGCGAAGCCGATCTTCTACGGCGGCGGCCACTTAGCAAAAGACTTGACCCTCCCCCGCCTCCGCAAGGAATGGGAAGACTCCCCGACGGCATCATCGGAGGCCGTCGACGAATGGCGCAGCGCACGGCGTGAGCGTCCCGCTGCGCGTCCCGGGCGTGAAGCGAAAATGCTCGACCCGAAACTGCTCGAACGAGCCGGCCGAGACATTGCAGCCTGGAACAAATACCTTGCTTCGATTCCCGTGACCGACCGCGCACAATGGGCGCGCGCTGCAGGACGGACGGCCGGCGTTTTCGACGCATGGTCAGTCCGCACCGAAGCCACACCAGGACCCCTTGCTCACGCTGCGAAACAACTCGCTCGATCCTCACAGATCCCTGCACATCAGCACGCACCGAAGAGGGCAGGCGTCGTCTCCGCCGGCGGTGCGGCCCTGATCTTGATGCAAACAAGTCCGCAACTCGGCAAGGCCGCGTCATACGCGCTGCTGATGCGCCAACTCATCAAGACAGTCGAAGCGATCGCCGCCGCACATCGTGCCGCCGGCGACCTGAGTCGGGCGCATGACCTCGAGATGACCGCGCGCGTGGAACTCGAAGCGATCCATCGTCAGATGCCCCAACCTCGCGCCGGCGTCGAGCACGTCGAATCCGAGGGCAGCGTCGCAGTGCTCGAACGGGCGGCGTCGGAAGAGAAGACAACGATGGAACCGGTGTCGTCGCCGGAACAAGCAGGCAGCGATGCTGCAACGGTTGCCGCCGGTGACTTCCCGGTTTCCGCACGCGAAGCAGCGAAGCGTGGTCCGTCTCCAGTCCCCTCGCGACTCGATCCTCAACGAGAACAGACCCGAACGGGAAACCGGGAGCACGGCCCCGAGCGCTAGTGCGGAGAGTCAACGAAACGGCCTGCTTCTCAGGAGTGCACTCACTCGTGGGACGGGACTCGGGTCGGTGCTTTTGATATCGCGTCAATTACGCGGTGAGGTGCGATGAGAAGTTCCGCGAGACGGGGGAATCGCGCGACGCGAGTACGACGTCCCGGGGCGCCTGTTGGACAGCGCTGATGATCAGTGCTCGCGCGTTCCGTTCGATTTCAGCGAGATACGCGTTCGGCGATGCGCCGACACTCCTTCAAACAATGCACACAGAATCCGGACATCAGTCCGGAACGGCCTGACATCGTTGTGCCATGCATTGTGTGAAAGTCCTCCTGCCGAGGACCGGCGGACCTGTATCGTGGGCTCTATGGTGGAGACCAAGCATACGAGCGAGGCTACGGAGGCGACTCCGTCGTCCACCGTCATCTATGCAGATTCAGCAAAGGTCGCCATGATTGCCCGCGAGGAAGCGCAGCGCTGGGGCCAGCTCCTCGATCGCCTCGCGAAGTGACTGAGTACCTCAGCGTTGATTCAATTATCGCCATCAATGAGGCACACTGCGGAGCCGGATCCGGTACACGCGACCGCGAAGGACTGGAGGGCGCGATCGGACGCCCGTCCTCTGGATCCTTCAATAACGAGTTCTTTCCTGACCTGTGGACTAAAGCAGCGGCATACCTACACGGGCTGAGTAGCACCCAGTACTTTCACGATGGCAATAAACGGACCGCATGGCTCGCAGCGACCGTCTTCCTGCGAGTCAACGGAGTGCGCGTCCCACATGTACCGGACGTTGAATCAGAAGCCTTCGTTCTCGCCGTCGCCAAGGACTTGTTCACGACCAGCGACGAACCGGACCGCACCATCGAGATGGCCGCCGAATGGTTCCGCACCCGTTGCGAACCGCCCCGCCACGACGATCCAGCCTCATGGGATCTGGAAACTTCCGAATCCTCCATGATCATCACCGGTGCTTTCTTCGCCGAATACGCAAGAACGTCCGATGGGAAGCTCGATGTGCTCGGCGGAGTCTGGGACAGCTACCACACCGACTCATTTCCCCAAATGATTCCCCTATATCTCGTGCTCATCGCCCAAACCGGGCACGATGACATCGGGCGTCTACGCCACATCGTCATCGACCTAATACGCCCCGGTGCAGAACCTGAAGATCTGTTCGCGATGGAAGTCCCGATCGACGCCGCCGAAAATCGCTTCTACTTCGTCAATATCCTGGTGCCCATCAACGACCCAGGAAGACACGTCTTCCGTATCACGGTCGAAGGAAATACACGGACGGCCAGGACTGTGTCACTGGACTTCCGGCAAATAAGAGTTGGTTCATAAATCCGGCGCTGGTGGTAGGAATGACGCTGGCCTTC
The DNA here is from genome assembly GCF_033142365.1 of Rhodococcus sp. IEGM 1241. Taxonomy (NCBI): domain Bacteria; kingdom Bacillati; phylum Actinomycetota; class Actinomycetes; order Mycobacteriales; family Nocardiaceae; genus Rhodococcus; species Rhodococcus sp. IEGM 1241. The sequence goes on from NZ_JAWLSE010000016.1 coordinate 10,268, forward strand.
CAGCGGAAGTTAAGTCGCGCGTTTCAGGTGCGCACGCGGTGGCGCTGCGTTCATCGGGCTGGGATTCGTATCTGTGTTTTCGATACCGCAGCGATGACGACCTCGGGGCGGTAGAACCGCTTTCCCGGACGGGTGGGTGTTTGTCCCTGCCGTCTCGAGCCGTGCTCTACTCTGCGAAAGACCAACTACACGGAGGATCTGCGATGACCGGCGTTTTCCATGACACACAGGCCGGTGAGGTCACCGAGACGTGGTCGATGTCCAGTTCGGTGCTGTTGCAAACAGAATCGATCGATATCGAAGTCTTCTGCCGGTCGACAGAATTGCGAGGCGAAGTTCTCGAATCCCGGCGCAAACTTACAGAGTTAAGTCTCGAATTTGCGCTCGCTGTCGGTCGCGCCGGGTTCGAGCGCGAAGGATACGCACGTTTGGAATCGGCAAAAATCACACGATTGGCTCTCGAATATTTCGGCGGCGAGGATCAATCTGAAATCGGCCCGAGTGGCTACGAGAGGTTCCGAAGGGCGGTAGCTGAATTCGCGAAAGAATCCAGTGAGCTCGGTCGTGATCTGGCTGAACGGCAGCAAGCGATGGATGAAGCCGGCACCCGATTCGTCGAACAGCTAGCGCAGCACGTGGAATCGTTCACTCCCCTCTCCGAGGATCGATTCCCTATCACCTACATTGCACTTGACGTAGTGGGGTTGCATTCTTTGGGAGCGCGGCTCGACTCCGGGAGGTATCCAACGGGGCCGGCTGCCCGCGAAGGTTACGTTGTCGATCCGGCGGAAGTCATCGGCCGATTCGTCTATCCGGCTGTCGCGTCATTCGATCTGAGTCCGGGTATCGCCAACACGTTGGCCGGCGACTTGTACTCGACGCTGGAGAAGATGCCGATCCCGGTGTACGGGTCGGTCCCCGAATCGATCAAATCCCTCATCTCATCATTGAGTGGAACCGGATTCGTCGGAGCGATCGGCTACTCCAGCGGTCTCGAGAGCGTGACGTTGACGTGTTTCAGTGCGGGGGCCGCATTCATCTTCTGGTTCGGACGACCTCACATGACAACCGTTCGCGACACATCGAACGAATGGTTGAAGCGGAAGCTCAACAGCAAACTGGGACTAGCTGAGGACCAAGACACGGACTAGCCGCCTTCGGCGTCTGGCCCGGCAACTTCGTGTGAGTTGGCTCGCTGTTCCTTCCGCTGTACCGATGCTGTACCTGACGTAGCCTCGACCGGCGAGTTCCGTTAGGCGGAAAAATGGGTCCGGGGACCGGTGGCGCTGATATTTCTGAAACCAACCAGTGCCTCGAATCGCTTCACCGATGTACCCAGTTCGAGCGTCCCGCACAGGGCGGAAATCGCTAGAGTTACTCCGTCAGCATCCATCGCGCCGATCTTCCGGATCGCCCTTGGCGCACCGCGGCCAAGCGTGTGAGTTCCGAGTACCGTGCCTAGAAACGGTTCTGCCATCACGACCGGCCCCGGTACCAACTCGACGATCGATCCTCCCGTCGGCGCAAATCTCGTATCGACTGTCCTCGGACTCTCGTCGTCCGATATCACGATCTTGATTTGGGAGAAGAGATTTTGCGTCAGCAGCTCCCATCCGCCCTGGACAAATCCACCAGACTGGTGCGACACACCTAACCGTGCAGCCACCAACGCGCTGATGTAGGTCCACAGTGAGTCCAATGATGTTTCGAGCTGGCGCCGGCTCTTGTCATCTTGCGGTAAGTGGTACTCCTGGCCTTGTTTGGCATGCATGAGGCCGGACCGCTCGTCGCCGTACATGTTCTTGTAGATCCACTCCACTGCCGAGGCCGCATCGGTGGGCGCTAATGATGCAATCGGCACGTGCTGATCGGCAGCTCGTAGCGCCTTTTTGAACCATTCTCCTTCGCCCTCGAGGCGGCCGTTGGTCTTGATTTTTCTGGGGCGAATATCGCTGAGTATTGCTTCGAAGGCAAGGAACATGTTCCGGTAGGAGTCAAAAAGGTACTCCGAGGTTCGCGACATTCGGATGAATCGAAAAGCATCGTGTTGGGTCGGCGTCGGCGGCGGTACTTGCGGGATCGGATTGCCGTCCGCATCGACGGCCGTAACGGTCGCCGTGAAGCTTGACGTCAGCGTGCGAACCACGTTTGCGCGGAGCACTATTCCGTTCGAATCGGGCCACCAAACGAAGCACTGGTCAAAAGCGTCGCGAATAGCGGCGTCGCACAATCCGCGAGCAGACATGTAGTCCAGGCCGTTATTGGCGGCCGCCAGGGCTGCGGTGTGGCTTCCATCAGGACCTGCCCCCGAGTGTCCGTAGACGACAACTGCTTTGACGCCTGCTGCTACTTGAATTGTCCAGCCGGAGAGCTGAATTGCCGCATTCTGAGCTGGACTGTTGCGGAGCAGGAAGACCGCGCCATTTCCCGGAGGATGCGCGGAGTCTTGGAGCGCCATGCCCGCGAAGGTGCCTACAGTCATGGCCACAGTGTGCCGTTTGACGGGGAGGAATCGCTAGGCCACGTTGACAAATTGCGACAGGTTGCGGGCACTTGAATGACATCAGGACCCACGCCGGTGTCGGGTATGGGTCCTGATGATCGAACGATGTCACGTTTGACGTAAATCCTCGAGGTAGGTCAACGTCATGGGCACGAGACCAGCCCGGCTATCGGCCGGTGTGTTGGCGTTCCTGGCTGCGGCCCTTGCTCGGACGTCCTTTCCTGGCGACCGGCGGTTTACCAGTCCCGGTCTGCACCGCTCCTCGGGGATGCTTGGCCTGGTCGAGATCGGCCGTCATCCGGGCGCCGATCGTTTCCTTGTCCACTCCTCCGGCGTTCATGTCGGCGGCGAGGGCATCGCGCCGTTCGGCTGAGTCGTACTCGGCTTCTGCGGCTGCGCGATGAGCGTCTGCATCTTCGGCGATTTCAGTTTCGGCCGGCGTACCTTCGGCCTCTGTTGCCGTCTTGTCGAGCCGATCGGCCTCAGCCATCAGCTCGGAAGCCTTCACGTTCTCGCGTTCGGCGAGTTCCTGTTCGTCGGTAGCGGCCCGCTTGGCTTCTTCGGCTGCCTGGAGCAGGTTCTCGATTTCTCGCGGGTCGATCCCGGGGGCGGCCGCATCTATTCCGTACCGTGTCTGGACTTCCTTGCGGATGCGATCTGCGGCGTCGGCCGCGGGCTGCGAGTGGTCCTGCCAGCCGCGGGCCTGCTGCCAGCTGTCGGCGATCTGCGCGTGGGTAGCGTCCTCCCACCAGCGGTCCGTCATCACCGGACGTAGCTGCGCCTCGATCGCGCTGCGTTCGGCGACGAGCCGTTCGCGCAGTTCGCGGGCCGCCTGCACGCTTTTGGCTTCGGCGTCGCGGATCTGCTTCTCCCGTGCGCGACCCATCTGCTCCGCGAGACGGGACGCAGACTGCAAGCCGACCCGGAACATGCGCGTGAGTTCTTGATTGACCTCACCGATTTCGTCGTGCTCTGACATCAGTTGTTGCCTTCCTTGTGGGGTGACGGCGCTGTGGGCGCGGATTCAGGGGAGAGACGCATGTCGGGGAACATCGACGACGGTGCGGGTTCAGTCGGCAAGGGCACGATCGCGAAGTCGCCGCCGGCATGACCGCTGCGGACCGAGCACGCTTTGAACGTGCCCTCTGGATCGAAAAGCTGTGCCATGTGGTGGTCGGCGTGATCGCGCCACCACACACTCATTCCGGTCGAGGGATCCAGGCGCAGACGCTCCCATGCGCGCCACAGGGCTTCCAACCGGGAGATAGCTTCGGCGTGTTTCCACCACTGCGTGCACCAGTTCCTTGACGTCCCCTCGATCACCTCACGCCGATAGACAGGGGCGATGCGTTCGCGCACGAACTCCTCTACCGATCCGAACACCAGTTCCGGTTCTGCCGGCTGCTCCGGCTCCGGCTCCGGTTCCGGATTGGCGAGTGAAATTTCGAGCTGCGACAGCAACCGGGCCGCCGCCGCGGCTTCGAGTCGCGCGTACAGCTCTGGAGTGAGGATTTCCGCCCACTTCGCTTCGGCGATCGCGTCGGCTTCCTTCTGGATGCGTTTGAGAACTGCCTTGCCGACCATCGCCTCGAGGTTCTCGCTCAGCGGCGCTTCGACGTTCGGTTCATCTCCCCCGCTGAGGGGCGTGTACGCGGATGGGGGTGGATAGTCCTCATCATCGGGCGGCAGATAGTCAGCCTCACCGGGATCGAAATCGTCCTCCGGTGGTGGCTCGAACGGCGCGGTCACAGCGACACCGCCTCACGCGCAGCTCCCGCGTGGTCTGGCTTGAGCCATTCGGACAGGCCTTCTTCTGCTTCCGCCAACGTCGCCGGGGCTGCCGGATCGTGGGCTTCGATTGACGCCCTGATCTGGTCGGCGTGCGGGCCGGCCATCCACGGCGCCGTCCGTACGATCACAGGCCGGTTACCGGAGGAACGTACGATCGCCCGGCCACGTGGCAGTGCTTCGAGTTCGGATTCGGTGAACGTACGAACTTTGGTGCGCTGCTTGGAGGTGGATCGGCCTTGCGAGGAGGCTGTGACCGACCCGGTGATCTCCCAATGGTCACCGATCGCGGTGGACATGTCCCGAAGGAACACCCCGTCATCGACGGCGACACCACCGCCGTAGACCTTGACGTTCGCCGCCGACCACAGTTTCTTCATCCCGCGTTCGCCCCACACCTCCACACCCTGTGACCAGGACTGCAAGATCGCCATGATGATGATTCCGCGTGAACCGTAGTGGCTGTAGAGGCTAGGCAGTTTGGACCAGCGCACGACGTTGGCGACCTCGTCGAGAGGAGCGACGAGAGGAACAGGCAGACGTCCCTTCGGTGAGGTGGTGGCGATTTCTTCGGCTGCGTCGATCACGGCGACGGTCAACGCCGTAACCAATGGGCCGGCCGAACCGTTGCCCTCGCGGGAAAGGCTGTAGAGCGTGCCTCCGGAACGAACGAATTCACGAGGATCGAAATGCGGCCGCGGATCGGACAAACCGTCCGACGTCACCCAGGGATGAATCGTCCTGATCTTGAGCGAGCGGATCATCTTCTTGGCAGTACCGAACACACCGCCGCGTTGTTTGTCGGGTGCGTTGTACTGCCCGGCCAGGCCGTCCGCCTGCAATCCGTACCCATGTTGGCGAAGGATCTTCACCGCTTCCTGGTTCTGCACGTCCGTGACCCACGTATATGCCTGTGTGATCGGGCGGCGATCGAGTGCCGCAGCCAGGAACAGTGCCGCCAACAGATCCTTTCCTTCCGGATCGAAGAATGCGTCCGTCTTCGCTTCGAGTCCGTCGTCACCGGAGGCGAAATGATCGGCCAGGTCGGCGGCCCTGACTTCGTCGGTCACCCACGTGAGCGGATTCCACCACCAGCTCGGTTCCTCATTGGCGACCCTCTGCGGATCGAACACCCAGACTTGCGAGCCCATTGCCGCTCGAACGTCGCGGGTCGCGTCGACGACATCGCGCTTGTTCGACGTCGTCAGGACTGCGCCGGGAGCATCGAGAACTGCGGGGACGACGCGACTGGTCGACTTACCGGTGCGAGGACCCCAAATATCGACGTGCAGGTCCTCCCAGCTGCCGCGCAACATCGGGGCCGACCCGAACACCGGCTTGCTCGGCAGCAACAGGTACCCGAGCTGGATGCCGACAACGTCGTCGGGACGGAGCCTCACCTGCAAGGATTCGGCTTTTGCCCGGCATGCCTGTTCCGTCAACGAAGCGATGTCGCGACCGCGGCCCATGTACTTGGCCAGCTCGTCGACGCGGGTGCTGTCCCGCTTGCGCAGGATCAACAACCACATGCCCACTGCGACCAGCACGATCAACGCCAAGGCGAAGGCAATCGCCACTACGCTCGCACCGGACTCCCACACGAGATCGCCCTTGATCAGGCCCGCGACCATCGCCATCGGATTGACCGGAACATCCTGCTCGGTGCCGAACTGCATCGCGACGGAGGCGCCGACGACGCCGGCAACCGCGATCCCGGCGCACACACCGAGCACCTCGAACGCCACGTCACCTTGACTGGGATCACGCACAGAACCCTTACTCATGACTGATCTCCGTTACTGTCGACGGCGGCACTGACGTGGGAAGTGAGTATTCGTCGAAACATGGTGTTTACTACCAACTTTCGGATTTACGTGTTGTCCGTCGGTATCTCGACGACGGTGGTCAATGTGACGGCGTAACCGGGCCGCGGCCTGCTTGTCAACGATGTTCCCGTTACTTGAGCGGGGATGACGGTGTGTGAATGGCCTTGTACTGCAACGAAACGGTGTTTCGTTTCGAGGTCGGCGACCAGGTCGTGCATCTTCTGTACTGCACTCTGCAATGCGGCCGACGGCTCACCGACTTCGGTGGCGGTGCTGTAAAGGAAGATATGCGTCATTTACAGGCCTCTGTTCGCGGCGATCAGTCCACGGTTCACTTCGCGTAGTGCTTCGAGTTCGACGCGGAGGGAATGTATTTCGGAATCCGGGGCGCACGGTTGCGGTTTCACGGCGTCCGCGCCTTCCCGCTGCCGTAGCCATGCCCGCACGGTGGAGGTGTGGATCCCGGTATCGGCGGAGACACGCTCGATAGTCGCCCACAGAGACGGATACTGAGGGCGCAGCTTGTCGACCAAAATTACTGTGGCACTGCGCACCTCTGCTCCGTAGCGGTTGCCGCGGGTGCTGCGTTTGCCGCTCATGCCGCATTGTCCTTCGCTGTCTGTGCCGCGTATCCGGCGTCGGTGGCGTCGACGAACCGACTGTCGGTGTCGTGCCACTGGTATTTCAGTTCCGTGGGGGTCAGGACGGTCTCGAAACGGTGCCCCGGAATGCGTTCGGTGCCCTGTTTGAGCAGGAAGAACCCTCGGCCGGGGGGTGGTCCTGGCTTTTCGAGTTGGGCGTCGTAGCCGGCTGGGGACGACAGCGCGGAGACCCATGCCTTGTCTGCGCGGGTGAACGGAATGATGGAGTCGAGTTTGTCCATCTCGTCCGAGGTCAGGGCTCCCACGATCAACGCTCCGGCGCGTTCGATGAAGCCCTTGGCCTTCATGATGTCGAAGTCCATTTCGAGCGATTCGAGGTCCTTGACGGTGTGGGTGATCATCACCAGCGCCGTTCCGACGGTGCGGGTCAGGCGGGTGAGGGCGTCGACGCGGCTGACCATTCCAGGGCCGGCGAGGACTCGCCAGAATTCGTCGAGCACTGCCAGGAAGAGCAACCGGTCGCGAAGTCCGCAATCGGCGAGGACGTGTGCGGCTTCGATGGCGCCGAATCCGTCCTCCCAGCATGCGGCCATCACCGCAGCTTCGAGCTTGGTGTCACCGTGGCTGAGCGCTGAAATGTCCACGCACACACCGGTCGGTCGATCCTCGCCGGTGAAGTCGATCGGGGTGGTCGTCTGCTGGGAGAACACCTCACCGAGATCGCCGTCGAGCAGCGCGGACAATGTCTCGAGGAGGGATTCGACCTTGGCGAGGTACTTGTCCTTGTCGCGGGTGTACGCCTTGCGCATCAACTCTTCCGGCGGGTTCTCGATCAACGTGAGCAGATCCGAGATCAGCGGCGGGTTGTCGTATCCGAAACGGGGGTCCTTTTCGAGTAGGCGCAGCGCCGCGGTGATGATGTTGCGTTCGGCCTGTGTCAGCGCTGTTCCGCGCTCGATTTCGCACAGCGACTGCATCACTCGCTTGCGGCGTTGGTGAACCTGTTTGATCACTTTCTTCTGCAAGTCGGGGAAGTCCGCGAGCAGCGGAATCACCGACCCGAGAGCTCCGATCGCGAGCGGGTTGAGGTACCCCTCGCCGTGTCCCAGGCGCACGATCTTGCCGCGATCGCCGCAGATGATTTCGATTTCCTTGGTGAAGTCGGGTTTGGTGTCGGCGAACACGAACGGGATGTGACCTTGGGCGATGCCGCCGCTGACGAGTTTGCGGCCCACCGTGGACTTGCCGTTACTGGGCAGGGCGAGCATGAACACGCTGGGGGTGTTCTGTCGGCGTGAACGGTAGGTGGCGGTGATCGGGTCGTAGTGGAACGAGATGCCGTCGGGATCTTTCCCGAGCGGGGTTCCGACCATTGGATAGGTGCTGCCTACCACCCACGGGGAGAGCCCACATGCCTGCACACTGGTGCCGCGGAACTCCGGCGGCTTGGGTACGACGCCCATCTTGCCGCCGCCGTGGCCGGCGAAACCACGGTCGGTGAGTTTGGGGGCGCGGCGCCATTTCGGTTCGGTTCGGGAAGGGTCGCGTGCGAGTTCGGCGGCTTTCGCTGCTGCCTTCTCGTCTGCGATGCGTTGTTTTTCCTCTGCCTGGCGGCGTTTGCGTGCCGCTGCCATCGGATCGCGTAGGGAAGCATTCTGCTTCTTGCGTCCGGGTTCGTACGTGCCGGTCAGGTCTGCGATCCGGCGGCGCAACATCAAACTCATCGTTTTCTCCTTCTCGGTGGTGGTCGGCCGGTTCAGGCCTGCAAGGTTTTCGCCGTCGTTGCGTGGTCTTGGAGATAGACCCCGACTCCGACGCCCGAGAGAAATGCCGCTGCCTGGTATCGCCATGCGGGCCGTACTTTCGTCGAGCACCCGGCGACCAGGGATTCGATCGTGTCGGCCTGAATGTCGAGCTGGGCTTCGGTACTTGCCGACGCGGTGACGATCAGCGAGACCGCTGTCGCGCCGGCACCGTTGCCGACCTCGACGCGAGTACGGTCTGCTGCCTTGACCTTGAGGTCTGCGCGCACCGACCCGATACCGCGTTGGGCATTGCGTTCACCGACTGCGTAGACGTAGCCGCTCTCGACTGCGTTCACGGCGTCGGCCGGGGACATCGGCCGGTGAATCAGTGTCACGCGCTTGCGCGGGACGTCGCCGTGACCTTCGAGAAGTGCTTTGAGAATCCGTTCGTTGCGGGCACCGGACGGGGGTGCGTTCATCACCCAGGTCCTCGAGGTCGCGCCTTCGTGGAAGTAGGTGTTTTTGGTTTCCTCGGCCGTCATCGGGCCGGCATCGAGCCAGTCGACGTACATCTCTCCGCTGCGCAGTGACGATTCCACCTCGGCTTCGACAACCGGGCGGGGATCGTATGCGCGGCGCACGACTGCGGAGATTTCGTGATCGGACATCGGGACAGCGGTCACGCGGAATGTGCCGAGGTTCGCGCAGATCGACGGAAGACGTTCTGCTAGATCGGCAATCATCGCCATCGGATCCTTGCGTTTGGCTTCCGTGTTCGCGGTGAAGGTGAGTGCCATGTGGGTGTGCAACTGGATTCCGTGACGTACGCCGGTGCCCGATTCGCGGACCACCGCTTGTGCGAGTTCAGAGGTGCCGGGTTTGCACAGTCGCGTGATTTCCGCGTCTTGCCGCGCGCCTGTCTCCGGGAGGGTTTCGATGATGGTGGCGATCGCTTCGATGTCCGGCGTCTGTCCGCTGAGGTTGATGAACTCACCCCAGTTGGCGACGTCGAGGTCGACCTGACCCTGTTCGACACCCTTGTATCCGGGCACAGAGCAACGCAGCCTGATCGTGTACTGATGCAGTTTCGGTAGATGACTCATTCCGAATTGTCGGCCCAGTTTGTCGATTCCCCACCACATTTCGATCGGAGCGCCGATTCCCGGGACTCGGGTTCGGCCTCCGGGCGCGTTCGAGAGAGAACCAGCGCGCAGGATGTGCTGGCCGCGCCGACGCTGCTTGCTCCACCCGGTGAGTTCAGTGGCGAATTCGTACCCTGACTTGCCGCCGATGCGTGCAGCGAGCGGCGCCCAGGTCAGCACCACTACGCCGAGGATCACCGCTCCGGAGACGAAGAACCCGGCGAGCAGTGCAACGATGCCGGCCACGATGCCCGACGCGAAGACGTAGAACATTTTCTTCGACACACCGAACAGGTACGTCGAAGGGGCTTCGTGAAGACCGCCGTAGGTGTTGGGGCGGGCCGGTGCTTCGGTGCTCATAGCTGCTCCTTGAGGATGGAATCAATGAGGTCGAACGGTGCGGTGCGGTGTGCGCTCATCCGGACCGCCCACCTTGCGGCTCGTCCGGAACGTCCGCTCCCCCACTTGCTCCGGAGGCGCTGTCGCCGATCGTCGATGCGACGGCGCCCATAGCGCTGCCGATCCGGTCGGAGACTTCCTGCCCGACGGCGACGGCCGCGCCGACCGGACCAGCGGCCGCGGCCGCGCCGGAAGCTGCACCGCCGGATGCTGCTCCGGACGCTGCTCCGGACGCGCCGCCGGACGCTGCTCCGGACGAACCGCTCGCGGTCGCTGCTCCGGACGGACCGCTCGATGCCGCTTCCGTGCCACCGCCCGAGGGCGCCGGTGAGCTCGATCCCGATGAGGGCGTGCTGGAGCCGGTCGGTTCGGTACTCGGGCCGCCTTGAACGCTCGACGACGAGGAGGACCCGGAATCCTGTTCAGCCGAGGAGGACATCGACTGGATCATCGAAGCGCCCATACTTGCGCCGGTCGCGGCGAGCATGCCGCCCAGCACCGCGCCGCCGTTACCGCCGGCCATCGAACCCATCGCCGGAACGATCAGTCTCGCCAACGCCGGCATCGTCAGGCACGAGAGTGTCAGCAGGATCATTCCGGCGAAGACACCTTGCGCGTCGGTAGCACCGGCGGCCGAGAGGAAAGCGATCCCGTACACGCTGGAAGCGACGAACGGGAACAGTGCGAACACCACCGCCCAATTCCGTAGCTTGGTCCAGGCCTGCATTCCGGCGCTGCCGATTCCTGATGCGGCGGCCGCGATCGGTGCCCATCCGAGGACGAGGCGCAGCATCGCGATCTGCATCATGATGAACACCGCTTGCACGGCGGTTCCGACGATGCCCAAGATTGCGAAGACGAAAATCAAGCCCGGACCCAGGAGAGGGCCGACTTCGGCGACGGCGAGGAGTTTGTTCGCTGCTTCGTCGATGTTCTCTCCGACCATCGCTTGAACCAGCCACACACCGGCTGCTCGGGAGAGTTCGTCGCCGGCGAGGATGAGCGGAACCAGAGTCCAGGACGCGAACACTGTGCGGGTCAACATCATTGCCGTTTCTTCGGCATGTTGCTGTGCCAGACGCGATTTGGCCCAGGCGAGTTTGAGTGCGGAGATCCCGACCGAGATCATGAACGCCGCTATCTGGAATATTCGCAAGAATTGGTGCACTTGCCAGACTGTGTTCTCGGTGTCACTGTTTCCGACCGCGCCGGTGACCGAGTTGGTCATCCACCACGTCAGCATGAAAGTGATGCCCTTTTTCCAACCGTCGAGGAACACTTCGGCGGCCTTGCCGACGCCCGATTTCCACATCCCGTCGGCGAACTCGCCGGCCGCGTCCTGTGGATTGGCAACAGCAGTGCCCAAGTCGCAGAACCGCTCGAGGAACCCACCGACGACCGGTACAGAGTCACCGACGTCGCGGCAACCGGCATACATGTCGTCGTCAGCCGGCGGTTGTCCGGTTTCCGAAGTGCCCGGATCATCTGCCGGGGGCTGGGCATGCCCGAGTGCGACCGGCCCGAAGACAAGCACAGCCAGGAGCAGAGCGGCGATCGCAGCCAGACGCTTCACCATTGGGTCCACCCCGTCAGCGAAGTGATCGTCTGCGGCGGAAGCTGGGTGGAAGGGCGACGGATCTTCCAATCACCGTCCTGCCAGACGACCTCGAAGCGAGTGGTGAACCAGGAGCCCGGAGTCTTGTCGCGGGCCGCGACCTCCACGACTGCGAACGAGTTGTCAGCGCTCCAACCGGAAATCTTGAATGCCGCCGGGATGTACTGAGGGGGCAGCTGGCTCCAGTCGATCCACTTCTTCGGCGCCCACGACGCCTTGTTGCCCCGTGTCGAGGGTTCGATCTGGTTGTCGAAGACCGCATCGAGTGATTCCTGGTCGATGACCGTCCGCATGCTGATCTGCCAGGCAGCGAGCGCAGCGCCCTGAGGGGTGCGAGCGAAACCCGTGGCCAATGGGCCATCTACTCGAGTGGGGCCGTCGGAGGTCGAGAACGGCAGGATGAACGGACCGACTTGCTGCCACATCAATCCCTCCGGAGCGGGGACCGGGTCACCTTCCTTGAACGAGGGGCGATCTGCCGGCGACTGCGGCAACGCCTGACCACGCGGGTTGACGGGGTTGGCGATCACGCGGCCGAACAGATCCGCCGACGGAACGCCGAATGCAGTGCCGCTGTCGGGTTTTGCTGGTGCCGTCGCGGGCGGCTGGGTGGCAGTGGGGGCGCCGCTGCCGGCGGAATCGTCGTCGCGGGTGACGGCGATGAACACGGCGACGGCCACGACCACGGCGAGAAGCGCGCAGAACACGGCAGCGGCGATCCCGGTCGTGCGGCTGGTCGCCAACCACTCGCCGGTGCGGCGAAGGCGCGATCCTTCTGTGGTCTCGCGGGGTTCGGTGCGGTTACTCACGGGTGGCTCCTGAAAAGTCGGGGGAAGATCAGTCGGCGTAGGAGAAGGCGGTGTATCCGTCGAGCGAGGTCAACGGCACTGGATCGGTGGGCGCAGCTTCGGAGGTCTCGGGCTGCGGATCAGGGAGAGTGATCTTCCAATCGCCGTTTTGCCAGATCAGCGAGGTCGGCGACGCAGACAGCGCAGCGTCCGGCATCCGTGTGGCCAGCCACACCACGGCTTGGTCTGGGCTGTAGTCCTCGATGCGGAATCCGGCGAACTGGGCTGTCTGAGCAGGATCGGCTTCGGTGGTGATGGAGGTCATCACCCGCGCCACGGCGTACGCGTCACGGCCCCGGCCAGGGGCGGTCAGCAGTTGTGCGGTCTGCGCCCAGGTCTCGTCCGGTGCGAGTGCGAGACGGCTCTGGCCCTGAATGGCGGCCATCACCACCCCTTGGGGTGTTCGGCTGTATCCGAACGGGATCTTCGCCGAAACGCTCGTCGGTCCGTCGACAGCGGAGACAGGGACAGCGACACCGCGGTAGCTCTCCCACGTCACCTGCTGCGGCGCTGCACTGGTGTCGACCGCCGCGGCGTTGCCGGTTCCGGGGTCCTCCTCCGACGATCCGCACGCGGTGGCCACCGACAGCGCGAGAGCTGCGGCCGCGAGGGCGCCGACGAGGCGGTAACGGTGAATTGCCATGATTTCCTTCTTTTTTCGCAAAGTGAGTAGTGGAATCGAGACGGGCTAGATGAGGAGCCATCCCGCCCACGTGATTGCGGAGGCGGTGACGATGGCGCCGATGGCGATCGAGATCAACCGCCGGATTCCGGGGCCGGTGACTTCGCCGTCGTCGAAGCGGTGCGCGACTTCGACACCGGCGCGCATCGCGGCGACGATCAGACCGGCTGCGACGAACCAGAGGAACACCCCGAGCATCTGCCCGAGCGGGACCAGGACGTCTTCGCCGGGCATCTTGATGCCGCCGCCCGCGGCCAGTATCGAAGTACTCACTCCATGAACCAGGTGACGTACGAGGCGGCGGAGGACGTGATGATCGCGCCGACGGCGACACCGACCACCATCATCTTTTCGCCGCGTCCGGCGGTACCGTCGGCGAACGACTGGGCGAACTTGACGCCGGCCATCATTCCCAGTCCGATCAGGAAAGCTGTCGCCGCCCACAGGCCGACGCCGAGCAGAACCTGAAACTTGTCGCCTGACGGCGGAGTGGTCATCTGAACGTCGATCACGTCCCCGCCCTGTCCAGGCGAGGGGAAGGGCGCGGGCTGCTGAGCGAGGATGTAGGTGTTGAGGGTGTGGAGTGCGTTCATGAGAAAGTGCCTTTCGAGTTATGTTGCGGAAGAACTGATTTCCTTCACCCGAGCTGCTGCTGCGACTCGGATCTGGTCGTGGAGAGCGATCACCGGGGCGACGGGGTATCTCGTCGGGTCACGCGCCGCTTTCTTGTCGGCCGGCAACGTCGAGGACGGAGACCACTCGGGAAGCTCACGAGGAGGCATGACCCGCCAAGGCTCGAGCCACGGCACGTCCCAGCAGTGACCGGCCAGCGAGCGCGCCAGCGACTCGACGACGGCCAGACGGTTCCGGACCGGCTTGGACAGTGGGCGATCACTGTCGGCGACGGACACGACGCCGAGGATGTGTGTTCCTTCCGGAGTGCCACCGGCGGCGTGTTGCAGAAGCAGTGAATGAGCACGCTCTACGCCGTGCATCGTCGTGCGAAAAACGAGCACCACCAGCGGCGAGTCCGCTCCCGGTAGGTCACCGATGTATCCGGGCCAGCCGCGCTGGCAGTCCCCCGCGTACGCGAGGGAACGCGTCAGCGAGGAGACTCCGGCACCTCCGGTAGCTCCGAGAAACCAGACAAGCGGCCGGGCCGGGGTCAGAGCCTCACGTTCGATCGGGCCTTCCCAGATCGGAGCGGATTCATCGATCCCGGGCATCACAGCCCCCGCGATGCGTGGACCGCTCGGCATCGGAGCACCGCGACGCGGAACATCGGCATATGCGCTGCTCATCGGACCATCACCGCGCTCACGCGCCACACACCGAGCTTGGTGGCGGTCATGTACGCCGCGAACGGAACCCGATCAATCTCCCGGCCTCCGGCATCGACGGCGGTCACCGTCACGGCCACGACTCGCGAGACCTTCGCAGGCTTGTCCTCGGGGCGATTGTCGGCGGTCACCGTCGCCGTGGCCGTGGCCACCGCGCTGCGCTCACGCCAGGACTCCCATTGGCGACCGGTGATCGGTGCCAAAGCAATGAAGGACGACGCGTTGTCGGTGTAGTACCGCTCGTCGAGCAACGGTGCTGCCCGGTTCGCGGCGTCGATCTGGTTGGTGTCCGCCCCGGGGGTGTACGAGAACAGAGCTTGCGCGGCCGCGATCATCACGGCTTCCGGATCGCTTTGATCGACCGAGGAAAACGTTTCCGGCAGAGTTGGATCGGCGGGAACAGTCAATGATTGGGTGGGACCGCCCTCATCCATCGGGTGGTCGTGGTCATTGCTGCGGCCGCATCCGACAAGTGCGAGAACAGCGAAGGTCATGGCTGCGAATGCGGTCAACCTCATCGGTCTGCGGTCAGTCCGGTTTGTCATCGTGCCTCCTGCGGTTGCGGTTGTGATGCGCCGAAGCGGCGGACGTGCATTTGTTCTCCCGACATCCCTGACAACGGAGCGATGGTGACGGTCTGGCCTTCGGTCGGAGCGTGAAGCAACATCTCTTCGCCGTTCTCGAGGCCGTAGTAGATGCCGACGTGGTGCGTGTTCGAGGCGGGGCCGAAGAAGATCAGGTCGCCGGGTTGTTTCTGGTCGACGGGGACTTCTGCGCCGCGTGAGTCGTAGAGCTGTCCGGGATCTGCGGTCGATCCGGTGAAGTGCGGCAGGCTGATTCGTCCGCCGGATGCCTGGTAGACCGCGTACAGCGTCAGACCTGAGCAGTCGAATCCGCCGCCGGTGGGGCCGTTCGTGTCGCCACCGCCCCAGACGTACGGGGTACCGATCCAGCGCGAGGCAGCCAGGATGACGGCTCGTCCGAACTCGCTGGCCGGACCCTCGCCGCCGCCGCTACCGGGTGCGGGCTGCTGATCGTTGCAGGCAGCGCTGCCGCCGTCGGCGACAGCGATGGCTCCACCAGCTGCGATGGATGCGAGGTCGGCTTCGGACATGTTCGCCCCGGCGCCCTTGAACTTGGCCGCCAACGTGGTGGCGATCGGCTCGTCGTCGGCGTACGCGTCCGGGTACAGCGATCCCTGAACGTTCTGTGCTGCGACGGTGATCGGTAGCGATTCCCACCCGCTCTGCTTGGCCAACGCTTCGTAGAATTTGCGTGATGCAGTGGCAGAGTTCATCAGTTCTTCGAGCGTTCCCCACCACGGGTACTGCTGCTGAAACTGATTGACGGAGCCGTGATCTCGTCCGACAGCATCGTGTGGGAAGTCCAGGGATCGGCCCACGTCCTTCTGATCGGCTTCGAGGCGAGGATCGGTGCCGTCATTGGCGTACATGCGAAAGCCGGATTCCTGGCTTGCGGTTGCGAGCGCGACGACGACGCCGCGATCTGGAATGCCCATGACTTCACCGACCGCGACGATCTGCTTCGCGATCGCCAACTGTCGGCCGTCCAAACCTCCGAACCCGGAACCTTCATCACCCGCATCGCCCGAGCCCGGGGAAGTCGGTGCCGGCGCAGCGGGAGCCTCGCCGGGCTCGGCGGCCTTGTCGATCCACGGCCCTGGATCCACCGCGGTACCGGCGCCGTCGGGTAGACGACCCCCGTCCCACACCTCGAAATGAAGGTGCGGCCCAGTCGAGCCGCCGGCATTGCCGATCGCCCCGATCTGCTGACCGCCGCGGACCTGCTCTCCGGCGCGGACCATCACACCGTCGTCGAACATGTGCCCGTAAACCGAGCTGTATACGTGGCCCTCGATTTCGTGATCGACGATGATCCAGTTCCCGAAGCCGTCAGCGGGACCGGCTTCACGAACGCGGCCGTCGGTGAACGCGTAGATCGGGGTACCGACAGGACCCGCACGGTCGAGACCTTTGTGTTCGGTGCCCCATCGCGGACCGAACGGAGAGGTGTCCGTTGTTTCGGACGACTTGGTGGGCTTGACCAGCGAACCAGCAGCGGCAACCTGCCCGCCCC
Organism: Rhodococcus sp. IEGM 1241; assembly: GCF_033142365.1. NCBI lineage: Bacteria > Bacillati > Actinomycetota > Actinomycetes > Mycobacteriales > Nocardiaceae > Rhodococcus > Rhodococcus sp. IEGM 1241. The sequence continues at coordinate 26,855 of NZ_JAWLSE010000016.1, forward strand.
CGTTTTCGACGGGAGCGCACTCTTCGTCCTCGGAAACGAGAACGACCACCACGGCCATGATCATCAGAAGGAACGCGACGGCTGCGGCACCGACAACGACGATGGCACCGCCGACGCCTCCGCTGCTGCTGTCATCTGACACGAGATGGTCCCTTCGGTTGGAGTGGGACGTCAGTGCGTCCCGGGGTTTGCTGGGCGGCGGCGCAGCAGAGGAGTTCCGTGCGCCGCCGACCGATCACTGCGCGGGCGGTGCGGCGGCAGGCGCCTGAGTGGGAGTCGGGATCTGGGCAGGCGCGAACGCGCCGCCCGGCCCGACGATTTCAGGAGAAACCGCCGATGTCGTGGCCAACACCGAGCTGGTCAGCGGCGTCGACGACGAGGGGGCCGCAGAGGGCGTCCCGCTCGGACGAGTCGTCGGCGAGGCTGTTTTCGTGGTGCTCGCCCCGGCCGACGTGGATCCGGACGAGAGTTCTTTCGCGAGGGTGGAGAACCACTCGACGGTGAACTTCGCCGGGGTCTGCCCCTGTCCTCCCACGGGAATCGAGTCGTAGGTGCCGTGGTTGCGGGCCGTGTCCCAGTACTTGACCTGCGTTGCCATCTTCAGCAGGTCCTTGTTGTCGGAAATGCCGCGCTGGACTTCGTTGTAGATGTACTTCTGGATCTGGGTGCCGGTGGACGGCGGGAACAAACTCATTGCCGCGTCCCCGACTTTCGCTGCCAAGATGCCCAGTGCAGCAGGGGGATTGGCCATGCCGACGGTTGCGAGGGTGCCGATCGTGTCCAGTGTGAGGACTTTCTTCGCGACCGCGATGCCCGCTTGCAATCCCATGACACCGGTTTTGATGACTGCCCGGATGACATCGGCGTCCGCGTCCGGAGTGGCGGAGCGCGGATCGGAATTCGTGGACAGGCGCCCGAGGATGGTCTTTCCGGACGACTGCACGGTGAACCGGCCGCCTGAGAAGTTGATGTCGTCGTTGACGACGTCGGCGGCGGTACGAATTGTCGCCCCACCCAATGCGCCCGCGAGGTCGACCAGAGTTTTCTGCGGATCCTGCTGCTCGAGGTGCAGCTGCCCAGCGATATTGGTGACCGTGCGGGCCAGCGTCGCATCTTGTGGTGTCGCGCATGCGAGGTCGCCGTCGGTGCAGAACGAAGCGACACGGCCGGCAACAGAGCCGTACCCGGACGAGGCGGCGTAGTTCGGGGCTATGCCGCCGCCGTCAGCAGGGGTCGGGGTGGTCACCGTCAGATCCGACAAGGCAGAGGTGGCAACGCCCTTGGGCGGTGTCGGTGAACTCTGCCCGGACGAGCCGCCGGGGAAGGTACTGGCACCTTGCGGGCGATTCGGGGACGAGAACAATGCACCGGCGGCGAGCTTGTCCGCTGTGATCGGGCCTTTGCCGCTGCCGATATTGCGGATGACGGTGTCCGCTATCTGTGCGCCTTGCGAATATCCGGTCACGGCGATCATCGACGAGGGGCACCTATCGGCGTAATCGGCGATCGCTTGGCTGGTCTTGTCGACCCCCTCGGTCATCGACTGTTCGTACGTCGCTCCCCGCCAACCGAAGTCGGCGGCGTACGGGACGAGCATCCGTGAGACCTCACCGGCAGCGGACTGGAGCAAGGGCACCATCACCGACATGCCGAGGAAGCCGCTGTCGATGGTGGGGTCGGCATCCGGCGCGGACTGGTTGGTCCCCTGAACACCGAAGACTCCCAAAGCGGTGCAGGGCATCGGTGCGGAGTCGCCTGAGGTGGGTGCGGCGTTCGCCAGACTGGTTCCTGCCAGTGCGAGGACGACCGTGGCCGTCACCGCTGTGGTGATCCCTCTCGCATATCTCATGCGGATTTCCCTTCGGATGTGTTTGTTCACTGCGTCGGCGCGGCTGCACCGAGGTTTCGTACGTCGGCGGCGAGAGCGGTGAAGTCCTGCTCGACACCGCTGCCCATCGCCGAGGTCACGATCGGTCCTCCTGCGGCCAACGACCGGTCGTGACCGATCAGGCGCACCGCTCCGATCCGGCCCGCCATATGGGCACTGAGGTGATCGGCCACCGGCGTCGAACCGGGACGGACCTCGACGACGGCCACGACGACCGATGCCAACGTGCGTGCGCCGAGGGTGCTCTCGATCCATTCCAGGACGGAGGGAAGACGGTTCACGGAGTCGCCGCGACTGGACACCACCAGGACGATCACGACCGACGCATCGGCCAGCAGCGGAGCGAGATGCTGTGCACGCAAAGGGTTTCCGGCGTCGTAGACCGGAAAATGACCGGACGCGGTCAGGAGTGAATGAACGGACGCGAGCGCCGCAGCGTCGCCGCTCAGCTCCCCAAGCGTGCGGCGACCCCACAGCACCCCGTGCTCGGAGACCCATTGGCCGGGGTTCAACTCGCGCCCGCAGCCACGCTCGGACAGGTCACCACCGGCGGGGGTCGTATCCACGGCGGCAGCAGTGACGAGTTCGGTGTGCAATGCACTCGCCAGGCCGACCGCTGTCGTGGTGGCTCCGACTCCACCGGCAACCCCGGCGATCAGCACAGCAGAAGGCGGTGCCAGCGGAATCAGTGCCTCTTCTGGCTCGGGCACCTCATCGACCGGGCCTTCTGCCTCGGACCCGGGCACGAGCGGCGGTGCGGTGTCGTCGACCGGTGCCGACGGCGTCTCGTCGGATTCGTTGTCTTCTGTCGGCTCGCCGCCCAGCCAGTCCCCCGCCCACGTCACGGCGTGCCTACGCTCTCGTTGATGGCCGCGATCAGCGTCTTTCCATCGCGCACGGTCGTGCTGATGGTTTGCGCGTATCGCACGATCGCGCCGTCCGCGGCTTTTTGGACCATCTCTACGGCGAAGACACCCGGCTGACCGGACGGGCGGATCAGAACGCAATGCTCAGTGCCGACCGGGACGCCGTCGTCGATGCCGGCTTGCAAGGCCGACAGTTGGGTGGCCGCAGCTTCCGGAGTGGCGAAGCCTCGCGCTTTGTCCGCATTGCGATCGACGTAGAAGGCGTACTGAAATCCGAGGATCGCATCAGGGCCAGATCCGGTCCCGCCAGGGCCATTCCCGCTGATGACGTCACCCTTGACGCTGCTCGGGCACCAGGACGAGGCGGCCTGCGCCCCGGCGACAGACGTCCCCGCCGCCGGCGGGGCCGTAGTGGTTCCAGGTACTTCGAGGGAGGCTGGAGCGTCCGGTTCGTCGGAACCGGAGGCCAGCGCAATAGCGGTTCCGCCGACGAGGACGGCCAGCACGGCAGCAGCGGCTCCCCCGACGGCGGCTTTCGTGCGGCGGCTCCGGCCACGCGCCCGGTCGGATCCCGGGAGAGGTTCGGGGATACCGATCCGCTCCCCCGCATCCGGGGTGGGCGGTGTCGGTTCCGGGTCGGTGGACGGAAGCTCCCATTCCGATGCCCAATCCGGTTGTGTATTCAGATCACTGACAGCGAGGGTGACGACCGGGAGCGTGCGGACAACACCCACTGACTCAGAGACGACCGGATCGGTCGCCGGGCCGTTCTCGGCCTCATCTGCGAGTTCGAATGTGGGAGTGAGGTGTTGGGTGGGTCGGCTCACCGCAGCGACAACGGTCTCGTCTACCGAGGGAGCGTTGCCGGTGGAAACCGGTTCGCTCTCAACAGTTTCGGCATGGTCGAGTAGAGAGTCGGGTTCTGATTCCTCATCGGGGTTTTCGGACTCGGACTCGGAATGTACGTCGGTGTCTGGGGTTTGCTCTCCCGTGTCCACTTCGTCGGCGAACTCGGTCGGGTCCAACGGCGGAAACCAGTTCTGACCTGACATGTCGATATTTCCTCTCGTGCAAAGAAAAAGAACTTCGACTAACACCGCCGGGGCCGAAGCCCCGACCCCGGCGGCGGTAGTGATTACGCGGGGGTCGCTCCAGCGGCAGCAGCGCCGAGAGCCTGGCCGATTAGATCGGCGGTAGGTCCGAAGGCGTAATTCGCTTCGACGGCCGCGTTGTCGAGTGCGGCGATGACCTGATCGCCACCGGGCTGAGCGAGGACACTTTCACGTGCAGTAGTGAGCTGCGCGTTGACGTTCTCGGTGATCTGCGGAACGGACGCCACAGCATCGGTGACGACCTGCGCGACCTGCGGGGCCTGCGCCGCCAGCGCGTCACTGGTCTGCGAGGTGATCGCAGGTGCGTCCGGCTCAGGGAGATTCGGCACGTCGATGTGGCGAGGCTCGGCATCGGTGTCACCGGCCCCGATTGCTCCCGCCGTCAGACCGCCCACCACAGCTCCAGCCGCGGCACTGGGAATCCCGAGAAGCAATCCACCTGCACCGGCACCGATCGCGGTGCCGACGACGCCTGTCGTCGCTTCCGGCAGTGGCGGCGGGAGCGGAACCAGACCGCCCATACCGGCCCCGATCAAACCGCCCACTGTGCCGCCACCCAATGCGCCCACTGTGAACCCTGCGGTTCCGGCAGCCAAGGCACCTGCTGCGGCTCCGCCGAAGGTTGCAGCCGAGACACGCTGTGAACGATCGACGTCGACGCCGACGCTGGACCAGAATGTCGCGAACTGTGAAACACCGACAGATGCAGTGTTATTGGTGCGTTCGAGATACTCGTCGGACATCCAATTGGGCTTCGGCCCGACGTAATCACCCAGCTGCAACATCTGGGGCGGTGCTTCGATCGGCGCGCTGATCTCGACTTCGGTCGGGAGATGGAGTGTCCCCACGTCGATCGGCTCACCGTAATACGCCGGCGCAACGTAGTTCCCGCTGCTATCGCCTGAATTGTTCGGGGACGACTGCTGCGTCGACGGTGAAGGCTTCCACTGAATGTTGTCGTACTCAGCCGGCGGCGGAGTCCAGTACGAACGATCGGACGTCGGCGCAGGAACCTCAGGGGCAGTAGTAATACCCGGCTGCTCCGACGCAGGCGGAGGCGTCGTAATGCCCGGCTGCGACGGAGCGGTAATGCCCGGCTGGGTCGGCGCTGCGATCGCAACTCCGGCATTGACGAAGGCGGCTCCGACCATCGCCGCCCACGTCACGGCTGCGACCGCACCCGTCGACGGTGACCGATGACGACCACCGGACCGTGGTTTCTTGAACTGCTTCATGACATCCCTTCAATCGTGTTGTTTTGCAAACACTTAGGTGGATTCGTGGACGGGCTGGCCGCGAGAGTTGTGATCTCGGGGCCCTTAATCCCGGTAGGACGTACCGGAAGCTGATGCGCGGCAGAGATCACGCCGTCGGCCGCGAAGTGTTTGAAGAAGCTGGACGTGGTCGGGAGTTGGGTGTGTCCGAGTGGGCACCGGCGGAAGAAGCCGGGAATCGGAACGCTCATACAAACGCTGCCCGGATTGCGCCCCATGCAGTGGACGACGTTGGCGAATAGAGGAAGGCAGCGTGCACGAAAAGGCGCACCCACCCGTTCCTCGGGCGGGAGGAGCGGGGTGGGTGCTTCACGGACCGTGTTGCCGAGCACCACGAAGGGCGAGACACGACGGACCGGGTTTCGGGTGGCATGGCCGCATGCAGGGTTCACAGTGCGCCCGAGTTCGCGGTCAGCGAATCCGAGTTCGAGAGTGTCCTGTTCTACCCAGCTGGAATAGGTATTCTGCGCAGAGTTGTTCCCCACGACTGCCTCCGGCTAGTTGCGTTTTCAACTTCACCGCATAGGCTCGAAGGCCTGCGGTCTGGTCGCCTTGGTGCGTGCAGCACCGCGGACATGAAAGAACCCCAGGTGCGTGAGGGGACGCCAATCACCAACGCACCTGGGGCTTTCGAGACAGCACGACGCTCGGCAGAAGCCGAAGTCCTTGTGTTCGTGCTTGAAGTAGAACGGTCACTGAGCGTGACCTGTGATGTTGCATCGCGCACTGCGAGAAACCAATTCATCCAAATCGCCTGCCCGTACTCAGAAGGCACACGCAGATAGACGTGTGCAAATTCTTCTGCGCTACAAGCGATACCGACGTCGACAAGTACCGAGGAATCCCAGGCTGGGCACGCCGTTGCAGGGTAGACCGCGCGGTTTGTGTTCGGCAACTCATTCAATCGCCTCACGGCCCTCCCTTTCCCGCCTATAGGCCCCTTGACCTCGACTCTTTCTTGGTAACCTTTTATGCGAAACCAATATAACACCCTATTATTCTAAACACCAGTGCGGGTTGACGGGGTAAAGGAGCGACACAATGACTCACGGGGATGGTTCTCGAGAGCTTGGAGTAGGCGTGTCGCGGAGTGCTGTTCGAGGCTTTAGTGCTGCCAGGTTGCGGCGCTATCGACTGGCGCGCAAGGCGAATATTGCAGACCTGGCTGACGCCGCTGGTGTCTCCGAGCAGACCGTCTCTGCATGGGAAACGGGTCGTGCGGCACCAACTCCCGAGCTGCTAGCCAAGGTTGCGGCCGAATTGCGACTTACCGTTGCTGACCTTGTGCCTATTCCGAATGGCCAACTTGGCCTTAGTGATCTGCGCGCCCAAGCTGGGATGACTCAAGGGCGAGCTGCTGAAGCTCTCGGAATTTCGGCGACGCTTCTCGGCCGAATTGAAAAAGGGCGCAAAGAGTACGACGAGACCAGGGCAGCGCAGCTTGCTGAGCTGTACAAGGTCACGCCCGAGCTGGTCGCTGAGGTCTGGCAGCGCGATCGCGACAACCGTCAAGCGCGCGCGACACGCTTCCGCGATTCTTAAAAAAGCTCCCCATAATTCCACCCAAACATCGAAGTTCGGTTCTTCTTCGGCGTGTCACCGTGACGATTGTGTGATCTTGGCACAGGATGAACGGGAACCTGGCACTGCATCGCTAGGGGGCAAGGTCGGGCCGAAGGGAGAAGAGCATGCCCACACCAAGCAAGGGTGATCGAACCCGGGTTGTGAGTCGCGTTCCAGATCCGGTGTACGCAGAGCTGGAAAAGCGGCGGAAGGCGGCCGGAGTCAGCTCCGTCAGCCAGTACGTCGCAGATCTGCTGGCGGCCACCACTGGCCATAAGAATCTTGTCGTCGAACTCGACCAGGAGGTTTTGCAGCTCACCGCGTAACGAACGTCGCGTAGACGGCAAACCCGGGCGGGGGATGCCGTGACAACCACACATCGTTAGCTGTAGCGCACCGACTGCAACAAAAAACCCCCGAACCGGGCGGGGTCGAGGGTTTTTCGAAGTTGGTGAGATTCGAGTTAGACGCTCGTTTCTCAGCGGTACTGCTATATCCCCGAAGGGACTGTCTTGGCGGACAGGTCTCAGGCTACATCGTGGCCTGATGAAGTTTCAATGATTCCTGCGCGTGTCGCTGTTCACGAACACGCACCTACATCCGTACTGCGCCCGTACTGCGGTAGCAGCCCCATGCGGCGTCGGTACGGCACAGCTCGTACGCCTCGCGCTGTATCTGGCCATGTGCACGGGCACCAATGCCATTCCCTGACCCCGATGTTCGTCAACGCGCTCGGTGGCCCAGAGGCAGCTTGCCGAAGGTACTGCCAGGTCACGCTCGAATTGGAGCCCGGCGCATACGGCGGTATCGCCTTATGGCGTGGAGCCCAGCACTGGGTCGAGATCGTCGTCCGCTGCGCCTACACCGCGGAGTACAACCGCATCCGCCCCGAGCTCGTCAAGACGTCGAAGGCAGGCAGTGTCGCCGGCGGAGGGATCAGTCTTAAGTCGTTGTTGGCGGTCGCGAAAGTCATGGCCGGTGCTGCTGATTTCGATTCCGGCCGCAGCTCGCGTCTATCCATTGCCACACTCGTCGAGCGAACAGGGCTCGGAGAGCGGACCGTTCAGCGAGCCCGTCAAGCGCTCAAACTACTTCGGGTAGCCACGGAGGTATTGCGTGGCCGACTACGCCGCAAAGGCGAACGTATGGCGTCGTGGAGATTTGATGACAAGTCGCGTGGCTGGGCATCGGTGTGGGCGCTGCACCCGCGTAAGCCTGTGGATAAAACCCGCATGTCAGTCGCAGGATCTATACAGATGGCACCCCACCCCCGCAGGGGTCAGTTTTCTATCCCTACCTCTCGTAGAGAGGTACTTAATACAAAACGATCTGTGGATAAACGAGCCGCTTCGCGGCGCAAGGAGTCCAGGTCCGAGGTCGAGAAGGCTGACGGCACCCGGAAAGGCCTGTTGCTCGCATCCAAGTGGCTCAGTAATCCGAGAACGCCTACGTGGGCACGTCAACACACCCCCCGAGGTTGGGCGCCTGCACTGGCCGAATCAGCGGCGCACGGCTGGACCGCTGACGATCTCAACTCCACCATCGACGCGTGGGCCGAGGCGCGGAAGATGACACCGGACCCAAAGCATCCGATTGCGTTTATCCGTTGGCTCATGAAGCAGCAGGATCTAGCCTTCTCACCGCATGTTCTCGCTCAAATTGCCGCTGAGCAGGCAAAAGCTGGACGTGAACGACAGTCCTCTCAGTTCGAGGCCGAACGTGCGCGTTACGCAATGGCCGCGACTGAGGACTCCCCCGGCCGACTGGCAGCGATGGCAGCTGTTCCGGATGCTGCGGAAGTCCGCCGCCGCAGACAGATCGCTGAGCGGAGGACTGCCGCTGACGCGCGCGCAGAACTGTGCGCGCGTCAGCGCGGCATCGACAACTGGTGAAAAGCTACGAATCCGCAGCAGCGCGGACCATGACCAGGCCGGCGGTGGTGTGCTGGTCGAGCATCATCAATGTCGCTCGCACATCACAGGCTTTCCACTTCCCGTCGAGCTGTCTGAACCGGACGGCGCCTTGCGTTTTGCCCCGCGCCAAACCCGCAGACATCTCTAGCGCCACAGGCAAGTCCTCGGGATGCATACCAGGTTTAACCTGGTCATCAACTGATTCCCACGCCAAGTCCGGCATCGGATCGCCTACCCATCGAATGAGTTGCAGCGTCTTGAGATTGACGATCGCTCGGTACTCCCCCTCCTCCGTCGCAGCCTCGAGGACCCGGTATTCAAGAACCACAGGGGGCGGAGCCGCCGCAACGTCGATCGCGGGGCCGATGTCTTGCGTTATTCCTCGCAAAATGACCTCTGACCTGCCGGTCGCAGGATCGATTTCTTCAAGCATTCGGCACGAAAAGTGGGCGGCACGCAGCTCGTCGTCATCTCGCCTCACTGTCCACACCGCTTGGTGAATGGTTCCGGGAGCCGAGTGGATGATCTTCGACAAAGCCTCGCCCTCATCGCGATTGGTCACGAGACGGGTGAAGGCGCCGGCCATTGCTTTCTCGGTATGTCGCTCATCCTCCGGAACGCCGTACAAGTCGAGCAGATCGTTGCTTCCGCTGGCTTTGCTCGCCGTCAGGTTGAACAACCAAGCTCCGGCCGGATCCCTGTCGGGAACGACTTCGTCTGGTCCGCCAGTCCATAGGTACATGCCATGCAGACGTCCTGAGAACGTCACCAACGGCTCCACAACGACACGCCGGCGGCCATCAGCCGTGACCCTGTCTACGCGGTCAGGCGACGCCATGACCTCGGTAATCACGCTGTAAACCTCGTCGAGGGAATCCTTGCTTTTGAAGAATTTGTCCAACGGTGTGAACTTTCGAGGAGTACTCCCCAGACCGATGATCGACGGTGTAGCGCCGCCGATCGACTCAATCAACAACCACTTTGTTGCCACTGCGTAGTTCCTCTCCCCGCGGATGCGAACAGAGGAACACTACCCGACAAAACAGACTTAATGTTACTGCCCGTTACAGGTATCTAGTCCTTCAGCGGACGGCGCTGACCTGGGCATCCGCCAAAAGTACTAGCCGGACTTCAGTGCTGGAATGATCCGTTGGTAGCCCGAACTGGCAGTCCTAGTTAGTAGGTCGACGATGCGGGCATCTTTACCGATCAGCACTCGAGGTCGGCGCCGTTCCACACCGCGCAAAATCGTTTTGGCAGCGTCCGCTGGATCCGTTCGCGCGATGGAACCCTCGAAGGATTTGACGACTTCCGAATGGTCGAGAGTTGTCGCCACACGCGCTGTACGTGCAATTGAAGTCTTGATTCCTCCGGGAAACACACAAGTCACAGTGACCTGCCGGTGATGAAGAAGCATCTCCTGGCGGAGTGACTCGGTGAACCCGCGGACCGCGAACTTCGCTGAGTTGTAGGCCGAGTAACCAGGCGCGGCCATGAGACCGAAGGCCGATGAGATGTTGACGATGGACCCACGATCCGACGCAACAATGTACGGCAAGAAGGCTTTCGACCCATTGACTACACCCCAGAAGTCGACATTCATCACATGCTCGATGTCTGCGTAGTCGGAATCCTCCACGGTTCCGGAATACAGAACGCCAGCGTTATTGAAGATCGCATCAACATGCCCGAACTGGGCCAGCGTTGCCGCGGCACACTCCCCCATCGCTTCTCGGTCCGTGACATCCCGCGACGAGATCATCACCGAGTCGGCGCTGATTCCAGCCAGCTCGACCGTTTCCTCTAGGCCACCTGGGTCGACGTCGATCAGCGCGAGCTTTGCGCCTTGGGCGGCCAGTTGGATACTTAATTGCCGCCCGATTCCCGCTCCGGCCCCGGTAACGACCACAACGCGTCCTATGAAATACCCCATGCCGCAAGTATTCCTCGTGAGAACGGTGGTTTCGCGGAACGGGCTTAGTTGGGTGGGTGCGCAAAATTGACCCATGCTGACGTTGCTCGATTGAAATGTCGAGTGAGAGGTGCGACCTACGTGCGGGTCGCCAGGTGCGGTCGAACGGGTGACGTAGTCGTCGGGCCGTGGCGTTCTCCGCCTCACGTCCAGGCATTTTGCGCCATTGCGCCGAACTGAAGAAATGCCAGCATTACTGTCAATAGCAGTAGAGAGTTGAGGGCGAGCTCCGGGGGGACTGTAATCCCAGTAACACCAGTAATGCCGTCAATGTTGGCGTGGCAGTCTCGGCTTGTTTCGATTCTGCGAACCCCGCCTGCCCGTAATGACAGTAATACTGCTATTGGAAACATGCAGGTCAATGTGCTACAACGGTGAAACTGTGCAATATGCCAGCATTGCTGTCATTACTGGTATTGGGGCCAGATGTGTTGCTACGACCTGGCCGATGGCCGATAGCAGCAATACTGGCATTATGCGAGAAACGGTGGTTTCGCGGAACGGGCTTAGTTGGGTGGGTGCGCAAAATTGACCCATGCTGACGTTGCTCGATTGAAATG
>NZ_JAWLSE010000016.1:38102-42296 GCF_033142365.1 Rhodococcus sp. IEGM 1241
AGCATTACTGTCAATAGCAGTAGAGAGTTGAGGGCGAGCTCCGGGGGGACTGTAATCCCAGTAACACCAGTAATGCCAGTAATGCCGTCAATATTGATGGGGCAGTCTCGGCTTGTTTCGATTCTCTGCAAACCCGCCTGCTGTAATGACAGTAATACTGCTATTGGAAACATGCAGGTCAAGCTGATGCCACGGCGAAACTGTGCGTAATGCCAGCATTGCTGCCATTACTGGTTTTGAGGCCAGATGTGTTGCTACAACCTGACCGATGGCCGATAGCAGCAATACTGTAATTACTGCTATTGATTGCATTCCTGGCGATGGCGTGGAATGCTGGTAATACCGTTAAATGTGCCAGTGCTGTCGAGGGAGAGCAATGCAGACCGACTTTCACGAAACACGCAAAAGGGTGATCGCCGTAATCAACGGCAAGGGTGGTGTCTTAAAGACGACCCTGACAGCTAACGTCGGTGGAGAACTGGCAGCGTCGGGGCAGAAAATTCTGCTCGTCGACCTCGATCCTCAGGGGAACCTCGCCGAAGACCTCGGGTACACCAGTGAAACCGGCGATGACCAGGGAAGGTCGCTTGCTAGCGCAATCGCTTTCGGCGGTGACGCAAAACCCATCGAAAATGTTCGCGCGAATCTCGATGTTCTCCCTGGGGGAGTTCACCTCGAACAAGCAACAGCAGCGCTTGCCGCTATGGCATCCAAAGATCCCGATGGCGCAAAACTTGCCCTCGCGAGGGTCCTTGCTCCAATGGCGCCCGCATACGACATGATCCTCATCGACTGCCCCCCCGGCGACGAAACCTTGCAGACAGCAGCGCTAGCCGCCGCAAAATGGGCATTCGTGCCAGTCAAATCCGATGCGTCCAGCCGAAAAGGGATGGCAGCCGTTGCACTACGCATCGACGCTGTCGCTGCAATCAACCCCGACCTCGACCTACTGGGCGTCGTTCTCGTAGCCGTCGGTACATCAGCGAAAACCGTGCTCAAGCAAGCCAGGTCTGCAATTGCAGAGGCGTTCGGCAACGACGACGTCGTTTTCACTGCCACCGTTCGTCACTCAGAAGCGACAGCCCAAGCAACACGCGAGCGAGGCATGCTCGCAGCCGAACTCGACGCAGTCGTCCGAAGCGGCCCGAAATGGTACGACGTCATCAAAGGCAACGCCGAGCCTCAGACTCTCGCACCGAAATCGTCCAAATCCGTTGCAGACGACCTCTTTGCAGTTGCGCAAGAAGTTGTCACCCGCGTTGCAACAGCGGAAAGAGAGGAAGCACGGGTATGAATGACCGGCCCGAACGAAAGCTCACGGCGCTACCTCCGCGGAACGTGACTGGTGACCTGTCTCGAATGCAGAGGTCCAACCGCACGGCCGCACAGGTCCCGCCGCCTCCACAGCCCACGCCGAGAGCTGTGGAAAAGCCCAAGCCCAAACGTATTACGGTCTACGTCGATCAAGTCGTATTCAGTCGCGCCCGAGGTGCTTACCGAAACACCAGCCACCTTGAGGACGACAAATCCTGGTCGCAATTCGTAGAGAAAGCACTAGCGGCAGAGGCAGAACGCCGGGAAACCGCGCACAACAGCGGAAACCAGTACGAAGCAGAGACCGGCGCACTTCCCAGCGGGCGCCCCATCTCAGACGACTGACCCACACATCGAAGGAGCCTCGCCGGTTGCACCCGACGAGGCTCCAGACCGGGAAACCCTGGAAGGAAAGAACCCAGTCATGACCGACTTTAGCCTTCGGGCAGCTCGTATTCAGCTAGGCGCATTGCTTGCTGCACTCGCACTCGCGATCGTCATTGCGCTCGGTATCACCACCGGCGCATTCGTACTTTCCTTCGCCGTACAACGCGACCTCGCACGGCAAGCACTGATCCCCGAACACCTGACTTGGATCTTCCCTGCGATCGTCGACAGCGCCATCCTCGGGGCCACCATCGCCATCGTCATCATCAGCAAGCTCAACATGAACAAGCGCGACCGAGGCTTCTACATCGCACTCGCCGTCAGCGTCGTCGTGATCAGCATCCTCGGAAACGCCTATCACGCCTATCACGCAGCAATCGCCGCACAGGAGTCGATCGATGGTGGGGGAGACCTTGGTTTCATTCCACTGGCGCCGGCCATTGCAGCGGCGATAGCGATCATTCCGCCGGCCCTGGTCTTGGCGTTCACGCACGGAATCACAATCCTGGTGAAGGCAGTCGGAATGGCCTACGCCGCTTACCGTGTGATCGTCGAAAATGCCACCGACAGTGAGAATGCAACGAGTATTGCGTCTGACCTCACCGTAGGCCGGGGACCGATTCGCGTCCCTGCGCCCCGCGAGAAGTTCGCCCCCAATATTGCGGAGCATCGGGAGTCGGATCTAGACGTAGACGCAACAACGGCGGATGCGAAGGCCGGCCACGAGGACGCTGTTGCGGACTTTGCGGAGCCGTTTTTCGTGGACGAAACGATGAACGACCTGGACGAGATCCTCGACTCCCAAGACACCGCTGCGGAGTTCCCAGCCCGCCGCGACGCCGAAGAAGCACAGGGCGACACGGAGGCGGGCATAGACGATCTCATGGCCTTCATTGCCGGGTCGGATCTCGCGAAGAACGTGAAGGACACGGCAGTCCGCAAGCTCACGAACCCGAACCTCACGTGGGAGACCATCGCTTTGGAATCGAAGCCGCCTGTCGCGACATCGACAGCGTGGCGCCGGTACGAGAAGTTCGATACCGCAGCCCGAGAAGCAGGCTTCGACAGTCCACCATTGCCCGACCTGCGAGCCGCCGAGAACCCGATGCGCAGCGAACTCACCACCGTTTGACCCACACCCGCCAATGAAAGGGTGGCCCCGACAGTGCTACGAACACCGTCAGGGCCGATGACCACAGAAAGCATCTGTGACCAATGAACGATCATAACGAGCTATCCGAAGGCATCGACCACGGAAAAACAGGCCGCCCACCGATGCAGCCGCGAGCGAAAATCACCCGAGAAGCGATCCTCGAGGCGTCCGCAATCCTGTTCAGCAAAACGGGATACGCGGGCACCACCATCGACGACATCGTCACACTCGCCCCGGTCACCAAGGGAGCGATGTACTTCCACTTCTCGAAGAAAGAATCCATCGCGAGGGAGATGCTTCGCCGCTGGTCCGACGCAGTCACCGCGACAGTCGGGAAAGCGATCGCAACCGGTCAACCCGCCGACCGGCAAGTACTGATGATCTACCGCGAACTCGCCCGCCGCACCCAAAACGAGGCGATCATCCGCGCCGGCCTCATCCTGTCCGTCGATCAGTCACTCACTGAGGCCCACGCCACCTACGAAGCGTGGACCGAAGCCCTCACTCCGATCGTCGTCGACGCTATCCGTTCAGGCGCCCTCGACTGCGCCGAAAGCATGTCCAGGCTCGCAGACACTCTCTGCGCCGGTTTCGTCGGCGCTGTGCAGGTTGCCGCTAGCCTCGACGAGAACCACACCATCACCAGACGAGTCGACGATCTGCTGCTGATGTGGCGCGGAACCGACCCGGTGTCCGTCCGCATGGTCGAAGGAGCATCCCTGTGAACAGCCCCAACGAACCGGCACACACCCCGGAAGGTACTGCCACCACGCCAGCCCGCCCCCGGATCGGCCGCGCCGTCGGCAGCAAGAACTCGGTGCCCCAGGCCCGTGCAGTACGAACACGAGAAGCGATCATCGCCGTCGCGGCACGGCATTTCGACACCGACGGATACGGCCACACCAGCATCAACACCATCAGCGCTACCGGAAAATTCGCCAAAGGCGCAATGTACTACCACTTCCCATCCAAGGAAGCGATCGCCGAACACCTCATCTCGGACTGGAACCGCACCCTCGACGAAACCATCAGCGAAGCACTGACGTCCGGTTCGAGCAGCACGGCAGGGGAGAAGCTGACAGCGATCTTCACGTCCCTCGCTCGTCAGATCGCCGAGGACACCAACGTGCGGGCCGGAATGAAACTCACCCTCGAACCCACCATCGACAGCGGCGCGGCATTCGCACGCTGGGTCGACGCCATCAGTGACATCATCGAAACAGCCATCACCGCCGGCGAACTCACCAACACGTCCACCACACGCCGACTCGCATGGAACCTGTGCGCCGGCACCCTCGGAGCCGTCAACGCATCAGCGATCCTGCACGAAAACGTCGACC
>NZ_JAWLSE010000017.1:0-38485 GCF_033142365.1 Rhodococcus sp. IEGM 1241
TGGGAGGGGAGAGTCTCATAGGTGTAGTCGGCTACGGCGAGGGGTGCAGTTGTCCCGGCAAGTGAATACCGGACGACATTGTCGTTGCGGCCGGCGCAGAGCAAGATTCCCACAGTCGGGGCGTGGATGTCCTTGTTGCGGAGGTTGTCGTCGATCCACGAAACATAGAACCCAAGCTTCCCGACATACTCCGGCTCAAACCTGCCTACCTTCAACTCGACGACGACGAACCTCGCTTGCACCCAGTTGAAGAACAGCAAGTCGATATAGAAATCCTGATCACCGACCTCGAAATGGTACTGACGTCCAACAAAAGCGAACCCATGTCCCAGTTCGAGGAGGAACTGCTCCAGCCGACGCATCAGCGCGGACTCCAGCTCCCGCTCCGCGACACGTTCAGTGATGTCGAGAAAATCGAAGACGTACGGGTCACGCACCAATTGCTGAGCGAGATCGGAATCCTCGGCCGGAAGATGATCCCGAAAATTCGACGGTGCCGCACCAATCCTGCGCCGTAAACCGCTGTTGATCTGATTTTGCAGCACATTGCGCGACCACCCGTGTTCAGCAGCCGTTGATGCATACCAGTCGCGGTCGGACTGGTTATCCAGCTTGTCGAGCAATACCGTCACATGACCCCACGGCAATTGGCCAACAGGTTGTTGGCCAATTGCATCGCGACCCCAGATGCTCGCCATCTGCCGCATGTACTTCAGATTGGTCCGCGACAACCCACGCATGTCGGGAAAGGCCGATCGAAGATCGACGGCGAGCCTGTCGATCACCTTTGAACCCCAGCCCTCGGCCTCTTGACGCTGCACGATCGCGTGCCCTATTTCCCAATACAGGCTGAGCAGTTCGGTGTTGACGATTCGGGTGGCGCGAACTCGCGCTTGCCGAACTTGCGACTTGAGATGATCGAGAAGCTGGGCGTAGTCGGCGGGCAGTTCGGCTGGAGCATTCACCCATCCATCTTTACCCAGCGCTGCTGGGAACGCCCACCGGACATGCCCCCACTGGACACCTCAGCCCGCAGGAACGGCGACTCGGGCGTGGATGCGCGCTAGACGCAGGATCACCCGGCCCTCGCACAGCTCAGATCTTCACAGGGCGCATTGATCGGAGTGAATACGTCCAGCACCATAGCGGCCCTCACCTGAAATCGGGCGCGTCAGGCCTGCCCGCGCGCGGACAGGTACATCGTGTTCCCTGGTAGAGAAAGGTTCTCATGCCGTTCCTAGGTTCGACCATCCACCGTCCGGTATGCATGCTGATGACGGCAACAGTCGTCGCAGCCTCCATCGCTTTGATGTCGCCGGGCATCGCGTCCGCCCAATCAAACGGATGCTCGAAGACTTTCAACCTGTTCATCCCCGGAACCTGGGAAACCGCAGAAGACGCCGATCCCTCGATCCCGGTCGGTATGCTCAAACCGATCGCCCACAGCATCGCGGACACGAACGGTAGCGCGGCACAGGTCCACACTCTGCCGTACATGGCCCGAGCCTTCGACAACGGAAAAACCTACGCAGACAGCAAATCTGATGGTTTGACGAGGGCGAAGGACGTGATCGCCGAGATCGCAACGAAATGCTCCGACACCAAATTCACCATCACCGGCTACTCCCAGGGCGCGGACATCGCAGGTGATCTTGCCTCTGAAATCGGCAACGGCTCCGGCCCCATCAAAGCAGAGCAAGTCCTCGCGGTCGGGCTTCTCGCCGATCCAGGTTCCGGAACGAACGGCGAAGCAGTCATCGGACCGAAGCCGTCAGGAAAGGGGATCGCCGATCCGCGACCGCAGGGCATGGGGAAGCTGTCGGGCCGGGTCGCGTCGATCTGCGATCCGAAAGACCTCTACTGCTCGATCCAAAAAGGTTCGAGCCCGCTGCTCGGATCGCTGGGCTCAGTGCTCACCAAAGCTCCGAGTACTGGACGTGATGGCCAGGTAGGCGACAATTCACACCTGGCCACCGCGCTGGCGTCGGATTTCTCCCAAGCCGACCTTCCCAGCCTCGCCACAGCCACCGGCAATCTGACCAGTGAACTATCGAAGACGGACGGCACAGTCGACCTCAAGAAGGTCGCCTCCAGCGCGACAACTCTGGCGAACACCATCAGCCCGCTCGCGGAACTACTCGGCTCCGGTGCCGCCAATCCTGCGGCGAACGGGCAGCTCGCTGCAGGACCCGTCAGGACAGCCGAGAACAATGCCAGCCAGGTTCTGGACAAGGCCAGCCAATCCGATCTCAGCAGTGCGCTCTCGACAGTGACCGCGATCGCCGACACCGCGAGCAAGCTCGCCAGCAAAGGCTCCACGACGCTGCCGGCCTCATCTCCGGACCTGACCCCCCTATCGACCGCCGCTGGCGCCCTCGACAGCCAGATCGCGCCGCTCACAACGACACCGAGCGACGTCCTAGGATCCGCCTCCGGAGTCCTCTCCTTGCTCAAGCCCACGGTGGTTGTCAACCAAGTTCTAAACGTGGCCACCGGGGTCACTTCCCTGGATATGCCTGCGATTCTGGCGAACCTGAACCTTCTTCCGCAGAAGGTCGCCGCGCTCGACGCGCAGGGTGCCCACAAGATCGCAGGGGACCTCAACAACCAGTTCTCGCCGTTGGTGAAGATGGCCGCCGGCGTCGATCTGAAATGGGTCTCGCAGGTCCTGTCGGCAATCCCGGATCCGTCCGGCTACTCGCAGGTCGCCGCGCTCGTCGCGTCGATCCTGGGAGGCGTCGACATCATCAAGCTTGCAAACCTCGTGGGTCAGGTTCAGGAAATCGCTTGGGCCGCAGTCGAGAAGCTGCTTCCACGGCCAGGGCAGCTTCCGGACGCGCTCGGAGCCGGCGCTGCCATGACTGGCCTCGCCCCGGTCGGACTCGAACTCGCCTCTGTCGCGGTCAACATGCTTTCCGGCAAAGCTACGAAGACTGATCCGACATTGCTCGGCAAGCAGTCGTCGACGGCCGCGACCACCATCACCACTCAGGCACAGAATCTGGACCTGCCAGCACTCGTCGGTTCGTTGACCACGATGGCTAGCTCACAGGGCGCCAACGCCCTTGCCTCGCTGGTAGGGGAGGGGCTCGCCGCGGCGTCCTTCTTCGCATCCGGAGCGCACCAAGATTACAACTTCCTTGTCGTCGACAACGCGGGCCGCAATGCGATCCAGTGGATCTCCGACTGGCTCAATTTGCAGATCGGAGGTGCAGCATGAGCCGATAACGCGTCCACAATCCGGCTTCTCGATGGACGATATGCGAGAGCTGCGAACACCGTGGCCATTTCCCAAGGATGATGCCAGGGCAGTCAAGAAGACCACGAGGAGAAAAGAGATTGACCGCCGTTTCATACCCGCGTAACGAAGGGATACCACGTCGGTCATCGGGTGCAAGCGTGACGGCAAGTGTCATCGCTTGCTGACAACTGCGCAGCCAAACCCTCGGCACCACCTCGCCAGGGCGTGACGAAAACATATTGGCACACAAAGGCCCCGGCGCCTTCGCTGCGGGTGCCACCCCTGCTTTGGTGTCACGGTCGATCTCGCAAAACGATTCTACTGCAACGCAAGTCAAGGAACTGCACCACCGTCATGACCGTCACCGACAAACAGACGAACGATGTCACACGAGAAGCGGTCACCGTCACCGCCGACACCTGTAATCGCCCGGACACGGCCGTCGAACGACTGGCGTCCCTCGCCCCTGTCCGAGGGGCCGGCCAGTTCGTCACCGCCGGAAACTCGTCCCAGCTCTCCGATGGTGCGTCCGCGTGCGTCATGATCGAGGTCAAGGATGCCGAGCAGCTCGGCGTGCAACCACTCGGAATTTTCCGGGGCATGGCGATCGCTGGTTGTGAACCAGACGAGATGGGCATTGGCCCCGTTTATGCAGTACCGAAACTACTTGCGCGGCACAAACTCACCGTTGACGACATTGATCTGTGGGAGCTCAACGAAGCGTTCGCATCACAGGCAATTTACTGTCAACGCCGACTCGGCATACCGTCCGAGCGACTCAACGTCAATGGTGGCGCCATCTCGGTGGGCCATCCCTTCGGAATGACTGGTTCCCGGCTTGCCGGTCACGTACTGCTCGAAGGACGTCGACGTAAGGCTCGGTACGCCGTAGTGACGATGTGCGTCGGCGGTGGAATGGGAGCCGCCGGCCTGTTCGAAATCTGTTTGTAGCCCACCGACCAGCGGAAAGTCGGCCGTGTGGAGCGCCTCGATCAAATGGTGGGCGCTCCATACAAGCTACTACTGAAACCGATCTTCTGTGAGAAGGAATTGAGGAGTCATTCGATGACCGAGCAGATGACCGAGCAACCGGCCGGCCTGTTCGCTCCAGCCGAATCGAGCGCGGCGGCCCACAATGACCGGATCGAAGTAGCACGCAGAGGGGGGATCATCACGATCACGCTCAACCGGCCCCGCGTAAAGAATGCCTTGGATGCTGCGGGGTGGGCTGCACTGGGCGACGCGCTCGAAGCAGTCGCGTCCGATCCCGACGCGCGAGTGCTTATCATCACCGGCGCTGGAGGAGACTTCTGTTCCGGCACCGATCTGGGCGGTAAGAAGGATGAACATCCGACGACGAGTCTTCGGCGTTTGAATCGTGCCGCTTCCGCCCTCATGGAGCTGCCTATTCCCGTCATTGCGCGAGTTGAGGGAGTCGCAGTCGGGGCTGGATGGAACATCGCGTTGTGTTGTGACTTCGTAGTGGCATCCACCACCGCACGCTTCGGTCAAATCTTCGTACATCGGGGTCTGTCACCGGACTTCGGCGGCACGTGGCTGCTGCCTCATCTTGTCGGTATTCAACAAGCCAAACGATTGGCCATGCTTCCCGAGCTCATCGGTGCTGACGAAGCCGTTGAACTCGGGTTGGTAACTTGGGTCGTACCGCCTGAGAAACTTGACTCTCACGTCGATGGCATCGCGCATCGTCTCGCCGCAGGACCTCCGGTAGCGCTCGCACAAACCAAGGCACTAATAAATTCCGGTAGCACCGGTTCGTTCCATTCTGCACTTGTGGCATGACCCCCGTGAAGTGACCCGCAAGTTATGAGAATCCTTCCGCCCTGATCAAGGGCATGAAAGGCTTCATCTCATGGCTGGACGTAAACGGCACACGCCCGAACAGATCATCCGAAAGCTGCGCCGCGGCGACGAACTCGCCGCCACAGGCGCCGACGTCGAGGAAATCGCCCGACAACTCGACGTCTCAGTGCCCACGCTCTACAACTGGCGTAAACAGTACGGCGGCATGAAAGCCGACGACGCCAAAGAGTTCAAGGAACTCAAGAACGAGAACGCCCTGCTCAAGAAGCTCCTCGCCGAAGCCGAGCTCGAAAAGGCTGCCCTCAAGGAGATCGCGAAGGGAAAATTCTGAGCCCGACCGCCAAACGAAACGCTGTCGTCATGCTCCAGGAAACAATGGGGCTCTCGCAGCGATTCGCCTGCAGAATCGTCGGGCAACCGTGATCGACCCAACGGAAAGAGCTTGCGAGAAACACCCCGGACGATCCGGATGCCGATCTGCGGAAGTGGTTGCGGGACTGGGCCAAAGTCAACCAGCGAAAAGGGTTCCGGCGGGCGTGGGCGGACTTGCGTGCCGCGGGCTGGGTGATTAACAAGAAGAAGGTTCAGCGACTCTGGCGCGAAGAAGGACTGCGGGTGAACGTCCGCAAGATACGTAAACGGGCCGGCGCCTCAACTACTCCGATCACCGAGGCAGATGCACCGAAGGTTGTGTGGGCGATCGACTTTCAGTTCGACTCGACCACCGAGGGCCGGAAGTTCAAGATCGCGTCGATGGTCGACGAACACACCCGGCAGTCCGTACTGAACATTGTCGAGCGATCCATCCCGGTAGAGGATCTCGTCGCAGCGTTGAAGAAGGCGTTCGCGCTCTGGGGCGGCCCACCGCAGGTCCTGCGGTGCGACAACGGGCCCGAGTTCATCTCCGAGGCACTGAGGACGTTCTGCGAGGATCAGGTCGGTATCGGCTACGTTCCACCTGGTCAGCCGTGGAAGAACGGGTACATCGAGTCGTTCAACAACCGTGTTCGGGACGAATGCTTGAACATGAACGAATTCCACAGCCTCCTCGAAGCTCGGGTGGTCATCGAGGACTGGAAGGAGGATTACAACAACCGGCACCGTCATTCATCGCTGGCGTATCGAACTCCAAATGAGTACGCTGCCAGCTGTATTCACACGCGTTGATTCTCTGATAGCGAGTGGCTCACCAAATGGGGTCCTACCACTTGCCGCGGAAGGCCGGGCTCAAGTCGTCAACTTCGCGACCGCCGATGCACCAGCCGCGCGTGCAGCCTTCCTTGCAAAAGCGACCCCTGTCTTTACCGGTGAGTGGATTCCGCATTCGATGGCTCCATTCGGTGGGGGACTGCGAAATACGTAACGGTAGTGTTCGGGTTCGTTCATCGCGCCGCTGGTGACGATAGTTTTCGGTTAAGGATTCGGAAGCTGCCAGCGTTTCACCTGTCGGTTTTCCTGGATGGCCGGCTGACCAGCATCAGCACGGTGCGTTAGGTCTGTGAATTCTTGTGAAGCCGGATCATCAGCGCGGCAATGCCTGCGCGCACGGCCGTCGACAGCGTGGGTTCGAGTGCCGGTGCGAATTGTGCGGAGTGGTTCCCTGGCACACGCTCCCCTCTTTCGATTTTTTCGGGGGAGGCGGAACCGTAAAGCCAGTAGACAGAGGGGATTCCGAGTACCTCGCTCAGATGGCCGAAGTCTTCACTGCCGAGAAATGGTGGCGATTCCAGCAGTGCGTCGCTTCCGAACTCAGCACGGAGTGCGTCGACTACGCGCTGCGTTTCGTCGGGGTCGTTCACGCATCGGGGGAACGTGTACATCTCTTCGATTTCTGGGTTTGGCGCACCGGAGGCCTGCGACTCTGCGTTCAGGATTCGTGTGATTGAATGCAGTACGCGGTCACGCACGTTTTGGTCGAGAGCCCGGACGTTGACGGTGAACTCGACTTTTTCGGGAATTATGTTGTCCTTCAGTCCTCCGCGGATTGTTCCGACAGTGACCACGGCCGACTCGCCAGGGCTGACTTCACGAGCAACGATGGTTTGCAGTCGGATGATCATGTGAGAAGCCAGCACAATGGGGTCGATAGAATTCTCGGGCTTCGATGCGTGGCTTCCTCTTCCATGCACAGTAACCTTCCACGCGTCTGCCGTTGCGGCAGCGACCCCCGGCGTGTAGAGGATGGTGCCCGCGCGCGCAGATCCGACGTGCTGTCCATAGATCACTTCGGGCGCAGGGGCGTGGACCCAGAGTCCGTCCTCGACCATGGCGCGCGCACCGGCGGCCGTTTCCTCTCCGGGCTGAAAAACGAATACGATTGTGCCAGACCACATGTCACAATGTGTTGCCATGACTTCGGCGAGTGTGAGGGCGACTGCAGTGTGTGCATCGTGTCCGCAGGCATGCATGACCGGTACCTCTGATCCGTCGGCCATGATGCCGGTTGCGGTGCTTGCATATTCGAGCCCGGTGTCTTCGGCGACTGGCAGTGCATCTATGTCAGCGCGGTAACCGACTACAGGGCCGTTGCCGTTTCGTAAGACTCCGACGACGCCGGTACCCGCGCAGCGGCGGTGTTCGATACCGAGCTTGCTCAGCTCGCTTTCGAATGCCGTTGCAGAACTCGCGTCGACGTTTCCTCTGCGCGTTTTTCCCGATGCCGTGGGAATTTCGAACGCAGGGAGAGAGAATCTACTGCCGTACGGCGACCATCTTTTCAACGCCTTCGGACCGTCGAACTCGCTGGTGTCGAAGGGGACGCCCCGTGTCGCGGAGCTCTCCACGTGGGTCAATGTTCAATGCTCGCGAGATTCGGCCGTCACTGGGCACCGGGCCTTAGAAGACACTTCAGGGCCTAGCTGACCGCATTAACACGCTCGGGATCGATCGTAGTTCCGCGAGGGCGCGAGTTCACCAATAGACGATCGGTGTGACCGGCCAGCGATCGCCGACCGGTCATCGATCCTTGGCAACTTCGAGCACTAACCACCGATTCGTTCGACGCGCCAAGGGGGAATCTCCCGCTGCGGCCTGACCTTGATCGCACGGAATTTGTATCCGTCCTGATCGATGACCGGCTCCCATTCGAAGTCGACTTGCTCGCCGACTTCGAGACCATGGATTCCTCCGTCGATTTTGAAACTGTCGCCCGGCTGAGCATTGATGACTTCGTCGGGGTGTAGGGCGCTGTAGAAGGTCCAACAACCGCCCGGTGTGTCCGCAGATTCGATGACTCCCCAGCCTTCGTCGTCATTCCACGCAGTGACGACGCCGCTTGCGGGGGTGCCGATCCGGGGCGGGATCGTGTCGTCGAGGTTGGTGTTCTCGTGAACGGTCCCGTCTGGATCGATATCCCAAGTCCTGGAGCTGAACGGACCACTGGTTGCACCGTCGTCGTACTGCTGGCCTCGATTGGTCAGCGCAAAGTATGAACCGACGAGGACGACCGCAACTGTTACAGCTGCTGCAGCGACACCTTTGGGACGATTCACAATCTCAATCTCCAACTTGGTGTTCCGTAAACGAAGAAGAGATCTCCTCCGATGACTCGATCGTATGGATAGAACCCGTTCCGACGATGCGAAGTGCGAGTTCTGCGTACCGCTCCGAAAGGATCTCGGCAGTGGGGTAGGTGTTCGGGGAGCATCGGATGCGTCGATGGCGAGTGTGGTGATGGCGGATATCACGGCCTCGGTGTCGATTCTCCGACACGCGCCCAGGTGGAGGGGCGATGTAAATTCCAAATACGGGTTCACTTAGTGAACCGTTAACGGTGCTCTCAGGCACTTCGCGCCTTATCGTCGACCAGGCTGCGCGGTAGCGATGCATCGGGTATGTCGCCGGATTCTCCACTCAGCCCGTACGTACACCTGCTCGTCTAGGAGACATCATGACAGCCGTACACCGTTCTGCTCAGCTCGGTTCGATTTTGCCCATGAAACCAATAGTGGAGCGGACGTCGATGGTGGTGTCCGCGCCGGGTGACTTTCCGTCCGTGTTGAGTAAAACTCGAATGATCCTCGAGGCCTTCAGCAGTGATCAAACTGACCTTTCTCTGACGGAGCTCACTCGGCGGAGCGGAGTGGCGAAGGCGAGCGTGTATCGACTTGCCAACGAACTTGTGGAGTGGGGGTTGCTTGAGAAATTTGGCACGAAATACCGTTTGGGACTTCGATTGTTCGAGCTTGGTCAGCTGGTTCCACGTCAGCGAATTCTTCGTGATGTGGCGTTGCCCTATATGGAGGACCTTCTGCTCGCCACGCAGGAAACTGTGCATTTCGCGGTAGGTGACGGCATTGATGTTCTCTACATCGAGAAGATAGTCGGGCACCGCGGCCTGAACGAACAATCCCGCGTTGCAGGGCGCCTTCCGCTGTACTGCACAGCAACAGGCAAAATGATTTTGGCCTTCTCACCGCAGTCGGTGTTCGATGAAGTCGTGCAGCAAGGTTTCACGGCGAAGACAAACCGAACGACGATGTCTGTGGCTGTATTGCGTCAACAACTCGATCGGATGCGAAAAGATCAACTAGCCGTTGAGATCGAAGAGACCAAGCTCGGCTACATGAGCGTGGCTGTTCCGGTCTTGAGCGGACCGTCGACACTCGCGGGGGCACTGTCGGTTACCGCACCTACTGCCCGTCTCAATGTCAGCCGTACTATCGGTGCCCTTCGGACTGCCGGTGTGGGTATTACCCGAACGCTGCAGGCAATGAAATGCACCCATACGCCGGATGATTCGCGCGAATCCCGGCAAGGTTTGTGTAGCCCGAGGATATGTTCATTCAACAGCTGCGGAAATTAGTCGGACGGATTTCTAGGCTGGTCGTGTTGCCCGGTCCCTGCGCCTCGTGTATCCCACGTGTCCGGTCAAACGGTCCGAATTCGCTGTTCAGTCTGACGCACCACTCCGTTCTCAGTTCTTTGAGCGGTAGCGATTTAGCGAAGTCGAGGTAGCGTGGCATGGTGAAATAGGGCAGATGGTCCGCGGCAACGTTCAACAGTTCGACGGGACGAAGATGCACTGTCGGATGTGACCACCGCGGCAATGATGTCGCCTCGGCGAGGTCTGGCAGATGTGTTGATACGCAGACCTGCGCGAGGGCAGATGTCTTGTGGCTGTTTCGTTTCCAAGAACACGACGTTCTAGCGATATTGTCGATCACATTCGTTGAGGTGATCGACAATATCCAGACCAGTCGTCCGATTGCCGGATAGGACGGTCACAGATGCCGCTATGCGCAGAGGCCGTGGATCGGATCACCCAGATAACCTTGAATGTGTGGGAATGAGGAGTTAGCCCGACGTCCGTCGTACCACAGCACCACCGGACATGACGCGTAACCCCGTCTCTGTCCGTCGCGCGTTTCGAGTAACTTCGACGTTCGCTCCCCTGAAGCACTATAGGCGTGCGAACGTATCAGGGACCGCCGAGTGTATGTCTGTTGAAATGCCAGCTGGTACTCGTTGCGAGCTCGGCGTTGCTCGCTTGATTGGGCTCAAGGAACGACGACTGCCCGACCCGTGAGCATTCCGTCCTGCATGAGACGTAGAGCCGTGGCAATGTCCTCGAGAGGGAACTCCTGGGTTGCGAGAGTCAATTCCCCGGCGACGAGTCGTTCCACGATCCCCGGAATCAGTTCCGCCGTGCGTGCATTCTGCCGCATCATGTTTACCGGCAGGATCTTGACATCACTGAGGAGCCAATTGGGTAGGTCGAGGGTCAGAGATCCGCCTAGGGTGTACCCGATCAACGCTGCGCGGCCGCCAGGATAAACCCGTGGAATTAGTTGTGAGACAACGTCCCCGCCGAGAGTGTCGACAAGGACGTTGGCGATCGGTTCTTGCCCTAGCGTCGCAGCGAGTTCTTCGCCCCGGCCGACGACCGGGCGAACGCCGGTAGGGAGGAGTCCGATCTGATCGGCACGAGGAACGACGCCGATTACTTCGCTTGCTCCAGCTAGCAGAGCGAATTGAGCTGCCATTGAGCCCACGGATCCGGATGCACCCGAAACGATGACTCGTTCGCCTGGTTTCACCTGGGCGACATCATGGACTGCAACGTATCCGGTCGAGGTAGGCAGGCCGAACGTCGCAGCCACTGAGGGCGAGAGACGCGGGTCCACCAGCGTGAGTGCCGTATCTGGAGCTACCATGAATTCTGCCCAACATCCGCTTTTGAACAACCCGATGCCGCCACCGCGAACCAGTACTCGTGTGCCTACCGCGATACTGTCGGACTCGACAACAATTGCTGCGGCGTTGGTGCCTCCAATATGAGGCAGAGTGGGCTTGATATCGAAAGTTCCACTCGCCACTGAAATGTCGAGGTGACCGAGTGCCGCAGCCTCGACTTTTAACAATGATTGGCCAGTCTCCCGGACGGGGATGTCGACGTCGTCGACAGTCGGCGATTGTCCGAACTCGTGTAGCCGTGCGGCGCGCATGGAGGACTCCTTGGGACTTGTTGGTGAAAGAACGGGAAGGAAAGTAGCAAATGTCAGTTGAGAATTGAGTCGGATCGTAATCTCTCGATTGATTCGTCCGTGTATTCGAGGATCGTGCGCAATACGTCGGTGGTGTCAATCGGCGCAGTTCCGTTTCTCCGCGCGCCTTGGGCCTGAAGCTCGCCGGATTGTGGCGTTGATTCCGGCAAGCTGTTCCACCTGCTGCTCGGGGCGGGAAGGTGGAAGAATCTCCGGTCGCCAACCTAGGTCATTATTGGCCCCTGTGTGTCAGTCATGAGATCAATTGTTTGCCCCTGTGTGTCAGTCATGAGATCAATTGTTTGCCAGTGACTTTTCGATCGATTGGTTCCCAGCGGAGTCACGCGGCGTGAGCCAGATCTGGGTGGGAGACAATCGGAACTTCGTCTCCGACCGGAGATCCGTCGAGAGGTGTGTCGGCTGAATTGAGCCGCGACTGCTGCGCGGTAACATCCTCGCAGACGTTGGGCGCCAGCGACTTTTTCCAGCCTGCAAGTGAATTAGTGAAGGGCTGTTCTCCTCGTGGCTGTTCGTATCCCTTTGCTGTGGTTCGACGAGGATGATCTTGTACCCGACTCCGATGAGGATTCGCCCTGCACATCGTGGGAGCGGACTCGAAAATTCGACCACCCGAGCCGATGGTTCGACCACTGCCACTCCATCCGTTCTGAAAATTGTCAAGCGACTGACTCGTTGCCATCTCGGGCCTGTCCGGGGGTGTTCAATGAGCTTAGGTGCCATCGGAAATGTTTGCGACGAGACAGGTCTGCTGACCGGACCGAGCCGCTGTTCGATCAACGACTGTGGTCGTGACTCCGTAGACAACGTGTGGTGTGAGACGGGTTCGGACCGGATCCGGCGAGTCTGGCATTGATAATCCTTTGAGGTGCAGAACGCCTAGAGACTGTCCTGAATCAGTATCAGCGGAGAACCGTAAGTTGGGATCGGGTCCGGACGATAGACCTCATGAGCGGGTCGGCTGAGTGGACCGTCGGCATGGACGGAGCAGTGAGACTGATGCAGTGTGGGTCGCGCTCGGACAAGTAGGTCCGAGCGCGAGATTCGGTTCGACGAAGCGAGGTAGACGGACATGTCCATCAATCAGAATTTCCGTGTCGTATGAGGGGAATCGAGATCGGAATTCGCCTGCCGCCGTGCAGTTCCGTGCGAAACATCGCAGAGGCTGCAGCGGAGGCAGAAGAACTTGGATTCGATCAAGTCTGGATCCCGGACTCTCAGCTGTTATGGCGAGATCCCTTCGTTACGTTGGCGGCATGCGCGGTGGGTACCACGAGCATCCAATTGGGAACTGCCGTCACCAATATCGTGACTAGGCATACAAGTGTTCTTGCTTCGGCAGCACGCACAGTGGCAGAGTTGGCGCCTGGACGTCTCACCCTTGGAGTAGGTACCGGGAATAGTTCGGTGCAGCCGGTCGGTCTACGTGCGAGTCGACAGTCTGAACTGCAGGAGGCCTTTTCGGCTCTTCGTGCGCTATTGGGTGGAGGGGAGTACGAGTTCAATGGTGTTCGAGGGAAGTTGCGAGATCCAGGGCCTGCGTTACCCATCTATCTGGCAGCCAGCGGCCCGAAGAACCTCCAGCTGGCCGGCCGCATCGCGGACGGTGCAATTCTGTTGAGCGGGGTTTCTCCCGAAACGCTCACGCGAAGTGCAGAGTTGGTGAAATCTGGAGCGGATTCGATAGGGCGGGCTGCAGATTCGGTGGTTCTTACGGTTTCAGCGTATTGTCATGTGACCGATGATCTGGCTCGCGACTCCCGCAGGCTCAAGCCAATTTGTGCCGGCATCGCACAGCACGGAGGATCGAGCGCACTGTCTATGGCCGGTATTGATGTGCATGTACCCTCTCGTATCGAGGGTTTGTATCCAGATGTTATTCACGCTGAGGATTGGGACCTCGCTGTCGACCTCTGCGGTGAGTGGATCTCAGATGAGGATGCGATCAAGTTCGCCCAAAGCTTCTGTCTGTTCGGCACTGCCGAAGAGATAGCTGCCGGTATTGAACGTGTTCAGGACGCTGGGGCATCCAAGATTCTGTTGCAGCATGTCGGCTCCTATGATCTGCCCTACGAATTGATGAACTCTTTCGCCGGAGCAGTCATGCCTCGCCTGTGACGTTGACCTACCCGAGGTCCGATGGCGCACATAAGTTGCGCACCATCGGACCTTCTTATCGAATAGCTTCGATTTCGTGGCTGTTCAGGCTCGTGTGCAGACCGAACTGACAAACTCGCGTACTTCGTGAGCAAAGTCCTCCGGTTTGTGGTCTACGGACGGAACGCCGGTTCCCTTGATTATCGAAATGCGTGAATCGATCAAATGCTCGGTGAGTTTCGGAACATCAGGCAGCGAGAATTCGTCGAGTTCGCCGCAGATGACCAGGGTAGGTGCAGTGACCAGCCCGATCCGGTCTTCCATTACGTAACTGTTGACAGCTTGATGTCCTTCCTCAACGCGATCGCCGATCTTAACTGCATCGACGAAGAGTCGATCCAGCAAGTCTGTGCGATCGGAAGGGTAGAAGGGCGCTCGCTTGCGCCAAAGCTTCGCGAAATGTGAACCGTCCGTTGATGTTGGCACTCCGTCGATAGTCGGGCGTGGCGCAATTCGCTCGCGGCGTGTTGCATCGACGTAGGGCACTCCCGAAAGCGTCAGGCTCAGTACGGCCTGCGGAGTGGAAGCGGCAACTTCCATTCCGATCACTCCTCCCGTGTGGTGTCCGACAATATGAAACTTCTCGATCCCGAGGCTATTTGCGAGCGCGAGAACACCGGCGGCGAACAGTTCAATTGTCCACGGTTCCGTCGGTACCGCCGATGATCCGAAACCCAAGGTATCCATGGCAATTGCTCGAAAGTTGTTATCCAGCAATGGAATGACATCGCGGTACTCGTCGCTGGAGCGTGGTGTCTGGTGGAGCAAGAATATGGGATCGCCGGTTCCTGATTCGACGTAATGAATTTGACCGAACGACGTATCGGCATAGTGCTTCCGCATGTGACTCCTTTGAATGTCAGACGGGCTGGGAATGTCATTGTTGGCCGAAACGACGATTGCACTTGTTTGAAGAGACGGAGTGCTTGACATCGGAAGAAGTCAAGCAATTTGAAAATTTGATTTTCGCAGAACTTTCGACGTTCGAAATTGCGTCTCCTATCGTGCCGTAGCCCTCCGTGTGATCAAACATATATTCTTCTGATGGCTACTGAAGAGGTTGCTGCACAGTCACTCCCGGTCAGACCGGGGGGCGTGGCGAGGTAATTTCATGCGGTTGAGCCCAAGGGGCGTCCCGTGAGGTGGCGGGGTGAGAGTAACCGTGCCAAGACTTCGGGAGGCAGAAGGTTCCTCTCGGCGACCAACTCCGCAATGCCGCGTCCTTGAGCCAGTGCCTCTTTGGCGATCGACGCGGCCGAGGCATAGCCGATCGCTGGATTGAGGGCCGTGACCAATCCGACGGAAGCAGCCACGATTTTTTCCAAATGATCCTTGTTCGCTGTAATCCCACGCACGCAGTGTCTATCGAGTGCGATGCATCCCGCAGTCAGATGGCTGGCGCTTTCGAACAGAGACTTGGCGATGATCGGCTCGAAAGCATTGAGTTGCAGTTGACCACCTTCTGCTGCCATGGTGATGGTGACGT
The DNA here is from genome assembly GCF_033142365.1 of Rhodococcus sp. IEGM 1241. Taxonomy (NCBI): domain Bacteria; kingdom Bacillati; phylum Actinomycetota; class Actinomycetes; order Mycobacteriales; family Nocardiaceae; genus Rhodococcus; species Rhodococcus sp. IEGM 1241. Next base: position 15,212 of record NZ_JAWLSE010000017.1, read on the forward strand.
CGTTGCCGACAACCTCGTAGGCAACCTGATTGACGACCTCGGGAATCACTGGGTTTACCTTGCCCGGCATGATGGATGAACCCGCTTGTCTAGGAGGAAGATTGATCTCACCAAATCCTGCTTGAGGTCCTGAGGACAATAGTCGAAGATCATTGCAGATCTTCGAGAGCTTGACTGCAATTCGCTTGAGCACGCCTGAGAGTTGCACAAAGACACCGACATCTTGTGTGGCTTCGATCAGGTCCTTTGCGCTGACCAAGGTCGAAGTTCCGGTGAGCCGGCGGAGTCCTTCCAACACAACCCGCCGATATTCGGGATGTGCGTTGAGAGCTGTGCCGATAGCAGTGCCGCCGAGGTTCAATTCATGCAACAGCAGACGAGCCTCGTCCAAGCGCTCTTCGTCTTCAGCCAAAGTGACTGCAATGGCCGCGAATTCCTGCCCCAGTGTCATCGGCACCGCATCCTGGAGTTGGGTACGACCGATCTTGACAATCTCCGCGAACTCCACGGCCTTTTCTGCGAAACCTTCACGTAGCGAGGTGATCGCCGCCCGCAGAATACTCATACTGTCGTCGAGTGCCAGCTTGATGGCCGTCGGATATACGTCGTTGGTGCTTTGACCGAGGTTCACATGATCGAGCGGGTGAACTGTGGAGTACTCACCCCGCGGCAAACCCAAGCTTTCGAGGGCAAGATTTGCGATGACCTCATTGGCATTCATATTCGTCGAGGTGCCGGCTCCCCCCTGGATGGTATCGACAACAAATTGGTCGTGAAACTCTCCCGAACGAATTCTCTCGCAGGCCGTGACTATCGCGTCAGCGACGTCGGGTTTCAGGAGCCCAAGCGCACAATTCGATTCGGCCGCTGCCTGTTTCACCAGCGCAAGGGATACGATCAGAGTGGGGAACGTCGAGATTGCTGTGCCGGTGATCTGAAAGTTCTCCATGGCGCGCGCCGTGTGCGAACCATAGTACGCATACCGAGGCATCGTGATAACGCCAAGGAAATCGTGTTCGAATCGGGTGTCATCTGTCATTGAATTCCTACTTCTATCGTGACCGACACAGACAGGATGGATACGTCTGTCGTGGTGACAAGGTCTGCCCGACAAAGGGGAGGGTCAGTCGACGCGAATGCCTTCGGTGAATTGTGTACGAACGTCGTCCATCAGGCCCGGTGACGACAGAAGCTGAACTGTCGTGAATGCCATTACGCGTGCGCCGTCGACTACCGCAGCATCGCCCGCCGGCCCGGCCGCAAGGGCGGCTGCCTCATGCGTGTGCATACCCAACCCGGGAACCAGTTCGATGTTGGGGTGAATCGACGGAATGATCTGGCTGACGTTTCCCATGTCAGTCGACCCTGGAAAGACCTCGGTGAGTGGAGGATCGGTTTTCCGGCCGACACGCGCGAAGTTCCTTTCGATCAGTTGTGCCAATACCGAGTTGGGTACGATCCCGGCGTAAGTGGGCGCTTGTTTGGTGATCGTGACGGTTGCTCCGCAGGCGAGCGCTGCACCATAAGCACAGTTTTCAATTCTTGGTTGAAGGTCCTCAACCAGCAGGCGAGTGTCTGGAGCGCGTACATATGCGCGGATGGTTGTGCGCTCAGGAATGATATTGGGGGCGTCGCCGCCTTCCCGGATCACCGCGTGGACACGCACGTCGGGAGGGAGTTGCTGGCGAAGTAGTCCGATGGCATTGAGCGTCAGAACTGCCGCATCCAGCGCGTTGATGCCTTCATGCGGGCTGACGGCAGCATGGGCGGCGCGCCCGGAGAATTCGAAGTCCAGAGCAACGCGTCCGAGAGTCCGCATGCTCGAGAGGTTCTCGCCCGAGGGATGCAGCATCATGGCTGCGTCGATACCTTCCAGGCATCCACTTTTGATTAGGTAGTTCTTACCTCCGCCACCCTCTTCGGCCGGACTGCCGACGATCAGGAGCCTGCCGACTGTGTCGTCGCAGAGGTTCATCCAACGCTTCACCGCAACTGCTGCACCGAGTCCCATGGCAGCGATGACGTTGTGGCCGCAGCCGTGGCCAATTTCTTCGAGTGCGTCGTACTCCAAGAATATGGCGATTGTGGGACCGGCTGTGGCCGAGCCGTATTCGGCGAGAAATGCTGTGGGTAGTCCACCTACACCGGACTCGACTCGAAATCCTTCGTGAGCTAGCGTGTCGGCAAGCAACGTAGATGCGAACTCTTCTTCGAACCGTAGCTCAGGCTTGGCATGGATTCGATGACTGATGTCGAGAAGTGTTGCGGTGTAATTGTCGACATGCGTCCGGATAGTGTCTTCAGTTCCTGCATCCAAGTCGGTCGAGATTTCTCTAGTCATAGTGTTTTGTCCTATCGGATGGCGGTGAGTAGGCCGGGGGCGATGAGGGCACAGAATGCCTCAAGGTTGTCATTCATCATGAAATGGCCGGCTTCGGGGACTGTAGCGACCTGACAGGTGGCGAGCAGTCCGTCGTCTGGTGTGTTGTTCGAATCGGCTCCGATCACGTACACCGGCGAAATGACCAGGGCGTCGAGTTGCGCTCGAAGCGCGGGATAACGTTCTGCTACAAGTGATGTAGCCGTACGGTGTAATGCGAGTGCCGACCATCTGGCGGTCGTTTGCGCGGATCCCGCAAATGGTATCTTGCGCTGTTCATCGCGACGCATCGATTCGAGAAGAGATTGGTACCCGCCTGTGACGAATTCACTTTCGTTCCAGGAGAGAATCTTTCCGGAAATAATGCCGAGTCCGGGTTCAAGATTCGGTTCGCACAACGTCAGGTGCGCAACGAGATCGGGACGTGTCGATGCGAGGATTATCGAAATGCTGCCGCCGAGACTGTGGCCGATCACGTGTGCCGACGACACGCCAGCGGCATCGAGGGTGGACGCTATCGAATCGGCGTGCGATTCAACTGTGTAGCTGAAGTCTTCGGGGTGATCACTCCATCCGCTCCCCAGTAGATCTATCATGATCGATCTGGCATCCCCGTCGATTAGAGGATGGGCCGCGACCTCCGCGAATGTCACGGAGCTAGCTGATCCGAGCCCACCGATGTAAACCCGAGTAGCCCGGGCTCCCCGGTTTCCGGTATCGAAATACGCCAGCCCACCTGAAATGCCCTCGGGAGTATGGATATGCACGATTCCTTCACTCTCTGCGGATCGAGCGCTGCGATGCGCGTTTTGCGGTTTGCAGCGAGACGAATGCGGCTGCTGAAGCTAGCGTCATCACTGCAGCCACGGCAACGCTGTCGTTGCCGAGAACGGCAACCAATGGCGCCGCCGCAGCTGCTGCCAGGAACTGTCCGAATCCGAGCAATGCAGCGGCACCTCCAGCGGATTCGCCATGACCGGTCATCGCGATGGCCGGCACGTTGGGATTGACAAGTCCGATAGCTGCGAGGATCGCTATTACAGGTATCTGAAACCCGAGGAATCCGCCGGTTTCGGTGATTGCCAACGCAAGTAAGACAATTCCGCCGAGCGTTGTCACACATAGCGCGCTCAGGCTGATCTGCCCGGGTGTCCAACGAGTGAGTAGTGCGATGTTTGCCTGGGAGCCGATCAACAGTGCCACCGCACCGGATCCGAATGCAAGGCCGTAGGCCAAACCGTCCAAGCCGAAATGGATTTGGACGATGAAGGATGACCCGGCGATGTAACTCCACTGCACAACGCGGATAAGTCCACCCGCAACTGTTAGGAGCATGAATGCTTGATCTCGAATCAATGTGGAATACGTGCGCATCACATTTCGGATTCCCGGCGGACGTCTGAGGTCTCGAGGGAGGGTTTCGGGCATTGCCCACACACCCAGGGCTAGTGCCACGATGCCGAACGCGGCAAGTGCGATGAACATCCCGCGCCAGGGGACTAATGTCATGAGGAAGCCGCCTGCGCTGGGCGCCAAGATCGGAGCAAGACCGATCACCAGCATCAGATGCGAAATCATCACGGCTGCAGGGTGTCCGCGGAAAAGGTCGCGAACTACGGCGAGAGCCACAACGCCGGTAGCTGCTGCGCCGAATCCTTGCAAGAGCCGTAGTATGCCCAGCATTGCCATCGTATTCGCGAAGAAGCACAGTGAGGACGCGCCGATATGAAGAATCGTCCCCGCTATGATCGGTGAACGACGGCCGTAGATATCGGAAAGCGGACCGATGACCAGTTGTCCGAAGGCCAGTCCCGCGAGAGTTCCGGCCAGCGTGAATTGCACCGCTGTCTCTGAGACACCGAACTCGTCGGTGATCGTGGGTAATGCCGGTAGATACAGCGCTACGGTAAACGGCCCGAGGGCGGTGAGCGCTCCGAGCACAAGTACGAATCGTATCCGCTGCCAGTGGCTCAGTTGTGTATCCGGGACTGAGTTGCCCGGGAGAAACACGCCGGCCTCGGTGGCGACAGGCATCGCGCCGGGTGAGCTGTCGACTCTCAGTGGGGACGTAGCGACTTCGACACTCTTTGCCTTCAAATACCAATCCTGACGCCCTCGACAAACGAGTCCTTGACGGCGTCCAGTACACCCGGAGTCGCGAACACCTGCGCAGCGGTCATTGCGAGGATCAAGGTTCCATCGAGGAGTGCCTTGTCGGCGTCCGGTCCGCCCGCAACCGACGTCGCTTCTCTGGTGTGCATACCCAATCCGGGTACGAACTCGATGCACGGATGGATCGACGGGATGATCTGGCTGACGTTCCCCATGTCAGTTGAACCTGGAAAGGCCTCGGCACGTTGCGGATTGGACGTACGTCCGACTCGCGTGAAGTTCGCTTCGACGATCGCACCCAGAACTGGATTGGGCTGCATCGCCGCATATGTCGGAGACTCCTGTTTGATGGAGACCGTAGCGCCGGTAGCGAGCGCGGCGCCCTTGGCACAGTTCTCGATGCGTGGTTGCAGATATCCGACGAGAAACTGTGAATCAGGCGCTCGGAAGCTCACGCGAACGACACTGCGCTCCGGGATGATATTGGGAGCTTCTCCGCCGTCGATGACAATCGCATGAACGCGAACATCGGAGGGTAGTTGTTGGCGAAGTAAACCGATTGCATTGAGGGTCAGAACAGCACTGTCGAGAGCATTGATTCCGCGTTCCGGAGATACCGCCGCATGTGCTGCGCGCCCGGTGAACTCGAAGTCGAGCGACACCCGGCCAAGCGTTGCCATTGACGCCAGGTTTTCTCCCTCGGGATGCATCATCATGGCGACGTCGATGTTGTCCAGTCGGCCGCTGTCGATCAGGTAGTTCTTGCCGCCACCGCCTTCTTCACCTGGACTGCCGACGACAACGAGTTTTCCGATGCGGAGGTTTTCCTCGTCCATCCATTGTTTCACGGTTAGTGCCGCGCCCAGTCCGATAGCGGCGATTACGTTGTGGCCGCAGGCGTGACCGATCTCTTCCAGTGCATCGTACTCCAAGAAAATGGCAACTGTAGGTCCGTCGTCGGCGGAACCGAAGCTCCCGAGGAATGCTGTGGGAAGGCCGGCGACACCGACTTCCGTCGTGAATCCTTCCCGATCCAAGACGTCGACGAGAAGGCTTGCTGCGTAGGTCTCTGTGAATCGAAGTTCGGGACGAGCGTGAATTTTGTGGCTGATTTCGAGCAGTTCAGTCGAATGGCGATCTGCGATCGATCGCAACGTAGCCTCGAGATTCGCGGGCAGTTCGTATGCGTTCGCGTTTGTATCGGAATTTGTCAATTCTTCTCCCTTTTCAACGCTTTGTGACCACACGATGTCCTGATCGGGTGGGGAGGGCAACCAATGTGGTCCAAAGAGCGGACCGCATTGGTTACCTCATGGATCGCTTGGCTAAGGCTTTGTTGTCGAGCACAATTCGGGAAGGGAAGGCTGGAGACATTGCGGTAACCGGGCCGACTTCTGATTGAATTGTGTCACTCCTACTGTCGGCTCGGCGTATCACCGCGAAGAAGTCGGACAATTCGCGCGCCGCGAAAACGAACCGTGTAGTTCGGTCCGGTCCCGGTTCACTCAGTGATCCGCGATGCTAGGCGCTTCTTCTGTCAACCACCAGACTTCCTTCTCAACACAAAATGTACGTCCAGTAAAGGGGTTCTGAACATGGGCGCTATCCAGGGTTCGACCGGAAGTGTCGGTACGCTCCTGCCCCCGACCTTCCCACGCGACGCCGCGAGTTCGTCTATTCGGGTACCCCCGATGCTGACTTTCCTTGTGAAGCGGCTGTTTCGCGGTGTGCTCGTTCTCTTCACTCTGTCCATCCTGGCATTCAGTGTCGTGCATCTGATTCCAGGCAATCCCGCTGAGACTCTGGCGGGTCCCTACAGCGACGCCGAGACGCGGGCACAGATCACCAAAGATCTGGGGCTTGACGGATCGTTGATCTCACAGTACTTCCGATGGATCACCAACTTCCTCCATGGCGATTTCGGCAATTCGTTCATCAACGGTCTTCCTGTGAAAGACCTGATCTCGGCGAGGATCCCCAACACGCTGCAACTAGCTGTCGGCGCAACTCTCGTTTCCGTACTGTGGGGCGTCACCTTCGGGCTCGTTGCAGCGATGAAGCGCGGCCGCCCGTTCGATTGGTTCACCCGCGGTGCAACATTTCTCGGAATGGCCACACCGGTCTTCGCTTTCGGCGTCGCATTGGTGTTGTTCGCTTCGATCCTGTTTCCGGCATGGCCGACACTCGGCTTTGTGCCCTTCAACGAAAATCCGTCCCAGAATCTCGCAAGTCTGGTGCTGCCTTCGTTGGCGATCGGACTTCCGCTTGGTTCTACTATCTGCAGGTTCATGCGGACGTCGATGCTAGATGTCTACGAACATGACTTCATGCGAACGGCTTTGGCTACGGGAAGCACCCGATGGCAGGCAACGATTCGACACGGAGCACGAAATGCTGCGGCGCCCGTTGTGACGATTGCCGGGCTTCAGATGGCCGGAATTATCGGAGAGTCCATCCTCGTGGAGAATGTGTTCGCGATTCCAGGAATCGGCCAATTGACCATCACCGCGATCACGCAGCATGACTACGCAGTGACGCAAGCCTGCATTCTTCTGCTCGGCCTCGTATATGTCGTCATGAACTTGATCGTCGACATTCTCTACCCGTTGATTGATCCGAAGGTTGGAGCGAGCAAATGACATTGATGAAGAATGGCGTTACGCAGCAGAAGGATTTGCTCACCACACGTGGATCGAAGCGAAATACAACCAGGCTTAGTCGACTCTGGTCGATCATACGAGCTCGACCAGGGCTCAGCATCGGTGTGTTCCTCCTGCTCCTCATGCTCTTGATGTCCGTCCTGGTTGGAGTACTCCGCCCCTACACTGCAACGGAGGTCAGCGGGATACCCTTTCTCGCACCTAATGCAGAGCATTGGCTCGGAACCGACGAACTCGGCCGAGACTACTTTGTTCGAGTGTGTGTAGCAGCACGCACTTCATTGTCGATATCCGTCGTCGCAGCCCTGTTGTCCATGCTCGTCGGCTCCACCATCGGCTTGGCTGCGGGCTTGAAGGGCGGGTTCCTCGATTCGGTGCTGATGGGTGCCGTCGATCTGTTGGTCTCGCTGCCCTCGATAGTGGTGGCGTTGGGTGCGGTTGCCGTATTTTCCCCTTCGACAACAACTTTGATCATCGTCCTGTCTATTGTCTCGGTTCCGCACTTTGCCCGCGTGATTCGGGCGCGGTGTATGGAGCTTCGTGAACGTGAGTTCGTGATGTCAGCACGGGTCTCGGGCGTATCGACGGTTCGAATTGCAATTCGCCACTTGATCCCGAATGTATTGACAGTGACCATGGTTCAGCTGTCGAACACAGCTGCCATCGTGATACTCATGGAGTCTGGCCTCAGTTACTTGGGACTGGGTGTGCAACCACCCACGCCGAGTTGGGGAAAGATGATCGCCGAATCTCAGAGCTATATGGTGGAGTCTCCCTGGCTGCCACTGGTTCCGTTCATTGCGCTACTGATCACCTCCTCTGCGTGGGGGCTCATCGGTGAGGGATTTGCCGCCAAGAAGCACGCCGCAGTGTGATCCCTCTTTGCCCTGGTCACTGACTTGCGACCGTCCATGTGTGAAGGCCGTCAGATGCCTTCTCGAAGAAAGGCTTTCCATGAAACGATCGAGCTGGCACTTGAAGCCGGCGATAGTGGCTTCCGCAGCAGTTCTGGCGCTGGTTTTGGCCGCTTGCTCCGGCGGTACCCCCTCCGTATCCAACTCCGGAGAGAATGCGGGTCCTCCCAAGCGTGGCGGGACGTTGCTTGTGGGTGAAGATACACAGCCTGCAAGTGGGTTGGATCCGATGATGGCGCAGGCCCTCGACTCTAAGCGCATGGTTTCCCAGTTCTACGAGGGATTGCTGTCCATGAACAGTGATTTCACCGAGGTACAGCCGGGTCTCGCGACCGAGTGGAAGCAGACTTCGGAGACAATCTACGAGTTCACACTCCGAAATGGAGCCAAATTTCACGATGGTGAGCTGGTCAAGCCTTCCGACGTGGTCTTCAGTTTGAATCGAGTGTCCGACCTTGCGCAGAACTCGCCCTATAAGAGGCTGTACAGCCTGAAATCGGTGACCGAAACGGGTCCGGAGACTGTGCAGATCGAACTGGCGAAACCTCAGGCGTCCTTGCTCAGCCTTCTGGCGCAGCCGTGGAGCGGTGGAATCGTCAGTGAGGCGTGGGTTACCAGTCATACAGCCGATCAGATGAAGACGATGGAGAATGGGACAGGACCGTTTGTATTGTCCGAGTTCCAGGAAGGCGCAGTGATCAAAACTGTGCGCTTCGAAGACTACTGGGATGAGCAGAAGCCGTATCTCGATGGCGTGGATTACCGATTGATTCCGGCTGAGGCGACTCGTGTCCAGGCATTGAGCTCAGGTTCCATCGACATGATGGAAGTACGCTCACCGGTGAATGCGGAAAGCCTGCGAAAAAAGGGCGTCACTGTCGGTCCGGAATACAACATCGGTGCGTACTGGCTCGGTATGGATACTTTGTCCGGCCCCCTATCGGACCCCAAAGTTCGGCAAGCAGTCAACCTTGGTATCGATCGTGATCAGTTGATTCAGGTGGCCGCGCAGGGCGTCGGAACTCTCAGCTACGCGATTGCTCCCGCCGACCCGTTCGGAACAGATCCGGGACAGGATGCACCCTTTTACAAGTACGATCCCGAAGCCGCAAAGAAGCTGCTCGCAGATGCAGGCAAGACAAGCGTATCGCTGAAGATGGTTGTTCGCTCGGACAACCCCAAGTCTGTGTCGACGGCCGAGTTGATCAAGCAACAGCTCAGCGGAATCGGCGTAGATCTCGAAATTCGAACAGTTCCGTTCAGCCAGATCGTCAGCAGCATCGGCAACGGAAATTGGGATGCGGACATGCTTCAGCTCAACAGTGCTCTGAATGCAGATCCTAGCCAGTATTTAGACCTGTGGTTCGCCAAGGGTGCAGCAGGGACGAAGGTCAACGATCCGGTTCTGTGGCAGATGATGGAAGACGCGGCACAGGTAACTACAGGCAACGAAGACCGCAAGAAGATGTACGACGACATCAGCATCTACATCGCTGAAAACTCCTACATGTTGGTACCCTACGCAGCGCCGATCTTCGTCGACTCCTGGTCCTCGAAGGTGAAAGGATTTGATGCTGACCTGTCCGGAACGCGTCTCTTCCTGAAGGATGCGTGGATCAATTGACCGAGATCGAAGTACGGTCCAGAAGTGTTGATGTGCAGCCATCGTCAGCTGATCCAGTTGTTCAGATCAAGGGCCTGTCGATTGCTTACGGAACCAACCAGGCAAGTGTGAGAGGCGTTGATCTGGTTGTACGGCCGGGAGAAATTGTCGGCTTGATCGGTGAGAGTGGGAGTGGAAAGAGCTCTGTGGCCATGGCGTGTCTTGGTCTCCTCGACCAATCTGCGGTCGTCAAAGCTGAGAGATTTTCGGTGTGCGGCACCGATATCGTGGCTGCTGGACCGAAAGATCTTGTCGCGCTTCGTGGCAACCATGCGGCAATGGTGTTTCAAGACGCAATGGGGGCGCTGGACCCGTGCATGCGAGTCGGCGCGCAGGTGGCGGAGGTTGTTCGGCGACACCGAGGGATCGGGAAGTCGGAATCGAAAGCCGCTGTACTGGAGCTTCTCGAAAGAGTGGGGATCCCAAATCCGGAATTGCGGGCCAAGCAGTACCCCCACCAACTGTCCGGTGGGCTGCGTCAGCGTGCCGCTGTGGCACTAGCCCTCGCCGGCGATCCGGTCCTCCTGCTGGCCGACGAGCCGACTACTGCTCTCGATGTGACTGTGCAGGCCGGAATTCTTGAGCTATTCCGCTCTGTGCGTGATGAATTCGGTGTTGCCATCCTGTTGATCTCGCATGATATCGGCGTAATCGCGCAGACAGCAGATCGAGTCGCCGTGATGCTGAATGGCGAGATAGTCGAACAAGGCTCGGTGACCGATGTGCTGTTGGAACCGAGAACGGAATATACGCAAGCACTTCTGCGTGCCGTACCGACCATCGAAAAGGTTCAGTACACGACAGGCGAAGCTGCGTCGCGCGGGACGACAGCCGATTCGGGACGCATAATATTCTCTGCCAAGAATATTCGACGAACCTACCGATCAGGCAAGGGTGTCGTTCACGCGTTGAAGGACATCACATTGGATGTCCATGCCGGAGAGGTCCTCGGTATCGTAGGTGAATCCGGTTCGGGAAAAAGCACTCTCGCCAAGCTGTTGATACAGCTGGAGAAGCCGAGCGCGGGATACTTGTCCTTTGAGGGTGCGGAATATGCCAGCATGTCGAGGCGGGAAATGGGCAAGTTCCGTCGAGCTGTGCAGATGGTGTTTCAGCATCCGGCCGGCTCTCTCAACCCTCGATTGAAAGTGAAAGACTCGGTTCGCGAACCGCTTCAGGCGGGGGGTGGAGGTTCGTCAGATTCTGAGCGAGTGAAGACAGTTCTCGAAGAAGTTGGACTCCCTCAGGACAGCGGGGATCGGTTGCCCTATCAGTTCTCCGGAGGCCAGAAGCAGCGGATCGCGATTGCGAGAGCGATCGCGGGTGCGCCGGAAGTTGTTCTCCTGGACGAGCCGACGTCCGCGCTGGATGTCACGGTGCAGGCGCAAGTGCTCGAACTCCTGGCGCGAATTCAACGCGATCGCGGCCTTACTTATGTCCTGATTTCGCACAATCTCGCAGTCGTTCGCGCAATCTGCGATCGTGTCGTCGTCATGCGTTCTGGAGAAATCGTGGAACTAGGAACTGCAGAGGAGGTATTCGACTCGCCCTCCCACGAGTACACGAAGGCGCTGATTGCTGCGATCCCCTCGACTGATCCGAGGCACCGAACGCTCGCATCAGTGGCGGACTTTGCACCGCCCGCCCCGGAAACTTCGGGTGCAGTAGCGGGTCTGTGAGAACTGCAGGGGCGTCGGATTGCCTGCGCCCCTGCAGAGTTCGTGCCCGGAGATTCTGTGATCGCTTGCATGTCGATATAGGGAGTGGTAATCATCGATACACAATGGCTGGATGCAACGGCTCAGGCGGAATTGGTTCGTTCGGGAGAGGTATCCTCTCGGGAGTTGATCGAGGACGCCATCGAACGGATAGAGCGACTTGATCCGGAACTGAATGCGCTCAACCATACTCGATTCGATTCGGCTCGAATTGAAGCGAATGGCGTAAACTCAGATGCGCAATTTGCCGGGGTCCCGACCCTGATCAAAGGGCTGACCGCAACGGCAGGTGATCCCCACGATCGCGGTACGGCGATCTTGAAAGAACTTGGGGTGACATCGTCGTCGGATGCCCTGATCGCCAAGAGGTTTCGTGACGCCGGGTTTATAGTCGTTGGACGGTCCGCGGCGCCGGAACTGGGTTTGGTTTCCACCACGGAGAGCAAAGCGCACGGTATCACGAGAAACCCGTGGCGACTGGATCTGACCTCTGGAGGTTCGTCGGGTGGGGCGTCGAGTGCGGTGGCCTCAGGAATGGTTCCAGCTGCTCATGGAGGTGACGGAGGTGGATCCCTGCGCATGCCGGCTGCGTTCTGTCACTTGGTAGGCCTGAAGCCGAGCCATGGATTGATCAGCGCCGGCCCTGGAACGCCCGACAGGTGGGGACACAGCGTCCCCGGCGTTCTTACACGTACGGTCCGCGATACAGCAGGAATCGTTGATGCAGTCTCTGGCGGTGAACCTGGCGATCGAGGACGGCCGGTCTTGCCGGCAGGCGAGCTGATGGGCGCTCTACATCGTGATCCAGGACGTCTCCGGATCGGATTCGTGACAGCACCACCGGATCAGATAGATGCGGTCGATCCGGCTGTGCGTACCGCTGTTGTCGATGCTGCGAGACTTTTGGAGAATTTGGGGCACGATGTGGTCGAAGCGCACCCGGATGCGCTGTTCGACCCGCATAACCTGAGAGCATTCTTCGACTCGCTCAGTGTGACGGTGGTGCAGGCCGTTGATGCGATTGGCGCCCAGGTGGGGCGTCAGGTGGAATACGACGAACTCGACGAGGTCACGAGATTCTGGGAGTCACGCGGCCGTGCAATGTCCGGATTGGATCTTGCCGATTCGCTGACTTGGATAGGTGGATTGCGTGCGCGCATGGGGCAGTGGTGGGCGAGCGGTTACGATCTGTTGTTGTGTCCAGTCTTTCCGACACCGCCGCCGACATTGAGTTGGCCATGGACGGAACCTGGAGGAATTCAGAAGTCGGTCGATGTTCTGACGTTCACCGCACCGTTCAATTCGACCGGCCAACCTGCAATCTCGATTCCGTTCGGGTTCACGGAAGACGATGCTCCCTTGGCTATTCAGCTCGTTGCAGGGTATGCCCGTGACGATCTCTTGATTTCCGTGGCGGCACAGCTCGAAATGGAGCGGCCTTGGGCTGGAGCTGTCCCCAAAATGGCTGTTCCAGCCGAGCCTCACATACGGTGAAGGATCAGGAGTAGATGGCAAGCGGACCACCCTCCGGAAGGTATGCGGGTGATCAATGCGCGCAAGCGAATGCCCATCCTCATCGAGGAAGTTGAGGCATTCTGTGTCGTCTGGAGAAAGGTCTGCCGACGCAAAACCTGAGAATGCGAAGTGCTGGTAGGCAGACATCGAGCCGACACGAAGTACTTTCCCGCCTGGCTCGCAGCGAAGGCGATCCTGTGGCCTCTCGCGGTCACGGCGTGACCGCGAGAGGCCAAACACGAGTGGAAGGTCAATGCAGTGAGCGGATACGACTCAGAAAGGCGACGTCCACAGTGCGGCGACAAACCACTACGCTGGCCCGAGCCGTGGCCGCGGTGACGACCCCCGCCCTCGGATGGACAACAGTTCCGCGAGATCCGTCAACTTCGAATCTCACTGTCCCGGAACACACCCGGTATCACGTGCGTGACCTGTGAGATTGGCAGACCAATTGCTTACCGGGATCCGATCGGAAGTGTGTGTTGAACTCATGGAGCCAACGAGTCCCGTGTAATCCTGGGATCCACCCGAGTGCGACCCTCGAACGATGTCGTCTCCTTGGACGCCCATACTATCCATGATCGTCGATGGGGTAACCCATACTGGTGCATCCCGATGGCTGTCTCTTGATCGGAACACGTTGAGGTGAGCTTCGCGTAGCGGTGGTTCGGTATCCGATCCAGAACCGGCATCGAACGGTGCGCTGCGTCGGACGTGGCCGCTTCGCGTCCCGCCTAGTAGAAGTGGCGTCGCATCTCGCAAATCTTCGCCAGATCTCGACACCGTATTGAATGCGAAGCCGTAAACAGCTGACTCCACACCATAATCTGAGGCCGTCGTATGTGCGGTCACGCAGACGATATATCCTCTATTGCACCTGCCGCAGCGCGGCTGCGCTGCGATCACAGACGGATCATCAGGGTCCATCCCATCTTCGAGATACGCTGCCCGGTCGTAGTCATCCATACCTGTGTTGGACGCGACGTATCCCAGGATGGTCCCCGGAGCCCAATTGAACGAGTGGAAATGGTGGCGGACCCACTGAGGGCAGAGAAGTCGCCGCCGCATCATATTGCTGTGCCAGGTCCAGAATGTCGGAGTGCGACGCAGTCGCCCCGCAAAACGTGTCGAACTACGTAGTTCGACTAAACGCCGTTTGATCGTCAGAGTCGTCTGTGGGACAGCGGACTCGATATCTGTGGCCGAATATTCGCGATTTCAATGTGGCTCACTAGCCGTGCGGTCATAGCGCTCGGCGATCCTTCCAGTCCTCGAGTGGCGCCAACCGGTGTCCTCGTCGTGACCCCCAATGGAAGAGTGCTGGTCTGGATTTGATCTGACGTGAACCGAGAACGGAGCGTCAGGATAGGCCGGAATTTGGAGGATGACATTCTCGAAGTGCAGCTAATCGGGGTAGTGGGGAATCTGCGCTACCGCGAACGCCACAGCGACTCGTGGCCATCTGTTAGATGATCAGGGTTCGCGTATCTGGATTCGTTGTGGAGGTCCTAAGGTCGAGCGGTGAGCATGCCGCGCATTCCAGGATTTATTGGTCAGCCGTCCACTTCAGGTTCCCTTGCCGACCTTTGGGGTCGTCCGCCCGGCGAGTTTCCCGACACGCTTTGGCCGGCCGGGAGACTTGCAGAGATCAAGCGTGATCGCGACGGGTGGGTCACGGTGTCGTCGCACAATTCCACTCCTGGCGAAAGCAGTGGGGTTGGGTGCGTGCTCGTCGTGGCGGAGCATGGAGAACGCGCTTTGGCCGGCACTTCGTGGATAGGTCGCGAGTTGGGTACCGCTTGGGGCGCACCGTCTGAGAGCTTCTTTGACGGGTTGAGTGACGTGGACGGAGAGGCGAATGTCGAGTTCTTTGCTCAGGTTCGTCATCCTAGTGGATCTGCAGTTGGGGTGGTTGAGGTTTCCCATCCTTTTGTTTGGTTCTGGGATGCCTTCCCCGTTCCCAATGGCTGGAATTATGTAAATGAAGCAGGTCACGACCAGGAATTGATTCGCTTCGAGCAGAGGGACCAGAGTTGGACCGTAAATGTGCGCGCCCTAGAGCTCCGTATGTATCTTGCCTCTACCGGGCGCTCGGCCGTCATCCAGGTGGATCACACCTTGATGATCAGTCATTCGGAGTTTGACCGCGTAGATGATTCATATGAGAACGGGTGGGGGCATTTCACCTTCTGTGCGCATTATATGCCCGCACTAGCCGAACATCCTGCGGTGTCAAATATTATGGGACAGTATCTGATAACTGGTCTCGCCACCTCAAAAACGCCTCGATTCTCTGGATTGAGGGAGGGTGAGGATCCTGTGAATTATATCTATAGCATTGACCCGGAAACGGGGCGCCAATTGACTCATACGTGCGATCCGGCTGAGCTTGGTAGTTATTTCGACAAGGATGACTCAAGGCTTCATTATCTGACTCCGATTTACTTCAGGCGAGCGGTACTTCAGCCCTATGTTGCTGAACCTTCCCGTTATCGAGTCTCTAACTCTCGACTTGAGTGCCTTGATATATGGGGCGTCGATATATCGTTCAACAGTGTTGGTTTAGTTGAGGTTTATCTCGGAGATATTGGAAAGAAAATACCGGACAGCGAATGGGGGCATTGGAGGAGTTATAATGTACCGCCCGAGGGGAAGATGGACGAGGGGCGTTTTCGTCGAGACTTTCTGAATCAGTGGGCTAGCTCGAGAGATGTATCTGGCGACCTCAGACGTGCTCGTGAATCCGTTGCTCAAGTATCCCAAGAGGTGCTTGGGCAGCCGCTGTGGCGACCTGTAACAGGTACTCTAAAAGGCGAATTAGGGTCACTGGTGGGGCCACTGACTGATGATCCTTCTGCGCTCAATGCATCGCTGTTGGTCCTAACTAAAGCTTTTGTTGACTCCATCGATCCCTCGCCACTTAAACCGTTCCGCATTGAGGGTGAGAAGAATGTGCAGTCACTCGCGTTGCTGAAACGGTATCTGGAATCGCTCGGAGACGAAGAAGACGCCTCCGAGATCTTCCGTCTTCTTCAGGCTTACCGGTCGCGGGGAGGAGTCGCTCACCTCGCTAATTCCGACTCCAAAAAGGCCGCGGCGAATCTGGGTATTGCTACATTGGCTAATCTACCCGCTTTTGAGTTCGTGGCGGAAAGGCTGACATCAGCTTTGACACGGATTGTGTCGCTGATCGAAGAGGGTAACCACACGAGTTCCGGTGGGGCGACCAAAGGTGATGGGACTTCGGTTGAAGCCAGATCTTGATTGAAGGGAAATTTATCGAATAGATCCCTCAGTTCTGCTATGAGAGCATCGCGGTCTTGCTCGATCGGGAACGACCAGTCGTCAGGGCCGGTTGAAGCGCAACGATTGATGGTGCCCGCCGATACATAGTCGGACCTATTATTGGCGGAAGGCACAGTGCTGGACCCCGCGATGATGTTCGCTCAGCCGCATCGATCTCGGCCCTCCTCGATCAGCTTGATCAGTTGCTCGGTCATCCCGCTTGCGCGATCACGCTGGTACAGAGTCGAAGTGCGCGCGCTCGACCGATATTCCTTCGAGCTGAGAGACTTCGTGATCGCGCTCCATGGAAATAGCGTACGCCGAATCGATCGAATCGCTCCGGGGCGTCAAAAGTCGTTGTGGGGCGCCGTAATAGCGCGGCCACGGTTGTCGCGTATCGAGTGAACCCACCAACGTGTCGTACCACCCGGATAGACTCCTTCTCGCGACGAGAGATCGCCGCGCAGTCCCTCAACCGAGGTCAGGGTGTCTAGCTCTGACCTGGTCCCGGTGTCGAGATGTCTGGTCTCTCACCGGATGTGCGCGGCGATCTCTCTGGTTGGCAAACTGCTACCGAGGTGGTCCGTCGAGGCTGCGGTTACCAAAGTCTGGTCAGGCAATCGCCTTGACTGTTTGGGAGCTGCCGGCGGCAGACCATTGCTTCGGTTCTGCGAATGATCCACTCGCGAAACCGGACCTTTTAGGACTTGTCCCTGGCGTTTTTCGTTCTTGCTCGCAAGGATCCCGTCACGGATTGCTTTCTTTCCCATGATGATCTGGTGTGCCCAAAGCGGTACTGAGGATGCGAGATGAAGTTCGTCAGATACTCGTTCACTGCCTCGACCCGTCGTTGCGGTACATCGAGAATCGCTGCGGCGTGGGCAGCGTCGTACTGCAGGTTCTCATCGACGGAGAAGAGGATGCGTGCGTTCTTCATGTACTTGTCAGCCAACATCGTGTCGAGAACTTCGAGTAAGAGATCTGCATTCTGCCGGTAGCGACGCCGTCCTCAATTGTGGCGGGGTTTGAGCCAGCGATCAGCAAGCGTTCAGGCTCGTCGATATCCTTGTACTTGGACCGAGATGGCAATGCGGGCATCACGTAACTGGCAGAGAAGCCGGTGATCACTTCCAGTTCATCATCGGTAGGGCCGCGGCCGGGGTCCCGAACGAATTCATCAGTCCGATATGCCAGCGCCACCTCGCCTGGATCGCAGCCGTGTCAGCTCGGTGCAGAGTGCTGTACTTTGCGATGAGCCGGTTCATCGCTTTGCTGATCGCCAACGTTGAGTAGTTGGCGAAACGGACTCCCGGATGGTCCTCTGTTCCAGGGGCATTGAACGAGTTCGTCACCCTGAGTGCAGCGATGACACCTGCATTGAGCAGATCACGGCGATCCCGGCCGACCGAAGATCTGTTCCGATGTTGCGGTGGTAGACCGTGCTGGCAATCTTGTTGATGTGAGGAAGGTAGGCGCGGACAAGTTCGGTCGCAGCGTGATCGCCGTCTTCTATGATCTCAATTCTGGCCCCACAGGTTCTCGATCTTCCGCCGGGACCAGATCACGGATCCTTCGCCGGGCAACGACGCAGTCAGAGAGTTTCAACTCCTCGTCGTATGCCAGCATGACTTTTCGCCTTTGATCCCGAGGATCTGGCAAGCAGTGGCTCTGTCGAGCAGTCCAGCTTCCAGCGCATTCAGCGGGGTTCGCCCCTGAAGTAGATCGTCCGTGCCTCATACAACTAACCCACCATTCAAGCGCTCGCCATTGCGCTTCGCGCATATTGAGACCAGCTCCTAGGTGGGAGTTCACGAATCCCACAATTGGGTTGATTGTTCCGGTCGTCCGGTCGAATTTAAACTCTGGGAGTGGACAGAAGCGGGTGAAACGTCACTGATGGCAGTTTCAACACCTGGAATCGAGACGTCGACCGTCGACCGATTGCTGGACGAGATGGGACCCCTTTGCGGATGCCAGCTTCATCAGACCGGGGTCATTGTTTTTGGTCCAGGTCACCGGAGTGCTCACGAGCAGGGTTGAGTAATACTTCCGCAGAATTGCGTCGGTCGTGTTCGGATCTGGCTGGGCGCAGGCCATTGTGTGAGTATGCGCACTCCGCATCATCGACGCAGATTTACCGGGCACTGAATGAAAGTCAGAAGCTGTCATCGGCACTGAACCGAAACGGATATGCGAGGATAGCGAAGCGATCCGCCCGTGATTACGGACGGATCAGGAGGTAGGAATATCTGTATGTTGTTCGTTGCGTCTGGTCAGGGTCAGGAGCCCACCTGTAAGGCCGTGGCAGACGTTTTTGATGGCGTTCCATGATTCACGAACCATGTCGGCTCCCTTCGTCGATTCCTTTTGGCTGGACGGTGAACGGGTTACGGATCCGCATACATATGTCTCCAGCGCAGGGAACAGAACTAAGACTACAAAAACGCTGCACGCTGTCACGACCTGTAGCACCGACTCGAACGGCGCACCAGACCCGTACCACACGCAACGAACTCGGAGTAGAGATTCCTCTGATGAGGGATTAAATCTTCAAGTTGGTTACCCCGAGCGTGCAGCTTCGAGGCGATTCCAATTTCTCATGTTTACGGTTCTTTGTCAAGATTGGCAGACAGCGACCGCTGAGATGTGCCGCTGGATTGGTTTTGATCGTTCTCGCCCCGGGATAGGTTGCTTTTGGATCCGGACCTGCGCTCTTATCGAATGTTTAGGAACGAAGCGGAATTTCATATACGAATGGGGTCTAGGTGTGCGAAGAGCACAAGCAATGCTTTCCTCGTGCCCCGAGTTTGAAGTTGTTTTACGGTCAGCTTTCGCCAGGATCTGCTCGGCGGTTTTCGTCCACACGAAAGGCTGCGCCCGCGGATTCCAACCGTTGATGAAGTCCCGAATCTTGCTCGTCAGTTCGCGGACACTGCGGAAAGGTCCGCGGTGGATCGCTTGACGCTCGATGATTCCGAACCACACTTCGACGAGGTTCATCCACGATGCGGATGTCAGGGTGAAATGGACATGGATCCGCCCCAGAAATACAGGTCGCGTGGTCGTAGCGACAGGGTATACGATGACAGGCCCGCAGTAGCCGCACTTCCCGCATATCCCGCGTATACTGGTCACAGGATCAGGAGGCGAGTTCTATGACGACACGACCGCAGGTGATGTCGAGCGATGTGGAGGCGCAGGTCTCGAAGTCCATCGACAATTTGGCTGCCGAGTTCGAAGCACTACTCGGCAAGGACGCCCCGGTGCTGCGCGCGATTCAGCATTTGGCGGCCAGTATCCCGTCCTCAGGCGCCGCCGTGGCCGACGCTGCCGGCGGTGATGATGGCTGGGGGCCGGCTATTTCCGCTGAGGAGGCTGCGGAGCTCGAGCAGGCCAATCTTCAGCTGCAGGTCGAGCAGCGTCGGGAACAGGTGAATGTCTCGTTCTCGCGCGCGCAGGCTGCCGACGTGCTGGGCATCTCGCCGCAGACTGTGTCGGAGTGGATTGCCCAGCATCGGCTCGTCGGGCTGAAGGACGGGCGTGAGTGGCGGTTCCCGGCGTGGCAGTTCACTCCGGACAACGCGGAGCCGGTGCTTCCTGGGCTGGGTCGGCTCGTTGACGCGTTCCCCGGTGGGGTGGTGAGCTTGTCGCGGTGGATGAGCCGGCCGAACGATAACTTCGACGGCCGGACACCCGCGCAGGAGATGGTCCGCGACAGCGGCCACGTGTTCGCGATCGTCGAGACGCTGGCAGCCGCCTGATGGCCAAGCCTCTCGAGGGGCCTGGTCGGCCGCTACCCGCCGCGGATCACCGGTGGGCGTGGACGCCCGCCGATGGTGCGGCGGCGCCGTGGTATCGGATCTACCACCGCGATCGGTTCGCTCCGGATGGGGCGACGTTCCGCCGGTTCGGGCCGCTCGCCCGGTTCGATCACCACACTCCGCCCTTCGCTGCGCCGACGATGGATCCGGATGGGCGCGCGGTGATCTACCTTGCGGTGGACCTCGCGACGTCGGCGTGTGAGGTGTTTGGTGAGGCCGGGGTCGCGCCGCTGTGCTCGAACTGGCGAGTCGCCCGCCTGCGCCCGCTGCGGGAGATCACCACCTACGACCTTGACCGACCGGGGGCGGCAATGGCGATCGGTGCGTTGCCCGCGCTCGCTTCCGGTAACGAGAACCGTGACCTCACCCAGAAGTGGGCCCGCGCGATCTGCGAGGACCAGCCTGCCGCGGGCAAGGTGGAGGGAATTCACTACCGGTCCGCCTACCGTGGTGGCCGCGCACTGGCGCTGTGGGACTGCCTGGGCGAGGTCGAGGTAGCGACCGATAAGCGGGGGATTTCGTTGGATCTTCCGCTCGATCATGGCCGGGGCCGCAGGCTGCTCCTGAAAGCACTTGCGGGGACGGGTATTCCCGTCACTCCGGTCCCGGACGCGGACTGTGTGAAGTGTCTGGCCGCGGCGTAGAAGGATGTATCACTAGACTTGAATCAACATGGGTTGCGTCGTCGCTGACGAATTTTCATCCCTGGTTTTCCGACCCCCGGGCGTCGAGTGGGTGAGTGTAGATCGGTAGATGTGCAGGAGTCGGCCCGCAACAATCGCGGCAGGTACTTAGTCGTGAAAGTGCGCAGCAAGATTACACGGACACAGATATCGTCTGGTCTGCGCAGTCGCTTGCCGTGTTGTCGATTTCCGCTCACCATCGTCGCCTGTGACGTGTTCGGTGACTCTTCACGTGGAGTTCGCAGGGCACATCATCGCCAGGGATCGGAGCTTGTTGACTGGCTTGGAAATTCGGGTCGCCGTGGGGGCTCGGTGGGCGGAACATCGACATCTGGTGGCCGATGCTGGAGGTGCGCCGGTAACGGTCAGGGGGCGGAGGGGCGATATCCCCGTTATGACACGAGTGCGGGTACTAATTGTCGTCGCCGCGGTGGGCCTGGCGTTGTTCCTCGGCGGCGGGGTCGCATCGGCCTCGCCTGGTGGGCCGGACCCGTACTGGTGGATGGGCCCTCAGATCCGGCCTTGGCTCGAGCCGATTTTCAGCGGCCTTGCTAATTGGTTCTTCAATCTGCCGCTGGTGCCCTATCTGTCGTAGCCGCTGCACCGCGGGCGCAATTCACTCTGCGAATCGTTGGAGCGGAGAAGAGGCCCTGTGAAGTGGCAGATGTTTCCGTTGTCGACTGGCCGCATCCAAAGTCACTGCCGGTGGACGAGCGATTGTCGTCGGGGCAAGAACCTGCCGCACCATGTAACGGTGTCTCCGTCTTGGTTGAAGAAACGTTGAAGAAACAAGGGCGCCGCGCAGGAGGTCTCTGAGCCTTTGAACGAAGGAGCATCGATGGCGTTGTCACACAACCTGATCCAGACAGAGCGTCTGCGACCCGGGGTAGTGGTCTTCTCTTTCGGTCGGGATTTCCAGGGAAGTCAGGGTATCGAGTCCTTCGCTCACGCCTACGGGCTACCCATTCCTCCGCCCACATTCATCGCCGTCGCACCGCGCGAGGAGTACCACGAGCAGTACATCATCCACAGTGCTCCCGAAGACTGGCGACCAGGACGTGAGCGGTTTCCTCTCGGTCGGTCTGCGCTGACGATCTGGACATCACATTCCCCTTCTTTTCCCGGAGCGCTCACGAAATCTCAGACCACTGCATACGCGCCAGAGAAACTGTTGGCAACGATCCCTGAAATACCAGGGCCACAAGAGATCCCCGCACTGCCGCTCGAATGGTTGCACGCTCTGGCTGACAAAGATCTCCGGGCTAAGGATGACGCGGTGTCGCCGCAGCCCCTCCGACATTCATCTGCCGCGCAACGATCTCGCGTTGTTGCGGGTGTGGCCGCGTTAGTAGCGCTCATTGTGGGGTTTGTGCTGTGGCAAGGCGGCGCGTTCGACAAGGACGATGCGACCGCAGTGCAGCACGGGCCGTCAGCGTCCATGACCGGCCAGATCCCGAGCGATTATTCGACATACGAGTCGACCGACAGTTCATCGATGCGGGAGCTGAAGGCTGTCGGTATCACCGAAAGCCTTGTTCAACAGCTACAGACGACAGCATCCGCAACTAACTATGGTCTACGACGCAATGTTCCTCTCGAACGCGAAGCTCTCGAGGAATTGGCCTATGTCATGGTCTGGGCCTGTGTCGATATTGCCGACGGAACCATGACGTGGCAGGAATCTATCGAAGCCGACATGAGCACGGGAGCGAATCGTCGCGATGCAGAAACGATGAATCGTTTCCTGCGCACTTCTTATTGCCCTTCAATCGATTACGCTGCGGTACCGAACTAGCAGATCAAGTAGCCAGCGAGGCACGTCATGAGATCCGTTGCTCGTGGGCGAGGTAAGTCGTGAGAGCCGCGGCGACTTCGCGTTCGACGTGCTCAGGGCTAAAGGTTTGCCATTGGTCCCATCGAACACCGAGCTCGTCCGCGAACTTCTTGAGGGTGCGCTCGCGGCTGCTGCCGTCCCACCCTGTTGCGTGGTCTAAGTGATCGACCGTCGGTGCGGGCCTCGAATGGGCTGGCGGACCCGCGATGACCGCTGCCGGATCGGCGAGACGGCGTTGGGTCAGGCTGACCGCGTTGCTTCCGGTCGGCGTGACGAGCAACGAGATGGCGACCTGAATCAGACCTACACGCACCAACCTCCGATGACGAGTGCCGGCGGGCTTCGACCGCACCGACGGTCAGCGCGGCTTTGATGCCGGCGATCACGTCTGTCGCATTCATCGTTCGGCAGTAGGAGCAGAACGTCGATGAGTTGGCGTGTTCCGCCGGCGTCACCGTCGGTTTTGCGGGTAGCGCCCCAGAACGCGTCATGAGCGGGGGCGAATGTTCCGTTCCTGCGGGCTGCGGCTAAGGCAGTCGCCCGGGCAGGGCGCCGGGTTTGGTGCATAGTACTTCCAGGTAGTGGTCGAGATCGAGGCTCTGACCGCCCCGGGTGATGACCCGTTGATGGCGAGCGATGACCGCCCGTCCGTCGAAGACCACCAATGCCCGTAACAAGACCCGCACGTG
>NZ_JAWLSE010000018.1:0-31775 GCF_033142365.1 Rhodococcus sp. IEGM 1241
GCCTTGAGCGAACCGTCCACCAACGCGGCGTTGTCGAGAACCTTCGACAGATCATCGGTCAACACCACCGGATCAAGAGTCGTCTTACCCGTATTGGCACCCGTCACCGTGTACGTGATCGTCTGACCAGCAGCAACATTGGTACCCGACACCGGATCCGCAGTCTTCGCGACCGCGAAACCCGGAACCAAGTGATTCGTCTCCACAGAAGGAGGAGTGATCTCCGGACCGGTCGGCGGCTTCGCAGTACCGGTGACCTTGTTGTTCAAGACTGTGCCCGCGGCAACGCCGTCGTTGACCTTCACCTCATAGGTGAGAACGACGGACTTACCGGCTTCGAGAAAACCAGTCCACGAAAGGGTGGTGCCCGACAGAGTCGGATCAGCGGCAGGAGCACCGTCGACGGTCGCCTTCAGCGAACCGGGAACGACAGCGGCGTTATTGAGAACCGCACCCAGATCATCGTTGATCTTTACCGGATCGAGCTTCGTCTTACCGGTGTTGGTTCCGGTGACGGTGTACTTGATCGACTCGCCGGCCTGAACTGTCGAACCGGAAATCGGATCAGCAGTCTTCTCCAGTTTGAAGCCGGGAACCGAGTGATTCGTCTCCACCGTAGGAGGAGTGATGTCCGGACCGGTGGGTGGCTTCGCAGTACCGGTGACCTTGTTGTTCAGAACCGTGCCCGCGGCAACGCCGGCATTGACCTTCACCTGGTAGGTCAGAACAACAGACTTACCAGCCTGGAGATTGGCGGACCACGACAAAATGCTGCCCGACAGGGTCGGAGCAGCGACAGCAGCACCGTCGACGGTCGCCTTCAGCGAGCCCGGAACGACAGCAGCATTGTTGAGAACCGCACTCAGATCGTCTTTGATCGTCGCGGGAGTTAGGGCCGTCTTGCCGGTGTTAGCACCGGTGACCGTGTACGTAATGGTATCGCCGGCCTGAACCGTCGAACCTGTCGCGGGCACAGCGGTCTTCGCGACCGTGAACCCGGGCATGGGATGCGTCGTGCAGAGATTGGTTGCAGGATCGCATGTTGTGGGAGGAGTTGTTGTCCCCGGAACGAGGTAGTTGTTCAGGACTTTGTTGCCACCGTCTTTGACCGTGACGGTGTAGGTGACAGTCCCTTTGCCGCCGGCTGGCAATGTGCCCCCGACTTTGATCTTGTCGGTGCCATTCAATGCAGCGGTGAGTCCGCCTGTAGCAGCACCGACCGCAACCGTTCCGTCATCAATGACGTCGGCGAGGAAGTCCGTGTAGTCGATCGTTGCCGGCGCAGTGCCGGGATTCTCGAAATTCAGAGTGTAGGTGATTGTTTGGCCGATATTGACCGCCTCACCGGTAGGTGGTGACGACGACTTCTTCACGAGAACCGGAGTGTTCTTGACCTTGCAGTACACGTTGTCGCCCGGCGTGAGTGCTGCCTGCGCAACGTCCCCGACCCTGAGCGCCTGGGTCACACCGTTTACCTGGCAATCCCATGACGTCGCATAGTTCGCGGTCTTGGTCGCCGAGGTAGTTGGCTTCTCCCAGAACGTGACAGGAGTAGGTGTCGTATCTGCGAGGAGCGTACGCCAGCCAGTCGATGCCGTCGTATCTGTAGCGCCGGTCGTGGTGCTCTTGATCTCGGTCGCTGCAGCAGCACCCGCGTTTGCGTGGTGGCCGGTGCTCATGCCGATAGTGAAATCGTCACCGGGGGTGACGCGCGTGAGGTCCTTGTCGATCTTGACCTTCGAGAGCAGGACACCGAAAGCCAGACCCTGACGAGAGGTGGCCAGAACGGTATTACCGAACGTCGCCGCGAAGTTGGTTGGAGCGGTCGATGCAACAACCAAAGTGCCCGGCGAATACTCCTGGTTGTTGACCAGGTTCCAAGAATCACATCGGACGGTGGTGGCGGGCATAGCCGTCAGCCCACCGTCACAAGCCCGAATTCCGGGGTATCCAGGCGCATCCGCACCAACCGTGCGTGCGATCTGGCGGAGAGGCTTGTCAGAATTGAAGGTCAGGAACTCTTTGTCAGTCGACGTGTTGGCGTCAGTCGACTCGGCGTCAGCAGCCACGAGGCCGTAGTTGTAAATCGGGCCATTCGGACCGGTCATCACGATGTTCTTCAGCGACACCGTTCCGCCAGACTGTCCATTCTCGGATGACTTCTGATAGATCGCCGGCTTGATCGTCGACGGCACACCCGTATACACGGAAGTCCCAAGAGCTGCGTAGTGCAAGGTGGGAAGATCATCCGTTTCGATTCCCTGGTGATTCTTTCCGGCAACCGAGTTGGTGAGGAAAGCCTTGAAGTTGATCTTGTAGCCCTCGGTGAGCTGGATTTCCATCGACTGCCCGGCCGCGGATGTGGCCGCGGCTTCGTTGAGCGCCGACATGTCGATCCAACAGATGTTCTGCGAGAAAGGGCCAGTGTTAGGGGCGCTGAAGGCACAGCCCTTTGCGGGCTGTTCGTCCGGCAGGACAGCAGCACGAGCCGGCGTCTGAGCCTGAACGGGACCGCCGAGCGTCGCGGCCGGCTGCGCTGATGCAGCTACTGCCGTCGCGCCGGAGAGGCCGAGAATCATCGCGATGGCGGTCCACACCACCGTCCACGCTCGCACCCAGGGCGGGAGCCCTGCGGTGAATAGGGCCGACCTTGTCGGCGGTATGTCGTTAGGCATTTCTTACTCCCCAGGATGTGCCTGATCGATGTTCGGTGGACGGAGATGCGAGAGCGCTGGCGCGAACTCCCGATTGATCGGTTGGTTCGGGTCGATCCGCCTGTTTTCGGCTGATCGACCTCACACCGGACGCTGTTGCCGGTCCTGTCATTCGAGCTCCTCTTCGGAAACACCTGCGTGTTGGAAGAGCCGCCCTGAACAGGACCTTGGCCCTCGAAATCCGTGCAAATCGAGAGCAACCTTCCAGTTATCTGAATCAAGATAACAGATAACCGGGAGCTTGCCCATCGAAAGTCGGACAAAGCAGACCGATCGACGTTTTTGTTCGTAGATCGGACAAGCTTCGAGGAGCAGCGTTGTTCAAGCGGACAATTCAGCCCTCGGAGTACGGCACCGCTCCGAACGCGATGGCATTCAGCGTTTCCGCTGACCAGATCGGGTGACGACCAACTTCGAGGCGACCAGGAATCTGGACAAATGCCCAATATGGATAAGGCCTGTTGGATGCGCCACAGCGCCTCGAACCATGAGCGGAAACTCCGTACTGAATGGAGTCCGATCACCCGTGCGAGCACGTCGAAAATTATCGAATTGATCCAGACCACACCCGGCGACGGCTGCCAGTAACGAAGTACTCCGGGGCTCCGATAATTGGATTGCGAGGCGCCATCTTCGACCGAAACCGAGCGGGCGCCTTCGATCCAGACCCAACTTCAAGTCCGTTTTGTAGCTTTTCAGTTGGAGCGGTCCTGCTCATTTTCTGCCATAGCTATCTTCTGATCCTGCTCAGCTAGTCGAAAGTCCAGCGACTGTGGCTACCACTCGGCAGAATTCTCGTAACTGGCGAGCAACAACCGGACTAACCGGCCAAGCGTCACAAGAGTGCCAAAAAGGGCCCTTCCGCGTGCCTCGAGACAAATGCCTCGAGGGCGAAAGGGCCCGAACCGGGCACCACGTAGCCAAGGGCCCCCGCCGCAAACTAGCTGCTGCCGAACCCCACACTGTTGGCGTAGCGATCGAAATCGCCCTGCGCCCCGCTGTAAACGTTGATATCGGTATTTCCGGTGATCCCGGGGATGCGTCCGGTGCTGGTGTACTGCCAGAAGGTCCAGTTGGACCAACCACCGGGCAGCGGGCCCGGTGCGTTCTGCCCGTTGTAATCGGCGATCCACAGCGGGTAGTGGTTGAACTCGGTGGTGTTGGCCATCTGGGTACGCCAGAAGTTGGGGTACGTGTAAATGATTGGCTGCCGCCCGGTAAGTGCCTGGACTGTATTCAGGTAGCGATGAGTCCAGTCGATGACCTGACCGGCGGGCAGTCCCTTCGCGTCCTCGAGATCCAGTACGGGCGGCAGGTCACCAGGTCCGTTGATACCCAGGACGATCGCCGAATAGAAGGCGGCCTGGGCTTCGGGGGACTGGCGAACATCTGCGTAGTGGTAGGCCCCGCGCGAGACGCCGGCGGCGCGCATGACCAGGCAATCCTGGATGAAGTACGGATTGACGTAGTTGAGCGACTCGGTGGCCTTGACCATCGCGAACTCGTGCCCTGACGCCTTGACCTGGAACCAGTCGATTCCGGTTCCGTCCACGTGCTGCCACGACGAGACGTCCGGGCCGCGGGGAGCGTCGGCAGCGGCGAGGCCAGGTGCCGTGATCGCGATGGCAGCTGCCATCGCGATCGGGGTGAGCTTGCCCAGTGTCCTGACGATCCGTCGCTCGACCATTTCCCGAGAGTAAGGTCGACTAGTCCGTTTTGTCCGCTAATTCAGGGAATGTTCACTCAACCGAGCCAATCGAGAACGGCCGCCGCGGTCCACGACTGTTGCATACTGCCCAGCGGCTCACCGGTGAAAGGCTCGTAGTACTCGGCAAAACTGCCGTCACTGGCCTGCCGCACCCCCTCCGAACGCAAGACGTGCGATCGCTCGGCCCACCCCCGACGCGCGAACGCCCACGAGAACAACCACGTGATCACCGGCCACACCGGGCCACGCCAATACTCCCGAGGACGGAAATCGCCGGAAACCGGAGACGTCGACGGTGGGACGGCAAATCGCATGTCCGGATGGCCACAGAATTTGGGCCCCTCGAAAGTGCGCAACAGAGCGCGCTCGGCATCGCGGCTCAGGCCGCCGCACAGCAACGGCGCAAACATCGCGATGGTCTCGGTATGAACCCATCGTCCGGTGCGAAGATCGAAATCCTTTGCTGCACCCGATCGTTCATCGGTGGTGGCAATTACGCCCTGCCGGAATCGATCTGCCCAACCGCGCAGATCACGGACGTCGGAGTTTGGTCGCGAATGCTCCTCACCGATAGTTGCCAAAACGTCACATGCCATCGAGAAAACCGCACTGACAAACACGTCCTCCACGGCAAAACTCATGGCAGTGGCGAGTTGAGAATCCTCGTACCTCACGGCCTTCATCTCTTCGAGAAGCCAAAGGTAGCGGTCGTATTCGTGATCCGTGGGTCGCTGAGACAAGTCGGTCACCACAGCGAGATCAGCGCGCTGATACGCAGGCACCTGTCCCGCAACAACATTCGCGTACGCCAGATCCCATCGCGGAGAATTGTCCATCCCCGATTCCCACCCGTGATAGAGCGCGATGCGGCCGTTGCCGTCGAGATCGCGGGCCTCCGCCAACCAGCGGTGCCACCGAACCAGATCGCTCCAGCGCCGGTCGAGGAACTCTTCCGCGACCGCACGCGTCGTACGTCCGTGCCGACGCGAATGATCGAGAATCCGCTGCACCGCAATCGCGTGAACGGGGGGTTGGGTGATTCCCGACGTAGCGGTACCCAAAGGAGCATGCGCTGCCAACGCATTGACATCCCAACGCGTCGGGCCGGGGAAGTAGCCGTCGACACCGTTCGCAAACACGATGTGCGGAATCATTCCGTTCTTCCACTGAGCCGAAAGCAAGGTATCGAGCTCTACTACCGCCCGTTCGACGCTGAGCGGCGCCAAACCTACCGCGACGAACGCGGCGTCCCAGCTCCACATGTGGGGATACAGCTTCGGGGCAGCGCTGGTCATCGTGCCCAGGTCGTTTCCGCGCAGCAGGTAGGCAGCTCGGGCGGCGAGCTGAGTCGGGGTAAATCCGCGGTCGGCCATAGATGTCTATTTTGCGACGCGCGGCGCCTTTGCGCTCATCGAGCACGAATCGGGCGCCGTAACCGCGATAATGTGGCAACACCGTCAGGCGATCTCGAAGTGGAGGGCTTGTGCGCGAGAAGATCAAAGCACTGCTGTTCGACGTCCAGGGCACAGCGACCGATTTTCACAACACCCTGTGCCGAGAGGCCCGTCGGATCACCGACGCCGACGTCGACTGGCCAAGATTCGTCAATCTCTGGCGCGCTGAGTACTTCGCGAACACCTCCGAGGCCGACGACTCCACAGGCGAATGGGTGACAGTACATTCGGTGTACCGCGAGGCTCTGCGCAAGCTTTTGGCCCGCGAGAGCATCGAACTTTCCGATGCCGAACAGGAAGAACTCACCACCGCCTGGAAATTCCTGGACCCGTGGCCGGACACCGTCGCAGGCCTGACAACCCTGCGCCAGCAGTACACAATCGCTGCCTTGTCCAACGCCGATGTGAATGCCGCAGTCAGCATCTCCCGGCACGGAAATCTGCCATGGCATGCCGTCTTCACCGCCGAAATGGCCGGTGTCTTCAAACCAGATCCGAAGATCTACCACCTGGCTGCTCGATACCTCGGGTTCGACCCGGCCGAGATCATGATGGTTGCCAGCCACAAATATGACATCCGGGCGGCCAAAGCTCTCGGGTTCCGCACAGCCTTCATAGCCCGACCACTCGAATTCGGAGCCAGGGGCAATCCCGATGTGTCATTCTCCGACGAGTTCGACATCAACGCCGAGGACTTTCTCGATCTGGCAGCGCAATTGGTCCACTGATGCCGTGCCTGCGCGTCGTTGCTGGTATTCCTACGTGAAGGAATATCGAAACGGACAGGCGGTTTGGATTTCATGGGCACCAAGGAAGACAGCGCTACCCGCGAACGCAAGGCTCTGCGGTACTCGCTCGTGGTCGCAACGGCGTTGGCTGTGCTCGCCGCATTCTGGGGCTGGATCTCGCAGTCCCAGGTGATCCT
Organism: Rhodococcus sp. IEGM 1241; assembly: GCF_033142365.1. Lineage (NCBI taxonomy): Bacteria > Bacillati > Actinomycetota > Actinomycetes > Mycobacteriales > Nocardiaceae > Rhodococcus > Rhodococcus sp. IEGM 1241. The sequence goes on from NZ_JAWLSE010000018.1 coordinate 6,802, forward strand.
GCTCGACGGTGTGTACGCCCTCATCGGAATGGTGTTGACGGCGCTGTCGCTGCGGGTCTCGCGGGTAGCCGACTCGGGCCCCACCGCACGCTTCCCGTTCGGTAAGGAGGCATTGATCCCGGTAGTCATCGCTGTCCAGGGCATGGCACTACTGGCGACACTCGCGTACGCCGCAGTCGAGGCAGTTCGTGTCATTCTCGCGGGCGGGGCCGACGTCACCGCGGGGTCGCTGGTGGCATACGGCGCTGTCAGCGCAGTGGTGTCGATCATCATCTGGCGCTACGTCGGACAAGTCGACCGCACATCTGATCTGCTCGTCGCCGAAGCCAGGCAATGGGGAGCGTCGGCTGCCTTCAGCGCGCTGGTCGCAGTCGGTGCTGTCGTCGCAATGATCCTGGGCCGCACCGATTTCTCCGACGCCGACCGATATGTCGACTCCGTCTTGGTCCTCCTCGGCTGCGCGATGCTGGTCCCGCAACCGTACGCACTTCTGCGAACCGCACTGATCGAACTCCTCGAAGGTGCTCCCGGCGAAAACGTTCAGGCCCGCGTGCACGAGGCCATCACCGCCGTCCGCGACGAATTCGGCTTGGACGAACCGACTCTCACCATGAGCAAGGTGGGTCGCAAGCTGTATATCGAAGCGACGTTCATGGTCGCGCCACACAGCTGGGACATCGACGGTGAAGACGCAGTTCGACGCTCGTTCGCCAACAGCCTCGCCGATCTCCCCTACGAACCATGGCTCAACATCGAACTGACCACAGATCCGGCGCTGATGCTCTAGAGGCGGAATCTCCTCTCGAACAATAGAATCGCGACGGCCGGGCCCACCTCACCTTCTCGAAAACGTCCTTGACTCGAAAGTATGTTCGAGTATGATGGAAGGTGGAACGGGGGGTTCTCATGACGATCGACATCACCGACGACGCTGTCACTGCCGTGGTCAACAGCTCCGCCGTGGGTGTGCGCGGACGATTGTGGCGGCTGCACCCCACCGACGTCCGCGAGATCGCCATCACCGCGTCAGCGGAAATCCTTCGCCTGGAAGCCATTCGAGTGGCCGCCGTCGACACCCTGACGTTGAACCCGGACGAACAAGTACTCTGCTACCGCGGCACCGGACAATGGCTCGCGAACCACACCATGCTGCAAATCTCCACCGGCAGAAGAATCGCAACCCTGGGAAAAGCCCTACGGTCATTCCCCGAGATCGAAGACCAATTCGATGCCGGCGACCTCACTTTCGAGCACGCAGCACTGATCGTGGCGTTCTGCGAATCCCCACCCAAAACAATGCCCGACGCCGCGCTACCGTACTGCCGCGACACACTCCTCGCCGCAGCATCCGGCGTCGAAGCAACCACCGTCAAACTGCGCTACGCCATCAGCGTCCTCGAGCACATGTTCGAATCCGACGCCATACCACCAAGCGAAGACACCGATCGCAACGAACTGCGCATCTCCCCGACCCTCAACGGAAGAGTCGCCGTGCGAGGCGATTTCGACGGAGTGACCGGCGAGATGCTTCTCTCCGCCCTCTCCAGCCTCTCCATGCCCACCCCCGCCAAGGACGGCACACCCGACAAACGACCCGCCGCCACACGCAACGCAGACGCCATGGCAGAGCTGATCCGGCGCTACCTCGACAACGCTGCCACCGGCATCGACGGCGGCCAACGCCCGCACCTGAACGTGCACATCAACGCCAAAGACCTGGCCTACCACCGTGAATGCGCCACAACGGGTGATGGCTCAACACCTGGCCCGTCCGAGGACGACGATCCCGGCATGCCGGATCTCGACATTCACGATCTCGACAAACAAGATCTCGATGTCGGCCACATGCCCTGGATGGGACCACTGAGCGTCGGCCGCACCCGCATGATCGCCTGCGACTGCATGCTCTCTAGCGTCCTCCTCGACGGAAACGGTGCCCCACTCGACGTCACCCCACTCAAAAGGCTTGTCACCGCAGCACAACGCACCGCCCTGATCGCCCGCGACAAAGGATGCGCCTTCCCCGGCTGCGACTGCGTCCCCGCCTGGACCGACGCCCACCACATCAAACACTGGGCCAAAGGAGGACCAACCGTCATGGACAACCTGGTCCTGCTCTGCCGAACCCACCACACCCTGATGCACCGAAAACCCGGATTCACCGGACAATGGGAAATCCAGGTAGGCGCTGATCACCTGCCCTGGTTCATCCCCCCGCCAGGCATCGACCCCGACCAGAAACCCCGCCGCTCCACCACACGACGCTGAACCCGGAGGTCACCGAGCAAACGCCTCGGTGACCCATTCCGGCGTGCTCTCAATTGCCCGCCCACTCCAGAAGATTTTCGGCGGTCCACGTATTGATCACCCGATCCGCTTCGACGCCGCACTTTTCGGCCCGGTCACAGCCGTAGCCCTGCCAAGCCAGCTGACCGGGGGCATGGGCGTCGGTATCGATGGAGAAAAGACAATCGAGATCGCGGGCCAACTCGATCAAACGCGAAGGCGGGTCACGACGCTCCGGTCGGGAGTTGATCTCGACGGCGGTCCCTGATTCTCGGCAAGCCTCGAACACTTTCTCCGCATCGAACTGCGACTCGGGCCGGGTTCCGCGAGCACCCTCGACAAGACGCCCAGTGCAATGCCCGAGAATATCGACACGCGGATTTCGCACTGCAGCAAGCATTCTGCGGGTCATCGCCTCGCGTTCGGACCGCAGCTTCGAGTGCACACTCGCCACCACGATGTCGAGTTCGTCGAGTAGATCGGGATCCTGATCGAGTGAACCGTCCTCGAGGATGTCCACCTCGATTCCCGTGAGGATGCGGAAGGGAGCCAGTTCGGCATTCAACCCGGCTATCACGTCGAGTTGAGAACGTAGGCGCTCCGCGGACAGCCCGTTGGCAACAGTGAGGCGAGGCGAATGATCGGTGAGGGCGCAGTAGTCGTGGCCGAGTGCTGCTGCGCGTCGCATCATCTCTTCGATGGGGCTTCCGCCGTCGGACCAGTCGGAGTGTGTGTGGAGATCGCCGCGCAGCGCTTGGCGCAATGGGCCGTCGCCGATGGGCTCGGCCTGCCCCCGCAGTTCCTCGAGATACTCGGGGACGCCGTCGTACGACTGGGCGATGATCATTGCCGTCTTGGGCCCGATGCCGGTGAGAGCCTTCCAACTGTCGGCCTTCCGGCGAGACTCCTTCTGCTCGTCGGACAATCCAGCAAAGACCTCCGCAGCTCGGCGATAGGCCTTGACGCGGTGCGTTTCAGCGCGTGATCGTTCGAGCCAGTAGGCGATCTCCCGAAGCGCTTCATCCGGTTCCATGAGACCACTGTTCCGTCAGCAGCGGCTCGCGGCAAGCCTTGATCCCCTTACGCTGTGAATATGGACGACCCGAGAGCACGATTTGAAGCCGCGCGGGTGGCTCACCTGGCAACGGCAGATGCGGCCGGCGTTCCGCACATCGTGCCGCTGGTATTCGTTTTGGTCGGCGACACCGTCTATTCCTGCGTCGACCACAAACCGAAGACCACCACCGCACTTCGCAGGCTCCGGAACATCACCGAGACGGGGCGTGCGAGCCTGCTCGTCGATCATTACGACGACAACTGGTCCGCACTCTGGTGGGTCCGCGTCGACGGACGCGCGGAGGTCCTCGGCCCCGGTACCAAGGAGTCCGAGAGCGCAATCGACGCTTTGGCCGCAAAGTATCCGCAGTACGTAGATCACCGACCGCACGGACAGGTGATAGCCGTCCGCGATGTGGAGTGGTCGTCATGGTCGGCAGCAGCCTAAGGTTCTGTCCTAGTGTTCAAGGAGCGAAAGTGATTGCAACACTCTCAATTCGGGCAAATTGGCGGGGGATCGATGAAACGACGACAGTTACTTCAGCGTGCAGCCACAGGCCTGGCGCTGGTAGCGGGACCTCAGGTGATCGACATGGGTAGCAGTTCCGGAAGCAGCCAAGACGCAACAACCCCGTTGGATGAGCTGTTGCAAGTCGTTTCGCTCTCCCACGTGAACGACCCCGCGACCACGCCGATTTTTCCCGGCGATCCCGCGTTCACTCTCGACACAGCGGCAACCATCGCAGACGACGGCTACTACCTCCAGTACGTCAAGGAAGGTGAACACACGGGCACACATTGGGGCGCACCCGCGCACTTTCAGGAAGGTGGACTCACAGCCGACCAACTCGATCCGGCCGACCTCTTCCTTCCCGCAGTGAAGATCGACATCCGGGACAAGGCTGCCGCCGATTCGGACTATGCGCTCACGGTCGCGGACCTTCAGGAGTGGGAAACGCGCAACGGCAAGATCCCCGATGGAGCGGCCGTGGTTCTCTGGACCGGTTGGGAATCGCGCTGGGGTAGCGAAGAATATGCCAACGCCGATGCCGAGGGTGTCACCCACCAACCCGGCTTCTCGGTGGACGCGGCGCAGTGGCTGATAGACACCGGACGCTTGGGCACCCGCGGAGCATTGGGAACCGACACCTTCGGTCCCGACCTCGGAAACGACGAGACCTACCCCGTCTCGACGCTCCTGTACGACAAGCATCGAATCAGCCTGGAGAACTTGAACAATCTTGCCGCCCTGCCAACCACCGGGGCGAGCATCCTTGTCGGTGGCGCGATCAACAAGGCCGGATCGGGTTCACCGGCAACGATCTTCGCACTCTTACGGCGCTAGTCTTCGCGGCGATCGCAGTAGACGACAACGGCGCCCTTTCCGCTTCTCTTCGCCTCGTACATCGCCGCATCGGCTCGGCGGAGAAGAGCGTGTGCACTCAGCGGCTCGTCGGCTAACTCGAACTGCGCGACACCAACGCTCGCACCTACCGACACCGATGTGTCTGCAGTCTGATCAGAACTGAGCGCGTCGACGATCCGGTGGGCTACGACGACGGCGTCGTCGATCGGGCCCTGCAGAAGCACCGTGAATTCGTCGCCGCCGAATCGAGCGACAAATGCACTCTCGGGAACCGCTTCACGCAGACGCGCCGTGAGGGCAACCAGCAACCGGTCACCGGCCGGGTGCCCGTAACGATCGTTGACCTGTTTGAAGTCGTCCAGATCGACAAGCATCAGCACCCAATCGGAGTTCGTGAGGCGATAGTTCTCGATGGCGCTCGCGAAGTGTTCGTCGAATGCGGCCCGGTTGGCGAGCTCGGTGAGTGGGTCGTGATGCGCTCGGTACCGGAGCTCGTCCTGCGCAGCGGAGATCTGTTGGAGGAGCGCGTCGTTCTCGAGGAGCGTGAGTATCTGGCGCACCAGCGCGAGAACCAGCACGCCGACGCCGAGTATCACGACCACGGCATCGAGGTTGCCGACGATCAGTGCCTGAACAGTCACGATCGTCGCGATCACCGCGATCAACAGATACGGCAGCAGCAACTGAGTCCGATCACTTCGCCACTGCTGTGGCGCGTCGCGGTTCCGAGGCTCGGTTCGCTTCGTCAGCGCCGCCAAGGCGATCAAAGGCGGCCCCGCGATGAACCCCGCATCGGCGATGGTCGGCATACTCTCGGCGCCGATCGCCACCAAGTACGCGTACAGACTGTCCGAAAGGGAGAGCATCACCAACCCGCACCCGAGGAACGTCAGCGGTTCGCGGATCTCGGCAACGGCCTTCGGTCCGATGACCATCAGCAAGACCATCGCGATCAGAACGAAGTCGGTGATTGGATACATCACCGCGACAAGAAACCCGAGAGACCCTGTCGGACCGGTATGAACGACGGCACCCAGGGCGGTCGTCCACGTGAGGATGAACAATCCACCGACAACGACAAGCCCGTCGAGCGTCAGCACGAGCCAGAGATGGATCGGGCCGATCGCCTCACGCCGGGGAGACTCACGTACCAGCGACAGAAGCGCCGGTACGGCAAACACCGGGAACATGAAGAAACCGATGTCCGCGATCGACGGCGACGGAAGTGGTACGTGGAGAACTGAGCGGTAGAACGCCCAGAAGAACATTCCGAGGGTCCAGCCGGCCATACCGAGAGCCATCAGAGTTCGCCAACGACGCTCGACTCCGTGATGGCGCCGCGACGTCCACCAACAGACCGCAGTCGCAGTGGCGCCGCCGACGAGCTGGGCGACATCGTCCACCAGAACCGAGGTTCGTGGGCTGAGCAGCCCGGATCCGGCGAGGACGATGACCGCAACAACGACGCCGAGAACCAGCCACGTGCGTCGTGCTCGGAACTGCGTCATCGAAGGGCCCATCGGTGTTCAAGGCGTCACCACCGATTGTCTTGCAGCCGGCATCGTTGCGGCCGGAATGTTTGTGGTGACGAATGCCCGTACGAACCTACCCGATTTGGTAGCGGATTGTTAACTGGACGAACGATCAAGACCGCCCGTCAAACCACGGCGCTGTATTCCGCTCGGGTCCTACGCCGCTGCGAAGTCCATTTCGCAATGACCCCCTGCGACGGGCTGAACAGGTACACCAGGGCGAACACGATGCCCTGCGTCATCACAACCATGCCCCCGGAAGCTGTGTCGAGGTAGTAGCTGACGTAGATACCCGTAATCGCGCAGATTGCGGAAACCACCGGAGCTATCACCAGCATCCGCGAGAACTTGTCAGTGAGAAGGTAGGCCGTCGCGCCGGGGATGATCAGCATCGCCACCACCAGCACGACTCCGACAGCTTGCAGCGCCACAACGGACGTGAGTGCGAGGACGCCGAGTAGCAGCGCTCCGAGACGCTTAGGCGAAAGACCTATCGCGTTGGCATGGATCGGGTCGAAGGCGAACAACGTCAGATCGCGACGCTTGATCAACAGAATGCTCAACGCCAACGCGCCGAGTATCGCGACCTGCAGAAGATCGGACGAGCTCACCCCCAGCAGGTTGCCGAAAATGATGTGGTTGAGATCGGTCTGGCTGGGGGTCACCGAGATGAGAACCAAACCGAACGCAAAGAGGGTCGTGAAGACGATACCGATCGCGGCGTCTTCCTTGACGCGGCTGGTGTTACGGATCAGTCCGATCAGTGCGACGGCGATCAGCCCGAAGATCAAGGCCCCGATGGCAAATGGAGCGCCGACGACGTAGGCGAGGACAACACCGGGCAGGACAGCGTGCGAGACGGCATCGCCCATCAGTGACCACCCGATGAGCACCAACCAACAACTGAGCACCGCGCAGACAACCGCGGCCACAACCGCAACGGCCAACGCGCGCACCATGAATCCGTACTGGAGAGGATCAAGTAGCAGTTCTACGAGGTTCATCGATCAGGTCCTGTCCATCACGTCGAGACCGAAAGCCAGGGCGAGGTTTTCCGGTTGAAGCACGGTGTCCGGGTCGGCGTGCACCAGAACCTTGCGCATGAGCAGTACCGCCTCGTCGCACAGTTTCGGCACGGCGTGGAGGTCGTGAGTCGAGACCAAGATCGATCGGCCGTCGGAAGCCAACTCTCGTAGCAGCGTCGAAATCGTTGCCTCGGAACGCTTGTCGACGCCGGCAAAAGGCTCGTCCAGCAACAGTATCGACGCGTCCTGTGCGATACCGCGTGCGACGAAGGCGCGCTTCTTCTGACCACCCGAGAGCTGACCGATCTGACGATCCGCAAATTCTGTGAGCTCTACCCGCTCGAGGGCCTCTGCCACCGCCTCGCGATCTGCACGCCGCGGACGTCGCAAGAACCCGAGGTGGCCGTACCTACCCATCATCACGACGTCACCGACACTGATCGGGAAGGTCCAGTCGACGTCTTCACTCTGCGGCACGTATCCGACGCGCCCGCTCTTGCGCGCAGCGGCTGCGTCGAGACCGGCGATTCTCACAGAACCGTTGTCCGGCTTGATCATTCCCATGATCACCTTGAACAGGGTCGACTTTCCTGAACCGTTCATACCGATCAATCCGCAGACGCTTCCGGAATTCAACGTCAGATCGACATGGTCCAGTGCGTGGACCTCGCCGTAGTGAACACTGACGTTTTCGACGCGAATGGCTTCGTTCATGATTTACCGCCGGTCAGACCGCCGAGGATGACGTCGGTGTCGTGGCGAATCATGTCCAGGTAGGTGGGCACGGGACCGTCGGCTTCGGACAGCGAGTCGACGTACAGCGTTCCGCCGAACTTCGCGCCGGTCGCCCCGACAACCTGCTGCATGGGGGCATCCGAGACCGTCGACTCGCAGAAGACCGCGGGAACGGAATTGGCCCGGACGAAGTCGATCGCGGCGATGATCTGCTGCGGCGTCGCCTGCTGCTCGGCATTGACCGGCCAGATGTAGGCCTCGCTGAGTCCCGCGTCCCTGGCCAGATAGGAGAACGCACCCTCGCAACTGACGAGTGCGCGCTGACCTGCGGGCAATGCCGCCAGCCCACTGACCAGGCCGTCCTGAACTGCTTGCAGTTCCGCCTTGTACTTCGCGCCGTTCTCCGCAAATGCCGAGGCATTGTCCGGGTCGAGGTCGCTGAAAGCAGTCACCATGTTGTCGACGTAAATCTGCGTATTCAACGGAGACATCCATGCATGCGGATTGGGCTTGCCCGCATAGGCGTCGCCGGCGATCGGAATGCCTTCGACGCCGTCGCTGACCACGACGTGTGGCACGTCCAGACCGTTGACGAATTTCGCGAACCACGCCTCGAGGTTCATGCCGTTGTCGAGGATCAGATCGGCTTCGCTCGCCCGCCGAATGTCTCCGGGCGTCGGCTCGTAGCCGTGAATTTCCGCCCCTGCCTTGGTGATCGACTCGACGCGAAGGTGATCGCCGGCAACGTTCTGGGCGATGTCCGACAGCACGGTGAACGTGGTGAGCACCACCGGGCGGTCGTCGTCGGAGCCGGAATTCACCGCAGAACAGCTGGAGAGAAGCAGGGCGGCGAGGGCGGCAATTCCCAGGCGGCGGAAGTTCTTCGCGTCGCGAGTCGTCATGGTCGAACTCTAATATGTGGGTAAACAAATACACAAGTTCGTATAGCCGAACAATTCACACTCGATAGGCTCGGACCATGCGTCCTACTGCCTTGATCACCGGTTCCAGTCGCGGCCTCGGAGCTGCCATCGCACGCGAACTGGCGCCGACACACGACCTGCTGCTCGGTGCACGATCCGCGCAGGCCCTCGAGCCGATCTGCGCGGAACTACCCGGATCGACGCCCCTACCCCTCGACCTCACGGACTACGACGCCGTCGCGGTCGCCGCCTCGTCCATCACGACGCTCGACGTGCTGGTACACAACGCCGGCGTGGCCGATATCGGAACCATCGAGGAATCCTCGGTCGATCAGTGGCGACGCACCCTCGAGGCAAACGTCATCGCCGTCGCCGAACTCACTCGTGTCCTCCTTCCTGCCCTCAGGGCAGCCGGTGGCCACGTCGTACTGATCAATTCCGGTGCCGGACTGCGCGCCAACGCCGGCTGGGGCTCGTACGCGACCAGCAAGTTCGCCCTGCGCGCTTTCGGAGACGCACTGCGCCTGGAAGAGCCGTCCTTGCGGGTCACCTCCATTCACCCCGGTCGGATCGACACCGACATGCAGCGCGACATCGTCGCCGGTGAGGGCGACGAATACGACCCGGAGCGCTTCCTGAAGGCCTCCACTGTGGCGCGTGCCGTACTCACTGCCGTCGAAACACCGTCCGACGCACACCCCACGGAGATCGTGCTTCGACCTACCGGCCGGTAAATCCCCAGTTCGCCGGTAACGGAATGATGACGATGGCCACCCGGATATCGCTTTTCCGGGTACTGGCCCGATACTGACATCAGTTGTCGGACAAAGAGACTGGACTGGTTCTCAGGAGTTCATCGAGAGGTGGTGTGCGATGCATGATCATACGAATACGTGGGGAATTTCCACCGAGGCTTTCCTCGGGTGGTACGTCGCCGCTGCCACCGGAGCTGTGGTGATCGCACTTGCGATCAGAGGCGTCGCCATGCGCAAGCCCACACCTGCATTGCGCACACTCACACCACCGGAGATGGGTGTACTGACCAGCGACGAGCGTGCGGTACGCGCTGCCGTGGCAGAACTCGAGAGTGCTGCACATTCTGCCGGCCAGGGTCAGCATGACCGCTTCACCCGCATCGTCCGCCAGCGGATCGACGACGCCGGTGGAACTGCCGTGCCCTCCCGGCTCGTGCCGACACTTCCGCTGCCGCTGTTGGAGCTTCGTAGCGACCTGGTGCAGGCCGGCTACCTGAACGGCAATCGTGAACACACTTTGACGCGATTGTCCGTGGTACCGGTCGTTATCGTCGCCGTGGTCGGCACGATCAGGACCGGATTTACTGTCGTGAACGAGAACCCGGTGGGATACCTTCCGCTCGTTGTCGTCTGCCTCGCCCTGATTGTCGTAACCCTTCTCCGCCTGAGCCGACGCACTCGTTTCGGCCAGGTCGAATTGAGTCGCTTGAAGGACGAATACTCCTACCTCACACCGAATTTCCAACCGTCGTTTGCTACCTACGGGGCGACGTCGGCGGGTATTGCCGCGGCACTCTTCGGTCCGGGTCGCGACGGCGGTTGGGCACCCGGATGCGGCGGCGGGTCTTCACCGTCCAGTTGCTCGACCTTCTCGAGCACCGTGAGCTGTGGGGGGTGAGTGCGGTGAACAACTACTACTCAGCCGACACGTGGGGGATCCCCAGCCAGACTTTCCTTCAGTGGTACCTGGTGGCGGCTGCCGTCGCGATCGGACTCTCGCTGTACAGCCGAATGACTGCGCGCCGGTCGCCCGTGGTCGTCGACTCGGTCCGTCGGCCGCTCACTCCTCCCGAGATCGGTGCCTTGACCAGTGACTACCAGGCCGTTCTGGCGTCGATGGCTATTCTGCGTAGCGCCGAACTGATCAGCACCGAAGGAAAGACCAAGCTGGCACTCACTGCGGAGGACAAGAGTCGTCTCGACTGGTTCACCCGTACCGTGCACAAGCGACTCGGCAACGGAAAGGTCCCGCTGCGGCAGGTGCGTCTGATGGGACGGCTGAACGTCGCACTCGCACAACTACGTACGACGCTGATCGACGAGGGATACTTGCAACGCCCGCAGGACGGGCTGACTGCTGCCTTTCGGACCGTTCCGATCCTGGCGGTAATTGGTCTCGGCGTAGTCCGTCTCGTCGCCGGCATCGCCGGCGGTAAGCCGGTCGGGTTTCTGCTCCTCACCATCATCGTTCTCGCGCTGATGATTCCACTTCTCCGCATCAAGCGTCGTCGGACAGCTTTGGGCGACAGCGAGCTTCGACGCCTCAAGCACGAAAACTCGTACCTCTCACCGAAACTGCGGCCCGCGTACACGAGCTACGGTCCCTCGCTCGCCGGGCTCTCGGCGGCGCTCTTCGGTTCGGGCGCTCTGGTTCTGATCGATCCCGCGCTGGCGGGAGCAGTGGCTGCGGGCGCCGCGTACAGCCCGGGCGGCGGGGGTTCGAGCTACTACAGTTGTGGCTCCTCATCCGGATCGTCCGGCTCGGACGGCAGCGGTAGCAGTTGCGGCGGCGGGGGGTGTGGGGGATGAGCACGCATGCAGCCGACACGTGGGGGATCCCCAGCGAGGATTTCCTCTACGGCTACATAGCCGTATCGGCCACGCTCATGGTTCTCACTCTGGTGTGGCGTCTGATGATCCGGGCACGCCGGTGCAGGTATTCCGCCGGGCACGGGTATTCCGCCGAGCAACTGACACCTCCGGAAGTCGGAATGCTCACCGGCGAGTCACGCGCCATCGCAGCGTCATTGGCAATCCTGCGTAGCGCTGATCTGATCACCACCGACGGCGCTGTCCTGCGCCCTTTGGGCCCTGGCGACGAGACCCTGGACTGGTACACCCTCACCGTGTACCAGCGCCTGGCCCAGCAGGCTCTACCCCATCGTCGGCGGCAACTCGCCGAGCGCATGACGGTGGAAACAGCTCGCCTACGAAACTCTTTGGCGGACCGGGGATACCTGACCTCCGACAGCACCAGGCGTTCAATCTTTCTCTCCACAGTTCCGCTGAAGATCCTGGTGGCCGTGGGTATCGTCCGCATTGCTTTCGGACTGCACAACGACAAGCCCGTCGAGTTTCTGATTCTCGCCGTACTCGCCACCGGGTTCAGCATCCCGCTGCTCGGGCTCAACTTCGATCGCACCACCTCGGGCAGTGCGGCACGTTCGGAACTGACCACGGCACACGCCTACCTGTCCCCGCGCAACAAGCCTGCCTTCTCCGCCTACGGCCCACGCTTGGCGGGGATGTCCGCCGCTCTCTTCGCAGGTTCGGCGATGCTGATGATCAATCCCGCCTTGGCCTCCGCCGCCGGAATCGGTGCCGACGGCAGCGGAAGTAGCGGGGGTTCGGACGGTGGCGGTTCAGACGGGGGAGGCGGCAGCTGCAGTGGGGGTGGCGGATGTGGCGGCGGCGGTGGTGGATGCGGGGGATAGCCGCGTCCGGGCGAGCAGAAGCGCTGCGGCCTCGGTAGTGATGCCACGTTCCTCGCTCAACGAATACACCTCGTCCAGAGTTCGACCGATCCCTCGGGTTCGTTCGACGACATCGTCTTCGTTCCACCCCAGGACTTCTCGCCCCACGAGGTGAAAGGCTCCGCCTGCGTTCGCGACGAAATCAGGGGCACAGAGAACCCCGCGGCTCCGCAGAACCTCGCCCGCAGCGGCATCGGTCAAGATGTTGTTTGCTGCGCCCGCCACGGCCAGAGTCGGAATCGACGCAGCAGCAGCGGAATCGATGATGCCTCCCATCGCACAGGGAGCAAAGAGGTCACACGACGTTCGAAGTACCTCGTCCGCAGGAACGATCGTGTGCCCCGCAAGAGAAGCCGCCTCGAGGCGCTGCGGGTCCGTATCGGCAACAAGCAGGCGTGCCCCAGCCTGCGCCGCGAGACGCACAACATCTCCGCCGACGGCGCCGAGCCCCTGAACCAGCACCTTTCGGCCGTCGAGTGTTCCGAGTCCACGACGACGCGCCGTGGCCTTCATCGCTTCGAACACGCCCAGAGCCGTGGCGTGCGCGCTGGAACCGGCGCCACCATTGTCGACCGAACGCCCGAAGACGTACTTGGTGGTGCGACTGAGCTGATCCATGTCGGAAGAGTTGGTGTTGACGTCAGGACCGGTCCAGTAGTTTCCCTCGAGCTTGTCGATGTTCTCCGCGTGAATGTCGAGGATACGAGACCAAGTCGCCGAGTCGATCCGATTGCGCGGTGCGGGCAGTGCTATCACCGACTTCCCGCCACCCATCGGCAGGTCGGAGACCGCCATCTTCAAAGTCATTGCGCCGGACAACTTCCCGGCGTCCGCCAGCGCGTGACCGATCGAGGAGTAATGCGCCGCCCGCGTGCCACCCGACGCCGGTCCCAAACGGGTGGAGTCGATTCGGATCACAAAGGTCGTGCCGGTCTCCCGATCATGTCGGGTGACGGTCAGTTCACCGTCCCAGCGCAGTTCGTCGTCGATGCTCATTGCAGATCCTCTTCTGGTCATGGTTCAGCTGTGCGCGTGCAGTGGTGTTCCCGCGAGTGCGAGCATGGCCTCGCCCAACGCCTCGTTCTGGCTGGGGTGTGCGTGGATGAAACGCCCCACCTCATCGGGAAGTGCTTCCCAGGCGACGGCCAACTGCGCCTCACCGATCAGTTCACCAACCCGGTCGCCTACCAGGTGGACGCCGATGACGGGACCTCTGGTTCCGCTGCGAATCACTTTGATTCCCCCGGTGGTTCGCAGGATCTGACTCTTGCCGTTACCCGCCAGGTCGTAGACGACGGTGGAGATGTCGCCGTACTGCGTGCGCGCCGCCTCTTCGCCGAGTCCGACCGATGCAACTTCGGGATGTGAGTACGTCACGCGAGAAATCAGATGTTCGGCGACCGGTATCGGATCCTTGCCGGCAATCTGTTCGGCCACAAAGATTCCCTGCTGGAAGCCTCGGTGCGCCAATGCAAGACCGGGCACGATGTCACCGACCGCGTACACACCGTCCACGGACGCACGGAGTCGTTCGTCGGTGACGACAAATCCCTTGTCGAGGTTGATTCCGTTTTCTGCGAAACCGCTACCGTCCGTGCGGGGTCCGCGGCCGACGGCGACCAACAGTAGGTCGGTGTCGAAGATCGTTCCGTCGCCCAGTTCGACGCGGACCGAATCGGCTGCTTCTTTCGCGGAAGCAACCTTTGTGTCTGTCTTACAGACGATTCCACGTTTCCGGTATGCCCGCTCCAGCTGCTTCGACGACCACGGATCCTCGCCGGCGATCAGTCGCGGGAGTGCCTCGACGATCGTGACTTCGGCGCCGAACGAGCGCCAGAGGCTCGCGAACTCGACGCCGATGACACCGCCACCGAGCACTGTCGCGCTGGTGGGCACCCGGTCGAGTTCGAGCGCCTGGTCACTGGTGAGGATCCGGCGGCCGAGTTCTATGCCGGGCAGTTCCCGCGGATACGAACCGGTGGCCAGAACGAGTGATGTTCCGGTATAGCGGGTTCCGTCGACGTCGATGCTTCGCCCACCGACGTACGTTCCGTAACCGTTGACAATAGTGATCTTGTGTTGCGCCAACAAACCTTGCAGACCGCTGTACAGCCGCTCGACTGTTCCGTTCTTGTAGTCGTGCACCTGCGCGATGTCGATGCCGTCAAAAGATGCCCGGACTCCGAATTGCTCACTGGTGCGTGCTGAGTCGGCGACCTCGGCGGAATGCAGCAGCGCCTTGGTCGGGATGCATCCGCGGTGCAGACACGTTCCGCCGACCTTGTCCGCCTCGATCAGCGTGACCGACAATCCGAGTTGGGCGGCGCGGATGGCGCAGGCATAGCCGCCCGATCCTCCACCGAGGATCACGACGTCGCTGTGGGGTTCTGCAGTTGTCATCGGAGCCTTGGTCATCAGAGCCTTCCCAGGACGCGGATCGGGTTCTCGATGTAGTCACCGAACAGCCTCAGGAATCCGCCGGCTTCGCCTCCGTCACAGACGCGGTGGTCGAAGCTCAACGAGATCTGAGTGACCTTACGGACGGTCAACTCGCCGTTCACCACCCACGGCTTGTCGATGATGCGCCCGATCCCCAGAATTGCCGCCTCGGGGTGATTGATGATCGGAGTCGATCCGTCAACCCCGAATACCCCGTAGTTGTTGAGCGTGAACGTGCCGCCGGTCAGGCGGGCGGGTTCGAGTTTGCCGTCGCGGGCAAGGTCGGTGGTTACCCGAAGTGCTTGTGCGAGTTCGACAGTGCTCAGGGTGTCGGCATTGCGAATGACCGGCACCATCAATCCCTTCGGTGTCTGTGCGGCGATTCCCAGGTGCGTGCGGGCGTGTCGAACGATCTCGCCTCGAGCAGTATCGACCGACGAGTTCAGTTCGGGGTACTGCGCCAACGCCGCGGTGGTCAGCCGAGCCAGCAGCGCCATCAGGCTTATCTTGTCGGAATCGGGCAGTGACTTGTTGATCTCGGCTCGCGCCGCCAACAGTTCGGTGGCGTCGACGTCGACCCAGGTTGTCGCGTCAGGGATCTCACGGCGGCTGGTGGACAGCTTGTCGGCCACCACCTTGCGAAGCCCCTTGATCGGGATGCGTTGGTCGCTCACGTGCGACGTTTCCGTCTCCGGGCCGGTGTTCGACCCGGCCTCGACGTCAGCGCGCGTTATCACCCCGCCGGCACCGGATCCGGAGAGCAAGGAGAGGTCGATATCGTTGTCAAAGGCCAGTTTACGAACGATTGGTGAGATCACGCGTACCGCCGAAGGAGTTCGACGTCGGCGTCTCGGTGCATCCTCGCTGGTGCCGTAGCCGATCAGGACATTGCCCGAACCCGCGCGTTCCTCTTCACGGTAACGCTCGTGGTTGGCCGAAACGACCGCGTCGACACTGCCGCCACCACTCACAGTGATCAACGGCGTGCCCACCTTCAAGGTGTCGCCGTCCTTGCCATGTAATTCGACGACGGTCCCGGCGAACGGGATAGGCACGTCCACAGCAGCTTTCGCGGTCTCGACCTCGACGACGATCTGATCGATGGTGACCACGTCGCCGACCTTGACGTGCCACTCCGCAATATCGGCCTCGGCCAGACCTTCACCCAGGTCGGGGAGCATAAATACCTGATTGCTCATGCCGTCACCGCCCAACGGGCGTCCGGGGCGTCGTTCCACTGCAGACGGTCGACGGCGTCCAGGACACGGTCGACGCTGGGCAGGTGGTGACGCTCGAGCTTCGGCGCGGGGTAGGGGATGTCGAATCCGCTGACCCTGAGCACCGGAGCGTGGAGATGGTGGAAGCATCGCTCCTGCACGCGAGCAGCAATTTCCGCACCAACACCGGCAAAGCCCTGCGCTTCCTGGATGACGATGCAGCGTCCGGTCTTTCGCACCGACGCGGTGACCGTCTCGTCGTCGAACGGCACTATCGAGCGGATGTCGATCACCTCGATGTCGCGGCCCTCGGCCGCAGCGGCCTCGGCGGACTTCAGTGCAACCTCCACGGACGGGCCGTAGGCAATGAGCGTCGCGTCACGACCGGGGCGCCGGACGACGGCGCGCCCGATCGGCTCACGTGCGGTCAGTTCGACATCGGCTCGCGAGAAGTACAGCTTCTTGGGTTCGAGGAAGATCACCGGGTCGGGGTCCTCGATCGCCGAACGTAGCAGTGAGTACGCATCTTCCACCGTGGACGGCGCCACGACCTTCAGGCCGGGTGTGTGTGCGTAGTAGCCCTCGCTGGAATCACAGTGATGCTCCACCCCGCCGATACCGCCGGCAAAAGGAACACGGATGACTATCGGAATCGACAGTGCACCCTTGGTGCGGTTGCGGATCTTTGCGACGTGCGAGGCGATCTGCTCGAATGCCGGATAGGCAAACGCGTCGAACTGCATTTCCACGACCGGACGAAAACCAGCCATGGCCATGCCGATTGCGAATCCGATGATGCCGGACTCGGCGAGGGGAGTGTCGAAGCATCGGTCGTCGCCGAAGTCGCGGGTGAGGCCGTCGGTGACGCGGAAAACGCCGCCCAGGGTGCCGACGTCCTCACCGAAGACGACAACGTTGTCGTCCGCAGCCAGAGAGTCCCGTAGCGCGGTGTTGAGGGCCTGAGCCATCGTGAGCATGGGCATGGTCAGTGTCCCCCTGTGTCAGCGGCTTCGGCGGCAAGTTCGGTTTCGAGTTGGGCTTGTTGCTCACGCAATTGCGGTGTCTGCTCGGCGAAGACGTACCGGAACAGATCGAGCGGATCGTGCGGGCGGTCGACGTTCATGCCGGCGCGAAGTGTGGCGGCCTCGGTTTCTGCCTCTGCGGTCAGTGATTCCACGAACGCGTCGTCGATCAGATCGTGTGCGCGCAGATACTTTTCGAGACGCGGCAACGGATCTCGCCCGCGCCAGCTTTCCACCTCGGCGCTGTCGCGGTAGCGGGTGGCGTCGTCGGCGTTGGTGTGTGCGTCGATGCGATAGGTGTGTGCCTCGACGATCACCGGTCCGTTTCCGCTGCGGACGAAGCGCGCCGCCTCGTCCATGACGGCCATCATCGCAACAGGATCGTTGCCGTCGACCTGCTCGCTGCCGATCCCGTAGCCGACACCCTTGTGCGCCAACGTCGGTGCTGCGCTTTGACGTGACAACGGGACGCTGATCGCAAATCCGTTGTTCTGCACCAGAAAGACGACCGGTGCCTTGAAGACGGCGGCGAAGTTCAGCGCTTCGTGGAAATCACCCTCACTGGTGGCCCCGTCGCCGCAGAGCGCCAGCGCGACGGTGTTCAGGCCCCGTCGGGACTCCCCGTAGGCCACCCCCGCTGCATGCAGCAATTGCGTTGCCAGCGGGGTGCACTGCGGCGCACTGCGCAGCGCTACCGGGTCGTACCCGCAGTGCCAGTCGCCGGCAAGCATGCTCAGAATCTGCACCGGATCGACACCCCGAGCAGCCAACGCCATCGAATCCCGATAGGTGGGGAAGAGCCAGTCACTCGGCTCCAGACTCATCGCTGCCGCGATCTGGCATGCCTCCTGCCCTCGCGAGGACGGATACACGGCCAGGCGCCCCTGTTTGGTCAGCGCCGTCGCCTGCTGGTCGAAGCGTCTGCCCAGGAACATCTTTCGATACATCTCGATCAGGCGATCGTCGCTCGGTTTTGCGTAGCGCGCCTCGCTGCGCGTCAGTTCTCCAGCAGGGTCGAGGTACTGCACCGCGGAATCGGCCGGCAGGAACTTTTGATACCGCAGTTCCCCCAAGGGCTCGACAAGAGTCACTTCTACCTCCAGAAGACGTTGTGTCCATCAGTATTCGCACTTCGGCGACGTAATGGCAGAAGGCGTCGAAGATTCAAGACAAACGGCCTATCATGAGGATTCGGACAGCAATATGTCCATCAACCGACTCGACTACCGAAGCAGGAATGGACAGATGGCCACCGAACCGCACGCTCTCGATGCGATCGACCGCCGCATCATCGCCGAACTGGTCGCAGACAGTCGCATCTCCATGCGTGCACTGGCCGAGAAGGCGCACATATCTCGCGCTCACGCCTACGTCCGCATCGAAAGGCTCGAGGACGCCGGAATCATCACCGGATTCACGACGCGGATCGCGCATGAGAAGGCCGGACTCGGCTCCTCGGCGTACGTGGCGCTCTCGATCAGGCAGCACTCGTGGCGAGGTCTGGCGGCGTCCTTGAAGGCCCTGCCGTTTGTCGAGCACTTCTCCCTCCTCGGCGGCGACTTCGACGTTCTGGTGCTGGTTCGAGCCCCGGACAACCAGGAACTACGCCACACCGTTCTCGAAGAACTCCAGGGACTCGACGGGGTTCTCTCGACCAAAACGTGGCTGATCTTCGAAGAAGGCAACGGTCCGGGACCCAACTGGTTGCCCGGCTGATCCGTCTATAGTCGCCGTTAGCAGTTGCACACGGGAGGTGACTCGAATGACCCTGTACGGCCTGGGAATCGGTTGGCGTCCCGAGGTATCCGGAATCATCGCGCAGCTAGACGGCCTGGCATTCTGCGAAGTCATTGCCGAATCCATCGGAACCGAGATACCGCCGCACCTCGGTTCGCTGGGAGTTCCGGTGGTCCCGCACGGAATCTCGCTCTCCCTTGGCGGGGCCGAGGCGGTAGATCAGGCACGGATCGATCACCTTGCGCATGCAGCCCAGCTACTGGACGCCCCCTTGGCGAGTGAGCACATTGCATTCGTGCGGGCGGGCGGCATAGAGGCCGGGCACCTGCTCCCACTGCCACGCACCTACGAAGCGATCGATGTCTTGGTACGCAACATCACCCGCACTCAGGACGGTCTACCGGTGCCGTTTGCCGTCGAAAACGTTGCCGCCCTTTTCGACTGGCCCGACGACGAGTTGACCGAAGGGGAGTTTCTCTCGGAGATCGTCGAACGCACCGGGGCTCTGCTGGTTCTCGACATCGCGAACGTCTATGCCAATGCCCTCAACCGAGGGCGTGATCCCTGGGCCGAGCTGATCCGGCTACCACTCGAGCGAATCGCATACTGCCACATCGCCGGTGGCAGCATCAGCGACGGCAAATACCACGACACGCATACCGATCCTGTGCCCGAAGCCGTGCTGGAACTCCTTGCGCAGTTCACCGCCGCCGGTCACCATCCCGCGATCATGCTCGAGCGCGACGGAAACTATCCGCCGGCACTGGAATTGCTCGACGAGCTCGATGCCATCGCCGACGCAGCGGGTCTGGATCGCATCACCGCGGGCACCGATTGGTCACGCACATGAGCACGCTCGGTGAGCGTCAAGAAGCGCTTATTCGCGCTCTGGTGGCGGGTGGCGAACTACCCGAAGGCTTCGACAAAGACGATGCTGCCGTTGTCTCGACGGCACTGCTCCGAAAGCGCGCAGGAGAAGTGGCGCACCACCTTCCGGTCGTGCGCCACACTCTCGGCGATCGCTATCTTCGGTTGTTCACAGCGTGGGCCGACGGACGGCCGAAGACGTCTTCGCACGCGGACGCCCAGGCTTTTGTCGCCCACCTCCAGGACATCGGCGAACTGCCTCGCTCGCCCTGGCATCAGAGGTTTCGAAGGCTCTTACGCAAGTGAGACAACGGCTTCGCTGGTGTACATGAGGAACGTCATCGATTCCTGGAAGTACAGCTCGACGGAGTTCGCATCGTGCGAGAGGTAACCGATGGACAGGTCCTGGCCCAGATGCAGTTCGTAGTCACCACCACGCGTCGACAGCAGGAAAGCGCCGTCGATGGCCGGGGCCCAGATGATCTCGCCGTCGAGAACGCGTCGCAGGTGCTCGCGGATGGGGTAGCCGTGATCGGAGGTCTCGTTGATCGCGGTGAACGCGTCGGCGTTCAGGAGCAATGAGTACGGTCCGTTGACACCGGCCAGGCGCAGCGACGTGATCGCCTGGCTGATGGCCTCCGGGTAGTCCTTGGCGTCGATGGGGAGCTTCAATTCCGGGTTGGAACCGCTCGCCCGCACGCCGGTGATGCTGGCTGCGGGGTATCCCTCGAAGATGGCGCGGTCCTCGGCGAACGCGATCTGCTTGGCGGCATCCTTGACCGGCTGCCAGTCGGAGTCCTTGGCGCCGCGTTCGACGTCGTCGATGGCCTGACGGCTGACGGTGAACGGGACCCGCAGTTCGATGACCGGCTGCGACTGACGAGCGTGTGCGATGACGCCGTCGGCCAAGGGATTGATCGGCACCTGATGTCCGAGCGGGATGGCCGCAAGATCGTCACCCGACGGGCCCTCCACGTCCACCACACGACGACCGGCGACGTGGCGCTTGAAGGTACGGCTCGCCTCTTCTTCGATCTCGGCCCAGGCTGCTGCCGAAATGGGTGCTAGGTCGCGGTGCAGGTTTGTCATTGCTGGGCACTCCTTTTGAGGCTGCCGATTCCGAGAGAACCGTCAGAGATGGGCGCTGTGAACGTCGCTTCGGGAACGAGCCTGGTCGGCGCGTCCGGGGGATCGTCGAGAAAGTCCGCCGTCGGAACGAAGAAATTGATTCCGGTGACGGCGGTCGAGAAATCGAGAATGCGGTCGTAGTTGCCGACGGGATTCCCGATGAACATGTTGGTCAGCATCTGCTCGGTGACCGTCGGCGACGCCGAGTAACCGATGAAGTAGGTTCCCATTTCAGCGGAGCCGACGTGGCCGAACGGCATGTTGTCGCGCAGAATCTGGATCTGCTCACCGGATTCGTCTTCGATGACGGTGAGCGCGGTGTGCGAGTTGGCCGGTTTCGTGTCGTCGTCCATCTCGAGGTCTTCGAGCTTGGAGCGTCCGATGACGTTCTCCTGCTCCTCGACGGGCAGGGAGTTCCACTCCGACATGTCGTGGAGGTACTTCTGGACGATGACGTAACTGCTGCCCGCGAAGTCCGGATCCTCGTCACCGACGGTGACCGCAACGTAGGCGGCCTGCCCGGACGGGTTCTCGGTGCCGTCGACAAAACCCATGAGGTCGCGTTGCTCGAAATACTTGAACCCGTGGACCTCGTCGATCACCGACGCGGCGCCGGCCAACCTGTTGGTCACAACCGTGGCGAACTCGAAGCACAGGTCCATCTGACGGGCCCGGATGTGGAACAACAGATCGCCCGGTGTGCGGGGAGCGTGGTGTTTGTCACCGGTCAACTCGACAAAAGGATGCAATTCTGCCGGCCGTGGACCCTCGAACAGACGGTCCCACGCATCCGAACCGATGCCGACGACGGCGGCCAAGCCACCGGCGGGAACCCGGAATCCGATCGAGCGTTGCAGTCCGGAAATATCGGCCAGAACGTCGTGAACTGCCTGCTCACCACCCTCGTCGATGGTGAAAACCAGGAAGATCGCAGCTTCGGTGAGCGGGGTCAGCAACGGCTGCGGTATCGCGGGAAGGGCCACTTCGGCCTCGTCGATCTCACTCGTTTCCGCCATGCAGACCAGTATGGACGATTCCGGCAGTCCCGGCATCAGTAGTGGGTAAGACGAGTGAAGGTGTCGCGTTACGGTGTCGCGGCCTGGGCACCCGCATCGAAGCCTGCCGGAATCTCGAAGATCTTTCCGTCGAACCCAGCGCGGTAGAGATGCCCGCTCGCGAATCCGGAATTGCCGCGCCCATAGGTCAACACACTCGACGCCTGCAGTCCGCTGGTGAGCGAGCAGTACTGGCCAGGTCCGTCGATCCGCCACACCTCACCACTGATGTCCGTGGGAACGATTGCGCGATCTCGCGAGTCCAGGGTCAAACCATCTGGGGCAGAGAAGGTTTCGAGACCGCCGAGATCGACCAACGATTCCGAATACCCTGGATTGTCGACGGAGATGCGGCTGACACCCGGGTTTGCGAAGGTGCGCGAGACGTAGAGCCAGCGATTATCGGCGCTCAGGGCTGCGCCGTTTGCACTCGGGAAAGTCGCCCACGCCGGGTCGACGGCACCGCCTGGGCTGACCTTACCGATCAACGAACCGAAATCGTTGGTGGCATAGATCGTTCCGTCGTGCGCGACGGCGAGGCCGTTTGCAGCGCTCAGACCACCGGCGATCGGCGTCACGGCACCCGAGTTCACGTCCACCCGCGCGACCGACGCAGCACGCGTCAGATCACCGATCAGCACGCCGGCGTTTGCTCCGGTTCCCACCAGCAGTGAACCGTCCGGGCCCCACGCGAGTGCGCCCGCACCGCCGGGAACCGTCGCGACCGGAACTGCGGCCTGACCAGGCGCGTCGACGCGGAAGATTCGACCACTCACCAGATCTGTCGTGTACAGGCGACCCTGCCCGTCCACGGTGACACCCTCGAGGGCCGCGCCCGGAATCTGGGCGCCGAGGATTGCGGGGGACGAGCCAGGGCAGGGCGGCGCGGCCGCGGCACCGGACACACCCAGAGCCAGAAGCGAACCGGCAACAAGAGCACCGGTGATACCTACCCGAATACCGCGATCGAAGATCCTGGTGCGCATCTGCGCAACGCTAGACCTTCGGCCCGATTTCGCCTAGAGCGACCGAAGGAAAGAGATCAAAAGTTCATTGACCTCGGTAGCACGTTCCTGCTGTACGAAGTGCCCCGCGCCGCCGAGAAGGTGCACACCCCGCAGGTCGGGGACGGTGTCCTTCATGCGGTCCAATGCCTTGGGGCCGCTCATCGCGATGACCGGATCCTCGGCGCCCGCGACGAAGAGCGTCGGGACGTTCACGTGCGCGCCGTCCAAATCCGCACTGCGTTCCCAATTGGCGTCGTACGCCCGGTACCAGTTCAAGCCGCCTGTGAAACCTGTTGCAGTAAAGGCCTTTACATAAACATCCAGATCGTCCTCGGTGAGCCACGACCACGGCAATGCAGGCGCCTCGGGCAGTACGTCGAGGTAGCCGTTTCCTTCGGACGGGTTCTTCCAGACGTCGAGGTACCGGTAAGCCCCGGAGAGGGCATGGAAGAGCCGCTGAAGAAACTCACGTGGACGGGCGTCGAGTTCGCGCTCCGCGGCACCAGGTTCCTGGAAATAGTGAATGTGCAGAAAATGCTTGCGCGCCATCGCGGCGTAGATGGTCGAGGGTTTTGCGGGGAACCTGTCGGGCGCATAGGGGACCGCCAACGAGACAAGCCCCGCAACACGATCGGGATGGCGCAGAGCGGTGGTCCACGCGACGGGCGCGCCGAAATCGTGGCCGACGACCACCGCTTTGTCGATTCCGAGAGCGTCGAGTAGGTCGATCAGCCGGTTCGCGACGGCATCGTTGGTGTAGTCCTCGACCGCTTCGGGGCGGGTAGTGCCGCCGTAACCGGGCATGTCGAGTGCGATCGCCCGAAAACCCGCTTCCGTCAACGCTGCCGACTGATGCCGATAGCTGTGCCCGAGGCCGGGAAAGCCGTGACACATAACCACAGCTGTCCCAGAACCGGAATCGTCAATCTGCCAACGGAATCCGTCGACATCGATCGTCTTGACCGTCATGTCAGGCGGTGATCATGTCTTCCTGGTTCCAGAATGCACGCATCGACAGGATCTTTCCCTCGTCGTCGAAGGTCATGACGTCGATGGGTGCGATGGTCAGGGTCTGCTCGCCGAGCTTGGTGATCAGCGAGAAGTGGAATGCCGCTTCGTTTCCGGCGATGCGGAGGGTCTGAAGGTGAGCTTCCTGGTCGAAATTCTCGATCACGGAGTAGAACTCGAGAATGGACTCGCGGGTGGTGCGAACGTCGGTACCAACCGGGTCTTCAACGGTTGCACCCTCGGCATACAGGGACACAACCTGGGCGGCAGTGCCCGTGGCAACTGTCTCGATGTAGGCGTCGACGGTCTTGCGGATTACCTCTGCGGACGGTGCCATGGTCTACCCCTCGTAGTTAGAACAGGTTCTAATTCTGAGGATAACCTACGTCTCCCGTCCGCGAGTCAGGTTTCGAGCACCTTGCGCAAGCGAGCCTTCTTCCGGTTCTCCCGGACGATCCAGACGACATCGGCGTCGTCCGACGCCCCCAGGGAGACGAATGCCGGCAAGGCGTTCTCCGGATCAGCCGCGGCCGCGACGCTCCAGCAGTATCCGAGCGCCTGCCGGAGAGTACGTGTGTCGGCTTCACGACGGGAATCAGCTGGTTGCGAGACGATCCACTCGGTAGCGTCTCGGCACACCCGGACGGCCAACACAGCGTTGGTCCTGTCCTTCAGCAACCGTGGCTCGCAGATCCCGGCAGCCGCTGCGCGCAGCGTCAAAGGATGGGCCGAGCGTGCCCACTGCTCGATGATCGCCCGGAACAATTCCGGATCCGTGTCGCCTATCGCTTGAACGGCCATCGCGGCAGCTTCACGTGCACGCCACGACGCACTGGTGGTTGCCTCCGTCAGGCTGTCCAGAACAGCCTCGTCGCGCGAACGAACGAGAATGAATCCGAGCCCGACGATCCCACAACAGCGGATGTATTCGTCTTCGGACTCCACCGCCCGCAGGATGTCGTCACTGTCGGCGCCGCGCGCGAACTCGAGCATGAGCGCGAGGTTCGCGCGCGGGCCGGGCAATCCTGAACGCTCCTGCAGATAACTCCACAGTTCATCGCCG
>NZ_JAWLSE010000019.1:0-31115 GCF_033142365.1 Rhodococcus sp. IEGM 1241
CAGAATTTTCGATACCTTGCAGATCATCTTCCGGGAAGGTACGCCCTCCCGGGATCCACAAGTTCTGATCATTTCTCTTTCCGCTGTCTTCATCGGTCGATCTCTATCTGGTGTTCTTCAGTCTCAGTGACGGTCCCATCGATGGTGACGTCTCCACGTCGGTACGGCTCGGATCGCTGAAATATTCGCTATGAGACAAAGCAACTTCGGGGATTCGGCTCTCGATGTCAGGCACTTTGTCACTCCTCTCGACGACGCAACTGCCTCGCTACCGTCGAGGAATTAGCAGTACACCGTGCACACGGTTGGCGACGTCACCGCGAGGAGTCTGGTTCCTCTCCCCTACTCACGACCTCGCCAGCGCGCGGACTACGCATCTGAAATCAAATACGCGTTCACTAAGTCGTCGATGCGTGAAGTGAAATCTCCAGGGTCGCCCAGTACCTGTATGACTTGAACTGCGCCGATAAATCCCGCGCACAGATTCGCGGCCAGGCGCTGGGCGGCAGAGGCGGGAAGCTGTCCGTCTGCGATCGCAGTATCGACGAATCGGCTGACGAGTTCCACCCACTCACGGAACGCGGGTGGGGCGGTATCGAGACCTGCTTCTGTGGTGAGCCTGAGGCCGGCTCGGGCCAGGGCATCGTCGGCTATAAGCGCCGCTGAACCGTTGAAGAATGCAGCCAACTTCTCGATCGCTGGTATTGCTGATTCGTCGGTTGATTGTCGGATTCCGCCGAGCGCGGTCAACCAGTGGTTGATGAGTTCTCGCGCGATCGTTTCCTTGGAGTCGAAGTGGAAGTACACGGCTCCTTTCGTGGAGGCAGCCTCCGCAACGATGTCGTTCGTGGAGGTAGCGGCGTACCCATCGATCGAGAATGAGCGTGCAGCTGCCTTGAGGATCTTGGCCTTCGTCTCGTGTGCTCGCTGTTGTCGGGGTCGCTGGCGCGGTTCGGGCGGAACGATCAAGTGGTGTCGGTCGTCTGGGTCGGTCAATGCGGGTTCCTTACCTGCAGTCTGTGGGCACTCTGCTGTGGTCAACCCCTCCATGATGATGCAATTCCTGGCGCTCGGGAACCTCGGCGTTGGCAGGTTGCGGCGCTGCTCACGTTGTAGCGACGAGTTGGTCGGTGAAGTGAACATCGGAGGCTCGCATGTCGATGAGCGGCGGGTTGTCGAAGCCAGCTGCTCGGGCCGCGGTATCGAACTTTTCGTATCGGCGCCACGAGGTCGATGTTGCAACGGGAGGGTTGGACGTCTGGGCGATCAGCTCCCAGGTGAGAGTCGGGTCTGCAAGCTTGCGTCGTGCGGTGTCCTTGACAGCGTCGGGCAGGTCCGATGTGGCAATGAACCATTCGAGTTCGGCGTGCGCCACCGCCTCTGCGTTCGACGGCTCCGGGTCCACTGAAGACCCCGTTTGTTCGGAGGGGCTCGGATGCGGAGCGCTTTCCGGCGCGTCATGCGTTTCTACGACGCCTAAAGAAGGCTGGGCTCCTACGGCTGTTTCGTTGCGCATGACGACGCTTTGCGTAGCAACCGTACCCACACCTGCGGCAGCATTGTCGATCTCGATCTTGTAGTCGGAATATGCAATACCCGTTGCTTTGATCAGGATTCCCAGACCGTGCGTGAAGGCGAGTACGAGCACCGGCGGAATGACCGCGATCATGGCAGCAACGGCCGGGTCGAGAGGCGTGTAGCCGATGCTCTGACCTGCCGCAACGGCCTGTTGCGCAACTGTTGCGGAGTGGAACGCATGGTAGGCGTTCCCGAGGATGCTGATCGCGACCACCGCAACAGCAACAGCAACGTAGAAGTACTTGTCGCGTCGATGCATCTTCAGTTTGCTCAGAATGACGATGGCGACGGTGGATCCGAAGATTGCGCTGTCAACGATGACGGGAAAGATCCATGCGAGGTTTTCGGGGACGGTTCCTTGGCGCGCGAGGTCCCGTTGGACCGCGAAGGAGAGGACAAATGCGCCTGCGGTGATCCCGATTGCGATGAAAATCGCGATGAGAAGTGCGGCGATCAGTGCTCCAAGCTGGATCCGCGCTGCGCGCAGACTAAAATCACCCATGATCGGGTTTTCCTTCCTACAAGGGGTGTTCTCGGTCTGGAGTCCCGCTGGTTGCCGCCGGCGGGACTCCTCCTGGTTTCGGAAGATTTCTTCTGGTTGTACTCCTGCGTTTCGTCCGTTTTGCGTGCGGTGAGGGTGGACAGCGATTTCTAGCGGTCGTATCCGAGAGTCGACTGATGTTTTTTGCGTCGCACTCAAAGCACGTCGGGGATGTCGTTCCAGCTGCGTGTTTGTTGATCTCAGAGTGACGTGGGGTGGTCTGCAATTTTGCGTGAGAATTGCGTGACTGCAACGGATTGTTCACGCAATTTGCTCCAGGCTTTGCGCTGCCAAGGCTTCTAAGTTCTACAGAACGGACTGTCAGCAGATGAGAGGGACATGGCATTGCGCGCGCAGCAAGGACTTCCCGCCCCGGCGGTTGACCTCCCGCCCGCACCCGACAGCCGTTCTCAATATCGAGGTCCTTGGAATGTCCCCCACATATGCCTACTCGGCTGTCGTGCCAGGCGCCTCTAATTTGGTCTTCCAGCCGAAACACAAGATGCCCTCGCCCGGGGGCCGAACTCCACAATCAAGAATTAAGACAATCCATCATGCGTGCACGCAGTGCATGCCATGCACGCGCGTCTCTTATAGTCCTCTGGCCTTCAAGTATTCGTCCAGCGCGGCCTCGGTCATCGATGCCTCGCTGATTTCGCGATCGCCAGTCTCGTACCGCAATTTGTCGACGCCACGCCGGAGGCGATCCTTCGTCGAAGGTTTGATGCGCGTGTTGTGGGTCATCGACAGCTTCTCCTCCTCATCTTTGCGGGCACTGAGATCCGCTGAAGGCGATGGTGGCGTAGCTGCAGGTGCCGCGGGGGTCGCGTCTCCCCTGGGCGGACGTTCCGGGATGAGTTCAGCCGGATGTGTCTTACGAATGGCAGGTTCCCGCTTCACGCTCATGCCGGGGCTCCGATCACGATGGGCAACTCAGCGAGCAAGTCACTGTAGGCAAGTTGCAGCGTCAATGCTTTCCCACCCTTGAACTGGTGAATCGGAGTGCGATTCGAGTGCGCGTCCTGGCGGGCCGCGAGTTCCGGGATCGATGTCTTGGCGACGAGTGAGCCGTAGGTTTCCCGTAGCTCGCTCTCTCTGAACTCATGTTCGCCGGTAGACCGTTTACGACTGATCACGATCTTGTCGAATTCCAGCTTCGGATTCGCCCGTTTACGAACGGTGTCGATTGTCTCTTCGAGCTTCTGAACGCCACCGACACTGTCAATTGTGGGTTCGGTGATGGCGACAACGCCATCTGCTGCAATAAGAACCGCGAACAGCACCTTGCCCATATTGGGAGGGCAGTCGAAAAGCACGGCGTCATAAGGAGAAAGGTCGAGCCCTTCGAACGCAACGTCTAGGCGAAACACCAGGTCATTCGACCCATCCGACTCGATTTTGCCGAGCTCTTCGTCTGCGGGAATGAGGTCGACGCCATCCCATGGGGTGGCAATGATCGCCTCGGCTGCAATGCCTTCTCTGGTCTGGTTCATGAGGTGGTAGGCCGTCATCATGCCCTCTTCGAGAGTGACGCCGAGGCCGCCGGTCGTATTGCCCTGTTGGTCCATGTCGACGACAAGTACTTTTCCGCCGACCGCGGTGATGGCGCTGGCAAGCCCGAGAGTGGAGGCCGTCTTGCCTACGCCACCCTTCTGGTTGCCGAGTGCGATTTTGCGTGGCTGCATTGCGGACCTTTCATCGAGGGCGTTGACATTTGCGAGGCGTGCATTGCGTGTAAACCACGCGCTGCATGCAATATGTGCATTGCTTGCTATGTGCGCAATCCACGCTGTACGTGGGCTGCATGCAGACTGTGCGTGACGGGCAATCCAAGCACTGCATGCATTGCGCGCTAAGTCTGCTCTACTCGCTAAACACGCACACTGTGCATTACGTGCGCGCGTAGCATAACACGCGTGTCATGCGTGACGTACAAGCCTCGCACTCTGCGCGTGCCATGCACGAATTGCATCAAGTGCAACCCTTGCGTTCAACGCGTGCAATGCTCATCACGCGTCCACCGCAACCCATGCACGTCATGCGCGACACGCTATCCATGCCTCGCTAGCAAACCCCGCATGCTTTGCACACAATGCGTACCTCGCTAGCCAAGCACTGATCACATACAACGCATGGCGTGCTCTGCACGCACCGCTTGCGGTGCTACCTCTGCACGCACGCGCTGCTCTGCATGCAACCCATACAACGCTCGCAGCGCACGCAGAGCACGCATGACGCGGTACGCAAGGATTGCACGCATGCCATGCGCTGCTAGCAGGACATGCCTTGCATGCACCGCACGTCTTTCACTTCTGCATGCAATGCATGCAGTGCATACAGACCACGCATTGCGTGGACGCGCAAAATAGCAGGTCAATGCACTCATTGCCATCGAACGAATCGAAAAACATCTGCCGTGAGTGTCACACACCGTTGCAAAAGGTCGACCGACCAAGAGCAGCTTGGCTGCCACGATCACCCGATAGCGAGGCGTTCCAGACACGAATCGAAACGTGTGACAGTCCGTCTCGATCAGATTGTCAAGGAAGTCGAAGGGACGCTATTGGGCAGCCAACTGACTAAAGGCGGAAATATAGGGTTCAGCAATCTCCGCTGTGCGCACAGAACAAATTGCTCAACCGTCGCGAGCGGTCCTGCCCAGCCATCCGCCAATGCACCGCCCTTGCGGGGATGGAAGGAACGCGCCAACCTTGCGACGCGGGCAAGACAGCCTGCCACTTCAGAAACTTTCTGATGTTCGCACCGGGGGCACTTCAATAGAACCCTGTACCCCTTTGAAGGCCAGAACATATTTCATTCCATCGGGGTCCGAACATCCAGGGCAGAAGGAAGGACTCACGTGAACCGCACGGATGGTGAAAAAACTGAGACATGCGTGGGACGAACAACCGCACTGATCGAGGGGAGGGGGTTCCAATTCTATTGAGAGATACAGCCGACTGACTGCCAGTCGGGGTGCTCATCTAACTCACGAACAACATTGCGGAATCATCTCAGGACACAGCGGGGGCCCGCGGTGAAACGAAAATTCTGTGCGAAAGGTCGGTCGCGGTGTGAACCCGGACGTGTAAGGGAAGGGACGTGTGGAGATCCGGATCAGTCGAAGTTCGGCCGCGACGGAATGACCGAAGCGAGTCCGAGCAGGCACTAACTTTACGTCACAGTGACGCAATTAGGCTTGGGGACGGGGTGGGAAGAATCAGTTCCGTCAGGCTTGATTTCGCCGCTTTGCGAGCAGAACTTTCGGGTGGGCACATTTCGAATACAGCGACGCATGAATCGCAACGCCGAAACACACGCACTTCTCGACCGAGTGGGGGAGGGGATGGAGACAGCTTCCCGTCTACAAGTATCCCGTGCACGATGCCGGCGCTGCCGTGCCGACGGCTACGAACGACGCAAGGTGGACCACCGTTTCACGCAACAGCGCTGCCATATATGCAATGCATGCCTTGCAACGCACGCATTGCATGTATGGCATGCGCGACCAGGATGCCTCGCAAAGCATGCGTCACACGCAGTGATCGCACCATGCTTCTCTGCACAAAAAGCCGTTTACCTGCGCAAATAAAGATGCTCAGTCAGGTACATTACTCGGAGAGATAGACCGATAGACGATCCGAATACCTACGGGCGCGTCTGCATTGGAGGAAACGGCTGTCGTTTCAACCCCTCTCGGATGTTGAACCCGTACCAGCGCGGCGTTCTTCAACCGCAGAGAAGCGGACCGCCAGCCCGCCATTGACTGGCTCGGGCGGGGTCAGTTCTCCGAAAATGGCTGTGGAGCTCCGCGTATTAGATCAAAATGTTGTCCTCCGGGTTCTTTGTGTCCCGATCAACGTCGCCATGAGTATTTACACCTGTGGCGATCAGGGTGCTGTGCCTCGGATCGCCACACTTCTCGGCAACGCTTGTCGATCATCGTGAGGCGTGTTTTTCGGACGTGTATTGCTTGGCCGGATTGGGGCCAGTAAAGCCTCAATGCTGCTGCTTGCATGTCAGGTGTGCCCGAATGCTGGCTAGGATCTTGGCGCGATGCTCCGGGTTCGCTGCCATTTTCGTACGTTGAACATGTGAGCTTTCAAGTAATTCTTGTTCCCTCTTTCGCGCCAAGTCGGCCGATTTACGCTGTTCACTGGGCGATTCTCCGGTCCAGTCGATCCCATCGAGCCTGCGTCTGAGGTATGCCAACGGTGAGATCAGGCTTGATCTTGTTGGCCAGATCCACCCCCGGTCTGCGGTGTCTCGGGAAAGCGTCTGTGCGATGTCACGTCCTGTCCATCGCGTCGTATCGATCTTGACATCGCGGAGAAGATCACAGATCGCGCCGATATGTCCGGTCGGTCTGAGAGCCGGCGCATGGTTGACGAGTTCGGCTGCAGTCCTCTGAAGTGCCAGAGGCCGCGGTGTGATCCGAGAAGTGCTTCGTTTTTTTGTTGTGAGCTGGGCTCGCGCGTGCGCGCGTTGGTGAGTTCTTCCTAACGGAAGAACTTCAAAAGATAAAAAACCAACACTAGATAGGGTGTCAGTTCCTATCGGCCCTGGTCGACTGCTGTGGGGCTGATAGACGCGATTGACGTCGGGCCTCAGAGAGTTGTGAGCTCTGAGGCGGGTTGCTCTTTCAGAGGCGCGAGACGGTCGCGTCTTGGTGAGTTTGCGGTGAGGTGTCGTTGCCACGATTGTTCGTGGGGATGACAGTGACCATGTCGATGCAGCGCGGTGCTGTTGACCCCCGTGATGGGCTTCAGCAGCCAGAAATTCCAGGGTTTTGAGGTTCCGTCCCCGGACGTGTTCGATGCCCATTCCCAGCGCGATGAGCACTCGCCTGGCGCGATTGACAGAGGATTCGCTGACTTTGGCCCGGGCAGCGATCGTTGATTTCGCTGCGGAGACCCCGCGGCCGGTGTGCGATTCGGCGAAATGTGCGTGAGCTTGTGCCACTGCGTAAGCCTTGTCGGGCTTGATCAGGTTGCGCGCGCACAACGCCTTGCCAGCCGGGCTGGTGGTGTGATGGCGGAATTGGCGGAGCCATTCCCTGCGTGATGTCCACACTGGAACGCGTGCTTGTTCCGTTGGTTCGACAGGTAGGGACCAAGAGCGTCCACGCTGGTAAGTGGACTCGTTGAGTTGCCGTGTAGCGGATTCGAGGCGCGCGACACGTGAGAGAGCATCGTCGACTGCCGCTTGCCATTCGTCGACTTCTGTCGATTGAGGAACAGCGGATTGGGCGCCGATGCGCGACACGCCGAAGGTTGGTGATATGGAATGAGTTGGGCTGTATTCAGGGTATGCGCTACCCTGAGACATACCTGCCATAGGTAAGTCCCTTCCAGGGGGGATGCAGTACGAGCAGAGAAAGCGCTAACTTTCGAAGCTCACCTCTCGAGAATGTTCGAGAACAGATGTCGGAGAACCTGCCAGTTCTCAGTCGACGTCAAGGACCTGCCAGTCCTTATTTCGCCGCGATGCGGTCCGCTCCCAATCACCCCCTTCGGGGGCCTTTGTGCTTTTCAAGAGGTCTGCGCTGTTTAGTTAGGTATCGGGGCACTTCGTTCGTTGTCGGCTAGGGGCGGCCTCCCTGTCTGCGGATCCGCTGTACGCGCGTCACGGCCGCGGTTGTTCGGAAGGTCTGTTCGATCCGGCGGCCGCACATCGGTACCACTATGGGTACGGTGCTGGCTTGCTCGGATGGGACATTCGGGACGCAGAAGTGTGATCCGAGCGCCGCGAAAGCCGAAATGTGATCTGGACGTGCCAAAAATGACACCGCGAATACGTCCGCGAGTATGGCGGAATTGCGTTTCTGCGATATCATCGAGTAAGCACCGCCTCTTCCTTTCGAGGTAGTGGTGGTCACCGCCTCTTCCTTCACTGGGTTAGTGGTGGTCAGGGAGCTGGGAAGCTCTCACAACCGCATAAACGGACAGCCCCCGATGCCGCCAAGCCCTGGGGGTTGTTCGCTGTCTAGGGGTAGTTCATGCGCCGACCGCAAGCTGCTCGATGCGGCGCAGTGATCCAGCGGCCTCGACCTCAAGCAGTCTCAGCTGGTCCGGATGCAGTTTGTCGATGATGTAGTCCGGTATGTCCAGTCCATGGGTGATGGCCAGTATGAGCACGGAGTAATCCCCAGCAGGGATTCCGAGTTCGGCGGCCCGATCCTCGTACACCTTGTGCTGCTTGAGGGGAGCACGAGTCGCGATGTGTCCGCGAGGTCCCTTGTTGTGCTGTGCCATGAGGAAAGACTAGAACCAATCTGTAACTGATACGGGTAGGCGCGCTTGTTCGGTGTGTCGCGTGTGGTTGATGTTGCCATGGAGTTCTGAGGGATTTTGCGGCGGCCCGCCTCACAGGCCGCCGCCGGCCCGACCAGGAAGGGGCTTGACGGACCACCTCTGCGGCTTCGCTGAAGGTGGAGTTTGGGTGCGTTGGCGGTCGGCGGTTCGATGATGGGTCTAGCGTCGGAATCGGGTTGGATTCTTCGGGAGCGGATGGAGATGCTTGGCTCTCATGCTGTCAGACGCCGGGGAGGTTCATGTGCGACTGAACGCGGGGGAGGGGTTATGTAACCCGCGTGTTGGACGGCGCTTCCGCAGGCTGCTGCCGTGTGTCCTGGAGATGGATGGAGACGGGGTCTGTGGACAGTCGATGGTGCGTCTGCGAGCTCGATGGCTCGGGTCACGTGTCGAGAGGAGCACCTGAAAGATCCGGAAAGGCACCTTAACCTGTCAGCTGCCGAACGTAGGTTTCCAGCGGGGAGGGTTTGCGCCTTCGTGTTCGCCTGCGAATCGTGAGGGACTTCGGTTGGGGGAGGTCGATCCGCGTATATTGTCACGCGGAATGCTCTTTATCGCAGTTGTGCAGAGGATTTCGTTCACGGATTCGAACATTAGAGTCGTGCGCCGTTCGACTTCCGTGAGTACATTGCTCGGATCGGCGTATTGACGGTGCGCTGTTCGCGCACTCGAAGGAATGCTTCGCATTCCGTCAACATTCGTTTCTCAGGACTCAAAGGTTCCACAACGCCAACAGTTCGGCCCGAAGACTGAGCGAGCGAACGTAGTGGTTGGACCGCAGTTGTGCGCTGGGGTGCCCGAACTCGACGAGATACCTCTCGGTGTCTGCCACAGGAAGCGGTAGCAGGTCGTTGCGAACGCGGAGAAAGAACTGAAAATGACTGGGGGAATCCGGTATTCGATCCTGGTTGGATATCACGACAGCGGGTGGCAATAACAATTCGTTGTCCGTGGAGACGCGGATGACGACGTCCCCACGTGCCATGCTGCTTGGTTTTCCGAGTCTGAGTGTTTCGAGTCGATATCTCACGCTCGGATTGACCGAAAGATGCTTCGTTGAAGTCTGTTTCACAGGCGCGATGCGCACGGAGGGACGGGTTTCGTGATCGCTGACTTGCCTGATAAATACTCGGTTGGTCGGAGCAAGAGGAAAGTCGTTGTCAAGGTTCTGCATTCGGCCAGTGATGCCAGGTATGGGTACGGCACGCCCGATCGCCCATTCGCGCGCGGCGTTGTCGATGAATATTTGGTCTACAGCAGTGGTTTCGTCGATATTGTTGATGAACGCGCGACTGTCGGCAACCACTTGGGGGTCATCGGAAATGACGACCGCTTCATGGGTGAATGTGGAATTTTCGGAAGCATTCGGCGAGCCGATTACAGCTCGTTGGTTCGTCACGATGACCTTGGCGTGCAGTGTTGACGACGACAGGATGCGAACGCCCTTGCTGAGGTAGTGCGCAAGAACGGCAGGTGAAGTGGCGTGGGCGCGGATCGCCGCGGTAGAAGCATTGACGATCAGAAGGTCTCCACTGCGAAGTGGAAGTAGTTCGGGCGCAAGGTGTCCGAGATAGGGGACAGCGGCATAGCGTGGGCCTCGCGTGCGGATCGCGCGAGTGATGTGTGGCCACGGGTTCGGTCCGTGGAAGCTGGTCCCCATAGCCTAGAACGGTAGCGCGAATCGGGCCCGATTTCTGGCGCCTGCGTGAAAGCTGCCGTTGTTCTGCGTCGTCTCCGGAGCAAAAGAAACTTCCGGATATCTGTGATCTGTCGTGGAGGTCGAAGAATGTTGTAGTGATCAACCCTGCCGGGTCAGACGGCGTTAAACCCCAGTGCGACTGCAGCGCTGTCGATTCGGCGTGCGATTTCAATACGGGACGGTGGCAGTAATGGTGCCGGACGGGTGGGAAGGGTCTGCTGCTTGTTCGAGCAGCGCCCCGCACAGTGCACCGGGAAATTTACCGCGGTACGCGATGCCGCGGGGGTGAGGGCGGGCGTGGTGGATCGTGCGGGCCCATGCCTGGAGGGGCGTGTAGGCCTGAGATCGTAGGCGCTCGCCGTGTGGATATCGGGTGGCTGATGTAGTGTCGCTGGCGGGCCGAGTCGATTCGTGATCGGTGCTCGAAAAATGAACGCGCAGAAAACGTCTCGGCATTCTAGTGTAGGTCGGGCGGCGTGGTCTTCATGAACTGATGGACCCGTGCCTCGTGACGGGGAAGCCGGGCGTGTTGGGCTGCAGTGGAGGTTCGTCTACCACTCTTTGGCAGCCTCTCGTCGCGAGTTCAGGTGAGGTGGCGGCTGGGAGGCGTCAGCGTGGCTTCGGCGCCCCATCAGATAACAGGCGGTAGCGCCGGCGTGATGGTTGTGAGCGCAACGTAGGACATTGCACTCACTGGAGACGTTGTGGCGAAGAAGATTCCGTTGAGATAGATCCATGAGGTTGCGACGGCACCGGCGATCAGTGCTGCGATTGTCACGGTGGTGGCTGCACGCTCGCGGAAGAGGAGCATCACGGCCCCGACGCTGGGCTTTCGGGCGGGGTCAGCGCGGATAACCTCTGGCTACGGTGCGTGCAAGGATACCGAGCGTGGCTTTGAGAGATCCTTCGGCGATGACGGGAAAGATTCCTGCTTGCCGCCAGGTGGGGCCGATATCAGACCAGTCGTAGTACGAGGTCACGAGGGAACTGTGGCCGTCGTCGGCCGGCTCGATCCGATATCCGTAGACGTGCCCGATCGGAGGCCGAACAGTTCCGAGGATGGTCCATGCTATTTCGCGTTGGGGAACAAAGGTTTTGATCGTCACTGTGACGTCGTACTGTCCCATGGGTAGGTCGCCCAGAGCTTCGCGATCCATGTGGACGACGAATTCGTCGCCGGTCGCGGTCACGAGTTCGCCATCTGCGCCCATCAGCATTCCGGATCCGTCGATGGCGACGTGCCCCTGAGGGTCGCAGAGGACCGCGAAGATCGATGCGGGGTCGGCACGGATGGTGCGCTGTACTTCGATCCGTTCGCTAGTCATGTGGCGAATGCTGCCATACCGCCGATCGGTCGGCGAGGTTTCTCTCGTTCGGTGGGTGCATTCATCGGCTTCGGTCGGCGAGGCGGGGTGATGCGCGGAGATGTCGGATGCTGTCCACCACGATCAGCCCCGCCACAGCCACTCCGGTGACGGCCACCAGGAGTGGGCTTAGTTTCGTGACAACTGGCGGTCTCGAGTTGTAC
Organism: Rhodococcus sp. IEGM 1241; assembly: GCF_033142365.1. Classification (NCBI taxonomy): domain Bacteria; kingdom Bacillati; phylum Actinomycetota; class Actinomycetes; order Mycobacteriales; family Nocardiaceae; genus Rhodococcus; species Rhodococcus sp. IEGM 1241. The sequence continues at coordinate 11,661 of NZ_JAWLSE010000019.1, forward strand.
TGCACCAGCGTCAGCGGAACCGGAACCATCCCTCCAGCGCCCGGTAACGTGAACTCCGGAACGGGCGGCATCAACATCAACATCGCGAGCGTGGGACTGTCCGGATGTGACCTCGAAGGTGTGCCGGCAACGATCACCACGTCGGGTTCCTGGGCTCTGAACGTCAACGCCGACAGTGGATCACCGATGGGAAGTATCAAAATCCCCACCGGTGGAGCTCACGTAGTCGCTGGTAGCTGCGTCATCGACGTCACCGCCAGTACTGCCGGCCCCGTGCCCTACAGCAACACAACACATACCGTGACCGCCAACAACACCGGAACGGTGAACTTCACCTCCAACGGGGGAAGCGCATCATGCCCGGCAGCAGGGGCCGGAACAGCGAAGATGACCGGGGCGCTCAAGTTCAATTCCACGCCCGGCATCACCGTCACTCCCTGACCCGGAATGTAGTTGCGCCACAGCCATACCCGCCCTAAGAGGGTTATGCGGGTGTGGCTGTGGCGTACTGTTCGCGTAACCGTCCCCTCGGCACAGGTCGCTGCCTGAGCAGGAAGATTCACAGAACACATGATCGTTTGGCCGAGGGCCCGCCCGATCTCTCGTAGTGTTTCGCCGCAGCAGTGAAAATCCCAGATCACCTTCTAGTGCTTCACCGAGAACTTCAGTGCCTTACTGCCCATCCACGGTCATGCATCATCTCACCAGTAGTGATGCGCTGACCCTGTTGAGATTAAGATCGTAGTCGGCCGACGAATCGATCCGAATCGACGCTGTGACTCTCGGAACTTTGTGGCCCAGTGCTCGGTAGAAATGGTCGGCCGCGGCTGTGACGGTATGGATGGCGCGGCGGGAGCGACTCACGATTTGCGTCCAGTGAGGACGTGGAGACAAAAACGGTGCACAACAACGCGGTCGCTGCAGATATGGTGTTGCCGAATCCGACTTCATCACGGGTGCAGGGTTGATCCTGGCCGTGCGCGATGATTGCCAGAGTCCGGCGCAAACGGCGATAGAGCATCGAATCCTGACCTGGTACCTCGTTCGTCAGATGTAGTACTGCAGATGGATGTGCAGTCGAGTACCTGCTGATTGACTCTCTCTCGGAAGGGAGTCGTCAATGAGTACGTCCGTCAACCGAAGCCGCTGGTCGATCGTTGCGTTGTCATGCGCCGGAGCGGCATTGGTGGCCGCGTTCGTTCTGGGTCCGGCCGCGTTGTTACGCGGACGCTATCCGCAGTTCCAGGATCAATCCGTCATGAGTGAGCTGCTCGGCCGCGGCTTGGTCGACTACTGGGGTAGCGGAGTCCGCACCTATCCTCGAGGCTTGGCGGAGATGGTGGACTACTGGTTCGAGTGGCACGTGATCAAGATCGTCATCTCGGTGCTGCTGACCACGGTTCTGTGCCTGCTCGCGGCGACTCTGTGGCGGCGATCTCTGACGGCCGGCGTCGGTTGCGTGGTCGCGGCGACCACTACGACTGTGCTGTCATTGTTTTCGGTGTTTGTGGCTGTGCTCAACATCCAGTCGACGGCCGCACCCGTAGTCGCGCTGCTTCCGATGCTCTCCGCTGACAACGCGGACGGGCCGACAGCGCAGTTTCTGATCGAGAACGGTGTGCAGAGCGGAGACTCCAGACCGCCACTGCTCGAGTTGCTCACACAGGTTGAGCACTACAACTGGGCGGCGATTGTCGCTACCGCCGTGGTGATCGCTGTAGTCGCAACCGGAACCGTCATCGCCGTCCGACGCTACAGACCGTCGGACACGACAAACGGTGCCCACTGTCGGATGTTCGTCGCCCTCGGATCGCTCGGTGCTGTGATGACCATTGCGATGACGCTGCTGTTCGTTGCGGCCGTTGTTGCAGTCGTCGATCCAGGAGAAGCTCTGCTCGGTGTGGTCGGCCTGTGACTCTATTGCCGGACCAAGATGAAGGGCGACGGCGTATCCATGACCGAATCGCGGAAGTGCTGAACGTCGCTCGCAGTACGTTGTGCCGAAACCTGTAGTAGCAAAAGTGAATTCGCTATGTCATTGGAAATGTTGCGTCTTCGCCGGCACTGATGTCGCTGGTTCGCCTTGGTGGATGTGCTTCCTACAATTCGATGGGGCGATTCGGGTGTGGGCCTGTGGTTGGCGCGCTGATATCTGTGCGCCATTGCTTCGACCGCGGTGAGTGGGTGACGCAGCTGTCTGTCGAGGTGGGGGAGGGGCAGCTGTGTCGCGGGTTGCAGATCGTCAAGCGGTGGCTCTCGACGGCTCGTTGCGGTAACGCGACAGTCGGCCGTCGGTTCCGGTAAGCCGCCAGGACCAGAGGGTGAGCCGGGTGCGCATTCCGTTGGCGTCGGCGAGGCTCCGGACGTCTGCGCAGGACTCTGCAAGGAGTCGCCGGAAATCGGGGTTGCGCATCGAATAGGTCTCGCGCAGAACATTGCGGGGGATACCCAGCAACGTCGCGTCCTGCCGGCTCGGGACGACGATGGACCAAAACCCTATGCGCATGACTACAGGCGTGGTGAGGCCGAGTGCGAGGCGGTTGAATCGGCTCATGCGCGGAGCGTGATGGCGCAACCATGCATGGGCGAACCCGATGTGACGTGCTTCCTCGGCGAGATGGATCTGCATGATGCGGTCGGTGAGCGGGTGAATGCCACCGCCGCGCATGATGCTCTTCTGGATGTGGTCGATCGGCTCCTCTCCAGCGAGGATGATCTGAAAGAAGAAACTGGGCCACAGCGATCCCAGCGAACCGACCAGGGGGAAGGCCTTGACAAGCCACGTTGGGGCCCGTGGACCTCCGGAGCCACCCGGTTGGTGAACTCCTGAAACATCTGGATGTGGTGTGTCTCTTCGGTGAGTTCGTGCATGAAGTAGCGGAATTCGGGGTTCTCGTTCGCCAGGCCCATCAAGAACTGGGTACCGCCGAGAAGGAGCAGTTGCTCGAACTGGGAGCCGGTCTTTGTTATAGATGCGAGCCGAATCCGGGCAACCCGCCGTTGTTCCTGGGGTGAGAGCGCGCGGTACCAGTCGGTGTGGGACAAGGGGTCGACCGCGGGGAGTGTCCATCTCGGGTCGTCCGCGGGGGCGGCGAACTCGGGCGAATTCCAGGCGATGTCTTTGAACGCCTCGAAGTGGAGCCCTGTCGAGGATGCCTCGGACAGTGTGCGCAGAGTGTCGTGGTAATCGCGATGTTCGTTGATTGTATTGCGCCCCGTAGTTGAGCGGACAGATGGCGCGTTACGCCGCGTGTGGCGAAGTGTTAGGAACTGCATTTCGGGCTCCTTTGTGGCATCTATCTCAGATGTCCCCACAGTAAACTAAGTGTGACTACGCGTCCACAGTAACTGTATGAGTCTGCACGTCCACGGGTAAGTCCGGAAGGGCGAAAAGGACGCTCAATATCGCACCATGCACGCAGCTCTCGGCATTTGATGGTGGTGTGGGTCCTGCTGTCGAGACGACGGCGCTGGACGTGGTCGACGTTAGGCCATTGTGTGCATCTGCCGACCTATACGGTGGGATAGGTGCAGGACGAGGTTTTCGCGATCTCGTCACGGTCGGTGTCCCGCTTGATCGGGTCGGAACTCACCTCGCCGAACTCGCGTCCCTGCACCGCGGCGACATCCGAGGCGGCGCAGACAGTTGATCATGTGGATCGGCCCGCACGTCTCTTTCGTCATGCGACGGGGATCCGATAGTCCGTGGTTATTGCCGGGATAACGAGCGGTAATAGTCGAAATATCTCATCGGCAACTGCAAGTTATGTCAGTTCTTAAGTGACTGTGCAACAACCAGTTTCGACGGAGGTCGCTATCTGAATTGAAATTCTGGGCGAAAATGCGCGACGACCAATGGCTCTGAGGTGGCTATGAGGGAGACGCGTCGGGGTGGTTGCCTCCTTGAATGGGCTCTTTCTTGCTGGTGAGGCGGTGTAGCCGTTTTCGCGGGTTACCGCCAGATCATACTTTGGTACGCTTAAAGTATGACCACGAAATTTACCATAAGTCTGCCTGACGAGGATGCGCACCTACTCGACGAGTATGTGCGTGATCACGGACTTCGTGGCCGGTCGGCAGGAATTCGAGCCGCACTCCGCCTACTCTCGACGTCCGGACTCGAACGTGACTACGCTGCAGCGTTTGCTGAAGGTGACGTAGATGAAGTGTGGGACGCTGTCTCGGCAGACACCGAATGATTCGCCGCGCGCACATTCACTGGGTGGATCTCGATCCAGCGCAGGGCAGTGAAGCGGCGAAACGACGACCGGCGGTGGTGGTGAGCAACGACCGGGCCAACGCTACTGCAGAAAATCTCGGCAGGGGCGTGATCACCGTGGTTCCGTTGACTACCAATACCGCGCACGTGTTTCCGTTTCAGGTGATTGTCGAGTCCGACGAGTCAGGTTTGGCGCGAGCGTCGAAAGCGCAAGCGGAGCAAGTGCGTTCGGTATCGGTTCGGCGTCTGGATCCTGAACCTGTCGGCAAGGTCGGGATGGAGACTTTCGCCGCACTCGAGGACGCGCTGCGGCTGCACCTCGATCTGCAGTAACTTGGTGCTGTTGGGGCCGGGTGATCGCCTCGATCGTCGGGGTGCGGTTGCCGAAGACCCTACGTGGTCTGCTCTGCCCACTCGCTGCTTGCTTCCCTTGCCAGCGCGGCAGTGAGAGTGCGTCCGACGAGCGGCAGGACGACTCGGCTTGCTAGCAATTGGTCTCGATACAGCGAACGAACCGAGGGGCGGAACGCCTAAGGTGTGCTGGTCCATCCGTCTGGGGTGTGAAGTACTCCGTTCACTCGCACTGGAATAGGGGGTCCTCCGGTGTCTCCTACTGTGCGGCGGCATATCTCGTCGAGGATTTGCTTGTTCGACATTTGTTGCAGCGACATCCTGGTCGGGGAGAGAGGGCGGTTCTCTTCTTCGGTCATGTAGCCGGCGGCGATCAGCACGTCTTGTATGGGCGCATCGAACAACACTGCGACCTGCCGAAGAACTTGCGGGGACGGCGATCGCACGATCGTTGCCCAATGACGCAGCAACGACGGATACACCCCTAGCGCCCGGGCAGCCTCCTCGGTGCTCTCGTAGCCCCGAGCATCGATCTGATCACGAATCCACACTCCGAATCCTGTCCGCATGGCCTGAATTTTTTCATGGATTCGTGGACTCGATATCGGTGTGGCGCTGCTTACTGAATTCTCCCGGGGGGGAGCGTGAGTTTTGACGACAGTACTTCTGTCGTGATGGTGCGAAAAGCTCGGTGGCTAGTCGAGTCGTTCCGACACCGACTCAGGATGCTGCTCCTACGCCGATGCCGCGATGGACACTCAGCGGTCATCGCGTCCACGGGTACGGCGCTGGCCTCTGACTCGGTATCGGCTGAATCACCAGGGTTTTCGTTGGTGTGGTTGCCACCTTGAGCGACGGTCATTTCGGATTCGGGTTTCATCGTCCTTGGTTCGGCACGTACACCGCGTGTCCGGTATCGGGTGCACCACCGCCATACTGCCCGCCTGTCCTGTAATCGCTTCTCTCGGACCTCTGAGTCATCGACGGATTCGCGGATGCACCCCTCATTCAGTGTGCACTCCTGACCTATCACGTCTGTCGTCGGAATAGTGGACGAAGATCCCAAACATTGAGCACTGCAGGAAAACTGGCATTTCGGGTTCGAATTTGGTTAGCATCTTGTTGCTGCGGTGATTCTGAGTGGTCAGTTCGTCCGCGCAGGACCTGCCCTCCGGCTGTCCACTCGCCGGGGGCAGCGGGCTTCTACCTCGTCCCGATTGTCACACGTTCCGAATATGTCGGGTGCGTGGCGACGGTACAGACCCGGCCCTCGTCGGAGAGTGAGGAACTTGGTATGACCGCCAATGGATCATCTGCCAAAGCGCTTCGTGATGTGCGGCGGGCACAGTCGAGACGAAAGCTGGCGGGCATCTCATGTCTTCGGTCTCTTTACTTCGAGCGCCGGTTGTTTCTTCGTCCGTGGTGATGGCTTGGTCTGTTCACGACGTGGTGGAGTGCCAGCCGGCAGGCCGGGCGAGCGTGATCGTGCTAGGTGAGGCGCGGGTGGGAAGAGTCTTTCGGGATGGGAATCGCGGGATCGTGGTGGTCAAACATTCGTCCTGCGTGGCTCGGCTTTTGGTGGACTGGACAATCAGAGGAGCCCTGTCTTTTTGAAGAAGCTAGTGACAGCAGCGTTGTCGGTCATGCTGTAGACGTCGATTGTGAGGCCGGTTTCCATGTTGACGTAACTTCCCGATACTTGTCCGGTGGCGCCGTCACTGATGTTGACTCCTGCTGTGCGGGAGTCGTTTTCGACCAGGGTGTGTTCCCGTAGTCGTATTCGCCGTATCCGAGAAGTGTCTTTTTCGCTTGTTTCAGGTCGAGGCTGGCTGTGAAGCGATTGCCGTATTCGGAGAAGCTTTCGGCGAGTTGATTGGATTTTTTGATATCGCAGCTGATCACGAGGGCACCGTCGGTGGTGAAGGTGGATTGGCGACAGTTTTCGGAGGCACTGCTCAAAGCTGTGGGGAGGGCCGCTTTGACGGTGTCGGCGTCGGTGACCGGTCCGGCAGTCGTGGTCGTTGAGGATGTGCTGCCAGCGGCGGCTGGATTGTCCACGTTCGAGTTGCCCGGTGACGGGCGCAGAACGATCACGGCTGCCACGATTGCGCCGATGACGACGAGAGCGCCATGATCCTGCCGATTGACTTACCTGGAAACGCGCAGCTTCGAAACATCAGGCACACGCTTCCGGGCGGGGGATGCGCGCGGGCGATGGGCGTTCCCAGCGCCGTTGGACTCGCGCCGCTTTGCACGATCAAGTGACCAACCTGACGGCGCTCGTGGCACTGGAGTTGGTGCAGTGCAGTTGGGAAACCGACGGGCGTTCGACGGTTCGGAGCGTCGGACGATGAGTTGCCGGGGGCCATGTTGTCTTCGTCAAGCGGCAGTCACGGCGAGTAATCGATAGGGTTCATGGTTCTTGAGCATGGCGTAGAGAACATCGCAGCGACTTCCGGCGAGGCAGATGGGCGGCGGTGTGCTTCTTTCCTTCGACTCGTTTTCGGTCGTAGTAGGTGCGACTGGCAGAATCGTGCAGCACGACGAACGCCGAGAGGAACAGGACGCGTTTGCAGTCGACGGGAGACGGGCGTCCCGCCTCCCGTCGAGTGACCAGCCGGTCGACGGGCGCCCACAGGAAACATAACTGCGAAACCCACTACTGCACAAGGATTTCCTGATTTCAGGGTCATGTCAGGCGCGCCGGCCGCGCCAGGGATGTCCGTTGAGTGATTCGATCTGTGCGCGGCGGTCACCTGTTCTGCTTCCGGATGGGGAGCTCGCTGGCTGATGATCGGCGCGCATCGAACCTTGGCACCGATGCTGGAGTCGCTCCGTAAGAGAAGCAGCGTCAGTGCTACAGACTGTGCGTCGTAAGGTTGGTCTCTCACGGCGTGCAGAGCCCGCCGGCGCAGCACTCACATGTGAGCTGGCGGGCACCACCGTTTTCTGGCGGCATTGCCTGAACCGTCTGCATCGACGAGTCGTGGACCACCGTAGAGAATAGATGTGGTGGTCAGTGGCCCGCCGAGGAGAGTGTCGGCTCCCTCGGCGGGCCGGTGGACTTCTGCGGCGAACCGTGCGGTTCGAACACGCCCGAAGCCGGCCGAGGCGACCGTCCTGCGACCGTGAGAACTGGTTCCCGATCGGTGCCGCTCTCAAACAGTGCCGGATCAGGGGCGGCCCTACTTGGTCGCCAACTCCGGGCACCGGTATGCCACTGCTCTTTCAGCGACACGAGTCATCATCTCCGCACTGACCCCGGTCTCGGTCGCCATCGCGGCGGAGACGGCCCCCAGTGCTCCCGGCCCTTGGGCGTTCTCCATGTCCAGACACACGATGTTCGACATCTGCTGCGCCGCCACGACAGTGACCTGCTCCCCGGTGATGGAGGCGAAATCGGCAGCGAGTTGGGCAGCTTCCTCGGGGCGTTGCTGGATTTGCGCTTGCGCGCCCTCGTTCATCATCTCCCCGAATTCGTCTGTAGGAGCGGGGACGGAAGAAGATGCGCCGACAGTGGGCACAGCAGATTCTTGCAACTCCGGTGGAGTCTCGTCCTTGTCTGCGCACGCGGTGATTCCAACGGCTATCGCGGCAACGACCAGCAACTTCTTCATGCTGGTCATCTCATCAGAGAAACCCGCGCACGGATACCCGAGCTCTCTTTCTGCACGTGGATTCCCTCGTGTGAGTGGGCGTCGATGGTGGACTCGAGGAGGTCGACGGACCACGGGTTCTCCGGAGCAATGACCGATCCTTGAGAGGTCCATTCCGGTTCTCGCAGTCCCGGTGCTCGAAACCAGCTGTGCTGTTCTCGGAACTGATTTTCTTGGCAGGGTCTTCTCGGCGAGACCCCTTTTCGGTCCTTACCCGGTTGCAGCATGAGGCGACGGTTGCGGTGCTCGCACGAGCGTCAGCACGACGGTAGACAGGGTGCCCCTGCGGCTTGCATCTTCGTTGGCATCGGGCAGCCGCGCCAAGCACAGCTCGCGGTGATGCTGTTGGACCTCGTGACGCTCCCGGGGCGTGATCCAGTCACCTTCGTAGACGAGATCTCCGCAGTATCGGCACCGCGTAGAGAAGTAGCCTGTGGCCGGATTCGGTGCGTTGATCTTCGAGATTCTGCACTCCTCTCGCGTAGAAGGGGCCCTGCCTCCGTATCGACGTCGCCGTCGTTCCGCCGGGCCTCCCTGGCAACTGCCGCACGCTTCAGGTGGCTGCAGCGTCCCCGTTTCGCGCAGTGGGGCTGCTCAACCGGAGCGTATCGAACGTCATGCGGATCATCCGGGAAGGGACGGCGCGCGAATCTTTCGAATACGTCCCGGGTAATCCGACGGAACGGCGAGGTCGACCCTAGGCGGAGTGAAAGGTGTATCGCCGGCTCATCGCAGCGAGGGCCTCGTCGTCGTCGTCGGAGAAGGCAGTCGCCTGCGCCCAGATCAACGCTTGCAGGTAGTCCTGATGGCGTTGGAGAAGTTCGTCGGTTGAAAGCCCTGCATACAAAGAATCATTCGGTCTCTCCTCGGCCCTGGCGATGCCGGCGAATTGCGCCAGGTACGCCGCGAGAGCAGCAGCACGGCGACGACGACTTGCAGGCATGAGTTTTCACCTCGGCTTCGGAGCGGATGCGACTACGAAGCCGAGGTGACCTCACACGCATGTACTCGAGCAACTCGTCGACTCCACTACCCCCCACAGCAATACCAGAGCTATCGACACCACATCGACGATCGTTACAGTGAATGAAAAAATGTAATGGATCGCATGCCGGAACGGCCCCGGGAACGTGTCGGGTCCGGTGCGTCTCGATCCGGGTGATCGGCGGGACTCACCCGCCTGATGGGAAGGCTTTTTCTACGCTGATGGTGACGGACAGTTCGTTCGCCGCGGGTGGTCTTGCGGGTTTTTGGTCGAGTGTCGCGTTGTCGACGAGGGCGGCGAGCACGAACCATCCGAACGAAGAACTAAGGGCGTCGACCGGAGCGTGGGTGGTGGCGGTCAGGTACACCCGCAGTGAGCCGGGACCACTGTCGACGACGCACACCACAGCGCTCGCGCTGCGGGCGTGACTGACGAGAATGGCAGCGGCTTCGTCCACGGCGAGGACGAGATCATCGAGTGCATCCCGCGAAAGAGGATGACGAGACACGACTGTGCGCACCATCGACCGGAGCATCCACAGGTGGTCGGGAGAGGCCGGAACGGACAGCGACAGGGACGAGGCGGTCGGTGAGACGGTCGCCTGCTCGAAGCACATGGGCATGGGGCTCCTGTTACACGAGAAAAGGTGCGAACCCCTGCGATGTCCGCGATCGCACCCTCGAACGAGGAATTTGATCCCCCGTCCAGTTAACCGGAATGTGTAGGCCCCAAACATGGGCACAGCTCAGCAAGAAGGGCACACGTCGCCGACTGCCGAGGCGACCCTCTGCGCGTCGAGGTGACAGCGATTTCGTGTCCGCACGTTTTTCCGTCAGCTCAGAACTGCGGTCACTTCGGATTCCATGAGAATTTCAGGTTGGACGATGGACGAGCCGAGCTGATTGCAAGAGGATGCACCGGCACAATCACACCGTGCAGTGCATCGCCCGGACACCGGTGCAGCTCCAGCGCGTGAGAGGCCCTCGGTGGCCAAGGCGGTGATCAGTTTCAGAGAACGACTGAAGGTTCGGCGCGACATCATGACCGAGACGATCGCGCTGGCCGGAGCCGGCATGATGCCTGTGTGTGGGGCGCCGCACTCTCGATGAATTTTGCCGGACATCCGCATCAGCCGCGGAGCCGACGAACTGCGAACCGGATTACGGTTGTCTTTCAGCTAGGTCAGTGCTTCGCTCAGCGCTTCACCGCTCTGGCGGGTGCCGTCGGTGGAGGCTAATGCCGCGCCGTCGGGATCGGCTTGTTCAGGGGTGCGGGTTCCTGCGTGGTGCGGGTTGGATCGTTGCTTCGAGTCGGGTGAGCCGTTGTTCCAGGGCGCTGGTGACAGCGAGCAGTCCGAGCAGGGTGGGTTCGGTGATGTCGCGACCATGTTGGGCGTGATCGAGCAAGGTGGTGCGTAGAAGCTGGCACATGGCGGCGTCATCACTGATGGGTAGTTGTTCGAGTGCGGCGGTCAGACGCTTGGCGGGGAAGGTCACGGGTAGCTCCTGCACATGTCAATCATGCAGGCACAAGAGATGAAGTGACTGCCTGTCGTGGGGTGGGTGGTGCGCTGGAACCGAGGCGGAAAGCAGCGCACCACGAGCAGGAATGTTACTGCGTCAATGCTGATCGGCTGGTACCCCGGGGGTGAGAAATGCTCTTGCCCTGCGGTCGGCGGCGACCTCGGCGCAGGGTTGGCTAAGGACGCTGGGCTCTTCGGAGGAGCGGCATCGACGGCGTTCGACGGAGTGGCAGATTCGGTGAGGGGCGTAGTAGCAGCTCCGTCTACTTCTCGGTGCTCAGCGTGAGTCGAGAGTGCGCCACAGTGGCGGGGTGTCGTCGCTGTTGGCGAGGGTGCGGATTCCGTCGGCGTCCTGGGCGAGGATGTCGGCGAAGTAGGAGCGGTTGGCTTCGTCGAGTCCGTCGGGGAGGTTCGCGCCGCGCAGGATGGATGCCGCGGCCGCATCGAGGTACCGGGCGATGCGGAGGAGCAGTGGACGTGGGGTGGGAACGAGGGAGGTGTGAGCGTCGGCGGTAATCATGCCGAGGGTCGAGAGCAGTGACAGGCCGGTGACGGCTTCGATGTCGTCGAGGTTGATGTGGGCAACTTTCAACGCTTCGGCCAGTGCTGCGGTGGTGAGTCCGACGGCGGCAAGGGGCATGAAAATATGTGTTCGAATGCGATGAGGTCGGCGCCGGGGGCTTCGTCGGAGAGCGAGACCGCCAGTGATTGGGCGAATGCAAGGAGACGCTCTTCCGTGAAGGCATTCTGCGCGGTACGGCGACTGATACCGATCAGTGTCATGTGTTCGGAGATTTTGTCGGCGAGAATTGTCTGTGCTTGGGCGTCGGTGACGGTGAGCCCGAGGTCGAGCAGAGCGGCCCGAAGTTCGGCCGATCGTGCGGCGAGCCAGATGGATCGCGGTCTCATCACTGCTCCCGTGAAGGTGAAAGTTGTGTTGTCGAGGTGAGCTTAGATCGACCGTCATCGAGCGAACACAGGGGACGCTTGAAGACGCCGAGAGATCAGTCGAACAGTAGGGGTCCCGTCCTGGGGGATTGTCACATTAACGTGAATGTTCGGTGACACGGTGTGTTCGGATGCGTGGTGATACAACGGCCTTGTCGCAGGCGCCTTTTCAGGCGGCGACGGCGCTACCGGTAGCCTCGCGCCATACGGCGAACTGATCAGCCATCACCTGCCGGTACTCACCGGCCGACAGCAGCCCTTGAGCAGGTTTCGGAAGAACTGTTTGGCCGCGTTGGTATTTCGACGGGACTGAACTAGCACGTCCAGGACTGTGCCGTCTTGGTCGACGGCATGCCACAGGTAGTGCTGAACTCCGTTGATCCGGACGAAAACTTCGTCGAGGAACCACTTGTCGCCGGGGCGAGCACGGCGGCGACGCAGCCGATTCGCGTAGGCCTGCCCGAACTTGTCACACCATCGCCGGATCGTCTCGTAGGAGACCACGACACCACGTTCGAGCATGAGTTCCTCCACGTCGCAAAAGCTCAGCGTGAACCGAAAATCGTGAACCGAAAATACAGCCACACACAATGGTCGATGATCTCGGTGGGGTAGCGGTGACGCTTGTACGACGGCGCGGCGGTGGTGGTCACGATCGAAATCGTGCCAGCTGGCCCTCGATAGCTCGTCAACGTGACAATGCCTCGGGCCCACTCCCACCGGGCACAGATGTGATCAGACGGGCCTGCTTAGCAGCGCTGGAATACTTGACGCCGCCGATCTTGCAGGAGTGATCGTGGTGGAAGAATGAGGGGATGCGCCCGAACAGGTAACCCGACGGTTATCTGCATGGGCTGGAGTTCCTGGGCGGGGTGTACCCCGATGATTCGAGGGTGATCGCCGAGCGCGGGATCGTGGCCGCGCTCGATGATGATGATGATGATGCGTTCGTGCTCTTGCTTCGCTTGGTCGGACCAGATGCCCGGCGTTCGCGGATGAACTGTGGCAGTTGATCAGTGGTTTTCTGAACAGTCGCCGCGTCGAGGAGTTGTTCGGTAGCTCGGAGAATGCCGGTTGGCGGATCTCAACACAGAGAGGTCCGAGATACCGCCCACCTCCTACTCGACCGAGGATCCAAGGTGAGAGTGCCTGACGGCTACCATCGTGCCAAATAATTCAGGAAGAACGTGCCACATAATTCCGAGACTCACACGGTGGTGCTCGTTAATTTTCATGATGCGTTTGACTTGCGTGAAAGCCCAAACAGTGGCGTTCGGTACGCCCGAGGCGTACCCGACCGGCCGTTGCATAATCAGACGGACCGATACTGAGCCGCAACCGGACGCGTAGCTTTCCCGTTCGAGATGAACCTACGACCACCTGATGCTGACGTGCAGCGGCATATCGATCGGAGGCATGTAATCCGCCGATTCTGTCGTCATCACTACCTTTACCCCAGGAGACGATAGCTGCGATCGGTACTTGCCCACCGTGTCACCACAGCTCCCCAACCGAACAAGGCCGCTGGCCCTTTCGGCGGCTGGCAAAACACACCTCGTCACCCCCGGTCACTGGTTTCTGACCACTCTGCGGTGGACCGGCCCAGAACTCGCCCCCTTCGGCCCGCCAGTACGGGCTTGATCACAGCCCCCAAGTCATCGGGAATCTCGTCGACGCGCAACACATACCCCGTATCACGCATCAAACATTGAGCAGCCCGCTCTTAACCGGTGAGATGAGGCCCAACAGGTTAGGGCTTCGCGGTCGATAGCTCGTCACGAACGATGCGCGTACCCGCGCTGAGCGCGCTCAACTTCGCCAGTGCAATGCCTCGGGAGAAGGGCGCCATGCCGCAATTCGTGCTCGGCAGAAGCTTGTCCGCGTCGACGAACCTGAGAGTGTTCCGAATGGTGGCGGCGACTTCCTCCGGAGTCTCGATCTTCTCGTTCGCCACGTCGATGGCACCGAGCATGACCTTCTTGCCCCGGACGAGTTCGACGAGGTCGATCGGGACGTGGGAGTTGTGGCATTCCAGCGAGATGATGCCGATGCTGGACTGCTGCAGGAGGGGGAACGACTCCTCGTACTGTCGCCACTCCGAGCCGAGGGTGGCCTTCCAGTCGGTGTTCGCCTTGATCCCGTAGCCGTAACAGATGTGTACTGCAGTCTCGGTGCGTAATCCCTCTGTTGCCCTTTCCAGCGTCGCCACGCCCCAGTCCTTCATCTCGTCGAAGTAGACGTTGAACGCTGGCTCGTCGAACTGGATGATGTCGACCCCCGCAGCCTCCAGGTCTCGTGCCTCCTGGTTGAGGATCGTCGCGAACTCCCACGCCAGCTTCTCGCGGCTCTGGTAGTGGCCGTCGTAAAGCGTGTCGATCATCGTCATTGGGCCGGGGAGTGCCCACTTGATCGGCTGCTCGGTCTGCTGCCGGAGGAATCTCGCGTCGTCGACGAAGACCGGCTTGGAGCGGCTCACTGCGCCGACCACGGTAGGCACATTCGCGTCGTAACGATTGCGGATCCGAACCGTCTCGCGCTGCTCGAAGTCGACCCCGTCGAGATGCTCGATGAATGTCGTCACGAAGTGCTGACGGGTCTGCTCTCCGTCGCTGACGATGTCGATGCCGCGATCGCTCTGTTCCTGAGCGGCGATACGCAGTGCATCCTGCTTGCCTTCGACCAACTCATCGCCCTGCAACTTCCAGGGCGCCCAGAGGGTTTCAGGCCGGGCGAGCCACGAGGGCTTGGGCAGGCTGCCAACGATGGACGTGGGCAAGATCTGGTTCATGGTCGACTTTCCTCCGATGGTCATCCGACGAGAACGGGGAAGCGGGCGGCCCACTGTTCGAGTAACTCGCGGTGGGGCTTCACAAAGTGGTCTTCCGCGTACTTGCCCTGCTTCGTTGCCAGCTGACCGCGTTCGATGCGGTCGTAGACGATCGGGGTAGGCGAGTAGTCCGGCTGATCCAGGGTCGGTCGGTAGATCTCAGCGGCGGGCGAGTTCGCGTTGTATATCTCCGGCCGATAGATCCTCTGGAAGGTCTCCATCACACTGATCGTGCCGATGAGCTGCAGGTCGGTGTAGTCGCTGAGCAGATCGCCGCGGAAGTAGAACGCGAGCGGGGCGACACCGCCGGGCGGCAGGAAGTACCTGACCTGCAGCCCCATCTTCCCGAAGTACTCGTCGGTCAACGAGTAGTCGTCCTGCTGGTACTCGACACCGAGGGTCGGATGGTGATTCCCGGTCCGGCGGTAGGTCCGGCTCGTGGACACACTGATGCAGATCACGGGATCCACCGCGAAGCACTCCCTGTAGGCCTCGGAGTCGAGGAAATGTTGGAACAGTTTGCCGTGCAGGTCACCGAAGTCGCCGGGCACGGTGAACTCAGAGGTGCCCTCGTTGACTGCCGGCAGTCGAACACTGAAGTCGAAGTCGCGGACGTAGGAGGAGAAGTTGTTCCCGACGATCCCCGGGAATCGTGCGCCGGTGAGGCGATCGACGATCTGAATATCTAGTACCTCGATCAGGGGGAGCCGGTGATCCCCGCCGTCCGAGCTGAACTGCAGCTCCGCGGAGACGATCTCGAGCTCGACGGCGTAGCGGTCCAGGCCCGGATTGCCCCGGCTTGCGAGACCATTGAACCGGTCATTGATCATCGCCAGGGTTCGGCGGAGGTTCGGCTGACGGTGTTCGCCTCGGGCCAGGTTGGCGAAGTTCGTGGTGGTCCGAGAATGCTCCGACGGCGAGTAGTCCTCGTCGAAGCGGGTGGTGGTGATGCTGAACGTGAATTCGTTCGACATGAACGTCCAATTCGGGTCTTGATCGGCCAGGCTCGGCCTTGCGGAAAGTCTCTGCCACTATCCTGCAGTTCCAGTTCAGTCATCGGGTAACTAACGTTTCCTATGGTCCTCTATAGCATTTAGCTATGGTACGAGAATCCAGAGGCATCACACTGCAGCAACTGCATTACTTCATCGAGGTCGCGGCGGAGGGGTCGATCACCGGCGCCGCCGACCTTCTCTACGTCGCCCAGCCGACCATGTCTGCCGCGATGAAAGACCTGGAATCCCGAGTGGGACGCACCCTCCTCACTCGATCGGCCCGGGGGGCGACGTTGACCGAGGAGGGCGCGGAGTTTCTCGGCTATGCCAGGCAGGTCGTCGAGCAGATGTCGCTGCTGGAGCAGTGCTACCTCGGTCAGCCACCGTCCCGTCGGCTGCTCGGAGTCTCGGCTCAGCACTACTCATTCGTGGTCGAGGCGTTCATCCGGATGGTGGACTCCGTTGACGCGGCACAGTACGAGTTCTCGCTTCGTGAGACCCGGACCTGGGACATCATCGAGGACGTCCGGATGCTCCGCAGTGAGGTGGGCATCCTGTACCGCAATGACTTCAACCGGAAGGTCATCGACAAGCTCCTGCGAGATTCCGGCCTGGTGTTCCGCCCGCTCTTCGCCGCGGTGCCGCACATCTTCATCTCCAGACAGAACCCGTTGGCCTCCCGAGATCGCGTCGCTCTCGATGATCTGGCCGACCTGCCAAGGCTCACCTTCGACCAGGGCGCGAACAACTCGTTCTATTTCGCCGAAGAGATCCTCTCCACCCTGTCGAGCAAGCGGGAAATCCGGGTCTCCGACCGCGCGACAATCTTCAATCTCATGATCGGACTCGACGGCTACACGATCTCGACCGGCATCATCAGTGACGATCTCGACCCCGAGATCGTCGCCATCCCACTCGACGTGGACGAGAGCATCGAGATCGGCTGGATCAGTCATTCCGGGGTCCCGCTCACGGCGCAGGCACAGCGCTACCTCGCCGAGGTGCGTGCCGTCGTCGCCGACTACGGAATCGAGCTGCTCGACTCTCCGTGAATCGGGCCGCGAGTGCGGATCACGGTCGGCGACAAGGCGCGGATGGAGGGAACGGACCACGTGATGGTCGACGGCAACGGTGTGAAGTCTCGCTTCAACGGCTGGCGGCCTGCGTCTACACCACTGCGGAAATTTCCCGGGGGTCCCACAGGCGACCGCGTATCGCAGGTACGCGGTCTGGGGGGGAGACACTGAGGTGCTCCGACTCCACGCGAACGCACAGGGGTTCGTTGCAGCGGTGTTCGCAGACTCTTCCATCGGCTAGTTTGTCGTTAATCAGGAGCGCGAAAGATCGATGCTCGATGCTCGGTATGTCTTGCGCGCCGATGAGATTCCCGATGACTTGTGGGCTGTGATCGAGCCCGTTCTGCTCCCCCCACTGGCGGGCCGAAGGGTGCTTCCGTGGAACGACCACCGGTTGCCCCTGGAAGGAAAGAACCCAGTCATGACCGGCTTTATCCTTCGGGCAGCTCGTATTCAGCTAGGCGCATTGCTTGCTGCACTCGCACTCGCGATCGTCATTGCGCTCGGTATCACCACCGGCGCATTCGTACTCTCCTTCGCCGTACAACGCGACCTCGCACGGCAAGCACTGCTCCTCGAACACCTGACCTGGATCTTCCCTGCGATCGTCGACAGCGCCATCCTCGGCGCCACCATCGCGATCGTCATCATCAGCAAGCTCAACATGAACAAACGCGACAGAGGCTTCTACATCGCCCTCGCAGTCAGCGTCGTCGTGATCAGCATCCTCGGAAACGCCTACCACGCCTATCACGCAGCAATCGCTGCACAGGAGTCAATCGGTGGTGGGGGAGACCTCGGGTTCATTCCACTAACGCCGGCCATTGCGGCGGCCATAGCGATCATTCCGCCAGCCCTGGTCTTGGCATTCACCCCCCGAAATCTCAATCCTGGTGAAGGCAGTCGGATTGGCGTACGCCGCTTACCGTTCGATCGTCGAAAGTGCCACCGACAGTGAGGATGCAAAGAGTATTGCGTCTGACCTCACCGTAGGCCGGGGACCGATTCGCGTCCCTCAGCGCCGCGAGAAGTTCGCCCACAATATTGCGGAGCATCGTGAGTCGGATCTAGACGTGGACGCCAAAGCGGTGGATGCGAAGGCCGGCAACGAGGACGCTTTTGCGGACTTTGCGGAGCCGTTTTTCGTGGACGAAATGACGAATGAAGGCCTCGACGAAATCCTCGATCCCCAAGACACAGCTACGGAGTTCCCAGACCGCCGCGCCGCCGAAGAAGCACAGGCCGACACGGATGCCGACATAGACGACCTCATGGCTTTCATCGCCCGGTCGAATCTCGCGAAGAACGTCAAAGACACAGCGGTCCGCAAGCTGACAAACCCGAACCTCACGTGGGAAACCATCGCTCTGGAATCGAAGCCGCCTGTCGCGACATCGACCGCATGGCGCCGGTACGAGAAGTTCGATACCGCAGCTCGAGAAGCAGGCTTCGACAGTCCGCCATTGCCCGACCTGCGAGCCGCCGAGAACCCGATGCGCAGCGAACTCACCACTGTTTGACCCACACGCACCGATAAGAGGGGTGGCCCCGACAGTGCTGTAACACCGTCAGGGCAGGCCGATGACCACAGAAAGCATCTGTGACCAATGAACGATCATAACGAGCTCTCCGAAGACATCGACCACGGTAAGACCGGCCGACCACCGATGCAGCCACGAGCGAAAGTCACCCGCGAAGCGATCCTCGAGGCGTCCGTAATCCTATTCAGCAAAACGGGATACGCGGGCACCACCATCGACGACATCGTCACACTCGCCCCGGTCACCAAGGGAGCGATGTACTTCCACTTCTCGAAGAAGGAATCCATCGCGAGGGAGATGCTTGGCCGCTGGTCCGACGCAGTCACCGCGACAGTCGGGAAAGCGATCGCAACCGGTCAACTCGCCGACCGGCAAGTACTGATGATCTACCGCGAACTCGCCCGCCGCACCCAAAACGAGGCGATTATCCGCGCCGGCCTCATCCTGTCTGTCGACAAGTCGCTCAGCGGCGCCCGAGCCACCTACGAAGCGTGGACCGCTGCGATCGAACCGATCGTCGTCGACGCGAGTCGTTCCCGCGCCCTCGACTCCGCCGTGTCGTGGATTGCCGATACTCTCTGCGCCGGTTTCGTCGGCGCTGTGCAGGTTGCCGCCAGCCTCGACGAGAATCACACCATCAGCAGGCGGGTCGATGATCTACTGGTGATGTGGCGTGGAACGGACCCGGCCGCCGTCCGCATGGTCGAAGGAGCATCCCTGTGAACAGCCCCGTCGAATCGGCGAACGTCCCGGAAAACGCTGCCACCACGACAACCCACCGGATCGGTCGCGTCCCCGGCAGTAAGAACTCGGCAATGCAGGACCGCGCAGTGCGAACACGGGAAGCGATCATCGCCGTCGCGGCCCGGCATTTCGACACCGACGGCTACGGCCACATCAGCATGAACACCATCAGCGCTACCGGAAAATTCGCCAAAGGCGCGATGTACTACCACTTCCCATCCAAAGAAGCGATCGCAGAACACCTCATCTCGGACTGGAACCGCACCCTCGACGAAACCATCAGCGAAGCACTGACATCCGGTTCGAGCAGCACGGCAGGGGAGAAGCTGGCAGCGATCTTCACGTCCCTCGCTCGTCAGATTGCCGAGGACACCAACGTGCGGGCCGGAATGAAACTCACCCTCGAACCCGCCATCGACAACGCGGCCGGGTTCGCGCACTGGGTCGACGCCGTCAATGACATCATCGACACCGCCATCACCGACGGCGAACTCACCAACACGCTCACGACACACCGACTCGCATGGAACCTGTGCGCCGGCACCCTCGGAGCCGTCAACGCATCAGCGATCCTGCACGAAAACGTCGACC
>NZ_JAWLSE010000001.1:0-480570 GCF_033142365.1 Rhodococcus sp. IEGM 1241
ACAAGGTCACCGGTACTGCGAAGCCGCCGACCGGTCCGGAGATCACTCCTCCGCCGGTGACGACCGAACACCCGGTGAAGGTTCCGGGGTTCACGGTCGCGAAGACTGCGGATCCGGTCTCGGGTACCAATGTTGCTGCTGGTCAGACGATCACGTACACGGTGACCGGTGCGAACACGGGTAACACGACCCTTGATCCGGTGGTGTTGACCGATGATCTGTCGAAGGTTCTCGACAACGCCGCGTTGGTGGACGGTTCGCTCAAGGCAACTGTCGACGGTGTCGACGCGACTGCGCCGACCCTGTCGGGTACGACGTTGAGTTGGACGGGTGCACTCGAAGCTGGTAAGTCGGTTGTTCTGACCTATCAGGTGAAGATCAACGACGGTGTTGCCGGCGGCGTTCTGATCAACAACAAGGTCACCGGTACTGCGAAGCCGCCGACCGGTCCGGAGATCACTCCTCCGCCGGTCACGACCGAACACCCGGTTGATGGCACTCCCGCAATCGAGGTACTGAAGTCCTCTGACCCGTCCACCACGAACCGTGTGGTTGGCGGCCAGGAGATCACGTACACGCTCACGTTCAAGAATGTGGGCACCGCGGATGGTGAGATCAGCTTCTACGACGATCTGACTGATGTTCTCGACGATGCAGTAATGACGAAGAATCCGGCTACTACTTCCACGCTGGTTGTTTCGGGTGTCGTCGACAACGTCTTCACGGTCACCGGAAAGCTGGCCAAGGGTGAGAGCGCGACGGTGACGTACACCGTCAAGGTCAATCCTGAGATCGGAACGTTGTCAGGTCCCGGATTCACTCCGGGCGTCCTGAACAACTACCTGGTGGTTGGTGGCGAGAACCCGCCGGTGGACTGTGTCCCGGGCGACGCTCTCTGCACCGAACACCCGGTGGACCCGCCGGAGACCACCACCACGGTGCCTCCGACGACCACCACCACGACGCCGCCGGTTACGACGGAGCCCTGTGTTCCTCCGACGACGACCACGCGGATGGTTCCGACCACAACGGTTGCGACGACGACGGCTAGCGCGACCACTGCCGGTGACGCTGATGTGACCGGTACGGAGGAATCCACCACCACGGAGGAGACCACCACAGAGGAGACCACGACAGAAGAAGTTGTCGCGGAGGAGATTGTGGATCCGTGTGGCGTGACGACAACGACGCCGCCGACGACAACGCCGCCGGTCACGACAGTTCCGCCGACCACGACGGTTCCGAACACGACGGTGCCGGTTACACCGACGATCATCATTCCCCCGATCGTCGTTGTGCCTCCGATCGTCGTACCGCCGACGGTTCCGGGTCAGCCGGTTCCGAGCACGGTTCCGGGACAGCCGAAGCCGCCGACAGCAAACCCGGGTCAGCCGGGTCAGCCGAAGCCGCCGACGTCTGCTCCTCAGGGTGGAACGATCAACTCGGGTGGTGGCGCTGGTGAGAGTGGCGTGAACACCGGGTTGCTCGCGGCAGGCGGTTTGGTTCTGCTGCTGGCGCTGGGAACGGGTGTTGTTCTCCTGACGCGTAAGCGTCGCGAGGATGGTGACAACTGATTCTCTTGAGAATCTGAGGTAAACGACGTGGGGCAGATCGCAGAGTATGCGATCTGCCCCACAGTCGTTTTCGTGTGTGTTACGAGCCGAGCCGAGATCCGTCCTTCTTCCATGCTGCAACTACCGACGGGCGAGGCTGGGAGGAACCACCGTCGGGCCAATGGGATGCGGGGCTTTCGATGCTGGCGTCGTCGGTCTCGCCGGGGTGCTGGACGCAGACGATGACGCGCTTCTCGTCCACGATGGGGCCGCAGGTTTCGGCGCCGACGGGAACGGTGAGGAACTGCTTTGTCTCACCGCGGTTTTCGCCTTCGAGGACAACGCTGAACAGTCCGTCGTTGGACTTGAGTGCGTTGCCGTCGGTGGAGATCCACAGGTTGCCGTGCGGGTCGAAGGCAAGGTTGTCGGGGCATGAGATTGGGCTGACCTTGCTCTTGTCGAACCCGCCGAAGTAAGTATCGGCTGTGGCCGGATCTCCGCAGACGAGAAGAAGATTCCAGCCGAAGGTAGTGCCGGCGTGGTCGTCGGTGATTTCGAGGACCTGGCCGTTCTTGTTGTTGTTCCTCGGGTTCGCCTCGTCGGCCGCGGCACCACCGTCGACTCCGCGCTTGGTGTTGTTGGTCAGTGCGACGTAAACCTTGCCGCTCTTCGGGTTTGCCTCGAAGTCCTCGGGGCGATCCATCTTCGTTGCCCCGACCTTGTCACCGGCCTGGCGGGTGAAGACGGCGACCTCTTCGGCGCTCATACCGTCTACCAGCGATTCGCCCTTGCCGTCTTCGCCGGTGCGCAGGATGGCTACCCACTCGCCGGTTCCGTCGAACGTGCCGTCCGACGGGAGTTTGCCGGTTCCGTCGATCTCGCCGGCGGAGTTTCCGCTGAGCTTTGCAACGTACAGTGTTCCGGCGTCGAGCAGAGTCATGTTGTGGCGCATGGCTGCCTGACTCTTGCCGTCCTGCATCTTTCGGCTCGAGACGAACTTGTACATGTAGTCGAAGCGCTCGTCGTCACCGCTGTAGGCGACGACGGTGCCGTCCGACGTGATGTAAATGGTGGCGGCTTCGTGCTTGAAACGTCCGAGCGCTGTGTGCTTGATCGGAGTCGACGACGGATCCCAGGGATCGATCTCGACGACGTATCCGAATCGGTTGACCTCGTTGGGTTCTGCGACCAGATCGAACCGCTTGTCGAAGCGTTCCCACTTTCGCTCGGAAGCGGCTCCGGCCAGACCGTAGCGCTTCAGCCGGGCTGCCACCGTGGGATCGGTGACACCCTCGGCGTTCGCGAAGTACTGGTTGAAGTTCTCTTCGCCGGAAAGCACTGTGCCCCAGGGTGTGACGCCGCCAGCGCAATTGTTGAGGGTGCCGAGCACTTTGGTTCCCGTGGGATCGGCACTCGTCTTGAGGAAGTCGCTACCTGCAGCGGGGCCGGTCACGACAAACTCCGTGGTTCCGGTGATGCGGCGGTTGTTCGATCCGATCTCCGGTACCAGCTTGCCGTTGTCGGATTCGCCCTTGACCTGGACGACCGACAGTCCGTGGCTGGCCAGGCCGATCTTGAACTGCTCCTCGGTCGGGTTCTCCGCATCGTAGCCGCGGAACATCGCCGGCTCGGTGGAGTATTCGTGATTGACCACGAGGAGGTAGGTGTTGGGCTGCCCGTCGACCGGGAGCAGTCCGGCGAAGTCGTTGTTGAATCCGAACTGCAGTTCCTGTGCTGCCGCAGTCTGCTTGTCGAAGTCGAATGCCGGGGCTCCGGCGAGAACGGCGTCACCCCAACGGATGACGACGGCCTGATCGTATCCGTCAGGGACCGTGACCTTGTCTTCCTTGTTGGGCGCGACGGCGTCGAAGTTCGTCCCCGCTGGTGTGGTTCCGCCGCTGCTGCCGCTCGTCGAACCGGTTCCCGGTTCCGCACTTGCGGATTCGTCCGAACATGCGACGAGGGCGCTGCCTGCTCCCACCGCGAGGACTGCCATGCCGCTGCCCCGGAGCATGCCGCGACGAGTCAGTGCCGTGCGTGCGATATCGCGGAAGTATTCGCCGCCCGAGGTGTTGGGGACCTCATGAGAGCACGCGTTTCCGCACTTGTACTGGCAGGTGATCGACGCGCGTGCAGACACGCCGTCGTGTTTGACGAACAAGGCCAAAGGCTTGATAGCCACCGTGAACTCCCGAGATTCGATGTACGGACTTCGGGAACCGTAGAAGCTCTAAGCGAGGGTAAAGGAACGTAAAAATGAACGGCAAAACAACGAGGCGACCCTTACCTGCAATTTACGACGCGTCCCCGCGGGGACGTCGCATGACATTTGTCATCGCCGATCCATGACGGTGTCACCGCAGGTGATGACGCTGTGCACTGTTTTCGTCGCGGACTTCCCGCGAGGCTTGGAGGCATGAGAGAACCACATGAGGGAAGCCTCCTGACGGACCTGATGGACATCGGACCCGCACCCACGATGGGCCGCGAACTTGTTGTGATCGTGGTGAACATCGCGATCATCGGAGGAGTGTTCGCGATCATCGGCTCCAATCCGGTGTCCTGGATTCTTGTTGCCGCTCTCGCGGTCTACGCGGGCATTCGATTCACGATCGGACTGCGCAGCTGGAACCGAGAGGAGGCGCAGCGATGAAGGGCGATCCCGTGATCGACGTAGTCGGAATGTCGCGGCGCTACGGCTCCGGCAAGGAGGCGTTCGATGCTGTTCGCAATCTGGATCTGAGTGTTCAGGAAGGTGAGCTGTTCGGCCTCCTCGGAACAAACGGTGCCGGCAAGACATCCACTCTCGAAGTGATTCAGGGCCTTTCACGAGCCAGCGCCGGTACGGTGCGCGTTCTGGGAATGGATCCGGTGCGCAACCGCAAGCAGATTCGACCGTCGCTCGGCATCATGCTCCAGAAGGGTGGGCTTCCCCAAGACCTGACTGCTCGTGAGAGTTTGGCGATGTGGGCCGGAACGTGCTCGAATCCGCTTCCCGTCGACGAGGTGCTCGAGCGCGTGGACATGCGTGACCGTGGCGATACCCGCGTGAAGTTCCTCTCGGGCGGTGAAGCGCGCCGACTGGATTTGGCGTGCGCGATCATCGGCCGGCCACTCGTACTGTTCCTCGACGAACCGACTACTGGTTTGGACCCCGAAAGTCGGCGTAACACTTGGCAATTGATCGCTGACTTGAAAGCGTCGGGCGTCACCATCATGTTGACGACGCACTATCTCGACGAAGCTGAATCCTTGTGCGACCAATTGGCGATCATGCACCGTGGATCGGTCGTGCGCAGCGGAACCGTGGCGGACGTCGTCGCAGATCATCCCGCCCAGATCAAACTGCACCGCCCAGGCCTTCCGCTCCCAGCGCTGGCCGGCGCCGAGGTGCGCGTCGAAAACGATCTGGTGCTGATCACCACTCGCACCGTCCAGGAGACGCTGACGGAACTGCTGCTGTGGGCGCAGCACAATGATGTCTTGCTGACCGGCTTGGATGCCCGAGCGGCGTCCTTGGAGACAGTATTCCTCTCCATTGCAGACCAATTCGATCATCACGCAACTCTCGAAGGAGCGTCGGCATGAACCGCATAGCAACCCTGTCTCGTTCGGAGTTCACGCTCCTGGGACGAAATCGACTGTTGCTCTTCAATGCAATCGTCCTCCCGCTGATCTTTCCCGTGGGAATGCTGTACCTGTCGCGAGACGGCGGGCTGTCGGACAAGTCGGTGTCGGCAGGCCTCGAGGTATTTGCACTGTTCCTTCTGGTCTTCGTGGTCTTCTACAACCTGCTGTCGGTGTACGCGACGCGCCGTGACGAGTTGGTTCTCAAGCGACTACGGACCGGGGAATGCAGCGACGCCGAGATCCTGGCGGGCCCGGCAGTGCCGTCGTGGGTTCTCACCGCACTGTTGACGGTGGTCATCGGAATCGCCGTGATGGTTCTCGGCGGCAGTGCTCCGGTCAATCCGGTGCTGGTCCTGGTCGCGGTGATCGGCGGCGCCGCGCTCTTCACAGCGCTGGCGTTGATCACTTCGGCTGTCACGCGAAATGCAGAGGCGGCGCAGATCACCTGCATGCCGATTCTGATTCTGGCGACGGCAGGTATGTCTTCGATCAGGAATGTCGTGCCGGACAACATTGCTCGCATTCTCGATTTCACTCCGCTGGCCGCAGTAGTCGACCTTCTCAATCTCGGATGGCTGGGGCGGACCACTGGCGAACTGGCTGATCTGGGCGATGCGCCCGGTGCGGCGGCCGGATTTGTCGACACCTTCGGTTCGGCTGGGCAACCGCTGTTGGTCATGCTGGCGTGGATCGTCGGTTCGGTTCTGATCGCGAACGTCCACTTCCGCTGGGAACCGCGTTCGTAGAACTCTGAGAAGGTAGTGGGCATGATCGCGCAGAACTTCGGACGCTGGAATCCGAGACGGACGTGGCGAACCGCGTCGAACGTCGACAAGGTTCGCCTCTACACGCGGCAATCGTTCATCATGGTCGCAGTGGTTTTCGGTGGCTTCGGTGCGGTCACCGAGATCGTTGCGGATCGGTACCTGTCGGGTGTCTTCCTCGGAATCAGTGCCGTTGCGTGCGGCATCGCCGTCTCTCGGATGTCAGATCTGGGCGGAGTCGTGGCCAAGCCCGTCCAGATTCCTCTTGCCGTGATGACGTTGTCCGCGTTCTGCTCGGCGGGAATCGCCTTGGGAAGCAATGGCGAGAACGGCCCGTACTTCTGGCTCGCGGCAATCCTTGTCGTGCCCCTTGCTGGGTTGACGTCGTTGCGCTGGCTGATCGTGGGCTCGGTGGCCGCCGGGGTCGTACTGGGACTGCTTGCGGGTCCGGAAAGCGGCGTGTCCGTCGGAATCGTCGCCGCCTTCATGGGGCTGACCGTTTACATGTCGGTGTGGCTGCTTCGCATGGTCACCGAATTGGACGAGGCTCGCGGAGCTGCCGCTGCCCTGTCCGTCGCCGAGGAGCGGTTGCGATTTTCGCGCGATCTCCATGACGTCGTCGGGCGTGCGCTGTCTGCAATTGCGGTGAAAAGCGAACTTGCAGCCACTCTTTCACGACGCGGCGACGATCGTGCCGCCGCGCAGATGGACGAAGTACGCGAACTTGCGCAAGATTCTCTCGACGAAGCGCGCGAGTTGGTTCGGGGATACCGGTCCATCGCCTTGGCATCGGAGCTGGCCGGTGCGCAGTCTCTGCTCGAGGCCGCCGGAATCTCCACCGCGATACGTGGATCGGCAGATCAACTGCCGGTGGAACTGGCCGAGGCCGCCGCGTGGGTCGTCCGTGAAGGCGTGACCAACATTCTCCGGCACTCCAGTGCCGAGAATTGCAGCATCGAGGTGTCCGCGGACGGCGTCGTGATTGCCAACGACGGCGCACGGATCGCAGAGCCGAACAACGGAACCGGTCTGAACGGATTGCGCGAGCGCGTCGGCGCCGTCGGAGGAACTGTCGAAACCGTCCAGGACGAAGATCGCTTCACCCTCACCGCCCACTTTCCGTCCCGAACGAAGGAGTCTCGGTGACCGAGCCGATCAAGGTACTGCTGGCCGACGACGAGAACCTGATCCGCTCGGCTCTGGCCATGATGTTGTCGCTCGAGGACGACATCGTCGTCGTGGCAGAAGCCGAATCCGGCGAGGATGCCGTGATCGCTGCTGCAAAGCATCAACCTCACGTAACCGTGCTCGACCTTCAGATGGCGGGTATCGACGGCATCGAGACGGCGCAACAGATTGCGCAGACGGTCTCGGGGTGCGTCTCGATCATCGTGACGAGCCACGGGCGTCCTGGGTACTTGAAGAAGGCACTGTCAGCAGGTGTCCGCGGATTTCTACCGAAGACGACGCCTGCGGCGACGCTCGCCGAGGTGGTCCGCAGCGTCCATGCCGGCGGGAGGTACGTCGACCCGTCGTTGGCTGCCGAGGCGATCGGCGCCGGCGACTCACCGCTTACTCCGCGCGAGGCGGACGTACTCGAATACGCGGCCGACGGGGCATCCATCGAGCAGATCGCTTCCCGGGCACACCTGTCTGCGGGTACCACCCGAAACTATTTGTCGTCAGCTGTCACCAAACTAGGTGCAGCCAATCGGCACGAAGCTGCAGTGATCGCTCGTCGGCAGGGGTGGATTTAGGGCCTCCGGCCCCCGTGCGCCTTTCTGGTTGCGGGCACTACCAAAAAGGCGCACAGGGCCGAAAGCCCTGCGATGTCGAGAATCCCCGACTTGCTTCGTCCCTGTAGTGAAGTGCGACCAGAATGGGTGGCACCGACACAGAGGAGATTCACGATGGCCAAGTACTTGCTGCTCAAGCACTACCGCGGTGCTCCGGCTGCAGTCAACGACGTGCCGATGGACCAGTGGACACCGGAAGAGATCACGGCCCACGTGAAGTACATGCAGGACTTCGCGGATCGGCTCGAGAAGGCGGGCGAGTTCGTCGACGGTCAGGCTCTCGCTCCTGAGGGCACCTTTGTCCGGTACGACGGTGAGGGTCGCCCGCCGGTCACCGACGGTCCGTTCGCGGAAACCAAGGACCTCATTGCCGGCTGGATGGTGATCGACGTCGACAACTACGACCGAGCCGTCGAATTGGCCGGGGAGCTCTCGGCCGCGCCCGGCGCAGGCGGGAAGCCGATTCACGAATGGCTCGAACTGCGCCCGTTCCTGACCGAGCCGCCGACCATCACGGACTGACGACTCTCATGGACGACACGCTGCTTCGAAGTCTGACTCCGAGCGTGCTCGGCATCCTCGTCCGCCGCGGAGCAGATTTCGCGTCGGCCGAGGACGCCGTGCAAGACGCTCTGCTCGAGGCGGTGAGGACCTGGCCGGACAACCCGCCGCGGGACCCGAAGGGCTGGCTGGTCACAGTGGCCTGGCGGCGGTTCCTCGACGGGATCCGGTCGGATGCGGCTCGTCGCAAGCGGGAGTTTCTGGTTGACGAGCAGCCAGGCGAGCGGCCGGTCAGCGGGTCGGTGCCGGGCGTGGACGACACACTCCAGCTCTACTTTCTGTGCGCTCACCCGTCGTTGACGCCGTCGTCCGCCGTTGTACTTACGCTGCGCGCTGTCGGCGGGCTGACCACTCGCCAGATTGCGCAGGCCTACTTGGTGCCTGAGGCGACGATGGCTCAGCGCATCAGCCGAGCCAAGCGCACGGTCTCCGGCGTGCGGTTCGAGCAGCCCGGCGATGTCGCCACCGTTCTCCGTGTCCTTTATCTGGTCTTCAACGAGGGGTACTCCGGCGACGTCGACCTGGCTGCCGAGGCCATCAGGCTCACCCGGCAGCTCGCCGCTGCGATCGATCATCCCGAGGTGGCGGGGTTGCTCGCTCTGATGCTGCTTCATCACGCTCGCCGCGCCACGCGCACTGCCGCAGACGGCAGCCTGGTTCCGCTTGCCGAGCAGGACCGCGGACGGTGGGACACCGAGACGATCGCGGAAGGGGTCGTGATCCTTCAGGGAGCCCTCGCTCGCGACCGACTGGGCGAGTTCCAAGCCCAGGCCGCGATTGCCGCACTTCATGCCGACGCTCTCACAGCAGACGAGACCGATTGGGTGCAGATCGTGGAGTGGTACGACGAACTCGCAGCCCTGACCGACAGCCCGATCGTCCGGCTCAACCGAGCGGTGGCCGTCGGCGAGGCGGACGGACCACGCGCCGGCTTGGCAGCTCTTGCAGCGCTGGACGATTCTCTTCCACGCCATGCCGCAGTCGAGGCCTATCTCCGTGAACGCGACGGAGACCTGGAGACGGCGGCGAGGTTGTATGCCGTTGCAGCGCACAAGGCATCCAACCTCGCCGAACGTGACCATCTGATGCTTCAGGCGTCCAGGATCAACGCCCGTCGATCTCTGAAGCGTCCGGGGTCAGAGAACCTGTGACAGGAACGCCTGCAGTCGATCTGTTTCTGGATCGTCGAAAAGCTGTTCCGGAGTACCGGTTTCGACAACGGCGCCGCGGTCCATGAAGAGCACCTTGTCGGAAACGGAACGCGCGAAGCCCATTTCGTGCGTCACGACGACCATGGTCATACCGGACTTCGCGAGATCGGCCATCAACGCCAGAACGCCCTTGACCAGTTCGGGGTCGAGAGCTGACGTCGCCTCGTCGAAGAACATGACCTCGGGCTTCATCGCCAAGGCGCGGGCAATGGCGACGCGCTGCTGCTGACCACCGGAAAGGTTGCCGGGCCGCGAGTCCGCCTTTTCCTTGAGCCCCACCAGATCCAGCTGCTCGAGCGCGAGCGCCCGAGCTTGTTCCTTGGACAACCCCTTGAGCTTGTTCGGCCCGAGCGCGATGTTCTCGGCGACGGTCTTGTGCGGGAACAGGTTGAAGTGCTGGAACACCATGCCGATTCGCTGGCGAAGCTCGTCGGGATTGTCCTTCAAGACGGACTTCCCGTCGAGCAGCACGTCACCCTGCTCAGGCTCGTGCAGACGGTTCAGCACGCGCAGGAGCGTCGACTTGCCCGAACCGGAGGGCCCGATGACGGTGACGGTGTTTCCGGCGTCGACGTGCAGGTTGACGCCGCGAAGCACCTTGTTTGTGCCGAAGGACAGATGCAGGTCCTTGCCGGTGAGCGATACGGACTTCAGTTCAGAGCTGGTGGTCATGTCCTCAGCCCCTTTCCACGACGATGGCCTGCTCGAGCGGATCCAACGTGCCTGAAGTGTCGGCGCGTCCGGTCCGGAGCCGGTTGTCGATGTAGTTGACGAGGTGCGTCAGCGGGATGGTCAGAGCAAGGTAGAACAAGCCTGCCGCAACGAGCGGGGACAGGCTGCCGGTCTGGGCGTTGAGATCACGTCCGACGGCAAAGAGTTCCCGCTGGGTGACGAGGAGACCGAGGAAGTAGATCAGCGACGAGTCCTTGATCAGCGAGATGAACTGGTTCATCAACGCCGGCAAAACGCGTCGTACACCCTGCGGGATGACGACCAGCGACATGGACTTGCGGTAGCTGAAGCCGAGGGCACGGGAAGCCTCGAGCTGCCCGGACTCGACGCTCTGGATACCGGATCTGAAGATCTCACCGATGTACGCCGACGCGAGCAGCGACAGCGCCGCGACACCGAGCCAGTACGGATTGCTGCCGGTGATTCCCTTGACGATCGGTCCGACGCCGAGCCCGATGATCAAGATGATGACGACGGCGGGCAGGCCACGGAAGATGTCGGTGTAGACGCGGGCGGGCCAGCGCAGCCAACGGGTGCCCGAGATACCGGCGACAGCGAGCAGCATGCCGAGGACCGTGCCGATGATGCCAGACGCGAGCGCAAGGATCAGGGTGTTGGGAAGACCGGTCTTGAGGAGATCGGGGAATGCCTTCTTGTACAGATCCCAGTCGAAGAACGTGTCCTTGAGCTGTTCGAGCGTCGACTTCGGTTGGTACGACGCGGTATCGCCACCGTCACCGTTTGCTGCGTTTTCTGCCGCAATGGCTGCGAAGTCGGGCAGTTCCGGAGTGGCCGCGGCCTTGGATCCGGGCTTCCAGCCTTCAGGGAGTTGGCGCGGTACCCAGTCGGCGTACAGCTGAGACCAGGTTCCGTCGTCGATGACTGCGTCGAGGCCGGAGTTGAGGGCGTCGATCAGCGGCTGGTTTTCCTTGTTCACCGCCCAGCCGACGAAGTTGTTGACCGAGAAGGTGTTCTGGATGATCGAGGTCGGGTCACCGGGAGCGATTGCGCCTTCGGCCTGCTGAGACGGAGCTACCCAGGCGTCGATCTGTCCGGATTTGAGGTTCGCGTACGCCGTGGCGTAGTCGGGAAACTTCACGGGATCGAGCTTGAGCGTGTTCACGACGTAGTCGTCCTGCACGGTTCCCTGCACGACGCCGATGCGCTTGGATGCGTCCAGGTCTCCGAAGCCGGTGATCGGGCTGCCGTTAGGCACGACGAGGGAGAAGTATCCGAAGTCGTAGCCGTTGGTGAAGCCGACGGTGTTGCGACGGTCGTCTGTGGTGGTGATGGACGACGAGCCGACGTCGAAGCGTCGACCGGCAACCTGGGCGAGAAGCCCGGCGAACTCGGTGCCGACGAACTCGACCTTCAGGCCCAGCTTGTCCGCGACGGCCTTCAGCAGCTCGTTGTCGTATCCGGTGTACTGATTATCGGAGTTGACGCAGATGCTCGGGGGCGCGTCACCGAGCGTGCCGACCGTGATGACCCCGGGTTTGATCAAGTTCAGCTTCGAGGTGTCGATCCGATCGACCGGGGTGACGGTGGCCGTGGTGTAGCGGTCTTCGGCGCCCGCACCCGCTGCCGCATCCAGATTGGTGGGGGCCGCGGTTGCGGCTCCCACTCCCGGAGGTGCACACAGGTCTGTAGGGGCTGCCGACGAATCCGAGCCACTCGAGCACGATGACAGAGTCAGCGCCAGGAGGGCAGTGAGGAGCAGTGCCACCACCAGGCGGATCTTCGCTGCGACGGAAGAAAACATGCGAGCAGCGTAAACCTAAGGGTAGCCATTTCTCCGTGTAGAACTGTTGACAGTTTTCGGACAAGCGGCCGCTGCGCTGCGGGCATGCCTTCAAATCAGCGTGATTTTAAGTATCGCCAGGTCGGAGAATCCCGTCTCGAAGAGAACGGAGTTACCGAACCGGTGCGAGTTCGACGCCCGCCGGAGGTACCAGGCGGCGCAGTGTCCCGTCGAAGCCGGTGACGTAGAGCGCCCAGCCGTCGCCGTCCCGCCCGATACGCACTGAACTCGGCCCGGTCCACCCACCCGACAGACCCGAAGCGACGACGCAGGACTTCCCGGTCTCGGGATCTACACGATAGATCGCGCCCTCGAGGTGAGCAGCGACGTAGAGCATCCCATCCCGCGACACGGTCAGATCGTCGAGACCGGGTACCGGGCTCGGGACGGTTGCGACAACGGCCCACGCATCAGGGGTATCCACAGGGACTCGAATGATCTGACCTGTGAACAGATCATCGGTGTACACGGCTCGATGATCCGGACTGAGCGCGAGCCCCTCCGAACGTGGCACTGCGGCCCAATTGGGTACGACGGTTCGGGAGTCATGTTGATAGCGCGACACGCCCTTCGACGGGCCGCCCTCCGTTCCGACCCACGTCGTCAGAAGATCGCCGTCGGGAAGTCGGAGCAAGCCGTTGCCCGCGAAGTCGGCGGGTGCGGACAGCTGATCCGTCGTGGTGTCCAGTTGCCACAGCTTGCCGTCCTGTCTGGTGAGGAAGGACAGCCTCGAACCGTCGAGCTGCAAACCGCCAGGAGCAGCAATGCCGTCGAGGACGGTTCGTACCTGTCCTTCGGCGTCGACGTGATAGATCTTCGACTCGCCGGAGAGGTAGAACCCGCCGTTGTCATCGGTCTCGAGGTTTTCGAGCTGTTCCAACCCTTGGGCTACGGTCTCGACCTGCCAATCGCCGCACATCGGCGCGGTTGTCCAGGTGGCCTCCGCCGGTTTCGCCGCGGCAGCGGTCCCGGCTGCGATTGCCGCGACGATCAACAACGCCCGAGTTCGGTTGCGTGATAGCCCCATTGCGCACAACTTACGGCAAATCGGACCAATATCAAACGGTCTGGTCGGTATAGCCGACGCCCAGGGGGTCGCTCCAGGTGGTCCACACGTCTGGCCCGAGTTCGATCTCGGCTGTGGTGAGTAGACACGCGTCGAGTTCTCGGTGCAGTCGAGACGGGTCGATGGATTGGCCGATGAAGGCGAGTTCTTGTCGGCAGTCACCGACAGGCAGTCAGTACCAAGGACCTGGGTAGGCCCCGTTCGGGCTGTGCACCAAGACCGCTCGCTCTTTGCACATATAGAAACCATCCCCGTCGAAGCAATTGACGTACTGATTTGTCACCGGCCCTTTGATTGACAAGATCCAATCCGTGCCGATTAGATCCATCGGTCGCGCGCTCCACCCCTGAGACACTTTGGTGAGCGTTCGAAGGTCGGTGACGGAACTCTCGGTGTCGTTCTTGATGTAAAGATAGTTTCCTGCAACGTAGATTTCGCTGAAGTTCAGACCGGAAACTTCAGAACCAATTTTACGTAGCACGTAGTCATTCTTTTTAATATCGAATATGTTGATAAAGTTGTTCTTATCGACATTGTCCCGACGGTATGTTAATAATAGGTCACCATGTCGCTGCATCCCCTCCGCATAGGGCGATAACGGTCCGATCAACTTCTTCGAAGAAGCGTCGAAGTAGAAGACGTCGTTGTCCGGGTTCTTGTATCCATGCCTCAGGAACCAGCCATAATTGGACTGCCCTTGAAAGTCCTTTCCTTCGGTGGCTCGCTGGAATCCGCTCAGATTCTGAAGCTCCGACCCAGTTGAGGCGTCGTTGATGACTACCTTCAGCCCACTCTCGAAACCTATCTCGCGAACAAAGGCCAACCCGTTGAAGCTCGAGTCGTAGACTGGGCCATCGTTACGCTCCCATGTCGGCTCTAGGGTGTCGAGATCGAAGCCCGTGAAATTGTTACCAACGCGTACGATAAATCCGAAATTGGTCGCAGCAATTTCGTCGATCGAAGTTCCGATCGGTGCTGGCCACGCGTAATTCGCAACTGCACCTGGTGTATCCAGTGCATACGAGACAGTTCTGGTTAGGGGTTTTCGACCTCGGGTCCCGACGCGGGAATGCGGAGGGACAGGATGTAAATGATGCGGAGGCGGTCCGGTGGTCCAGCTACTGTGCAATACGCTTTCACAAGCTCTTCGGACGACGTAACAGATGGTATGGGTAGCGGAAAGAATTTTCCACTCAGAGAGTCGAAGACTACACCGTCCTTGGGTAACTCTTCACTGTTGTTGCACCCCAGGGAGAAGGTTCCAGGACTTCGATTGATCGTGAAAGTGTCATTTGTATGTTCATCTTCTGGAACTTGGACGGATTTTGGGATCGACTTCTCTGGTGGCATCACTGTCGAGGTGCTGTTCTGATTTGAGGAATAGCTGGAAACGGATGGAATCGACGTCGGAGAAGGGTTCGACGCGTCGATGTTGCGAGCTTCGGAGCATCCCGCCGATAACGCCGAAATCAGCAGGAGTGAAAATAGAATCCACGGCTTCGACCGCGCCTGGGACATAGGTTACTCCTCAAAGTCTTACGCAATTGATGCCGGAAGATTGTGTTCAGAAATAGTCTGTGGAGGGTAGCAATCATTTTCAGATAAATGACCGAGGTTGAAGAAATTTCATCTGAACAGACGACAATGGCAGCATTGCTTGGTCAGATGCTGTCGCGTAGCAATCGTCCGGACTCGGTCGACAGTCAGAAGTGTGGAGGAAGGCACCCGTCGTATCGAAGCGCAGCCAGCGCAGTCGAACGTTCCCGATCGCGGGGTTGATGTGAGTGTTTCGCAGCAACTTTGGGTCGTACCGGGAGAAATTGTTTGCCATACAAACAACGCCGAGTTATTGTTTGTCATACAAACAAGTAGGAGTTCGTGATGGTCACCGAGTCAGTTCCCGCAGCGCGCGCGACGCGTGAGTCGGGCAAGCAGACGCGCATGGCACTGTTCAACGCTGCAACCGAGCTCTTCCTCGAACATGGCGACAGCGTGTCCATCGCGCAGATCTGCACCGCCGCCGGCGCCCATCCAAACCAGGTGACCTACTACTACGGCTCAAAAGAGAAGCTCTTCGTCGAGGTGGCGTGTGCAGCCGTTCTGCGCGCAGGCAAGCGTGCCGAGGTCGATGCCGCCGACGCCGACACCGTGGGCGACTACACCGAGAAGCTGGTCGGATCACTCCTCGGCTCGGGCGCTCCCAGTGTCGAACTGTTCGTGGAAGCGATGATGATGACGGGTCGCCGTGGTGAACTCCGCGATCTGATCTCCGAGACGCTTCGCACTCTGCATTCCTCGGGTGAAACAGCCCTCCTCCGTACCTTGATCCGCACCGGCTGGCAGCTGCGCGCGGGCATCGACGTCGAATCCAAGGCCTTCTGGTCTGCGATCTTCGGCCTCGTCATTCAGAAAACTGCCACCGGCGAGAGCTTCGGTTACTCCCTCGAGGAGGCGGTCGCCGTCATCTTCGCCACTCTCCAGATACCCGACGCCGTACTCAACAGCTCGATGGAATGAACTCTCTTCGAGCGTGATTCTCCGACAAGGACTTCGATGAATATCGTTCGCGTATTCGACAGCAACGTCACCAAGACCCCGGACAAACCCTTCCTGATGTTCGACGGTCACGATCACACGTACTCCCAGGTTCAGGACGGAAGTCGACGCGCCGCAGGCTATTTGCAGTCGTTGGGCGTGCAGCCGGGCGACCGCGTCGCGCTGATGTGTTACAACACTCCGGGATTCGTGTACGCGATGCTCGGTGCCTGGCGCTTGGGCGCCGTCGTGGTCCCCATCAACCACAAGATGCAGACTCCGGAAGTTGCCTACGTGCTGGGACATGCGAAGGTGTCGGTGTGCGTCTTCGACGGTGAGTTGGCGCCGGTTGTCGGTCGACTGGAGACAACGGCCAAGCTGATCAGCACGGACTCTGTCGCAGACGGTTTCGACTTCTTCGACGACGCCATCACCCGCCAAGAGGGCGTTGACGGTATCGACATCGACGAGAACGATCCGGCTGAAATCCTCTACACCTCGGGGACTACCGGCTCGCCCAAGGGCTGCGTCCACAGCCACCGCAACGTCGTCGGTGTTGCCGTCACCGCGGCCCTCGCCGTGTCGACGACTCGGGACGAGCGCCTGCTCATGGCCGTCCCGATCTGGCACGCTTCCCCGCTCAACAACTGGTTCATGTCCACGCTCTACATGGGCGGAACCGTCGTGCTGCTGCGCGAGTACCATCCCGTCAAATTCCTGGAAACTGTTCAGGAACAACGTATTACCCTCTGCTTCGGCCCGCCGGTCATCTACACCACTGCACTCAACCTCGTGCCGAACTTTGCCGACTACAACCTCGGTAGCGTTCGTGCGTGGTTGTACGGCGGCGGACCGATCGGCGCGGATGTCGCTCGGCGACTGGTGGAGTCGTACGGCACCACCGAATTCCGGCAGGTCTACGGCATGACCGAGACCGGGCCGGTGGGCACTGTGCTGTACCCCGAGGAGCAGTTGAGCAAGGCGGGCTCGATCGGCCGCGTCGCGCTGGCCGGAGTCGACCTGCGCCTGGTTGCCGATGACGGCACCGACGCGGAGCCCGATCAGATCGGTGAGATCTGGCTGCGTGCCGACACCGTCATGCAGGGGTACCTCGACGACCCCACTGCCACGAAGGCTGCTTTTGCCGACGGAGGTTGGTATCGCACCGGCGATCTGGCGCGCAAGGATGCGGACGGTTACCTCTTCATCGTCGACCGCGCGAAGGACATGATCATCACGGGCGGTGAGAACGTCTACTCCAAGGAGGTCGAGGACGTGATCTCCGGCCACCCGGACGTCGTCGACGTCGCCGTTGTCGGAAAACCCAACGAAGAATGGGGCGAGACCGTCGTCGCGCACGTCGTCTGGCGTGAACCGGATGTCATCAGCGCCGACGACATCAAGGACTACCTCTCGGACAAGTTGGCGCGCTACAAGATTCCGCGTGAAGTGGTGTTCGCGACCATTCTTCCGCGTACACCGACCGGCAAGATCCAGAAGCACCTCATCCGCGCAGCGAGCTGAAAGGCCTGTCATGACTGATATTTCCGAGAAGACCGTCACCCACCCGGCTCCGCATCGCACCCATGCAGTGCTCAACCAGTCGGTACCGCGCACGGACGTCAACGAGTTCCTGCTCGATACGGTCCTGGCCGAAGGGGTCGCGCGCCACGACGCCGATTGGGCCACAAGCGAACTCACCGACGTCGGTGAACTGGTTGGCAGTGCTGGATTCCAGCACGACGCCGAGCTGGCCAACACGGTGATCCCCGAATTGAAGACCTTCGATCGCTGGGGAAACCGCATCGACGAGGTCGAATACCATCCGTCGTATCACCGGATCATCTCTGCCGCCGTAGCGCACGGTGCTCACACCTCTGCCTGGGCTGACCCGAAGCCGGGCGCCAACGTGGCTCGGGCCGCGGCATTCATGCTCTTCTCCCAGGTCGAACCGGGCCACGCGTGCCCGATCTCCATGACGCACGCCGTGATCCCCTCGCTCGAGCTGCAACCCGATGTAGCCGCCATCTGGACCCCGCGTGCCCTTTCTCGGAGCTACACCCCCGAGTTGGATGCTCCCGGAAAGGCATCCGCGATATTCGGAATGTCGATGACGGAAAAGCAGGGCGGCTCCGACGTGCGAGCCAACACGACCATCGCCAAGCCGGCCGGACGTGGCGGCCCGGGTGCGGACTACCTGCTCACCGGACACAAGTGGTTCTGCTCCGCGCCGATGTCCGACGCCTTCCTGGTTCTCGCTCAGGCCGAAGGTGCTGCCGGTGAGGGGCTTTCCTGCTTCCTTCTCCCCCGCATCCTGCCTGACGGCACACGCAACGTCTTCCGCATCCAGCGTCTGAAGAACAAGCTGGGCAACAAGTCCAACGCGTCGTCCGAGATCGAACTCGACGGCACCGTCGGCACCATGATCGGCGAACCGGGTCGTGGCGTGCGGACCATCATCGAAATGGTGTCCCAGACGCGACTCGACTGCATCCTCGGCAGCACGGCAGGTATGCGTCAGTCGGTCGCCGAAGCGGTGTGGCACGCACGGCACCGAAGCGCTTTCGGTGCCGTCCTGGCAGATCAGCCGGCGATGACGTCGGTGCTCGCCGATCTGGCTCTCGAATCCGAAGCCGCGACCATCACCGCACTGCGATTGGCTCGCGCGCAGGACGAGGACGCGGACGAGCAGGAAAAGGCGTTCCGCCGACTCGCGACGGCTGTTGCGAAGTACTGGATCTGCAAGCGCGGCCCGCACCACTCCTACGAGGCACTCGAATGCCTGGGCGGTAACGGTTACACCGAGGACTTCCCGCTTGCCCGTCGCTACCGTGAGCAGCCCGTCATGGCCGTGTGGGAGGGGTCGGGCAACGTCATCGCACTCGATGTCCTGCGCGCGATGACCCGTGAACCCGATTCCGTTGCCGCCTTCGACCACGAGGTCAACCTCGCTCGCGGCAACAACCCGGTCCTCGATCAGCACCTCGATCGGGTACGACGCCAACTCGGTGAGCTCGCCACGATGGCACCCGCCGACGCCCAGCTCCGCGCTCGGACCGTCGTCGAGGCAATGGCGTTGGCGCTGCAGGCTTCGCTCATGGTGCGCCACTCCCCGGCCGCCTCGTCCGATGCGTTCATTGCCGCTCGCCTCGGCGCCGACCGTGGTCACGAGTACGGAACTCTGCCTGTGGGAACAGATTTCGCCGGAATTCTCGCGAGAGCCTAAGGCTGCTCCCTCAGTACCCTGGTGACGGTGTGTACTGCCGGCGTCGGATTGTTCGGTCGCCATGCCATCGCGATTTTCAGCGTGGGCGTGGCCCCGGCGATCGGCAGGTACACGACCCCGTCCATGGACAGATGCGCCGTCGACTCCACGACGACGGCGATCCCGACCCCCGCTCCGACCATGGCCAACAGGCTGTACGGATCGGGGGCTTCGTGCGCGCCGGTGGGCGTGAAACCTGCTGTGGCGCAGACGGACAACGTCGCATCGCGCACCACCGAGCCGTGCTCGGCGGGATACATCACGAATCGCTCGGTTGCCAGGTCTTCCGGTGACACCGAGTCCCGGGTACTGAGGTGATGCCTGGCCGGAACCGCGACCATCAAGGTTTCCTCGCGCACAGTGTGAGTCTCGAATCCGCGCGGAATGGGCAGGCCGACTATGCCCATGTCGAGTGTTCCGCGTCGGAGAGCGTCGAGCACCTCACCCGAGTACATCTGCGGCCGTAGGTCCAGTTCGATTCCCGGATGGGAGTCGGCCAGCGATCGTGTGAGGGCCGACAGCACCGTGTAGCCGCCCGTTCCGCCGAAACCCACCGTGACACGGCCTGTTTCCCCGGTCGACGCCGCTGATGCGATATCCCGTACGACGGCGATCTGCGCTTCGATGATTCGTGCGGGCGTGACCAAGGCTTCGCCGGCTGCGGTCAATTGCACTGATCTGGTGGTCCGGACAAACAGGTCGGTGCCGAGTTCGCGCTCGAGCGCCCGAATGGTCTGGCTGAGCGGCGACTGCCCGATGTGGAGTCGCTCGGCGGCCCGGCCGAAATGAAGTTCGTCGGCGACTGCGAGAAACGCGCGCAGCTGACGCAATTCCATGTCGCTCCTCCCGGGTTTCATTATGTGGTTCTCTCACATAAATGAGTCGAACTAAGTCTTGGACTCTACATGGATTTCGGACGATAGTGATTCACGCCTCACATTGCATCCCTTGGTGATGCCCGACGCGAGAATCAGGGAGAACCGTGGATCAACACCCAGGTCAAGACACCAATCCGCCTGAATACAACACCAAACAGGCGCGCAAGGCCGGAATCACGGCGTTTGTCGGAACGACTATCGAGTGGTTCGACTTCTACATCTACGGAACCGCATCCGCCTTGGTGCTCGGCCCGCTGTTCTTCCCGGATGCGTCGCCGGCGGTGGGAACACTCGCCGCCTTCGCGACTTTTGCCGTGGGATTCGTGGCTCGTCCGGTCGGCGGAGTGGTGTTCGGTCATTTCGGAGACAAGTTCGGTCGCAAGAACGCCGTGATCATCACCCTCGCGCTCATGGGGTTGGGAACTGTCGGTGTCGGCCTCCTCCCTACGTACTCCCAGATCGGGATCTGGGCACCGATACTGCTTGTGGCACTGCGTGTTCTCCAGGGCATTGCCATGGGCGGCGAATGGGGTGGCGCCGTATTGATCGCTACCGAGTTCGCTCCCCCGAAGAAAAAGGTGCTCTACGGTGCGTTTGCGCAGCAGGGTTCACCGGTCGGCAACCTGCTCGCGACGCTGGCCTTCCTCGGCCTGACGTTGATGTCGGATTCCGTGTTCGAGTCGTGGGGTTGGCGTCTGCCGTTCCTCGGATCCGCAGCTTTGGTGATCGTCGCTCTCTACATCCGACTGCACATCTCCGAGACACCCGAGATGAAGAAGGCTGTTGCGGCACAGGAACGTACACGGATGCCGCTGGTTGAAGTGTTGCGTTCGCATCCCGTCGAACTTGCTCTCGGCGTCGGCGCTGTGGTTGCCGGTGTTGCCATCACGTACGTCAAGACAACCTTTGCGCTCTCTTGGGCGACAACGGATCTCGGCTTCGAGCGCAGTGACTTCCTCCTCGTGATCACCGTGGCACTGGTAGCCCAGGCGCTCGTACAGCCTTTCGGCGCTGTGCTGGCCACGCGGATCGATCCGTCGAAAGCGGTCCGTTGGATGCTGCTTCCGGAGATCGTGCTCCTACCACTGATGTTCGTGCTGGTTCAGACGGGCTCCGTGCCCTTGGCGATTCTGGGTATGGTCCTCGCGACGGCGCCTCACGCAATGTATTACGCCGCGTTGGCCGGCATCCTGGCGCAGGTTTTCCCCACCAATGTTC
This sequence comes from Rhodococcus sp. IEGM 1241, assembly GCF_033142365.1. NCBI lineage: Bacteria > Bacillati > Actinomycetota > Actinomycetes > Mycobacteriales > Nocardiaceae > Rhodococcus > Rhodococcus sp. IEGM 1241. The sequence goes on from NZ_JAWLSE010000001.1 coordinate 21,011, forward strand.
GGTATACCGGCATCTCTCTGTCGTACCAATTGTCGACCGCCGTATTTGCCGGAACGGCCCCGATGGTCAGCCAGTATCTGCTGACGCGAACCAACTCGATCTGGCCGGTCGTCGCTCTTGGGCTCGTGTATGTCGTTCTCTCCCTTGTCTGTATGACGGCATTGTTGCGCAGGAGTGCGCTGCACGCGCAAGGGCTGGAGTCGACGAGCTCCTCGAACATGACCGATGTTTCCACCCTGAAAGGCGTTGACCACTGATGAACTTTGCACACACCGACCCCGCTCTGACAGCGGTAGTGGACAGATGGACCGCCGGGGCGGACCGAGAGACGTTGAACGGATTGCTCGACCGACTGGGCCGAGATGCCGCCGGCCGTTTGTCCGAGCTTGCCGACATTGCAGACAAGAACCCGCCGGTGCTGCAGCAATTCGACAAGGCCGGTGACCGCGTCGACCGGATTTCCTATCACCCGGCCTACCTGGAACTGTGCCGGGCGGCGTACAACGAGTACGGCCTGTCCGCCATGTCGCACCGAAAAGGGTTGCACGGATGGGACTCCGTGCATCCGCCACTCGCGAAGTACCTCGCGTCGTACATCTTCGTGCAGGCAGAGTTCGGGCTGGCCTGTCCGGTGTCGATGACAGATGCTGCTGCGCGGACCCTGCGTATGTTCGGTGATCCGGCCGTGTTCGCGCCCTGGATCGACGCGTTGACGTCGACGGACCCCGAGCAGGCGAAGACGGGTGCGATGTTCATGACCGAGATTCAGGCAGGAACCGACATCGCCTGCACCGAAACACGCGCCGAGCCCGACGGTGACGGATGGGTTCTGACGGGCAAGAAGTGGTTCGCCTCCAACCCGGATGCCGATGTGATCATCACCCTCGCAAGATTCCCGGGCGGACAGGATGGTTCGACGCGTGGAGTTGGAATGTTCATGGTGCCCAAGACCTTGGGATCCGGCGAGCGCAACAACCTCACGATCGATCGTCTCAAGGACAAGCTGGGTACGCGTTCGATGCCGAGCGGCGAGGTGACGCTGAACCGCGCGCACGCACTCCAGGTCGGTGAACTCGATCGAGGGTTCCGCCAGATGGCGGAGATGGTCAACACGTCTCGCCTGTCCAATGCGATGCGTTCGAGCGCTCTCATGCGCCGAGCAGTCCGCGAAGCCGTCGAACATTCGAAGAGTCGAGTCGTGTTCGGTAAGAAGCTCTTCGACCAGCCGCTGATGCGGGCGACGCTTCTTCCCCTTGCACTCGATGCCGAGGCTTCGCTGGCCCTGGTCGCGTACAGCGCACAGTGTCTTCAGGCAGCAGACGGCGGCGACGAACAGGCGCGCGCACTGATCAGGGTACTGACGCCGATCGCCAAACACTTTGTCTGCAAACGCGCGCGGGCGGTCACCGGCGAGGCCATGGAGGTGCGCGGAGGAAACGGCTACATCGAGGATTGGGCCAACGCGCGACTAGTGCGGGATGCCCACTTGGGCTCGATCTGGGAGGGCTCGAGCAATGTCATTGCGCTGGACGTACTTCGGTGCCTGCGCAAGTTCAACTCGCACCGCACGGTCGCGGGAGCTATGACGGACATCCTGTCCACCGTCGGACCGGACTGCGAAGCCGGGGCCGGAGTTCTGTTGCGGCGCTGGGAGGAACTGGTAGAGGAAGGAGATCGTCTGATCTGCGGATCTGACGATGCCGCCCAGGCCGCCAGCGCAAAGTATGCCGACGAGCTCGCTCGTGCCGTCATGGCGACCCTGCTTTTCGATCTTGCGGATCACGGCATCCGACACGGTAATGGGTACCGGTCACTGCTGGTGGCTAATTCCTACCTGGCCGGTCTTGCCGGGAAGGTGCCGTCGGCTGCGCTCGGCAATCTCGACGTGATCACCGACGGCGGTGACGTCGAGCTGGATGATGCACGTGACGTCGTAGCCGAGTTCCTCTCTGTAGCAGGTGGTCATCGGTGAACTCTCCAACAGGCCCCACACCCCTCGCCGGTGTCCGTGTTCTGGATCTGTCGAAGATCCTTGCCGGGCCGTACGCAACCATGTCGCTTGCCGATCTCGGTGCCGACGTCACCAAGATCGAACACCCTGAAGGCGGCGACCCCACGCGTTCGTGGGGGCCTCCCTTCGTCGGGGTAGATGCCGCCTACTACCTCGCGATCAACCGCGGTAAGAAGTCGGTCACGATCGACCTCAAGTCCACCGAAGGACAGGAGATCATCCACCGCATGCTCGAAGAGACCGATGTAGTCGTGGAGAACTTCAAGCCGGGCAGCGGATTACAGAAGATCTTCGACTACCAGGCACTGTCCGAGCGATACCCGCATCTGATCACCCTGCACATCTCTGCCTTCGGTGAAGAAGGACCGCTGCGCGACGAACCGGGGTACGACATGATCGCGCAGGCCGCGGGTGGGCTCATGTCGCTCACCGGTGAACCGGGTGGTGCTCCGATGAAATCCGGGTTTGCTTTGGGAGACTTGGGCGCAGCGCTTTTCGGACTGGTCGGTGTCCTGGCTGCATTGGTCGAGCGAGGCCGGACCGGGCGCGGACAGTACGTGACCACGTCGCTGTACGAGTGCCAACTCGCGATGCACGTGAACTGGGCGACCAGTTACTTTGCCACCGGTGAGCGCCCGACTGCGTTGGGCTCCGGTCATCCGAATCTTGCTCCGTATCAAGCATTTCCTGCCAGCGACGGGTACTTCGTCGTCGCTGTCGGCAACGACGGGATGTGGGCGTCGCTGTGCGAGGCCATCGGAAGGAGTGAACTGGTCACCGATCCGCGTTTCGTCCACAACCGCGACAGGGTGGAGAACCGCGAGAGTCTGGAACGAGAACTCACCAGCGCCTTCACATCGGAAACCGTCGAACACTGGTGCGCTCTTCTCGCCGAACGCGCCGTGCCGGTGTCACCGATCCGCCATCTCGACGAGATCTACTCCGATCCCCACACCGCCGCGCTCGGAATGGTCGGAACCGTCGACCATCCGACGCTCGGACCGTTGAAGCAAGTGGCCTTTCCGGTCAACTTCTCCGGCCAGAGGCCACGTCTGACGTCGGCGCCGCCCGTTCTCGGCGCCGACAACGACGAAGTCCTTGGTACCGCTCAGGCCAGCCCGCTCAACGCAGGCGGTGTGTTGTCGTCGCGCCAAGCGATGGCCTCGGCAAGCGTCGTGAGGTCGTAGTCCGGTCCGCTGACGCCGACGGTGAAGAGCGAGACACCGTCGGCGACCAGGTCAGCAGCATTCTCGAGCCCAGGCCACGGAACCGAGTGCTCTACTTCCAGCGGGTTCCGGCCTACGTCGGCGCAATGGTCGGAGAGGATGCCTGACTTGCGCAGGTGTGTCTCGCGGTCACCGAAGCTGTGCCAGACGTCGGCGTACTCGGCGACCAGGCGCAGGGTCTTCTTCTCGCCGCCACCGCCGATGAGGACCGGGATGTTGCGCGTCGGCGGCGGGTTGCCCTTCGCCAGGCGGCCTGTGATGCGGGGGAGGTATTCGCCCAGCAGTTTCAGCCGTGAACCGGGAGTGCCGAAGTCGTATCCGAACTGGTCGTAGTCCTTCTCGAACCAGCCGGCACCGATACCGAGGATCAGGCGTCCGCCGCTGATGTGGTCGACGGTTCGCGCCATGTCGGCCAGCAGATCCGGATTGCGGTAGCCACCACCGGTGACCAGGGCGCCGATTTCGACGCGTTCGGTCTGCTCGGCCCAGGCGCCGAGCATGGTCCAGCATTCGAAGTGGGCGCCGTCGGGATCGCCGGTCAACGGGTAGAAGTGGTCCCAGTTGAAGACGATGTCCACCCCGGCGTCCTCGGACCGCAAGACGGCGTCGCGTATCAACCCGTAATCGGGTGCGTGCTGGGGTTGGAGTTGAACACCGATGCGTACCGGACGAGTCATGCCACGCTCCTGACGAGAGGAATGGTTGTCTTCTCCCATCATGGCCGGGTGTGCGCGGTACCGCTACCGCCGCCGTCGGTGACGGGTTTGCCCGCACTTGTACCCACCCCTTTTCGAGCGAACGGTACTTTCGGCGCCTTAGATCGACTGAACGTGCCGTTCGCTCAAACAGGGGGGCGGGCAAAAAAGGGGCGGGCAAAAAAGGGGCGGGTAAAAACAGGGGCGATCTGCCCACAGCAGACAGGCGGGGCCCCGGCATCGCTGCGCCGGTAGGAATGGATTCATGACTACTGAAGCGCCCACCGATACCGGCTACCGTGACCTGTTGACAGACAGGCTCTTCCGACAGCGAACGATTCTGCTCACCGGCGAGGTCAACGACGCCATGGCCGAACGTGTGTGTTCGGAACTGGTGCTCCTCGCCACCACGGACCCCAAGCGCGACATCGTGCTGTACATCAATTCACCCGGCGGATCGGTGTTTGCCGGCCTGGCCATCTACGACACGATGAAGCTCATCCCCAACGACGTCGTGACGGTCGCGATGGGCTTCGCGGCCAGCATGGGCCAGGTGCTTCTCTGCTCCGGCACCCACGGCAAGCGAATCAGCCTGGCGCACAGCCGCATCATGATGCACCAACCTTCGGCAGGTATCGGTGGCACTGCGGTGGACATTGCGATCCAGGCCGAGAGCCTCGAGCTGATGAAGCGTCAATCGCAGGAAATCCTCGCCGCCGAAACGGGCCGGACCGTCGAAGAGATCGAGACCGACAGCGATCGGGATCGCTGGTTCACCGCCGAGCAGGCGCGCGAGTACGGAATCGTCGACCGCGTCGTGACGTCCTTCGCCGAGATCGCACCGCAAGCCACCTTCCCCAAGATCGGATTGTGACGTCATGTCCCAGTACACGATTCCCAGTGTCATCGAGCGAACACCAACGGGTGAGCGATCTTTCGACATCTTCAGCAGGCTGCTCAACGAACGCATCGTCTTTCTCGGCACAGAGATCGACGACGGCGTCGCCAACGTCGTGATGGCTCAGATGCTGCATCTGCAAGCCGACAACCCGGATCGCGAAATCGGTTTGTACATCAACTCTCCCGGCGGTTCCACCACGGCGATGCTCGCGATCTACGACACCATGCAGTTCTTGAAACCGACGATTTCGACGTACTGCATGGGTCAAGCGGCTTCGGCTGCTGCAGTGCTTCTGGCCGCAGGCACTCCGGGCCATCGGCATGTTCTTGCCCATTCGCGGGTGCTGCTGCATCAACCGTCGACGCAAGGTAGCGGCACCATCTCGGACCTCGCGCTTCAAGCAGCCGAGATCCTGAGAATCCGGGAGCAGACCGAGGCGATTCTGAGTAAGCACACCGGTCAGAGCGTCGAGCGGCTCCGCAAGGACACCGATCGCGACAGGATCTTCACTGCCGACGACGCTATCTCCTACGGACTGGCTGACACCCTCATCGAAGGGAACTGATCAGGCTGCCATCAGGACGGGACCGGAGATCGGTGCGGGAGAATGTCCGAAGGTGAGGGAGTTGAGCGCAACGATCCTGTTGCCCGCTCGGAACAGCAGGTGCTCGAGCGGCATCCCGAGCGCTTCGCAGATGGCGCGCAGAATTTCCGACGACGGTTCCTTCTTGCCCCGTTCGATCTCGGAGAGGTACTGCTTCGACATCCCGACCTTTGCGGCTACGTCGTCGAGAGTTCGGTCCTGATCGCGTCTGACCTCCCGCAGCACTCGTCCGTAGGCTTCACGAATCAGCGGGGGTTTGCGCACGGCGACAGCCGGATCGGGGAGTTCCGACTCACCCTTGACCAGGACCAGTCTGCGCGGCGCATCCATAGGCCGAGTATTCCAGCCGACCGGTTCGCACACCACCCGGTTCACCGAGGGCTGACATCTAGTCCGTTCGAACACCACCGGCAAGAAACATCGCTCGAAGAACGAAGGTCGCCTCGGGTCCGATGATCTCACCGACCAGGCTCGTATAGCGGTCGACGAACTCGGGCCCGTGGGAGGCCTCGTCGGAAGTGGGGTCGCCGAGGTGGTGCGCAAGTTCGTGCAAGACAACGAATTCGCGTAGCGCCCACCGGCCGTCACGGTCGTCCGGGACGGCGATGACGTCGTTCGAGTAGTGAGCGGCGGCATTGCCGGCGCGGGAGCGTACGGACACCGGAATGGTTGCGCGAGGCCAGGTCGCGAGTACCCAGTTCAGCCCGAGTAGCTGATCGCAGTACGCCTGGACCGACTCCACGGAACCGAATTTGCGCTCGACCGGCAACGTGATGGTGGAACCCATGACCTCGACGCTCCGAAGTCCGCGCTCGTCGGCGCGATCGAACATGGTGCGCACCAACGTCTCTGCCTCGTAGACGGCGCTCCGCTGCGTATCCCTCACGAGTCGAGCTGCCCGCGCACCCCGCCGATCTCCGGCAGGTTTCCCAGACGTGCGGAGCGCGCCGCCCGATCACCCGCTCGTCGAGCATGCGAGGAGTGCCCGGCACTCGCGCGACCACCGCCCCGCCACGTCCCACGTGCCTGGGAGTTGGACGAGTAGTAGTCCTTGAGCTCGATTTCCTTGTTGCGCAGCACGAGTGCGGTTTCCGAAGACGACGTGGCAGATTCTGCGATCGCCGCCTTCTCCGTCTCCTGCTTCGTCTCGGCCAACCGAGCACCGATCCGGGACGCGTACGCCATCTGGAAGTTCAGGCGCGCCGTCACTCCGGCCACCGGCTTGCGGACCTGCGTGTTGACGCGTCGTCGTCCACGAGTTTCGACGACGGTCCGCACGGATGTTTCGCCGCGGTACGCCCCGGAGCGCACGTACGCGTCGGAGTCACGGACCATCTGGAAGAGCAGGCTCGAGTACAGCGCTTCGCACACGTCGATGTCACCGGCGAAGCCGTAGGCGTAGATGACGGCCGACGTCTGCGCGATGTCGCACTGTACGTCGTTGGCAGCGGCGATCGCGATGAACAACTGGGCGTACGTTCGCAGCCCGCGCTTGCCCGGTTCGCCGATGGTGATGAGCCGCTGAGTGGGTGTCGCACGTTTTTCCGAGGACGCGGTGTGCGCCCGCGCGACCGCCAGGTCGATCGCGGAACCGGTGGCCAACCGCTGCGCGGCGGCCATGAAGGCTTCACCTTCGTGCGGATTGTCGGTGGACTCCGCTTGGCGAAGCAGCGCACCGATGCGGGTCAGCATCTTCTCCGAACTCACCGTGAAAGACTACGCTCGCGCGCCGACACGGACGTTTATGCTGCTAGCGCACACGCTCACCCTCAACTTGGATCGTCCGGCACGTTCCTGCCGGTAGAAGGGATCAACCCCGTCATGGCTTCAGTGACTTTCGAGAGCACCACCTGCCTGTTCCCCGGATCGAACACCCCGGCAGTGGACAAGCTCGACCTCGAGATCGAGGACGGCGAGTTCCTCGTCCTCGTCGGACCATCCGGCTGCGGAAAGTCGACCACCCTGCGCATGCTCGCCGGGCTCGAAGACGTCCACAGCGGGCGCATCCTCATCGGCGACCGCGACGTCACCGGTCAGGAACCGAAAGAGCGCGACATCGCGATGGTCTTCCAGAACTACGCGCTGTACCCGCACATGTCGGTGGCCGAGAACATGGGTTTTGCGCTCAAGCTCGCCGGAACCAACAAGACGGAGATCCGCGCCCGCGTCGAAGAGGTCGCGAAGATGCTCGATCTCGAGCCGTACCTCGACCGCAAGCCCAAGGCGCTGTCCGGTGGTCAGCGTCAGCGAGTGGCGATGGGCCGCGCCATCGTCCGCCAGCCGCAGGTCTTCCTCATGGACGAGCCCCTCTCGAACCTCGACGCGAAACTCCGTGTTCAGACACGCACGCAGATCGCTCAGCTGCAACGACGCCTCGCGACGACGATGGTCTACGTGACCCACGACCAGGTCGAGGCCATGACGATGGGTGACCGCGTCGCAGTCCTCGAAAAGGGAATCCTGCAGCAGTGCGCCTCGCCGCGCGAGCTCTACAACAAGCCGAAGAACGTCTTCGTCGCCGGCTTCATGGGTTCACCCGCGATGAACCTGTTCACCCTCCCCGTCGTCGACGGCGGCGTCGCATTCGGTGACGGGATCGTTCCGGTTCCGCGCGAGACGATGAACGGTGTCGTCGAAACCGAGGTTGTTCTGGGTATTCGCCCCGAGCACCTCGAGATCGCCGCCGAAGGCCTGCCGATGGAGGTCGACGTCGTCGAGGAACTCGGTTCCGACGCCTACGTCTACGGACGCACCACGATCGGCGGACGGTTGCAGCAGATCGTTTCGCGTGGTGACTGGCGCAACCCGCCGCAGAAGGGCGAGCGAGTCAACCTGCGCGTCGACCCTGAGAAGGTGCACATTTTTGCCACCACCGACGGGCGTCGCCTGGGTTAGGCGGACCTGTCAAACGACACATGACCGATTCAGGTTCGGCGTAATACCCACAAGTAGGGGTGTCTCGTGCCACAGTAGGGGCCGATGCCGGGAGCCGGCACCCATGGCGCATGCCGTGAGCCGGCTCTCGGTGACCGTCTATTTGTCATACACATACGGGGAGCGAATCCATGGTTCTGAACTCGAAGGCGATGCGCCGCGCTGCAATTGCAGCCACGGCAGCGTCCATGCTGGTACTGGCAGGCTGCTCGTCCGATTCGGACAAGGACAGCGGAACCAGCACCACGGCCGCATCCGGGGGATCGTCCTCGAGCGAAGGCCGCGGACCCATCACGATCGTCGAGGGGCAGGATGCCCTGAACGAGGCGCTCGAAAACATCATCACCGACTGGAATGCGGAGCATCCGGACGAGAAGGTCACGCTCAAGCCGCTGGCCAAGGAAGCCAACGCGCAGGTCGACGACATCACCCAGCGCATGCAGGCCAAGAGCGACGAGTACGACCTCATCGGCGTCGACGTCGTCAACACCGCTCAGTTCGCCGCAAACGGCTGGCTGCTGCCGCTCGAGGGTGACCTCGCGATCGACGAGTCCGGCCTCCTGCCGTCGACCGTCGCGTCGGGCACCTACAACGGCAAGCTCTACGCAGCGCCGAAGAACACCAACGCCGCGTTCCTGTACTACCGCAAGGACCTCGTCGAGAAGGCTCCCACCACGTGGGCCGAGCTCAAGGAAAACTGCCCGAAGGCTGTCGAAGCCGGCATCTCCTGCTACATCGGTCAGTTCAAGAACTACGAGGGCCTGACGGTCAACACCACCGAGATCACCAACGCTTTCGACGGCCCGTGGGTCGGCCCGGACGGACTCACCCCGGCCATCGACGACAAGACGAAGGCAGGCGTTCAGTCGATCGTCGACAACTTCGCCGACAACACCATCCCGCAGGAAGCACTGACCTACTCCGAGGGCGAGTCGCAGACCGCGTTCGGTGACGGCAAGGCACTCTTCATGCGCACGTGGTCCGGCTTCTCGGTCGACGGTGAGAAGACCTCGGTTGCCGGCAAGTACGGCTACACCGTTCTTCCGGGTGTCGACGGACCGGGCGCTTCGACCGTCGGCGGCTACAACGTCGGCATCAGCGCGTACTCCGACGCGCCGGCAACGGCTCGTGACTTCCTCGAGTTCATGCAGACCAAGAAGTCGCAGACGTACTTCACCGAGGTCGGCGGCGCACCCGTCCTCTCGGCTGTCTACGACGACCCGGCAGTGCTCGCTCAGTTCCCGTACTTCGCGACCCTGAAGGAAGCACTCGCTACCGCTCAGCCGCGCCCCGTCACGCCGTACTACACGCAGGTGTCGAAGTCGATCTCCGACAACACCTACGCTGCTATTCGCGGCGAGAAGACCGTCGAGCAGGCTTTGGCGGACACCAAGGCCGGCATCGAAACCGCCGGTAACTGATCTACCAGGAGCAATAAGCAATGGCAGAACCGCAGGATCCTTCCGCGGCTGTGCCTACCAACCCCACGGTCGGGGCCGGTTCAACCGGTCCCGACCGTTCGGGCGTTGGTGGGAGACACCGTGCACCGGAACCGCTAGAAGAGCCGTCGGCATCCGAGGCAGCAGGGACATCCCTGACCAAGGTTCTGCCTGACCTTGCAGCTACTCCACCCCCACCGACCTCGCCCCCGCCTGCGTCGGCCGACAAGCCGAAGAAGCGTCGACGAGTTCCGGTGTGGGCGTTCGTCGCACCGTCGCTGATCGTTCTCGCCGTCATCATTCTGTATCCGCTCGGACGAGCGATCTGGATGTCGATGCACAGCGACGGCAAGAAGCTCGACCCCGAGACCGGCATGTTCGTCACCGGTCAGTTCACGTGGTTCGAGAACTACAAGAACTGGATCACCCAGTCCTGCAACACCGCCAACGGCTCGATTCCCTGCCCGCCCGGCACGCTCGGATCGCAGTTCTGGCAGTCGATCGGAAATACGTTCGGCTTCACCGTCGTCACCGTTCTGCTCGAGACGGTGATCGGTCTGTCGATGGCGCTGATCATGGCCAAGACGTTCCGCGGCCGCGGTTTGCTCCGCGCTTCCGTGCTGATTCCCTGGGCCATCCCCACCGCCGTCACCGCGAAGCTCTGGTTCTTCATCTTCACCAACGACGGCATTGCCAACAAGATCCTCGGCACCAACATCCTGTGGACGGCGGATCCCTGGCCGGCACGATTCGCGATCGTCGTCGCCGACGTCTGGAAGACCGCGCCGTTCATGGCGTTGCTGATTCTCGCGGGTCTGCAGATGATTCCCGCCGACGTCTACGAGGCCGCCAAGGTCGACGGCGCGACGGCCTGGCAGCGATTCCGCATGATCACGCTTCCGCTGGTCAAGCCCGCACTCATGGTGGCGGTGCTCTTCCGCACGATGGACGCGCTGCGCATGTACGACCTGCCCGCGATCATGATGGGATCCAATCCCGCCACCTCCACCATCTCGGTTCTGGTGGTCGATCAGATGCGCGTCGGCGCCAATTCGGCGTCGGCACTGTCCACCATCACGTTCCTCATCATCTTCGCTGTGGCCTTCATCCTGGTCCGATTCCTCGGAGCCAATGCGGTCAGCACGCAGGAAAAGCAGCGGAAGGGGGAGCCGGTATGAACAAGGCACTACGCGGCAAGATCGGCACCTACATCGGCGTCGTACTGATCATCGTGTGGGGACTCGCTCCCTGCTACTGGATGATTGTGACGGCGTTGCGCGACCCGGCGGACACGTTCTCGACGTCGCTGTGGCCCACAAATCTCACGCTGTCCAACTTCACCGCGGCGCTCGATCCCGACGCGAAGGTGAACTTCACCCGGGCACTGATGAACAGCCTCATCATCGCGGGTGCGACCACGCTGATCGCCTTGGTCATCGGCGTGTTCACGGCGTACGCGCTCTCGCGATTCGATTTTCGTGGCAAATACTTCGTCACCGGAATCATCCTCGGCGCGTCCATGTTTCCGGTCGTCGCCCTCGTGACCCCGCTGTTCCAGTTGTTCACCGACATCGGCTGGATCGGCAGCTACAAAGCGCTGATCATCCCGAACATCTCGTTCGTGCTGCCGCTGACGGTCTACACGCTGACGTCGTTCTTCTCCGAACTTCCGTGGGAGCTCGAAGAAGCGGCGCGTATCGACGGCGCCACCCGTGGCCAGGCGTTCCGTCTGATCATGCTGCCGCTCGCCGCGCCGGCACTGTTCACCACCGCGATTTTGGCTTTCATCGCAACGGTCAACGAGTACCTGCTCTCGCTGCAACTCTCTAGTGACAAAACCGCGCCCGTCACGGTGGCGATGGCCAAATTCTCCGGAACCGACCCATTCGTCACGCCGTACACCTCGATCATGGCCGGCGGAACCCTTGTGATGATCCCGCTGGTCATCATGGTTCTCATCTTCCAGCGACGCATCATCGCCGGTCTGACCGCAGGCGGCGTCAAGTCGTGATGCGCGCCTGCGCGCGGTTTCGATGAGGCGGGCTTCGCGCGCCCAGCGCATGGAGCTGATCGCCGGCTTCATCTCGGTCTTCGCCCTCATGGCGTTGATCGGCGCTGTGGTCGCGATCGTCAAGGGCGACCCCGGCGTGATGCCGTCTTTGGTGCTGCTCGGTTGCGTCGTCGCTCTCGGGCTGGCGTTCCGCGGATATCGGAACGCGGTCCGAGCAGAACGTCGCGAGTAGCCAGCCCGGTAGGGTGACATTTCGGTATCGCAGTTGCCGGGAGTTATCTGATCGAGATATCACCCTGGTGGAATGGTGCCGGTAAGTCCGGATCCACGACCGGGAGTGTTGAGTGAGTCCATCGAACAGATCGAGTGCGACGGGTGGCGATCAGTCGTCGGCTCGATCGGGCAAGTCGGCTAATTCCCCACGGTCGAGCAAGTCGGCCAAGCCGGAGAAGAAGCAGCGCTCTAAGTGGCGGTACGTCCGGCGGACAATCTACGTACTCGTACTCCTGATGGTCATCGTGCCTGCGTCGGTTTTTGCTGTCGCGTACAGCCGGACCGATGTCCCGCGCCCCTCGGACATGCAGACCAATCAGGTGTCCACCATCTACATGGCCGACGGCACGACCGTGCTCGGCAAGGTGGTGCCGGCGGAGGGAAACCGCACCGAGGTCGCGTTGTCGGCCATCCCGATTCACGTCCGCGATTCGGTGCTCTCGGCGGAGGATCGCAACTTCTACACCAACCCCGGCTTCTCGATCTCCGGATTTGCTCGCGCTGCCCGAGACAACGTGATGGGCAAGGAAAGCGCCGGCGGTGGCTCGACGATCACTCAGCAATACGTGAAGAACGTCTTGGTCGGTGACAAGCGCAGTATCGACAGGAAGCTGCGTGAGCTTGTCATCTCCGCCAAGATGGCGCGCGAATGGTCCAAGGACGACATTCTTGCCGCGTATCTCAACACCATCTACTTCGGTCGCGGTGCCTACGGCATCGCCGCCGCGTCGAACGCGTACTTCGACAAGCCGGTCAGTGAGCTGAGCGTCGAGGAAGGCGCAGTTCTCGCTTCCGTCATCCAGAGCCCGTCGTTCCTGGACCCCGAGACCAATCTGTCCGCGCTGCAAGCGCGCTGGGACTACGTTCTCAACGGCATGGTGGAACTGGGCAGCCTGACCAAGACGGATCGCGACGCGATGCAGTTCCCGGCTGTCGCCCCCGCCAATCGGCCGACCGATCTGAACCAGGCGCCCGGACCCGAAGGCCACATCAAGACTCAGGTACTCAAGGAACTGGCCGAGGCCGGTATCAGCGACCAGACGCTGAACACCGCTGGTCTGCAAATCACGACAACCATCGACCCGGTTGCGCAGGAAGCTGCGCTTGGCGCCGTCAAGCGGAATCTCGACGGTGAACCGGAAGACCTGCGGACCGCAGTAGTGTCCATCGACCCCAAGACCGGTGGCGTCGACGCCTATTACGGCGGTGACGACGGAGCGGGATTCGACTACGCCCAGGCGCCGCTGCAGACCGGTTCAGCGTTCAAGGTCTTCGGCCTGGTCGCAGCATTGATGGAAGACATTCCGCTGTCCGCACGGTTCGACAGTTCACCGCTCACGATCAACGGTGTGACCATCGGAAACGTCGGCGGCGAAACCTGTGGTCGATGCACCATCGCCGAGGCACTCAAGCGTTCGCTGAACACCAGCTTCTACCGGTTGATGCTCTCGATGGAGAACGGTGCCCAGAAGATCGCTGACGCCGCCCATCTGGCCGGCATCCCCGAACAGATTCCCGGACTCGACTACCCGACGCTCACACAGGAGGGTGGCCCGCCGGAGAACGGAATCGTGCTCGGCCAGTATCAGTCTCGTGTTATCGACATGGCGTCCGCGTATGCGACGCTCGCCAACTCCGGTGTGTACCAGCAGCCGCACTTCATCCAGAAGGTCGTGACGGCCGAAGGTGAAGTCCTGCTCGATCGTCCGGTCTCTCCCGGTGAGCGTCGTCTCGATGCTGCCGTTGCCGACAACATCACGCAGGCAATGCTGCCTATCGCGTCGTACTCGAACGGTCACGCGCTCGCCGGTGGACGCCCGTCTGCTGCCAAGACCGGCACCGCGCAGTTGGGTGACACGGGGCAGAACAAGGATGCGTGGATGGTCGGTTACACGCCGTCGCTGTCCACCGCGGTGTGGATCGGAACTTCCGACGCTCAGGCCATCACCAACTCCTACGGTGGTTTGATCTACGGCTCCGGAGTGCCTGCGGATATTTGGAAGAGCACGATGGACGGCGCGTTGAAGGGTTCCGACTGGGAGAGCTTCCCGTGGCCCGATCCCATCGGCGGGCAGGCCGGCGTTCCCGCCAACTCCGGTGTGACCTCGGGTGACGGGACGGGCACGCCCACGACGGGCGCGGCCGCTCCCCCAGCACCCATCGAGGTGCCCGGCCTGCCGCCGATCGAAGTGCCGCAGCTTCCCCAGTTGCCGCGTCAGATCGAGATCTTGCCTGGCATCGTCATCCCGCTACCGGGCTGAGCCGCAGCGCTCGATTTCCGGCTCTCAGGCCTGATCGTCGAAGAGGCCGAGCTGGGTCGGCGCTGCATCCTTGGCGGGAAGTACAACGACGCGCAGTCCGCGCCTGAGGTTGCGGATCGCGTGCGTCCACGCGCGCTTTTCGCCCGCGCACAGGTCGGTGTCGTCGTCCTTGCGCCGGATGGACTCGGTCAACGCCTCGTGCCAGGCCGTCTCCTGCTCCTGGCTGATCCTCAGGTAGTCGAGAATGGTGTCGCGGTCGTGCTCACAGATCACGGCAACCTCTTCGGCGCTGAGCTCGCCCGTTCCGTCCGCGTCGAGTTCGAGGAGCGCCATGAGCGCCGGAGGAAATTCGTGGCACTCGTGTGATTCGTATTCGGCACCGGGATCTTCGTGCTCGGAGGCCATCCCGTCGTTGAAGGCGGTGTCTCCGGTAGCGCGAATGGGTTGCCCGCCCAGTTCTTCGGCGAGTTCGTCCGATGCTTCGGCCAATTCGGCGAACGAGCGCAGAGCCCGGAGGAGGTGCTCGGCGACGAAGGGTGCGCCGTCCACCCGCACAACGCCCAGCACACTCTGCTCGACGAGAATGAGTTTGATGGTCGGCCACTGCCGATTGAGCTGGGCGAGAACAACAGCAGCGTTATCGACGTTCTCCACCGAATGCACGACCCGCGAGAACACCTCCACGTACTCGTCGTCCTCGAGGACACGAACATAGGTGACCTGCTCACCGCGGACGAGCGGGATGTCGCCGTCGTCGTCACGCTTGGGTGGATGGCCGAGAAGGCGTTCGACGGCCCCGTCGACCAGGATCCGCAGCATGTCACCCGAACCCGAGGGAGCGTGCGACGGCGTCGTGGCGAACGCCGGCGTCGACTCGCGTCCACTGGTGCTGGCACGCAGGAACGACGGGTGCGCAATGCTCCACATCTCGCGGAAGACACGCAACACCTTTGTCACCAGTTCCTCGGGACGAGTGCGGTCGACGTCGATGTAGAAGGACATGGACCCGTTGCCCTCGGGCTCGTGCTCGCACAGATCGGGAGCGCTGAACCCCATGTCGAGCAGCGCTGAATGGTCTTCCGGTTCGAGCATCCGCAGTGGATGCAGAAACCTGTTGGAAGGGACTTCACAGCGCACGGAGGTCTGATTCCACGCGAAGAACTGGATGCACGCGGGTGCGTCTGCCAGTTCGTCCATGCTGTCGTAATGCGACTCCACCACGAGAGTGTCGTCGTCCTCCATCACGGAGATGTAGCGAGCGAGATGAGTCTCGAAAGTAGTCCAGGCACTCAGGATTTCCAGATCGAAAGTATTGTCCGACATCGTCGCTCCTCTGGTCCGGGGGGCGCATGGGGCCCTACCGACGCCTCGCCGAAACCCCTGCTTTTCAAACCCCGCCTACGACGGTAGTCCTGGGGTCCGACAGTGTGACTACGTTCGTGCCTGGCTGAGTCGACAAGCAATATGTGGCCAAGGTTTTCTTAATTGGGTGACACCCATGTGAGTTCCAGCGATCCCCTAGATTTCGGAGTCGGTGGCACGGAGGTCTGGGGCAAGGACACCGCTGCGTTTGAGTGCAGTCACCACGAACGTGGAGACGACCGTCTGAGCCCGCTCGAGTATGGGCGAGCGAGTGATCACCGTATGCAGTTCCTCCTTGGTAGCGACAATCAGATCTGCGACGATCTGATACTCACCGGTGATGGCTGCGGCGTAGCGGATGCCAGGATGCGATAGCAGCGACTCTCCGATGGCGTCGATGTCTCTGGGCGCGGCCTTGATCCACAACATCGCCTCGACCGGTAAACCAAGCTCGGCCGGATCGACAACAGCACGCACGGCGATTGCTCCAGTGCGACGAAGTTCGTCAACTCGACGACGGATGGTTGCTTCGGAGACTCCAGCGGCACGGGCGAGCTTGTCATTGGGCAGCCGTCCGTCACCAGCGAGGACGCGGAGAATCACCCGATCGGTTTCACTGAACGCGACGACGGCATCGTTGGGTGACTGAGGCGGGAGTACGAACTCGCGGAGTTTCGAAACCTGTTCCGGGGTAAGGAAATCTGGATGCCATTCGTATCCGGTGCGGTAGTACTTCACTACCGGCAGAGTCGACATGCCAACCATGCCGGGAGTGCCGGGGAGTTCATCGAACAGCAGCGTCGGCAGCGAGCCGGCCGGAGTCCGTATCTCGGTCACGCAGTCGACGTGCCCGGTCAGCGTGTAGGTAAAGGTGGTGTCGCGCCGACGGGCCAGCGCCGATGCTGCGATCTTCACCGTCTGCGGGGTACAGGTAACGCTGACGATGGCGGCCGGTCCAGGAGTGCTCCACGCCGCGACGACGACGGTGCCCGACTCGAGCAGCGCGGTCCCGCGCCTACTCACCGTGCGCTCGGGTTCGCCGAGAACGTCCGCAATCCGCCGCCAGGACGCCCGACCGTCCACCTGCAGCGCGCACACAATCTTTCGATCAAGGTCATCCAACATTGGCCAACTATATGGCCATTTTCGTCAACTTGTCGAGAAGGGTTGCCGATATTGATCAAATTCAGAACGCTGTTACTCACGCCACAGCATCGGCCCGGTGCTGATCGTGACTTCAGAGAGAGAACCCACCATGTGCAGCTTGTCCCGATTTCGTCTGGATGGACCTGTCGAGGATTCGGTCACAGCATCTGACTTGACCGCCGCCGATGTCATCTTCGCCGAAGGGGGTACTCGATGACCGTCCAGAAAAGTGGAGCAATGACGACGGTGCCCGACCCCCCCAAACTGACGGCGTTGCAAAAACGTGTTTTGGCCGGAGGTGCGGTCGGACAGTTCATCGAGTACTACGACTTCATGCTCTACGGCCTGTCCGCCGTAGTGCTTTCGAAGTTGTTCTTCCCCGGCGAAAGCGCGGTGGCCGGCCTCCTCGGCGTTTTCGCGACGTTCGGTGTGGCCTTCCTCGTACGGCCTCTCGGCGGCATCTTCTTTGGCTCTCTCGGCGACAAGATCGGCCGTCGTAAGGTCCTGTTCATCACGTTGATGTCGATCGGGCTGGCCACAACTACGATCGGGTTGCTACCAAGCCATGAGCAAATCGGCTGGCTTGCACCCGCACTTCTGGTGCTGTGTCGCCTGGTCCAGGGGTTCTCCGCGGGTGGGGAATCAGTGGGAGCTCCGACCTTCGTTTTCGAACATGCCCCTGTCGATCGGCGAGGATTGTGGATCAACATCACGCTGGCCGCCACGGCTCTGCCGTCGGTTTTTGCAGGCGGACTGATCCTTGTCATCAGCCAAACGATGAACGACGACGCCTTCACGTCCTGGGGATGGCGCATTCCCTTCCTTCTTGCTCTGCCGGCTGCATTCTTCGGATTGTGGATCCGTTCGCGAACCGAGGAAAGCGACGCCTTCAAGAAGGCTCACGCGAAGGAAGAGCCCGGGTACCGGCCTGTGCGAGAAGCGTTTCGTCGAAACAAGCTCGAGATGTTCCAGGTCGTGTTCGTGATGGGCCTGGTGGCGATGGGGTTTTACACACTGTCCGGGTATTTCGTCGCCTACGTGCAGACGACCGGCAACCTGGGCCGCGAGCAATCTCTGCTCATCAACGGCGCGGCGATGCTGTTCTACTCGATCCTGCTGCCGATCGCAGGAATCATCGGGGACCGCGTCGGGCGTAGGCCCATGCTCATTGCCGGCACTGTCGCCCTCACTACATTGACTGTTCCCTCATTCCTCCTGGTTACCAGCGGAACCATTGCTATGGCGATCGCCGGTGAGCTGCTGTTTGTAGTGCCGCTGTGCATCTACGGCGGTGGTTGCTACGCATTTTTCGTTGAGATTTTCGATACCAAGACGCGGTTCACCTCTGCTGCCATCAGCTACAACACGGCCTTCGCCGCCTTCGGCGGCACTGCCCCGTTGGTGGGCACAGCGCTGGTCTCGGCCACTGATGTCGCAGTTGCACCCGGTTACTACATCACCGCGGCGGCTGTCTTGGTTCTGGTGCTTCTCATCGCTACGCGGGTTCCGGAAACCCGTGGACGCATCGACTGAAATACATTCCCTCGCAGATTCTTTCAGAAAGGTCGCTATGTTCACTCCCAATACCGTCACCGCTCTCGAGCTCTGGTCGGCTTTGCCGACGCCCTTCCATTCCAGTGGAGAAATCGACGAGCCGGGACTCCGTTTAAACATCGAACGCTGCATCTCGGTCGGACTGAACGGCGTTTACTGCAACGGCTTGATGGGTGAGTCCTGGAGTCTCACAGTCGACGAACGCCAGCGCGTTCTCGAGGTCGTCATCGAAGCGTGTGCCGGTCGTCTCGACGTCTCGCCGGTGACCTCGACTGACGATCTCGCCGAAACCATTGCACTGACTGAGCACGCTCAAGAAGCAGGTGCCACATACGCAGTGTTGGTTCCCCCGCGATCAATCACGGTCGACGCCGACCTTCTTGCTTTCCTCACTGCGGTGATCGACCGGGTCGACATTCCCTACGTCATCTTCAACCCCGGCACACCTGACGGGCTCGGCTGTGCACTGTCCACATCCACATTCGCTGCTCTCTGCACCAACCCTCGGGTCCGAATCCTCAAAACCACCGCCAATCCCGACCTGAACTTGGCAATGCGGCAGATTGCCCGCGGAACCCATGTGCAGGTTTCCGATCCCCTCGAGGAACACTTTTTCGACAACGTGCTCGAACACGGGCAGCAACTACTCTATTGCGACCCCGAGGGGTACCTCTATCAAACCGAGAAGTGGAAGCCGATCAGGGCGTACGCCAATCTGATCGCGCAAGGCGAATTCGAGGATGCACGAAGAATTTTCGACTCCCTCGATCCACTACGCAAGCTCTATCGTAAGTGGATCATCGGTCCGCTCGAAGTTGGGATCATGCCCAATGCTGCCCTCAAGCGCTGGTGCGAATTCGTTGGCATGGCAGGTGGGCCTGTTCGACCTCCGCTCGTGGAACTGACCAACTCCGCTGCCGCCGAGTTCGATCAGGAGCTGCGCAAGGTTTTCAGCGCTGTCCAGCCCGTCGCCAACTAAGCCAAACCCAACAAACCAGATAGGACATTTCGAAAGTGGTACCCACAGTAGGACATTGGATCGACGGTCAAGAAATCGAATCCACTGGTGAAAGCGCCGCCGACATCTTCGACCCGGCCACCGGTCGAGTCACTGGACGTGTGGCGCTGGCGTCGCCCGAACGGGTCGTGCAGGCTGTCGATGCCGCGACCGCAGCGTTCCCCGGCTGGCGTGACACGTCCCTCGCTCGGCGCACACAGGTACTGTTCGCGTTCCGAGAACTGCTGAACGCACGTAAGGAAGAACTCGCCGAGATCATCACTTCCGAACACGGCAAGGTTCTTTCCGACGCCCTCGGCGAGATCAGCCGTGGCCAGGAAGTCGTCGAATTCGCTTGCGGCATAGCGCACCTACTCAAGGGTGGCATGACCGAGAACGCATCAACCAAGGTCGACGTGCACTCGGTTCGCCAACCATTGGGCCCCGTCGCCATCATCTCCCCCTTCAACTTTCCCGCGATGGTCCCAATGTGGTTCTTCCCCATTGCGATCGCCGCCGGCAACACCGTAATCCTCAAACCGTCCGAGAAGGACCCGACTACCGCGAACTGGTTGGCCGAACTGTGGGCCGAGGCCGGACTGCCGGCAGGGGTGTTCAACGTGCTCCATGGTGACAAGGTTGCCGTCGACGGTCTACTGAGCAACCCCGGCATCAAGGCCGTCAGCTTTGTCGGGTCCACTCCGATCGCGCAGTACGTGTATGCCACCGGTACCGCTCACGGTAAGCGAGTACAGGCGTTGGGCGGCGCTAAGAACCACATGATCGTCCTACCCGACGCGGACCTGGACTTAGCTGCCGACGCCGCTGTCAACGCCGGATTCGGGTCCGCAGGTGAACGTTGCATGGCGATCAGTGCATTGGTGGTGGTCGGCGAGATCGCCGACGAACTCGTAGCGAAGATCAAGGGTCGCACCGACACGTTGAAGATCGGCGATGGCACCAAGGATTCCGACATGGGTCCTTTGGTGACGAAGGCGCACCGCGACAAAGTCGCCTCCTACATCGACGCCGGCGAAAAGGACGGTGCGACCATCGTGGTCGACGGCCGCACAGTGCAAGCCGACGGCGGTGCTGACGGCTTCTGGCTCGGCCCGACTCTGATCGACAACGTCACGACCGACATGTCGGTTTATGTCGACGAAATCTTCGGGCCCGTCCTGTCGGTTGTTCGTGTCAAGACCTACGACGAGGCTCTGGCTTTGGTGAATTCCAGCCAATTCGGCAACGGCACAGCGATCTTCACCAACGACGGTGGCGCTGCGCGGCGGTTCCAGAACGAGGTCGAGGTCGGCATGGTCGGCATCAATGTTCCCGTCCCGGTTCCAATGTCCTACTACAGTTTTGGCGGCTGGAAGAATTCGTTGTTCGGGGACACACACGCTCATGGTGCCGAAGGTGTCCACTTCTTCACCCGAGGCAAGGTCGTCACCACCCGTTGGCTCGACCCCAGCCACGGCGGCATCAATCTCGGCTTCCCCCGGAACGACTGAGCACAATTCGTACCCGGCGGCGGGTCGACGTTATACGACCCGCCGCCGCCAGACCAAGGAGCTCGATCCCATGCCACTCGTACGTATCGATCTTGTCGAAGGTAGACGCACCCCCAGCCAACTTCGCGTACTGGCCGACGCCGTTCATCAGGTGATGCTCGACCACTTCGCAGCGCCGGACCGCGACCGCTACCAGATCATCACCGAACACCAACCGCACCAGATCATCGTCGAAGACACAGGACTGGGCTTTGACCGCACCGACGACGTCGTGATCATCCAAATTTTGCAACAAGGCCGCAGCGAGCTACAGAAGACCAACGTGTACCGGGCGCTGGCGAATGGGCTCGAGTCCGCCGCCGGCTTGCGGCCGGACGACCTCATCGTCTCGGTCAGCGGTAACTCGCGGGCTGACTGGTCCTTTGGTCACGGGGTCGCACAGTTCCTTGACGGTCCCCTCTAGGTGAACCCGTGATCGAGTGCCACTTTCGCAGTTCTGGAATATGGGCTGTTGTGGCAAAACCTCACATCGCCGGAGCCGTCGGTATGTGCATTGTGGTCGTTTCTCGGGTTGCTCGCGGTCCTTACGCTCGGCAGAGGAGTCCGGCGAGGAGAGGAGAGGCATGCGATGAGTCGTGAGAGCTGGGTGGGCCGTGATGCCCGATCCATCGCCGAAGCCGTGCGGTCGGGTCAGGCGTCGGCGCGGACCGTCGTCGAAGAACATCTCGCACGGATCGACGAACGCAACGGCGAACTCAACGCACTGGTCACCGTGTGCGCCGAGGACGCGCGTGCGGCCGCAGACAGCCTGGACGAACGTCGCCTTCTCGGCGAGACACTCGGCCCCCTTGCCGGGGTTCCGTTCACGGTCAAGGACCTGATCGCCACAGCCGGCGTGCGTACCACCGCCGGTTCTCGCACTCTCGCGGACAACATACCGGCCGTCGACGCCCCGGCCGTCGCCGCGTTCAAGGCTGCCGGCGCAATCCTGATCGGCAAGACCAACACGCCGGAATTCGGCGCGTGCGGCCTGACGCGCAACGAACTGTTTGGAACCACGGCCAGCCCGGTGCGACCGGACGGCGTCGTCCGGTCCCCCGGCGGATCGAGTGGCGGTGAGTCCGCGTCGGTTGCTGCCGGAATGAGCGTGCTCGGACTCGGTACGGATTTTGGTGGCTCGGTGCGTTGGCCCGCCCACTGCACCGGCCTCACTTCGGTTCGCCCGACGCTCGGCCGTATCGACCCGGAAGGGCAATACCCCGGCGTGCTTTCGGATGGACGGGTACTCGCCAATCCGGCGACGATGCACGGCACGATCCAGACCATCGGCCCACTGGCCCGCAACCTCGGTGATGCGACGCTTGCGCTGCGCGTCCTGTCGAAGCCGCATTTCTCGTGGACCGAGCCGGAGTCGGTCGACGTCGAACACCTCGACATCCGCTGGGCACCCGGCGAAGGGACCATGCCTGTCGACGAAGAAATCCTGGCGGCGGTTCGCTCGGCGGCGAACAGTCTGGATGCGAGCGAGTACGACGGTCTGGCTCTGCCGCGGGCTAACGTACTGTTCGGCGCGTTGCGATCGGTCGAGACTCACGCGGACATCCACTCTCTCGCAGCAGGTTCAGTGCACTCTTTCGACGCGGACATCACCGCCATGCTTGCGGCAGGCCATGATCGGAGTTCCGCCGAGGTGGAAGCGCTGTGGGCGGATCGCGCGGTGTTGATCACCGACTTCCTCGACGAGATGGGCGACGTCCTGATTCTGCCGGTTGCGTCGGTGCTCGCTCCGCCGCTCGGTGTGGAGAGCTTCGAGGTGGGCGGTCGCAAACTCACGTGGATGGACGCGCTCGCGAGTTGCCGGGCGATCAGTGTGCTCGGCCTTCCGTCGGTCGTGGTTCCGGTAGGACTCTCCCGCAACGGTTTACCGATCGGAGTGCAGGTGGTGGCGCGGCCGTTCCACGAGCATGTTGCGCTGTCCGTGGCGGCGCGAATCACGTCGAATGCGCAAGCTCTAGTCTGACTTCCATCTTTCGGTTTCGGCTGCGAAACGTGTTGCGTACGAGTCGGCCAGGTCGTGAAGCGTGGTGACGCAGTCGCCGTAGTACGTCGGTGCATGCATGGTAGCCAGAATCCGCGGCTCGAGGTCGGCCAGGGCGCGGATCGTGGGTTCAAGATCCGGGGTGAGGCAGGTGGCGTGGCCCAAGTCCTCGGCTTCCAAAGCGGGACCGACGATTTCGTGCTCGGTAGTCGCGGGGTGGTGCCCGAACGCTGTGAAGAGGTCTCCGCAGAACAGCGTGGACGTCGTCTCCTCGAACATCAGGCCCGCGTCCCAACCGTGCGGGACGTGTGGGGTGTCGATGTGCCGGACTCGGCGGCTGCCGGTTTCGAGTACGTCGCCGTCCTGCAAGGGAAGTGGCGCCCGATCGGCCAGATCGTTGACCTGAACGAAGCACCCCATCGCGCCGTGCGCCACTTGTGCTTCGGGGGCCGCCGCAAGCCAGGAGTTCATGGACCCGCACTCGTCGGCCTCGACGTGACCGAACGTGATCCATTTCAGACGGTCGATGTCGATCAGCGTGGAGAGTGCGTCGGAAGCCGAGGTGAACAACGCTCGCTGCCCGGTGTGGAAGAGCAAGGGTTCCTCGCCGTCGACGAGAAATTGGTTCATCGTGAGGTTCGCTTCGTCCACGAAGGTCGACAGTCGGTAGATGTCCGGCGCGATTTCGGTGATCGTGGTGGTCATCGCTGTGCTCCGATCAGGGCTGTTGTGCACGTCAATCTGTCTTCTCCAGCCTTCTCGCCGCCTCGCGCCTGCACAAGGCTCTGGAATAGTGGAGGACGTGTTCGTACTACTGCTGACAGGCCCGCCGGGCGCGGGGAAGAGTTCCGTGCTGACCGCGCTTCACGATCGACTCGGCGAGGTCGGGGTGAGCAACGCGATGATCGAGGTGGACGAACTCGAGCGGTGCTACCCGCCGTTGGGAACCGAACGGGCAATCGCACATGTCGGGATGCTGTGCGCGTCGTACCGGGAAGCGGGGTACGAACTCCTGTTCCTCACGGCGACCGTCGAAGACGACGACTACGGGCGTGCCCTGCTGGCCGCGACCGGCGCCGAGGGGCACCTGCTGGCGCGCCTCGAGGCCGATCCGGATACGTTGCGCACCAGAATCATCGAACGTGAACCGGCCGGCTGGGCCGGGTTGGACGATCTGGTGGAAGCGTCACAACTGCTGGCCGGTTCGATGCCGACGCTCAGTGGGGTCGACGTGGTTCTGAGCACAGAAGGCCGCGATCCCGAAAGTGTTGCCGATGATCTGGAAGCGGCTCTGCGAGAACGCAGTCCAGCGCTCCTAGCTGTCGGTGTTCAGAGCGGTGACCACTGAAGCGAACATCGTCGATTTGATTGCCCCCAGTGTGCCCGCATTCTTCGGGCCGATCGGCGCAACCATTTCGATGGCCTTGGCGGTCAAAGCATCGACGGATGCGGTGAAGTCCACCAAACCGGCTGCGAATGCGTCACTTCCGCCGTATCGCCGCCCCGTGGTCATGGCGACGATTGCCGACGCCGGGCTGAGCTTGGCCTGGATGAGAGCTGCCATTCCTTCGGTGAAGGGGATGTTGATGTCCACCTCCGGGAAGCAGTAGTAGCCGCGATCATCGCGCATGACGCGGTAATCGTGCGCGATGCCGAGCATGGCGCCGGCTCCGAAGGCGTGGCCGTTGATCGCCGCGACGGTGGGCATGGGGAACGTCAGCATCCGGGCGAACAGCGACTGGACTTGCTGCACATACCACTTCGCCTTGTCGCCGTTCGCGCCCAGCCAGTCGAGGTCGAGTCCGTTGGAGTAGAACTTGCCCGTCGCCGTGGTGACCAGGGCATGTGCGCCTTCGCTTAAAGCCTGGTCGAGTAGCTTGTCGACGGAATCGAGCCAATCCGGCGAGAATCGATTCTCGTCCTCACCGAGATCGAGAACGGCGATCTTGTCTTCGAAGCGCAGAGTTGCGGTCATGATTGGCCTTTCCTGTTGCGGGGCTTGGGCAGTGGTGGGTCGAGATGCAGAACCGCTCGAACGGCGGCATCCAACCGCGCGCGTGCTGCGGCGTCGGGGACTCGCCAACCGTCGGCGCGTTTGGCGGGATGAATGAGCAGTCCGGTAGGCAGGCCGACAACACAGGCCTCGATTGCTTCGACGGCTCGGCTGTCCTTGCGGCCCCAGAGCGCGGTCGACAACCGGATGAACAACTCGACCAGAGACCGGTCGAGTTGTGTGAGTTTCTCGGCGATGTCGGCGGGGACGTCAGTGCCGAGCAGTTCGTCGCGCTGAATCGTCAGCAGCAGCAACGCGGATTGTGGGTAGTCGAGCGCGAAGACGGCCGGAACTTCGGCGGCTGCGACGACGGCGGAAACCGCGGAGGTCGGCGATGGGTCCGCGAGAGCGTCGTCCACTCTCGATTGCTGAAGCGCGAGAAATCGTTGCGCGGCACGCAGCCACGCGCTACCGACCAGTCCACTGCGAGAGCCGAATGCGTGATAGATCGCCCCGTTGGATACACCGGTGGCGTCGGAGACCGCCCTGACCGTGACAGCGCTCGGCCCGGCAGTGGCGGCAAGTTTTTCGGCAGCGTCGAGCAGCGTGTCGAGATCGTGGACGCGTGGCCGAGGCATGAACGCACAGTAACAGAGCGTCTGCTCTGTTACTAGTGTGCGGTCAGATCACCGAATTTGCGCGAAGATCCTCGATCTCCTCCGGGCGCAGGCCGAAGTCGGTGAGTACGCCGTCGGCGTCACCGCCGAGAGTCATGGGTGGCGCATTCCTGACGGGAAGGGTCTTGCCGTCCACCCAGAACGGTCCGCGGACAACGGGAATCGATGTTCCGTCGGCGCTCTGGGTCTGCTCGACCATCTGCAATGCCTCGACCTGCGGGTCGGAGAACACCTGATCGATCGAATGAATCGGGCCGCAGGGGATTCCGGCACCGCGGATCTCGGCGATCCACTGTGCCGCGCCCTTCGTGGTCAGTAGGTCCTCGAGTTCTTTGGTCAGTTGGTCTCGGTGCGCCAAACGTTCTTTACCCGTGGCATATTCGGCACGGAAGGCGAGATCGGGGTCGCCGATAACCGAGCACAGCGCGATCCAGTGCTTGTCCGAGCCGGTGGCAATGTTGATCGGGAAGTCGGCAGTGTCGAAAGCGCCGTACGGCGTGATCGTCGGGTGCGTATTGCCGTTCGGCGTCGACACCCGCCCGGTGCTCAGGTAGTCCTGCGCCTGGAAGGTCATGATCGAGATCGCGGATTCCAGCAACGAGGTCTGCACGCGGTGCCCACGACCGTCGCGTCCGCGCGAAGCCAACGCCGCCGTGATACCCAGCGCCGCGTAGATGCCCGAGACCGTGTCGATGATGGGGATACCGACCCGCATCGGGGTCTGTTCCCCGGCGCCGGTGACCGACATCAACCCGGACATGCCCTGGGCCACCTGATCGAGTCCGGGCGCGAACTGGTCCGGGCCCACCGGGCCGAAACCACTGATGCTCATCACGACGAGACCCGGATTCTCCTGCTCGAGCGAATCGGGATCGAGCCCCATGTCGGCCAGCACTCCCGGACGGAAGTTCTCGACCAGCACATCCGCGTCGAGGGCCAGGCTGCGAAGCAGTTTCCGCCCGCGGTCACTGCGCATGTCGATGGCGATCGACCTCTTGCCGCGGTTCACGGAAGCGAAGTAGAGGCTTCGATCGCCGTCGAACGGCGGCCACTGACGCGAACTGTCGCCGGAGCCACGGGTTTCGACCTTGACCACGTCGGCGCCGAAGTCCGAGAGCAGCGACGTGCACAGAGGGCCCGCGAGAGCGCGGGTGAGGTCGAGAACTTTGATACCGCTGAGCAATTGGTCCATGGGAGAAACCTCGGTTCTGTGGTGTGCAACGTCGCCCACTCGATCCGTCGCACCATCTGCGTGAATTACCGCTGCAGTGATCGTCGGAGAGGGGAAGAATGAAGGTCAGGCCTGCTTTCGGCTGGGCTCGGTGACAACACTGGTCGAGAGCGCACGGTGATGCGACGGCGACATTGCACAACTGCAGGGCCCGGATTTAGGCGCATTGTGTGACAGGCAGGATTGCGGTGGGCCGATACCGTGAACTCTCTACGGACGGCGATGCAAGCGGGAGGCGAGGCGATGCGCGACATTTCCACTCAGCTGGCGCAGTGGCACGCCCGCGGCGAGGATTTTGCACTGGCGACGGTTGTCCGTACCTGGCGATCCTCACCGCGCATGCCTGGTGCTTCGATGGCCGTCTCACGCTCCGGGGAGGTAGTCGGCAGCGTCTCGGGCGGGTGTATCGAGAGTGCACTGTACGAGATCGCCCAGGAGGTTCTCGCCGACGGCACCAGTCGCGTCGAGGTCTTCAGCGTCTCCGACGACGACGCCATAGGAGTAGGTCTGACCTGCGGCGGAACCATCGAAGTGTTCGTCCAGGCCGTCGGAGCCGATTTCGTCGAGTTCGGTCAGGTCTGTGAACGGATCGAAGCCGATACGCCCGTCGTCGTGGTCACCGAAGTGCGTCCGGGAGCGCCGGCGCGGCACCTCGTCGTCGAGCACGGCCGACGAAGCGGGGATCTGGACGCCACGGAGGACGAGGTCTCCATCCTGTTGCGCACGATGGACACCGGTGAGTCCGTAGCCTTTGTCGCGCCGGCGGGAACCCTCATCGATTCGCAGCACGACCTGCTGGTCGAGATCTTCGCGCCACTACCGCGGATGTACGTGTTCGGGGCCATCGACTTCGCGGCATCGATGTGTACGTTGGGCGCCTTTGCGGGTTACCGAGTGACCGTCGTGGACGCACGGCCGGTCTTCGCGACACGAGCGCGCTTCCCCGACGCCCACGATCTGGTCGTCATGTGGCCACACAAGTTCCTCGAAACCGCACCGATCGACAACAAAACCGTCCTGGCCGTGCTCACGCACGACGAGAAGTTCGACATCCCCTTGCTCGAGATCGCGCTGCGTTCGCCGGCTGCGTACGTCGGCGCGATGGGAAGTCGTGCGACGCATGAGCGTCGGGTGGCGCTGTTGAAGGAGCGAGGCGTTACCGACGCCGAGTTGGGGCGTCTGCACTCACCGATCGGGTTGGATCTCGGCGCCAGGACGCCGGAGGAGACTGCAGTGTCGATCCTCGCCGAGATGACCAAGACCCTGCGCAATGCCTCCGGTTTGGAACTGCGGGATCTGCAGGGGCCGATCCACCCGCCACCTCAGGAGAATCCGACCGCCCTGCATCGAACGGCCTGAGTTGACTGCGCTGAATTCGGACATCTTGTGTTCGGTGGGGATAGGATCGTTTCTTTCGTGAACCATCTTCCGTGATCCGAATGAAATCGAGGTGCCTGCCAAGTGGCAAACCCGGCCGTACCGGCATCCGAGGTGAATGCTGTTCTCTCCGAACTTCTTCGAACCCCGCTCCTTCCTGGTGTTCGAAAGGTCGCCAGCGGCTGCGAAGACCCGACGGTAGCCCGGGTGGGATTCATGGCGGTTCCGGACATCGGCCCGTGGCTGCGACACGGACAGTTGCTGATCACCACGCCGGAAACCCTCGCCCGGGTCACCGAAACCTTCAAAGCATTTGTCGGACGGTTGTCGACGCGCGGAGTTGCAGCGCTCGCCGTCCAATTCGGCGCAGACGGGGACACTCTCGCGCCGGAACTGGTCGACGCGGCCGAAAGCGCCGGCTTCCCGCTCCTGGTTTTTCACGGTGCGTGCGATCACCCTGCGGCGAGAGACCGTGAGCAGACGGAGTCGGCCCAGATCGACGCCATGTTTGGGGCCGAGCGCTTGCGACGGCTGCTGGTCGACGTCGTGATGGGCGGCGGCGGCCTCCCACAATTGACCGAGGTCATCGCACGGGAGATGAAGGGCGCCGCCCTGATCACCACCTCGGACGGACGCGAGATCTGCCGCGCCGGGGATGCGGCGGAGCGCAAGCATCTGTCTGCCTGTCCCGCCGTCGATTCCACCGGTCGTCTGCGGACCGACACCGTCGAGGGCGGGTTGGGTCTGCACGAGTTCGACGGTCAATTCATCGCGGTGTCCGCGATTTCCGCCAATCACATCGACCACGGGCGTCTCGCGTTGTTCACCGGTGAGCGCGTGATGACGAGTTACGACCAGTACCTGGTCGAGCGAGCGGCGTCGGTGTGCGCGTTGGTCATCACCCGTGAGCAGGCCGTGGCGTCGGTGGAAGAACGCCATCGCGCCAACTTCGTTCACGACCTGCTCCTCGGCCGGGCCGGGGACCACGATCACGTTGTCTCCCACGCCAAGACGTTCGGTTGGGACTTCGACCGCCCGCTGGTGATCGTCTCGATCGAGCCGGACCCGATCGACGAACCGGCCTCTGCGGCGCCCGCTCGGCTGCCCGTCGTCGATCGCCAGGCGATGGCGTTCTCCGGGGCGATCGCCCACCGCGATCTCGGTGCGGCGGTGACCGCGCTGACGGGCGAGACGGTGATCGTCATGGGCGTCGGCACCGACACGATGGCATTGGTGCGGGACCTCGTCACGGTCGTTCGCGGTGAAGGTGGCGGCGGGAGAAGGCCGTTCAGTGTCGGGGTGTCCCGGCCGACAGCGGCGATCGACGCCGTCCCCGCGCTCTACAGTCAGGCGCGCACCGCACTGACCGTCGGACGCCGGATCTCCGGTCCGTGGACCGTGACTCAGTTCGACGATCTCGGTGTGTACAGACTGCTCAGTCTGGTCGAGGACGAAAACGAGCTGGAGACGTTCGCGCGGGAGACACTGCGGGAACTGACGGAGGAAACTGCCGAAGCGCAGGACATGCGCAAGACATTGGAAGTCTTGCTCGCGACCAACATCAACATCGCCGAGACAGCGCGCAAGCTCCACTTCCATTACAACACACTGCGTTACAGGGTCGTTAAGCTGGAGAAAATGCTTGGACCCTTCACGGCGCAACCCGAGCTACGGCTGGATCTGTCTCTAGCACTGAAGATAACCGCGATGCGCGGCATCAATCACTAATATTGCCAATCCGAGTCCGTGGGTTCTGGCAGATTGTCATCACGTCGATACCCCTGCGCTGTAATAGCGTTTCACTCCAGTCACGGTGTTTTGTGAGCTGGAGCACACTCAGCGTTCGGACACCTTCCTCTGCACGAAAGGTCCCATCATGCCGATTTGGACGTTGCACGGAGATGGAAAGAACATCAGACCGGGTGAAGTGGTCGCTCCCGGCGAGCGGCTCAGCTGGGGAAGAACCATCGGGCTGGGCAGCCAGCACGTGGTGTCGATGTTCGGCGCGACGTTCGTCTTCCCGATCATCATGGGGCTCAATCCTCAACTTGCCGTGATGATGTCGGGCTTTTGTACGCTCTTCTTCCTGCTGGTGGTCAAGGGACGCATTCCCAGCTACCTCGGTACGTCGGCGGCCTTTGTCGGTGGTATCGCCGCCATTCGTGCCCAAGGCGGAACATCCGCAGAGGTGACCGGCGCGATCCTGGTGTCCGGACTGGTCCTGGCAGCCATCGGTATCGCGATCCACTTCCTCGGTGGCCGGGTCGTATTCAAGGTTCTTCCCCCGGTGGTGACCGGCGCAGTGGTGATGCTGATCGGATTCAACCTGGCACCCGTCGTCGCGGGGCTGTACTGGCCGCAGGACCAGTGGGTGGCTCTGATCGTCATGGTGGCCCTGATCGTCATGAGTATCGCGCTACGCGGCTTCATGGCGCGCATCGCCATCTTCCTCGCTCTGATCTTCGGCTACGTCCTCTCCTGGATCCTCGACCGGGTCTCGGGCACGATCACCTCGTACGACGCAGGCACCGGTCAGATCACCGAGCACTTCCGCGTCAACTGGGATTCGGTGCAGTCGGCGTCGTGGTTCGGCCTGCCCCCGTTCTCGGACGAGGCCAACGGAATCGTCGGCATCCACGCTCCGTCGTTCAGCCTGACGTTCATCATCCTGGTCCTTCCCGGTGTCATCGCGTTGATCGCGGAGAATGCCGGCCACGTCAAGGCAGTCGCAGAGATGACCGGCGACGATCTCGACCCGTACATGGGACGCGCGCTCGCCGGTGACGGTTTCGCCACCGCCATCGCCAGCAGCGTCGGCGGTTCGCCCACCACGACGTACGCCGAGAACATCGGTGTCATGGCAGCGACCCGTGTGTACTCCACCGCCGCCTACGCGGTCGCGGGCATCGTCGCGATGATGCTCGGCTTCTCCCCCAAGTTCGGTGCCGTCATCTCGGCGACACCCGGCGGTGTTCTCGGCGGAATCACCGTGGTGCTCTACGGCATGATCGGTCTGCTCGGCGCCAAGATCTGGAAGGAGAACGGTGTCGACTTCGGCAATCCGCTCAACCTCATGCCGATCGCGGCCGGGCTCATCATCGGTATCGGCGACACGGCTCTGAAGTTCAGTGACACGTTCTCGCTCAGCGGCATCGCGCTCGGCACCATCGTCGTGATCGGGATGTACCACCTGTGCCAGTTCATCGGTTCGAAGAACCCGGAGCTGAATGCGAAGAATCCGGAACCGAACAAGCCGGATTCGAAGGCTCCCGGCGGCGAACGGGAAGAACCCGCCCCGCAGCTCACGTGACACTTGGCTGAGTGTGCTCGATCGACGAAGGCCGGACATCCTCCTTGGAGGATGTCCGGCCTTTCGCGGTGTGTGCGTGTTCTGTGTTCTGTGTGCTGATCGATCAGACGGCGGTGCTGGCTTCGACCAGGCCGATATGGTCGATGCGTTCGGTGCGTGTGATGAGCCGTTCAGTCGCATCGGTAGCACTGAGCACGCTCAGCTCGTAGTGCAGTACCGCTCCGACGCGAGTGCAGAAGGCGGCGGATTCGTCCGCGGCATCGGGAAATTCGGGGATGACCCGATCGACGATGCCGCCCGTGAGCAGATCGAAGGACCGTATCCCTTGACCGGCCGCCATCTCCGGAGCGTGCGTGATGTCGTGGAACATGATCGCGCTCGCCCCCTCGGGAGGTAAGGGCGAGAGCCAACCGTGGCGGGCCGCCAGCACTCGATCGGCCGGAATCAGTGCCAGGGCGCCGCCGCCGGTGCCCTGCCCGAGCAGGAGGGAAATGGTGGGGACCTCGAGTGAAATCATGTCGGCTATACACCGAGCGATTTCGCCTGCCAATCCACCTTCTTCGGCTTCCTTCGACAGGGCGGCGCCTGCCGTGTCGATGATCGTCACCAACGGCAGGTCGAGCTCTGCGGCAAGCCGCATCCCTCGCCGAGCTTCCCGCAGAGCGCCGGGGCCGAGTGGGGAGTGAGCAGTCTGCCCGCGTCGGTCCTGTCCGAGAAGGACGCAGGGCATGTCGCCGAAGCGAACGAGCGCGAGCATGATGCCGGGATCGTTCTCTCCTTGGCCGGTTCCGTTGAGCGGGAGCATGTCCGAGGCAGAATTGAGCAACACTTCCCGGATCCCCGGTCGATCTTCGCGTCGGGATGCGACGACGGATTCCCACGCCGACGTATCGGGTGGGCAATCGTACGAGCACGGGTCACTCGGCAACGAGTACCCACGACGTCTCGAGGTGATGATGCGCAATGCGCGGTCGACGATTTCGGCGAGCTGGTCTGGCGGCCTCACCGCATCGATGAGTCCGTGCTCGTGAAGGTTCTCCGCTGTCTGGACACCGGCGGGGAAAGGTGAGTTGTACAAAGCCTCGAACACCCGGGGGCCGAGGAATCCCACGAGGGCTCCTGGCTCCGCGATCGTCACGTGACCGAGTGACCCCCAGGACGCGAATACGCCTCCGGTGGTGGGGTTTCGGAGGTAGACGATGTAGGGCAGGTGCGCTTCTTTGTGCTTGATGAGCGCCGCGGTGATCTTGACCATCTGCAGAAAAGCCGTTGTCCCCTCCTGCATACGCGTTCCTCCGGAGGTGGGAAGCGCAAGAAGGGGCAGCTGCTCTTGCGTCGCTCGACGGATGGCGACGACGAGGCGTTCGCCCGCCGCCACGCCGATCGATCCGCCGAGAAAACCGAACTCGCAGACGATGATTGCCACACGGCGGCCTCGGACGGAGGCGCTTCCCGTCAGGACGGACTCGTCGAGCCCGGTCTTCTCCTGCGCCCGCAGAAGTGCTTCGGCGTAATCGGAGTCGGTCGCGACGGGGATCGGAGGGGTATCCCAGGACTTCCAGGTGCCGGCATCGATCACCAGGTCGAGCAAGTCGCGAGCCGTCAGGCGGTTCATCGGGTGAATCCTTGTAGCCACGACATGACTTCGTCAGTGTCTTCACCGAGTACCGGCGGTGCGGTGTGCCGGGTCTCCGTCACTTCGGTTCCGTCCGGATCGAAGAATCGCAGCGGCGGCCCGGGCAGAGTGATGTTTCCGAGCGTGCTGTGGTCGACGTCGACGAGCAATCCCTGTGATCGGGTCTGCTCCCATTCGTACACTTCGGAGATCGTCCGAACCCGTCCTGCCGGTACGCCGATGCGGTCGAGTTCGGTCAGAAGCTCGTCACGCGAATACGGTTTGAAGGTACGTTCGATCAATTCGACTACCTGGAAATGATTCTCGACGCGTTCGGCGTTTGTTGCCATACCGGGGGCATCGGGATCGAGTTCGAACCCTTCGCAGAATCTTCTCCACAGGCTTTCGCTGCCGACCGAGATCTGCACTGCGCCATCGCCGGTACGAAAGAGCCCGTACGGTGCGATCGAGGGATGGTGGTTGCCTTGCGCTGTGCCTACCTCGCCGGCGACGGTCCACTTCGTTCCTTGAAACGCGTGAACACCGACCACGCTGGCCAAGAGAGACGTTCGAACGACACGGCCTCTGCCCGTCTGTTCGCGTTCCTTCAAAGCCGCGACGACACCGAACGCCCCGTACATCCCGGCGAGAAGATCGGCGATCGGAACTCCGACTCGTTGAACGTCGTCCGGATTCGAGCCGGTCAGCGACATGAGTCCGGCTTCCCCCTGGGCGATCTGGTCGTAGCCGGCGCGACCACCTTCCGGGCCGTCGTGGCCGAAACCGCTGATGGACAGGACGATCAGTCGAGGATTGAGTTCGGCCAGCCGCTCGGTGGAGAATCCGAGTCGATCGAGAACTCCGGTGCGGAAGTTCTCCATGAGAACGTCGGCGCGGCAGACAAGATCTTCGAGGGTTGCGCGCCCGCTGTCGGATTTGAGGTCGAGCGTGATCGACTTCTTGTTCCGGTTCGTGGAGAGGAAGTACGTCGATTCCCGTTGCGTGTTCGGTGGTTCCAGCGGTGGCTCCACAAAAGGCGGCCCCCACCCACGGGTGTCGTCGCCACCGTGAGGTGATTCGACCTTGATCACGTCGGCACCCAGATCGCCGAGCATCATTGCCGCGTGAGGACCCGCGAGTGCGCGCGTGAGGTCGACGACAATCACGTCGTGTAACGGACCACTACGAGCACTTGTGTTGTGAGGCTTCGAAGTCGAGTTCATGTCGCACCGCCGTGTTCTGGTGTAATTGGCTGAGCCAGTTGGTGGTTGAGGCCTCCGTAGTTCGGTCGACTCCGGTCCGCTGGACCGAGAAATCGGCCAGGGCCACTGAAGGAGGTATGTGCGGCCCGTCATTCGAACCGTAAGCGCGCACCGGTCAACGGCACATGGGTAACCTTGCCGATGGCGGGTATCAGTGGTGGGTAAGAAGTGACGAACGCTCAACGCATGGCGCGATTGCGGTTGTGTCGAACCGTAATCAGGGCGCTCTGTCAGCCTATTTGGTGCATCTTCATGACATTTCGTGCATCTTCATGACCTGCAGGGCGAGTGAGACGTTCAATCGAAGGACGGGGTCGTCGGTGAACGATCCGACGACGCTCTCCAGCTTTCCGATTCTGTATCGCAAAGTGTTGTAGTGCATATGCAGTGCCCGGGACGCCTCGGCGACATTGCAATTGCAGTCGAGCAACGTCTGGAGTGTCAGACGCAAATCTGCGGCTTCGGCGTTGTCCGCCGACAGTGACTTCAGAACGTCATCGGTGAACGAACGCAGTTCGCTCTTGTCCGTCTGGAGCGAGAGGAGGCGGTGTACGCCGAGTTCGTCGAAGTGCGCGATCTGCCCTGGTCCGTTGATACGTCGGCCGACGACCACGGCCGTACAGGCTTGGTCGTAGGCAGCAGGTAGATCGGCCAGGGAGTAGATCACCCGGCTCACTCCCGTGCTGAAGGAGCGGCGGCCGCTGGTGCGATCTCCGGCAACCTTGCGCACCAACCCTTCGATGTCCCGAACCGCACGGTCGGTGCTGGTGGGGAAAAGCGTGACCACCTCGTGTCGAAACCCGACGGAGGGTGCCGTCCGCTCGTGGGTGCGTACCACTTGTTGCCAGCCGTCGCTGAGTCGATCTTGGTCCGTGCGCGTGGAATTCGCGTGCTGGGATTCCGGGTGATCGACGTCGAGTTCTGCAACCACTACGGCGAGTGGACGAGTGACATCCCACCCCAACTGGGTGAAGTGCGCGCTCACTTCCGCCGGCGAGCCGGCTTCACCTATCAGTGCGTCGCGGAGGAAGTCGCCGCGGAATTTGGATTCCACTGCCGCAACTGCCAGCTGCTTGGTGACGGCCAGCGCAGCAACGGTGGCCGCTCGCTCCAGTGCTTGAACGACAACTGCGCCGAGTTCGTGGGTGCCGGCGTACGCGACCATTCGGCCGTGGTCGGTGCCGCCGGCCACCACCCGGGTGAGCGCCAACTGACCAGGAAATCCTTTGGGCGCGTTCTGTAAACCGACAGCGACCCGTTCGGTCAGGAACCGACCGGTGCTTTCGAACAACGGAAGCGCGTTCAGCGCGGCTGAATCTCCGGCCTCCGTCAACACTCTTCCGTCCGGCGAGCAGATGAGAACGCTGACGTCGAAAAGCGCGGCGAATTCCGCGGCAATCTGGGGTAGATCGCCACCTTCCAAGACGATCGACGTCAACGAGCGGTGAAGACGATCGGCAATGTCGAGTGCCGCAGACTGCTTCGCCACCAACTTGGTGAAGACCTCCGAGATCACCTCGTCGAATCCTGCGGTGACGGGAAGAACCAACAACGGCAGCCCTCGCTGCTCTGCCATGTGCAGCATGGCTTCCGGCAGTTCGTCGAGATAGCGGCCCGTTTTCACGGCAAGTGCCGCGACTCCTCGGCGTGCGAGACCGTCGACGAGGTCGCTGAGATCTGTATCGTCGAGAAGCTCTCCGGTTCGCCCGTAACGCAGCGGGAACCCGGTTGTCACCAACAGTTCGTTCGGCTTCACCCAAGCGAGGATGTCCGGTACTTCCATCACGTTCACCGATTGAACGAGGTGGCGCAAGCCCCCGTGCCCGGCAAGGACTTCGGCTCCACGCAGACTGGGCAGCTCGAGGACATCCCGAACCGTCAGTCTGTAGTCGCCACCTTCTGGCAAATGTTGAAGCTCTTCGCTCGAATATTTGGCAGATCTATCCATGTCGCGAGACTACGCTCGATCACGCGACGAACATTGTCAACAGTTGACGAAAATAGCCTCTCGAAATGAGTGGTTCTCCGTATGTCTGCCAACTACCGTGGGCCGAATTGGCGATCGCCCGCGTCTCCGAGTCCAGGTATCAGGAAAGCATTTTCGTTCAGGCCGTCGTCGATGCTCGCAGTGAGGAGCCTGACTGGATGTCCGGAGTTCCTCAGTGCTTCGATCCCCTCCGGAGCCACGACGACACATATTGCAGTCACATCGGTGGCTCCGCGTGCAATGAGCAGATCGATTGTGCGGATGATGGATCCACCGGTCGCCAACATCGGATCGAGGACGTAGACGGGGGTGCCCGACAGATCAGCGGGAAGGGACTCCAGATACGGAACCGGTTGGTGTGTCTTCTCGTCTCGTGCCATTCCCACGAAACCGACGCCTGCCTGCGGAATAAGGGCACTCGCCTGCTCGACCATGCCGAGGCCTGCTCGCAAGACCGGTACCAGGAGCGGTGGATTTGCCAGCCGCACTCCCAGCGTCGGAGCAACTGGCGTCTCGATGTCGAACTGCTCCACTTCTGCGCCGCGCATGGCCTCGTAGACCAACATATGGGTCAGTCTGCGCAAGGCGGACCGGAAAGTTGCGTTGTCGCTGCGAGCGTCGCGCATGGTCGTGAGCAGCGATGCCGCCAGCGGATGGTCGACAACAGTGGTGTCCATGGTCGAATCGTAAGTGAGAACCGATGGGGCGGCGCACAACCGGTGAATTGGAGTCGAAATAACCAATCGCGGTTTTCGTTTGGGCAACTATTGACGATGCCGAAGGGTTCGAGTCGTCATAGCGTGGTCGGCATGGCAGTTCCGAACCGCTCGGCTGGACTGGGCGCCAGGAGCTGTCAAGGCCCAATTTTGCCTCCACGATTCCCTATACAAGGAGATGCCAATGCCCGAAGCAATCGAGGTCCGTAAGGTTCCGCTACACAGCGTCTCCGACGCCAGTGAGCTCGCCAAGCTGATCGACGACGGTGTCCTCGAGGCCGACCGCGTCATTGCAGTCATCGGCAAAACCGAGGGTAACGGCGGCGTCAACGACTACACGCGCATCATCGCGGACCGAGCGTTTCGAGAGGTTCTCTCCGCCAAGGGTAATCGCAGCCCCGAAGAGGTGGCCGAGGTACCGATCGTCTGGTCAGGCGGCACGGACGGTGTGATCAGCCCGCACGCGACGATCTTCGCGACGGTACCGGCAGACAAGGTCACCAAGACCGACGAGCCGCGACTGACCGTGGGTGTCGCCATGAGTGAGCAGTTGCTGCCCGAGGACATCGGTCGTACCGCGATGATCACCAAAGTGGCTGCGGCAGTGAAAGATGCGATGGCCGATGCCGGCATCACCGATCCCGCCGACGTGCACTACGTACAGACCAAGACTCCGTTGCTGACAATCCACACCATCCGTGACGCCAAGAGTCGCGGCAAGACCGTGTGGACCGAACAGACTCATGAGTCGATGGACCTGTCCAACGGCGGTACGGCGCTCGGAATCGCGGTTGCACTCGGCGAAATCGACATGCCGACCGACGAGGATGTCATGCACAGCCGCGAGCTCTTCTCCTCTGTTGCATCCTGCTCGTCCGGCGTCGAGTTGGACCGTGCTCAGATCGTTGTCGTCGGTAACGCACGTGGCGTCGGCGGACGCTACCGGATCGGCCACAGCGTGATGAAGGATCCGCTCGACCAGGACGGCATCTGGGCGGCGATCCGTGACGCCGGACTCGAACTTCCGGAGCGGCCGCACTCGAGCGACCTGGACGGTCAACTCGTCAACGTGTTCTTGAAGTGCGAGGCCAGCCAGGACGGAACGGTCCGCGGCCGTCGTAATGCGATGCTCGACGACTCCGATGTGCACTGGCACCGCCAGATCAAGTCGTGCGTAGGTGGAGTCACGGCAGCTGTCACCGGTGATCCGGCAGTGTTCGTCTCGGTCTCGGCAGCGCATCAGGGCCCCGAGGGCGGCGGCCCTGTCGCCGCCATCGTCGATCTCGGTCAGTAGCCGGTAAGAACCTCGCTGGAAACTTCGACAGTCGCGCGCCGCCACCGGTAATTCGTCTTCGAATCAGTTGCCGGTGGCGGCGAATCCGACCGAGATTCTGCCGGCGCAACCCACTTCACTGCTTGAAAGGATTCACGATGGTTCATGCTGCTGACCCTGTCGACGAGAGCGTTTCCGGTGCGCCCGAGAATCGCGAGCTCGTCATGGCCGATGCGGTCACGCTCAGTGGTCTGATACGCAGGCGTGAAGTGTCGTGTGTCGAGGTGATGGACAGCTACCTCGACCAGATCGAAGTTCATAACCCGGCGGTGAACGCGATCGTCGCATTGCGGGATCGGGAAGCGTTGACGGCGGAGGCGCGCGAGCGTGATTCGCAGTTGGCGAGTGGGCAGTATCTCGGTTGGATGCACGGGTTTCCGCATGCGGTGAAGGATCTTTCGGCAGCCAAGGGTCTGCCGTTCACGTCCGGGTCGCCGATGTTCGCGGATCGAATCGCCGAAGAGGACGACCTGTTCGTCAAGCGGATCAAGTCTGCCGGTGCCATCGTGATCGGCAAGACGAACACACCGGAGTTCGGGCTCGGATCGCAGACGTACAACCCGGTGTGGGGTACGACGGTGTCGCCGTACGACAATTCGCGCACTGCCGGCGGTAGCAGCGGAGGCGCAGCAGCGTCGTTGGCGCTTCGCATGCTGCCGGTGGCTGATGGAAGCGATTACATGGGTTCGCTCCGAAACCCGTCGGCGTTCAACAACGTTGTTGGGTTTCGACCTTCCTGGGGTCGGATACCGGAGACGGGATTCATCGCTCAGGGCGCTGTTGTGGGTCCGATGGGCCGAACCGTCACCGACGTGGCTCACCTGCTCTCCACGATGGCGGGACCGGATGCCTATGCACCGTTGGGGATTCGTGAGAATCCCGCTGTGTTCACCGAAAGCCTCGCACGGGATCTGAAGGGCTCTCGGATCGCATGGGTCGGTGACTGGAACGGCTACCTGGCAACCGAACCTGGAGTTCTCGAGTTGTGCGAATCCTCGTTCGAGGTCTTCGAACAGTTGGGGTGCCGCGTCGAGGCTGCGCTTCCTGACTTCAAACCCGAGGACATCTGGCAACTGTTCCTGCGATGGCGTTGGTGGGCGCAGCTCGGTTTGATCGATCAGTACAACGATCCGAGTTTGCGTGAGTTGATGAAGCCCGAACTGTTGTGGGAACTCGGGCATGCGGTCACCCTCTCGGCACTCGACGTGACCAAGGCTGCGGAGGCCCGCAACGGCTGGCTGTCGGCCATTACCAAGATGTTCGAAACCTACGACTACATTCTCGCGCCGAGTGCTCAGGTGTTTCCTTTCGACAAGAACACTCACTGGCCCGAGACCGTCGACGGGCGGTCGATGGACACGTATCACCGGTGGATGGAGACGGTTGTTCCCTGGACGATGGCCGGGGTTCCGGTTGCGGGGATGCCGGTCGGCTTCGACGATCGTTCGCTTCCCATGGGTATCCAGATCATCGGTCGGCACGGAGCCGACGTGGACGTACTCCAACTCGCCTACGCATTCGAGCAGGCAACCCAGTGGGTCGAGCGGGTTCTTCCTCCCGCACTCCGCGTGAACTGACCTAATCTATTTCGAACGTATCCAGTTGGGAGAGAACGACGATGGCTTCGGCATTGTGGCACGGGTTCGCGGACATGGGCGCTGTGGAGAAGAACGGCGCGTTTGTCGTCTCTCGCGGTGAGGGCGCGTACATCTGGGATTCCGAGGGCACTCGGTATCTGGATGCGACGGCGGGCCTGTGGTTCACCAATGTCGGGCACGGGCGCACGGAGATCGCGGATGCGGTGGCGGCTCAGTTGTCGAAGATCGCTCATTTCTCGAATTTCGGTGATTTTGTTCCCGAGACCACGCAGGTGTTGGCGGAGCGGTTGGCGACGATCGCGCCGGTTGCCGGGAGCAAGATCTTTTTCACTTCGGGTGGTTCGGATTCGGTGGACACTGCGGCGAAGCTCGCTCGCCGGTACTGGCACGAGGTGGGGCAGCCGGAGAAGGCGATCATCGTCGGTCGTCAGAAGGCGTACCACGGAATGCATGTTGCGGGAACGGCTCTGGCGGGTATTCCGGTGAACCGTGAGGGGTACGGCGAGCTGATGGCGGATGCGGCCACGGTCGGCTGGGATGATGCGAAGAGTCTGCTCGAGTTGATCGAGAGGATCGGTGCGAACAGGATCGCCGCGTTCTTCGCGGAGCCGATCATCGGTGCCGGTGGGGTGTATCTTCCGCCGGAGGGGTACCTGGCCGAGGTGCGCGACATCTGCCGCGAGCACGACATTCTGTTTGTCGTCGACGAGGTCGTGACCGGTTTCGGTCGTATCGGCGGCGAGTGGTTCGCGTCTACTCGTTTCGATTTGCAGCCCGACATGATGACCACGGCAAAGGGTTTGACGTCCGGTTACGTTCCGATGGGTGCGGTGTTCATCGCGCCGCGGGTGGCGGAGCCGTTCTATGCGGGTTCGTGGTGGCGTCATGGTTACACGTACGGCGGGCATGCCGGTGCTGCTGCTGCGGCGATGGCGAACCTCGACATTCTCGAGCGTGAGAATTTGCTTGGGGAGTCGAAGCGTCTGGAGGCGTCGTTGCATACGCATCTGCAGCCGTTGGCCGAGCATCCGCGGGTGGCGGAGGTTCGTAGTGGGCTCGGTGCGGTCGCTGCGGTGCAATTGGCTGATCCGGCGGAGGCTTTGCCGTTCGTGAAGACGTTGCGTGAGCACGGTATTTCGGGTCGCGCGGCGGGTCAGGGTGCGATGCAGATTTCGCCGACGTTCGTCATGACCGACGATCAGGTCGCGGAGATGGCAGCAGGGATCCTCGCAGCCCTGGGCTAGGTACCTCGTTTTCCGTTGACAGACATCGTGTTACGGAATCATTAAGCCGAAGAAAATGTTTGGACCCTTCGCGGCGCGGTCCTCATTTCGGTCGAAACTGTCTCCAGCACTGACGATGACCCCTGCCCGCGTCATCTGCCACCATTGTTGCCAATCTCGGCGAGTGGGTTCTGGCAGATTGTCATCACGTCCAAATCTGATTGCTGCATTAGCGTTTCACTCCAGACACGGTGTTTGTGAGCTGGGGCACAAAGCATTTCGAACACCTTCCTCCTTCGCGAAAGGTCTCGTCATGCCGATCTGGACGTTGCACGGAGACGGAAAGAACATCGGACCCGGTGAAGTGGTCGCTCCCGGCGAGCGACTCAGTTGGGGAAGAACCATCGGGTTGGGTGGCCAGCATGTCGTG
This sequence comes from Rhodococcus sp. IEGM 1241, assembly GCF_033142365.1. Classification (NCBI taxonomy): domain Bacteria; kingdom Bacillati; phylum Actinomycetota; class Actinomycetes; order Mycobacteriales; family Nocardiaceae; genus Rhodococcus; species Rhodococcus sp. IEGM 1241. The sequence goes on from NZ_JAWLSE010000001.1 coordinate 62,726, forward strand.
TCGATGTTCGGCGCGACGTTCGTCTTCCCGATCATCATGGGGCTCAATCCTCAACTTGCCGTGATGATGTCGGGCTTTTGTACGCTCTTTTTCCTCCTGGTGGTCAAAGGACGCGTCCCCAGTTACCTCGGTACGTCGGCGGCCTTCGTCGGCGGCGTTGCCGCTATTCGTGCTCAGGGTGGAACGACGGCGGAAGTGACCGGTGCGATTCTGGTGTCGGGGTTGGTTCTGGGATTCGTCGGCATCGCCATCCACTTTCTCGGCGGTGGCGTCATCAGTAAAGCGCTACCGCCGGTGGTCACCGGCGCTGTGGTGATGCTGATCGGTTTCAACCTGGCGCCCGTTGTCGCGGGGTTGTACTGGCCGCAGGACCAATGGGTGGCACTGATCGTGATGGTTGCCCTGATCGTGATGAGCGTTGCGCTACGCGGCTTCCTGGGACGTATCGCCATTCTCGTCGCGCTGGTTTTCGGCTACATCTTCTCGTGGGTCCTCGACCGGGTCTCCGGTCCGATCACGTCCGCCGGCGGTAGTGGAGCACCCACCGAGCACTTTCGTGTCAACTGGGATTCGGTGCACTCGGCGTCATGGTTCGGGTTGCCGCCGTTCTCGGACGAAGCCAACGGAATCGTCGGTATCCACGCTCCCTCGTTCAGCCTCACGTTCATCGTTCTGGTCCTTCCCGGTGTCATCGCACTGGTCGCGGAAAACGCCGGTCACGTCAAGGCCGTCGCCGAGATCACGGGCGACGATCTCGACCCGTACATCGGACGCGCAATTGCCGGTGACGGTTTTGCCACCGCCATCGCCAGCGCAGTAGGCGGCTCTCCCACGACGACACACGCCGAGAACATCGGTGTCATGGCGGCCACTCGGGTGTACTCGACCGCCGCGTACGTGATCGCGGGTGTCATCGCGATCCTGCTCGGCTTCTCCCCCAAGTTCGGGGCGGTCATGGCGGCGACTCCCGGCGGCGTTCTCGGCGGAATTCTTGTGGTTCTGTTCGGCATGATCGGTCTGCTCGGCGCCAAGATCTGGAAAGAGAACGGTGTCGACTTCGGGAATCCGCTGAATCTGATGCCGATCGCCGCCGGTCTGATCATCGGTATCGGCGACACGGCTCTGAAGTTCAGTGACACGTTCTCACTCGGAGGCATCGCGCTCGGCACCATCGTCTTGATCGTGATGTACCACTTCTGCCAGTTCGTCGGGTCCAGGAACCCCGAACTGAACAGGCCGGAGCCCGGCAGGCGACCGGGCTCCACGACGGGTCCGGATACGTCAGATGACGAACGGGAAGAGCCCGTGGCGCAGCTCACGTGATGCCAAGTTGAATGTATGCCAGGTATGACCCGTGACCGTTGTCACATCTGCACAAAACGTGAAGTGACTCATAGAGGCAGGATTGAGTAATGAAACCGTCGCCGCTGACTTATCACCGACCGTCCTCGGTCGAGGACGCGTGCCGAATCCTCTCCGAGGTCTCTCACGAGGGGAAGGTGCTCGCCGGTGGGCAATCGCTTGTGCCGCTGCTGTCCATGCGCCTCGCCGCGCCCGCCCACATCGTCGACATCGGATCGATCCCGAACCTCGCTTCGGTGACCTCGTCCGAAGACGAAGGAGTGCGGTTCCAGGCCCTGGCCACGCACTCGGTGCTGGCGGCCGACGAAGGTGCTCGTCGAGTTCAGCCTCTACTGAACCGTGCTCTGCAGTTGGTAGCGCACCCCACGATCCGTAACCGCGGGACGAGCGTCGGTTCCATCGTCCATGCCGACCCGTCGGCGGAGATGCCGGCAGTCCTGACACTGCTCGGCGGCAGCGTGACCGTCCAGTCGGTGCGTGGCACCCGCGAGATCGCGTCGACGGATCTCTTTGCCGGTCCTCTCGAGTCGAGCCTGGAATCGGACGAGATCGCGGTGTCGGTGTCGGTGCCCGGCGCCGAACCCGGAGTGGGGACCGCCATCGACGAGATCGCGCGTCGTCACGGTGACTACGCACTGGTCGGCGTCGTCGCCCGGATTCGCGTGGTCGACGGTCTGGTGGCCGAAGCGCACATGACGTACGTGTCCGCCGGAGAGCTGGGGCAGGTCGTGGACTACACGGACGTGCTGGCGGGGGCGTCCGCGACGGATCAGCGAGACCCGCGATGGCGCACTCTCGGAGAATGCGCCCGCGCGCAGATAGATACCGAGGCAGACATTCACGGGACGGCGGCGTACCGCTCGCAGTTGGTGTCCGCGCTCACGGCGCGGGTCGGCTTCGCGGCGGCAACGGATGCTCTCAGTGAGAACGCAGTACTGGCAGGAAAGTGGTGACAATGTCCAAAAACGATCGCTCCATCGATGATCAACTTGCCGAGTTGGCAGCAGACACCGGTGAGCACCATGTGGCCGTGACGTTCACGCTCAACGAGGTGACGAGCACCGTCGTTCTTCCCTCCCGCACTTTGGCTTCGGATGCCATTCGTCACCACCTCCGTAAGACGGGCACGCACGTCGGTTGTGAACACGGCGTGTGTGGTGCGTGCACCGTGCTGCTCGACGGAAAGCCGGTTCGGTCCTGCCTCGTCCTCGCTGCCAGCCTCGAAGGTCGATCGATCACGACCGTCGAAGGCCTCGTCGAGCCGGACGGTACTTTGCACCCGGTTCAGCAGGCGTTCAAGGATTGTCACGGTTTGCAGTGCGGATTCTGCACTCCGGGATTCGTGACGACCATCGCGGCGTTTCTCGAGGAGAACCCCAATCCCACACGTGAGGAAGCAACCGACGCGATCGCGGGAAATCTCTGCCGTTGTACGGGGTACCAGAACATCAGGGCGTCAGTTCTGCGCGCAGCCGAGATCAAGCGTGAACGGGCCGGGCAGTTCCCGCTCGGAATCGACGACGCGTCCACTCGGGAGGCGTTGGATCGCAAGGTGCGGGGAACGACGAATCCCGTCGGAGGACGGGCGGGTAAGGCATGAGTACTCCGGTCAAACCAGCAAAGCGCAACGGGGCGAAGCACCCCGCTTCCGATCATTCGACGGCCGATCATTCGGTTGCCGACGACGGCAAATTCTTCGGTAAACCGATTCCGCGCGAGGAAGATACGCGTCTGCTCAGCGGTCAGGGGCGATATCTCGACGATCTGGGCCACAACGCGCTGATCGCGGCATTCGTCAGGTCGCCGCACGCTCATGCGCGAATCATCGATATCGACATCGACCAGGCGCTGGAAGTGCCTGGTGTGCATGCCATCTACACCTACGAAGATCTCCTGGCCGACACGCCGGAAATGGCGGAGAACCTGCCACTGCTCATTCCGCATCCGGGAATCATCGCTCCGCGCAACGGGTATCCCCTCGCGAAGGACGAGGTGAAGCATGTCGGCGAAGCCATCGCCATGGTGGTCGCCGACAACCGGTACATCGCCGAGGACGCTTGCGCGAAGATCGACGTCACCTACGAGGCGCTGAAGCCTGTAGTGGGGATCGACGTCGCTCGCACCGCCGCCAACGCCGTCCACGCCGACGTTCCGGACAACGTCGCCGCTCACCTGCAGCACGGGTTCGGAGATCTGGATGCCGAACTGGCCGCCGCGCCGCACCGACTGACGCTGGATCTCGAAATCGAGCGTTCGGCTTCCATGCCGATGGAGGGCAAGGGTGTCTACGCGCGCTGGGACGGCGACGAGAACACCCTCACGTTCTGGACCTCCACCCAGACCTCCACGTCCGCCCGCGCCGCAATCGCCGCGCGATTGGGGATGGCGCTGAACAAGGTTCACTGCATCGCTCCTGACGTCGGCGGTGGATTCGGCGTCAAGATCGTTCACCCGTGGCCCGAAGAAGTGATGATCACGTGGGCCGCTCGACGCCTCGGCCAGGCCGGCATCTCCTGTGAGGTGAAGTGGGTCGAGGATCGCCGTGAGCACTTCATCTCGAGCGCGCACGAGCGTGGGCAGATCCAGAAGGTCGACATCGGATTCGACGACGAGGGTCGCCTGTTGGCGTTCGACTTCACGTTCTGGCACGACAACGGTGCCTACCTGCCGTACGGGATCATCGTCATGATCAACACCGCGACGCAGGTTCTCGGGCCGTACAAGCCGAAGTCGTTCCGGGTCAACGCCTATTCGCTGTACACCAACACGGTCATCGTGACCCCGTACCGCGGCGCCGGACGTCCGCAGGCCGTGTTCGCTATGGAGCGATCCATGGACGCCATCGCCAAGTACCTGAACAAGGACAAGATCGCGGTGCGGGAGGCGAACTTCATTCGCCCCGAGGACATGCCGTACGACTTCGGCCTGATGTTCCAGGACGGACGCCCGTTGATCTACGACACGGGCGACTACCAGGCAGGCATCGACAAGCTCAAGAAGCTCATCGACTGGGACGGATTTCCCGAGTACCAGAGGAAGGCTCGCGCCGAAGGGCGGTCGGTCGGCATCGGTATCGGTGCGTACGTCGAGGGAACCGGCCCGGGACCTTACGAGGGTGCCCACGTCGTGGTCGAGACGTCCGGAAAGGTCAAGGCGGCAACAGGCTTGACGACGCAAGGCCAAGGCCATCAGACCGCGTTCGCCCAGATCGTTGCGGACGATCTCGGAGTCAAGGTCTCCGACGTCGAGATCGTCACGGGTGATACCCGCCGGTTCGGTTATGCCGTAGGCACTTTCGCCTCGCGTGGGGCGGTCATGTCGGGTTCGGCCTTCCATGTCGCGGCGCAGATGGTCGCGGAGAAGGCGAAGAAGATCGCCTCCGGAATCTTGGATCTGCCGGAAACCGAACTGGAACTCCGGGAAGGCCACGTGTGCAAGATCGGCACCGAAGCCGGTGTGGAAGGTACGTCCGTACCGCTGAGTGTTGTTGCCGTGCTGTCGAACCCGCTACGATATGCGTTCGACCGTGAGTCGAAGCTGGCCACCGGTTTCGCCAAGACCGACACGGACATGTCGAAGCCGCCGATTCCCGAGGGTGAGCAGCCCGGTCTGGAAGCAACCGGCTACTACTCGCCGCCCAGTTCCACCTTCGCTTCGGGAGTGCACGCGGCGATCGTCGAAACCGATCCCGTGACAGCCGAGATCACGGTCCGTCGTTACGTTGTCATCCACGACTGCGGAAACGTGATCAACCCCCGCATCGTCGAAGGCCAGGTCATGGGCGCCGTCGCGCAAGGTATCGGCGGCGCACTCTACGAGCGGATCGTCTACGACGAGCACGGGCAGATGCTCAACGCGTCGTACATGGACTTCTTGATGCCGTTCGTCACCGAGATGCCGGATTCGCTCGAGATGGATCACACCGTCACGCCGTCAGGGCTCAACCCACTCGGAATGAAGGGTGCCGGTGAGGCCGGTGTGATCCCCACCAGCGCCGTCATCGCGGCCGCCATCGAGGACGCCGAAGGAATCTCGATCACGTCCATGCCCATTTCACCGTCCGAACTGTTCGAACTTCGACTCGCACATGCGGGTTCGTCATCAGAGGAGAATGCATGAGAATCGCCGGCACCGCGCAGCTGACGGCACCTCGCGAAGAGGTCTACGACAAGCTCCAGGACGGTCGTGTACTGGCCGCGACCATTCCCGGTGTGCAGTCGCTCGAGCAGCTCACGGACAATCACTACAAGCTCTCCATCATGGCCGGAGTTGCGTCGATCAAGGGCGTCTACGACGGCGAGGTTGTTCTGTCGCAACAGAATCGGCCCAATTCGTTTGTCATGACGGCTTCGGGGGCTGGTGCTCCCGGCACGGTGAAGGCGGACGTCACGGTCACCTTGACGGAGAACGAGGGTGGCACGCTGCTTTCGTATGACGCCGATGCCGTGGTCGGCGGGATGGTCGGCGGCGTCGGGCAGCGCATGATCACCGGTGTAGCCAAGAAGATGGCCGGGGTGTTCTTCAAGAGCATCGACGGCGTCATTGCCAACGGCATCCCCGAGAAGGTCACTGCCGCCGTGGCGGCGGCAATACCGGCAGTGGCGGTCGAAGGCGCGCCGGTAGTTTCCGGAGCTGTCGCGGCACCGGCGGTTCTTCCGGCCGCTGCACCGACAGCGGGCGGCACAGATGCTCGCACGGTGATGGTCAGCGCCGTCGTCGGCGCAGCCATTGCTTTGTCAGGTGTTGCTATAGGCGGATTCCTGGCGCGTTCTGGTTGTCGCGAGTAGTTCACTCAGGTGTCAACAGCTGATTCACGATGAGGGAAACGCCCCGAACCGACCAGGTTCGGGGCGTTTTTCACGTCCGCGTAACCCACGGGGGCGCCGGCGAAGATCCGCTCGTGATCGTGCGCCGAACCTTGGCCCCCCGATTCGGCGAATTGTGACAAAGAATCCGCCCTTCCGAACCTGTGGAATAGCACTACACGTCAGGTACGAGCCACTCACCGGCTAGGCCGCAACCGTCGATCGGTACCAGACGAGACGAGCCAAAGATCTCAGGAGGAAGCGTGGAACCCAGGAAGATTCGGGTCGGTATCGATACCGGCGGAACGTTCACCGACATCGTGGCAGTGGACGACGAAACCGGCGCCATCGTCACCACCAAGACCCCGTCCACCCCGGCGGATCCCGCCGAGGGCTTTCTCGCCGGTATCGAGAAAGTGCTCGCCAAGCTCGGCGAGAGCGGCGACTCGATCGGTGCGGTCAGCCACGGCACGACCGTTGCGACCAACAAGCTGCTCGAAGGCAAGGTCGAGAACCTCGGCTTCATCACCACCGAAGGCTACGAGCACGTTCTCGAAATCGCTCGTCAGTCGGTGCCGGACGGCTACGGCAACTCGTACTTCTGGGTCAAGCCCGAACGCATCGTTCCCGCCGATCGTGTACGCACCGTCGGTGGACGGCTTTCCTTCGACGGCAGCGAGATTCGTCCGCTCGACGAAGAGAGCGTTCGCAGCGCAGCGCAGTTCTTCAAGGACCGCGGCATCCGGACCATCGGCGTCTGCCTCATGCACTCGTACGCCGATCCGACGCACGAGGAGCGCGTTCGCGACATCCTCTTCGAGGTCTTCCCCGATGCGACGGTGAGCATCTCGAGCCAGGTGCTTCGTGAGTACCGCGAATACGAGCGGTCCATCACCACTCTCGTGGACGCCGCGGTCAAGCCGAACATCCGAAACTACGTGAACAACATCGCGAATCGTCTGCGTGAGTTCTCGACCACCGACGGCGAACCCCGCGACATCCCGTTCTACGTCATGAAGTCCAACGGCGGTGTCCTTTCAGCCAAAGAGGTTGTTCACCAGCCTATTACGACAGTTCTGTCGGGGCCGGCTGCCGGAGCTCTCGGTGCTGCGCTGATCGCCGATGCGGCCGGCGTCGAGCAGGTGTTGACCTGTGACGGCGGCGGAACATCGACGGACGTCACCGTCGTGGTTCGCGGCGAGCCCGCGCTGACCACCGAAGGGCGAGTAGGCAACTACCCCTCGAAGATCCCGATGATCGACGTCGTGACCGTCGGCGCCGGCGGTGGCTCGATCGCGTGGATGACGCCGGAACGCACCCTCCGAGTCGGCCCTCAGTCGGCGGGCGCCGATCCCGGACCGTTGTGCTACGGCAAGGGCGGCAGCGAACCGACCATCACCGACGCGCACGTCCTGCTCGGGCGCATCCCACCCCATCTGCTCGGCGGCGAAATTCCCCTCGACACAGAACTGGCACGCAAGGGCCTCGAAGAGCTTGCAACACAGCTCAGTCTGGGCTTCGAGGAGTGCGCGGTCGGCGTCCTCGAGGTTTCGGCGTGGAACCAGGCCAACGCCCTGCGTCAGATCACCGTCAAGCGTGGCCTCGACGTTCGCGACTTCACCCTCGTGACGTTCGGCGGTTCCGGCTCCCTGCTCGCCTGCCGTCTCGTCGACATCCTGGGTCTGAAAGACGTTCTTGTCCCGCTCAATCCGGGTAACGTCTCCGCGTTCGGTCTGCTGACGGTCGATGTCCGCAACGACTACGTCCAGACGCATGTCAGTCGTCACGACCGGTTGAAGGCTGAAGACCTGCAGAGCCAGTTCGACGCGTTGGCCGGCGAGGCCGAAATCGCGCTTGCCGAAGAAGGATTCGACGAGACGCAGCGCAAGTACTCCCGTACTGCGGATCTGCGTTACCTCGGTCAGGCCTTCGAGGTACGCGTCCCGGTGGCGGAAGGTACCGTCACGGCGCAGATCATGGACGACGCGGCCGAGGCGTTCCACCAGGCGCACCGCGAACTGTACGGCTACGACTTCCGGGGAGACCCGTCACAGCACGTGGAATGGGTCAACCTGCGCGTGAGCGGCATCGGCCCGATCAAGCGTCCGACGCTCAAGGAGATCCCCGCCGGCACTGGCGCCGACACCGCCCGAACCGGTTCGCGGCAATCGTATTTCGACAGCTGGGTCGAAACTGCTACCTACGACCGCACGCTGCTCGGTGCGGGTGACGTCATCGAAGGACCGGCCGTGATCGAGGAGTTCAGCTCGACTGTCCCGATCCACCCCGGATTCTCGGCACGTATCGACACCTTCGGGAACATTCGTATCTCGAAGTCTTCCGACTCGAACGGAGTGAAGTGATGACCGCCATTCTCGATGCTGCTGCTGCCACCGCGGCCAAGCCGTACCGACTCACCGCTACCGACGGCGCGTCACCTGATCCGATCCTGGTCGAGATCGTCGCCGGTTACCTCGCCAGCGTGGAAATGGAAGTCGAGACCTCCATTTCGCGCACCTCGCGTTCGCCGATGATCCGTGACGCTCACGACTTCCGCGCGGGTATTCACGACCGGAACCTCCGCAAGCTCACGGGCCGTTCGTATTCCGCCCTGGTTCATCCGATCGCCCGGGACTTCCCACTCGAGACGATGAAGCCGGGAGACGTGTACTTCCACAACGACGTCTACCTGTCCGAAGGTGGCATCGGCCATCTCCCCGACCTCTGCGTCACGGTGCCTGTCTTCGCCCGCGTCACTCCCGATGCCGAGCCGAAGGTTGTTGCGTTCGTTCAGGCATTCGGTCACCACGACGACATCGGCGGTTGCTGCCCCGGCTCCATGCCGTCCGGCGCCACCACGGTGTACGAAGAGGGACTGATGGTTCCGCCGATCAAACTGTGGGACCAGGGAGTTCCCAACGAGGCGGCGCTGCGCATCATGACGCGTAACTCCCGCATGCCGGACGCTCTCGCAGCTGACCTCGACGCCGAGTGCTCGGCGTGCCTGATGGGTGCGCGTCGACTCACCGAATTGTTCGAGCGTTACGGCGTCGACACCGTCGAGTCGTGCTTCGACGCGATGATGGACGCGACCACCGAGACGTACCGCCGCGAGATCCTCAGCAAGATCCCGGTCGGTGAGTACACGTGGGAGGACTACGCCGAGCACGACGGCGTCGACGAGCCGATGCTCCACATCCAGCGCATCACGCTCACGAAGACGCGGCCGGAGGACGAGGGCGGCGAGCGACTCATCCTGGACTTCAACGGAACCGGACCGCAGGCAAAGGGCCCGATCAACCACTGCGGTGACTACGCGGACGGAAACTTCCTCATCAAGTGGTTGGCCCCGATTCTGCGTAACCTCGCGGACACCCCCGAGCGCATGGCCGAACTGGATGTCAACGAGGGCGTCGTACCGCTGATCGAGATGAAGTTCCCCGAAAAGGGAACATTGATCACCCCGATCTTCCCTGCCCCCACCAACGCTCGCACCTTTGTCATCCTCCGTCTGCTCGGAGTGCTGGCCGGCGTCGTCGCCAAGGCTGTGGACGGCAACATGCCCGCCGACCAGGAGACCATCAGGTACACCGGCGTTTACGGTGAAGACTTCGAGGGTCACTCGTACCTCATGCGTGAGGTGCTCGGCGGCGGTTCGGGCGGACGCTATTACGCCGACGGTGAGGACACGATTCACGTCGTTCCCGATTCACGGAACCTGCCGACCGAATTCACCGAGAGCCGTTTCCCCTTCATCGTCGAGAAGCTCGGTCTGGCCATGGATTCCGGCGGAGCCGGACGCTACCGCGGCGGCCTGGGATACGAGAAGCACATCCGGATGCTCAAGGATGCGCACTTCATGTCCATTGCGGATCGTTCGATCCTCGCCTGCTGGGGAGTCAAGGGCGGCAAGGCCGGTCGGCCGTTCTCCGTGGTCCTGGATCCGGGTGGACCGAACGAGCGTGAGTTCGACGCGCTGACCGATGCCGAGCCGATCAAGGCCGGCGAGGTCGTACGGATTCGCACCACCGGTGGTGGCGGTTGGGGAGATCCACTGGAGCGCCCGATCGAAGAGGTCTTGCGAGACATTCAGTGGCGCAAGGTTTCCGTAGAGGGCGCACGCGACGACTACGGTGTTGTCATGATCGAGGGTGACGAGCCGTCCGTCGACGAGGCTGCTACCACGGAGCTACGGGATCAGTTGCGCTCGGAGCGCGGTGAGAACGAACCCTTCTTCGATCGGGGTCCGGGCTACGCGCAGCTTTCCGGTGGCGCCACCTCAGCGGTCTACGACTACGTCTAGGACGGAAAACTCTCATGGAGAACGGAATTGCTCGCGGCGCCGACATCGCGGTGATCGGTGCCGCGGGTAAGACCGGTGAGGCAGTCGTCGCTGCACTGCCGCCGAGCGTGACAGCTCGGCGACTGGTGCGAAAGGCGCGTGTCGACGGGGACTTCGAGGTAGAACTCGAAACGGGAAGAGGGCTGCGCAAGGCGCTCGCCGGGTGCCGAGGTGTGTACTTCATTGCCCCGAACGTCCATCCCGACGAGCCGGCACTGCTTCGCAATGCGCTGACGGCAGCGGCTTCGGCGGGGGTGGAACACTTTGTCTATCACTCCGTGGCGTGGCCGTTCAGCCCGTCAATGCCGCATCACCTGGACAAAGCCAGGTGTGAGGACGAACTGCATCGTTCTCCCTTGAAATGGACTGTGCTGCAACCATGTGCGTACGCGCAGAATTTCGAAGCGGTACTCACGGGTCGGTCAGAGACCATCGTCGTGCCGTACAGCGCGGACACGAGGTTCTCGTTCGTGAGTTTGGCGGACGTGGCAGCTGTTGCCGCGGTCGTCCTGAGCGAGGGCCCGAGCGAGCATCACGGAGCGACGTACGAGGTGGGGGGCCCTGAAGCTCTGAGCGTCATGGAGGTGGCACAGATGGTGGAGAAGCAGACGTCACGTACCGTCGCGATAGAACAGATCAGCGTGGATCAATGGCGTGAACAGATCGGCAGCGGCCTGGACGTCAACGCCAGCTCACGATTGGCGGCGATGTTCGAGTTCTACAACCACCACGACTTCCTTGCGGGCAGTGCTGCCGTGGAACTGCTTCTGGGTCGCCGACCGATGGGCGTCGAGAGCCTGATTCGGTGATGCTTGCTACGCAATGCCTCCTGCCGCCCAGACAACCAGTGGGGGCAGGGCGGCGAGGATCAGGCAGACCGTTCCGTTGAGCCACTTGTGTTCCACCGTGACGGCGGCGAACTCGCGCAGAATAGCGCTCGGCAGGTAGTACCGGGCGGTGTGGGAACCGATGACTTCTGCATCCAGATCGAGGCTTCGGGCAAACGTTGCGGTTCGGAGTATGTGGAAGTTGCTGGTGACCAGAACCATTCGAGGCTTCGTGGTGTCGGCGCGGAGAAGGTCCCTGGTGTACTCGAGATTCTCGAGCGTGGTGGTCGAACGGTCCTCTAGCATCACGTTCTCGCGCGGGATCCCGTGATCGACGAGGTAGACGCACATTGCCTCAGCCTCGCTGACCACCTCGTCCGATCCCTTCCCGCCGCTGACGACCAACAGCGGGGAACGTCCTTCGCGGACCTCGGCGCGGAAGACGTCCGCGGCCTTGTCCAGACGGCTGGCCAGCAGGGGCGTCACGTCGGCACCCGAAAGCCCGGCGCCGTGCACCACTATCGCGTCCATCCCGGGCTGGTACTTCTGGCGTCCGTACACGTAGGAGTAGAGCAGAAAGCTCGTGAACAGAAACCCCAGGTACGACGCGACCAGGCTGAACGATCCGAGAACGACTGCGAGCCAATATCTCTGCGTCAGCAACGCTGATGCGAGCAGAACGTAGGGAACGAGCAGTCCGAGTCCGGCGACGAGGGAGAGCAGGTTCGCCACGCTGAATCCCTCGCGCCGCAGCATCGTGACCCCGTTGACGATCAGGAATCCTGCAAGCAGGAGCACCAGCAACGGCGAGAGCAGAGCGATCGTCGCGATGACGAACGACGGGATCTCGGTCCCCGGTGCACCCGACTGCAGCATCCACAGACCGGTGAAGATCACTCCGAGAAGTAGATAGACGCCGTTGCTCAGCCTCCGCCGATCCTGCCTGAACCGGTAGCCGCAGAATCCGAGCAGCGCGAGGCCGATGAGGAGAAGGATCACGGAGCCAGACTAGGCGAGGTGCCCACTACACGGGCGCCACCGTTTTGGACTGCTGGATTGCGGACAGCACCCTGGTACGGCACTCGATGAACAGTGGGTCCGCCTTGGTGGTCAGTTGATCTCGAGCTCCGGTCAACGGGACGTCGACGATGTCCTGCATCAATGCCGGCGTTCCGCCGAGTACGACCACTCGATCGGACAGGTACACCGATTCGTCGACGTCGTGGGTGACCAGGAGGACGGTGATACCAAGATCACGTTGAAGCGTCAGCAGCAGGTCTTCGAGTTCCGCGCGGGTCTGCGCATCGACCGACGCGAAGGGTTCGTCCATGAGGAGTACCTGCGGCCGATAGGCGAGAGCGCGAGCTATCGCTACTCTCTGCTGCATTCCGCCGGACAACTGCCAGGGGTAGGAACGCGCAGCACCGCCTAGACCGACAACGGCGAGTGCATCGGTAACCCTCTCGTTCTGAACCTTCCGCGCCAGACTGTTGCCCCGCAGCGGCAGGCGAACGTTCTCGCCCACTCGAAGCCACGGCATCAGTGTGCGTCCGTAGTCCTGTGACACGAGAGCCAGAGTGGCCGGCGGTGCATCGATCGCGATCCCGGCGATGCGGACCTCACCGGTGGTCGGCTTCTGCAGACCGGCGATGCAACGAATCAGCGTGCTTTTGCCGATGCCGGAATGGCCGACGATGCAGACGATTTCTCCCGGTGCGACCGTAAGGTCGATCCCGCGGAGCACTTCGCGGCCGGTGGGGCCGCCGTAGGTCACCCCGAGGCCGCTCAGTTCGACTGCGGGTATCGATGCCGCAGATTCTGTGGATGACATCAGTTTCCTTTCACTGCGAGAGCGTCGTGGGTCCGCGGCTGCCATCTGAGCAACCATCGTTCGATCACGCCGTATCCGAGGTTGAGCACATATCCGATGATTCCCAGCAGGAGAATTCCGGACCACATGTCCGCGATGGCGAATGTCTGTTGCGCGACGATCACGAAGTGACCGATTCCTGCAGTGGAGACATACATTTCGCTGCCGACCATGATGACGACACCGATCGCGAGACTGGTACGGATACCGACTGTTATCTGCGGCATCGCTCCGGGGAGGAGTACCTGCGTCACCAGGAGGGGTGTACGGATCCGGTAGCTGCGCGCCACCAATCGGATACTCGGGTCGATGGAGCGAATGCCGTCGAGGGTGTTGAGGAGTATCGGCCAGACCGCGCCGAAGGCGATGGCGGCAACGTTACCCGTCGAACCGGTTCCGAAAACGATGAAGAGGGCGGGCAATACGGCCAGCGCCGGAATGGCGCGGAAGAACTGGAGAAACGGATCGGCAATATCGGCAGCCAGCGGGAACAGGGCCAGCAGGAGACCGGCGCCGATGCCGACCACCAGTGCCACGGCGAGACCGAAGGCAAGGTTGGTCAAGCTCGGTACGACGTCGTGGGCGAATCCCGGACCGAACCAGTTGTCCACAAACGCTTTCCAGATACGCGACAGTGGCGGGAAGTAGGGTGACTTGCTCGACTCCGAACCGAAGTACCATACGACGACGATCAAGATCGGCAGCCACAACTCCCACGCGAGGAGTCGAAGTCCTGACATCATCTTCACGTCGTCATCCTCCTCGGGATGTAATGCCAAGCAAGTAAACGATTCTCGATCGCCATCACGGCGAAGGCGAGCAGCATTCCGAGTAGTCCGGCGACGATGATCAGTGCGAACATTCGATCGGGGACGGATTGGCTCAGCAGGATCTCCTTACCGAGTCCCGGCACGCCGGCGATCAATTCTGCACCGATGGTCAGCAGCAAGCTCAGTGTTGCCGAGATGCGAATTCCGGTGAAGATGTAGGGCATCGACGCCGGTGCGACGACGAGAGCGAGTCTGCGCCACAGCGGAAGTCGGAAGGAGCGTGCGGTCGCCAGCAGTTCCGGGTCGACGTTGCGCACACCGTGAATCGTCTGGAGCAGAATCGGCCACACACTTACTGCCACGATCAGCGCCACCGCCATCCGTTGGGTCGGGCCCATGATCAGCAGAAAGAGCGGAATGATTGCGAGCGGCGGAACGGTTCGGCAGAAGTCGATGACGAAACGGGAGGAGACCGTCAGGAACGGGTGCGCGGCGAGCAGCAGTCCTGCCGGGATCCCGATGACCAGGCACAGCGCCAATCCGATCGCTGTGGTGGTCACCGTTTGTCCCAGTGATGTCCACAACGAGGATGTGCCGAGTTCGTTCACAAGGGCCACTGCCACGTCGCTGAACTTCGGAATACCTTTGACGTCCTCGTCGCCGAGCATTCCGAAGATCTGCCAGGCGGCTGCCAACGCGAAGAGCGTCAGCAGCCGACCGAGCAGAACCTGCCTCCGGCGAGTCTGCAGGGTTGTCAAGGCGGACAACTCAGTTGGCCGGGGTCAGCAAGGAATCGGCCTCGACCGAATCCGTCAGTACCCCGTACTTGACCAGCAGTTCGATCTCCGTGCCGAGAGCACCCGGTTCCACTACTGCGACGAACTGAGGATTCTTGCTGTTGGCCAGCATTTCGAGCGGAATCTTGGCTTGTGTCGAGAGTGCAGCCTTGACGGCGCCCGGATTCTGATTGGCGTAGTCGACGGATTTGGCAAGCGCCGTGCGGAATTTGGCGAGTGAGTCCGGGTTCGCGTCGACAAACGATTCCGAAGCGACCAGCGAGGTCCCTGGCACACCGGGCGCGGCCAAGGGGAAGGGGTGGCCGAGGATCTTCAGCCCCGAGTCGGTTGCTTTGCTCAGGAACGGATCGATGAGGAATGCCGCATCGGCTCCGCCAGTGGAAACAAGGTCGCCGAGGTTGGGCATGGGCGCCTGAATGAACGAGATCTTGTCCGCTGCTCCACCGGACTTCTCCACCGCAGCAGAGATGACTGCCTCGCTGACGGACTTCAATCCGCTGATCGCAACGGTTTTGCCTTCGAGGTCACGGAAGCCGCTGATGGAACTGTCTTTGGCGACGACGAGGCCGGACTGGTCGACGCCGTCACTCGCGGCAAAATTCGTGAGTCCTCCGACGATGGTGACGGGCATGTTCTGGCTGCGTGCCTGAATTGCGGCGGCGGCGGTCGTGGCTGCCATATCTGCATTTCCGCTGAGCAGCAACGGAATTTGAGCCGAGGAACTAGCACCGCCCTCGACGAGTTGGATGTCGAGTCCTTCGTCGGTGAAGTATCCCTGCTCCATTCCGAGCCAGATCGGTGCGAAGTCTGCGATCGGCTGAGGTGCGATTCGAATCGTGGTGGTCTGGGTGCCCCCGTCGTCGGAGGCCGTGGCGTCGCTCGAGCAGCCGGTCAGTGCCAATGCTGCGGTCGCGACCGCAGCTAGGGCAACAACTCTGAACCGTGGTGTCGACCGAAGGGTATGTCCAACCGTCATGTCCGAAAGCCTCTCGCTGGGAAAGATATGACTTCCTTGCCGGTAATCCGGTGGGAAGGTGAAGACGCTCAAAGAATTCCGTACGCCGGAACGATTGTTGTGACTATAGTAATTTCCAAGACGAATGCCAAGGGTTTTCCAAGAACACGAGATTTCGGATCGCCGGGTACATCCACGGCACCGGGAGGGGATCGGATGACGAAGGGTTCTGCGTCCGCCGTCGACAAAGCGCTGGATCTACTCGAGGCCATCGCGCGCTCGACCACGCCGATGAAGCTCAGCGAACTGGCAGAAGAAGTCGGGATGCTCCGCCCGACTGCGCACCGAGTGCTCGGAGAACTCGCGAACCGTGGTTGGGTCTTCCGCTACGACGGTCGCTATCTCCCCGGCCCGGCTGCACTGCAGGTTTCCCACGAAGCGGCAGCGCACTCGTTGGCGGCCTTGTGCGATCCGACCATGCGGGTGCTGTCCGAGAGCACCGACATGATGGTGAATCTGCAGGTTCTCGAGAGCGGCGGAACGCGGATCATCGCGGCGCTGCGTCCCGAGAGACTCAAGATGATCACTCGGATGCTCGGGGATCTGCTTCCGCCGCACCGGTTCGCGGGTCCGCTCGCGTTGGTCGCGGCACTCGAGGACAACACCCGGGCGCCCTACCTGGCGATGGTGGAGAAGAGCGGCTATCCACTGGAAGGCCCCACCGGCTTTCTC
Source organism: Rhodococcus sp. IEGM 1241 (assembly GCF_033142365.1). Classification (NCBI taxonomy): domain Bacteria; kingdom Bacillati; phylum Actinomycetota; class Actinomycetes; order Mycobacteriales; family Nocardiaceae; genus Rhodococcus; species Rhodococcus sp. IEGM 1241. The sequence goes on from NZ_JAWLSE010000001.1 coordinate 79,186, forward strand.
GCCGACATAGCCGAGACGCAGAAAACCGGATTCGCCGTTGTACACAAACGATCTCAGGACATCATCGGTTCGGTCTCGCGTGCAGTGTCTTCCCGCAAGGGATCTCCGCTCTGCGCGTTGACGGTGATCGGGTTCGATACCGACTTCGATGCGAAAACGACGCGAATGGTCGAAGAACACCTGCTGCGGGCCACCGATGAAGTGCAGCAACTCCTCACTGACCACACTTCGGGCAAGCGCCCGTCCGACACAGGAGAAGAAGGATGATTTCACGGACCGAGGGCTTCATCACCGTCGCAGACGGCGAACGGGTCTGGTACGAGACTGCCGGCGAAGGCCCGGATCTGATTCTCACGCACGGTCTCGGCGGCAACGCCGCGGTCTGGTACCAACAGGTACCGTACTTCGCTCAGCATTATCGGGTAATCAGCTGGGATCAGCGAGGATTCGGCCGGTCCACCAACAAAAAGGGCAACCACGGCCCGGTAGCGGCAGTCTCGGATCTGATCGAAATCATGAACCTGTTGGAGGTCGATCGAGCGCACGTGGTCGGCCAGTCGATGGGCGGTTGGGCCGCATTGGGGACCGCGATCGCTGTTCCGGACCGGGTGGAGTCGGTAGTCCTGGCCTGCACGACCGGCGGCATTCCCGTCGGATTCGGTCCGGACGGCGCACCTCCCCTTACCGCGGCGCCCGTCACGGCGCGGCCACTGGGGGAACACCCCGCTGTGGGCGGACGGTTGCCGAGCTTGGACATGGCGAGGGCATACCTGTACCAAGCTCTCGGCACCTTCGGTCATCGCCCACCTGACACCGAGTTCTTCCGAATTCTCAAGGCCCACAACTACTCGCCGAGCGATCTTGCCGCGGTGACGGCGCCGGTTCTGCTGATCGCTGGTGAGCTGGACGATTTGATGACACCCGAGCGGATTCGCAGCGCCGCCGAGTTCCTGCCCCACGCCGAAGTGGTCGAACTTGCCGACCGCGGCCACTCCCCCTACTTCGAGGACCCACACGCGTGGAACGAGTTGGTGGCGCACTTCCTGGCCGATGTTCGTGCCCGCCCAGTGCGCTGAAACACCAACTCGTCACGCATATTCCAACTCCGAGGAGATCTAATGGATTCATCTCAGACCGTCGAGTTCATCCCACCCGCTTTCGATACGCCGTTCTCCACCGGAGTGCGCGTCGGAGACGTTCTGTATCTGTCGGGTCAGATCGGTATGCTCCCGGACGGGACTTTGGCCGACGGCTTCGAAGCGCAGGCTCGACAGACCATGGAGAACATCGTGGCTTCGCTGATCGCTTACGGTTCCGGCGTCGAAGCAATCTTCAAATGCACTGTCATGCTTGACGACATGTCTCGTTGGCAGGAGTTCAACAAGGTCTACCTCGAGTACTTCCCGGCGTCGAGACTGCCGGCCCGCAGTGCGTTCGGAACAGATGGACTGGCGCTGGGTGCGCACATGGAGGTCGAATGCATGGCGTACACACCGCGGGTCTGACTGCTCGCGGGCACTAACCGTCCCAATCCACACGTTCAGCCAGGCGCAGCAATGTGTGTCGGCGTGTAGTGCTGGTTTCGCCGATGTGCGCGATCCGGCCGTAGATGTGGGCGCGGAAGTTCTCGATTCCGTCCCGATTCTTTTCCTGCGCAGAAGTACTGGCGGCATTGTGCAGCAGGGCACGCAAGCGATCGTAGTCGTCACGCGGATACGACGGTTGGTCGTTGATCACCAGCCCGGTGAGGTGTTGGCGTCGATGAGGGCGCATCACCTTGGTCTTTCGTGGATGGATGGCAAACCCTTCGTCCCTGGCGATCTGCTCGACGCTCCAGAGGAGGGTTCCGACGTCGGCAACTTCGATTCCGGAGAAGGCGAGGTCGTCGGCGTATCGGGTGTAGGTGAGCCAGTTTGCTTGTGCGAGTCCGCTCAAGCGGATATCGAGTTTGCGCGCGACGAGATTCGCCAGTGCAGGCGAAGTTGGCGCGCCTTGCGGAAGATGCGCGGTGCGTAGCTGTGATGCCTGTGCATACGGTAGGCCGCGCAGGGTATCGGCAGGTGTGGCAACAGTGCACAATCCGGTGAGAACTCCCGCCACTGCGGGTGGATAGCCGAGGGCGGTGAAGACGGCGTGGACGCGGCTGCCGCTGATCGAGGGGAAGAACTGCGCGAGGTCCACACCGATCACGATTTCCGACTGTGCGTGCGGCGCTGCAAAAGTCAGAGGGCTTCGACCACGGACAAATCCGTGTGCCGCGTCGTGCGGGGGCACCAGGTCGAGTATGCGGCGCAGAATCTTGCGCTGAATTTCGCGCAATCGAGGTTTCGGTACCTCGAGGAGGCGAGCGCCGGTCTTCTTGCTGATCTGCATCGGCCGGTAGTGGCGTAGCGGTAGGGGTTTCGTGCGGAGCCAATCCCCTCGGTCGGCAAACCACTCGAGTTCGGAGATCGTCAGATCCAGTGAACGAGCCAGGTCCACACTGGTGTTGTAGCGAGGAACGTCGAACCGCCACACCGAGGATTCATTGGTGTCCAGTGAGAGAGGAACAGGCCGCAGGCGAGGTAGTTCGCGTAGCAATCGGTACAGAGTCTGCGGTTCGAACGGTGGGGCGGGCATGAGGTCGAGAACGCGCACGGCCAGGAGCGTCGGGGAAACGCCGAAGACGGTTCCGAATGCCTCCTCGAGTCCGCTGAGGGTCCACGGAGCGTCAGCAGCCGCAACGGCCAGACGACGCGCCAACTCGGGATCGAGCTCGAAGTCACGCATGATTCGACTCCGGGATGCGACGGGGCGGGGTGACCAAATCCTTTGTCCGGTGCGGCGGCAAGCACGCGGAGCGTGCCGAACGCCGGTGGACGCAGTATCCAATTCTTCTGGCCGACCCAGGGGTTACCCCTGAGACTGGTCGCGTGGACCAACTCTCACCCACGCGCCGCCGCATCCCTTCACAATGGCAGACCGTCCGGTATCTGTCACGTGTGAAGCGGATCTGTCAGGTGTGGGTTCTCAGATCGACGAACGATCCGAACCGACGAACTCGCTGATCCACGGCACGACTGCTTCGCGGACGGTGACCGCCTTCGGCAGTAGCCCGTTGCTCAGCAGGAGATCGGCCGCTCGCTGCTGCTCGTCGAGGAACACGTCGGTGACCGGGTTGACACCGAAAGGACGCCCGCGCAGTGCAGCTTCCCAGGCATCGATGCTCGCGGACCCGCCACGCTTCTCGATGTCGTCGACGAAGATCTGCGCGGCTTCGCGGGGGTTGGCTTCGATCCAGGCGTCGGATTCCTGCAGGGCCTCGATGATCGCCTGGAGGGCCTCCGGGTTGGTATCCGCGAAATCGCGCCGGGTGAACCACAGTGAGGGGTGGCTGAAGAGTCCGTCGGTGGCGATCAGCGTGCGCAGTTCGTGGTTCGCTTCGATGTCGGTCAGCCCCGGGTACGCCCCTACCCAGGCATCGATGGTGCCGTCGACGAGGTCCGCTCCACCACCGCGCACGTCGGTGTCGACAGGGACGATGTCGGACCAGGTCAGCCCCGCCTGATCCAAGGCGAACAATAAAAGTGTGGTCTGCCACGATCCGTGCGCGATGCCGGCGCGCTTGCCGCGCAGGTCCTCTACCGTGTTGATCTCGGACTCTGCCTTGACTACCAGGCGCCCGTTCTCCACGCGGGGGCCGGAGATTCCGATGTAGACGAGATCGCGGCCCTGGGCCAATCCGGTGACCGGCGGCGTGAAGCCGGTTCCGATCACGTCGTATCCGCCCTCCTCGAACAGCCAGTCCGAGTGCAGGGTCGGCAAGGCGTTCTCCGGGTTCACTGCAGGCTTGGCGGGAAGCTCACGCAGGTCCACCCACTCGACATCGGGGAGACGGCGCTCGAGGATTCCGGTGTGGCGCAGTACGAACAGCGAATTGTTGTGTGGGAAGTATCCGACGCGAACGGTCATGAGATCTACGGTTTCCTGTTCTGAATCAGTGATGGGGGTGGCTAGATGAGGCCGCGTCGACGCGCCTCGTCGGCGAGTCCGCTACGGCCCCACTGGACCGTGAGGTTGGACGGATCGAATTCGACTGAACCGCCGAGGGTTTCGGCGATCGCCTGGAACTGCGCGCCTTCCTCGAGGAGGACGACGAACTTCGCGAGGTCGAGCAACCCGCTGCGGCCGATGACGTTGACCCCGCCGTTGGCTTCGAAGATCGCCACCAGATCGGGATCGTGTTCGAGACGCTCGAGAATGAACTCGCCCGCAGACCGGGACCGATCGATGTGCGGCGGAATCTCTCGGGAGAGCGTCAGCCTCTGCGAAGCCGCATATCGGATGGGTAGCGTCCGGTGTGTCTGGGCCCAACCGCCGAGCCACGGAGTGTGGATGTGGACAACGCTGGTGATTTCCGGATGCTCACGGAACACTGACGCGTAGCCGGTGACAAAACCGGCCGATCCGTTGCCGGACAGCACCTCTCCATCGAACGTAGCAACAACCGGTGACACCGACGGATCGTCCGCCCACGGTCCCGGGTCGTTCAGGGCGACCGCGATTTCGGTGCCGGGTACGCGTTCGACGAAGTTCACGGTCCCGTTGGCTGCAACCGTTCCAGTCTTGCGGAAGACGTCGAATGCCTTGTCTGCTGCTTTGCGCGCTGCTTCGACGAATGCTGCGGTATCGGCGTCGAGTCGAGTTTCGGTGGTGGTCATCGAGTCTCCAGTCCAGAAGGTGTGATCGGGGTGCGCTGCAGGAGGGGAAGAACTTCTTCGCCGACGCGGTATGCCTCTTCGAGATGCGGGTTACCCGCGAGGATGAAGGCGTCGACGCCCAGTTCGCGGAGCTCGTCGAGTCTTTCGGCGACCTGTTCGTAGCTGCCGACCAGTCCGAACGCTGGTCCGCCGCGGATGAGGCTGAAGCCACACCACACGTTGGGCTGCACTTCCAGATCTCGGTAACCGGTGATGTGTTCGGGCACCCACCCCTTGATGCGGGCGGCGCCCACCGAATCACCCTGCGCTGCGCGGTCGGCGGCCCCCTTGTCGACGAAGGCCCAGCCTTTCTCGATCTCGGCCCAGGCGGCTTCTTCGGTGTGCCGGGCAACGACGTCGATGCGTACGGCGAACTTCGGGGTGCGTCCCAGCTTGGCCGAGTTCTCCCGCACGCCGTCAATCTTGGCTCTCAGATCGGCGTACGGCTCCAGCCAGGAAAGGTAATAGTCGGAGTGCAGTCCGGCGGCGGCGACGGCTGCTGCCGAAGATCCGGAGAAGTACACCTCGGGAAACGGCTGGCCGGCAAGCCCGGGTGGAAGTGCAGCACCGTGGGTTTGGAAGAATCGACCGTCGAAGTCGAAAGGTTCGCCGTCCCACACACCCTTGAGGACATCGAGGAACTCGGACGTCCTGGTGTAGCGATCGTCATGGTCGACTTTGTCGCCCCACCACAGCTGAGGCGCGCCGCCTCCACCACTGATGATGTTGTAAACCAGACGTCCGCCGGTTGCTCGCTGCAGACTGGCCGACATCCGCGCGGCCTGTACCGGGTGAAGGAACCCCGGTTGGAACGCGACCATGAAACGGTACGTGGTGGTCTCGGCGGCCAACGCTGCTGCGGTCGCCCACGGATCCTCGGTCATCGGGAAGGACGGCAGCAGTCCACCGAGGAAGCCGGCAGACTCGGAAGCCTTTGCCACTGCGGCCATGTGGTCGATGTAGCTGTATCCGTCCAACTCGCCGCCGCGGATCGCGGGAGCGATGTTGCCCGGCCCGTATCCACCGGCATCGCCGCGGTTGTAGCGACGCGGAGTACGCAGCGACGCGTGGTCGCCTTCCATCCCGATCCGCCAATAGAAATCGATGCTCATGCGGTGGCCTTCTCTTCTGTGGTGGCCTTCTCTTCCTTGCGGATCCGACCCTCGGGATCGACCAGGTGCAGGAGATGCTCGCCCGCCCGGTGCAGCTCTTCGATGTGTGGCCGACCTGACAGGACGAAACCGTCCACGCCGAGATCGCGATACGACGACAATCGCTGCGCCACTTCCTCGTAGCTTCCGACGAGGCCGATACTGTGCTCGTAGCCGATGCGGTCGAATCCGGACCACAGGATGCCGCCCCGATCGATTTCGAGTGCAGCGGAATCGGTTTCTCTCAGTTGCCGTTCGACGCGAGCCCAGGCTTCGTCGGCTGTCTCCCTCGCGATGATCGGGATGCGCAGGACCTTCTCGACGGTCCTGCCGAGTTCGGATGCTCGGTCGTCGAGGGTGGTGATCCGTGTCGACAACTCGTCACCGGCAAGGGTGAACTGATGGACATCGGCATGGTGGGCCGAGAGTTCCAGAGCTTCCGGTGAGTCTCCGGTCAGATGTACTCGGGGAAAACGGAGCCCCGACAAGATGCCTCGGAATCCGCCGCCGAGTACGTCGTAGTACTCGCCGTCGAAGTCGTAACCCGTGCCGCCGAATCCGCCGGGGAGAATCTGTTCCTCGTTCCACACACCGCGTGCGACGGTCAGGAACTCCGCGGCGCGCGCGTAGCGGTCGGCTCCTCGAACCACGTCTCCGCGAGCAGCGGCGTCTTCGGGGTCCGTCTCTACCTTCACTCGCCATTCGAGACGACCTGCCGACAGGCGCTGAAGTGTCGCCGACATTTTGGCGGCGTAGACGGGGGTGCCGAAAGTGGGGTGAAACTCCACGACCACTCGCGAATGACGCGTCTGACGTAGGGCGGCGGCAGCAACGATCCAGGATTCTTCGCCATTCGGATCGTACGGTGCGACAACGCCGTCGACGCCCGACAGTTCGGCTGCGAGAACGATCTGTGCCAATTCGTCGAAGGGCCCGAAGTTTCCGGGGCGAACATCGGTCGCGACGGTAGTCGGTCGCTGTGGCCCGAAGCCGCCGCGACTGTTCAGCGCGGCCACTGCCCGGCGTCCGTCACCGCGCGAGGGCAGCTCCCAGTAGACGTCCGTCATTCTTCTGTGCCCTTCTGCGCGGCGACAAGTGCGCGTGCCTGTTCCAGTGGTTCGTGCGCCACCCAGGACCGCAGGTCGAAGTCGGCGGCAAGGAAGCCGTGCGCATACAGGAATTGTTTCTGCACGCCGAGCAGGTCCACACGCTCGTCCGACAGGCTCAAATGCAGTCCGGTGTGGAAGTTCTCGCCGTAGGCTGCCACCACACCTTCGGGCCCGGACTGTGTTTCGGTCTGCAGCACGGCTCGGACCTCGTCGATGTTGGCTGCGGCCCAGTCCGCCGCTCTCAGGCTCTCGGCGAGGAAACCGACGACGATGTCCGGGCGCTGTTCGAGTAGGTCGGCATGAACCGTGATCGGTCGTGGGGTGCCGTTGTTCACGCGATCACGTAGCGATGCAGTGGAATCGAGATCGACGGCAACGGCGAGGCCGTGTTCGCGGGCAACTTCCTGGGCGCGGGCACCCTTGACGTAGATGGCATCGACGTCGCCGCGGAGCAGGGATTCGACACCCCACGTCGTGTTGCGGGTGGACGAGGCGGTGCGGACCTCGGGGGCTGCGGTCGTCGCAACCTCGACGAGGGTGACGTCGGCAAAACTCAACTCGCCCAGTCGAAGTGCGGAGGCGAAGCCGTGCAGGGCCATGGCGCGAGGAAAGCTCCTGGCCTGATCCGCAGCCCAGGCCGGGATACCGATCCGAGCGCCGGCCAGAAGACCTGCTTCGCGGATGTCGGAGTCTCCGCGCACCAGGATTGCCTGGGCCTCGTCGATCCAGGTGAGCCCGATGAGCCTCGTCGGAGAACCACTGGCACGCGCAGCCAGTGCGGGGACGTTGCCGCCTTCGCGAATGAGTCCGGAGAGATGGTGATCGAAATGGCGCACTGCCAATTCCGGTCCGGCATCTTGCAGTACGCCGAAACGCACTCCGGATTCGTTTGCCGTCCGGCCGAGCCAACCGAGACTGTTGGCGAGACCGCTGGCGGTGGGAACGGGGCAGCGGGTGTACCAGAGTGTGTCGATTGCGGAATCAGCGATCAATGTCATGACTGTCCTGTCCGTCGGGGAAGGTGCGGCCGACACCGAGTTCCTTCAGGAAACTCGCTCGGTAGCGCAAAGATTCGGGATCGTTCCGATCGCGGGGGCGTGGCAGGTCGATGTCGACGTCCACGGCAAACCCGCCCTTGTCGAGGATGAGCACGCGGTCGGCAAGTCGTACGGCTTCGTCGACGTCGTGCGTGACGAGTAGTACAGCCGGACGGTGGCGGGCGACCAGATCGCCTACCAAGTCTTGCATTTGGAGCCTGGTCAAAGCGTCGAGGGCCGCGAACGGTTCGTCGAGCAGTAATAGTTCAGGTTCGCGAACGAGAGCGCGAGCCAATGCGACGCGTTGGGCCTCGCCGCCGGAGAGGGTGGCCGGCCAGGCACGGTGCTTGTCCGCGAGGTTGACCTCGGAGAGTGCGTTGCGTGCATTGTCGGTCACCTGACGTGACCGCTTCTGTCCGACTGTGACATTGGCCAGAACTCGCTTCGACGGGATCAATCGCGGTTCCTGGTAGACGACCGTGCGGTCGCGCGGAACCAGCACCTCGCCGCTGTCCGGTGCTTCCAAACCGGAGAGCACTCGCAACAGGGTCGTCTTGCCGGTGCCGCTGGGGCCGAGGAGAACGACGAACTCTCCGCGTGTGATCTCGAGGTCGATACCGCCCAGAACAGTCTTGTCACCGAACGATTTCCGCACTCCGGTGAGTGAGACTGCCACTGGTGATCCGGCTCGTCGTTCGGCCGCGGTGGTACCGGTCCGCTCACGCGTTGCCAACGGTGGTAGAGGTGCTTCGGTGGTCGGCAGCGAGCCGACGGTCGTGTTCGTCACCGCGCCACCGACAATCTCCGCCACGGCATGGAGTACCGCTCGATCAGCCTGACGACGGCGTCGAAGATGAGACCCAGCGCCGCGTACATGACGATGCACAGAACCATGTAATCGGTGCGGTTGTATTCCTGCGCCAGAGTGACCAGGTATCCGATGCCCTCACGTGTGCCGACCTGCTCGGCGGCGATCAATCCGGTGATGCTGAGCGACAGGCAGATTCGAAGCCCCATCAGAACACCGGGGAGGGCGGTCGGAAGAATCGCTCCGAACACCAGTCGCCAACCTGTCAGTCCGAAACCCTGTGCCGCTTCGACCATCTTGCGATCGACCCCGCGCACTCCCAGGTAGGTGTACGCGTACATGGGGGCGACGGTCGCGACCGCGATCAGGACCACCTTGAAAGTTTCGTCGATACCGAACCAGGCGATGAACAGCGGAACGAGCGCGAGGAACGGGACCGCGCGATTGATCTGCATGGTCGAGTCGATCAGTTCTTCACCGAGCGAGGAGAGACCGGACAGAACCCCGAGAACCAATCCGACGATCACACCGACCGAAACACCGAGTGCAGCACGTTGAAGCGACGCGAGACCGAAGTCGACCAACTGACCCGACTGGTACAGCTCGGCGAATGCCGTCCACACCGCCGGAGGTCCGGCCAGGATCTCTTCGCGGATCAGTCCGGTAGCGGATCCGATCCACCATCCGGCAACCAGCAGCGCGGGCACGAGGAAGCGGAGGGGGATCGAGACCCACTTGGGCCTGCTGCGATTGCGCCGGTAGCGGGGCGTTTCGAGTTGCGGATGCTCCACTGACGGCGACGCCGTTCGTGCGGGCCGGGTCAGCGTCACCATCGGGTCACTTCCCCTCGGTGGTGGGCGCTGCCGTTGCCGAACCTGCCACAGCACCCTGGAGGTCGAAGATCACGTCGCTGCCCTCGAGGGGCTGCTGGATCACCTTGTTCTCGGCGAACAGCGTGGAGATGGATTCGAGGTCGGTAGCGTCGGCTGCAGTCGGGTAGCGGAAGTTGGTGATCTGGCCGCCGAGGGTGATCGCGTCGTCGAGTCGCTGTCCGGAGAGTGCACGCGGACCGGTCTGTTCGAAGACGTTCTCGAAGGCTGCTGGGTCGGCCTGCTGCTTCGCGGTGAGTTCCTGGGTGACCTCGAGGAACTTCTGGACAACCTCGGGATGGGCTTCGAGTACTGCGGTGCGGCCGGCGATGATGGTGCTGTCCACGGAGTCGATGCTCGCCTCGGTTGCGATCTCGACCGCGCCCTTGGCCTTCGCCTCCTGATACGGAATCAGGAACGATGCCCACGCGTCGACCTGCCCGGTGGAGAACGCCGACGCCGCGTCAGCCTGTTGCAGCGGAACGCGTTCGACGGAATCGATCGGCACTCCGGCCTGCGTCAGGGCCTTGAGCGTGATGTACTCGCCCTTACCTGCAGGGTTGACGGCGATGCGCTTGCCGGCCAGATCTGCGACGGTCTTGATTCCGGATTCCGGAGTGGCGATGATGCCGGCCTGGTCCTTGTTGTACGGGTCGGACGTGGCGAAGATGCGGACACCCACGTCCTTGGACAGTGCTCCGACGACGGGACTGTATGCGCCGGTTTGGATGTCGAGTTCTCCGCTGTTGAACAGTTTGAGGTTGGAGCTGAATCCCGGTGTGGTCTTGACCCATTCGATCTTTGCGCCCAGCGGTGCCAGCGCCTCGTCGTAGGTTCCGTCACGCTTGCCGACGGCGATGGCACCGGAGTTTCCGGGATCGAAGACTTTGAGCGTGAAGTCGGCGCTGGAATTGCCTGCGGCGCTGTCGGAATCGGAAGACCCACACGCCACCGCCAACCCGGCCAGCGGGATCATGGCGAGCGCAGCGGCAGCTCGTGGCAGTCGGCGGAAGCGGGACATGTATGTGGCTCCTTCAGGCGTTGATTCGTCAGAACTGACGACGATGACGCTATTGGGTGCCTGTCCGTTTTACCCCCGTTTGTTTTCTGGAGATTGGAAATCTTGACAACATCGGAAGTCTGTTCATCTGGGCTTTTGTGGGTCCGCGTCTGCTTCCTTTCCACCTGACGGAAAGGATGGCCGGACTGCTGGGTCCGTGTTAGCGTCCGATTCTCAGGTCGATCAGGCCACAGCGAAAGGATCGTTCGTGACGGACGCACGCGGCGCGGGAGTTCAGACGGTAACCCGTGCCCTGACCATGCTCACATGTTTTCGCAGTGGCGAAGAACTGGGAGTCTCGGAAGTTGCGCGGCGACAAGAGCTTGCGGTCAGCACCACGCATCGATTGCTGCAGTCGCTCGTCGACGCGGGGTTCCTCGAGAAGGACGACGCAACCAGTCGGTATCGCATCGGCGCGGCGCTGGCGGCATACGGACAGGTCTCCTACCGGCAGCATCGGATCTATCTGTCCGAGCCCTATTTGGAGCAATTGGCCGCGACGACAGGAGCATCCGCCTCCCTGGCAGTGCGAAGCGGAAGTGAGGTGGTGTTGCTCGGATTCAGCCGATGGCGCGAGGCCGACGGGCACGTGCTCCAGGGTGTCCGCCTTCCCTTGCATGCGAGCGCACTCGGGAAAGCGTTTCTGGCGTGGTCCGATGTCGACGATTCCGAGCTCGCTGCGCTGCCACGTGAAGCGACCACTCAGCGTGCGATCACCGATGTTGCCGGTATCCGCCGGGAATTGGAACTGACTCGTGAGCGAGGATACGGATTCAACGACGAGGAGTTGACCCCGGATTACCGAACGATCGGAATTCCGATCATCGATGGATCCGGCACTGTGCGTTACGCTCTCGGGCTTCGTGGTCCGGTCGAGCTGATGATCGACGAACGGATTCCGTTCCTCGCCGACCTTGCCAAGGTGACTGCGCGACAGATCGGTGAAGTGCTTCTCTGAACTGGCGTGAAGCGCTTGTGGCAGATCCGGCCGAACGTGATTACCGTTGAAGTCGAGGGCGCGATCGCACAATGGCTACGCGACGTGACCGCGTCCTCGCGAGCGTGGAGACGAGTGATGACGACGATCGGTGTCGTTGCCCTGCTGCTGGGCGTCCTGTTGATCGTGGTCGAGGCGCATGCCCCAACCGCGGGGGTGCTCGGTGTGCTTGGAGCACTCATGATCGGTGCCGGCGTCTGGATGCTTTTCACATCCGACGGTATCGGCCAATTGATCGCGATCCCGGTGACGGCGGGAGTCGCGGTAGTCGGCCTGGGCGTGGTGGCGGTAGCGAGTCGAAAAGCGCTTACCGCGCGCCGCGCTCCCGTGCGTACGGGGACGGAATCTCTTGTCGGTTCCGACGCGACCGTTCGCAGTTGGACCGGCGCGCAGGGTCAGGTCGAGCTTGACGGCGGATTATGGAGTGCTCGAATGGAATTCGGGTACGACGACTCTGTGCCTGCCGTGGGCGAATCCGTCGTCGTAGAGCAGGTACGAGGCCTGACTCTGAAAGTGCGCCGTCGTGAACCGTGGGAGCTGCCGCTATGACCACCGTGCTTGTCGTGTTGTCCGTGTTTGTCGTGCTGATTGCAGTCCTTGTGGGAATGTCGGTGAGAGTTCTGCGCGAGTACGAGCGCGCGGTGGTGTTCCGCCTCGGCCGATTGATCACCTTGAAAGGCCCAGGCCTGGTGATTCTGGTGCCGGCGATCGATCGTATGGAACGGGTCAGTCTGCGAACCGTCACGCTGAAAATACCGGTCCAAGAAGTGATTACCCGCGACAATGTTCCTGTGAAGGTCACCGCCGTCACGTACTTTCGGGTCGTCGACGCTGACCGTTCGATAGTCGAAGTCGAGGACTTTCTGGCCGCCACCTCACAGATCGCCCAGACCACACTGCGCTCCATCCTCGGTAAAGCTGAGCTGGACTCGCTGCTCTCCGAACGTGAACGCCTCAACGAGGATCTGCAGAAAGTCATCGACCAGCAGACCGAACCGTGGGGCGTCAAGGTCACGACCGTCGAGATCAAGGACGTCGAGATTCCAGCCAACATGCAGCGCGCCATCGCCAGGCAAGCAGAGGCCGAACGTGAACGTCGAGCCAAGATCATCAACGCCGACGCAGAGTTTCAGGCTTCGGCCAAGCTCGCCGAGGCGGCCGAGGTGATCAGCCGCAATCCGACCACTCTGCAATTGCGATATCTGCAGACACTTCACGAGATCGGTAGCGAGAACAACTCCACCGTTGTCTTCCCCTTGCCGCTGGATCTTGTCCGGCCGTTCATGGGCGGCCAAGCGGAGGTCTCCACAGCCACCCAAGAACATGCCCGTTCTGTCTGGAATGCGAAAGTTGTTGATTAGCAGCTAGTTTCATCTCGTTTTCTCTTGTATTCGAAACTGTGTTCGAATATGATTGCTGCATGGACAGTCGGGAAGCGTGGCAACTGGATGGTGAGGACCTCAAGAGTGAGGTTCTCGATCTGGCGCGTGCCCGGCACGAGTTGCAGTCGCGGATGGTGTTGTTGATCGTGGAGATGTTTTCCCGTGAGGTTCTCGGGGGGAAGGGTTTTCGGGCGATCGCGCAGTGGTTGCATGGTTCGACGAATCTGGAGATCGGTGAGTGCAGTCTGCTGGTCGGGTTGGCGCGGTTGTTGATGCTCGAACCTGTTGTGGCGGATGCGTTTCACCGTGGTGATGTGGATGCGTTGAAAGCCCGTCAGGTGGCGTCGTTTTGTCAGCATCCGCCGAAGAACATGACCCTGGCGGATGTGGACAAGGCCCGCGGGATTCTGTTGTCGTTGGCGTCGAAGAACATTGCCGATTGTGATGCGGTGCGGGCAGCGATCCGGCGGATCGAGAAGCAGTACGGCAAGCGTGAGGACGGTGTTCCGGTCGGCGAGGATTCCGAACGGAACGAGTTCTACGCCTCGAAAGGCTTGTACGGGCGTGTGTCTGTGAAGGGCGATCTGGATGCTGTGAACGGGGCCCGTCTGATCACGTTGTTGTCGAGCCTGTCCGCTCCGACACCGGAGAAGGACGGCGTGAAGGACACCCGTACTCCTGCATTACGGCGGGCGGACGGGTTTTGCGAACTGTTGCGCCGGTACGAGCGGGCGGGGTTGGGCCCGGTCGAAGGCGGGGTGAAACCGCACATCACGGTGACCGCATCGGCAAAAGACATGACGGACCTTAAAGCTTTGAAAGACCTGTTGCCGTCCACGGAGGAACTCGGGTTCGCGTGGACGGATTGGGTGGGTCCGATCAGTATCGACACTGCCCGGATGTTGGCGTGCGACTGCACCGTCACCCGAATTTTGTTGGATGAGAATGGTGTTCCGCTCGACTGCGGTAAGGAAGCGAGAACGGCAACGGTGCCGCAGAGGCGGGCGTTGGCGGTTCGTGATGGCGGTTGTGCGTTTCCAGGGTGCGGGACTCCGTCGGGGTGGTGCGATGCCCACCATATTGTTCACTGGGGTGATGGTGGCCCAACAGATCTCGACAACCTGATCTTGTTGTGCGGTCACCATCATCGGACACTGCACCACACCGAATGGCGGGTCGAGATCGGCCCCGATCGGAAGACGGTGTTCTACCCACCGATGTCGATCGATCCGCACCAGCAGCCGATCGGCGGGAACAGCCCACCGACAGCAGCCTGAACGGGCGCAACTGAATACGTACACACCGGGGCATAGCCATGCCCCGGTGTGTACGGCGTGTGCGGTCAGAGCATCGTCGAGATATGGTCCGGAAGCGCGACACCTGAGTCGAGATCCTCGGACGGGATCGGTTCACCGAAGTGCGTAGCTGCGGGAACTACTCCAGCCCAAACGGTTTCGACACCAATGTCGGCGGCATCGTCGCCGGGGCCGCCGGTGCGGGCCTTGACGGAAGCCTCGTACAACGGCAGTGCAAGAACGATGGTTGCCGCCATTTCCTTGCGCGTGTGATCCCGCAAGTGTTGGGAACGTCCGGGAACCACCTGGTCGACGATCAGATTCAAAGCCTTCACTCGCTCGTCGCCGTCGGTCACGACTCGAGGTGATCCGATGATGACGCCGCTGCGGTAGTTCATCGAGTGATGGAAGCCCGACCGCGCCAACACGAGCCCGTCGAGGATCGTGATGGTGATGCAGATTTCGCTGTCGGGAGCCAAGCTTCGCGAGGCCACCGAGCCGTGAACATAAATAGACCCGCCGCGGTCAGGGCCGTCGAGGTCGAACCCGTACGCGGTGGGAAACACCATGGGAACTCCGCCGACGGTCACGCCCATGTGGCACAGCTTCGCGGACTGCAAGACGTCGACGAGTGCCGCGCGTTCTGCGACGCCGTGGTGGCGGGCGCGCTTGTGCGTCGTACGTGCTGTCGGGGACAGCGGAATAGGTGCAGTGGGGGCAGGAGCAGGGGCAGCAAAGACAACGGAATCTGTCATGCAGACAATGCTGGTGGCAAAGTGGCTTCAAGTCATGGTCCAATCAGTGGAGACTTCGATAGGCCACTTCGATTCGCCACTTCCGGGAGGGTTCTGAATGTTTCTTCCTTCGGCGGTAGCCGTCGTCCTCGACCGGACAGATCGGCGGGCGCTCCCGATCCAGATTGCCGACCACCTCAGAGCGGATATCCGCAGTGGTAAGGCGGCAGTGGGTCTGAGGTTGCCCAGTTCCCGGAAGCTGGCGGCGGAGCTCGAGGTGGCGCGGGGCGTCGTGGAACGGGCGTATGAGCAGTTGATCGCCGAGGGATGGCTTGTCGCTGTGCACGGCTCGGGCACCTTCGTTGCCGAGGCGCCCTCTCCCGTGGTCACTCCCACGACTACACCGAAGAAGGCCGCCGACAAGATGTCACCCAGGGTGCAGCTCCGGCCGGGCGTGCCGTGGACGCCGCCGCGTGCATCGGCAGCGTGGCGGCGGGCGTGGCGTGACGTCGGGGCCAAACCGCCACCATTCGAGGATCCCGATCCTGCGGGTGACTACGAATTGCGTTCGGCACTCTCGGAATTGCTGGCAAGGGCCCGCGGAATGTCGGTTGAACCCGAGAGAATCCTGATCACCTCAGGTGCCACGCATGGTCTCGGCCTCGCCTTGTCGGCCCTGCGTACCCGTGGTGCTGTTCTGGCGATGGAAGATCCCGGATACCGGTATGCATCCTCGGCTGCAACAGCCTGTGGATGGTCGCTGCTCGACGTGCCCGTCGACGCTCATGGTCTCTGTGTCGACCAACTCGAAACGGCGTCGGAGAGCGTCCGCGGTGTGTATGTGACACCGTCCCATCAGTATCCGACAGGTGGGCTGCTTCCGGTAGGTCGGCGCAACCAGTTGATCGAGTTCGCACGCGCCCGCGACGTCGTCCTGTTCGAGGACGATTACGACTCCGAATTCCGTTACGACGTAGCGCCTTTGCCTGCGCTCGCCCAGTTGGCTCCTGATCGGGTGGTATATCTCGGAACGGTTGCCAAAACGCTCGGCGCCGGAATTCGATTGGGCTGGTTGGTAGCTCCCCTCGACCTGGTCGACCGCATAGCAGTACACCGCAAGCGAATCGGCGACTTCCCGTCGGTTCCGCTGCAGCAAGCGCTCCTGTCCCTGCTCCGTGACGGCGAATGGGATCGAGCGGTACGTACCGCCCGGCGCAGGTACCGCGAGCGCGATCGGGCGGTCGAGGAAGCACTGTCATCGTTCGGTGAACTGCGCGGACTCGGCGCCGGCATGCACACGACGCTCATGCTCGACGCGGATCTGGCAGCCACCGTCGCTCGCGAGGCACTTGAACTCGGCGTCGAAGTGCCCACCCTGGTCGAGTCCACCCGAACGCACGGAGACCCCGGTGGATTGGTCATCGGCTACGGGCGAGTGGAATCCGCGGACCTCGAATATGCGCTCGAGGTGATAGCCGAGTGCCTCGCACGTCACAGCGCGTGAAGTCTCGATGATCGGGAGTGCGGCAACGGATGGGCGTGGTCCAGCTCTAGCGTCTGCTCGTGACGATCCGAAGCCAGACCTTTCCGCACCTGCTCGCACCAGGCACCATCGGCCCGATGACCGTGCCCAATCGTGTGGTTCTCCCTGCGATGGACATGAACCTGTGTGAAGACGGGGAAATCGAAAAGGGCGACATCGACCACTTCGTGGCTCGTGCGGCTGGTGGAACGGGTCTGATCATCACCGGTTGCTGCGCTGTTGCGTACCCGCTGGGCTGCACCAGCCGCAAGGAACCGGGGCTCTCCGAAGACCGGTTCATCCCCGGACTCAAAGCGCTGGCCGACGCGGTGCACGACGCAGGCAGCAAGCTCTGTGTGCAGATGACACACCACGGCAAGGTGGCGCGCATCGATACCCTCGACGGCCGACCCCAGTTGGTCCCGTCCACACCGAAGCCGCCGGGTGACATGAGTGCGATGGCCGATTGCACGCCCGAAGAACTGGGCAAGATGGCTGCCATCAACGAGGGCAAGAGGGCGACCTACCACGAGGCCACCAAGGAAGATCTTGATTGGCTCGTCCGCATGTTCGCCGAGGCTGCCGGACGGGTGAAAGCGGCGGGCGGCGACGCCGTCGAGATTCACTGTGCCCACAACTACGTCCTCGGAGCGTTCCTGAGTCGGTACACGAATCAGCGCAGCGATGAGTACGGAGGTTCCATGGAGAACCGTGCACGCCTGGCTTGTGAGGTCATTCGGGCGGTCAAGGAGGAGGTCGGCGGTGCGCTTGCCGTCATCGTGCGTCTGGCCGGTCAAGAGTACGGCGAAACCGACGGGCTGACCGTCGACGAGGCTGCTGCGGCCGCCAAGATGTTCGAAGAGGCCGGCGCTGACGCCATTCACGTCACCGGTACCGCGCTGAATGCTTTTGCCAACTTCACCGACGGCCCCCTGCCCGACAAGGTCGGCTACTACACGGACAATGCAACGCGAATCAAGCAGGCGATATCGATCCCCGTGATCACGGTCGGACGTATGCTCCCCGAGGTCGGCGAGAAGATGATCGCGGAAGGTCGTACGGACTTCGCCGCGATGGGCCGCCAGCTCCTGGCCGATCCACAGCTGGTGAACAAACTCAAAGACGGTGTACCCGAGCGGGTTCGGCCGTGCATCAATTGCTACGTCTGCGTGCAGGAGAACTTCTGGGACGAGACCCCGCTGTGCGCGGTGAACCCTGCCCTGGGCAACGAAGCGCTGCTCCCCTTCGTTCGGACCAGCACCCCGAAACACGTTGTTGTGGTCGGAGCGGGCCCCGGTGGTCTCGAAACGGCTCGCGTGGCCGCTGAACGTGGGCACCGAGTCACGGTGTTGGACAAGTCCGATCGCCTCGGCGGCACCCTGTGGTTCTCGAGCCTCACTACCCCGGACAACGGGCGTCTGCTCAGCTGGTTGAAGGTGGAAATCGAGCGTCTCGGTGTCGATGTTCGACTGAAGACCGAAGCCTCGGTTGCTTCGATCCGGGCACTGAACCCCGACGCCGTAGTTGTGGCCACCGGTGCAGTTCGTGAGCGGCCTAGTGTTCCGGGCGGCGACTTGCCGCACGTGCACACCGGTGATTCGTTGCGCGCGTTGATGACCGGAGCGGGAGACGTCTCACAGGTGCCGCCGTTCCTGCGTACGATGGCCAAGTTGGGCAAGCTGTCCGGTATCACCAAGAGCCCCGCGGCGATTCGAGCTGTGACCCGCAAGTTCCTGCCCATGGGTAAGGACGTTGTCGTGATCGGTGGTTCGCTTGTCGGACTCGAGCTTGCGGAGTTCCTGGCCGAGCGAGGTCGCAATGTGACGCTGATCGAAGAAGGCCAGCAGTTGGGTATTCCGATGGCGATGCCGCGCCGCTGGACGGCTGTGCGCCACGCCAAGCATGTCGGTGTGGACATTCACCGCAATTCAACGGTGCAGCGAATCACCAAGGAGCACGTCGAATTCCGTTCCGGTGACAAGACACTGACCGCTCCAGCCGACATGGTTGTCGTCGCGTCGGGGGTGTCAGCGCAAGCGCCGCTGGCCGACGCTCTGATCGGCGTCGTCTCCGACGTGCACGTGGTCGGTGACGCGGTGAACGTCGACTACATCGAAGGTGCGATGCACACGGCGTGGAAAGTTGCGATGGATCTTTGACCCATCCCCTAGGTAGCGCTTTGTGCCGCAACGATGTCCGGCCACCATCGGGCCGCGACATCGGGGTGCGCGCGTAGTCGACTCTTGAGGGCGTTCGCCCCGTAGGAATCGTGGATCGGGTTGTTCGCGTCCACGGTGACGCCGGTGGCGCGCGCCGCCAGCTCGGGCGGTAGGTCGAACTCCGGGATCTGCGCTGCGTAGTTCGGGTTGAAGAAGAACGGCACCGAGATACGTTCACCGTCACCTTCGGGTGAAACTACCCGGTGCACAGTCGCTTTCAAGTAGCCGCCGGTAGCGACCTCGAGCAGTTCGCCGATGTTGACCACCAGCGCCCCGTCGATCGGCGGGGCGTCGATCCAGTCGCCGTCGTGCTCGACCTGCAGACCGCCCTTGCCCGGTTCGACATAGAGCAGAGTCAGCACACCCGCATCCTTGTGCCCGCCGACGCCCTGGGAGCCGGCACCTTTCGGGCGGCCCGGGTAACGCACCACCTTGATGAGGATCGACGGATCGTGAGCGAACGCGTCGTCGAAGATGTTCGCATCCTGGCCCAGGGCTACCGCCCATTCGCGTAAGAGGCTCAATGCGATCGAGGTGAGTGTGTCGTTCCACTCGGTAATGACGTCGCGGAGTTCGGGAAGGGCGTCGGGCCACTGGTTGGGGCCCTGCAGGATCTCCCAGGCCGGTGAGGTGTCGGTGCGCTCGGCTGCGGGCTGCTCGGCGCCGATGTCGATCTGCTCGCGCCAGTCCTGCTTGCCTTCGGTCAGTTCGCCGCCGAGCCTGGTGTACCCACGGAAGTGCGGGCTGCGGACGTTCTCGATCGCGAGCTTCTCGGCAGTCGGTAGCGCGAAGAACTCGCGGGCGACGGCGAGGAGGCGGCGCTGCAGTTCGTCGGGAATTCCGTGGCCGACCAGGTAGAAGAATCCGACCTCGTGGGTGGCCTCGCGGAGCTGAGTGCGGAATTGCTCGGCGGTGTCGGGGTTCTGCGCAAGCGACAGATCGAGCACTGGCAGCGACGTAATCGACATGGGGTCCTCGATCCGTGTGATGGTTCTGATGTCCATCATTCCACGCTGATCGGCACCCGGACCCGCTCGGCGATTCGGCAGCCGCAGGCGTGATTACCCGCGCGGATGCGGAAACACCCTGCGGATAACAGAATCGGGGCCTTGCGCCGTTGGCGCAAGACCCCGAATCAGCGTGAACCTAAATCAGGCCTCGTCGGCTCCGATGATGAACGCTTCGAGCTCGATGCGAGCCTTGTCGTCGGCCATCTGGACCGGCGGGGACTTCATCAGGTAAGCGGAAGCCGGGTAAACCGGTCCACCGATGCCGCGGTCCTTGGCGATCTTGGCTGCGCGGACGGCGTCGATGATGATGCCGGCAGAGTTGGGCGAATCCCAGACCTCGAGCTTGTACTCCAGGTTCAGGGGAGCGTCACCGAAGGCGCGGCCTTCGAGGCGGACGTATGCCCACTTGCGATCGTCGAGCCACTCCACGTAGTCCGAGGGACCGATGTGGACGTTGCGGTCGTGAACCTTGCCGGCAAGTGCGCCGGTCAGGTTGGACGTCACGGCCTGGGTCTTGGAAACCTTCTTGGACTCCAGGCGATCACGCTCGAGCATGTTCTTGAAGTCCATGTTTCCACCGACGTTGAGCTGGTAGGTGCGGTCCAGCACGACGCCGCGGTCTTCGAACAGTTTCGCCATCACGCGGTGGGTGATGGTGGCGCCGACCTGGCTCTTGATGTCGTCGCCGACGATCGGGACGCCGGCGTCCTTGAACTTGGCAGCCCACTCCGGGTCGGAAGCGATGAAGACGGGCAGGGCGTTGACGAATGCCACGCCTGCGTCGATCGCGCACTGTGCGTAGAACTTGTCAGCGTCGTCGGAACCGACGGGCAGGTAGGAGACGAGGACGTCGACCTGAGCGTCCTTGAGTGCCTTGACGACGTCGACGGGCTCGGCGTCGGACAGCTCGATGGTCTCGGCGTAGTACTTGCCGATGCCGTCGAGGGTCGGGCCACGCTGAACGGGAACGTCCAGGGGCGGGACGTCGGCGATCTTGATGGTGTTGTTCTCGCTCGCGAGGATCGCCTCGGAGAGGTCGAAGCCGACCTTCTTGGCGTCGACGTCGAACGCAGCGACGAACTGCACGTCGCGGACGTGGTACTTGCCGAACTTGACGTGCATGAGGCCGGGGACCGTCTGGGTCTCGTCGGCATCCTTGTAGTAGTGGACGCCCTGAACCAGGGACGAGGCGCAGTTACCCACGCCCACAATGGCTACGCGCACCGCGGTGCTGTTCTCACCCATGGTCGGGTTCTCCTTCTTTCCGGGATGTTCCTGTTGTCGATTGCTCGGCTGCGATCAATTCGTTGAGCCAACGCACTTCGCGTTCACTCGATTCGAGTCCGAGCTGATGGAGCTGACGGGTATAGCGGTCCAGCGATCCGCTGGCCCGACCGACGGCCTCGCGGAGCCCCTCACGGCGCTCCTCGACCTGGCGTCGCCTGCCTTCGAGGATCCGCATCCGCGCTTCTGCGGGGGTGCGGCTGAAGAAGGCGAGGTGAACGCCGAAACCGTCGTCGGTGTAGTTCTGCGGCCCGGTGTCGGCGACCAGTTCGGTGAACCGTTGCCGACCTTCCGGAGTGAGCTGGTAGACGCGACGCGCCCGACGCTTGAGCGTGCCGGTGGCAGTGTCGACGTCTTCCGAGATCAATCCGTCGGCTTGCATGCGCCGCAGTGCCGGGTACAGCGATCCGTACGAGAACGCGCGGAATGCGCCGAGCAGACCAGTGAGCCGCTTACGCAGCTCGTATCCGTGCATCGGTGACTCGAGGAGCAGCCCGAGGATTGCGAGTTCGAGCAACTGACAAACCTCCCGAGTCGTTGAACCTAACCGCTTGATGCGATAACCAACTATATCGCGCCGATATATAAAACCACACTGCGGCCCGATACGTGTACCAAGGTGTCACGGCTAGATCAGGGGGTGAACGGGTAGATCGACATGATTTCCCCGTCGAGGCCAGCGGTCAGGTACCCGCTTTCGTCGAGGTCGTTGCCGACGTGGATCTCGATGGTCGGCACGGTTTCGGTGCTTCCGACAGAGACGTACCGAGTGGTCGGATTTTGCACCGACGTTGTGGTTCCGGCGCCGTCGAGCAGGGCGATCACGATGCGAGGATCGAGCTGTGTGACGTCGATCTGTGTCACGTCGGGTTCGCGCGATCCTCCCGAAGTCGTGTCCTCGAGGTCGCCTCGGTAGTAACTGTCGAGGCTCTTGCGCTGCGCAGCAGGATCGGCGCGCGTTACGCGTGCATAAGTGGGATAGATGGTCATCTCGTCGACCAGTCCGCTGCCGTACTGCGTTTCGATGGCACGGAACATCGCCCCCAGGCCGTCGACGGTGTGCAACTGTGGCTCGGGGCTGGAGAAGATCGTGACGTCCGACGCCACATATTTGATTCCGAAGCCGATTGCCGACACCAGTGACAGAGCGATGATCGCAAGGGCGATCAAACGCGTGTCGAGCGAAGGTTCTTTCCGGAGAACAGGCAGAGACGCTTCGGTCTGCAGATCGGACGTCAAATCTTCGAGATCGCCGAGAGTGACAGCCACCGCGGCGAGTTCGGTCAATTCGTCGTGCTCGGTCGCCGTGAGTTGCCCGTCGGCGAAGGCGGAGTCCAGCACTGCGCAGGTAGCCTCGCGATCGGCATTGCGAGCGCGGGTGGTCCTGGTCAGATCGTTCGGCATGTCCGGGCCTATCGAGGAGTGAAGGGAGACAAGCGGATCGGGCGGCCATCCGGGGTCAACTCCATCGAGGCGCTCGCGCCGAGGTCGTTGTCCACGTAGATGGAAATGCGTGGTTCCTGGCTCGACGAGCTCATGCCGATGTGTGAGACCTTGGCGTCGGGGACGTTGAGATTGGCGGACGCTCCGGCCAGGTATCCGGCGAGTTTGTCGATGTCGACCGAGGCGAGGTCGAAGGTAGTCGTGCTGGCCGCCCGGGATGTGGAGCTCTCGCTTGGTGTGAAACCTCCACGAAAGTCGATGTCCTCCTTTAGATTCGGCGAGACATCGGCGGCGCGAGTGACGCTTGCATGGCCGTCGTAGAAGTTAGCGGAATCGATCATCGTCGTGCCGAACTTGTTGTTGTACCGGGTGATGAACTCCCGTATTCCGCTTGCTGTGACCGTATCGAGCGTCGAACCCACAATGGGGGCAAGCGGTTCGATTGCCTGTGGTGAAACCGGCGGAGGCGCAGGGGGTGAATCGTCGGCGGACAAGGTGAGGTACCCGATCAGGCCGGCGAAGATAGTCGATGCGGCTGCGAGGTACCAGATCTTGTCGATACGACGAACTTTGGCAACGGCGTTGCGCAGCGTTGCTTTCTGCAGATCGCGGACCAGTAGATCGAGCTGGCCGAGGGTGGTCGCGGTCATCGCCGCAGCCGTCCGGTTGGCGTGCTCGTCGACCGTGATCTGGCCGTCGGACAGAGCCGTATCGAGAACGGCGCAGGTATCGGAACGGTCGACGTCGCGCGCACGGGTGCGCGTAGAGGTAGTAGTCGGGGACCCACTCACCGGCTCACCCTAGCTCCCGTACGGGTAGGAACGAGAGATCTCGCCCCACGGCGTGACCTCGATTCGTCCTTGGTGGCCGAGTCCGTTCTCCGCATAGATCGCGATCTCCGGGAGGCCGTAGTTCGCGTCCACGATCAAGTGCGTGATCGTGGCGTCCGAAACATTGACGTAGGCGCCGATGTTCACCATGTACGGCGCGAGCTTGTCGATCTGGATGGAACCGAGATCGAAGGTCGGCTGGCCCGTCCGCCGCGGAGTGGATGTCACTTCCCGCTCGAAGCCGTCGCGAAAACTGATGGACTCGGCGCGAGCTGGAGCGTCGGGGACCGCCCGGCTCACCAGGGAGAAGTCGCCGTGGAAGCTGGCGTCATCGATGAACATGTCGCCGAACTCGTCGCGATACTTCTCGATAAATGCGCCGATACCCTCGGGAGTCAATGTGTCGATGTGTGCGATCAGGATCGGTTCGACGGTCGGCTCCGGCACCAGGGTGGTGGTCGGCAACGGTGGCGCGAGGGAAGTAGTGCCGGCATAACTGGCGGTGATGTCTTCCGAAGGCGTCAATGGTGAGCGACTCCAGGCCACCGCGGCGACCGCGCCGACGACGATCAGAGCAGCGCCACCGATGTACACGGCCTTGCGCGTCACCGACGTCCGAGGCGCCGTTGTGGTATCGATCTTCGGCACCTGCAGATCGTTGACCAGGCGCGCGAGCTCGAGCAGGGTTTTCGCGGACCTCGCCTTTTCGGTCCGTTCGAAGTAGTCCTCCGCGCTCAACTGCCCTTCGGCGTACGCGGCGTCCAACACATTGCACGTTTCGACGCGATCAAGATCACGAGCACGCGTCATCGGGGAACGGGAAGACTTCACAGGAAGTGATCGTAATGGCTGGTCGCCATGCGTCCGGACCGCAAAATGTGTTCATCGTGACCCTCCCGAACCGTCCGTGGCGGCACGGACGCACGTACGCTGGTCAGGTGCGGATACAGCGGCAAGTTGTGGACTACGCGCTCGCGCGTCGGTCTGTGCTGGCCGAAGTGTCTGCGGGTAGGACCGACGTCAAGCAAGTGTGTGACGCCGATCCGTACCTACTCAGAGCCGCGAAGTTCCACGGCCGGGGCAGCGACGTCGTCTGCCCCATTTGCCGCAAGGAACAGTTGACGCTCGTGTCCTGGGTGTTCGGCGACAAGCTCGGTCAGGTTTCGGGATCGGCCCGAACCTCGGACGAGCTCGCTCGGCTTGCGGAAACAGCAGAGGAGTTCACGGTGCACGTTGTAGAGGTGTGCCGTACCTGCAGTTGGAACCACTTGGTGCAGTCCTATGTGCTCGGCGCAGTACCTGCGCCGCCGCGACCGCGGCGAGCACGCCCACCAAGCCGGCGCACCGCCAGCGAGTAACGCCACACCCGAAGAAGGGCCCGATCGAAGTCTGCACGTGATCGGTCCGTGACCACTGGAGATTTGATTCGTGAGTTCCCCCAGCAACAACAACCCGGGAGGCAACAACCCGGGTGGCCGTCCCGTCGGTCCCAACCGTCCCGCCGGACCTCCTCAGGGTCGTCCGCCGCAGGGACGTCCGATGGGTCCACCACCGCAGGGTCCGCCTCCGCAGGGACGCCCTCCGATGGGTCCGCCCCCTCAGGGTCGTCCGCAGCAAGGCCGTCCGATGGGACCCCCGCCTCAGGGTCGTCCGCCGCAAGCCCGACCTTCGGGCCCGCCTCCTCAGGGCCGCCCCGCCGGTCCCCCTCCTCAGGGTCGTCCGCCGCAAGGCCGGCCTGCCGGCCCGCCGCCTCGAGATCGTGCCGCAGGCGCTCAGGCAAACGAACCGACCCAGCGCGTCGCGGCAGCAGCAGCGACCACCCGTACCAACGCGGGCACCCGCCCGCCGGTCGGACCTCCGCCGACGAAGCCGCCGACAGGTGGCTCCGGTGGCGGTGGCAACGACGGACAACCCCCGAAGGGAAGAAAGAGCACCGTGAAGAAGAAGTCCAAGTGGCGCACAGTTCGCCGCTCGGCCTACGTCTTGGTGGCGCTCGGTCTTGTTCTGCCCGTCCTTGCCTTCATGGCCGCGTACATCGTGCAGGACGTCCCCAAGCCAGGTGACCAAAAGACCAATCAGGTGGCGACGGTCTTCGCCGCCGACGGCACCACGGTGATCAGTACTGTCGTCCCGCCGGACGAAGGTAACCGCGTCGAGGTCTCACTCGATCAGGTGCCGATGCACGTTCGGAACGCCGTTCTGGCCGCAGAGGACCGCGATTTCTACTCGAACCCGGGCTTCTCGATCTCCGGTTTCGCGCGCGCAGCCCGTGACAACGTGCTCGGTCGTGACAGTGCCGGTGGTGGCTCGACCATCACGCAGCAGTACGTGAAGACCGCGCTCGTCGGCTCGGAGCGTTCGCTGACGCGAAAGATGAAGGAACTCGTTCTCTCCTCGAAGATGGCCAACGAGTGGTCCAAGGACGACATTCTCGCCGCATACCTGAACACCATTTACTTCGGTCGCGGCGCGTACGGCATCGAAGCTGCGTCCAAGGCTTACTTCGGCAAGCCCGTCGACCAGCTGTCCATCGAAGAAGGCGCCGTCCTGGCATCGTCGATTCAGCTTCCGTCACTCCTCGATCCCGAGACCAACCCGACCGGTGCCAAGTCCCGTTGGAACTACGTGCTCGACGGCATGGTGTCCGCCGGCACGCTGGATCAGGCCGCGCGCACGCCGATGCAGTACCCCGCCTACATCCCGCTCGCCCAGGTCGACAACAGCAGCCAGGGCTCGACCGGACCCGAGGGCCTGATCAAGCGTCAGGTGCTCAAGGAGATCGGCGACGCTGGAATCAGCGAGCAGTTGCTCAACACCGAGGGCTTGCAGATCACCACGACCATCGACCCGCAGGCTCAGGCCGCAGCGGTCGAGGCAGCCCGTTCCAACATGGAGGGTGAGCCGGAGAACCTGCGCACCGCAGTTGTCTCGGTCGACCCGAAGACCGGTGCCGTCAAGGCGTACTACGGCGGTGAGGACGGCGCGGGATACGACTTCGCGAATGCCGGACTTCAGACCGGTTCCTCGTTCAAGGTGTTCGGTCTCGCAGCCGCCCTGGATCAGGGAATCCCGCTCTCGCAGATGTACGACAGCTCGCCGCTGACCGTCAACGGCATCTCCATCGGCAACGTCGAAGGTGAAAGCTGCGGCACCTGCACCATCGCAGAGGCGCTCAAGCGTTCGCTGAACACCAGCTTCTACCGCCAGATGCTCAGCCTCGACGGCAACGGCCCGCAGGCAATCGCGGACATCGCACACCAAGCGGGCATCCCGAAGGACATCCCGGGCGTCGGCCCGTCGCTCACCGAGGCTGACGGTTCCGGTCCCAACAACGGCATCGTGCTCGGCCAGTACCAGGCCCGCGTGCTCGACATGGCGTCGTCGTACGCGACGCTCGCCGCATCCGGCACGTATCACGCACCGCACTTCGTCCAGAAGGTCGTTGCCGCCGACGGCACCGTGCTGCTGGACCGCGGCGCACCCGCTGGCGAGGACCGCATCGACGCTGCCGTGGCGGACAACGTGACGGCTGCGATGCAGCCGATCGCGGCGTACTCGCGCGGTCACAACCTGGCCGGCGGACGTCTGTCGGCGTCGAAGACAGGTACTGCGCAGCTCGGTGACACCGGAGCCAACAAGGACGCATGGATGGTCGGCTACACGCCGTCACTCTCGACCGCGGTCTGGGTCGGAACTCCCGACGGTGAAGCGATCACCAACTCGGGCGGCGCGATGATCTACGGCTCGGGTCTGCCTTCGGACATCTGGAAGGACACGATGGACGGCGCCCTCGACGGCACCGACAACGAGAAGTTCCCGACGCCGGGCAAGATCAACGGCCAAGCCGGTGGTGTTCCGGAGTACACGGCACCTGCACCGCCCAAGACGTCGGCGCCGCCGACCACCGCACCGACGACGACGGAAACCACTCCGCCGCCTGTGGTGACGACGACGCAGGTCGAGGTTCTGCCGGGCATCACCATCCCGATTCCGGGCATCTCCCGACCGACGACAACCACGCCGCAGGTACCAGGGGCAGGCGAGACCACCGAGGAAGAACCGGCAGGTGTGAGCCCCGGCCAGTAGTTGGAGGGTGGTCGGTTCGAAAGACGGTAACCTCGCGGAGTGGCCGCGAATGCTGATGATGCCGAACCGACCTCCCCCGCTCCGCTGGCCGAAGATCTTCGTTCGGCGGATTGGCGGGACGTTCCCAGTCGCAACGACGCGATGGTGTCTGCGCTGTCGGGAACCGTCGGCGGTCCGGTAGGTCGTCACGCACTGATCGGACGCACTCGCTTCTTCACCCCGATGCGAGTGATCCTTCTGCTCGCCGTGGTGTTCTTGGCTTTCGGCTGGTTCGCGAAGGCCGGCTGTATTCAGCAGGCGCCGGTCGGCGAGAGCGGGCAGGTCGGCCTCGACTGGAGCGGCAGCCGTCAGTACGTGGCGATGTGTTACTCCGACACCGTTCCGCTGTACGGAGCCGAACGCCTCGATCAGGGAGCATTCCCGTACAAGACGTCGTGGGAAGAAGTACGCGGCGACGGTTCGATCCAGATGCGGTACATGGAGTATCCGGTCATCTCGGGGCTCTATCAGTACGGCGCGATGAAGGTCGCCAAGGCGTGGGATTCGATCACCTGGCTGCCGGGCGCGATTCAGGTGGCGCTCTATTTCAACGTCGTGGCGTTCGGGTTGGCGTTGGCGTGGCTGGTCACCGTGTGGGCGAGCACCCTGCTGGCCGGACGACGAGTGTGGGACGGCGCGCTCATCGCGTGTTCCCCGTTGGTGATCGTGCACGTGTTCACGAACTTCGATCCTCTGGCGACGGCGTTCGCGGCTGGCGGGTTGTTGGCGTGGGCACGCAAGCGGCCGGTGCTCGCGGGAATCCTGCTCGGCCTGGGCGGCGCCGCGAAGCTCTACCCGCTGCTCCTACTCGGACCGCTTTTTGTCCTGTGTCTGCGCGCGGGCAAGACGAGGGACTGGCTGGTGACCGCACTCAGTGCCGTCGCGGCATGGCTTGCGGTGAACCTGCCCATCGCCGCGCTGTACCCCCATGGTTGGTACGAGTTCTTCCGGCTCAACTCCGAGCGCGGGGCCGATCCCGATTCCCTCTACAACGTGATCGCGTCGTTCACGTCGTGGAAGGGCCTCGACGGTCCTCTCGCACAGGGTGAGTCGCCGTCGAATCTCAACGCCGTCTCTCTGCTTTTGTTCGTGGCCGTCTGCATCGGTGTCGGATACGTCGCCCTGACGGCGCAGCGTCGTCCGCGCGTTGCACAGTTGTGCTTCCTGTTGGTGGCGGGCTTCCTGCTTACGAACAAGGTGTGGAGCCCGCAGTATTCTCTGTGGCTGGTGCCGCTGGCCGTGTTGGCCTTGCCGCACCGCAGACTCCTGCTCGCGTGGATGACCATCGACGCCCTGGTCTGGGTTCCACGAATGATGTATTACCTCGGGGTGTCCAACAAGGGGCTGCCCGAGCAGTGGTTCACCGGAACGGTCGTGATCCGGGACATCGCGGTACTCGTTCTGTGCGCGCTGGTGCTCCGGCAGATCTACCGGCCGTCGGAGGATCTCGTGCGGTACGGGTTCATCGACGATCCGGCGGGCGGTGTTCTCGATCAAGCACCGGACAAACAACCTGCCTGGCTACCCGGTTGGTTGAAGCCGTCCAAGGCGAAGGAACCGGAACCCGTCGCGGTCTGAGGTCACCACTCGTCGAGGGTGGTGTACCCGTCCTGGACCGCGCGGGCAAACAATGCTGCCTTCGTGGGAGCCGGCCGCCCGACGTCGCTGTACTTCGTGCGGATCCGAGTGATGTGTGTGTTGACGGTGCAGACGCGTAGGCCGAGTGTCTCGGCGACCTCGGACTTGGAATCCGAACGTAGCCAGGCAAGAAGTACTTCGATCTCGCGGACGCTCAGCTTCGGCTTGTGCTTGCCGTGCTTGGGGTTGCCGACTCGGGACACGTTTGCCTCGATCTTCGGAGAAATGCCGATTGAAGACATGCGAGTAGCGCCTTTCGACGGAGGGGATGGGCGTCGACTGCCTTATTTGCAGAAGGGCTGCTGGCTCAAGGTGCGACTGAGACGAGTATTTCGATCGAGGTGTCTCAGTGGAACGGGTGCAACTCTCTCGATACAGAGTCCATACAACGGACAAATCTCCTACCTGCTCCGATAGAGTGCGTCGCTATGAACTCGAAGGCGGAAGCCGGTACGCACTATCAGGTCGATCCCGCCCGGATCGAGTCGCGTGGGCAGTTTGCTGAGACGCTCACTGCACTGCGGAACGCAGCCGGACTGACGGTCCGCGAAGCCGTCGAGCGTTCGGGTGGTTTGCACGGAACCGTCAGCGGATGGTTTGCCGGCCAACACCTGCCGACGCCGGCGAGTACCCCGATGTTTTTCGCGCTCCTCGAGGCCTGCGGCGTCGATTCCGAGGATGAGCGGCAGCGCTGGATCAGTGCGGTGCAACGAGTGAGGCAGTTGACGGCCAGACGACGCGGCGACGCCACCGTTCCGTACCGAGGTCTCGAATCTTTCCGACAAGAGGACGCCGAGTGGTTCTTCGGTCGAGACGAACTCACTGCCAACTTGGCCCAACGGGTGGCGTCGGCGATACGAGGTGTCGGCCGCCGTCAGTTCATGGTGATCGGTGCTTCCGGATCGGGTAAGTCGTCGTTGCTGCGGGCCGGGCTCGCCCCCAAGGTTGCCGAGGGCGATTCACGGTTCGACGGCTGGCGGGTGGAAATCCTGCAGCCGGGTACGGGAGGAATTCCGTCGTCGATTTCCGACGAACCAACCGTCTTGATCCTCGACCAGTTCGAGGAACTGTGGACGCAGTGCGACGGTGATCGGCGCGAGGAAATACTGCGGACTCTCGCGGAACTCGGTGAGAACACCATCGCCGTCATCGGAATGCGCGCCGACTTCTACGGGCTCGCGGCGGAGGAACCGCTTTTGGTGCCGCTGCTCGACGATTCGCCGATGGTGGTCGGGCCGCTGACCGACGAACAATTGCGCGAGGTGATCGTCGAGCCGGCGATCAAGGCCGGGATGACCGTGCAGAGCGAATTGGTTCAGGTTCTGGTCTCCGAGCTGACACCACGCGGCTCGCGTACGGCGAGCGACCCCGGAGCTTTGCCCTTGCTGTCACACGCACTGTTGGGGACCTGGCAACGGTCGACGCGTAAAACTCTGACCGTCTCGGATTACTACGCCACCGACGGGATTGCCGGAGCCGTCCAGCAAAGCGCGGAGGAAGTGTACGGCGAGCTCACAGAGCGGCAGCAGCAGTTGGCGCGCAGGATCTTCCTCCGATTGGTCAACGTCGACGAAGTGACGCAGACGCGTCGGCGTGCACCGCGCACCGAACTCTTCCTCGGTGACGACGTCGACGACGTGAACACCGTCATCGACCGGTTCGCCTTACGGCGCCTTCTCACCGTCGACGAAGAGACGGTCGAGGTTTCGCACGAGGTCTTACTGTCAGCGTGGAGTCGGCTTCGCGATTGGATCGACTCGGACCGCGCCGGCCTGGCGGTGCATCGCCGGTTCACCTACGCGGCGCAGGTGTGGGAAGACAGTGGACGCGACCCCGGCGCGCTGCTCGGACCCGCACGTCTTCACCTGACGGAAGAATGGCTGAACTCGGGTGAACTCGGTCTCCCACTGGAACCGAGTCGGACCCGCGCCGCCGACCTCAACGCCACCGAGCGGGAGTACCTCGCTGCGAGCATCGAGCATCGTGATCAGCAGGAATTTGCCGATCGCCGACGTACACGCGTTCTGCGACGGCTCGTGACTGCGTTGGCAGCTGCGTCGGTGATCGCTCTGGTGTTGGCGGTGGTTGCGACCGTCGCCGGTATCGGAGCCAATCGTCAACGTGTCCAAGCAGATACCGCGCGAGACGAGGCGATGTCGCGTCAGGTGGCCACCGAGTCGATCAGGATGCGCGAGCGGGATCCGTCGCTGGCGTCGCAGCTTGCTCTGGCGGCATTTGCGGTCAACGAAACAACCGAAGCCCGCTCGGCATTGCTGGATGCGTCGGGCGTTCATTCGGCTACTCGCATCATCGGACCGCCCGGCGCGATGAAGGCCCGGATAAACCCAGCCGGAACTGTTGTGGCGGTGGGTGGTTCGGATGGGAAGGTCAGACTTTATCCGATGGTGGACGGTGTGGCCTCAGCTGTTCCGCAGGCGGAGTTCCTCGGAGTCTCGGAGGGCACGGCGCTCTTTGCCGTCGCCTACAGCCCGGACGGACGGCTGCTTGCGACCGGTGGCGCCGGCGGCGCTGCGCTGTGGGACGTGTCGGATCCCGAGAATCCGGTCCGTGGAACTCTTCCCGTCGACGGTGAACG
Organism: Rhodococcus sp. IEGM 1241; assembly: GCF_033142365.1. Lineage (NCBI taxonomy): Bacteria > Bacillati > Actinomycetota > Actinomycetes > Mycobacteriales > Nocardiaceae > Rhodococcus > Rhodococcus sp. IEGM 1241. The sequence continues at coordinate 111,034 of NZ_JAWLSE010000001.1, forward strand.
CGTAGTGCAGGACATGGAGTTCAGTCCAGACGGAACCAAGCTGGTCGCCGGTACCTCGACGCCCGACGTCCTGCGATGGAACATCGACGTTTCCGCGAATGCCGTTGCTTTGCCTGCTCTTCCGCACCCAGCTGACGGCATCGTCACCGCGACGTTCAGTCCTGACGGACGTTTCCTCGTGGCAGGCGGGCGTCAATCGACACTTCGTGTGTGGGACGTCGCGAAGTGGGGTGAGGAATCGGCGCCGATCTTCGCGACCGAGCCGAACGGCACCACCGTCCACTACCTCGGTGTTGCCTTCAGTCCGGACGGACGCGAGCTTGCGGCGGGAACCACTGGCAGGGAGGTGGTTCGGTGGGACATGAGCGATCCGGCGCGCCCCACTCCCCTGCCGGCACTGACGGGATTTTCCAGCTACGTCAACGAACTCAACTACGGCAAAGACGGAACACGTCTTGCCGCAGGAAGTTCCGACAACTCCGTGCGCGTGTGGGACCCACGAACCGGGGCGTTGATCGAAACACTTCCGGACAGTGGGGCGGTGACCACCGTCGACTACAGCGACGACGGCCGCAACCTGGTCACCGGAGGACTCAACGGTGTGACTCGCGTGTGGGCTCTACCGGGTCCGGTCTGGGCGGGACCTCGGGACACGATTTTCACCAGTCCCTTTGCCGCGGACGGCTCGCGTCTGGTGGCCGGCGTCGGGGCCAGGGGTGGCGCGATGTTGGCGTGGAACACCGAGGATCTCGATCGCCCCGCGGTGATGCCGGAGTTGAAACCGCAAGGGGACGACTCTTTCAGCGGTGCGTCGGCGGTGTCGGCAGACGGGAACCTGGCTGTGAGCGGCACCGGCGGCGGCGGTGCATATCTTTGGGACCTGAGTGATCCGGCGTCGCCACGGATCTACAGCGAACCCGCGGTGTACGTGAAGGGCATCGTGGCGGTCGTCGCGTTGAATCCCGCCGGAGATCTGCTGGCGGTGTCCTCGCAGGACGACAACAGCATTGCGTTGGTCGACGTTTCCGATCCATCGGAACCGAAGCTGCTGTCGTCGACCGATGTCGGCTCTTACCCGCAGATGATGGCATTTCAACCGGGCGCCGACATCCTGGCGATCGCGAACGCCAAGAACGAAGTGGATCTGTGGGATGTGTCGAACCCAGCGTCGCCCCGGGTGGCGGCGACGGTGGGTGGATTCGAAAGTTACGCATTAGCAGTGTCTTTCAGCACCAACGGAACGCTGTTGGCCGCCGGAAGTGCGGATCACAGTGTCGCCGTGTGGGACGTACGCACACCGTCGGCACCCGAGGAGCTCGCTCGTCTTCTCGGTCCCGAGGGCGCAATCTATTCGATCTCGTTCAACCGCGCCGGTGATCGGCTCGCTGCCGGTGTCGGCGACGGAACCGTCTGGCTCTGGGATATCGAGACGCCCTCGCAGTCAACACGATTTGCGACGCTGTCCGCCCACCCGGGTCGCGTCAACGACGCTCAGTTCGCCGGCGCGAGTGACATGATCGCGGGCAGCGGGTCGGACAAGACCGTTCGCTTGTGGGGAATCGACCCCGACAGCGTCGTTGATCGATTGTGCCGCACCGCAGGATCTCCCATCACGGAAGCCGAATGGGAGCGTTACCTGCCCGGTGTTCCCTACCAGGATCCGTGCGCCGGCTGACGCGGGTCAGTTCATCCAGAACTCGAGCGCCGCTTCCCGACCCAGCTCGCCTCCGCTGCCGGTGATCACCAGTCCGGCGGAGGTGAGCTTGTACGTCACGTCCTTGTTGGTGACGGTGAATCCGTTGCCCGTGGGCGTCGGATCGTCGAGTTCGATGGTGGCGCCGTCGCTCAGCCGTTGACCCTTGTAGTAGTAACGCCCGACTCCGGTTTCGCAGATGACGATTCGTGATCCGGTCGTGACGGCGATGGCGACGGCAGGATTGGTGGAGTTGCAACTGGGGCCGCCGGAGATGAAGCCCTGACGGTTGGTGCCCGAGACGGTCGGCGCTGGTCCGATCGAGGTTGTGACGCGTGGGGGCGTCGTCGTTTTCGGCGCTGTGGTGGGTGCACTCGGCGCCCGAGTTGTGGTCGTGGAGTACGAGTACGGCGTCGTATAGGTGAGACTCCGCGAACTCGCTTCATTGGCGGCGTTGCCGAAAGCGGCGGCGAGCAGCCCGAAGAACGCGATCCACACGATCACGGCCAAGATGCCGAGCGCGGTGAAGATGTAGCCGATGATCAGTCCGGCAAGGGCGAGTCCGTCGCCTTCTTCGCCGGTCCGTTTGATCTGGCCGCGAGCGATGTGCCCGAAGACGATCCCCAACGGCGCGATGAGGAACGCGAAGACGAGGGCGAGCACCGCGAGTGTGTTCGTCGGCCGCCTGCCGTACGGATCGGGCTGCCCGTACGGAGACGGTTGCCAATTCTGATTGCCCTGGTACCCGTACCCACCCTGATCGCTCATGAGGTGAATCTTGGCATGGACTTGGCCGAAGAGTGCAGGTGATCGCTAGTTTCGGGTACGTGTCTCGAGCTGAGGTGCGATGGTCGGCCAATCGTCGTCGGTCATCGCGAACAGCGCTGTTGTACGCCAACTGCCATCGGCGCGGCGTCGGTGCTTGCGCAGCAGGCCCTCGAACTGAGCGCCGAGCTTTGCGATCGCGGCCCTGGACTGTTCGTTGAACTCGTCCGTGTGCCACTCGACGCGTACGGCTTCGAGCTGGTCGAAGGCGTGACGAAGCAGGAGCAGCTTCGATTCGGGATTGATCCCGGTTCCCTGAACCGATCGCGACAACCACGTGTATCCGATTGCAAGACTGCGGTTTACCGGGTCGATCTGGTACATGGACGTGGTGCCGACCACGGCGTTCGTCGCGATGTTCACCTGCGCGAAGGCGATCCGATTAGGGTCGTCGGTTGCTGCAGCGATGTACTTCTGTGCCTGTTCCCGATCGGTGATGGGCGATGCGGTCCAACGAAAGATCGCCGGGTCGTCGGCAGCAGCGAGCAGAGCGTCGGTGTGCGCGACGCCCAGGGGCTCGAGTCGGACACGATCACCGGTCAGCGTCGGTGATTCGAACCATGATGCAGCCATCAGGCGTGCTCCCGTGAGTGAGTCGGAAGGTTGTTGTCGGAGTTGGCAATCTGATCGGTCCCACCGGCAAGCGGATACCGCAACGGGACTCGCAGGAACAGGAAGAAGAACACGGCGAGCAGGATGACGTGGCCCCACACGCTCGCCTGGACGACGGCCTCGTACTTGCTCGGATCGAGATTCATGTCCAGTTGGTAGAAGTACCGGAAGATGCCGATACCCAACGCTGCGTCGGCGATCAGATAGGCGACGATCCAGAACCACCGGATCTTGAACAGTACGAGGAAAGGCAGGATCCACAGTGTGTACTGCGGTGAATTGACCTTGTGCAGCAACACGAATCCGCACAGCATCGCGGCACTGACTGCAATCCACGGAAAGTAGCCGTCGCGGACGTAGCGGCGCCAACCCAGATACATCGCGAGCGCGAACGACAACAGGATCATCACCGGAGACAGGATGCTCACCAGTGCGTCGTAGTCGGCGTTGAGTTCGCGAACTCCGAAACCGTAGAACGGGCGCAAACCCCAGAACCACACCGAGTTGGTGGTGATGTCCGCGCTTCGCTTCTCCTGGAAGCTGAACGACGCGCGCCAGCCTTCGTACGAGATGAGGGCGAACGGCAGGTTGACGAGGACGACGGTGACGATCGCCGCGCCCGCCGTCATCAGCGCCCCACGAACGTCGTAGCGCTTGCCTTCGGTGCCGCGTAGGAGCACGTAGGCCATGAGCGGCAGCACGAACATTCCCGGGTACAGCTTCAAACAGAAACCGATCGCCAGGATGACGGCCGCCAGAACCGCGCGAGTTCGCAGCGGGATCCGCTCGAACGTCATCAGGAAGATCGCGCCGACGCTGGTGGCCACCACCGGGAGCTCCCAGTTGTGGAATGCGTACAGAACCAGGGGCGGAGTCGCCGACCACACGAGCGCGTACGCGCCGCTCATCTTGCCGAGCATCCACGCCGTGAGCAGTCCGAAAGGAGCCAGGATCAGGGCCGAGTGCAGAAGGAAATCGGTGTCGGTGTGTGAGCCGATACCGCCCAGCCACATCAGAATTCCGCTGAGCACCGGGTATTCGACGGTTCCGCCGGTCAGGAATCCTTCGGGCGTTATCCCTCCGGTGACGAAGGGGAACAGATGCTGATCGATACCTCGTCCGAGCCAGAGCAACTGAATGTCGGAGTAGCAGACGTCGATGTTCTTGTTGACGTCGAAGTTCAGGCTTCGTCCGTCGGGCGCGAACGGTGCACCGCCGCATCTGGCCTTGTTGAAATAGCCCAGCGCCATCGTCAGCCCGCACAATCCGACGACCAACGCCAGGATCGACGCCGGGGTCTTGCGGTCTGTTCGCATGATTCTCACCCTAGGGGGCGCAGTGGCTCGCGGGGTGATGCGTCTGCACCACGCGTCGCGCATCGACCTGGTGGTCTTCCCGGAGGGCCGGGACGATTTCCCTGGTCAAGGCCCCTCGTGTAACCTACGAGGGTTGCTGACGCAACGACCCTCCTGCCACGGATAGTCCGTGGCCGTTTTCACTTAGTCCACAGGAGGTGATGAGGTCTTATGCGTCATTACGAATTGATGGTCATCCTTGACCCCAGCCTGGACGAGCGCACTGTCGCTCCTTCACTGGATACGTTCCTCAATGTTGTGCGCCAGCACGGCGGCACGATCGACAAGGTCGATGTCTGGGGTAAGCGTCGTCTCGCCTACGAGATCCTGAAGCATGCTGAAGGTATCTACGCGGTGATCGACATCAACGCCACTCCCGCCACCGTCGCTGAGCTCGATCGTCAGCTCGGTCTGAACGAGTCGGTTTTGCGCACGAAGGTTCTGCGCCACAACAAGTAATTACTGTCGGTAGCGAGCTCTACTCTCGCGCCCAACGGTCTTACATCAATGCAGGAGGAACCACATGGCTGGCGACACCATCATCACCGTCATCGGAAACCTGACGGCTGATCCTGAACTTCGTTTCACCCCGGCGGGTGCCGCGGTTGCAAACTTCACGGTTGCTTCCACGCCCCGCACCTTCGACCGTAATTCCAATGAATGGAAAGACGGCGATGCGCTGTTCATGCGTTGCAACATCTGGCGCGAAGCAGCCGAGAACGTCGCGGAGAGCTTGACCCGTGGTTCACGAGTAATCGTGAGCGGCCGGCTCAAGCAGCGTTCGTACGAAACTCGCGAGGGCGAAAAGCGAACTGTCGTCGAGCTCGAAGTCGATGAAATCGGTCCTTCACTGAAGTACGCCACGGCAAAGGTCAACAAGGCCAACCGTGGTGGCAGCGGTGGAGGCGGCAACTTCGGCGGTTCCTCCGGCGGATCGGGTGGCGGACGTCCGAGCGCTGCACCTTCGGGTGGAGACGATCCTTGGGGCAGTGCGCCTCAGGCTTCGGGCTCCTTCGGTGGTGCGGGCAGCGACGAACCGCCCTTCTGATCCGTACCTGATCAGGAACATCCAGAAAAGAGCAAAGACATGCCGAAGCCGCCCTTGCGCGACAAGGTTATGAAGAAGAAGGTCTGCACCTTCTGTAAAGAGAAGAACACGCAGATCAACTACAAGGACACGACGTTGCTTCGTAAGTACGTCAGCGATCGCGGAAAGATCCGTGCTCGCCGTGTCACCGGCAATTGCGTCCAGCACCAGCGCGACGTTGCCATTGCCGTCAAGAACTCACGTGAGGTAGCACTGCTGCCTTACGCCACCGTGGCTCGCTAAGGAAAGGGAGGAAAGAACATGAAGCTCATCCTCACCGCTGACGTGGACAACCTCGGTGCGCCTGGCGACACCGTGGAGGTCAAGGACGGCTACGGCCGTAACTACCTGCTCCCCCGCGGACTGGCAATCGTCGCCACCCGTGGCGCCGAGAAGCAGGTCGAGGGCATCCGTCGTGCACAGGAAGCGCGCGCTGTGCGCGGCCTGGATCACGCCAAGGAGCTCAAGGCAGCTATCGAGGGCCTCGAGTCCGTAACGCTGACGGTCAAGACCGCCGGTGGCTCGGGCAAGCTCTTCGGTTCGGTTACCGTCGCTGACGTCGCTGCTGCGATCAAGGCTGCCGGTGGACCGGTTGTCGACAAGCGCTCCATCGTGTTGCCGAAGGCTCACATCAAGAACACGGGCAAGCACGCCGTGGTCGTGAACCTGCACCCCGATGTGGTTGCCAAGTTCAACCTGAACGTCGTCGGCGCATAGTCGACTGTTCGTCTCGTCGGGCCCCGCACACTTCGGTGTGCGGGGCCCGACGTTTTGTTTCGGGGTGCGGTGTGCCGCCTGTCAGCGTCCCGAATCGGACCTGGGGATAACTCTCACACTGTGATGTTCGACTTGGTGATCAGTGACGAATCGGGCGAGGCAACACGCCCGACACGCCGACGCGCCGACTGTGGAAAAACTATTTTCATCAACAGGCCTGTGAAATTGTGGATAGCCATCTACCTGGCCTTTTGTACTAACTATGCAAAGTAGTCCCCAAATGCTCCACAGGCGGTGCACACCGTGGGGCGGGAGTTTCCACAAAACATCCACAGGTTTATCCACAGTCCGGTTTGTATGCGGACCTACTAGTCCCTAACGTCATCTCGGCGTCTATCTACAGCCCGGCCGTCAGCGGCTAGGGGATGTCGGTGGGTGCAGGTACAAATGATGAGGGCGCTGCGGTTTCTGGCAGTGTCGTCGAGTGTTTTACGGGAAGGTCTCGCTTGTGGCTGTTGTAGATGATCGAGGACCTTCCGACTTCTCGGGGCCGGACTACCCGGGCCCTCCCGAGGCCGAGCCCGACCAGGAGTTCGGACGCCAGCCACCTCAGGACATGACTGCCGAGCAGTCGGTGCTCGGCGGCATGCTGCTGAGCAAGGACGCCATCGCTGACGTCCTCGAGGTACTGCGTCCAGGTGACTTCTACCGGCCCGCCCACCAGTCCGTCTACGACGTGATCCTGGACCTCTACAGCCGTGGCGAGCCCGCCGACCCGGTGACGGTCTCCGCCGAGCTCGACCGTCGAGGTGAGCTCCGCCGTATCGGCGGTGCCGCCTACCTGGTGACGCTGACCCAGACAGTGCCCACTGCCGCCAACGCTGCCTTCTATGCCGAGATCGTGGCCGAGAAGTCCGTGCTGCGTCGTCTCGTCGACGCCGGTACTCGCATCGTCCAGTACGGCTACGCCGGCACCGAGGGCCAGGACGTGGCCGAGGTCGTCGACCGCGCGCAGGCCGAGATCTTCGAGGTCACCGAGCGTCGAACCACCGAGGACTTCGTACCCCTCACCGAGCTCCTCCAGCCCACGATGGACGAGATCGACTCCATCGCCAGCCGCGGCGGAATTTCCCTCGGTGTGCCCACCGGGTTCAAGGATCTCGACGAGATCACCAACGGCCTTCACGCTGGTCAGATGATTATCGTCGCGGCTAGACCTGGTGTGGGCAAATCGACCCTTGGAATGGATTTTTTGCGTTCCTGCTCCATCACGCACGGCATGGCCAGCGTCATGTTCTCGTTGGAGATGAGCAAAACCGAGATCGTCATGCGTCTGCTGTCCGCAGAGGCAAAGATCAAGCTCGGCGACATGCGCTCCGGAAAGATGACCGACGACGACTGGACCAAGCTCGCGCGTCGCATGAGTGAGATCAGTGAGGCGCCGCTATTCATCGACGACTCCCCCAACCTCACCATGATGGAAATTCGCGCAAAAGCGCGGCGGCTCAAGCAGAAACACGACATTCGCCTGATCGTCATCGACTACCTCCAGCTGATGAGCTCGGGTAAAAAGGTCGAGTCCCGTCAGCAGGAAGTCTCCGAATTCTCCCGTAGCCTAAAGCTTTTGGCGAAGGAGCTCGAAGTTCCGGTTGTCGCGATCTGTCAGCTCAACCGTGGTCCCGAGCAGCGAACCGACAAGCGTCCGCAGGTCGCCGACCTTCGTGAGTCCGGATCGCTCGAGCAGGACGCCGACATGGTGATTCTGCTGTACCGCCCCGACGCGACCGAGCGAGACGATCCCCGTGGCGGTGAAGCCGACCTGATTCTGGGTAAGCACCGTAACGGCCCGACCGCGACAATCACTGTGGCGCACCAGCTTCACCTGTCCAAGTTTGTGGACATGGCCCGGGGATAGTGGCTGCCGCCATCGCCTGAAGGTGGGACGGATTTCAGATCTTGTGAGATCCTGCTACAAGCACCAATTCGATTCCACTAGTGCAAAATTCGGTTTGTCTACAGGTGGGGTAGTGCTGCAGTGAGGAAGACTGCGCCGAAGGCGATTCCGGCAATGCCGGTGAGGATCCCGACCACGCCGGCGGTGTTGTCCCCCGGATCGTGTCCGGGGGTGTCGGGTCGGCGCGCTGCCAGTGCGGTTCCGATGGCGGCGGCACCGAGGAGGATGCCGAGGCCGAACATCCAGAACGTCAGTATCGAGAGTGCACCGAGCATCAGCGCCATGTCGCTGTATTCGTCGCTGGTGATCGGACGGTGGTGATCCCACCAATCGGGTGGAGTGTGCGGGCGGGATTCGGTGTTGTCGGTGTTGTCGGATTGTTCGTGCGGGGGGATGGTGGATGCAGTCATGGCAGCTAAAGGGTTCTCGCGCTGATTCTTTCGTGTGGTGGATGGGCCGATCGGCCATACGGGTGCAGAGGGGATCGAACGGCGGTGGGGATCGAAAGGGCGGTGGGGTGAGCCCCGAGCACGCATCGTGTGTCTTCGGAACCCACCCCACCGTGGGAACGCTCGTCCGGCCAGCAGGATCAGGCTTCGACCTGCACCTGCTTTGTCGCTTCGATGGTTTCGGTACGTGAGGGCGGTCCGGAGGAAACCTCGATCCGCCGCGGTTTCGCCTTCTCCGCGATCGGCAACGTCACCGTCAACACACCGTTGTCGTACGAGGCGACGATCTGTTCGGCGTCGATGTCGTCGCTGATGGACAGCTGCCGTCTGTATGTTCCAGCGAAACGCTCACTCGCCAGCCAACTCACACCCTCTTCGGAGAGGGCCGTGCGATGCGCGGTCAACGTCAGGGTCGAGCCGTCGATGTGAACGTCCACCGAGCCTGGATCGACGCCGGGAAGATCGGCGTGCAGGACGTACTGGTCCTCGACCTTGTAGAGGTCCATCGGCATGAACCGTGGACTGCGTCCGTTGCCGGTTCCCCCGGCGAGGACGGACTTGGTGATCGCATCGATGTCGGTGAAAGGATCGAAACGAAGCACAGCAACACACCTCCCATGTCGTGAAACGAAAGGCCCCGCCACTGTGGCGGTCGACCGAACTCACTGTGCGAGAACATGATAACCACACGAATTAGCACTCTGCAACTGAGAGTGCCAGACTTTTTTAAGGAGTGTCTCGGTCGCGAACAAGGCGGCATCGGAGCAGGAACAACGGCGGTTGCCAACCCCATGTGGTTGGGGCGAGACGGGAATTGCCGGTGTCGAGATGCTGTCAGCTGCCGGTCGAGTTCGTGCGGGCTTAAGACTGCCGCTGCGCCCAGCAAGTTCGAGGTTCGCGTACAACGGCGATTGCTTCAAACCCGTATTCTTGCAATGTGTTTCGATTCCAAAACTGCCGCGTCTCGTAGATTTCGAGCAGACAGGCGCGTTCTTCCACGGTGAGTTTGCGCTGACAGCCCTAAACTGCGGAAACGGCGGGGGTGGCTGACTTTGATGCGTGGTCAGCCACCGCCCCGTTTTGCCCGGAGCCTGTCGTGATGAACGCGTATCGCCGATTTCGGGAGTGCTTTGTAGTTGTGTTCGGGGCGGTCTCGCCCTGCTCGGTTCTTCGCGGGACACGAAGCAATGCAGAGGCTGTTTTCTCTCGCCCTCCTCAGGCGGATACGAAGGTCAGTTAATTCCGACGACTTCCTGGGCGATCGCCGCAAGTCTTGCCTGTGCAGCGGATACGACGCCGTGTCGGTTCTTGTGCGCTTCCTCGTACGCAACGATGTCTCGTACCTGTGCGGCGTCGGTCAGTTCCTTGACCGCGGAGACGGCCTGGGCGACGTTGAGTTCGTCGAAGTCTTCGATGGGAAGTTCAGCGGGGTCGAGTAACCCACTCGACTTCCGTACCGAACGGAAGACATTCGCGGCACCGTCAGCACCTTCTCGGCGAGTGACTTTCTCAGCCGTGGCGATGGCCGCATCCCTACTGGCCGACAGTGTTTTCACAGTCACGTCACCGGCATATGCGCCCCAGCTGATCAGCTCACCCAATACCGGCGGCGAGGTGCGAACAGCGTCGATGGCACGGTCGAGACTGCGGGTGGACCAGGAGACCGGAACGTTGACCAGTCGAATGGCTGCTCCGGTGGCCGCTTGGAAGGGAGTGCGACGCAAAGCTGCCGGCCCGCCGAGTGCCTCCTCGGCAAGGACGGTGGTCAGCCAGTCCACAGTCGCGGAGTGTGCAGTGATGAGGCGGTCGGCCAACGCCGCGACGGTCTGATCGCCGCCGGCAGTGGCCAGGGCCTTGAGGTATCGGGAGCGGTCGAGGAGTTGATGTTCGAGCGCAAGGTCTCCCAGTACAGCTTCGTCGAAGGGCTGGGCCTGTTCGACCATCGCTTTCACTCCTGCTGTCGCTCGTCCGAGGAACGGACCGACCGATTCCGGAACGCCACCCAGATCGCGAATCGTGGACTCGATGGAACTGGCCCTTTCTCGACCGTTCTCTGCGTTTTCCGTGAGTTCGCGTCGAACCGCTTCGGTTCTGGCCTGAGCGACGCGTGTTTCGGCGACCTGGATCTCGGCATGTGTCAGACCGAGGATGATGCGCAGCTGGTTGATCAAGGTGGACGTGGTTTCGGAGTTGCTCATATCGGGGTCGTCCCTTCGTCGGTGCGTGCTTTACATGATGTTCAGCTTGTGCTCGACGAGTGCTCCGCGGACCGCGGATCCACCGCCGATACGCGGGCTACCCCGACCTACCTCCTAATAACCACCGCAACTTCGCTGCGGATGTCGAACCGCATCGACGAGTAATTGGGGCAAGGGTGTCGGGGCCGATTTCATGGTGGGGCGGCCTGATTCGTCCGCGAGGATCTCGCAGTCCCTGTACCACCGCGTGTGTAGGTCGTTGGATACCGCGGACCAACATTCCGGATTCGCCGTGCGGCGGACGGGGTACCTCCAATGCGTCGTGACCCCGCAACTGATATGTCGGCGAAACAGGCTGCCGAGCAACCCGTTCGAGTGTCGGCAGGTTGCCTGAAGCGACGACCGGTCGGTGTCGATGCAGAGAGTGGGATACCAGTGAACGTGGAAAGTTCCGGGCACGTTGATGCCGGCCAAGAGGGTACGACTGGATCCGGAGCGAGTCCGGACACCGCTGACGGGGCGAAAGAACTCGCGGACGAGATGGACAAAAGATACGAGCCTGGATCAAGAGAGACGGTCACGGTGCCCGGGACCGGCGGCACAGTCGCCGGGACAGCTTTCGCCGACCACGTCACGGAGATGTCGGACGAGAAGGTCGAAAACCTCGACGAACAGTTCTCGGAATTCCAGGCTCGTGCTGACGACAAGCATCATGAGGACTGACCCGGGGTCCATGCTCCGGTGTGCCAGATGGAATCGTGCGGAAACCCGACAGTCCAGGCGTCGCCGAATGCGGCGTTGATCAGATTGCCCGCCTTGATCTGGCTCGCGACGACCGTCTCGTGGTGGTCGAGAATGACTCCGACGTAACCGTTTCCCGATACCGGAGTCGCCGCCGAGGCAGATCCTGCGCCGGCAACCGCCACAGCTCCAGCAGCCGCTGGGATGGCCAGAGCGGCAACGAACTTGAGTGCACGTGTCATCGAAAGGGCCTTTCTTCGTTCGGATCTAGTCAGGAGCCGAATCCGGTGTCTCGAAACCAAAATAGGTGGAGGGGGCGTGCCAGTGAACGCCATTTGGCAAATAATCGGCAACCCTATGGGTTTACTTGGGAGTCAGATCACATCGGTGGGATTGTTTCGCCGCGGTCGGGGTGCCGGTTTTCGGTCGACCGGGTGTAGGACCTTGAGTCCGTGTGGGCGTCTTCCGGCTGCTTTCGGAGATACGTAGTGCGGCAGCCAGATTCGACAACAGTTCAAGTGAGGTTGCCGAGAGTCCGTTCGCGGCCCGGAGCAACTGTCTCAGTTCCTGGTCGGCGAGATGATCGACTATCTCCGCGTCCTCGTCGTGAACGCGCGCGCGATCGCCGGACCAGGGGATGGTGAAGAAATAGCCGGGAGGGACATCGAAGTAGTCGGCCAACGCCGACACCACCTCATCCGATGGGCTCGAGCGGACGCCGTGTCGAAGCTGGGAGAGATACGGTGTCGAGATTCGGTAGCCCCGTGCGAGAAGGCCGTTAGCCACAGCGACGTTCGTCAGGCGCCGATCGGAGCCGGAGAAAAGCTCGTTCAACCGGAGTTGAAAGACGTTCTCGTCCGTCGCACGGCCTACCATCACCGCTACCTCAATTCCCTCGTTCCTATCCTGTGCTTGCCGAAGCGGTGCAGGCTTAGCAGATGAGCCAGTGGCCACTGGTGGAGGTCAACGACACGACCTTGCCGATCGAGGTCTCCGGAGCGTCATCCAGATGTCCGCGTACGGTCGCTGTGGCTGTCGATCCTTGGAGGGTGACGTACGCGACTGCATCGAGTGTGGTTGCCGGCAAGACCTTTCCAGTGGTGGTGGTTGATACCTGCTTCTCGGCGCAGACGGTGGCAGCAGCGCTCTCGGTCGAGCCGGTACGGAGGGCATCGAGGTGAGATCGGATCACCGTGGTGATCTGCTCGGAGTCGGTGGGCATCTTCGACGACTGCCTGCCTTCGGTAGTGGGGTCTGCTGAACTGATCGTGCATCCCGAGAGCAGCAGTGCTGCAACGACACCGCCGAGGAGGATCGATTTCACCGATCGCCGGCGGTAGTGGTTTATGGGTGGATTCACCGAAACTCCTTCATTCGTGAACATGTTGCGCCCGGAAAGTCATCCAGCCGTCGGTCAGAAGACGAACGCGGCGGACAGCAGAGCAAGGCTGAGGACCGCGGTGGCATTGGCGGCGCGAACAAAGACGTACCGCTCCACATCCTCGGCGCCGAGACACAGCGCGGTCAGCTGCAAGGCCAGCGACAACATCCCGGTACCGAGCGCGCCGAGGGCGAACAATTGTCGTGCATCCATCAGCGGTATCCAATCCCGTTGCGGTCCAACGGCACAACGAGCAGGTCACATACGCGACCGTGAACTCGGCGAGAGTTCTCCGCACCAGCGGCCGAACTCCTGAACCGAGGATGCAGTCGAGAAGCTGCAGGGGGAGATTTCAGCATCTGGTGAGGACTCCCCGGCAAAATGCGACACAAAACGTCGCTACTTCAGGTGGTTGGGCCGAATCGCAATCCGCGGAGCAGTCGGCGGTAGGAGAAGCGGTCGTCCCAAATGCGAAGCAGGCCGTTTGCGAATGTGTAGTGGCCGTCTACGTCGAGGTGCATGGCAAACCATCCGATGCGGATGATCTCTCTTCGCCGGGAGGACACGGTGTTGTGGTCGGTGGTCATCGTGAGCACTTCCACGACCTCGTACCTGGTGATCAGGCGAGAGACGATCGTGAGCGCCCGTTCGACGCGTTTGCTTCCACGCACGCTGGGCAGGCCGGTGTTGCGCCATTCGATGTCGGGATCGACGAGTGCGCGCACGGCATCGGCGTCCATTTCCTCCAGTGCGATCATCAGGTCCACCACCCGCGATGTCAGTTGATCGTCGTTCAACAGGTACTCCGGTCGTCTGGAATTGTGTTTTCTCATCGGTGGATTCATGTGGTGACCGTCAGGCAGGGACTGTTGCTCCGCGAAACGCACAGGAGCATCTTGCCGGCGGCGCGCTCGGCTGGGCTCAACGAATTGTCACGATGATCGACGTCGCCGTCGCTGACGTGGACCATGCAGGTGCCGCAGAAGCCCTGACGACATGAATAGGGGGCTTTCGGGTTCACACGCAGGACCGCGTCCAGTGCGGTCTGGTCGGCGGCGACATCGATGACCTGACCGGTGCGAGCCAGTTGGATGCGGAAGGGTCGTCCATCGACGACCGGTGCGGCGGAGAAGCGTTCGGCGTGCACTTCCACACCGGGCTCGTTGCGCACACAAGCTGTGATCAGGTCCATCATCGGGACCGGACCGCAACAGTAGATCGCGTCGCCGCTGCGGACATTCGGCGGGAGAAGATCGTTCGCTGCGGGTAGGCCGTATTCGTCGTCGGTGCGGATGGTGACCCGATCACCAAACGGCGACAATTCCTCGAGGAACGGTAGTGTGCGGCGCTCGCGACCGACGTACATCAGCGACCAATCCAGGCCCATGCGCTCCGCCTCGCGGACCATCGGCAGTATCGGTGTGATGCCGATGCCACCCGCCACGAAGTGAACGCGCTTCGCGCGCTCGATTCGCCCGGGTTCGACGAACCCGAACGCGTTGCGTGGACCGCGAACGCCGACGACGGTACCGACTGGCAACTCGTCGTGCACCTCGTTCGATCCGCCGCCACCATCAGGAATCCGGCGTACCGCGATCCGGTAGCAGCGTCGATCGGCGGGATCGCCGCACAGCGAGTACTGACGTATCCGTCCCGAGGGCAGGTACAGGTCGAGGTGTGCCCCGGGATACCACCGTTCGAGGTCGCTGCCGTCAGGTGCTCGCAGTTCGAGACTGACCACGTCGTTGTCGGTGGCCACCGTCGTGCGCTCCGACACCGTGAGCGTTGTCTTGTACTCGTCGATCCGGTTTTCCGGTGGCTCGTCGCGATGAATCAAGACCGCCAACTTGACCTGCGTGGAGACCAGGACATCCAGAATGCGCAGAATCGAGTCGCGGCGCTTGCCGCGGCATAGGTCGACCGGGATCTCGTGGGGGGCCTGCCACCGCTGTGTGAGTTCGGGCGCGTCGGGTGTCATGTGTTGACCCGCTTGGCCGCTGGCGATTGCGCGACGTAGGCGAGGGCCTGGGCGGTGGACCCCACACTGTCGGGGTGAAATCCCGGCACGAACGTCGACACACCGCTCCAGAACCATTTCGATACACCAGGCACCAGTCCGCGGCGTCCGGCGCGGACGAATTCCAGTAGCAATCGCGGATAACCGATGTTCGGCGTGTTGGGGTCGTTGCGGCTCAGATACATCGCAGCACGGAGCAACCACCCCAAAAAGATTGGCCACGTGATGATCATGGAGATACAGCGGCGAAAGTAGCCGACTCCGAAGTACGTGGCGACCTCGTGTGCCACGGCACGATGCTCGACCTCTTCGGCCCCATGCCACCGATAGAGGTCAAGCATCTGCGGATCCGCGCCGAATTTCTCCAAGTCCGCGTTCAACGCCCAGTCGCCCACGAACGCGAACATATGCTCCGAAGACGCGCAAATCCCGAGACGCTCGATCAGGCGCTGCCGGATGGCCTGTGGATCGGAGTCGTCACCGATGCCCAAAGTTCTACGGAAGAAATACTGCATCTGGCGGTTGAACGGGGCCGGGTCGATCCCGTGCCGTGTGAACACCTGATTCATGACCTCGTCATGCGCCTCTGCGTGCAGCAATTCTTGGCCCATGAAACCGAGCATGTCCTCGCGAAGCTTCTCGTCGTGCACGTCCGGGAGAGCCTGCTCGAAGGCCTGGATCATCATCCGTTCGCCCTCCGGGATGACGAGGTTCATCGAGCCGAGGAGGTATGAGGCGATCGGCTCGTTCGGCAACCACACCAAAGGCGCTTTCTCCCAGTCGAAATCGACTCGCCGCGGACGGATCGCTACCCGGCCGGGCGGTGCGATCGGACGCTGTGTCAGTCCACTCGTAATTCGCATGACCACTCCTCTTTCATAAGTACGCAGCAGTACTTATGGGAGAGCATGGCGATCTACCCGTGGCTTGTCAACACCGGACTACGAAGGGTCGGACGAGAGATCCAGTACCCGTTCAAGGAAGGACATGATCGGCGCATGAAGATTCATGTACGAATTCGACCCGTCAACCACCTGGCGGTAGAACAACTCGTTGCAACCGCCGATCGCCGCGAGAAACACTTCACGCCCCGGGGCTTCTGAAGACTTGGACGAGTAGCCGACGAGCAATGCATCGGCGAGCAGTTCCACGTACTCGTTGCGCTTCGCCACCCCTGCCGGGCCGGCCACAGGTAGGTCCACCACCCAGGCTCGCACGAACTCCGGTTCGGACGAACACGTCTCGAGATACTTCTCGATTACAGCCGAAAGCTGTTCGTGTAGAGATAAATTGGCGGTCGAGCTTTGTGTCGAGGTGATGTTGGAGACGATCACCTCGATGCCGGCGTCGATCGCCGCGATCAAGCACGCTTCTTTGCTCTCGAACTGCTTGTAGAAAGCTTGACGAGACACCCTGGCACGCCCGACGACATCGGCGATCGTGGTCGAGGCGATCCCCTTCTCCGCCGTCGACGAGATCATCGCACGCAGAATGCGATCGCGTTGCGCGTCTTGGACCTCGTCCACAGCCAGTCGGCCGCGGCCACGCGGCAACCCGGGGAGGTCACGATCGAACGATCCAGCCAGCCTGCGCATACCGAAATCGTAGCCCGCCTGGCGCCATCGGTTCTCTCGCTCACCACGTCTGTGGACCAACAGCCATGCGAGTGGACCGATGTCGAGTGGAATTGCCCCCGAGGTGCTCTGAGGCAATCTCCCATCGCGACACGGTTGCGTCCAGTTCGTCGTTTCTCCGTGGTGGGGCTGCTCCCTGTGACGAGTCCAGCCGTGGTGCGGCGGAGGGCATCGAAAAGCCTCCTGCATCGACGAAGGCCGTCCGCTGTATTGCATGGTCGTGGAGTGTTGCCTCGTGGAGTGTGAGCACGGGTGTGACACAAGCGTTCAGGCCGTCGAAGACCTCGACCCAGGCGTCGCGATCGTGTGTGGCGAAGGTTCTGCCGAAGCGTTCGGACAAGTCGTCCCAGTTCGATTGGTCCCAGCGATTCGGCAACGAGGCGGGATCCAATCCGAGTCCGAACACGAAGCGGTCGTAGTACACGTCTTCGAGGGCCCCTACCGCCATGTACCTGTGGTCTGCGCACTCGTACGCGCGGTAGAACGGGGCAGATCCGTCGAGGAGGTTGGTTCCACGACGGGCTGACCAGCGGCCGGCGTGCTGCCACGATCGGACGAGCGCAGTCAACGAACTGGCGCCGTCGACCATCGCTGTATCCACCACCTGGCCTCGGCCAGTGCGTTCTCTTTCGTGCAGCGCGGCAAGTACTCCTACGAGCAGGAACATCGATCCGCCGCCGAAGTTCCCGACGTAGTTCAGCGGCGGTGACGGCGGCCCGGAAGCCGGTCCGAGCTGTTCGAGCGCGCCCGAAAGCGCAAGGTAGTTCAGGTCGTGCCCGGCTTCTCGGGCCATCGGTCCCTTCTGGCCCCAGCCACTCATTCGGCCGTAGATCAGCCGCGGATTGTCCTGCAGGCAGATCTCGGAGCCCAGGCCGAGCTTCTCCATCGTGCCGGGCCGAGAGCCCTCCATCAGGACGTCCGCTCGGCCGATCAGCCTGCGCACCTTGGCGAGATCTTCGGTCTTGGTCAGATCTGCAGTGAGTTCGGTCCGCCCTCGGAGCATCCCCGCATTCGCATCGTCGATTCCGTCATCTGCTCCCATCGAGATGGGGCGCACGATGCGCACGACATCGGCGCCAAGATCTGCCAACATCAGACCGGCGTGCAGTAGCGGCCCTATGGCCTCCATTTCAATGACCCGGATACCCGACAGCGGCCCGCCGTGCACGCCGCCGGTGGCTTCGTCCTGCATGATCACCCTCGCGCGGTCGGAGTCGGGACCGACTCGGAGCGTGCCGGCTCGGTACGAAAATCTGCCGGGTCGACTCGGTAGGTCATGGCCCAGTAGTCGTTGATCCGCCACGGAAGGACCGACACGACGCGACCGTCCGGGTTTCGGTACCAGTTCTCCATTGCCGGATGGGTCCAGACCATCCGTGCGTGCTGTCGGTCGACGGCCTCGTTGTATCGATTGTTGACCTCGGCCCGGCACTCCATCGCGCCGAGGTTTTCCGATTGCATCAACTTCAAGGCATCCATGATGTAGCGGACCTGACATTCCAGGATCGTGATGAAGCTCCCCCCATGTCCCAGGCCGGTGTTCGGTCCGGTCATGACGAAGAAATTGGGGAAGTCAGGAACTGTGATCCCCAGGTAGGCGCGCGCGTCGTGCTCGCCCCAGATTTCTCCGGTGGACCGGCCGGATCGACCGACGATGTCCATCGGGTAAAGAACGCGCACACTGTGGAAACCCGTCGCCATGACAATGACGTCCAGCTGGTGCTCGACGCCGTTCGTGTCGACGAGTCCAGAAGGTGTCAGGGCGTCGACTCCGTGGGGCACCAGTGTGACGTCGGGCTTACGAAGCATCGTGAACCAGCCATTGTCCAGCAGCATTCGCTTACCAAAGGGTGGATAGTCCGGAAGAGATGCCTCGATCAGATCTGTTCGATCACCCAGCTGATCGCGGAGATAGCGTTCGTAGAACTTGCGATGACCATGGTTGGTCGCATTGATCGAGGCGCTCGGCTCTGGCCAGTCGGGGTCGACCTGGAGGGACGAGTACACCTTGTCGTTGAAGATCCACGACAGACGCGCCCGGTACCACTCGCGATAGCCGGGGATGTTGTCCATCAGCCAATGGACGCCGTCGTCGATGGTCGTGAAGTAGTCGTCGTTCGGTGCGATCCACTGTGGTGAGCGCTGGAAGATCGTCAGCGATCCGACACGATCCGCGATGGCCGGGCCGATCTGCATAGCACTGGCTCCGGTACCGACGATGCCCACTCGCTTTCCGCGGAGCGACTCGGGATCGTCGAGCTCGCTCGGCCACTCGGCGGAGTGGAAGAGGCGACCACGGAAGGTCTCGATTCCCGGTAGATGTGGGATCTTCGGACGATTGAGCAGACCGACCGCGCTGATCAGGATGGGAGCCTCGAGGGTCTCCGGCGACTCGCCCGGTCGCTGGACGGACACACGCCAACTCTGTTTCGACTCCTCGAACTCGGCGCGCGTCACCTCATGACGGAAGCGGACATTGCGCCGGATGTCGTTGGCCTCCGCAAAGTCCTCGAGATATCCCTGAACCTCGTCGCGCTTGCCGAAGTGGGTCGACCAGTTACGAGGGAACGACGAGATCGAGTAAAGGTGGCTCGGTGTATCAACTCCGGCGCCCGGATAGCGGTTCTCCCACCATGATCCGCCGACGTCCTCGTTCTTCTCCAGGATCACGTGAGGGATCCCAGCGCGGGTGAGCTCGACGGAGGCCAGCATCCCCGCGATGCCGGCTCCGATCACGATGGCGTGGAGTCGCTCGTCGCACTTGGCGGTGGCAGGCTTGATCTGCGGACCATTGACTATCTCCGCCATCATCGGCGCGAAGTCCGGCGGTACGGTCTCGCTGCAGGTGAAGTTGAGGATTCGCTCTACTTCCGAGCTGTCCAGCGTCCGCCGGGACGGCTCGTCCAGCGTCCACCAGCGTTCCACTGCGTCGATCAACGCGCTTCGGATTTCGGACTGAACCTCGTCCGGAAGTCCTCCCGTGGAATTGTCATCCATGCCCCGACTGCGCGTGGGTTGATAGCGGGGTGCCACCCACCGCTCGTCGGCGGTCAGCTCCAGCAACACGGCGAGCATGGTCGGAACATTGCCCCGTAACACCGCCGAACGCAGGTGGTCACGGTCCAGGTCAGTGACGATAGTCATGCCATGCAGGCTAACAGTCGTTAGCAACACAGCCAAGTGCGATTTTAATATTCCAATTGTTGCTTGAAAACTTCGCTTGACCCGGGGTGATGCCGATGACAGTATGAGCCACATCATACTAACCGCGGTAAGCATTCAGGAAGTTGAGGAACCATGGATCTGTCGACAAGTGTCGAATCGGATGCCACTGATATGCGACGGAGTTCAGGTCCGCTTGTCCGATCCCTCACAGCGACCCAGTCGTCACCGCTAGGGCGAGCGACGTTGGGCGACCAGCTACGCCGCCACTCGCAGAGTCGATACTCGAAGCCGGCGATCGTGTCGTATGCCCCAGGTGGTCGACGCACCGTGACCACCTACGGTGCGCTCAATCAGGATGCCAACCGGGCATCCCACATGTTCCTCGGACTCGGTGTTTCCCGCGGTGACCGGGTCGCCGTGATGGCCCGCAATCGTGTGGAGTCGATAGTCGCCTACTACGGTGCTCTCAAAATAGGGGCGGTGTACTCCGGCATCAATGTCCTTTTCGGACCGAACGAAGTGACTCAACAGATCGGGCACCTCGAGCCCGCGGTTGTGGTCGTGGCCGCGGAATTCCTGCCGGTACTGGAAGAAGCGCTGGCGGGACTCGGTACCCGCCCCGAAATCGTTGTTCTCGACAGCACGGACGAGTTCGGCGGCCACTGCTTCGATCAACTCCTCGAGTCCTCGTCGCCGACAGAGCCGGATTGTGATGTGGACGAGCACGATCTCGCAATGATCGTGTACACCAGTGGAACCGAGGCGGCTCCGAAGGGCGTCATGCTGCCGCATCGCAACTACCTGGTCTCCACCGCACCCGCGTACACATGGGGACTGCGATGCCTGGACGATGACGTCTGGCTCTACGTCATGCCATTCCACACTATTGCCGGAATCGGCTCCCTGACCTCGCTCCTGCTATTGGGAGCGACGCTCGTGCTCCCGGCCAGCCTCGCGCCTGCCGACGCTTTGCACATGATCAAAACGGAGCAGATCACCGTCCTGGCTCAAACCCCGACCTTCTTCATCTCGCTCGCAGATCATCCTGACTTCGGTCCTGAGACTGTCGGGACCATCCAACGCTGCCTGACCTACGGAGGTCAGGTCTCGCCGCGAACGGTGGACGCATGGCACCACGCGGCGCCCGCATCGGTGTGGGGCACCTACTGGGGTCAGTCCGAGTTGACGCAGTTGGGCTCCGTCGGCTGGTTCAAGCGACTCGAGGACATTCCCGATCAGGATCCGACCTGGATCGGCAAGCCTGTAGGCCATCTCGAGGTCAAGGTGGTCGATGCCGACGGAAATGAAGCAGAGCGAGGTGAACTCCTCTGTCGCACGCCGTCGGTGATGCTGGGTTACTACAAGGATCCCGAGAAGACCGCCGCTGTCCTCGACGGTGGTTGGGTCCACACCGGCGACATCGTACGTCGCGATTCGGAGGGCAACATGTTCTTCCTCGATCGCAGCAAGGACATGATCAAGACGGGCGGCTACAACGTGTCCTCGCAGGAGGTCGAGCGAGTACTACAAGCCCACCCCGAGGTGTCGCGCGCCGCCGTCGTGGGACTTCCGGACGCCTACTGGTCCGAGGCGGTCACCGGCTTCGTCATCGTCGTAGACGGCAGCGATCTCACCGGCCAGGAGTTGCGAGACCACTGCAAGGCCGTGCTCGCAGGCTATAAGGTTCCAAAGGCGATCACGATTGTGGACGAGCTGCCCACGGACCCTCAGGGGAAGCTGCTCAAGAGAGAACTACGCCGCCTGTATGCAAAGGACTGAAACGCTGAACATCGATCCTGCCAGCAGCGCGACACCCGGATCCGGTCGACCACGGCTTGAAGGTCTTCCAAGCAGACGTGACGACATACTGGCCGCGGCGGCCGAATACTTCGCTGATCAGGGCTACCACTCGGCCGGTATGCGTGGCATCGCAGATTCGGTGGGAATCAAGGGCGCGAGCCTCTACAACCACTTCACCTCGAAAGAGGAGATCCTCTACGCGATCGCGCTCAAGATGACCCGGGACCCGGTCGACGAGCATTTACTCGTCCTCGACGAACCTGGAACACCGGCCGAGCGTCTCACCTCGCTGATCGATGTTCATCTGCGGCATCTAGCGATGAACAGGGTCGAGCATCTGGTCAGCCTACGAGAGATCTCGGCGCTTACCGACGAACACCGTATGAGGGTGCTCGAGTACCGCAAGTACTACCAGAGGCGTGTGCGCGATGTGATTGCTGCCGGTGTCCGCGCCGGAGAGTTCGAAATCGCCGACCCACAACGTGCGGCTGTTGCGGTGCTCGACCTCATGAATGGTGTGAGCTGGTGGCTTCGAGACGACCACGATATCGAGGCGCTGGTGGCAACCTACGTGGATTACATCGTCGTCGGAATTCTCCGTCACCGTCCCGGAACGCAGAGTGGTAACGGCGGTACGCCCAGCTGACGGTGACGGCCGTTCAGCTCGAAAACAGGTGATCCCCCTCCACCCGACGTGGAGGGGGATCACTTGTTTTCGGGCTCGATCAGAGTGCCCGCCGCAACAAAGGAACCAAAGCGTCCGGATTCGCAATGGGGTTCGGGTTGGTCCCGCACCAGATGTCCTTGAACGTGTACGTAGCCAGACTGGGGAGGTCGTTTTCGGTCAGCCCGACTTCTCCCAGCGATCTCGGCATGCCGAGCCGCCGGATGAGCGAGTCCGCCAACTCGTGAGCGGGCGTTTGCGGCGCACCCAAGGACGCACTGATCAGCGCCTGGCGATGCTCGTTGACCTCGCGGTTGTACTCGAGTGCGAAAGGCGCCATGACACACGAGGTGTACCCGTGCGGGACGTTGAACGAGCCGCCGAGTGCATGCCCGACGGCATGGCTGACGCCCATGTCGAGGCCTGCGACGATCGCGACCATTGACGACCATGCACCGACCTGGCACATCAGCCGCGCATCCACGTCGTCGGTGTTCTCCTTCACTCGGACGAGTCCTTCGGAGAGCAGTCGTATGGCGTTCATCGCCATCCCGTCGTAGTACCCGTTCGATTCGAGCGAGCCCAGGGTCTCGAAGGCGTGGTCCAGTGCGCGAACCCCGGTCGACAGCCACAGCCACTCCGGCGTGTGCAGCGTGAGTGCAGGATCGAGGATGACAGCCTTCGGGGTCATCGCCGGATGCAAGTAACCCTCTTTGACGTTGCTCTTCTCATCCGTCGACCCGGCCAACGCGTTGAACTCACCTCCCGCCAGGGTCGTGGGCGCCACCACTACCGGGATCTTCGGGGCGGAGAAGGTGGGGGCGGTCACCGATGTGTCGGGATTGACCTGCAGGTGGTAGGCGTCCATTTGCGATGCCTCGCGAACTCCGTGCTCCAGAGTGATTGCAAGGATCTTCGCCAGGTCCGTCGCCGATCCGCCGCCCACGCACAACAGCATGTCCGGATCGGCGTCGGCAGCAACTCGGGTGGCAGCAATGACGTCTTCGCGCGGTACATGGGGTCGAACCGCATCGAACAGTCCCACGAATCGATCACCCAGTGCCTCGATCACCCGAGCGATCTCGTCGGTCTGCGAGTTGAGCGTCCCGCTACATACGACGAAGACGCGGGTCGCCCCGAGCAATTCTGCTTCCTGGGCTGCGGCCTCCGCGACCGGAGCGCCAATGCGGACTCTCTCCATGGACGGCAGAGAGACAAGTGATGACTGCACGGCAATACCATCTTTCTTTCTTGATCCTCAATCCACCACGACGTCG
This sequence comes from Rhodococcus sp. IEGM 1241, assembly GCF_033142365.1. Lineage (NCBI taxonomy): Bacteria > Bacillati > Actinomycetota > Actinomycetes > Mycobacteriales > Nocardiaceae > Rhodococcus > Rhodococcus sp. IEGM 1241. The sequence continues at coordinate 134,603 of NZ_JAWLSE010000001.1, forward strand.
TCAAGAGCGCTCAGCTCTCCCTCGGTCTGTTCAGGAGTGGGATAGAGCGTGGATCCGGCGCTGGGAAATGTCTCGCACCCCGTCGCAGGCTAACAGTGGTTACCCTATAGGAGATTTGTGGCGCACGCCACAATCGATTGTGTGCTTGGCTGGCGAAACCATGGGGCGAGGTGAGTTCAGGGGAGACATTGCAGGCTTGATCTGCACCTATCTATCAATCCCCACGGCTTAGATGAAGAGCGCTGTTGCATCTCCAGTGCCAGACAAGGATCGGTTACGGTGGATTCGATCCGCAAATTATCGAACTACCTAACCGCTGGTTGTCTGTTTCTGGAACCAGTTGCGTGATGGCGCGAGGGTTGAGTACTGGGATGATGTAGCCATCACTGACACTCTGGTGACGGACGCCGAATCCAGTGCGGCACCCTTCCCAACACTCAGGTGCATGGTGTCGACGGCGCGACATGCATCGACTTCGCCGTGGAGAAGCGCCTCGAACTTTCCTTGGTCGGAACAGCGGCACTGAGGTGAACAATTATCGCGAGGCGTGCCGCGGGTCGATCCGGCTGCAAAGGGACTTGGCATATCGGGGACGAAGGTTTCTTCTTCCGAGATTCACTCCGCCGAAGCTGACCATTGCAGTCGGTCCGGCAAAGTTAGTCGAGACCCTCGGCTTCTGCTGGGGCTTCGAGACTGGGCATACTCACGGTAAATCCGCTGCCGCCGCACGACGCGAACTGTTTCTTCGACTGGATGGACCGTCAGCTAGAGGACATGATTTTCGGGGTTCGATTACGTCCGTATCGAAAGGAGGTGCTGCGTTGTCTGCGTGAGCAAGGGGGCACCGAAGAGCAGAGCACGATGATGTTGCGTCACTTCGGTTCTAAGAGCGCGGTGCCACATCGGCAACCGCCCTTCTGCTTGCCGCGCCACACTCGCCGGAGGCTCTGGTTGTGTCACTCGCCCTCGATCAATGGATCTTCCAGTTCGAGAAGCGCGACCTCGTCCGGATGCAAGTTCTCGTTCGGATCCACGGATCGGGTCAACCGGTCGTTCGGACCCAATTCGTCTGGCACCTGGATGATCTGAAGACCTCGTGCCAAGATCTCGACTCGTCCACGGTTCTCGTTGCTCGTGATATCTGCTGCGAAAGCAGCAGCTACGGCGTCGCGTGCCAGAGCCTCCGCCAGGTCCCAATCATGGATGTAATCCTCGACCGAAAGGTTCGCTTCTCGCCGGCTCAGCGCGGCCGAAGTGCATCCTTGAAAGTAGAGAGCGACCAACTCCTGAGCGCCGTCCCACTCCGCCTCCAGGCCGAGGGCTACCGTGTTCTCCCGCAACGCGGATCGAAGGTCGAGCGCGTCAGCTGCTCTCATCGGGGGTGACGCGCGCACCTTGCTCACGTACTCCTCGAACCCGATCGCGGCGACAGTCCCGACGACATCGATTACTGCGGGCCAATTCGGCCCCAGATGGCTGGCGAGGTCGACGTCCGTGATGGTTGTCGACTCGATGTGCCGGACAAGCGAATCGAGCGAACGATCTGCGTCGTCGTAGAGTCCATCTCGTTGCGCCTGACGAAGCCACTCCGCTTCTGCGACTATCGCATCTCCGGGAATCGAACCGGCGTTCTCGAAAGCTTCATCAATGGATAGCTCAGTACCGACAGCGACTTGGGGCCCCCAAGCCGCTCCGTTGACTCGCAAGAGCTGCGCAGCAGTCTGTACCACGTTCGTCAAACGAACCGACGCGTCAGAAGAGCGACGCAACGTAGCTACATCGGGCCTCGACGGGATGGGTTCACACGCTGGATTGTGCCGTCCACGTTCCGCTTTCGTGATGGTCTCTTCGATATTCGCAGAGGATGGGCGTGCAGCGAAGATCTTCGATACACCGATAGCACCAGCAGTAGCCACAGCGATGATCAATCCCGCTGCAACGAATTTCGCCCTCCGGGTCGGTACCGCATGCATGCTCTTGATTCCCCTTCTGTGTGCCCCGGACGATGCGAGCGAAATATCGGATTCTATCGCGAACGCTATCGGGCGCGTGAGACTTCAGTGTTCGGTCAAGCGCAAGATTGTTGCGGGGATCGGGGCGCCATAGGGAGTAGGTGCCTTGAAAGGGTTGCCAGACGACTTCGACGATCGCACAGTCGGGACGGGCACGCCGGGCTCTCGTCCTTGCTGTAAGTCGAAGCCAAGAAATGTCGGTGGACGTAATGGGGGAGCTGCTGCGGGCCGACGGTGATGTTTTGGTAGCCCCATGGCCACAACGTCGAGTAGATCGTGTTCGGTGCCGATCGAAATCCTTGCGGTCGTCACTCTGATGACCCCAAGCAATTCGGAGTACACCTCCTTTCCTCGTCCTGGCGTCAATGATCGTCGGGATGCATCCGAAACGATCGAGCGGCGATGGCAAGCCGCGAGGCGATCTGGAAGAGCTCACCGTCACCGCACGACGCATCGAGGACGAGGTATCGGCGGCACGCGGGTCGACGAGCGCAACGGCAGGGGCATTCGCGAAGAACTGGCCGACGGTAGCGCCCAGTGGGTTCGGACGTAGTCAGGCGCTGACAGGATCCAGGAGGCCGGTAAGCCGTCCGGCAATCAGTGCTTCGGCCTCTGTGACAATTCGTTCCACCAATTCACCCACAGTGGGGACGTCGTGAATCAGTCCTTGCACAGTCCCCGCCGTCCAGATGCCAGCCTCCGGGTCGCCGCTGTCGAACACCGCTCTGCCCCGCGCACCGGCAACAAGATGTCGAACGTCTTCGAAATTGCCGCCACTGGAGAGAATTTCGATAACTTCTAGGCTGATGCTGTTGCGTGCTACGCGAGCGGTATTGCGCAGTGACCTGAAAATCAGTTCCGTGTCGACCTCCGAGGCAGCGACTATCGCCTGCTTGATGTTGTGGTGAATCGGGGACTCCTCGGTACACATGAACCGAGTGCCCATGTTGATGCCGTCGGCGCCGAGCGCGAGGGCCGCCACTAATCCTCGCCCATCGGCAAATCCACCGGACGCGATCATGGGAATGCTGATCCGCTCTGCTGCTGCAGCGATGAGGACGAGACCCGGTACGTCGTCTTCCCCTGGATGCCCGGCACATTCGAACCCGTCGATGCTGATGCCGTCGACGCCGAGGGCTTGGGCTTTGACCGCGTGGCGGACGCTGGTGCACTTGTGGAGAACCTTGATGCCGGCGGCGTGAAAGTGCGGCAGATGGGGTGCGGGAGATGATCCGGCTGTCTCGACAACTTTGACTCCGCAGTCGATGATCACGTTGCGATACTCATCGTAGGGCGGAGGTGTGATCGTCGGGAGGATGGTGAGGTTGACCCCGAAAGGTTGATCGGTGAGCTCGCGCGTTCGGGATATTTCTCGGGCAAGATCGTCAGGTGTCGGCTGTGTCAGAGCAGTGAGCATGCCGAGCGCGCCGGCGTTTGCAACTGCCGCTACGAGTTCTGCTCTCCCCACCCACTGCATGCCGCCCTGGACGATGGGGTGACGAACTCCGAACGTCTCGGTAAATGCGGTTGTCAGCACTGGACATCTCCTCGATGATGCATGGATATCGGTTTGTCAGTTACGTTGTTGCCAAGTGGTTTTCGGCCAGAGTGACGCATTCAGCCCATCGACGACGCCCACTCGTTCAAGGCCGGGACCTGCGAGGGACCAGTTCGTGCCATCGGAGGTTCGGCGCGATAGGGCATGGCAGGCGTCAAATATTGTTCGCCATGTTCGTTGGTGCCGGGGATGAAGGAACGGTTCGCAACCACGTCGTCGGCGCAGATCACCTGGTCGTAGTCACGCACAAGTGCGGCAACCACTCCGGCCGCAGTGAGATGCTCTACCGCTTCCGCGGCGCTACGGTGGCACAGCTGCTTCTCGATCGTGGCGACGAGGTCAACACGGTTTTCCACGCGCAGCGCGTTGGTGGTGAACCTCGGGTCGTCGGCCAACTCCGGCAGGTCGATTGCCTTGCACAGTTCGATCCAGGCTCGCGGTTGGTAGCCGCTGATCACCAGCTCGCCATCGACGGCACGAAAGACGTCTGCGGCAGGTGCGACGCTTGGTTGTCCGTTCCCTTTGCGGCTCATAGCCTTTCCAGACACTTGCCACTCGATCCAGTTGGCGGTCTGCAAGTGGATCGCAACGTCGAGCAGGGAAACTCGGACGGAGGAGCCCTTGCCGGTGCGATCGCGCCGCAGTAGCGCTGCCAGTACCGCTTGGGCGACGACGTAGCTCGTTGCATGATCTATGACCGGTGCGCCCACACGCTGTGGCGGGCCATCCGCCTCACCCGTCACCGACATCAGTCCGCTCTCTGCTTGCGCAGCGATGTCGAGCCCGGCGCGGGTGGCGGACGGGCCCTCCGCCCCGTACCCGCTCACCGATACGCTGATGATTTCCGGTCGCAGACGTTGGAGTTCGGCAGAGGAGAATCCCAGTCGATCAAGCGTTCCCGGGCGCAGATTGTGCAGCAGGATGTCGCTCGACGCGATCAGATCCCGAGCCCGCTGCAGATCGGCGGAGTCTTTGAGGTCGAGGCAGATTGAACGCTTTCCACGGTTGTACCCGTAGAAGATGCCGCGCGCGTAATCGGCGTCGATTTGTCGGGCCGGTTCACCGCCAGGGGGCTCGAGCTTGATGACCTCGGCGCCGAGATCGGACAACTGCTGCCCGGCGCTGGGTATTGCGATCAGTTGACCGATCTCCACTACTCGGACACCTGCCAACGGCAGGTCTACTTCGTCGGTCATCGAATGATCTCCACATGAGGCGAAGTGACATCCTCAGCGGGCTCCAGGCAGCGCGCCAACAGGATGCCTTCGGTGTGGTTGCAGGGGTTCAATCGATTTCTGTCACCTTCTGCTCCCCCGATTCGGATTGTCACGGTTCCATCGTCATTGCGCTCGAAGTGTGCGTCGTTGAGGTTGACGGTGTGGTCGCGGTACTCGAAGGACTCGAACCAGTGGTTGTACAGCATCACTCCGAAGTAGGTGCAGTCCGGGAGAGTGAATGTAATATCCACGGCAGTAGCGTCTTTCAGTGACCACCAGCCGGCAATGTATTGGTTGGAGCTGGTGCCGTAGAAGTCTCCCCACCCTCGTTGCTCCGAGGTCACGCGAATCTCGTTGGGAGACTGACTGAGTGTTTCGATGAGCTGAAGACTGCGTCGAAGGCTCACGTCCATGCCACGAGCAAGTTTCGTGAGGCGCTGGGCCAGCCACGCCGTGTCGAGATCGGGGCGTGCACCAGGCGGCGGACCGAGGCGCTCGATGTGGAGAACGGGATCGATCTCCGCGTTACGCGTCTTGTGATACACACGCACTACTACGTCGAAGCAGCGCTCATCCAGCCGAATGCCGCTGCGCCCCTCCAGCTCTTGTGCGACGAAGATCTCGAAGTTGCCGTCCGCGTCACACACCTTGTCGTCGATGACGATGTTGTCGGCGACCCGATCGGTCCCAGACGCGCCGACGCGATTGGCGAGGACGGCGACGTACGGCACTGTGCCACGGTTACCGTGAATACGGTATGTCTCGTTGGGGTCGATCATCGCAGTCCAGTAGTCGACGTCGATGCCGTCTCCCCAGAACTTTCGCATCGGTGACATCAGAGTGAAGAGTTCAGGTCGGAGCACGTCTTGGCGTTCGATATTCATCTCGGCGAGGTATCCGAACAGGCGAAGTGCGTGCCGTACGCCTTCGGCGCTGTCCAGCGGCGATCCGGTAGCGGCAGCGGTCGAACCGAATGTCGCAAGACTGTCGGTGACTGCAGACCAAGCCTCGGTGAGCTGCCGGCGATCGTGCTGGGACTCGGATTGTGTTGACTGGTCAGCGAGTTGTGTCATCGTTTCTTCTCTTTCGTAGTAGACGAACTGGATTGTGTATGGGGGGGGCGTTGGTCAGCAGAGGGGGTCGAAAGGGACGTCTGCGTCGGACTTGCCCGAGGTCTGGTTGTTCACCCATGCGACGTTCTGGGTCCATCGGTCGGCTGAAATCTCGACCGGCCAGAGGGTCTTCTGCGAAGCCCACACCTGGTTGGCTTTGTCAGCAGGAACATTCATTCGCTCGGTGAGAAGTTGAGCTCCTGCTTGCTCGTTCGCGGGATCGGCTATCCACCCTGCTGCGGCCTCGAGCGCCGCACAAACGGGGGCAGCAGCATCGGATTCAGCGAATGTGGCTGTCGTGACGAGCACCGTGCCCAGGCCGTATGAACTCACGCCGTCAGAGCCCACCGGGTCCACTTCTGTAATCGCCGTCATCGGAATTCCTTGAGCATCGAATACGGCTTGGCTGGCAGCGGTGAGAACGGCGGCATCTATGTCGCCCTTTCGTGCGAGTGGTATCTGACTCGCGGTGGGTGCCGCTGCGATGAATTGCACCGTGGAGGCGTCGATGTTTCGTTCTGCGAGAAGCTGATTGACGAATTGCTCGGCTGCGCCGCCACGTGACGGTATGGCGATCCGCTTGCCGGGCAAATTCTCGATGGTGGTGATGCCGCTGTCTTTCGTCACGGCGATGGCAAGATCGATCGACCCGTACGGGGACAGTGGCCGCAGACTCTGCCCTTGCTCTATGGCCGGCACGACGGTTCCGGGTGCACCGACCGCGAGATCTGTTGTACCGCCGATGAGACCGCTGATGAGTTCGGGCCCGTTCTTTCCGTCGATGAGCTCGACGTGGAGGCCTTCCTTGTCGAACATTCCTTGTTGGACGGCGACGTAGACAGGTAGGGACAAAGCACTCGCAGGGTAGACCCCGATGGCGACGCTACCGTCGTTCGGACGCCCTCCCCCTCCACACGCGGAAAGCAGTAGGGACGCTGCAATGACTGTGCCGACAAAAGGTCGAAGTTTCATGGGATTCCTGTTCCTTGATGGCTGGGCGCATCAGAAATCAAGCTGAGTTGGCTGGGCACATCAGTAATCAAGCTGAGTTGGCTGGGCACATCAGTGGTCGAGCTGACCACGCAGCCGGTTGAAGATTTCGATGTATCGAGGTTCGGCGGTGAGGGTTTCGAGTTCGCGGGGGCGCTCGATGTCAATGCTGACGTCGTCGATCACCTGGCCGGCCCCGAGCAGCAGAACGCGGTCGGAGAGACAGATGGCTTCGCCGAGGTCGTGGGTTACGAAGATGACCGTCCGGCCTACCTGGGATTGCCAAAGCTCGAGGAATTCTCGCTGTACTTCGACTCGGGTCTGCGCATCGAGGGCGGCAAACGGTTCGTCCATCAACAAGATGTCCGGATCCAGAGCCCACGTTCGGGCCAACGCGACACGCTGGCGCATCCCTTGGGAGAGTTGCCAAGTCCACAGCCGTGACGCCTCGGACATTTGAACGGCCGCAAGCCAGCGCGCGGATTGAGTTCGTCTCTCCGCCTTGGGTACTCCCCTCAATTCGAGACCGTACTCCACGTTCTTCTGCGCTGTTCGCCACGGGAACAGCGCATCTCGGGCCATCATGAAGCCCATCCGAGAACGAGCGTCGAATGGCGTTGTGCCGAGGACCTCGGTCTTCCCTTCTGTTGCGTCCACCAATCCAGCGAGCGCGTTGAGCAGAGTGGTCTTTCCGCAACCGCTCCTGCCGACCAGGCTGACGAACTGTCCGCGAGGGATTGTGAGGTCGAGATTATCGACCACAGTTTTCGCCGACCCGTCGGGCGAGGGGAAGGATATCGTCAGTCCGTCGAGTTGCACTGCGGGTGTAATCACATTGGTATCCATGATGATTCCTGTCATCGTCGAGCCGGCGGCTGCCACCGAAGGAGGTAACGCTCAGCGAAGTTCATGGCCTGGTTGAGGACGACTGCGACGATTGCGAGAAGTATGAGGATCGCGTAGACCGCTTCCATCCGGAACTGGGCCGAGTAGATCGACACAAGCTGGCCCAGCCCGTCCCGTGACGAGATCAGTTCAGAACCCACGACGCCAAGCAGTGAATAGATCAGCCCCAACCGAAGACCGGCAAAAATGCCAGGTGTCGCGACGGGGAGGAGAATGTGCCAGAACACCTGTGTCTTACTGGCATTCAGGACAGTGGAAAGTCGGAGCCATTCGTCGTCCACTGACTTCACACCGGCTCGTGCACTCGAGCAGACGATGAAGAATACGAGTGTGAACGCGAGAGCGACCTTCGCCGTCATCGTGATCCCGAAGATGACGATAAGCAGAGGTGCCAGCGCAAGACGTGGCATGGCATTCGCCGCATCCAGAAACGGACTCATGATGCGTTCGAGGGTCGGAAGCAGTCCGAGGGAGAGCCCTACCGCCACCCCGACTGCGCTTGCGAGGATCCACGCGATCACGACGGCAGTCATCGTGGCACGCAAGTTCGTCGAAATCTCCCCCGACTGCACTGCTGCGGTGAAGTAGTTCCAGGCTTCGCCTGGCGTTTTGGCCAGAACTGGCTCGATCCAACCTTGCGATGCGACGAGCTGCCACGCTCCGAGTAGGACCAAAAGCAGTGCGGCCTGGGCCAGTCGTACCCCGATGGTGCGTCGTGTACCGGATCGACGCTGTCGAGCGGGCTTCGGCTCAGAGCGTGCCCGCCTCGCGGAACGGGGTGACGTAGCGCCGGATGGCGAACTAGCGGTGATGGTTTCGGTCATTTCGGCGCCTTCTCCGTAGTGCTCACAGGCGGCGATAGGTGCTCGACAAAAGCAGACGGGTGCGTCTGGTCGAAGCTCCCCGGGTTGTTGCTCACTGCGTTCATATGTGAAGCAGATCACGGGATTCTTCTTCCCGTCTACGCCACATTCGAGAGGTATGCCATAGGGTTTACCTATGGCTGACGGGCGCAGAATCGGGCGCGCACGCGGACTTCCATGAGAAGGGAATCCCAATGGACCGGCGTCATCTGGAATACTTTCTCGCCCTTGCTGATCGGGGCAGCATTTCCGCTGCTGCTCGCGGACTGGGGGTCAGCCAGCCGACAATCTCGGAGGCTCTGGCCAGAATGGAGAAAGAGTGCGGCCTGACGCTCGTCCGCCGTGGCTCGCGGGGAGTCACCCTGACCGACGCTGGACGCGATCTCACAGGTCCGGCGGCCCAAGTACTTCGGGCATACCGGGATTTGGATCACGCTTTGCATCCATTGAACGTCGTGCAGCGGGGTCGGCTGACGGTCGTATGTCCGCGAACATTGGCGCGTGATCCGGCGGCCACGGCCCTCGGTGCGTTCAAAAGCAAGTTTCCCAATGTTGCGGTGACGATGCTCAGCAACGACACCGACGGAATCGGAACGGTGGTCGCCTCGGGTCAGGCTGATATCGGCCTCGGGGTGGACGAGGTGTTCGACGAGGGTGTTGAACGTATCCTTCTCGGCCGGCAACAAATCGTTGCGCTGGTGCCCGCCGCACGAAGTGAAGGCGAGGGGGTAGCGGCGTTGACGGATCTGTTGCGAATCGGATTGATCACCAGCCCGCGTGACGATGTCACTCGGCGACTGTTGGCGGAACGCCTGGGCGAAGGCACTGTGGACGGGGCGGTGGTTGCGGAGACTATCTCTGTGGCCTCGATGATCCCACTTGTACGCGCGGGAGTCGGCGTCGCCTTCCTTCCCGAATCTGTCGCCGATACAGTCGGAGAAGGTGTGGTGCTGTGTCGTACTCGGCCCCCGCTCACTCGTGATATCTGGATGTTCCACGGTTCGACGCCATCGCCTGCGGCACAAGCGTTTATCGAGACGACCAGCCGATTACGTGACGAAGGTGGAATGGGGAACGCCCGATGAGCAACTTCGGAGAGTCCGCGCCCCCGCGAATCGATCCGCGGCAGCTACAAGACTTCCTCGCGGTCGTCGAACACGGCAGTATCACGGCAGCAGCGGCAAACCAGTTCACAGGAACATCGAGCGTCTCTCAATCAATTGCGCGACTCGAAAGACGCGTCGGAGGACGACTTTTCAATCGGGGCCGGGCCGGCGCGACGCTGACTGCGCGCGGACGGAATCTCATCGATCCAGCACGCGAAGCGCTGGCCGCGCTCGACCGATTAGTGGTCGAGCGCGAGTTCTTACTGTCAGCAGTCCCCCACCTCAGTGTTGCCACGACAGCGAGCCTTGCGGACGATCCCACAGCGGTGCTGCTCGGAGCGCTGCGCTCGGAGGTGCCGAACCTGAGAATCACCATCTCGGTTCCGCCGGGGTCATCTGTGGCCGATGCGATTCACCCGGTCATGGCCGGCACCGCTGACGTGGCAATAATGGAGTCGCCGCCCACCGGCGTTCCCGGGACTCGAATGGTGCGCCTTCCGGACCACAAGTTGCGCCTTGTCTGCCCGCCCGGCACCCCGCCACCGGTGGGCGGGGTATTCATCGGCGAGGACCTCATGCGCATCGGCTTGGTCGTCGCACCGCGGTTCGAAACTTCCGATGTCTATCGCCATCTGCGTTCGATCGAACCGCGAATCGACCACGCCTTCGTGATGAGGTCACAGCATCGCGATGCCTTCGCGGATTTCGCATACGAAGGGATCGGTGCTGTCATCCTCGAACTCTCCAGTGCCGAGCGAGCATCCGAACGCGGCTGCACTGTGGGCGAGATACTCGAACTGCCGCCACGGAAGATCGCAGCCGTGGCAAAGGACGGCCAGAACACGCAGGTCGTCGAACATTTCCTACGGCTGTGTGCCGAGCAATCCGCGCGGAAGCCGTAGGCCGAGGCGATCTCGACTTCGCGCCCTGGGTGTTTGCGTCGGCCGGTCATTCGCCGAGAACGATGATTTTTGTCTACAGACACAACACTTCTGGGATAGTCCATTTCCTCGAACAAAGCCGACGGGTCACCCTGCCGTGAATATGTAATACACGTCACTCCGGATCAACTTCGAAAGGTTGACTTTCATGCGAAAGTCTCTGAAACATTTCGTGAATGCTGCAGCGGCGGTTGCGTTGTGCGCGACGCTAGGACTCACGGGCGCAACCGGAACAGCGGCTGCCGATACGCCCGGCATCCCGAGCGTCGGGCACGACTGGGCGAGTGCAGGGCCGTACACGCCGAATGTCTCGATCGGGCTGGTGCACACTCTGTACTACCCGCGCCAGCTCGGCGCGCGCGGCGAGAAGCACCCTGTTGTGATCTGGGGGAACGGGACCGGTGTGCTCCCCGGTGCGTACACCTCCTTGTTGCGCCACTACGCCAGCCACGGATTCATCGTGGTCGCCGCCAATACACCGGCAAGCAACTTCGCCATCACCATGCGGTCGGGAATCGACCTCATCGCGGACAAGGCGGCCAGCCCGTCGAGTGTCTTCTACGGCAAAGTCGACCTGGAACACATTGGTGCGGTGGGGCACTCGCAGGGCGGGTCTGCGGCGATCAATGCTGCGATCGACGACCGCGTCGACACTGCCGTCGCGATCCAGCCAGGCCCGCTCAATGATGTCGACCTCATCGACGAGCCGGTTCTGTATCTGGCCGGCCAGGCCGACGCAATCGTTTGGCCGGCGATCGTGCGGGCGATGTACGAGGACGCCGACCACGTACCGGCCGAGTATCTGGAACTGCGCGGCGCCACGCACTTCGGTACGGCGATCAACGGCGGCGATATGCGCGGGCCGAGCACGGCGTGGCTGCGGTACTGGCTACTCGACGATCCGAACGCCCGCACCGAGTTCTTCGGAGCGAGCTGCGGATACTGCACTGACACCCAGCAGTTCTCCGACTTCGACCGCAACGATCTGGCCATGCAGATCCCGGGGTGACGGTAAGTCGGGAGTTGTCAAAGACGGACGGCCTGTCCGTTCAGATCGGCGGAATTGAGAAGCTCAAATGACGACGTAGCCATACATCCGTTCGCCCTGAGCCACAGCTCTGGTCGCTAGTTCGGCGAAGGCGGTCAGGAACGGCACTGAGTCCTCCGACGGTTCACTCGTCTCGTCGATTGCCCAGGCCGCCGCAGCGGCGGCGACATCGTCAGCGTTCAATTCCGCTAGTGCATCGCGTAATTCGTCGGTAACCGTGAGCACGAGGGTGTCGCCGTCGTCGCTCATTGCGACGAGTTTCCCGCAGCGTGGACCTTTTGCGACCTCGTTGTAGGGGCGAGCGGTGAGGGCTGCCTCCAGTCGGCCGAGCGCGACAACTGGATCGACGCCTTTCGCCTGCAGAACTGGAGTCCCACCCGCAGCCAACTGAACCCGCGGGCGAGAGGCATCGTTCGCCTCGATCACCGCTGGTTCCAAGTCGACGAGTCCCTCGAGGGCGGAGGTGGCGTGCTCATCCGTGCGCGCGGTGAAGTAGTCGGTGATCGCAGACATGGCGCGATCATCCCACACACGATGCATTCCCACGTCCCGGAGTCCTTCCGCGACTTGGCTGATCGCCGTCAGGCGGGGCAGGAGTGTGCTTCCTCGATCGCCTTCGCGAAAACGCGGAGTCGTGGGCTTTCGAGATCGGTACGCCACACGAGGCCCAAAGCAGATTCGGGTAATCCGTTGATCGGTACGAATGTGATGTCCGAGCGCTGGCTGTATGCAGCGGTTGCCGCGCACAGGATGAGGCCGACCTGACTGAATGCGACCTGCGACAGGCCTTCCTGAACGGTGCTCGCCCCGCCCTGCGTGGGAATCGTGGCTCCGCCCGGCGTCGTGCTCGGGGAATTCACACGCTGCCAATAGTCGGGGGCGGGGCCGGTGATGGGTACCAGACAGATCTGCGCCAACTGCTCGGCGTCGATCACGTCCAGTTCACTGAACGGGTGATGGACTGAGACGGCCAGGGTCTGGGGCTGTCGAGAAAAGACGAGCCCGGTTGTCAGCTCGGGCTCATCTACGGGGAGAAGTGCCACTGCCGCATCGATTCGCCCGGCGAGTACATCACTGAACGGATCACCCAGGGGTAATTCTTTGATGGTCACGCAAGTTTGCGGATGTTGTATCTCGAAGCGAGAGACAGCAGCCGCGATCGAATCGTAAATTGCTCCTTGGAAACCCACCCGAAGCGGCGTCGGCATGTTCCGTGCTCTTGACTGAGCGTCCTCGATTACTCCGACAAGCGCACGATGCGCGGGAGCCAACGACGCAAGAAAATCGGCACCGAATTCAGTCAGGTGCACGCGGCGACTGGTGCGCGCCACCAGGCTGGTGCCGATACGGCGCTCCAACCCGCTGATCAGCTGACTGACTCGGCTCTGGGAGATGAACAGTCGTTCGCCGGTGCGACCGAAGTGCAGTTCTTCAGCGAGAACGAGGAAACACTCGATCTCACGCATCGGAGGCTCCGACATTTTCACTCCGACCCTCGACTCATTCGACCACTCCATCATGGCTCATCGATGAATTGAGCTAATGGTTGGATGAGCGATTCGCCGTTGATCCTTGGGCGTGCGGGAGCTTCTCTGGTTACATGCCACATTCCGCGCCCGGGCAGAACAGCCCAGCGCCCACGTCCTCAACCCACGCACACACCATCGAGAACCACTGGGCTGCGGTCGCCCTGATCGCAGCGTCCACCTTCATCGTTGTCGCGGCAGAGATGATGCCGGTCGGGCTACTCACCCCGATCGGTGCTGACCTGGTGGAAAGCGAAGGGACCATCGGGCTCTCACTGGCCATTACCGGATTGGTGGCAGCGGCCACTGCCCCGTTCGTGCCCATCGTGACCCGGCGCTTCGATCGTCGGTCGACGCTTATCGTTCTGATGCTTGTAGTCGCAGCGGCGAACGCCCTCACGGCTCTCGCACCAAGCTTCGCTGTTCTCGCTGGTGCTCGCGTCCTACTCGGTGTGAGCATGGGCGGAGTCTGGGCACTCGCCGCTAGCCTGGCACCCAAATTGGTGGGTTCCAGATCCGTCGGGTTGGCGACCACGATCATCTTCAGCGGAATCGCGGTTGCCTCAGTTCTCGGTGTCCCTGCGGGGACGTATATCGGAGCAGCGGCCGGGTGGAGCGTGGCATTCTGGACTCTCAGCTGCGCCGCGACGCTGATCGCGCTCGCCATGTTCGCTGTCCTACCCGTGATGCCAGCTGATCAAGCTTTGTCGCTCGGCAGTCTCGTGGTGGCTTTTCGGAACCCGGGAGTCCGGGTCGGAATCGCGATTACCGCGCTCATCGTCACCGCTCATTTCGCGGCGTACACCTATGTGCGTCCGGGGCTGGAGTTCTTCGCAGGATTGCACCCTGCGCAGATCGGCACGATGCTCTTGATCTACGGGGTTCTGGGCGTTGTCGGCAACTTCATAGCCGGGCCATCTGCCACCAAGTCTCCGAAGACTGTGGTCGTCATCCTCAGCGCGGGAGTAGCGATCACCCTTGCCCTGTTCCCGATCTCGGCTACCACCTTGATCACAGCTGCTCTGCTCATGGCGGCTTGGGGCCTCTTCTACGGTGGTGTATCGGTGAGTACTCAAACATGGATCGCACAAGCAGCTCCCGTTCACCGAGAGGCCGCTGCGGCTCTGTGGGTTGCAGTCTTCAATGCAAGCATCGCCCTCGGCGCGTTCGCGGGTGGACGCATTCATGACCACTCCGGTTCCGAAACGGTCTTCTGGACAGCCGCGGGAATCGCCACTCTCGCAATGCTGCTCGCCACATTCCGCAATCCCGTCGTGGCAAAGCACGAACTGACAACCTAGCCGCCGACACAAAACCTACATAGAGGCAGGACAACAGATATGCGCCAGACACCCGTTTCGACATTCATAGATGTGACCGAGATGCTCGAACGCTACCGGGACAAATCGCTGTCTCCGGTGGAAGTGCTCGAGTCCACCATCGAACGTATCGAGGCGCTCAACCCGACCTTGAATGCAGTGGGACACACTTTCTTCGATACTGCACGGGCACAGGCGAAGTCAGCGGAACGCCACTACGCCCGCGGCTCGGATGCCAGCCTCCCGCTCGCCGGTGTTCCCGTTGTGGTGAAAGAGGATGAACCGGTACAAGGCCAACCGTGGACTCAAGGGTCCAAGGTCTATGAGGACTTGATCGCCACCCACACTTCGGCTTTCGTGCAGCGGATCGTCGACGCCGGTGCCATCGTCCACGCGCGATCGACGGCGCCCGAATTCTCCTCGGCCGCGTTCACACAGTCCGAGTTGTGGGGCGTCACTCGCAATCCGTGGAACACGAAATACTCCTCCGGCGGGTCTTCCGGTGGATCGGCAGTCGCACTTGCCACCGGTATGACGCACTTGGCTACCGGTTCCGATGTTGCAGGATCGATCCGAACTCCGTCGTCACTCAACGGAATTGTCGGGTTCAAGCCACCGCATGGCCGTGTCCCCGTCGATCCGCCCTTCAATCTCGATCGCTACTGCCACTGCGGTCCGATGGCTCGCACCGTAAGTGATTGCCTCACAATGCAGTCGGTCATCGCGGGACCGACTTCCACTGACATTGCCTCGCATGTGCCGGCATCGCCGCTGCCCGGCCTCGCAACGCATTCGTGCGCAGGAATGCGTATCGCCGTGATCCCCGCGTTGGGTGACTGGCCGGTTGATCCGGACGTTGCCGCCAACACCGCCAAGTTGGTGGACACCCTCACTGCGCTGGGCGCACGCGCGGAGATCATCGAAGTCGACCTGTCACGCGCTGCAATCATGCGTGCGGCCGCCATTCACTACGATCACGTGTTCGGTGCATCGATCTCCGCCGAAGCGTCCGCGCACCCCGACAAAGTCACCGAGTACGCGAAGGAATTCGCGCGATGGGCACGCCGCACCCGTGGTGACGCGACTTTCCTCGACGGACTCGCGATCGAAGCCGAACTTTATTCGTCGATCGGATCCCTGTTCGACACCTATGACGCGTTGATCACTCCGGCAGTGGTGACCGACGGCTTTCTTGCCGGCGATGACTACGTCGGGCACGGAATCAATGTGGCTGGAACAGAATTGGGATTCTATCTTGAGGCCGTACCGGCCATCACCTTCAACATCCTGAGCAGCTGCCCGGTGCTGACAATCCCCACCGGTTTCGCTCGGAACGGAATCCCCACCGGTACACAGATAGTCACGCGGCCGTACGACGACCACACGGCCTTTGCCATAGGGCTCGCCCTCGAGGAGGTTCTGCCCTATCCCGGCAATCACCCGGACTGCCAGGCGGCCCCGCAGAAATTGTTCGGCGTTTGAAGCTAGCTCTGGTGAAGGGTTGACCAGAATATAGTTAGGTGCCATATTAGTTGCATGGCAGTGGACGGAACCGATCACGACTCACCCACGTTGGATCAGGCGCGGCGGCAGTTGGAGCATTACGGCCTCGGGTCCGATCCGCAGGCGGTGCTGGTTGCGGTGCGGCTGATTTCGGCGGGCGCGCGGCTCGGTCGAGCAACCGAGGTTCACTTCGCGAGGTATGGACTGTCGACCGGCCGTTACCGATTGCTTGCGGATCTGGAAGACCATGACGGGGAGAAATCTCCCTCGCGACTGGCCGCTGATCTCGGCGTCTCGCGAGCCACGGTGACCGGGCTGGTCGACGGCCTCGAGCAGGAGGGTTTGGTCGCTCGGCGTCCGTCCGCGGAGGACGGGCGTGGTGCGGTGGTCGTCCTGACTGCTCGCGGCGCTCAGCGTTTGCGTGACATGGCGCCCGAACACTTTGCTCGTCTCGAGGAAATGGTCGACGAGCTCACTGTCGACGAGCGTGCGGTTTTTCTGGATCTGCTCTCGCGGGTCGTTCGCGGTATCGGTGCGCTGACTGCGGAGTAGTCGGCTGGGATTCCAGGCATTCGTGTAGCGATTCTAATCGTCGTCAATTCTCGACAAAGGCTTCTCGCTCCATGCCCAAATAGTTAGCCACCTAATTATAAATGGAAAGTTGGTCTCCTTCATGTCCGGACTCACCCCGCCGATCCGTCGCGAAAACAAAAGGGAGATAACCGATTCCAATCGACGCCTCCCGGTTGCCGATCGTCGCGTCGCACGACCTTTCACCCTGTGGAGAGAGGTGCTGGTCGCCTACCTTGCCCCTGCGCTGATGGCGGGTGCGGGCGGAGTCGCATCCGGCCAATCGGGCCTCACGACGGCGGCATTTACGTCCATTGCGGGTACGTCGGCAGTGGTGGCGTTGCTGATCGGCTCCTGGCTGCAGCGTCGCGGGAGGTCACGGCCGTGGACCACGGCCCTGCCTCGCGTCATGGTGGCGGCAATTCTTGCCGTCGGAGCCGCTGTGATTGCTGGTCTCGTCGGGTGGTTCGGCTCCCGTTGGCTACCAGCTCACACGAGTGTGGTCGACACCGCTCGGCTTGCTCGCCTGCAACTCGATCTACCGATATCTGCCGCTGTGGCTGCCGTCATCGTCAGCTGGCGATGGCGCCGTCAGAATCCCTGACAGACAACACATGTCAAAGATCCCCGGCTTCGCGGGGAAGACCGAAAGGAACACGATGATCGTCATCATGGGAGCGTCCGGAACCACAGGCGGCGCGTTGCTACGCAGTCTCGCATCCTCGGGTGTGCCGAGCCGAGCGCTGTCCCGCGCCCCGGACAGGCTGCGCGCCCACCTCGGCGATTTGGCCGACGGTTTGGTCGAAGTAGTGCCGGCCGATGCCGCAGACCCAACTTCGCTACGCGCGGCTTTCGAAGGGGCCGAACAGCTTTTCCTCGCCATGGCCAACGGCCTCGAACAGGTCGAGTTCGAAACGCGTGTGATCGACATAGCCGCCGAGAGCGGCGTCGAACACATCGTCAAGATCTCCGACCCCGCCGCCGCGGCCGACTCCCCCATCGCGCTCTCCCGTGGCCACCACGCCGTTGGTGAACACCTGCGCGCATCCGGGATCCGCCACACTCTGCTCCGCCCCTATGCGTTCATGCAGAATCTGTTGCTCCTGGCTCCGGCGGTGGCTGCGCAAGGGGTGATTCTGGGCGCGATGCGGGACGCGCCGTGCAACTGGATCGACTGCCGAGATATCGGTGACGTCGCCGCGGCCGTGCTCACACGCGCCGACCTCGCCGGCGGTACCTACGTCCTGACGGGTAGCGAGGCAGTCGGCTACGGCGGCATCGCCGATTCTCTGACCCGCATGCTCGATCGCCCCGTCCAATATATCGACCTGCCACCGCACGAACTGCGGCAAAACCTCGTCGATCATGCCCACATGCCTCCGTGGCTGGCCGAGCACATTCTGGAGATCCAGCAACTTGCCGTCTCGCGCCCGGAGTCACCCACCAACACGGTGGCACGTGTCCTGGGGCGTGAGCCACGAAGCCTGGATGCGTTCCTGCGTGAGCATCTGGACCGTTTCCGCTGATTCACGCTGCGATAGCATTTGAAAGACCCCGCGACGATGGTGCCGGCCCCGCTGGCCGAGCAGTACAAGTGCTTAAAAGCAGTCACCGAAAGGGAACCTGTCCGATGTCAGTAGTTTCGGGCCGCCAGGTGCCATTCCACGCGCTAAACAAGCCTCGACGTCAAGTCCTATGATGACCGTTTCACATCTCCCGCAGATCGCCGACACCATGCAGTCGGGTTCAGAGACGGTCTCGCTACGCTGTCCAGTGCGGCGCAGACCTATGGGCGACCTTCGGCGGAGAAATCCCAAGTACTGGCGGAGCGAAATAGTGCCAAGGGAGAACTTTCTGCTGGTTAGGTTGATTGCGGGAGGGATTTGGGCTGGGCGGTGGGTGTGTCTTCGAGGCGTTCGGCGTCACGAAGAGACCATTGTTTTGCCATGACTTCGGGGCCGACGCCGTAGAAGCGGAACATGAGTTCGAAGCCTTGGGAGTCGCCGGTCTCGATGAAGTTCGCTTCGCGGCCTGGTAGGGCGTGCGGTCCGAAGTAGATGTCGACGGTGCCGTCGTCGTTGGTGATCAGTCCCGGGGTTTGCGATGACACGGAGTATTTGGTGTTGCCGCGGATGAAGCCGTGCGTTTGGGCGTCGTACATCGTGACCGACCAGTACTGCGAGACCGGGACGTCGGCGGGGACCGGCATGCGATAGGTGTTGGCAGAGTTGAAGAATGACCTGTCTTTGTCACGGAGATTGATGAGGTAGAACTGGCCGACACCGAGGTGTTTGAGACCGATGAACGCCATGTGGTAGACCACCGCACGGCTGGTGTACGGGTATACCTGGTCGTGGGCGGTGAACCCGTCGCGCTGTGCTTCGAGAAAGTCTTGGTTTGCGGGGAAGAACCACTGGGTGCCCGCGAAAAAGGGTTCGAAGGACTGTTCGTAGCTGGCGCGGATCCAGGTGTGTGCTTCGGCTACCGCGTCTTCGAGGATTTTGACGTGTCCGGGGTCGGGGTCGAAGGTTTTGCCTTTTTCGATGCCGATTCCGGCGAGCATTTCGGCAAATGCCCGATCACGCGCGAGCCATGGTTCGTCTTGGATGGCGCGGTGCAGCAGTTCGAAGTATCGGATGTCATACGGGATGGTCGTGTCGACGATCTCACCGTTGAGATCTCGCGCCCTTGTTTCGGGTGGGTTGTCCGCCTGTGTCAGGGGGTAGACGCGGATCCGTCGGCACAGTTCCAGTCCGCGGTCGAGCGCGTCTTGAGTCCTTTCGTCGAGCACCGATCGTAGGAGCGCGTAGGTGCGGTACGTTTCGGAGGGCAGGGTGATGTAGCCGTCGGGGATCGGGTTGTCCCAGTCGGGCGGCAGGATGAGATATTTTCCGCCGCGGCCCTGGTCGACACCGAAATGGCCGACATCTTCGAGAGGGATCTGCCACAGATTACAGATCGAGCCGTTGAGTGCCTGCCCTTCGTGTTCGGCGGGGATTTCGACAACGACGGGGCCGTCGTGGGTGTCGAAGAACGCGATGTAGTAGATGAGATCGGGGTTCGGGGTGAGCGTCTGGTTGCGCCAGTCGAGAAGACGTGACCAGTAGACGAATTCGTTGGAGTTCCCTCCTGCCAGCACTTCCCGCATCAGTTCGAAGTTCACAGCCGCCATGCCCCAGACTGCGGACTCCACCGCGCGTCTGTGGATGCCGCGGCTGATTATGTCGATCCCCGAATCGGTGGTCATCGCTACCCCTGTTCTGTTGCGAGGTCGAAATTGCCTGGCTTCCAACTGTTGTCGAATGCTTCTTCGGTCGGGCCGTAGATGCGGAAGTACACGAACCAGCCCGCGCCCGGGATCGTTTGGATCCACGGCGCATCCGCATCTGTGGGGGCGGAAGGAGCGAAATGCACGGTGACAGTTTCGCCGTCGAGGTGTTCGCGCAGTTCGAAAAGCGAGCGCAGTGCCGCATGTCCCTGTCCGGTGTCGATCTGGCTGCGTGTGCGGGCGTCGTAGGCGGTGATGCTCCAGAACAGGTGCGCCGGCACGGGGAGCGGCAGCGTCAGTGAGTAACTCTGTCCTCCATCGAGGTAGTGTCCGGCGCCGTCGCGGGCGCAGAACCAGTAGAGAGAGCCGCCGCCAGCCTTGCGTCGGAACATGGCCGGGGATGCGGCGATGGCTTGGTAGAACCAGGTTTCGCGGGCGGTGACGTCGAGCATTCCGTCTTTTTCGAATGCCGCGTTTTCTGGCCGCAGGCTGACCCATTCCCACGTCCGATCTGCCCACGCGATCCGATCGTCGCGGCGGTCGGCGAGTGACTGGACCCGCATCTGCGTATCGGCTTCGGCGGCGGCGCGTGCAAGGACGGAGAGGGTGTCGGGTTCGGTGGGCATCGGTTCGCCGGCCCGGATGCCGAGTACTGCCAGTTCGGCGACATACGCCGGGTCGAGGGCGGTGGTGCCCTCGTCGGTGAGATAGCTGTGCAGGCACTCCCAGAATTCTGGTGTTCCCTGTATCGAGTTCGGGCTGGTGTCCTGGGGGTGGCCGGTCAGGTCGATCCATGTCGGCTCCGCCCACGGCACCGACGGGTCGAGCGGGGAGACGCGGGTGTGCCGCAGTAGGTCGACAGCTTTGTCCAGGTCGCCGCCGAGCGGCACGGCGCGCAACGCGGTCAGTACGTGCCGCGTCGATGCGCGGACGGTGATCGCGTCCGCGATTTCGATGTCGTCGTGCTCGCGCGGCAGGACGAGGTAGCGGCCACCTTCTCCGTGATCTGCTCCTGGAATGCCGACGTCGGCGATCCAGGACTGATCGGCGTTCAGGATCGCGCCGAGTATCGGGCCCGCCGGGATCTCGACGATCATCGGCCCGAGCGCAAGATCGAGAACGACTGGTGCATACGGTGTGTCGGAGTTCAGTGTCAGGCCGACTTGTCCGGGCCGGGTGTCCATTGTTCCGAAGACTCGATTCGGCACGATTCCTACCGCTGCGCTCCCGCGGAGGATCATCATTCCGGAGGCGGCGGGAAAGAAGTGTTTGTAGCATGTGACGGCCCGCGCGAGGTCGGATGCTTCGTATGCTGCCTGGATGGTTTCCGCGGTGGGAAATCCGTCGAGGATCTTGCCCGCTGAGTCCTGCATGCACGTCTCCCTTGAAGAGGTAAGCACACCGTACCGTCGTATTATCGTCGGGTGCGCAGCTTTTCGCTGGACTGGCTGTCAGTGGTGGTGCGAGAGATTCCGCACTTAGGCTAAACCGGGGGCACGGTCAATCCGGGGAGGCGGGTCCGAGGCAGATGGACAAACCCGACAAATAGCGACTATGCGCCCCGCCTTCTCATGCTCGGTGACGCATGGAGCTTGGGGAAGCACTGATGATCGACGCGCAGACGTTTCGGTCTTCGCGCGCGATCCCTATGTCACGTGTTGTGAGGGGGATAAGCGATGGCTTTATCGGCGTTGCCATCGTGGAGCAGTTCACCCACTCGTGAGGCCATTGTGTATTTCGTCGAGGCAACTAACCAAGGGCAGCGCCTGTGCCGGTTGCCGACCGGGTGGCCGTGTTCGACAACGACGGCACGTTGTGGCCCAAAAGCCGATGCCGGTCCAGGTCCAGGTCCATTTCATCGTCGAGTATCGGCGCGAGCAAGCTGCATCCGACACCGCGCTTGCCGAGATCGAGCCCTGCCGCAGCGCAGTCGAGGGGGCTACGACTGGCTGGCACAGGCACGGGAGAAGCGAGCTGCGGGCGATGACGCCGATCTGCGGATCGTGATCGGTGCGATCACTCACTCCTTCGATCGGCTCAGTGTCACTGACTACGCGGCAGCCGTTGCCGAATTCACCCATACGGCACAGTATCTGACGTTGCGTCGACCCTACCTGCTGACCACGTACAAGCCTGTGGTCGAGTTGCTTCGCTTTCTGGAGGACAACGGTTTCAGCTGTCACATTGTCTCCGGCGGAGACCGGGACTTCATGCGTCCTATCGTTCAGCGTTGCTACGGGATACCACCTGAACGAGTCATCGGTTCAGCCCTTGGGGTGAGATACGAGAGCACCATCGGCGATGTGCGATATGGATCGTCCTTTGAGTTCATGGACAACGGTCCCGAGAAGCCGGCACGTATTTGGTGCAGGATCGGACGTTGCCCCCTGTTCACGGCAGGCAATTCCGACGGCGACGCGCAGATGCTGGATACCTACTCGCGGGGCACCGGCCAGGATTCGCCCTCGTCGTCCACCACGACGATCGCATCCGCGACGCCGCGTCTAACGACATCGGTGCGCATACGGTCCTCGGCGAGGCGTCTAGCCGCGGTTACACCGTGGCGAGCGTTCAACACGACTGGGCAACAGTCTTCGGCGCACCGGACCAACCCGGCCAACGCATGCACTATCACCTAGGACTTCGGAAATAACTACCGCGCGGATCGTGAAGACGTCCGCGCTGACGGAGTGTGCGTCGAAGGGATAACGGGTGAGCAACAAATCCTGCGATCAAGACTCTCGTGGCATCCAAAAGCGGGGGTGAGACGTGTTGGGAGATTGCAGTCTGCCCCGTGGGGGCTTCCCGTGCTCGTTACGCCAACTACCAGTGGGTAGCGTCCATGGGACGGTCACCCACCGATCTGACTCGTTGTTCTAGGCGTTGGAAACGAAGAAACTCGACCAGATTTCCCGGCGTCGGCCAGTTTGACGGTTGTCAGCTAGTTGCGTTCGAGTGGTCACGGAAAGTGTCGGGAAGAGAACGAGGCTCCCTTCCGAGCACCTCGTACACACCGTTTGAAATGTAGTCGTCACGACCCTTGGATATCGCCACGAACAAGTTGGACAACGACTTCACGAAGGTTTCTGGAATTCCTGCGCGCGTAGCCTCAGCTTGCCATTCGTCAACAGAAATCGGTTCGAATTTCCCTGCACCCGTGCCGGTTACATCGGCCAGGACCCGGAGGGCTTCCTCGAATGCGTAGGACTTCGGCCCCGACAACGGCAACGGCCCGCTCGGTGACGGGTCGTCCATTGCAAGGATGGACGACGCCACTTCTGCGATGTCTCGATAGTCGATGAACGGCTCCGAGCCGGTACCCGTTGGGAGCCTCAATGTGCCGGTGGCCTGAAGTTGTCCCGCAAACATACCCGTCGTGAAATTCTGCGCGAACCAACTCGGCTGGAGGAAAGTGCTCTTCACAACAGACTGAGCAAACGCGAATTCGGCTCCGACCGCTATTGCGTCACCACTGACGGAAGGGTTCCGAGCCGTCAGAACGACGGCATATTCCACTCCGCAGGTCTCCAACAGGTCGACGAAGGCCTCGAAATCCACCAACCTTTCGGGCAATACCACGTACACGCGCGAGACGCCTTCGACTGCTTGCCGCCACGTATCCGGACTGAACCAGTCGAAGGGCGTGGACGCAGACGAACGAGAGGCACGTCGCACTGTGTGTCTTTCGCGCTCCAGCGAATCCGCGACTATTCGACCGGTTTGGCCAGTGCTTCCAAGTACCAGAATCTCTCTACTTTGTGCCATGAACGAACAGTAATTTCGTCACCAGTCAGCTCACCATGCTCGCGGATTCAGGATTCATGTGATTGCGTTTCGCCCGACCAACTCTCCGTTGCCTAGAATCAGAAGATGCTCAGCCCCGTAGACAGCGCACTCTCTGCATTTCGAATTGTGAACTTCAGTGTCGCGAACTCCGGAACCGCGAACTCCGGCCCAGCCGACTTCAGCACTGTTGTGTCATCGTCGACATTGGATACGAGATCTTCGCGAAAGTTCCTGATTTTCAGCAACACTCAAGTATCGCTTGAGATCACATCTAGCGCTTCACACGAGGAAGTTAGAGCGCTCGGCGCGGGCGAGGTCGGCATCTTGTGTCTGGCAGACGAAGGTAACTTTCGATTGTCCGAATCGCATGATCATTCTGACCGAGCGAAAAAGTCGAGTCACCCACCCGTTCTCGTAATTTCCTTCAAGTCTGCGGGAAATCTGTATTCGATTCTGGAGCATCACCTTCCGAATCTACTGACATCGAAAAAATCGGAGGTGAGCACGGTTTCCCGTGCGCTGCAGTCGCTTGCTCGGGAACACGACAACTGGACCGATGGGAGAGGTTTTCCGTCCACGGCAGTCAGACTTCTCGAATCGATTATCTGCTTGATGCTCGCAGAGTGGTCCGCCGATTGGAGTGTGGGAAACCTGTCGCACGATCCCCGTCAATCGATCAGCGCCGTATTACGCGAGGTCTACTCGAACCCCGAGAAGAAATGGACTCTGCCGGCGATGAGCGCTATCGCCGGCATGTCTCGATCCATGTTCGTCTCCGAATTCAAGAGCTCCGTAGGTGAACCCCCGATACAACATCTGCGACGGTGGAGGCTGGCACTGGTCGCAGATTCGCTGATCGTGGATCCGACGCTCACGCTGGATCGTTTGGCGAAGAAGACCGGGTATTCGGATGCGTTCAACCTCAGTACCGCGTTCAAGACGTATTACGGAGTATCTCCGTCACAGTACTCGTCGCGCGTTCGAGCCGGATAGTCCCCAAACCGCACGTCACCCGCTGCGAACGAGTCGCGAGGTACCGAGACCTTCAGGCTGTGGAAAGCGTGGACGCACCAGATGTTGGTTATTGGCTATCGGAACCACCGTCGGGCTACTGCTGCCAACGACCATCTCATCTCCTCCGGTCATGTTGGAGGGTGCGCCGCAGGCGGCACGCGCTTCTCAACTCTCGTGACGAACTACTTCACGGAATTATTTTCTGTCGACTGTAGTGCCAGATGCAGCTCGCCTGTTCGACGTATTCGCGGGCTGTCGGCGTAGACGAGTCGGCGCGGACACGCCGTTCCAGCGCACTGAAACTACCTCTCAACGAAAACACGAACACGGCAAACCCTTTTGACGACCATAAGACCCCGATCATCTTCAGGACATCGCGCCGGGACATGGAATGTACAGGCCGCTATGTTCTTGCCGGTTACGTGCAGCGAGGGTGGCAGCCATGCAGTGCACCGGTGTCCGGTGCAGCCCCGGTCGATGGAGGTCGTCGCCCTCTTGAATCTAGGTTTACGCACATGGCACGAGGTGGAACCAGGAGTTCGCCGTCAAAGCACTGAGGAGCGTTCGGCTTAGTCAGCTCGATGATGCTTCAGTAACCCTTACGCATCCGGGAGATCGGGCTGCTGAGCCTAATTCAGCTGATCAGCTGGGCCGTTGCGTTTGACGTCGATGAAAGCTTGGTCACTCGCCAGACCCCATCTAGGACCGACGAAGACGGCGTCAGCTTCCGGGTTTCCGCCGACGAGGTGCTCGAGCCATGCCATGGACAAACTCGCGGCTGGATTATTCGGCAGATCGTCGTTGATGCTCAGGTGGGTGCCGTTCACCATGGGTGCGCTGTAGGCGGGCGCCTGGAACATGGTGGCGTAGGCCCAGTACGGCCACAGGAACGGTGGGGTGACCCAATCCCGGGTCCCTGTGATCGTGAGAGTAGGCACCGTGATGGCGGCTCCGATGGGGGCTTGGATTCCGGTATCGACGCTCAGCGCGCCGACGATACGTAGGCGAGGGTCGAGCAGTTGTTGAACCGGCGGGAGGTATGACGCCGCGTAGATGAGGGAACCTGCGCCCCCGGAATGACCACCCAGGATCACGCGGGAGAGATCGACCTTCCCGTGCAAAGGTGAGTCGGGGCGGTCTTCTTCTTGGATCAGTGCTTGTGTGCCCCAAAGGTGTTCAGTCGTGGTGGAATTGATGAAGTTGTACGGGATCGCAACGATGAATCCGCGGCTTGCCCACAGCCGCGCGGCGTCGTCGTACTGGCCGGCGTCGCCGTCAATGCCCGGTACCCAGACCAACGTCGGCGCCGGTGCCATTTCTTGCAGATCTGTGGGGTAGTAGTACAGGACACCGATTGGTGAATCGGGGCCGTGTGGGAATGCGTCGGTGCATCGCAACTGCTCCGGATCCTTCATTCCCACCACTGGCGCGAGCAGCTTTTGCAAACCTCCGTAGAGGTCGTTGCACGGTGTCAGTTGTTGCGAGACGGTCACATCGTGCGCACCAGGTACCGCAAATTTCTGGTGTATCGCGCCTTGGACGGTTGCCGGGTACACCGCTCCGAGAACGGGCCCGGGGCCCGGGACGGGTTGCTGTCCCGGAACGTCATTCGGCTCGCCGGATGCAATTCCGGCACCGGAGAGCGCCAGAGTCAAGCCGAGCGCCACTCCCAAGATCAATTTACGCATCGAGTGTCTCCCAATTTGTGTCGTCATCGTTCTCTCTCAACTTCTCTCAGCGTGGCCCGTGGGCGATGGCCGCCACTGCGGCCGCGATCTGGGCGCTGGCATCCACGACCGTGTTGGCCAGGTCCTCTGGTAGAGGCTTTCCGTTGCACCACAGAAGATTGCAGCCGGTATCGGCGTAATCCCCGGTGCCGAGCAGGATGGCCAGCACGTTGGCTGGGTCCGACCAGTACAGGACGTCTGCCGGCTCTCGGAACAGTGGGCCGGTCGCGTCGTTGTAGCGGTACGGATCATCGACCTGCACCGGCGGTAGATCTCGCACACTGGCAGTGATCTTGCGGACCAACTCCTGATTGTCAGGGTTGCCGGTGCCAACGAGGTTGGCACCCAAATTGTTCGGATCGATGCTGACCGGGATGCCTTGGCGGACGATAACCATGTCCCTGCTCGGCACTACCACAATGAGTTGTCCGAGCGCCCCTGAGAACGCATAAGTATCACGGGGGGAACCCGGCAGGATCGGGTGGTCGATGCGGCTCGCCGAGCGGCCCGAGAACGAAGGCCAATGAGTGTCACCGACATTGGTCCAGAGCAAGAATCCATAGCCGCCGTTCGCGTCCGTCGGTTGGGAAGCGTCGTGGACATAGGCGGGATCGATGAGGTGGTTCCCGTTCCAGCTTCCGTTCTGCAACATCAGTCGTCCCAGTCGAGCCAGGTCGTCTGCGCGCATCGCCAATCCGCCGCTGACCACGGTATTGCCGCTGCGGTCGCGCAGCCACACCCAGCTGTCGCGGCTGATGCCCACCGGGTCGAATACCTCGCGTTGCACAAAGTCCTGGAAATCCGATTGCGCGGTGATCTCGATGATCTTCGGCAGAAGCGCCAACGTGTTCTGCGCATACTGAAACTTCGTGTCAGCAGGGAAATCAACTGGTGCACTGAGCGTTTGGAGTATCTGATCGGTGCCGATGCCCGCACCCTCGGCCAGCCAGCTGAAATGCAGGCCTGTCGTCTGGGTGAGGATCTGGCGGATCGTGAGGGCGCCGTGGGCTTCGTCGGCTTGAGGGAAGAACTTACGGAGTGGGTCGTCGAGTTCGAAGAGGCCCATCGTGATCGCACGGCCGACCGCCACCGAGGCGACACCTTTGGTAGTGCTGGCCAACGGTATCGGAAGGTTTCCCGTTCCGGTGCGGTCTCCAGCGAGGCAGCCGTGCCGGTAAACCTGGATAGTGGCGCCGCCCTTCGCTTGCCCGAAATTCAGAGCCTCGTCCAAGGCCGCCGCATCGAACCCCAGCGCCTCCGGATTCTGGCGGGCGGCGAGTTGGCCGGGCGCAGGCTCCGTGCAGGCGGCAGATTGGTCCGCGGCGGGCGCGGCGCCGGCGGGGAAGGTGGCAAAGGTCGCCATCACGAGCGCGGCGCAGGAGGCCACAAGTGCCGTACGCCTGTGTTCCGGTACGCGCCCGAAACGTATGTTGCCCGACTGACGCGTCGGCACTTTCGCGGCCAGGGTCAACGATCGCCCACTCTTCACTGATCCTCCATAGCAGAATTCTAATCTTAGACACTTGCGTCTTACTTTGTAAGTTAGCTCACATTTACATTTCAGGCAATAGCTCGAACGGTCCTTCTTGTCGATGACTCGCTCCATGGTTCGCCGAATCGTCATCGCATCGCGGGGATCAAAGACTGATCGCGACACTCGTTCACGATGGCATTAATAGCATTATGGCTCAACACTATTCACTGTAATCGTGAGCTCCCCTTTTAGTGTCGCGCGCGAACGGAAGGACATGTCTTGTGGCTTGATCAACATGGACAGCAGGGTGTGTAGATCGGCAGGCTGAGTGGATGAAATCACCGATGGCCTTCGGGACCCTGACGGCCCCGAACAGCGCAACGCGAACCCCCAGCAGAATGTCGGATGCTTCCGAGCGCGGTGAGCCGTCGAGGATTCATCCGCGAGTGAATCGGCGCACGCTGTTTGCAGGGGCGGCGGCCCTCGCAGCCGCAGTCGCGGCCCCTGCAACTGCTAACGCCGGCGTTTCGTCAGCTTCCCCCGCGCGACCGGATTACCTTCTCGTACACGGTGGCAGCCATGGAGGTTGGTGTTGGCGCAAACTCGCGCCGATGTTGCAACGGGGTGAGAACCGAGTGATCACTCCGACCATCACCGGCGTAGGGGACCGATCCCACCTCCTCCACGCAGCGTTGAGCTACGAAGACGCTGTCAACGACATCGTTCGGACTATCGAAGCAGAGGAGCTCACAGACTTCGTGCTGGTCGGCCACAGCATCGGTGGCGCATACATAACCTCGGTGGCTGACCGGATGCCCGAGAAGATCCGTCGATTGGTCTACCTCGACGCTGTGGTCATCGAAAACGGCGAAACAGTACTCTCCACAATGCCACTCGGCAGCCAGGAGATACTTCGAACGCTTGTCACCGCCAACGGCGGGTACGCCGTCCCCGCACCGACAGATCCCACAATGTTCGGTCTGACCGATCGAAATGACATCGAATGGGCGAAACGGCAACTCACTGCGCACCCATGGTCGACCTGGAGTGACACAGTCACTCTCGCCGGTCCGGCTGGGGCTGGACTTCCACGGCATTACATCGACTTCACGGAACCCGCCTTCCCCGATATCCAGTCCTCGAAGCAGCGGGTACTCGACAACTCGAGCCAGTGGCAACTCGATCAAATCAATACCGGACACGACGGGATGATCTCCGCTCCCCGAGCGGTCGCAAAACAGATCCTGTCCTACGACCGCTGATTCGACCAGCGGCGAAACGTTGACAATTCAGATTGGAGACAGCACGCCATGCAGCGCGAAAACATCGCCCCACAACTCATTGTGGGAAGGTTCGGATACAACTCCGCAGTCAGAATCAGCGCACCTTCGGAATTTCTCTTCGTATCGGGTCATGAGGGACGCGGCAGCGTGGATGCGCACGGAGGCGCCGGCGACTTCAGAGCCCAAGTTGCAACGACCTTTGCAAATATCAACCACACCCTCGAAGTTGCAGGCTTCAGCTTCCGAGACGTGGTACAGATCCGCATCTTTGTCAGAGACATTGCTGCTGCAACCTCGAACTACGATGTCGTGCTTGATGCCCTTGAAACCTACCAATGCTCACCAGCCAGCTTGATGGCTGAGACCACCGGGCTCTCCGACCCGGCGATGCTGGTCGAGATCGAAGCCGTGGCAGCACGCTAGGGTGCCCGGATGAAATCGATGTCTTGCCACCCGATTCTCCTGAGTAGAGGCATATTCGGTATGCCAGATTCGACATAGCTTGCGCGTCTTCTGGCATTGGTTCGACGTTCGATTCAACGATAGATTCGGGGCCGGTAGACGGGAAAATCCCGATCGCTAATCATCTTCTCGTCTGCGAGACCTTTGCGGATGAAATTCCGTTCGGCGAGTGAACTTACGTGGTGGAGGAATAGTCGTGGCGAAGCAATACACTTTCGTTCTCGTGCATGGAGCTTGGCATACGGGGGAGCATTGGGCACCTGTGGCGGAACACCTGCTTGCGGCTGGCCATCGCGTGTACACACCTACGGTCGCGGGGTTCGGGGAATCGCAGGCCCGCGTCCGCCACTCGGACGGCGTCGATTCGATCGTTCAGTACATCACCGAGCGAGATATCACGGATTTCATTCTGGTGGGACACAGCTTCGGCGGCACGGTCATCTCCAAGGTCGCAGAGGTATTCCCTGACCGCATTCGGCGACTTGTCTATTGGAATGCCTTTGTTCCAATGAATGGCAACAGCATCAACGACGAGTCCCCGGCTCACTATCGAGAGATGGTGCGCGAAGGAGCGGTGGATGGAATGTTCTCCTTGCCTTGGAACGTGTGGAGGGAAGCGTTTTTGAACGACGCCGATCACGAGACAGCCATGAGCGCCTATGAGTCTCTATGTCCGACACCGGTCACTATGTTGGAAGACAAACTTGATCTCACGAAGTTCTACGAACTCGTCAACTCCGGGACGATGAGGACTTCCTACCTGAACTGCACGGAAGACACCGCAATGCCGCACGGCGAGTTCGCTTGGCATCCAAGATTTTCCAGTCGGCTCGGCCTGTGCAGGATCGTTCAGATGGCAGGAAGCCACGAAGCGATTTTCACTACACCAGCGACCCTTGCTGAAAAGCTGGTCGAAGCCGGGCGCGACTGACTCGTTCTGTGGGGGCCGATGTGCCGCTCTGGGACTACGGAGCGGCACCAACTACGGCGCCCACCAATGACGCAGCGGGATCCGAAGTCTCCGTCATCAAAGCAGTGCATATCTCCGCTAGCCGGTCTACGAGGTCAACACGGCGCCGAACGCTTCCGATACGGATAGCGTTGCCGATCAACGTCATTACTGCACTCACGGTGAACTTCGCCTCGGTCGCATCCAAGCCGGGGCGAACTTCGCTGAGCGCTCGAACCCACAACTCCAGGTAGTCCCGCTGAGCTTGGACACAGGCCTTTCGGGTGTTGTCGGGAAGCTCGGCGAGTTCCGTCGCCATCAAACCGATGAGGTGTCCGTCCTCCAAGGCAAACGCGATATGAACACCCAAGAGAATGTCGAGCGTCTCGCTCGAATCGCCTACTTGCGACAGTGCCTGCCTCACCGCAAGGTCACGTCGGTCGAAACCACGGGTGATTGCCGTGGACAGAATGTCGAGCTTTGTGTCGAAGTGGTTGTACACGTTCTGGCCTGTCGTGCCACAGGCAGCACCGATGTCCTCGTTGCTGACCGTTCGATACCCTCGTTCGTCGAATAGTTGAATCGCCGCGGTCAGTAGTTGTTCGCGTCGCGAAACGGGTATGGAGATGGCCTCTGTGCGCGCAGCGGGAACATTGGGGTCTGCAGATCCGATGGAGGACAGGGCAACACGCGCCGAAAGGTCGAACAGCAGTGCCTCCATCTGACGGGGTGGCATCGAGATTCGGTGACTCGACGAACTGCTGAACACCGCAAGGATCGAGTACGCCAGCAGTCGACTGTCGGAGTCGGAAAGGTCAGATCTGTGCACTTTCACCAACTTGGAGATACGAGAGGTGCTGAGTCGCAACTTCTTACGCAGCATCTCTCGTTGGTCGTCGTCCAGGTACCTGGCTTCACGCTGCCACAACAGCGGCAGCCCGCGGCGCTCGACCGACGTTGTCGACAGCGTAGTCAGTAACGTGTACAGATCCGTTGCGCTGCCGACAGATTCATTGAGAGACTCGATCCCGGCCAGAACCGCGTGGTAGAGCAGGCTGTTCTTATTTCGATAATGGCGGTAGAGCGCCGACGTGGTGATGTCCACCCGACCGGTCACATCCGAAACAGAAATGTTGTGATATCCGTGCTCCCGGAACAGCTCACTTGCTGCTGCCAATATCTGTTGCTTACGGTCGCGGGGTCGACGGACGGCAGTCATCGGTTCCCTTTCACGTGGCACGCCGTCATCCTATCGTCGATTCGGTCATTGCGTCAGATTCACAAAGCGAGTGTACTCGCACGAAGACGGCTCATTGCCATAAAAGTCGAGTTACCCACAATTCTTCTCCTTCGGGAGCGTCACGCAGCTACGTTCGACTCGTGGCTTTCCAGACGATCTCCTTGTCACGCTCGGGGTTGGCGAAAATCAAGGTTCCGAAAGCGAACAGGACCGCAACCAATCCGAAGGCCTGGAACGCAGTGGCATACCCGGCAGCCGGAGTATCGGCAGCGTCGACGATCCGCCCGGTCACGTAGGGGCCGATCAAACCCCCGATTCCCATCATCGCCATGAAAACTCCCAGCGTTCCGGCTGTCTGCCGGGGCGGACATATTTCAGAGATCGTGGCGATGATCAGCGGATAGCCGGACGCCAGGAACCCATATCCGACCGAAACGATCGCGACCGCCAGCGCAGGGGCCGATACGTAGGGCAAGAACACCATGATCATTCCGCTGACGAGCACACCCACCGAGGGAACGATGATTCGAATCAAGCGGGAGGTGGCGCCGCGTGAAGTCAGACGATCTCCGGACGAGGAGAGGATCAACATCAAGATCAGGCCCGCAATACTGGGGAACGCGAACATCGAACCAGCCTGCAGTCGGGTGTATCCCAAGCCCACTTCGAAGTACGACGGAAGCCAGGTCAGCACAACCGCGACGATGGCGTATATCGCCATCACCAGCATTGTGCAGCTGATGAACGTCCGCGTTCGGAAGATGCGTATCCACGGCACCGCCGGCTCGTCAGTCTCGGCTGCACTGACTCCCGCCTCTTCTCGACGCTTTCCACTACGGATGTAGGGGCCCTGCGACCACAGGGGCAGCCAGAGCACGCACCACAACACGCCGAGCACCGCCATGCAGACCACCGCCGCACGCCACCCCCACGTGACCGTCACGAAGGCAAGCGCCGGTGCCACGGCAATCTTCGCCAGCGAGGCCGACCCGGCGAGAAGCGCGCCTGGAAGCCCACGCCTCGCCGGCGGATGCCAGGAGAACGCGGCGGTGTGCGTCAAGGGCCCGCTCGGCCCCTCAGCCAAACCCAACAGCATGCGACTGACCACCAGCACAGCAAAACTCGCCGTGATGACCATCGGGAGCATTGCCGCCGACCAGAGCAAGGCCAACACTGCCAGCGCCCATCTCAGTGTCGTTATTCGGGCAATCGCGCCGGAAAAGAAGCCGCCGATCGTGAAGGTGAGGAAGAACAAGCTACCCACGAGACCGATCTGGGATGCTGTCAACCCCAGCTCCTTGGACAACGGTTGGGCAATGATGCCCAACACCGCCTTGTCCCCCCAGTTGATGACGGTCAGGAAAACCAGCAGCGAGGTCAAACCCCAAGCACGGCGACGTGATTCGGGAGCTTCAGGCACTGCTGTGCCCGAAGATGCTTGTTGGTGTGTTGCCACTTGACGAGGCGTTGCCTTGGGTGTTGTCCGGGGTGTTGTCACTGTCGGATCCTTCGAGGAGACGGTTTGATCAACGGGCACTGCCAGCGCAGTGCAGGGCAGACTTGCCGCTTGGTTTGGTGACACTTCGAGTTCACATCGATATTCGGGATCGAGATCCATCACGCTCCGCTTCTGTGGAGAGGACGCGTCAGTTTGGCCATTCTTTGAGAGCGAACCACCGAATAGCACTGCCAGATAAGCAAAAGCACACAGTTGGATGCCCCGCCTCCCTCAGGTTGACTTCTTCAGTTCAGCCGTCCGTGCGCGGGCATTCTCGTGCGATGTCTCTTCAAGGAATTACTTGATATTCACTTTGAGCTATTTTCTCCACTGTGTCAAGGGTCACTTCGAAACGCCGACGACACTGGTGACCTTGCCGAAAGGCCAGTTCCCCCGAATCTCACCCGCGCAATGCCCCAGCTCGTGCGGTGGCAATCGACAGCTTCCGGCGCCCGAGAGTGTCCGTCACTCGCCACCGGCGCCCCATCCGGTCAGGTTCGTACACCACTGTGAATGCAATGGAACAGCATCTGACCAGCAGCAACTGTGAAGATGCTTGACATACATACTTTTAGGGCCTAAAAGTGAATCATCAGTAATTGCGAATGAAGCTCCCGGAGCCACGACGCCTCGGGACATCGCAGCGTCGGAGCAACCGCCGGTCTGGAATACCGCCAATTACGTTTCGTTACAACACTCTTCACTCGAAAGGGAACACCGTGGGAAATGGGATCGCGGGAACTGGGACCGTGGGTAACCTGGAGGGAAAGGTCGCCCTCGTATCCGGGTCGGGCCGTGGGATCGGCCGAGAAATCGCACTCAAATTCGCCCGCGAGGGTGCAGTGGTGACAATCAACGACTTGGATCCCGAGGCTGCTGCCCAGACCGAGCACGACATCAAGGCGGCCGGCGGACAAGCAGTCAGCGTAGTGGGTTCAGTGTCCGAGGACGGTTTCGCGGAGCGGTTCGTCAGCACTGCGGTCGAGACCTTCGGCGGTCTGGACATCATCGTCAACAACGCCGGATATACCTGGGACTCGGTGATTCAGAAGATGACCGACGAGCAGTGGGACACCATCGTCGACGTGAATCTCAAAGCGCCGTTCCGCATCCTGCGTGCGGCGCAACCTTTCATCAAAGCCAATCCGACCGACTACCACCGCAAGGTGGTGAACGTGTCGTCGGTGTCGGGGTACTACGGGAACGCCGGCCAATCCAACTACGGCGCCGCCAAAGCCGGACTGATCGGACTGACCAAGACTCTTGCCAAGGAATGGGGTCGGTACAGGGTCAACGTCAACGCAGTGGCATTCGGACTGATCATCACGAGAATGACCGAGGTGTCCGCGGACGCGAACGCGACGTTGACGATCGACGGCCGCGAGATTCGCGTCGGCGTCAACCCTGACCGCTTGGCCGCCGCGTCGAAGATGATCCCATTCGGCCGAGGCGGCACTCCCGTGGAAGCCGCGGGGGCGGTGTACCTGCTGTGCACGCCCGAATCGGACTACATCAACAGTCAGTGCCTCGTCGTCGACGCCGGACGAGTCTGACCTGAAACACGTCATCTCATCACAGATTGTCAGGAGCGAATCATGAAACGTACCGTCTATGCCCCCGAGCACGAGGCATTCCGCGAGACCATCCGGACCTTCATCGCAAAGCAGGTTACGCCGAACTACCCGGAGTGGGAGAGCGCGAACCAGGTACCGCGTGAGCTGTTCAACCAGCTTGCAGAACTCGGCGCAACGAGTTTCGACATCCCCGAGGAGTTCGGTGGCGCCGGGCCCACCAGCTTCAAATTCCAAGCTGTCATGCAAGAGGAGACAGCCCGTGCAGCAGTAAGTTTCGGACACTACGGCGTGAGCATCGGCATCGTGCTGCCGTACCTGTTGCGCCTGGCCAACGACGAACAGAAGCAACGGTGGCTTCCGGGAGTGGCGAGCGGCGAGACCATGCTCTGCATCGCCATGACCGAGCCGGGGACCGGATCGGATCTAGCGGGCATCAAGACCACAGCGCGCTTGTCCGAAGACGGCACCCACTACATCCTCAACGGCGCCAAGACCTTCATCACCGGTGCCCGCAACTCGGAACTCTGCGTCGTAGCCGCTCGAACCTCCGCACCGTCCGAGAAAGACCGACGCTTCGGACTCAGCCTGCTGGTGGTTCCCACCGACAGTGTCGGCTTCAATTTCGGACGCAAGCTCGACAAGATCGGCATGAAGTCTTCCGACACCAACGAACTGTCGTTCACCGACGTTCGAGTTCCGGTCGAGAATCTCCTCGGCGAGCAGGACAAGGGCTTCTCCTACCTCGGCCAAAACCTTCCCCGCGAGAGACTTTCCATCGGTGTCGGCCAGACCGCCTGTGCGGCCTCGGCGATCGAGTACGCGTCGGAGTACGTCCGCCAGCGCCAAGTCTTCGGTAAGCCTGTTGCATCCTTCCAGAACACCAAATTCGTTCTTGCCGAATGCGCTACAGAAGTCGCGGCCGCACAGGCACTGGTGGACAAGGGACTAGATCTCGACGACTCCGGAGAGCTCACCGCCGCCGATGCTGCACGCATCAAGCTGTTCTGCACCGAGATGGCCGGCCGCGTGATCGACAAGTGCCTACAACTGCACGGTGGCTACGGGTACATCCTCGAATATCCGATCGCACGGTTGTACGCAGACACGAGAGTGTCGCGAATCTACGGCGGCACCAGCGAAGTCATGAAGACGATCATCGCCAAAGATATCGGTCTCTGATCTCTCACCGACTCGGACACAGGAGTTTTCATGCGTGATGCAGTTATCGTCGACGCGGTACGGACACCGGTCGGCAAACGTGGTGGTGGGTTGTCCACCACGCACGCAGTCAATCTGTCAGCGCACGTTCTGCGCACGCTGGCAGAGCGAACCGGGCTGGACCCCGCAATTGTCGACGACGTGATCTGGGGTTGCGTCGGAACCCTCGGCATGCAGGCCGGCTGCATCGCCCGGTCAGCAGTACTCGGTGCAGGATGGCCCGAACATGTCCCTGGCGTGACCGTCGACCGCCAATGCGGCTCTTCGCAGCAGGCCGTACACCAGGCGGCAGCCGGCGTGATCTCGGGCCAGTACGACGTCGCAGTCGCCGGCGGAGTCGAGATGATGAGCGTCATCCCCCTCGGCGCGGCTGCCCGTGCCGGTGACTACGGTCCGATGCACGGCCCACTCGTACTGGGGCGCTACAACATCGAGCGATTCAACCAAGGTCTCGGCGCTCAGATGATCGCCGACGAGTACGGCATCAGTCGCACCGACATGGACCGGCACGGCCTCGACTCGCATGCCCGCGCTGCTGCCGCTGTCGATGCCGGTCGTTTCTCCGGCCAGATCGCACCGGTCACGGTCACCGATGCCGAAGGTGGCACCCGGATCATCGAGGCGGACGAAGGTATCCGTCGCGGCGGGAACATGGAACGCCTCGCCGAGCTGCCGGTGGCGTTCGAGGGAACCGAGATCACCGCAGGAAACGCCTCCCAGGTTTCCGACGGGTCCGCCGCTCTCCTCGTGACGACCAGTGACATTGCGCGTGAACACGGTTGGACGCCGATCGCCCGCATTCATACTGCAGTGGTGACCGGTACCGATCCGGTGAGCATCCTCAAGGGCCCGATCCCGGCAACGGCGTTGGCGCTGAAGAAGTCCGGGTTGACGCTCTCCGACATCGGCACGTTCGAGATCAACGAAGCATTCGCCGCCGTGTCCCTGGCCTGGTTGCGCGAGACCGGAGCCGACTATTCGCTGATGAACCCCAATGGCGGCGCCATGGCCATCGGGCATCCCGTTGGAGGCTCTGGCGCGCGGTTGATGACCACGATGGTGCATCACATGCGTGACGAGGGAATCCGTTACGGCTTGCAGTCGATGTGTGAGGGCGGCGGCATGGCCAATGCCACCATCCTCGAGTTGCTCTGAATACGCCTCACACACAACGAATCAACCACCAAAGCACGAAGACCAGTAATCACAAGGGAGCACCGATGAGTCGCAAAGTACTAGTCGCCGGGGTCGGAATGATCCCGTTCACGAAGCCAGGGCGCAGCGAGCACTACTACGAGATGGGCGCGAAGGCCATTGTCAACGCGCTCGCGGACGCAGGAATCGGATTCGAGAAGATCGGGCAGGCTTACGCCGGCTACGTGTACGGGGATTCGACGAGTGGCCAACGCGCCATCTACGGCGCGGGTATGACCGGAATTCCGGTTGTCAACGTCAACAACAACTGTGCGAGTGGCTCGTCCGCGCTGTGGTTGGCCAGGCAGGCCGTCGAGTCCGGCGTCGTCGAATGCGCACTCGCCGTTGGCTTCGAGCAGATGCAGCCCGGGGCTTTGGTCAACCATTGGGGCGACCGCCCGGCTCCGATGGAGCGGCACGCCGAAGTCCTCGACCGCACCTACGGCATCGACCCCGCCAACCCGTCCATGGCGATGCAGTACTTCGGTGCCGCCGCGCAGGAGTACTCCAAGCGGTACGGGGTTTCGCCGGATTTGTTCGCGAAGATCTCGGTCAAATCCCGCAAGCATGCTGCCAACAACCCGTACGCGGTTTTCCGCGAGCCGGTCACCGAGCAGGAAGTGCTCGAATCAAAGGCACTGTACGGCGGGCTGACTCGTTTGCAGGCCTGCCCGCCCACCTGCGGAGCCGGCGCCGCCATCATCTGCAGCGAAGATTTCGCGCGTGCCCACGGCCTCACACCGGGTGTGGCGATCGCGGCTCAAGAGCTGGTCACCGACTTTCCCAGCGTCTTCACCGACGACGACGTATTCAAAGTCGTCGGCGCGGACATCACTCGAGTTGCTTCGCAACGGATTTACGAAAAGGCCGGAGTGGATCCGCGCGACATCCAGGTCGTGGAACTGCACGATTGCTTCTCGGTCAACGAAGTGCTCTCGTACGAGGCCCTCGGATTGGTAGAAGAAGGGTGCTCCGAGAAGTTCATCCTCGACGGCGACAACACCTACGGTGGCCGCGTTGTGGTCAATCCCAGCGGTGGCCTGCTGTCCAAGGGACATCCGCTCGGCGCCACCGGCTTGGCTCAGTGCGCCGAACTGGTGTGGCAGTTGCGCGGCACCGCCGACGCACGACAGGTCGACGGAGCAAAGCTCGCATTGCAGCACAACCTCGGTCTCGGCGGCGCCGGTGTCATCACGCTCTACGAAAAGGTTGCGTAGCAACCACTTCCACGAACACTTCAACACTGCAGCGCTGTAGCTCGGCGCGAAGAACGAAAGGAAACATCATGGGACAACTCGACGGACGCGTTGCCATCGTCACTGGGGCCGGCGCAGGTCTCGGCCGCGAACACGCACTACTCATGGCAGCCGAAGGCGCCAGCATCGTGGTCAACGACCTGCGCGGAGCGCAACAGGTGGCAGACGAAATCGTCGCTGCCGGCGGCTCGGCCATTGCGGTGGAGGGTTCGATCGCGGAGATGGCCGTCGGCGAGAAGCTCACCGAGGCAGCAGTATCCACCTTCGGCAACTTGCACTCGGTGGTCAACAACGCCGGCATCATCCGCGACGCGATGCTGTGGAACATGACCGAGGAAGAGTTCGACTCGGTCATCGCTGTGCACCTCAAGGGAACCTTCTCGGCTACGCGTGCCGCCGTACGGTACTGGCGCGACCAGTCGAAGGCAGGCGTGCAAGAGGCACGCAACCTGGTCAACACCAGTTCCGGATCCGGTCTGCACGGTAACTACGGACAGTGGAATTACTCCGCCGCCAAGGCCGGTCTGGCCATCCAGGCAGTCAATGCCGCTCGCGAATTCGAGCGATTCGGCGTCAAGGCCAATGCCATCGCTCCCGTCGCGCGCACCGAACCTGTCAAGGCCACGCCCGGCATCAAGGATTTGGTCGGTGAGCCCGTCGACGAGTCTGTCTTCG
Organism: Rhodococcus sp. IEGM 1241; assembly: GCF_033142365.1. Taxonomy (NCBI): domain Bacteria; kingdom Bacillati; phylum Actinomycetota; class Actinomycetes; order Mycobacteriales; family Nocardiaceae; genus Rhodococcus; species Rhodococcus sp. IEGM 1241. The sequence continues at coordinate 173,892 of NZ_JAWLSE010000001.1, forward strand.
ACCGCTACAACCCCGCCAACTGCTCGTCGCTGGTGGCATATCTGTCGAGCGCCGAATGCGCTTTCAACGGACAGGTTTTTGCCGTCTACGGCGGCTATGTGGGTCTCTACGGCGGCTACTCGATCGCCGACGAAATTCGTGAGGACCGACCGCTCGACATCGGTGAACTGACCAAGCTTCTCGGCGACGACACCTTCCTCAAGTCGGTCGAGACCCGGCGCGCCGGCATCCCGAAGATCGAAGGAGAAACCAAGTGAGTTACACGTTCCCGCTCGACTACAGCAAGGTCCAGGAATTCGTCCGGGCCGTGAAGGCAAACCCCGAACAGCATGCCGGTGAGAATGCGGTGATCCCGCCGACCATGCTCACCAGCGGCCGAATGATCTGGGAGCCCGCAGATCAATCCGGTTTCGCCAAGCTCGGATTTGACCGTCGTCGCATCCTCCACGGCGAGGAGGAGTACATCTTCCACGGCCCACTTCCACGAGCCGGCCAGAAGCTGACCGCCGAAACCACTGTCGGTGACCGCTTCGAAAAGCCCGGAAAACGCGGGGGCGTGATGACCTTCGCGAAGATGATCACCGAGTTCCGTGACGAGTCCGGAGAACTGATCGCGACGCAGAACAGCACGATCATCGAGACCGCCACAACGGGCGGCAAGGAGGAGGGGAAATGACCACCACGACCGAAACCGTCGTAGCCGGACAGCAGGCCGAGAGCAAGACCTTCCCTCCGCTGACACGCACCGACTTCGTCAAGTACCAGGGGGCCTCGGGTGATTTCCATCCCTTGCACCACGACGACACGTTCGCCCGTGAGACCGGCTTCCCGTCCGTGTTCTCCGTCGGCATGCTTCAGGCAGGCATGCTGGCCAGCTACGTCACCGACTGGCTGGGTGTCGAGAACCTGCGTCGGTTCAAGATTCGATTCGCCGACAAGGTCTGGCCCGGTGACGAACTCACCTGCTCGGCTGTCATCGTCGACACCTACGAGGCCGACGACGGCCGACGTGCTCGTGTCGAACTTGTCTGCGCTCGCCAGAACGGCGTCAACGCCCTCGTGGGAGACGCGGAATTCCTGATCGATTAACTCGTCGGGGTGTCGATTCGTCGACGCCCCGACCATCCGCCGTCTGCACCACCCGACTCGAGGAGCACGCGAGCCCATGCATCTGACCCACCTTCTGCACAGGGCGGTTCAACAACAGCCGCACCGACCCTTGACCGTCTGCGAGCATCGCGAGCGTACCGCTCCACAGATCGTTAACCGAGTGTCCAGACTCGCCGGAGCCCTGCGAGAGCGTGGCGTCGGTCCGGGTGACCGGGTCAGCATCCTGGCGTTCAACTCCGACCGCTACTTCGAGTCGTTGATGGCGACGTGGTGGATCGGCGCTGCCGTCAATCTCGTCAACCGCCACGGTTCCGTCCGTGAGGTCACCGACGCGGTCACCGGAGTCGGTAGCGTGTTTGTCCTCGTCGACGAGGAATGCCGGCTGCTGGTGACCGGACTCGACGCCACGGTCACACTCGTCTACTTGGGCGACGAGCCGTCTCCCGCCGGAATGGTGGGTTTCGAGGACCTGATCGTCGAAGGCCCCGAGGTTGGCGATGTGCGTGCCGGCGGCGACACTTTGGCCGCGTTGATCTACACCGGCGGAACCACCGGTACTCCCAAAGCCGTCATGCACTCTCATCGCAGTCTCTCGACCGCATTGCTGGGCGCTACTGGCTTCGCGCGGTCCTGCGAGATCGGTGGGATCACTCTGGTGATGGCTCCTTTGTTCCACATTGCCGCCCTGCTCGGCATGATGGCCCAGACCGTGGTCGGCGGCACAGTGGTGTTCGCCAACCGCTTCGACGCCGGCGACGTGCTCGACCTGATCTCGGGCCGAGGGGTGACCACCATGACCTCGATCCCGAGCATGTTGCAGATGCTCTACAACCATCCAGCCTTCCCGGACACGGACGTCACCAGCGTCAGATCGATTGTCTACGGAGCCGCCCCGATGCCCGCGGCCATCCTGGAACGCGCGATGTCGAGCTTCCCCAACGCGAACTTCGTTCAGGGATACGGCATGACGGAGACCGCGGTCATCGTCTCCCTGCTCGGCTCGGACCACCGGGCCGGTGGTCCTCGCCTGCGCTCGGCGGGCCGTGCAAGCCTGCACGCCGAAATCATTATCGTCGACCGAGAAGGCAACGAGGTCCCACGGGGGACCGTCGGGGAGATCGCTACCCGCGGCGAGCACATCATGCTCGGATACTGGAACCGCCCGGAAGAGACCGCCGAAGCGCTACGCGGGGGCTGGCTGCACACCGGAGACCTCGCGTACATGGACGACGAGGGGTACATCTTCATCGTCGATCGCGCCAAGGACATGATCATCACCGGCGGCGAGAACGTCTATTCGGCCGAGGTGGAGGACGCCGTCACCAACCACCCCGCAGTGTTGCGCTGCGCCGTCGTCGGTCTGCCCGACGCTCAGTGGGGCGAGCGCGTACATGCAGTGGTGGTCCTCAACCCACAACTGCATGCCACCGCCGAAGAAATTCGCGATCACGTCAAAACCCAAATCGCAGGGTACAAAGCACCGCGCACAGTTGCCTTCGTCGAAGCACTGACGACCACGGCCACCGGTAAGACCGACAAACGGTCACTGCGCGGCCTCTACACCTAGCCAACCCCGCGTCGTCCGCGGAACAAGGAGACTTCCCATGAAGCGCACAATCTTCGACGATCAGCACGATGCCTTTCGCGAGGTGTTCCGGGCCTTTCTACACAAGGAGGTCGTCCCGGAGTTCGCGAAGTGGGAGGAACAGGGCTACGCACCACGCGAGTTCTACCGCAAGCTCGGCGAATTGGGAGTCATGGGCTTCGACATCCCGGAGGAGTACGGCGGCGTGGGGCCGACGAGCTATCGCTACCTGATGATCATCGGAGAGGAAGCTGCGCTGGCCGGTGTCTCATTGGGCAACTACCACGCGAGCGCCGGAATCGTTCTGCCCTACTTGCTCACTCTCGCGAACGAGGATCAGAAGAAGCGCTGGTTGCCCGCCTGTGCGAGTGGGCAGGCCGTGCTTGCCGTGGCGATGACCGAGCCGGGTACGGGTTCGGATCTGGCCGCCATCCGCACCACCGCGAAGCTCTCCGACGACGGAGAAAGCTACATCCTCAACGGAGCAAAGACCTTCATCACCAACGCTTCTCAGGCAACACACATGGTTGTGGTCGCCCGTACCGGCGACCCAGGTGAGAATCGCCGGGGCGGGCTCTCGCTGTTTGTCGTCGACACGAAATCCGCAGGCTTCGACGTTGGTCGCCGGTTGGACAAGATCGGTTTGAAATTCAGCGATACCTGCGAGGTCTCCTTCACCAACGTCCGAGTGCCGGTCGCCGATGTACTCGGCGAGGAAGGAGCGGCCTTCGGCTACCTCGGAAAGAACCTGCCCCGTGAACGCCTCGCCATGGCGGCCGGAGGGTGCGCCACCGCGGCCGCTGCCATCGCCCACGCGGTTTCCTACACCAGCGACCGACACGTCTTCGGGAAACCGGTCGCGGACTTCCAGAACACCAAATTCGTTCTTGCCGACTGCGCTACGGATCTCGCAGCAGGTCAGACACTTGTCGATCACGCCGTCGCACTAGAGGACGACGGCGAGTTGAGTGCTGTCGATGCTGCAATCTGCAAGCTCTTCTGCACCGAGATGGCAGGGCGCGTGATCGACAAGTGTCTACAACTGCACGGCGGCTATGGGTACATCCTCGAATATCCGATCGCGCGGTTGTACGCCGACACCAGGGTGTCACGAATCTACGGAGGCACCAGCGAAGTCATGAAGACGATCATCGCGAAATCCATGAGCCGGTAGGAGACCCTATGGACGACCTGTTGCAGCTCACTCACGCCGGCAAGGCATTGGACGGGGCACCTGAATTTCGCGGAACCTGCTGTGCCGGTGGCCCAGATCGCGCCTACGGCGGTCACGTTGTCGCGCAGGCACTGCTCGCCGCCCAGCGCACCGTCGACCCTGCACGGTTCGTGAACTCGCTTCACGCGTATTTCCTGTCCATGGGTCGGCCAGGCACCGAGGTGCAGTATCAAGTGCGGATCCTCCGAGACGGTGGCACCTATGCACTACGGCAGGTGACCGCCTTCCAGGGCGGCAATGCGTTGCTCTCACTGACCGCATCCTTCAAGAAGGTTGAATCCGGTCCCGATCACCAAATCGCGATGCCCCACGTTCCCATGCCGGAATCGGTTCCAGCACAAGGTGAACTCGTGGATCGATTTTGGTCGGGTATCACGTCTTCGGTCATTCGCCAATCAGTGGAGGTGCGCCCGATAAGCAGCAATTCGGCCGACGAGAACGCGGCCGACCACGGCGGCGGCAGGGATCGCTGCATGTGGATTCGAATCACAGGAGGCGTGTCGAGCGATCATGGGATGCACTCCGCAGCACTTGCATTCTGCTCGGACCTCGCGCTGGCTCGAACCGTTGCCCTCGGTCATCTCGACCGCCAGGTCGGAGGAAAGCCGCACCAGAAGCTTTTTCTCACTTCACTCGACCACGCTGTGTGGTTTCACCGACCGTGCCGAACCGACGACTGGTTGCTGTTCGTTCAACGCAGCCCCACCTCGGGAGGCGGACGTGGTCTGGCCAATGGTGAATTCTGGACTCGCACCGGAGTTTTGGTTGCTACGGTCGCTCAAGAAGTTCTTGTCCGCGAGAAGCAGGCACTAACTGCCGACGCGCGGCCGATTCCCGCCGCGACCATGCAGGCTCGCTAACGACGTCAGGAGTAAATGTGCACGGAATGCCTTTCATGCCCGTATCTCTCGATTATCCGGACGTTGCGTTCGACGCAATTCTCGCCGGCTCGGCCCGTGCCTACGGAAGCCGTGTTGCTCTACGTGACGGTGACGATGCTCTTACTTTCACCGAACTCTACGACCACGCCCTCCGCATAGCGCAGGGATTGTCGGACAGGGGCGTTCAACCTGGTGACCGCGTCGTTCTCCTGATGCCCAATTCCTTGTGGTACCCGGTCGTCTACTTCGGAATTCTGTGTTCGGGCGCGGTGGCATGCCCGATCAACCACACTCAGCCGACGGACACACTGCGAGAATTGTTGGCTGAGTTTTCTCCTCGCGCCGCGGTGGTTCACCCGACCAGTGTGGCGGCATTCCGTGCGGCACAGAACTCGGACCTCGAACTCACCGTCATCGTCCCGCCGACCGCGGCCGCCCCGGAGAACTGCCCGTCGCAAGTCGGCGCAACCGGGGACGTCGATCTCACTCAGCTTCTCGAGTCGCCGGCCCTCACCCGAAGATTAACGAGTTCGCAAGGCGTCGCGCATCTTCAACTCACTGGCGGCACCACCGGCCGCTCGAAGGGCGTTCAGGTTCTTCATCGCAATCTGGTGGCCAGTACGATTCAAACAACCGCGTGGCGTAGCTCGTCTCTTCCGGAACGAGACGAAGGCGGTGGCATTCGTATGGTTCCGGTACCCGCTGCTGTACACGAGAATTCGGAACGAATGGGCGAAGGGGTCGTTGCCGTCGTCGCACCGTACTTTCACGGGTTGGCTCTCGTCGGACAGTGCAATCACGTACTTGCCGGTACTACTACTCTCGTGCTGGGCAGGTTCGATCCAGTCGAGTACCTCGCGACCATCGAGCGCTACAAGGTCGACAGATTGATCGGAGCCCCGGCGTTCTACCATCTGCTCCTCGAGGCCTCGACCAAGTCAGCTCACGATTTGGGTTCGGTGCGTTCGGTATTCTCAGGTGCTGCACCCATCGACACGACCACGTTGCGTCGTATGGGCGAGATCTTCGCGAACGCAAAGGTCATCGAAGGTTACGGGCTCAGTGAGGCTACAACCATTCTCACCAATCAGCTGAACAACCCAGATGCGCGATCACCGATCGGCAGCGTAGGGCTACCGGTCTTCGATACACGAATTTCACTGCGAGACATGGCAACCGAAGAAGAAGTCGCGACCGGCGAAGTGGGCGAGATCTGGGCGAGCGGACCGCAAGTCACTGCCGGGTACTTCGCCGCACCCGAACTGACAGCGCTCCAATTTCGTGACGGTTGGCTCAGAACCGGAGACTTGGGCAGATTCGACAGCGAAGGAAATCTGTTTGTCGTCGGCCGGAGCAAAGACATGATCATCTACAAGGGGTACAACGTATATCCGGTTCAGCTCGAGGAGATACTGTGCTCCCACCCCGGGGTTGCCCAGAGTGCAGTAATCGGAAGGTCGAATCCCGAGGTCGGGGAAATTCCGATGGCTTTTATCGTCAGATCAACTGATACAAAACAGGTTTCGGCCTCTGAACTGGTGGAGTATGTGAGTGAGAAGGTGGCCCCCTATCAGCGCATCCATACAGTCGAGTTCATCGAAGCGTTGCCCCTGACTGCGACGGGAAAGGTGCAGAAATCGCAACTGAAAGCTATGCAGTTCGATTCATGATTCTGACGGATGAGCAAGTGCTCTCACGACGTCCGAAAATGATCGATTTAGCATTGTTCCGCAACGAAAGTCGGCGGTTGAGCGCGTGCATGACAGTGCCGGCATGCAGTCCGAATTATCGGTTCAGTGAGCTTTTAGTGCGCACGCGCCGCCGTCTGCGAAGAGTTCACATCGAATCAGTGCTTCGGATCGAGGCGAGTGGGTGAAGCGAAAAGCCCAGCCATACCGCCTTTGGTAACTGTCTTGCTGCTACCTAATTGATCAGAAGGTTCCAATGTTCGCGAGCGATTCCGCCCCTCGCAGTAGGCCCAAAAATCGCAAACACCAGATCGTGTGTGCGGCGCGAGGTCGTATCGTTGCGGCTGGATATCGAAATGTCTCCATGACGCAGGTCGCCGGCGATGTAGGAATTACGGCGGGTGCCCTGTACCGTCACTTTCCCAGCAAATCGATGCTGCTGGTTGCAGTCATAGAGTCGAGTTTCGATTCTGTCGACCCGATGTTCGAGGGCTCTGACTCGCTCACAACAGCCTTGACCAAAGTATGCTCTTACGTCGCGCATCGACGCGATGTGGGAGTGTTGTGGTGGCGAGAGTTGCATCACGCTCCAGCTGAATTACACGGGGAGCTTCGCACACGTCTGCGTCGAATGGCCTCGGGTTTGGCCGAAGCGCTATTGAAGGAACGAAGCGATCTTCTGGCCTCAGAAGCGGAACAACTAGCGTGGGGCATACATGCTGTGTTGGTGAGCGCTAGTTGGCATTCCACCAGTATCGGTGCGACTGAACTCGCCGCACTCCTTCACAGCGCCTCTCAAGCGCTCGCTGCTGCGGAAATTCCCTCCGCGCGAAGTCTGCGCCGAGAATCGAGATTCGAACTGACCTCGAAACGCGAAAAAGTCTTGGCGCAAGCCATCGGGATCTTCGGCAGCGATGGTTTCGACATAGCAATGTCCGGCGCGGCATCGAAAGTGACTGGGGCGAATTTATTCAGCTATTTTCCAACCAAGGACGATTTGGCTCGTGCGGTCACGGAGCGGGTGATGCACACGCTATGGACGCTTCTCCATTCAGCCCTGGACAACGCTCACAGCCCCGCCCAGGCAGTGTGCACCTTGGTGGATGGCTATGTGTGCCTTGCGCTAGACAGAAAAATTCTCACTACACTACTTCTGGACGGCCCGCCCTCGATGAGTGCACGGGATCAACAGCAACAAACGGAGTTTTTCGCCGAATGGAGCGCCCTACTTACTGCTGCAAACCCTGAGATGACCGTCCGTTGTGCCCAACGGGCGTTGCAAACGACATTGGGATTTGTTCACACTGCCGTTCTTGTCGACCGTGTGGGTTTGTGCACTATTTCTCGGGAGGTGCTGGTCGCATTGACCCTGGCCGTACTCGCCAATGCTTGATCTGCCGGTTCAATTGGGGGCCGCTGCCTGTGGTGCTCGTGATTTACGGTTGGCGCGCCCAGTCTGCAGCTGCGCGATATGTCTGTGGATTCAGCGGCGGGCGATATCCATCTCAGACGGCGTGGTCTCGGTTCCCCTGTTCTGTAACTACACGTGATTGGTTGGATCCCAAAATCTTGTCCGCGGTAGCGCTGCCCGGCCGCAGCGGTGGAAGGACCTGAATCAGCGCTAGCACGATGATTGGGATGGCCGAAGATGTGTCACTCGTCGGGGGCGATCGTGATCGGGATGGCGCTCGACAAAGTGAGATACTCACGTCTAACATTGTTCGAACTCGGCGGGGAGACTGCCATCGAGCTGCTCCTCGAAGGGGATCGACAGACATGCGCGCTTTCAATTCATCAGTCACATTGACTGTGCCCAGTCGGATATCATTGGCTGATAGCGTATTTCGCTATGCCGACGAGTCGCCGGGCTTCGTCGCTTTCAGGAAACGCGGCGAGGACGGGCAGTGGGCCGATGTCACTGCGGAAGAATTCGCGGAGCAGGTCGCAGCTGTTGCTGGCGGGTTGATTGCCTCGGGTATCTCCCCGGGGGATCGCGTGGCGATCATGGCGTCGACGCGTTACGAGTGGGTGCTTCTCGACTACGCGATCTGGACCGTAGGCGCATGCACTGTCACCGTCTACGAGACCTCGTCCGCCGAGCAGGTGTCGTGGATCCTCAACGATTCCGGGGCCGTCCTTCTCGTCGTCGAGACCCCCGCTCACCGCGAACTCGTGCACACGATCGAAAACTCCTTGGGCAAGCTCGGCGAAACGCTACAGATCGATGCGGGCGCTATCGATGAACTAATGCGGCGAGGGAAGCTGACAGACCGAAAAGAAGTCGTCGCCAGACGCCGAACGGTGAGCGCTTCGACGCCCGCCACCCTGGTGTACACATCCGGGACAACCGGGCGCCCCAAAGGGGTTGTCTTGACGCACGGCAATCTGTTCGCCGAATCCATGGCTGCACGAAATGCACTGTCCGCGGCCCTGCGAGACGGAAGGCGCACACTCATGTTTCTCCCGCTGGCACACATCTTCGCGCGAGTGGTCTCGCTCAGTGCCTTCGATGCAAAAGTCACCGTCGGACACACTTCAGACTGGGCCACCTTGGTTGACCAATTCGCCGAATTCAAACCGCATTTCGTCCTGTCCGTGCCGCGCGTCTTCGAGAAGATCTACAACGGTGCCAGGCAGAATGCGCAGGACGCAGGGCGAGGGAACATCTTCGACGCAGCGGCAGATGTGGCTATCGAATGGAGCCGCTGCCGTCAGTCGTCTGCGCGCGTGGGGCCAGGGCTGGCGCTCAAACACCGGATCTTCTCCTGGGTCGTCTACCGGAGAATCAAGACAGTGCTCGGTGGTCAGTGCACCCACGTCGTCTCAGGCGGCGCACCACTAGGGGCACGCCTCGGGCATTACTTCAACGGCATCGGCGTCCCCGTACTCGAGGGCTACGGATTGACGGAAACCAGCGCCGCGATCACCTTGAACACGCCGAGCCATCACAAGATCGGTTCAGTGGGAAGACCTTTCGACGGTCATTCGGCAAAAGTTGCCGAGGACGGAGAACTCCTCGTCAAAGGTCCCGTCGTCTTCGACCAGTACTGGCGCAACGACGACGCCACTGCGGAGGCCTTTGACGACGGATGGTTCCGGACCGGAGACTTCGGGACCATCGACGAGCAGGGCTACGTCTTCATCACCGGCCGCAAGAAGGAAATACTGGTCACTGCTGCGGGAAAGAATGTCTCACCGGCGCCACTCGAGGACGCCCTCCGTGCCCACCCCCTGATCAATCAGGCAATGGTGCTCGGCGACGCACGGCCATTCATCAGTGCGCTGATCACGCTCGATTCCACGGCACTTCGGGCGTGGCGGGAGCGGAGAGGCCTGGGCTCGCAAGTATCCGTCTCCGACCTCGAACTCGTTCACGGTTTGCACGCCGAAATCGACAGCGCCGTATCGGAAACCAACAAATTGGTCTCGAAGGCGGAGCAGATCAAACAGTTCCGCATCCTCGACACCGAATGGTCTCAGAGTGCCGGTGAACTGACGCCGAAGTTATCGCTCAAACGTGACGTCATCCTCGCAAATTACGCGTTCGACGTAGAGGCGATCTACGCCTGAGGTCTCTGCGGCGCCCGCCGAGCCAGGGGACTACCATGAACGACGTGCAGGAGGTCAGTGGCGAGACTCGAAACTACGGCGGTCGACCCGTGTCGGCCCGACGTGCCGAAAGGCGACTGCAGTTTATTTGGGCTGCGCTGGCAGTCTTCTCGGACAAGGGCTACGCGTCGAGTTCTGTCGCGGACATCTGCACGGCCGCGAGCCTTGCACGACGACAGTTCTACGACGAGTTCGACAGCCGCGAAGATCTGTTGATCGCACTGTACGACCAGATTCAAAGCGACGCGCGGGACGCAATGCTGACTGCGATCGCCTCCGAAAACCCTGTGACGCTTGCCGATCTCGCAGAGACGGCGATGACAGCGTTCGTCGAGTCGATCGGCCACGATCCTCGGCGCGCCCAGATCTCGTACGTAGACATCGTCGGGGTCAGCCCGCGAGTGGAAGCACATCGAGTTGAACGGCGCACAGAATGGGCCGCGTTCTTCAAAACGACAGTTCAGAGTGCCGTGGGTGAGGATTTTGTTCCCCCCGGCGGATACGAAATGGCGTCGACGGCATTCATCGGCGCACTCATGGCTCTCGTGCATCAGTGGAGCACGGCACCCGCCCGTCCGCCCGTCGACGGCCTTGTCAAAGTCATGTCCACTATTCTGAGCGCTCTGATCGGTACGGACGTCTCGGTCAGTTAATTCGCGGTGGGCCTTCCGGTGCAGTGCCGGATCGAATTCGTATTCCGCGCCTCTTTCCCTTCCTCGGACCCCCTCTGTGTTCGGGCGCTTCTCCGCAGGCCGAGCATCTTCCTCGGCACTAGCTCGCCATGCAGGCACCCCTACGGACGCCAACTGTGGCGAATGCCGAGACGCGACCACCATTGCGAGTCCCGTCACAAATGCGCTACTTTGAAGGAAAGTTAGACAACAATGTCTTACACGGATGATCTGAGAAGAAATGCGCAAAGCTGCACTACTCCGTCTCGCGGCAGCGGGCATACTCGCTGCAGGAGCTGTTTCCATGACTCCTGCTCTCGCACAAGCGGAATCGCAGGACTTTTATCAACCACCCACGACGCTGCCGGAAGGGGAGGGCACGATGATCAAATCCGAGCCCGCCTCTCTGCTCGGCCAGATACCGGGCATCCCTGGCACATGGCCAGGCAATGCCGAGAAGATCATGTACACCTCCACGCTCGTGGACGGAACTCCCGTGGCCACCACGGGTGCAGCCATCACGCCGGCGTTTCCCTGGCGCGGTCCCGGTGAACGACCTACCGTCGTTGTTGCTCCGGGTACGTTCGGCCAGGGCGATCAGTGCGCCAGTTCGAAGAACCTTACGTGGGGCTTCAATGTTCAGGTCAGTCCTCAGTTGAGTTTGCCAGTGAACTACTCTCTCGCGGATGCGGATCTGCTGCTCACTGCAGGATTTCGCGTGGTCATGCCCGACTACATCGGGCTCGGCACCCCTGGGATTCACACCTACGTCAACAGAGTCGAGCAGGGCAACGCCGTCGTCGACGCCGCACGCGCCTCCAATCAACTGTGGAATCTGCCCGACTCCACACCGATCGCGTTCTGGGGCTACTCCCAAGGCGGCGGCGCCAGCGCATCCGCGGCGGAAATCGTCGGTGAACGCGCGCCGGAGCTGAACATGCTCGGAACGTACGCTGGAGCTCCTGATCCCGACCTACGCGAAGTCCTCCGCAAGGCAGATGGGTCACTGCTCACCGGAGCGGTCGGATACACCGTCAACAGCCTGTTGGCGCGGTATCCCGAACTGGGGCCGGTTCTTGACCGCCGTCTCAACGACAAGGGAAAGCAATGGCTGACGACCAGCGCGACACAATGCGTGCCGGACACCGGGCTGACATCGCTGGGCACCCGTACTACCGACTACACGGTCGACGGTAAATCCTTTTCACAGATCCTCTCGGAAGAGCCGGTACTCGCAGCCACTGTCGACGATCAGCAAATCGGACACACGGCCCCCTCTGCGCCGGTATACCTGCACACATCTACCAACGACGACATCGTTCCCGCGGATTCCGTTGCAGCGCTGAGGGATAGATGGTGCGCTTTGGGGGCGGCGGTTGAATACACACAAGACGACATGACACCCCCGCTGCTGCCGGGATCAACGCTCAGTCACGATTTCGGGACGGCAACCGGGATGCCTCTTGCGGCGAAATTCTTGTGGGACCGAATCAACAAGGTACCCGTCAACTCCGCGTGCGGTGTGTAACGGCCTGATCGACAATGGCGGTGGCACAGCTACTGCCAAGCATGAAGAACACCAACCGAAGGGAACGACATGAGTGACGTGACTGTTGTTTTGGTACACGGTTTTTGGGGTGGCGCGGCCCACTGGGGCAAAGTCATCGTAGATCTGCACGCCAGGGGATATTCGAATCTCCGCGCCGTCGAACTGCCTCTGACATCACTCGCTGACGATGCCGAACGCACACGCAAGATGGTCAAGCAAATTAATGGCCCAGTTCTGCTGGTCGGGCACTCCTACGGCGGCGCCGTCATCACCGAAATGGGGGACCTCCCCAACATCGTCGGACTGGTGTACATCGCAGCGTTCGCACCCGACGCCGGCGAAAGCCCTGGCGGTATCACCGAACAAAACCCGCCTGCCGCTGCCGCAAATCTGGCACCGGACTCCGACGGATACCTTTGGATCCTTCAGGAAAAGTACCGCGAAAGCTTCTGCCAGGATCTCGACGTCAGCGATTCACTGATCATGGCAGTAACCCAAAAAGCACCCTTGGCAAGTACTTTCGGTGACACGGTTACCACACCAGCGTGGAAGGTCAAGCCGAGCTGGTACCAGATCTCCAGTGAGGACCGGATGATCCATCCCGACAACGAACGAATGATGGCTGAGCGAATGAACCCCCGCAAACTTGTCGAACTGTCGGCTGGACACGCGTCCTTGGCGTCGCAGCCATCTGCAGTTACCGATTTGATCGTCGACGCGCTCGGCGAACTTCAAGTCTGACCCTTTCGATTGCTCATTTCCCCGAGCAGACGATTCGTCCGCTCGGGGGAATGTGTCAGAATCGCAACGCAGCACGGAGAAAAAGTAGATGCTGAACGAGGACGGATATGGCGTCTTCGGTACGAGATTGAACGCACTGTTCGACAGTCACCGACCCAGATTGACCAATGCTCAAGCCTGCGAAGCCCTTCGCAGGCAGGGCTACCCCATCTCGTTGCCCTATCTGTCACAGCTTCGCTCCGGCGTTCGCCGTGCCCCGTCAGCCCAGGTCATACACGCACTTGCAGTGCTTTTCGACGTCCCGCCCGACTACTTCTACGACCTCCGCTACGGTCTCGAATCAGACCAGGGGAAGCGGGACGATGCCCGGTATATCGAGCGGCTATCTCTTGAGGGGCCGCGCCGTCTACTGGGAATCACCAACGGACTCTCCCCGGCCTCTCAAGAGGTGCTGGTCAAGATGGCTGATCATTTGAGGAACGCCGAGGATGCGAATATCCGGCGACGCCGTCGTGGGCTGCCACTGCATCGACCGGAAGCTATTTGAACGTAAGGCAAGTCAAAGAACCGGTCGAGGGAGAATCGGCAGGCAGGCTCCCACTAGGTGCCGGTCTGACAGCGGTCTGACTGCGCACCGGTACCTAAGGCGTGTCTGACAAATGACGGGTCCAGGCGTGGTCGGGTGAGCAGCTCCTCACCGAGCTGTATCGAACGCGCCCCACCACCGAGGATGTCATCGTTTGCCATGGCGATCTGTGTCCGGGCAACGTGCTGCTCGACCCGTTGACGTGGCAGGTGACCGGGTTGATCGATGTGGGTCGATTGGGACGTGCGGACAGGCATCTCGACCTTGCTCTGACAGTGCGTCAGTTGAGGATTGAGGATGACCCTTGGTTCGGTCCCAGATATGTGCACCGGTTCAGAGAACGCTACGGCTCGGATAGGATCGACACCGAGAAGATCGCCTTCTACAGGCTGTTCGATGAGTTTTTCTGAAATGGTGCCCCATGGAAGGCAGGCCATCTACGGTGAACACGGTCGACCATCGCAGGCAATGTGGTCGAACCCGGGTTCTGCTACCAGAAGCAGTGGCGCAGGTTACCCGTCCTCAACGAGCTCGCCATCGGCTACCGAGCTGATACCGGCGTGAACATGTCATCGCCGGGCCCCGACATTTGTCAGGCACGCCCTAGATCTAGTTCGATAACTGTGCCACCCAGCTCAATTCTGATCGATGACTCTGTAATGCGCCACAGTGTCGCTAGGCCGTAGACAAGAGTTAAGCCCCCGCCGAGCCAAGTCACGTAACTGTCACGTCCCAGCATCGCCCCGGCGAAGGCGGTGATCACACCTGCGGCGGCCGGGAGAAGTGCGTTTCTCCGAAGCATGCGAGCACGCATATTCTCGAATTTCGGTGAATGCCCAAGCCGATATACAAAGTTCTCGAGACTTCTCGCCCACCTACCCGAGATGGCTACCATGAGGGCCGCGAGGACGATCAGAAGCGCTGCCAAAACGGTCACTGGATACCCTTCCCTCAATACGAGGATACCGTTCCTCGGCAATCGGAAATTCACAGTGACAGCGAAATACGGCGCGACCCGCAGACGATTAATGGAAATCCTCTGCCGCCAGCACTCTCACCACCCTTCGAATCGCCACATCGGTCAAGCGCACCTCGTGGATTGCGCACCAAGACAGCCTATTCGGAAGCCGAGATACGAGTCGGTTCGCTCTGCGAACACCGTCGGACCGAATGTAAAAACCGCGTACTCGCGATCGTCGAAAGTGAACTCAGCGGCTTCGTCCATTTCGTAATGCCGGCGCTTGCGAGTGATTCGCATTCGCCGCCTCTACGAACGTCGACCCGAGGTTGTACTCGCGACGTGGTCTCGACATAGCGACTCCAGCAATCCCATACTGTCGCGGATGCGGACGCCTCAAGGGACCGCAGCGGCAGAACATGTGGTCATCGTGTGATGAGGCACAGGGACCGGTGGTCTGGCTTGTGATTGAGCCTCTGTCCTTGGCATTTCCTAACTGGCAAGGTTAGGCAACGCAGTACGGAGCGCACGCGGCGGTTGGATCGAAGGCGAACTTTCATGACTGCTGCCACGTGTGTTCCAGGCATGTGCCGCCTCTATCGCATGACGCGGCGACGAATTCTGCGGATCCAACGACAA
This sequence comes from Rhodococcus sp. IEGM 1241, assembly GCF_033142365.1. NCBI lineage: Bacteria > Bacillati > Actinomycetota > Actinomycetes > Mycobacteriales > Nocardiaceae > Rhodococcus > Rhodococcus sp. IEGM 1241. The sequence goes on from NZ_JAWLSE010000001.1 coordinate 189,143, forward strand.
GGAATTACGTAAATGGTCCCCTCGAGCACTACCAAACCTCACTTCGATCGGTCGCGGGATCCGATAACTGCCGCTGCGGCGGTCGGCGCCGGCGTCTTCGAGTTGGGTATGCGCGCCTACCTCTGGGGGTATCCAGCGGTGATCACTGCCCGAACCAGGGATTATGCGACCGACCCGACGCGCGAAGACTCGTATCGACCGAACACGTTCTCGCACAGCAGCAAGCTCTTCGACCACCGTGAGCACATCATCGTCAAGCCCAACAACGACACCCTTTACTCCTGGGCTTGGTTGAACCTTGTGGATGGTCCGGTCACACTCACCGTTCCTCCAGTTTCCCGCTATCACAGCTTCCAGTTCATGGACGCCTACACGAACACTTGGGCCTACGTCGGAAGCCGGTCAACCGGCTCCGACGGCGGGACCTACGTGCTGATCGGCCCTGGGGGCGAAGCACCCGCCAGTGCCGATGTGCAGGTCTTCCGCGCCCCCACCGACCACGTGTGGCTGCTGGGGCGCACCTTGGTCGACGGCCCGGAAGACCTCGCTTCAGCTATCGAGATCAGTAATAGCTATACGCTCAGCGGTCCCGACTCCGTGACGTCCACCCGTCATGTGCCGGCGCTGTCGCCGCACACCATTCCCGAGTCTGGGCTTGGGTTCTTCGACGAACTGGCTGCGGTAGTGGCGTCCGATCCGCCTCCCGCCGAGGACAAGCCACTGTTGGACGAGCTCGCCGCGCTCGGTGTGGGACCGGGATGTGTACCGTCCGAGGAGATCACCGACCCGGTCGTCCGAACCGCGCTCCGCGCAGCGGTCGGTGCAGCGCACGGGTGGCTCGAGACATATGGCGGTGCAAAGAGGTCGGGGTGGACATATGGCACCCGCCTCGGCGCCTACGGCCGAAATCATCTGCTCCGCGCAGCGATCGCCCTGCGCGGTCTCGGCGCGCTCACCGCAGACGAGGCGATCTACCCGACGTCCAGGTTCGACGCCGACGGTAACCGACTGACGGGCGAGGAAACTTACCTCCTGCGGTTTCGCCCGAATGAGCTCCCGCCGCTGCGGAAAGATTTCGGATTCTGGTCGATCACGATGTATGACGAACGAAACTTCTTGGTGGACAACCCGATCGAGAGGTACTCGATCGGCGATCGCACGTCGGGCATCCGGTATGAAGAAGACGGTTCACTGGAGATCGTGATCTCGCACGTACGGCAGGGGAGCGCTGTGAACTGGCTTCCGGCGCCAAAGGGTCCTTTCGAAGTGACACTGCGCTGCTATTTGCCTACCGGCGCACTGCGCTCTGGTGAGTACGTGGTGCCACCGCTACGCAGGATTTGACCACCGTCAAGTAGCTGGTGTCTCCGACCAGCCCAGTGCCGGGTCCACCGCGATCGCGACGGTAATCAGATCGGCCGCGCGGTGGACGTCGAGGCCGGTGAGTGCGTTGATCCGCGCGAGCCGATTGTCCACGGTGTTCGGGTGCACGCCCAGCACGTCGGCGGTGATACGGCGGTCCATCGCATTGCCCAGATAGGTGCGGATAGTCTCGACCAGTTCTGCACGCACGAGCAATGGTGCGCACTTGGTGAGGAGAGTCGGCAGACCTGAGCTCGGGTGAGTCAGGTGCAACGACAGCGCGACCTCATTGATGCTTACCGCACCGGCCTGTCGCCCTATGCGTATCGCGGTGCGCAACACATCGCCGGCAACTGTTGCAGCCCTTGGAATGTCGGCTACCGTCTCTGCCGCTACGAACGCTAGAACGACGGGCCCGTCAGCGACCCTCTCGAGCTCTGCAGCCTTCTGGTCCCAGTCGAATCCTGTGGGATGCGCGATCAGTCGGGCTGTATCGGTACGTATGTCCATCAGACATACCGCAGGCATCTCCCGCGCGATGTATCCCCGTAGACGCCGCACTTTTCGCCGTGCCGCTAGTACGCGTGCCTCCGAGTCGAGGGCACTGGCCTCCGCGGCACACGCACCGATGTCGGCAATTGCCACGATAGGGCGGCTGGGTGCCTCCGCGGCTTCCGAAACAGTTGGTTGACCCGCGAACAAGCGGTCGATTACCTCCGAGTCCCGATCCGTGTTCGCTGCAGCAAGTGCCGTGGCGTACTGGATGTAAGCCGCTGCGCTGTCCCGTATCACCTCATCATGGACGCCGCGCAGTGAGCTGAGAACCCGCGTCAGATCTGGATCGGAATCTGGGATGCGTTGCCGCACGGCCTCGTCAAGCACCGCCGCCGCCACCTGCCAGCACCGCAGGTAGTCGCGAACAGGCAGCCCCTCGGCGGCCCGTTCACCGCTTCGTTCCAACACATCTGCCATCGTCGCCGGGAGATCCGCTTGCTCGCCACCAGCCAGACGCAAGGCCACGTCGATCATCACCCGAATGCTATGCGCACTGTCCCGGAACAGATGATCCGGAAGATCCACACCCGCGTACAGCGGTGAGCTTGCCACGTAGCGACTCATCGTCTCGTTACTCAGTTTCGGAGTGATTCGGCGCAGGCCTCGCAGAGTCTCGTACGTGCGGGCCGACAACGGCACCATTCCACTTTCCTTGTCTGAGTCGCTGCCAACCTGATTGTTTTTCGTGTCCTGAGGTGATGGCGTCGATTTGGTGCCTGACCTGTGGTCAGCGAGTAGCGGGGTCTTCGATCAGGATGGACTGTCCGGCTCAAGCTGGCTGCGTCTATGGTGCACCGGCCAGAACAGCCATTCTGACACGGGTGCTCGAACTCCCGGACAAACGCGTCGCGCCGCGCTGCCGAGTTAGACCCGTCGGACTGATGGAACCGTGTACTCCCCGTCGCGGATCGGTCGCTCGGGCAAGTAGAACCTGAGTGTGAGTTGGAATGGCCCGGCGGGCGCAGGGAGCCAGTTGGCGGTTGACGCCGGCGGCTCATGCGATATCTGGATCTCCAACGATCCGTCCGCCCCGTATCGCAGTCCCTCGGTCCGGTCCCCAATGGCAAATCGTTGGATCGGGTTCGCCGTCAAGAAGTCCTCCGAGTCGTACATCGTCAGCGACCAGAATCCGTCCACGGGCGGAAGTTCATTCACGGCGAATCGAAGGACATACCGGTTATGGCCGTCGAACCCGTTCCCGTCGCCGTCACAGCCGGCGTTCGCATAGACCGCCTCCTCAGCAGTGAGTGCGCCGAGCGCGTTCAAGGCCACAACCGCGCGCAAAAGATGGTCCCCGTCGTACCGGCCGATGTTGAGGTCGTAGCGCCAGTCGCCGCCACCGGCTGAGAGCCCGCGATCGCTGGCGACCAGGCAGGCATGCGCCGCCGTCACCGAAGCAGTAAGGACAGCGAGGACCAACGGATCCGTAATCTCGCTGCTTGGTACGTGGCCGACACCGATTCCTGCCGCGGCGAGACGCGCGACCAGTTCGGCGTCGGCAGCAGGGGGTGGGTTGGCCACTAACGCCGCACCCAATTCATCGAAGAAACCGATACCAGCGTCCTTCACCGTGTGCGGCGAGAGGGCTCGCGTTGGTGCAGAAGCCAGAATCCGCGGCGCGGTGAGATGGAACGAGTCAGCGATTCGCTTTGCTTCCTCCAGATCATCGGGACCCTCCACGAGAACCCGGCCGAGAACCCAGACAGTATTAGTCGGTGCGGTCAGAACGGTAGCACCGCCGGGTGCTCTCCCCGTCCACTCCGGACCCACGATGGTGTACCGACCCGCCTGCGATCCAGTGGCTCGGGTACCCACATATGCCCATGTTTCGGTGTAGTGGTCGAGCAGTTGGAAACTGTAGTACCGAGATACCTCTGGCACAGTCAGGGTGACGGGGCCGGCACGGAGGTCGAGCCACCCGTTCACGTAAATGGTGTCGTTGTTCGGCTTGACCACCTCGCGATCCCGGTCGGTCAGCAGTCGCGGAACAACGCGGAGCTCGTTGAGTCGACAAGGGTGCCTACGATTCGGATCGGTGAGCACGTTCCGAGTCCGCGCCATAAGAACCAGCGGGTATGCCCACAGGTACGCCTCAAAACCGAGACGAAAAGTGTCGGCTACGGTGGCGACCAAGCGATCGGTGCACTCGGTCCGACCTGTGCGCGCGTTCGTCGGTTCGTTCATTCAATTTGTCCCTTCCCGCTACGGTCGGTTCCTTGCGCCGTTCTGATCGAAGGCCCTTGGTCTCGATTCGCAAGATCGCCCTGTGTCACAGTCCTTTTGGCTTCGGAAGACCCTGAGACGCGAGCTTCACGACGACCTACACGCCGTATCGCTCACGATGATCACCCTGTACCCGACGACTCCAGCACGCTCGCCCCTCCTCAATGCTTCGCGAGACCACGAGCACCCAAACAAGCGTCAACTTGTCTGGCATCCTTTGTGAGAGCCGGCCGGGTTCGACGTGTACGCGGAAGAAGCATCCAACATTCGCGACACCACCAACAGTGCTGTCTGCCACATCCGGCTCGACGCGAGTCTGTGACCGATCACAAGAAGAACATTGGGAAAACCCTAAATCCACCTATTCCAGCAATGGTTTCGCGGCAAGCGATGGATACCCAGACGTGTACCACCTCATCAGCATCCGACAGAGTGCCCGCCGAGGATCATTTCCGCCCGACCCAAACGCCTCGCGCAGCGATGACACCGTTTCGAGATCGCAATAACCTGACCGACAAGCGTTGTCGAAGGCGAATTCGGTCCATCCGTCGCGGAATGCCGTGTCGCAGAACACACCCCGGTCGTCCGTCGGATCAACGAGCTCAAACCCATCCACCGAGTGGACCATCTGCTCGAACCTGTTCGGGATCAGGCCGATGCCCGGCTTCACGTCGAGATCCTGCAGCGTATTCGGCATGTATGCCTGCAGTCGCCGCTCAGCCACTCAATTGAGAGGTCACGTCCTAGTCGGTCCGCTTTGCGAACGCCGACGGTTCGAACGTGAAGACCGCGTACTCCCGGTCGTCGATAGTGAAGTGGGCCGCTTCGGTCATGCCATAGTGCCGGTGCACCGCAAGTGATTTCGCATTGGTCACCTCGACGAACGCCGAGCCGAGGTCGTAGTCGTCGACCAGGTCTCGGCACAGCGACTTCAGCAGTGCCGTCATCACACCACGGCCCTGGAACCGCCTGTCGACCGCGACCGGCCCATAAAGAAAGAATCGGGAATCGTCCGGCGCTAGTGCGCTGACCGCGTCGACAGTCTCCTTGGCCGGACCGGAGGTAAACAGCACCGGCGAAGAGGTCACCGCGAAGCCAGCGAATGACCCGTCCTCCTCGGCGACGAACACCCCCGAGCCTTCCTGGAGACCGGCAAGCATCGCCTCGTCCATCCGGCCCTGGACAAACCCGCGCTCGGCCTTCTCCTCATGCGAGAGTCCCTCACCGCGGGCCTCCTGCATCAGGGCAAGGATTGCGCCGAGGTCTGTGGTTCCGGATCTGCGAACGGTGATTGTCATGTTACTAATATTCCAGTTTCAAGAGGACCACCGGTGTCTGAGTTGGCCGGTGTCTGATTTTAAGATTTCGCGACCAACGGGGTGCGTTTTCTGGCGTATGCGAGCATACGCAGCAAACGCACCCCGTCTGGCGAGAGTGTTACGCGGCAGCTGCCGGGGCAGCAGATCCCGAAGCGGCTTGCTGTAGCAATTCCGCAAAGATCTTAACGATGCTGATGCTGTCGCTGATCGATCCCAAGGCACCCATGATGTCTCCTCGCTGTTGATTGTTTTTAGAGCATTTCGGCTCAGTACCTGGACCAGACTAGGACGGACATCGGAACATCGCTGGACCTCCATAATCCTGGCTGACCTTGATTTTCTGCTGCTGAGCAGTAGCGAAATCCGTCAATCCTTCTCATGATCCACGTAAATTGCAGTGCTGGAAGAGTGCTGCCAAACATGGGATTTCAAGGGATAAGTGAGCGAAAACACGGACACGATCGTCCGTATTTGATAGCTGTTTTCCTAAACGACGTTCGCTGTTCGCATAGGTTGCGGCTTCCATGGAAGCGGATGCGCAGTGACATCCGAAGTTGAATGTGGCCTGAATATCACTGGACTGCGTTGGACCGCGTGATCGGTTCGTGGCTCCTACGTCAGTGCGACCTGGTTGCCGCCGCCGCACGGGGAATGAAGGGCCTGCTCCCGGACAGAATCGCTGTCGTGAATGCCAGCCGAAATATTTCGTCGATAACTTTTTGTGCGCCTAAATATCTGCGCTGCAACAATGTTCGGCGGTTCACATCGGGACGGATTCAGGCGGGGCCGAATCTCTCCGGTGAGCCTGGTCGAGTTTTGCTTCGAGCTCAGTGGTCGGGTTGCTTCGGCGGGAGATCAACGAGCCCACCGAATCCTGATCGGACCTCGTACGGATTCCGGGTCGACGACTTCGCCGCCTTGGGTGATCTGCACTTCGCCGTGGGCCACCATGTGGCGGGCAGCCTCTCGGACGGGGTCCATCAGCGGACGCCAATTGTCGGGTGCCGCTGCGCGGGCCACGTCGGAGGGGCAGATGCTCGACTCGGCCGATCGGGCACTGAGTAGTTCGCGGATCTTCGCCGCCAGTTCTTTCTCTTCCACCGTATGACCTCAGTTTTCGGTCGTGACCGTAGGCCTTCAACAGAGTATGAACCTTCGGTTCGGCGAGTTGTGGCGAAGGAATGGTGCACATCGATAATTATTGACGGCGTGGAGAATTCGAGTGCAACGCGCCGCGACGTAGTCCGAAAGTCGTATTCGGCCAGATCCCAGGAGTACACGGACCTCTTCGGCTCGATGGATTCGACGCACATATCTGATCGGGACCTGGTGACCAGCTGGGCCGCCACTTTGACCGGCCCCGTGCTCGACGCCGGGTGCGGGCCGGGGCAGTGGACAGACTTCCTGGCCCAGAGCGGGCTGGCTGTGAGCGGGATCGATCTCGTGCCCGAGTTCGTCGAACGAGCCCGCAACCAATACCCGGATCTCTCCTTCGAGGTCGGGGGCTTCGAGGCATTGGACGCGAAAACGAATTCACTGGGCGGCGTGCTGTCCTGGTACTCGCTCATTCACCATCACCCGCAAGATATCGAGGCACCGCTCGCTGAATTCGCGCGCGTGATCCGCCCAGGTGGTGGGTTGCTGGTGGGCTTCTTCGAAGGCGTGACCGTAGAGCCTTTTGATCACGCCGCGACGACTGGTTATCGATGGCCGGTGACCGAACTTGCCGAGGTGCTGGTCACAGCGGGCTTCGACGTGATCGAGACCCATACCCGGACGGGGAGCGGCTACAGGCCGCACGGCGCAATCACTGCCAGCCGGCGCGGCGGCGAATAGCGGATCGAGACAGAGCTAGCAATCCTCTTTCATTCATTTCGTGTCAGTGGTGTGCTGGATGAGTCACTCCCCGGCTTTTTCAGCACCGGATCATCCACAGTTGAAAGAAGGCGCCATGACCACGATCCATCTTCACAAGACGACCACTGCGACGCCCGAACAGGTCCTTGCCGGCCTGACCGACTTCGGCCCGGGCCGTGAGGAAATCTTCGGCCGCAGTGCGGACAGCTACCTGAAAGTGCACCAACAAGGACCCCACGATGCTGATGTCACCGAGGGCTCCAGTGGTATCTGGGAGCGTCTGCACTACGACTGGACCGACCCGCACCGCGTCGTGATGACAACCACCGACTCCAACCTGTGGGGCGGGGCGTCGAGCCATACCTACACGCTGACCCGGCAGCCAACGGGTCTGACCGATGTCGACGCCGTCGTGGTCCGGGACGGCAAGAACCTCAAGGGAAAGCTCCTGGCGTCGGTACTCGGACTCGTCGGCACCCAAGTGCTGGGAAAGTCGTTCACGAAGTCCATCGATGCCATCGAAGCTCGCAACGGTGGCGCGAGCGGCGGCAACACACAGTGACAAGAACCTGACGGACTTGTCAGAGCGCTTCGAGGGCTTCCGTCATCTTCTTCACCGTCTCTGGTGCCACTTTGGCTTCGAATCCCGCCTTCAGGAGAGGCGACGCAATCTTGGCGGCACCGTTGAACTCGACGTTCGCGTGATATTCGATCTCGGTCGAGTTCGGACCCACCGAAGTCAAGGTGATGTCGTCGGTACTGGTGGCAGTCTTGTTCTTTCCTTCGAGAACAACGTGATTCAGCTCGTCGGTCACCAGCGTGTACGTCAGTTCCGTGGTGACGCCGAATAGCTTGGACACGTTGTGCCACTGGGTTCCGACGCCGACAGGACCGTCGGAGATCTGCGTGCAGCTCTCGGTGCCCGGATCCCACGTCGGCGCATTGGCGAAGTCGCGGAGAAACGCCGCAGCCTTTTCGATCGGTACCTCGGCGGTGAATTTGCGGGTGACGTCAACCATGCGGTGGGCCTTTCGGTTCATTTTTCGGCGGTAGTGCCGCGGTGAGAGTTCGTTCCGACGCCCGGGCTACCCAAACTCGACAAACGGTAACCGTCTTCAGAGGACTGCGCGGTCCAGTGGACGCGGAAGCGGATCGAGTGCGCCGGTCTCGCGCAGGCGCTCGTACGCCCGAACGACCCCATCGACAGCCCCGATCTGTAGCAACACGCCGCCGCCCGGTAACGCGGCAACGCCTGCTGCCAGGTCATCCGGGATCGCGTCAGCGCGAGCGGACGAGAGGTAACCGACTCGGCCGATCACGGGATCACCGACGCGATAGTCGGACTCGTCTTCGAGAGCATCGAGGATGTTGTCGTCGGTGACGTCTCCGAAGTCCGGTTCCCACTCCGCGGCGAGCATCCGAAGTAGGTCTGTCTCAGGAACTTCGGCGGTGTCCGGCGCGCTGACGGCAAGAATCATCGACTGAAGGACAATCTCCGGTTCGCCGCCCGCCAACCCGGAGAGTTCGAGCCCCCATTCGGGCCCTCCACTGGATGCGAGCCTCAATCCGATTCCCAGACGATCCGACCAGTCTTCGGCGGCCTGCGCGTTCTCGAGGACCTGTGCCAACTGGTCGACGGTCACGGCAGTAGCAGGTCCAGCGGAATGGATCTGTTGCCACGACCCGCCGACCACCTCGGGCAACAGGGATTCGACTTGTTCCAACGTCCGACGCCACCGGGAGGCCACGGCCTGCACCGATTCCGGCCGTCGTCCCCAGAAAACTCGAATAGCGCGTCGTGTCATCGAGTCCTCCGGTAAGGATCGTCCATGGGCAGCCATATTCCGTCTTCGTGGATTTCGAGATCAGTGACGCCGCGGGTGAGAGCGTCGACGGACGCGAGAACTGCAGGGCGCGTTTCGTTCTCACGGCACAGGAGTGACCACGTCCAGATCGCCGCGGGGTCGATCACCGGACGTGCAGTGAGATCGCTTGGCAGCGTGATGGTCTGCCCTTTGGGCGAGTTGACGACCGGACGGCCGACGGCACGGACGTGATCGAAGAATGCCGGACCGGTGATACCACCGTCGTTGATGCGCAGGATCTGTGCGCCGGTATCGCGAGCGAATTCTTCGGCGTAGACGTTCCACGAATACCAGGAGGTGGTGTCGTCGTCGACGAGTACGACGACGTCGCGTGCCCGCACCGGTGTGGTGTCCTCTCCGGTGGAGACCGCGTACAGCCGATCCGCACCGAGCAGTCTTGCGCTCAGAGCATGTTGGGCGACATCGGTTTTCCGCACCCAGGCGATCGCCAGGTCGAGGCTGCCGTCCGCTACCCGCGCGGCCTGCGCGTGCGAAGGCACCACCCAGGCGTCGACGTGCAGTTGCGCGACCCCTGAAGTGCGCGCGATCAGATCCGTGGGGAGCCAATTGACGTAGCCGATCCGGACGGGCTCCGCTCCGGACAGACGCTCCGCGCGGCGTCGCAGATTCTCGGCACTCTCGAGTAGCGCACGGACATCAGGGAGCAGGGCCGCGCCGGCTGGCGTCAGAGCGACGGAACGGCGGTCGCGGACGAACAGCTTGACGCCGAGGTCGCGTTCGAGTGCCATGATCTGCTGCGACAATGACGGCCCGGCTATCAGTAGCCGTGCCGCGGCTCGGCCGAAGTGCAGTTCCTCGGCGACGACCTCGAAATATCTCAGCTGACGCAGCTCCACGATCATTCATGCTACGTGCGGTGGGAGGTTGTGCCTATCAGTCAGGAGCAAAGCGGTCGTGGCGGTCCGGCGCGGCCGGGGCACACGATAAGACCATGACCACAGTCCACAACGGCGTCTCCCCGCGAGCGCACGCTGTCCAAGCTGCCGCTGCGCTGGCGGCGAGCATGGGAATCGGTCGATTCGTCTACACACCGATTCTGCCGTTGATGCACACGCAGGCCGGTCTGTCCGCCTCGCTCGGCGCCACCCTGGCGACGGCCAACTACATCGGGTACCTGATCGGCGCGCTCGCGGGAATCCTCATTCCCGGCGTGGTGCGCTCGGCAGCGGTGATGCGTACGTCGTTGGTGGTCCTCATCGCGACTTTGGCGCTCATGCCCACTACCCACGACGGATCCATCTGGTTCGCCCTGCGGCTCGTCGCAGGCATTGCCAGTGCCCTCGTCTTCATGATCGCCGTCAGCGCTTTGCACGCGCACCTTCGGGGGCAGTCCCAATTCCCGGCCGGATGGGGATTCGGCGGAGTTGGGTTGGGTATCGCCCTGTCCGGGGTCCTCGTGTTCGTCGTCCGCTTCGTCGGCACCTGGAGCACTGCCTGGCTGGCATCTGCGGCCCTTGCAGTGGTGTGTGCGGTCGCAGCCTGGGGATTGACGCCGGAACCGCGTCCGGTCATCACACCGGACGCGCCGGGAACTCCCAGTTCCCAACGCGGGTTCACTGCCTTGTTCATCAGTTATTTCCTGGAAGGCATCGGCTACATCATCGCGGGCACGTTCCTTGTTGCCGCAATCGATCTCGCCGCTCCAGAATGGGTCGGCAGCGGCGCTTGGATAGTGGTCGGTCTGGCCGCATTTCCCTCGTGCGCCCTGTGGGCTTGGCTCAGCCTGCGTTGGTCGAGGCCGACTCTGCTTCTCGTTGCCCTGTTGATTCAGGCGGTGGGCATAGCGCTTCCTGCTGTGATCGGAGGCGTCGGCCCCGCACTGATTTCAGCTTTCCTGTTCGGTGTCACCTTCCTTGGTATTGGGTCAATTGTGTTGGCAATCGGCGCGCACCTGCAGTTCCCACGCGCCGTGGCGTTGCTGACCGCTGGATACAGCGTCGGTCAGATTCTCGGCCCACTCGTTGTCACTCCGTTGCTGCGAGACGGGTATCGCGACGCTCTGCTGTTGGGTGCGGCCGTCGTTCTGGGCGCAGCAGTGGCCGCCGCGGTTTTGCGGTTCCGATTCCCTTCCGATCTCGATGCGGACCCTCGGACGGCCACCTCGACTGAGGAGGTAGTTTTTGATGTCAGATGACGAAACCGCCGGAGCACTACCCGACGTAGGACTGGAGATGTTCGAATGAGCGCACTCACAACCGATCTCGACCTGAAGGTCCCTGTCATCGCAGCCCCCATGGCCGGCGGCGCTTCCACACCGGCACTTGTTGCTGCTGCCTCTCGCGCAGGCGGTCTCGGATTCCTCGCCGCCGGGTACAAGACGCCTCAGGCTCTGTCCGACCAGATCGACACCGTGCGCGCCGAGGGAGTGTCGTTCGGTGTCAACGTCTTTGCGCCCAACCCGGTGCCTGTCGACGTCGATGCCTACCGTGCCTATGCCAGGGCGATCCAGGTCGAGGCGGATCGCTATGACATCACATTGGCTGACGGTGAGCCGGTCGAAGACGACGACTACTTCTCGGACAAGATCGATCTGCTCCTGGCCAGCCCGGTTCCGGTGGTCAGCTTCACCTTCGGCTTTCCCACACCCGGCGTCATCAAGGCGCTGCGCATTGCCGGTTCACTTGTCGTCCTCACTGTGACTTCGGAGGCAGAGGCACTTCTTGCCGTCGACGCCGGTGCCGATCTGCTTGTCGTGCAATCTTCGGCTGCGGGCGGCCACTCCGGAACGCTCACTCCCCTCCAGGTTCCGGCAGAAACACCGATTACCGAACTGATCGCTCAGATCCGTCACCGCACGTCGGTTCCGCTATTGGCGGCAGGTGGACTGGCGACCTCAGCGGATGTCGCAGCAGCCTTGCGTGCTGGAGCCGAAGCCGCGGTAGTCGGCACCGTACTGCTGCGCACCGAGGAGAGCGGCGCTTCGGCTCCGCACAAGGCAGCTCTGGCCGAGACGTCGCGTGGAAGCACCGTCGTCACAAGAGCTTTCACGGGACGTCCTGCACGAGCACTTCGGAACGAGTTCACCGATCGCTACGACGCGCAAGCACCCATCGGGTATCCGGCCATCCATCACCTGACCAACCCGATGCGCAAAGCCGCTGTTGCGCAGGCAGATCCCGAGCGAATGCACCTGTGGGCCGGCACTGGCTATCGCCACGCGACGGAGGAACCAGCCGGGGTAGTGCTTTCGCGATTGGCTAACCTGTGACGGCGCGGACACCGGAAGCCGGATTGCCGGAAGTAGTGACATACGACGGGTTGCCCGGGTCCGCCGGTGGTGCACACTCGCTTCGAGTCAAGCGTCCCGATGTTGCATTTCAGCGGCTGCAGACGTTCCTGGAATCCTGCACCGAACCAGTGTCGTTGCCGTCGTGGACGTTCGAGATCTACCAGAGTGGGCCATCCGAGCCGACCGCGCAGTTGTCATCGTTCGCTACCGAGCTCTTCGGTGGGCCCCGCTACAAAGCGCAAACCCATACCGAATGGAACGTCCCACCTGGTTCTGTCAACGAAGCGCTCGATGCCCTCGTTGGTTGCGATGCGGTCACAACCCACGGACGTTCTGTGGCGGCGCTGACCTGCAGCGCGCCCGTACGCCTGATCGACCCCAACACCCGCGCGCCGTACCCCGACATCACCCCCGACACGTTCGGCCGTTTTGCCGTGGATGGATACGGCCGGATTCTCGGCGAGTCAGGCATACGCGCAACCCTCGGCAACGCCGCATCCTCACTGTCCCTGTGGCTCAACCTGCCTGCAGACGAACGGTTGTCGTCCGGTGCTCGTCACCTACAAGACCATCTCCCGTTCCGGTTGTCCGCGAAACACTGGCGTCTCTGGCGGCCGAACCGGAGCGGAGACTCGTATCGTTCCAACAAGATTCCGTCGCCGGTTCACGACCACGTTTGAATCACGCAGCAAGCATTTTCATCTCGGGCAGAGTTCGCCGATCTCGGAGACAATGCGATCAGCGCTGCGAACCACCCATACCGCGCGTCCGCCACGCAATGTCGGCATCAAGAGTCGGTCCTTCTCGATGGGCCAGTGCACAAAGGGAAATCCGCCGGCCAGCTCGTCCTGGACTTCGCCGGCGATCAGGGCCGTCAACTCCTGTACAGGCTGTTCGATGTGCGGCCCGACGACCCTGACGCCGATCAGGGGACTGGTTCCTGCACTCTTGCCCTTTGGCCGTGGTCCAGCGTCGAGCGCGAGGTGGCACTGACCGTCATCGAGCATCGACACCGTCCACACGCAGTTCTGCATGTACGTATCAGGGCTGCTTTCACTATGGCACGTTGTCAGAATGCGTCTTCCTCGAGTTCCATGATCTCGTTGTCGAGGGAACCCAGGATTTCTTTCGTCGACGCCAGGATAGGCAGGATGTTCTTGGCGAAGTACGACGCGATGACCACCTTGCCCCGATAGAACGACCGGTCCTTTGCCGACGCGTCACGGTCCAAGGCCGCCAACGCGACTTCCGCTTGCACCAACAGGCGCCATCCGATGAGCAGGTCGCCTACCGCGTACAGAAAGCGCACCGAGCCGAGGCCTATCTTGTACAACTCGGAGGGTTGGTCCTGGGAAGCCATCAGATACCCGGTGAGCGTCCCGGCCATCTCCTGCACGTCGGTCAAGGCGGTCTCGAGTAGGACTCGCTCGGCCTTGAGGCGACCGTTCCCGGCCTCACTGTCGATGAACTCTCGTATGCGACCGGCTACGTGAGCGAGTGCAACGCCGCGGTCGCGTGCGATCTTTCGAAAGAAGAAGTCCTGCGCCTGGATCGCCGTGGTGCCCTCGTACAGGGTGTCGATCTTGGCATCGCGGATGTACTGCTCGATGGGGTAGTCCTGAAGATAACCGGAGCCGCCCAGGGTCTGCAGGCTCTCGGTGAGCAGTTCGTAGGCCTTCTCGGAGCCGACGCCCTTGACGATCGGCAGCAGCAGATCGTTGACCCGCGCCGCCAATTCGGCATCCGCACCCGAAACCAACTCGGCGACATCAGCATTCTGGTGTGCAGCGGTGTAGAGGTAGACCGCTCGGAGGCCTTCGGCGTAGGCCTTCTGCATCGCCAGGCTGCGTCGGACGTCGGGGTGGTGCGTAATGGCCACACGGGGCGCGGTCTTGTTTGTCAGCTCGGTGAGGTCTGCGCCTTGAATTCGTTCTTTTGCGTACTCGAGGGCGTTGAGATAGCCGGTGGACAGTGTTCCGGTCGCCTTGGTGCCCACCATCATTCGAGCATTCTCGATGACCTGGAACATCTGGGCGATACCGTTGTGGACATCACCCACGAGCCAGCCGACGGCAGGAACGTCCGTCGCTCCGAAGGTGAGCTCGCAAGTTGGGGAAGACTTGAGGCCCATCTTGTGCTCGACGCCGGTGACGTACACACCGTTGCGCTCTCCCAGTTCAAGTGTGTCCGAGTTGAAATGGGACTTCGGAACGTAGAACAGGCTCAAACCTTTGGTTCCTGGACCGGCGCCCTCGGGCCGGGCAAGCACCAAGTGGAAGAGGTTCTCGGCCGTGTCTCCGACGTCACCGCCGGAGATGAACCGCTTGACGCCCTCGATGTGCCAGGTGCCGTCGTCCTGCGCGATTGCCTTTGTTCGGCCTGCGCCTACATCGGATCCGGCGTCTGGTTCGGTGAGCACCATCGTTCCGGCCCATCCGCGCTCGAATCCTTCTTTGGCCCAGTGTTTTTGCTGTTCGTTTCCGATGGTGTAGAGCACGCTCGCCATCAGTGGACCCATGTTGAAAAAGCTTGCGGATCCGTTTGCCGCGACCAACATTTCGCCGATCGCCCAGACCAACGGCGCCGGAGCAGGAACACCACCCATGCCTTCTGGTAGGCCGAGTCGCGACCAACCGGCCTCGTTCACCGCCTCGACAGTCTTGCGTAGAGGTTCCGGGACCACAACTGCGTGATTGGGTGCGTCGAATTCGACAGGGTTCCGATCCGCGTCGGCGAAGGACGCGGCGACCGGGCCTTCTGCCAGTCTCGCTACTTCCGCAAGAATGTTGCGCACAGTGTCGGTGTCGAGGTCCCCGTATGCGCCGGCATCCAACAGTTCGCCGATCCCGAGCACCTCGAACAGATTGAACTCGATATCACGCACGTTGCTTTTGTAGTGACCCATTGTTCTCCGACCTTGGTTCGTCAGCAATACGATTCGTCAGCAGATACGGCTCGTCAGCAGTACACAAGAAAGCCTGCCCCACAAGGAATTCAGTACGCAACCGTAGGTAGAGACGGGTTTCGTTGCTGCAAAGTAGCGTCGAGCGGCTCTCATTGAAACATTCACTCGTACAATCGGTTTCCGCTGGTGGGGGTGCATATCAGTCGCGTAGCATCCTCTTGGGTCAAAGCAGCTGCGCACCAATCGAAGTGCCCATCCTCACCTTCGGTGTCAAACGCATTCGCAGTGATCAGTGAACATGCTGCTCGGTAAACCAAGAGTGCCTCTCGTTGGTAGCCGAGACGTTCCTCGATCGGCGTGTAGAGCCCAGTTCTGTCTCGTGAGCCTTTGGTATCGGTCAGAGGGTGAGTAGCACTTTGGTGGCGCGCCGCTCGTCCATCGCCTGGTAGCCGGCGGCGGCGTCCTCCAACGGGAGAGTGAGGTCGAAGACGATGCCCGGGTCGATCTGGTCGGTCATGATGAGCTCGATCAGTTCGGGTAGGAATCGCCTGACCGGCGCGGGACCGCCGAGCAGGCTCACCGTCGCGAAGAACAGGTTCATGCCGTCGAGCTCGACGCCGTGGGATACCCCGACGTAGCCGACATGTCCGCCGGGGCGGGTAGCTCCGATAGCCTGCATCATCGATTCTTGGGTGCCTACGGCTTCGACGGTCGAGTGGGCGCCGTAGCCGCCGGTGAGTTCCTTGATCTTCGCGATGCCCGCGTCGCCCCGCTCTTCGACGATGTCGGTGGCGCCGAATTGCGTGGCGAGTGCCTGCCGGTCGGCGTGGCGTGACATGGCGATGATCCGCTCGGCGCCGAGTTGTCTGGCAGCGAGGATCGCCAGGAGTCCGACTGCGCCGTCGCCGACGACGGCGACTGTTTTGCCAGGTCCGGCTTCCGCAGCTACGGCGGCGAACCAACCGGTGCCGAGTACGTCGGAGGCTGCAAGGAGGCTGCGGGCCTGCCGCTCGGTCGGCTCTCCGTGGACAGGGACGAGGGTGCCGTCCGCGAGCGGGATGCGAGCGTATTCGGATTGGGTGCCGACCGAGCCCATCATGACCTGGTGGATACAGCGAGACTGAAAGCCCGCCTCGCAGATTTCGCAGGTGTTGTCCGACGCGACGAACGAGCCCACGACGAAGTCTCCAACTTCGATGTCTTTGACCTCGGGGCCGACCTGTTCGACGACGCCCACGTATTCGTGTCCCATCGGCGTCGGGCCATTCAGCTTTTCGATGCCGCGATAAGGCCAGAGGTCGGAACCGCAGACGCAGGTGGCTGTAACGCGAATGATCGCGTCGGTCGGTTCGACGATCACCGGTGCATCGATCTCTTCGACCCGGACATCGCCGGGGGCATGCATGACGACAGCGCGCATGACGTGGCTCCTCACCATCGGTTTCTTCGTGTCACTTCAACCTGATCACGATTTGGCGGCGTGCGGGAGTCCCGCGCGATCTCCGACCACTGCGGCGACTGCCCAGAATGCGCCCGTCGCCACGGCTGTGAGGAAGCGGGCGCCGAGAATGAGTCCGAAGTTGGACGAGAGCGCGACGATGACGTGTCCGATCGCGAAAACAACCAGCGCCGAGCTCAAGGTCACGCGTCGAGGAACCCTGAGTGTCAAGATCGCCATCGCCGGCGTGCCGACGATCATTCCGATCGCGAAGACGGTGATCATCAGGCCGACGTTCGCGATCGACGTACCGAGGTCACCCGCGATTTCGGGAAGAATGCCGGCGACGACGAATTCGGTTGTGCCCATCAAGAAAACTCCGACGGCCAGCACGTAGATCACGAGCGGCAGGCGGCCGGTTTCTTCGACGGTCGGGGCGGAAATCATGAGGTGGTCAGTTCTCTTTCTGTTGACGACGCGCATGTCGTGGCGCACCCGTCCAGGGCATCACGCCCGTCGCCTGCGAGGGAGTCCCGGTCGTTGGGGGTACTCGAAGGGACTCCCGGTGTGGCCGATTGCGCGCTACCGTCGGCGCAAAGACTGCCTGAACCCGGGAGACGCGCCCATGACACGACGACAGATCCGAGGACTGGGCGCCGCCGTGCTCGTCTCGGCCTTCCTGACGGCCTGCGGTAGCGAGGATCCTGAAGGGCCCCGTCCGCAGGCAAGCACGACAACACGATTGGCGCCCGCCGCGGCCTTCGGTGAACCCGAGACCGTCGCCGACGGCTTGGACGCGCCCTGGTCGATCGCATTCCACGGCGACACACCACTTGTCAGTGAGCGCGACAGCGCGCGAATCCTCGAACTCGACGCCGGCGGAAACAGCCGCGAGGTGGGAGTCGTCGACGGCGTCAGCCCCAGAGGTGAGGGCGGTTTACTAGGGATCGCAGTACGTGAAAACCGCCTGTATGTGTACTTCACCGCGAACGGGGAGAACCGGATCGAACGCTTCGACATCATCGGTGCTCCGGGGGAATTCGCGCTCGGGCCGGCCGAGACGATTCTCGACGGGCTCGCTTCGGCCAACTACCACAACGGTGGTCGCATCGCGTTCGGCCCGGACGGGATGCTGTACGTGACCGTCGGTGATGCCGGTAGTCGAGACAGAGCTCAGGACCTCGACTCGATGTCCGGGAAAATCCTTCGAATGACTCCGGATGGCGATGTGCCGCTAGATAATCCATTTCCGAACTCGTTTGTCTACAGCTACGGCCACCGCAACTCCCAGGGCATTGCCTGGACCGAGGACGGCACGATGTACGCCAGCGAGTTCGGGCAGGACACCTGGGACGAGCTCAACAAGATCGAAGCAGGCGGAAACTACGGGTGGCCCGAGGTCGAAGGGATTGCGGGTGAAGACGGATTCATCGACCCGCTCCAACAATGGTCACCTGACGATGCCAGCCCCAGCGGAATCGCCATCCACGACGGCACGATCTACATCGCCAATCTTCGTGGTGAGCGACTCCGCACGGTGCCCTTGACCGATCCCGCGACCGCCGACGAGCAATTCGTCGACGAATACGGGCGCCTCCGTGATGTTGTAGTCGCACCGGACGGGTCGCTGTGGATACTGACGAACAACACCGACGGACGCGGCGACCCCAACCCCGGTGATGACCGCATCATTCGCGTGCCGTTGCGCTGATGTCGATTTCCGGCGAACGCAGTACTTCCAGCCCGAGGATCCTCGCCGAAGCCGGTGATTCACTAATATCGTTACGACAGATGACGCGGGTACGGATCGGAGAGACAGCATGGGGACTTGGGGTTCAGGACCTTTCGACAACGACGTAGCGGGCGACCTGCTCAGCGCGGTACAGGCGGGTGACTACGATATCGACGATTACGCACTCCACCCCGACGACGGCTACCTCGATGCCGATGATGCTCAAACAGCTATTGCCGTCGCCGAGATCCTTGCGGTTGCGCACGGGGTTGCGCCGGCGCCTGTGCAGCTGGCCGAGATTGATGCCGCCGGGTACGCCGGAACCTTGAGTCCGGAGCAGAAGGCATGGGTCCTCACCGCACTCGAGCGTGCCGTCGCAGACAGCGACACGTCGGAGTTGTACGAGTTGTGGGAAGAAAACGGTCCGGAAGACCTCGCGGCTTGGCGGGCACCGATCCTGGGCAGATTGGCGAGTCTCAAAACGGTGGGATGAGTGTCACTCGTCAACAGTCCCTTGGTTACTCGGATTTCGACGACGACAGACTCCCCTTGACATACCGGGTGGTGTCGTCGGCGAGGATCTCTGCCAGCCCACGTTCGATGCCGTCCAGGGCCTGCGCCGCGACATCGGCCGGATCGATCTTCTGTTCGGCCGGTACGCCCGCAGCCATGTCGGTATCCATGTATGCAACGTGCAGTGCCGAGACGGCGATTCCCCGCGGCGCCAGTTCTTCTCGAACGGCGTCGGTCATCGCCCACGCCGCTGCCTTCGATGACGCGTAAGACCCGAGCGCAGCCGGATGGAACCAGGACAGCACCGAAAGAACGTTGAGTACTGTTCCGCCTCCGTTGTTTTCGACGACCGGAGCAAACGCCCGGGTCACGGCAAGCGGGCCGTAGAAATTGACGTCCATCTCGCGGCGAACGTCATCGATGTCGCCCCCGATCAAGGGCGCCGAGGTAGAGATTCCGGCGTTGTTGACCACCAAGGTCACATCCGATGCGATTTGCGCTGCGGCGGTGATCGATTCGGCATCCGTCACGTCCAACCTCAGGGGGATGACGCCGGGCAGATCGACAGTTTCCGGATTGCGGGCAGCCGCGTACACCTTTGCGCCGCGCTCGACGAGCCCTGCTGCCAGATGGCGGCCGAGTCCGCGATTGGCTCCGGTGACGACCGCAACCGTCTTGTTCAGGTCCATGATTCTCCCAGGGTTGTGACTGTCGATGACATTTAGATTATGAATCAAATCTAAGTGTGAGCTAGGATAGATGTCAAGTGAAATCCAAACTGGAAGGCGTTGTGATGGGCCGCGTATCGCAGCAACAAGCGGAAGAGAACCGTCGGCGCGTCGTGGAAACCGCAGCTCGTCTGTTCCGAGAGAAGGGCACTCACCTCAGTGTCGCCGACTTGATGAAGGCGTCGGGGCTGACCCACGGTGGTTTCTACAAGCAGTTCGCGTCCAAGGACGCGCTCATCGACGAAGCGACCACTCATGCCTTCGCCGAACTGGCGCAGCTGCACGCAGCAGGTCTCGAAAGGCATGCAGGGCAGCGTGACGAGGCTCGACAAGCCCTGATCGACAACTACCTCTCCGTGGAGCATCGCGACAATCCGGCAGACGGATGTCCCGCCGCTGCCCTCGCCGCCGACATGGCACGCGAGCCTGCAGACAGTGAGGCCCGTCGGGTGTACGTCGAGGGGGTCGGTGATTTTGCCAAGGCGCTCGCGGATGAGGAGCATGACGGGCTCGTGCGTCTCTCGACCATGATCGGCGCTCTGGTCCTCTCGCGAGCCACCAAGGGATCGTCCCTCTCCGAGGAAGTCCTTGTCGCTGCTCGTGACGAGCTCACCGGGTAGTCCAGGATGATCCGCGTACGGCCCGCTGACCCGGCCATGCATACTGGCTGAGGTCTCTGTCAGCGATACCTTCGATTGCTTCGAGATCTGCAACTTCACTACCCGATGGCCGCAGGGAGAAGCGAGAGATGTTCACACCCAGAGAATTTGGCAAAGTCTCAGTGCTGGTACCAGAGAACGGTGGGACCGTCCCCTTCGGAAACACCGTGGTCGTGCACGGATCCGAACGCACGCTGGTGATCGACCCGTCCCTCTCCCTCGACCGAGATCCCGTGGGCGCAGACCTCGTCTTCATCAGTCACGGCCACGAGGACCACGTTGCCGGTCTCCGGCATTTTCAAGCACCGACGTACGCGCACAACCTCGACGCGCCGTCGGTCGCCTCCCTTGACACGATGCTCACAAATTACGGCCTCCGCCCCGAGGAGCGAGCTGAGGTCGAACATTCAATAGCAGCGCAGTACGGCATTCCCCCGACGCACGATGACGTTTCCGGGATCGCCGACGGCCACGTCTTCGACCTCGGAGACCGCACGGCGACGGTCATTCACCTACCTGGTCACACTCCCGGACATTGTGGCCTCCTCATCGAGCCCGACGGCTTCTTCTATGTCGCCGACATCGATCTCACCTCCTTCGGCCCGATGTACGGCGACCTGGGCAGTAGCGTCGACGACTTCCTCGCCTCCATCGACCGCGCCGCGGGCATCGACGCTCGGTGGTACGGCACCTTCCATCAAAAGGGCGTCGTCGAAGGCAGCGACGAGTTCCGTCGCCGGCTGACCGCCTACCGCGACAAACTGCTCAGCCGCGAAGAAAGACTCGTCCAATTTCTCGGTGAACCAAGGCAGTTGGAAGACATCGTCGCGCATCGCCTCGTCTACCGTCCGCACGTCAACGCGCCGTACGTCGATGCAGTCGAACGACGAACTGCGCAGCTGCACCTTCAGCGGCTCGTTGCGGCCGGTGCCGTTGTCACGCTCGAGGGCAACGTATTTCGGCGTGCATGAATGTGTCGTGTCATCCATTGGATGTGAACAGAGCGGGCAGAAGGGTGCAATTGTGGCGAGGGTAGTTATTGTCGGCGCGAGCCGGGGACTTGGTCGTGCATTGATCGAGGGCTTGAGGAGCGATGGTCACGACGTTGTCGGTATTTCTCGTCGGCGCCCTGACGGGTTCGACGTCTCCGAGTGGATCGAAGCAGATCTGACCGACCCTGTTGCGGCAGCGAACTCGATCGACCAGGAGCTTGTCGGAGGTGTAGACACCATGATTTGCAACGTCGGAATCTGGGAAGGGGACGCCTTCACTTCCGATTATGCGTTCACAGATCAATCCGACGTCGAAATGCTGGAAATGATCAACGCCAACATCACCGGCACGATCCTTTTGTCGAAGCGCCTGATCCCACGGATGATCGGGCGTCCTCGGCCTCGGATTTTCTTGACCGGTTCTACCTCGGGGCTCCCGCGAAGCGGTAGGCCGGAAGTTGCGTTCGGCGCATCGAAGTCCGCGATCAACGGCATTGCCGACGCGTTGAGAGAGGGCTACCGGAAGGACCGACTCGCAGTGACGGTCCTTCACCTCGGATATCTCAACACGGAAGATGGACTCGATGTGCCCCGAGACATCGCTGCTGCCCGCGGAGATGGGTCTCTGGTTCCCGTGCACGACGTCGTGGATACCGTGCGCTCCATCTCGAATCTGTCGTCTTCGTCATCGGTTCGAGAAGTGGTCCTTACTGCCATCGACGACACACGATTCTGAACGACAGCTACCGCTTCGGTCTGTGAATCCGATTGCCGAACAGATGTATTCAGAGAATATTGCCCTCGATAAAGATGAAGGCTCCCGCCAGGTACACCAGGGTGAGCCCCGTCAGGAGCCACGCCATGTACGGCCGGATGTAGAGGCGCCGCAGACGGTGCAATCGCAGGGAGGCTCGCAAGAACGCGCCTACGGAGCCGAGTAGCAGCATGAGGCTCGGGACGAAGACGGCCAGTCGGCGATCTTTCTGTGAGCACAGCAAGGTGTCGGTACCGAAGCATTCGCCCCGCCGGGAGCCCAACCACACGATCGCGACAACCAGTGCCGCGGTAGCCAGAACGACGGACAGGCCGTACGTCAGGGTTCGCCTGTTGATCTTTCGCTCTCGACGCTGAATTACATCTGGT
Source organism: Rhodococcus sp. IEGM 1241 (assembly GCF_033142365.1). Taxonomy (NCBI): domain Bacteria; kingdom Bacillati; phylum Actinomycetota; class Actinomycetes; order Mycobacteriales; family Nocardiaceae; genus Rhodococcus; species Rhodococcus sp. IEGM 1241. Next base: position 211,684 of record NZ_JAWLSE010000001.1, read on the forward strand.
GTATCAGAACTGTCGGTCATCACACCCCCTTTCGAACATCGCACCTTACTTCGTGGATCGACGGCGGGAGAGGGCGTACAGCACTACTCCGACCGCCAAGAGTAATGATGCGCGCAACCACGTTGCGGCGCTCTGCTGGGTGAGCAACGCAACGCACGTACCGAGGGCGAGGATCGGAAAGATGATCGGTGTCCGGAAATGGCTGTGTTGCACTGCGTCACGACGCAGAACCAGGACCGCGATGTTGGTGCTGATGAATACGAAAAGCAGCAGGAGTACCACCGTCTCTGCCAGGGCTGACAACGATCCGGTGACGCAGAGAGCCATGGCAACGGCTGTGGTTGCGATGATCGCCACCCAGGGGGTCCGGCGCCGCGGCAGCACGCGCGCGAATGCGCTGGGGAGCAACCCTTCCGACGCCATTCCGTACGTCAGCCTGCTTGCCATGATCATTGTCAGCAGTGCGCCGTTGGCGACGGCTACCAGAGCGATCAGGCTGAACAGGCGAGGCGGAACACCGATGTCGGCGGCTGACACCACTGCCAGTAAGGGGCCGGAGGACGCGGCGAGCTCGTCGGCGGGCAGCACCACCGAGACAGCCAGGCCGACAAGGACATAGGCGGCGCCCGCGGTCAACAGGGCTCCGAACAGTGCGCGTGGGTAGACCTTGCTCACGTTCTTCACTTCTTCGGCGACGTTCGCCGACGTTTCGAAGCCGACGAACGAGTAGTACGCGAGGAGCGCCGCTGCCAACACGGCGAGTGCAGGCGATCGACTGTCGTCGAACTCCACGACACGGCTCAAGGTTCCGTCGCCGTGCCCGAGAACTACGCAGGCGAGGACGACAACCATGACGAGGCCGGTGACCTCCACGACTGTCATGACGACATTTGCGCGCATCGACTCCTTGATGCCTCTGGCATTGAGAAGCCCCACCAGGAGGAGGAAGACGAGCGCGGCTGGAACGGTCGGGACGTCGATGAAGGCTTTGAGATAGTCACCCGAGAATGCGAGGGCGAGTCCTGCTGCACTCGTGACACCGGCCGCCAGCATCGAGAAGCCGACGAGGAATGAGATCAGCGGTTTCCGATACGCCCGTTGGGCGAATACTGCTGCACCGCCCGCTCGCGGATATTTGGTGACCAGTTCGGCATACGACGTTGCTGTCAGCAATGCCATGACGAGCGCTACGAGCAGTGGTACCCAGACGGCTCCACCAACTTCACCGGCGATGACGCCCACCAATGCGTAGATACCGGCGCCCAGGACGTCTCCGAGGATGAACACGAAAAGGAGTGGGCCGGTTATAGCCCGAGTGAGAACATTCTTACTGCCGCCTTCATCTCCGCCTGCGGTTTCGTCCACGTTCTCGGCACCCGCGGCGCGTCGCATATGCAAGGTTCGTCCTGTCTTCATGGTGACGTGCCGCCACCTCAGGAGCAGACATGTACCCATTGGTCGAAGTTTCAAACACGGGTCGGACGTGGATGCGTCGACGCGTGCCGTCCCGTGCTTTCCTTGTAGGTGACTTGCAGTAGGTGACTTGCCAGTAGGTGAATCGCAGAAGTAGTGACTGGAGGACGACGTGGCTGAATCGACGGTTGCCGCGGTGATGGACGAGTTGGCTGCGCTCGAGGATCCGAAGGTGCGCGCAGTGAACGAGAAGCACGGTGACGATCACGGTGTGAACCTGACAAAACTGCGGGCAGTCGCGAAGCGACTGAAGACTCAGCAGGAACTTGCACAACAACTTTGGGCGACGGGCGATACTGCAGCGAGGCTGCTTGCCCTCTTGATCTGTCGCCCGAAGGCGTTCGGGCGTGACGAGTTGGACGTCATGTTGCGTGAGGCTCGTACTCCCAAGGTGCATGACTGGCTCGTCAACTACGTGGTGAAGAAGAACCCGCACGCGGAGGATTTGCGGGTGGCCTGGACCGCCGACTCCGATCCCGTGGTTGCGAGCGCCGGTTGGGCCCTGACTACCGAGCGCGTAGCGAAGAAGCCCGAGGGCCTTGATCTTTCAGGATTGCTCGACGTCATCGAGGCGGAGATGAAGGATGCCCCTGATCGCCTGCAATGGGCGATGAACCACTGCCTGGCCCAGATCGGGATCGAACATGCCGAGTACCGGGCCCGCGCAATCGACATCGGTGAACGTCTGCGGGTGCTCGAGGACTACCCGACTCCCCCGAACTGCACCTCGCCGTTTGCGCCGATCTGGATCTCGGAGATGGTGCGTCGACAGAGCGAGAAGTAGGTCAGCTAGCGCGACGTTCGAAACTGCGTCCGGTATCGCTGTGGACTGGTGCCGACCAAGTCTCGGAAGCGTTCGCGGAACGTGGTGACGGCATTGAATCCGACTTGTCCCGCAACACGTTCGATGGAGTGGTCGGTGGTCTCGAGCAGAAATTGCGCTTGACGGAGCCGCGCGTGATGGAGCCACTGCAACGGCGTCGTACCGATTTGTTCCTGGAAGCGGCGGTTGAGCGTGCGAGTGCTCATCGTTGCCTTGGCTGCGATTGTCGTGATGTCGAGTTGCTCCCCGAGGTTCTCTTCCATCCAGTTCAGTAGCGGCCGAAGGGTTGTCCCGCTGGGCACGGGAGGTTCGTGGACGATGAATTGTGCTTGCCCTCCGGCACGTTCGAGCGGCATCACGCTCAGCCGCGCCGTGTCGGCGGCGACCGCGGACCCGTAGTCCTGACGGACCATGTACAGACACAGGTCGAGTGCGGCCGCGGCGCCGGCGGAAGTCAGGACGTGCCCGTTGTCTACGTAGAGAACAGCGGCATCGACGTCGATGGCCGGGTGCCGACGCGCCAACTCCGACGCAGCCGCCCAGTGCGTCGTCGCGCGAAGTCCGTCGAGCAAGCCTGTGTCGGCGAGTGTGAATGCACCGACGCACAGTGAGGCGATGCGCGTGCCGCGATCCGCGGCAGTTCTGAGGGCGTCGATGATCTCGGGGTCGATCGGCACGTCGAGATCGGCGGTGCCCGGGATGATGATCGTGCTTGCCTGGGCGAGACGTGACAGTCCGTGCGGTACTCGCATCGTGAACGTTCCGGTCTCCACCTCCTCGGTGAGCGCGCACACGGAGGTCCGGTACGCCGGTGCACCCGAGGGGAGCCTGCATCGTCCGAAGACTTCGAGGGGTGCCGCCAGGTCCATCGGCACCACCCCGGGCAACGCGAGAACTGCAACGTCATGCATGTCTGAAACGTAGCGTATGTGGCGCGAGATTCGGTGATCTCGTGTCTTGAAATATCCTCTCAACTGGTATTTCACAGAATGTGTGAGGTTGGCTGAAAGCCGTCGAAGGTTGGCTTTCAGCCGTCGCCATAGAGGTCAACTTCCTCCTACTGTCGTGGGAACAGCGACGTGCACAGGAGCGCGTCGCACAAAATCGGAGGTTGCAGTGCACGCGCAGATCGTGTTGTTCGACGGATTCGATCCCATGGATGTCGTGGGTCCGTACGAGGTGCTTTACGCCGGGGGTCTCGCCAGCGGTGGGGCGTTGAGTGTCGAACTCGTCAGCGCGGAGGGGCCTCGGACCGTCGTGAGCGGAAGTGGTGAACTCGAGATGACCGCCACTGCAACCCTCGATGTCGAACACGCGGATCTGATCGTCGTTCCCGGAGCATCGGGTCTCTTCGAACCCAATGCGGACCAGCCGGGTTCCAGCTTGCCGGAAAGGCTCGCGGCCACAACGGAAACCGAACTGCCTGTCATGATGCGCCGTGCACTCGACGATCCTGGTGTTCTCGTTGCGACCGTCTGTGGAGGATCATTGGCGCTGGCGATGGCGGGGCTTCTCGAAGGGCGTCGCGCCGTGACGCACCATCTTGCCGTGGACGCATTGGCGGCCGGCGGTGTAATTCCGATCCAGGCGCGAATCGTCGACGACGGTGACCTGATCACCGCCGGTGGTGTGACATCCGGTCTCGACCTGGGCCTGTATCTGCTGGAACGATGCCTCGGGCCCCGGATAAGTCTCGAGGTCGAAGCGCTCTTCGACTACGAGCGTCGTGGAACGGTGTGGTCGGCCAAGGGCGCCGAGCCTGTAATCACCTTCGCCCCGGACGCCGCGTGAATACGCTTGAGCGTACCGAAACGCGAGAAATCCCATGACCGGAATCCTGCTGTCCCTCCATGTGATTGCGGCGATTCTTGCCATCGGCCCCGTCGCTGTGGCAGCGAGTATGTTCCCGGTGGCGAGCCGCGCCGCGCTCGCCGATCCGGACAGCGCCAGTGTTGCGACGACGGGCATGCTGCATCGCATCGTTCGGGTGTATGCCACGATCGGCATTGTCGTTCCGATGCTCGGTGTCGCCACCGCCGTCAATCTCGGAGTGCTCGGTGACCTGTGGATCCTCACCTCGATCGCACTCACCGTCGTTGCCGCCGTGATACTCACCGCGGTGGTGCTTCCCGCCCAACGGCTGACAATGGCGGCGATCGAAGGAACCGGGTCCGTTGTGGACGTCGCAACGCGGCTCACCCGTCGGCTGGGCACCGCGACGGGAATCTTCAATCTGCTCTGGGTCGTTGTCGTCGTGCTGATGATCTTTCGGCCAGGATCGACAACCGGCGTGTGATCCGAGGCGACATTTCACGTGTCGGAGGCAGTGACGCTTGACCTTGACACAGTGACAAGGGTTCCACTGGTCGGTGAAGGAGGTGGTTGTCGTGAACACAACCAACCACGGTGGGCAGAATGCCCACCTCGTCGACGCCTTGGCCGCAGCCGATCCCTCGGTTCGACTGCGCGCCGCGCTTGCGGTCGGCACACGCCCGGATCCTCAGTTGACGGATGCCCTGATCGATCGGTGCGCCGTCGAGCCGGACTTCTTCGTCCGCGACATGCTGACCTGGGCGTTGTGCCGCTTGCCGGCTGAAATCACGGTGCCGAGGCTGATCCGTGAGCTCGGGTCCGATGGCTCGCAAGCCCGCAGTCAGGCGCTCCACACTTTGTCCAAGATCGGCGATCCGATCGCGTGGCCCGAGGTCTCTGCGCTGGTCCACGACCAGGACGACGAGGTTGCGCGCAGTGCGTGGCGCGCGGCTGTGGCTCTCGTGCCGGCGGGAGACGAGGGCGCACTCGCGGCCGATCTGGCCACAGAGCTCGGGCGGGGTGAACTGCAGATGCAGCTCAGTCTGAGCCGCGCCCTGACCGGGCTCGGCGAGGCCGTCCTCCCGGTGCTCGACGCGGCCGGTACGAGCCCGATTCCGCGTGTCCGAGCGCATGCTGATGCTACAAAGCAACTCTGGCACGACCCCGACGGTGGATTCGCTCTCTCACACGAGTTGGCGAAGCGCGTCGCGGCAATCGGCCCGGACGCGTAGGAAGGGGAGACGGATGTTGATCGGCGAGGTGTCGCGGCGTTGTGGTGTCAGCACACGGATGCTGCGTCACTACGACACTTTGGGGCTGGTGAAGCCGACGGGCCGCACGTCCGGTGGCTACCGCGAGTACTCCGCTGACGACATCCGTCGCCTCTTCCACGTCGAGAGCTTGAGGACATTGGGGCTCTCGTTGAACGAGGCCAAGCGTGCCCTCGACGAACCAGACTTCGCACCGGCCGATTTGGTGGGTGAACTCATGCAACACACTCGGCAACGGATCGCGGCGGAGGAGGAATTGCTGACCAAACTCGAAAGGGTCGACGCCACCGCCCCTTCGGAGTGGGACGACGTCCTGCGCATGGTCTCGCTGTTGCGTGCACTCGAATCCGAGTTCGCCGCCCACCGTCAGCAAGCGATTCTGTCGCAGGACGCAAATGCGGCATTGCCGGTCGACGCACTCGTCGAGGCCATCCTGTCGGAGAGGGATGCCAACGTGACGGGAGCATTGCAGTGGGCGTTGGCGAGGACCGAAGGTGCGGGCCTTGCAGGTCTGACGAAGGGGCTCGAATCGGAGGACGTCGAGGTTCGACGCCGCGCGACGTCGGCCATATCCGGGATCAACACCGAGGAAGCAACTCGGTCTCTGAAGCGAGCTCTCGATGATTCGGACGCGATAGTCCGCGCCGACGCCGCTCTCGCCCTCGGATCTCGCGGAGAGGCTGTCTCGATGCCAGCTCTCCTCGAGATGGTCGCAGACGGGCGGCGCGACGTCGAGGCAGGCGAGGTGCTCGGTCTTCTCGCTGAGCACTCACCTACAAGCGGCGAGGTCGTCGATGCCGTGCAGGCAAGGCTCGACGGCACTGACGACGCCCCGACGAGGTTGCGAATTACGCAGGCGCTCGCCGAGATTCCCGGCGCGGCAGCACGCGAAGCGCTCGCCAGGATCACCCACGACGACGACAAGACGGTCGCGTCCACGGCAGCAGCGATTCTCGAGATGCGCGATCGAGGACCACGTCGGCGCGAACGACCGCGCATCGGGGACTGACAACGGCGCAGCTAGTGCGGATCGCCCACGCAGAAAAGGTTTCCCGGCGGATCCGCCAGCACGTCCCAGGATGATCCACGCCTCATGCGCTCGAGATCGAAGTCGAGATGAAGTGTATTCCTCACTCGCGCTGCAGAATCGGTCCGACCACCACGTGGCAAGCGATGGTGATCAACGGATAGGGTTCTTACGTGGTGGATCAACGGCGACAGAGTTTGAGACGCAAGTACCTGAGCCTCGGCCTCGGCGAACTGGCCGCCGCGGCCGTATTTGCCGCTGTGGCGGTCGGTGTCGTGATGCCCCGGCTCGAAGGTTCGCGAGACTCCGCGGCGTTGTGGTCGGCGCTGGCCCCACTGCTTGTGATCCTCGTGCAAGCAGGTGTCTATTGGCTGCTTGCGCGGGGCTGGGTCGAGTTGGAGCCGATGCCGGCCCGCCTCGCAGCGCTTTACCGCGTGTTTCGGGTCCTCGATGTTCTCTTGTTGGCGATAGCTCTTCTCGGCGTTGTCATCTGGTTACCAGATCACTCCGGCGCGGCGGTGGGCGTCGTGGCGGTGTGGGCTTTCGGCGTCGTCGAGTACGTCAATTACTTCGTGGCTCGTCTCGCCTATCCGCTGCGGCGGTGGCCTTTCGAGGTCGGCAAGTGGCGGAGACCCCAACTTGTGCGCGACCTGAACTCGGCACGCTGACACCGGCAACCAAGTTGTCTTTGCTGTAACGGCAAAATTTGATGCGGGATCGGAGTGAGTTCGGAAGGATCGGTTCTGCCCATCCAGGAATGAAGCCTCTTCATCGTTCTTCGCCGAGGAAGGAGAATCACCATGGCAACCTCGCGTCGCAGCCGCCGAGATGCCCCACCACCCCCGGACAGGGAATAGCGAGGCAGCCACACTACGAGCGTTTCTCGACTACCTCCGTGATTCGATTGCCGCCAAGGTCGAAGGTGCTCCGGAACCTCAGGTGCGCAACACAATTGTTCCGTCGGGAACAACCTTGCTCGGGCTGGCCAATCATCTGACCTTTGTCGAACGATCGATGTTCCTTGCAGAAAACGTGACGGATTGGAAAGCGACGTTTCAACCGTCATCGGAAGACAGCGTGGACGGTGTCGTCAGTCGCTATCGCGAGACGGTCGAGCGCGCCAACGCAGTTCTCGACGGATGCACAGATCTTGCCGCGCCCATCCCGCGACCGGGGGCGAAACGACCCGCTCCCAGTGTCCGCTGGGCGCTCGTGCACATGATCGAAGAGACCGGACGCCATGCCGGGCACGCTGACATCCTCCGCGAATTGATCGACGGTTCGACCGGACGCTGACGCTGCAACGTGTTCGCCGATGCTTCCGCGCTTTCACCGAGGCGAATGTCCACGGCTGATCTCTGGGCCCACGAGTACAGCGTCGACAGTTCCGTCGGGAGTCGTTACTTCCCAGGGTAGTTCGGTGGCGGTCGAGGGAATGAGCCCGTCGATCCATTTGGCCACGACACCGACGATCACTTTCTCGAGTTCCACACGTGACCACTTTCGCGGTCGATGCGGAACCGGCGGTTCCCAGCCCTCCTCGCCCCAGATCACGCCGAATAGCTCTCTCTCGTAACCGATCTGCTGATTCAGACTGAATGCGTCGGGACCCTCGTATCGTGCCCAGACGCCGAATGTTCCCTCGCCGTCTTGGTCGAGCGAGACGTCGATGACGATCCCTTCGGTGCGCGGGGTTGCCGCGTTGTGGATCGCAGCCAGTCGATCGCTCACTACCCCCGACGCGGTATCGAGGACAGATCTCAATTCGTCACGGTATTCGGTAGGTTCCACGAGCTCAGCATATCGAAGGTATCACCCTGCAGGTCTTGCATCGATGAAGCTGGTTTCCTGAATTCGTCTGTAGCGGATAAGTTTCTACCCTGAGCGTCAGAGATGTCGTGCGACGAACTTTGCCAGCTTTTCGAGTGCCGTGTCGGTGGGCTCTCTCGGCTGAAATGGCAAGTCCCGCCCCCGTCCGGAGACGGGAGCGGGACTCGGGTATCAGCGAACTCGGCAGCGCGTCAGACAGCTTCCTTTGTTGCCTGCGCTGCAAGGGTGAGTGCGATGTCGACGATCATGTCCTCCTGGCCACCCACCAGACGGCGGCGTCCGGCTTCGAGAAGCAGTGTGCGAACGTCGATTCCGTAGCGCTCCGAAGCAGCCTCGGCGTGGCGCAGGAAGCTCGAGTACACGCCGGCATAGCCGAGCGTGAGGGTCTCTCGATCGACGCGGACCGGCCGATCCTGCAGCGGACGGACGATGTCGTCGGCGGCATCCTGTAAGGCGAACAGGTCGCAGCCGTGCTCCCACTCCTCGATGTTCGCGACGGCGATGAAGGCTTCGAGGGGGCAGTTACCGGCGCCGGCACCGTGACCGGCAAGCGAAGCATCGACGCGGGTGACGCCGTTCTGCACTGCGACAACGGAATTGGCAACCGAGAGCGACAGGTTCTCATGCGCGTGGATACCGATTTCGGTGCCGTCGTCGAGGATGTCGCGGTATGCGCGAACACGATCCGCGACGTCGTTCATCACCAGACGTCCACCCGAGTCGGTGACGTAGACGCAGTGCGCGCCGTACGACTCCATCAGCTTGGCCTGCTTCGCCAGTTCTTCGGCCGGCGCCATGTGGCTCATCATCAGGAAGCCCGAGACGTCCATGCCGATCTCGCGGGCGGTTTCGATGTGCTGCGCGGAGACGTCGGCCTCGGTGCAGTGCGTGGCAACGCGAACCGAGCGAACACCGAGGTCGTAAGCATGCTTGAGTTCACTGATCGTGCCGACACCCGGAAGCAGCAGCGTGGTGAGACGAGCGTGCTCGAGTACCTCGGCCGCTGCTTCGATCCATTCCCAGTCGGTGTTCGAGCCGGGGCCGTAGTTGAGCGAGCCGCCGGCGAGGCCGTCACCGTGTGCAACTTCGATCGCGTCGACGCCGGCAGCATCGAGAGCTGTGACGATCCGCTTGACGTCGGTGGGCGAAATACGGTGGCGGACAGCGTGCATGCCGTCGCGAAGGGTGACGTCCTGGACGAAGATCTTGCGGTTGCTCACTTGGTTGCTTCCTTCTGCTGGGCGATGCGCTCCGCGATCTGCATTCCGGCGGACGTCATGATGTCGAGATTGCCGGCGTACGCAGGCAGGTAGTGTGCAGCACCCTCGACCTCGAGGAACACCGACACCTGATGGGTGGGGCGATTGCCGTCGACGAGCAACGTCTCGACGGGCTGGTCGGCCGGGATCTCGGTGATCTGGACTTCCTGCTTGAGGCGGTAGCCCGGAACATAGGCGGAGACGTCGCCGACCATCTTCTCGATGGACTGACGGATCTCCTCGTGAACAGCCGGGTCCGGGGCGTCGACGAGGCAGAACACCGTGTCGCGCATGATGAGCGGCGGCTCAGCGGGGTTGAGGATGATGATGGCCTTGCCGCGGCGGGCGCCGCCGACAGCAACGATCGCCTCGGATGTGGTCTCGGTGAACTCGTCGATGTTGGCGCGCGTTCCGGGACCTGCAGACTTCGAGGCGATGGACGCGACGATCTCCGCATACGCCACCGGGACGACCCGAGAAACAGCCGCAACCATCGGGATCGTGGCCTGGCCACCACACGTCACCATGTTGACGTTGGGTGCGTCCAGGTGCTCGTCTGCGTTGACGGCCGGCACGACGTACGGGCCGATGGCGGCAGGCGTCAGGTCGATCATGCGCTTGCCGAGGGGAGCCAGCCGCGCGTTGTTGGCGACGTGAGCCTTTGCCGAGGTGGCGTCGAAGACGATCTCGATCTCGTCGAAGTTCGGCAGACCGATCAAACCCTCGACACCTTCAGCCGTGATCGGCACGTTCAGACGCGCTGCGCGGGCGAGGCCGTCCGACGCCGGGTCGATGCCGACCATCGCGCCCATCTCCAGGTAGTCGGAGTTGCGCAGCACCTTGATCATCAGATCCGTGCCGATGTTGCCCGATCCGATGATCGCGACCTTGACCTTGCTCATGCGTTGTCCTCTTCGCTGGAAAAACTGGTGGTGACGGAACCGAACCCGGAGACGGTCACGGTGACTTCGTTGCCTGCGGTGACCGGTGCCATGGGGCCGAGTGCGCCGGACAGGATCACCTGGCCTGCAGTCAGCGGCTGCCCCAACTCGCGTGCCGTGCGGGCGAGCCAGACGACTGCTTCGATCGGATCGCCCAGGCAAGCGGTTCCGACGCCGGTGGACACCTCGGTGCCGTCGACGGACATCGACATGACGACGCCGGCGGGTTCCACCTCGTCGAGGGTGCGGCGTTCGGTTCCCAGGACGTACACGCCCGAGGACGCATTGTCGGCGACGGTGTCACCGAATTTGATGTCCCACGACGCGATGCGGCTGTCACAGATCTCGATCGCTGCGACGGCGTAGTCGATCGCCTCGCGCACCTGCGCACTGTCCAGCGGTCCGTCCACGAGGTCGGCACCGAGCACGAAGGCAACTTCCGCTTCGACCTTGGGCTGGATCAAACGACTCATGGGGATGGTGCCGCCGGCGGGGAACTCCATGTCGGCGTACAGAACGCCGAGGTCGGGCTGGTCGACGCCCAGCTGTTGCTGGACTGCCACCGAGGTCAGGCCGATCTTGCGGCCTACGACGACGGCACCCGCCTGCCGACGGATTTCATCGACGCGGCGCTGGACAGCGTAGGCAGCGACGAGGTCGTCGGCGCCGATCAGATCGCGCACCGGTGCGCAGGGAGTACCGCTCGCGATGGCGGCTGCGAGGCGGTCAGCAGCAGCTGAGATGTCCGTCTCGCTCGCTGTACTGGTATTCGTGGGCTGGCTCATGGCCATTACTTTCGCCGTGGCGCCGAGATTGCGCCAGGGAACTGTCTCACTCAGCGATACGCTGGGCAGGTGACTGGCGGCGCAAACCTCGACACCGTGCTCGGCAAGGCGGTGACGATCCTGCGTGCCTTCCGGGCTGACGACCACGTGTTGCCTCTCGCCACCCTGGTCCAACGGACCGGACTGCACAAGGCAACGGTGCACCGCCTGGCCAACGAACTGGTCGCGAACCGGCTACTCGACCGAATCGACGGTGGCTACCGGCTCAGCGGCGGCCTCTTCGAACTCGGCATGCTCGCCTCCCTCGAACGCAGCCTCCTGGAGATGGCGATGCCGTTCCTCCAAGACTTGTACGAGCGGACCCACGAGACAGTTCACCTGGGGGTCCGCGACGGCCACGACGTCGTATACGTCGCGAAGATCGGCGGACACCGGCAAGCCAACTCGCCGTCCCGGACCGGTGGCCGGATACCGCTGTATTGCACCGCAATCGGCAAGGCACTCCTGGCATTCTCCGACAACGAGTTTCGTCGCGAGGTGCTGTCGGAACCGATGACGCGCCGAACCCCGCACACAATTGTTGCGCCCGGCATTCTCAATACCCAACTGAACCGAGTGGTCGAGACCGGTATTGCGTTCGAGCGCGAGGAATCAGCGCCGGGTCTCGCGTGCGTTGCGGCGCCGGTATTCGGGACCAACGACAAACCCGTCGCCGCCATCAGCGTCACCGGTCCCACCAGTCGCTTCGTTCCCGAGAGCCAAGTGCCTTACGTTCGCGCCGCTGCCGAAGGCCTACACAGCACCATCGCTCGCCGCGAACGATTGCGGTGATGTGGCCGTTCCGGCCCGGACGAGCCCGGTCAAGGCCTGCGGCAACGGCCCCTCGTGTAAGACGCCGAGACGTTGGGTTGCGCGGGTGAGGGCGACATAGAGTTCCGACGCGCCGCGTGGGCGGTCGGCGATGATTCGCTCCGGTTCCACGACGAGCACGGCATCGAACTCCAGCCCCTTCGTTTCCGAAACAGGCACAGCGCCCGGCACGTCCGCAGGTCCGATGACGATGCTCGTACCCTCGCGCCCGGCCTCGTCCTGATTGAATTCGCCGATGGCGGAGGCTAGTTCGTCGGCGAATATTTGTCTGGACCACGGCGCGATCCCGCAGGCGCGGACGGACTCGGGTGGCTGCACGTCCGGCGCGAACTCGGCGAGCAGGGCGGCGGCGACGCTCATGATCTCGGCGGGGGTGCGATAGTTCACCGACAGGGATCGGTAGATCCAGCGGCCGGGAACGTACGGCTCCATCATCGTCGCCCACGAGCGGGCACCTGCGGGTGAACGGCGTTGCGCGAGATCACCTACCACCGTGAAAGACCGGTCCGGGCAACGGCGCATCAGGACTCGCCAGTCCATCTCGGACAGCTCTTGGGCCTCGTCGACCACGATATGCCGGTACGTCCAGTCTCGGTCAGCGGCAGCACGTTCGGCGAGTTCCCGGGTATCGCGTTCGACGAAACGATCCGCCAGGTCCTCGGCGTACAGCATGTCCTGGGCGAGAAGGTGGTCCTCGTCGTCCATCAGATCCTCGCGGCTGATCATCATGTCCAGCACGCCCGCTGCATACGCGGCCTCGTCGCGGCGTTCACGTTCGGCACTCTGGTCTACGGGCTTGTCCCGGCCGAGCATGTCCACCAACTCGTCGAGTAACGGAACGTCCGAGACAGTCCAGGCGTCACCGTCCTGGCGAAGCAGCTTCTCGTCCGCGCCTGCCGCGCGTAGTCGCGCGGGAGAAGTAAACAGCTGTGTCAGTAGCTCTTTCGGAGTCAGGATCGGCCAGAGCGTGTCGAGCGCCGCGGTAAATGCGCTGCTTTCCACCAGCTCTGCGGTCAGGTCCGTCCGCACTTGCTCCCAGGCTTCACGGTCACTGCGTGTCAACCACCCCTTGCCGATCCGCGCTATCGCCCGTTCGGTCAGCGCCCAGGTGAGGATTTCGGTGAACACAGTGCGTGCGTCGTTGTGGGGGAGTCCGCTCGAACGGGCTTCTTCTCGGGCCCACTCCGCGGTTTCGGCGTCGATCCGCACCGTGACGTCCGCCAATTCGATCAACAGTGGGTTCTCGGGCAATTGCTGGTGATCGGCAATCGCTGCGCCGAGAACGTCCAGGATCTTCAGCGAACCTTTGAGCCCAGCGGCCTCCGGAGTGTCCTCGGAGGTGACGCGTAGACCGGGAACGAGATCACCGGTGGTCATGAACACCACGTCGGACTCTCCCAGCGAGGGCAGTACGCGGCCGATGTGGTTCAGGAACGCCGGGTTCGGCCCGACCACGAGAACGCCGTGACGTTCCATCCGCTCTCGCTGGGTGTAGAGCAGGTAGGCGACGCGGTGCAAGGCGACGACGGTTTTCCCGGTACCTGGGCCACCTTCGATCACCAGCACCCCGGGGTGTTCGAGTCGGACGATGTCGTCCTGTTCGGCCTGGATGGTTGCCACGATGTCCCGCATTCCCTCACCGCGGGGTGCGTTGACTGCCGCGAGCAGGGCGGAATCGCTGTGCGTGTCGTGTTCTACGCCGTCGGGGCGCCCGAGTACCTCGTCGGTGAAATCGACCACGCGTCGACTCCGGGTGCGGAACTGACGGCGTCGACGCATGTTCTCCGGGTTGGCAGCGGTGGCAACGTAGAACGCGCGAGACGCCGGCGCCCGCCAATCGAGCAGCACCGGTTCGTAGTCGTTGTCCGCATCGAGAAGGCCGATCCGGCCGATGTAGGAGGTCTCGCCCGAAAGCGAGTCCAACCGGCCGAAACACAGTCCGTTGTCGGCTACGTCCAGCCTTTTCACCTCTTTGGCAAGCGCGCGCACCTCGGCGTCGCGTTCCATGAGTGCATCGCCGTTTCCGCGCAGAGCGGTGTTGTACCTGCCTTTGACTCGGGCGCGCTCCGCATCGAGGCGCGCGTAGAGCCCCTCCACATAGTTCCGCTCGGATCGCAGTTCTTCTTCGTATCCCTGGGTTGGCACGTGCCCTCACTTCCGCTGGCTGTTCCGATCCCGTAGTCGGTCGTGCGGGATCGGAAGAGCCATTCTGCGGCACTACCCGGGCCTTGCCGCAAGGCCCCCAGTGGGATATATATTGATAGTGGAAGGGAGTGTCGATCCTCCCTCACAGTTCCTTTAACAGATCCCCCAGACTGACGTATGGCTCCCAGCCTGGTCGATGTTTGGACCCTGAACGCCACGGGTACAAATCTAGTGGCCGGTGTTCCAAAATCGGTTGCCCTCATGAACTTACGTGGATCGAGGGATTGTGAAGGCGATACTGGCAACGGCCGCAAGCATCCTTCTGGTGGTTGCCTTGGCCGTTGCCATCTTGCTTTTCCTTTCCGGATCTCCGCGCGAAGGCACCTCACACGAGCTTGCCGATACGGTGCACACGATCGGCGGAAAGCCGACCACCTGCAGCGAGTTGTTCGGCGAAACGTGCAGCTTCGCTTTGCAGTCGGACTACAACCAGTGGGGACAAGACCTCGACAGTTTCGTCAATGCGGGAACTCTCGGTCCCTTCGCCCGCAGCATCGGCTTCGTGGCGGAGGCAAAGCTGAGCTTGCAAGCATGCGAGATCAGCGCCGCAGCTGGTCGGACGATTCTCGATTTCTACACTCTCGCCGAGATCGACCACCCCACGGCAACAACCACCGACCTCTTCCCCTTCTGGAACGAGTCCCGCCAATTCCTGTGCCCGGTAAACAGTTTCTGAGAACGGTTGATCGCTACTTGAGGAACGACCTCGTCGTTCGGCTACGACGAGTCATGGTCTGCGCCTGGTCGGTGCACGGATGTTTATGCGAATTTCGACGGGGTAGGGCCTTCTGTGTGGGAGTCCTGCCTGTGTGGGAGCCCTGAGCGAGAATCCGAAACGTATTGGAGGGTCGACGTGCCAGATGACAAGAGCGGTCCCAGCGAGGGAATCAAAGGCGTAGTAGAGGACGTCAAGGGTAAGGCCAAGGAGGCCGTTGGTGCGGTTTCCGGAAACGACAGTTTGACCCGAGAGGGCCGCGCCCAGCAGGACAAGGCCGAAAGCCAGCGAGAAGTCGCGAAGAAAGAGGCGGAAGCCGAGAAGGCTCGCGCCGAAGCGGCCGCAGACGAAGCGCGACAGAAGTCCGAGCAATAGCCCTGACGCACTCGTCACCCTCGGCCTGGGATTGATCCCAGCCCGAGGGTGAGTCGTGGCTCCGCGTTCAGTTTGAAATCTCTACTTACTTAGGGCGTAACAAGATTCGTGCGCCCAGCATGACGATCAAGAGGAGCTGTTCGATGCCTTCATCTCAGTCCGTCCCAGGTGCACCGGCCCCGAAAGCGCCGGACCTGAAAGAATCGGTCAAGCCTCGACAGCCGTTGCCGCCCAAGGACGACCAGCGGCAGCCGGAGGTGCGTACCGTCGCGGGTGCCGAAGAGAAGGTGAAGGGAAATGGACGTGGCCAGCGGGGGGAGTACCTCACCACCGCCACCGGTACACGGCTTTACGAGACTGACCACTCACTGACCGCCGGCGAGCGGGGCCCGACTCTTCTGCAGGATCACCATCTGCGTGAGAAGATCACACACTTCGATCACGAGCGAATTCCGGAGCGTGTCGTCCACGCCCGCGGGGCGGCCGCGCACGGCACGTTCCTGGCGAATGGCGCAGCCGAAAACATCTGTAAAGCCTCGTTGTTCGCTTCAGGTGCCAGAACCCCGGTATTCGTACGCTTCTCGACAGTTCTGGGTTCACGCGGTTCGGCGGATACCGTCCGAGACACACGCGGCTTCGCCACCAAGTTCTACACCGACGAAGGTGTATTCGATTTGGTGGGCAACAACATCCCGGTGTTCTTCATCCAGGACGGAATCAAGTTCCCAGACATCATCCATGCCGCGAAACCCCACCCGGACCGGGAGATTCCGCAGGCGCAGAGCGCGCACGACACGTTCTGGGATTTCGTGTCGCTGCACACCGAAGCCACCGCGCACACATTGTGGAACATGTCCGATCGAGGCATCCCGCGCTCCTATCGCATGATGGAAGGCTTCGGCATTCACACGTTCAGGCTCGTGAATGCCGACGGCGAGACGAATCTGGTGAAATTCCACTGGAAGCCGGCCGCCGGAGTGCATTCACTCGTGTGGGAGGAAGCGCAGATCGCCGGCGGTGTGGATCCGGATTTCCATCGACGCGATCTTGCCGACGCCATCGAGGCGGGCGCATATCCGTCCTGGGATCTGGGCGTGCAGGTGTTCCCTGATACCGAAGACGAAATGTTCGAAGGCATAGATCTATTGGATCCCACCAAGATCGTGCCCGAAGAACTCGCGCCGGTTCAGGTCATCGGAACGATGACACTCGACGCCAATCCGACGAACTTTTTCGCCGAGACCGAGCAGGTTGCATTCCATCCGGGCCACTTGGTTCCGGGCGTCGACATCACCAACGATCGTCTCTTGCAGGCGCGTTTGTTCTCGTACCTCGACACCCAGATCACGCGACTCGGTGGCCCCAACTTCGACCAGATTCCGATCAACCGTCCTCACGCGCCTGTCAACGACATGCTTCGCGACGGCTTCCATCAGGACGGTGTGCATACCGGAGTCGCGCCGTACCATCCCAATTCGTTGGACGGTGGGTGCCCGTTCATGGCCTCGGCGGACAGCGCGGCCTATATCGAGGTGCCCGAGGAAGTTTCAGGGCGAAAGGTGAGGCAGGCGCCGGCATCGTTCGACGATCACTTCTCGCAAGCTCGACTCTTCTACCGCAGTCTCTCCCCTGTCGAACAGGAGCACGTTGCGCAGGCGTATACCTTCGAATTGGGCAAGTGCTACGAGGAGAACATCAAGACCCGGAATCTGGGCATCTTGGCGAACATCGACGCGGGCCTCGTGTCGATTGTCGCAGGAGGGCTTGGCCTTCCGGTTCCCGAACCGACGGAGCCGTTGAGTGATCCGGAGCTCAGCCCTGCACTGTCTCAGGTTGGAGCGGAATGGCCGGTAGACGGAAGGATCATCGCGCTACTGGTCGATGAGAACTCCGACCTCGACACCGTGGTCGCCATTCGAGACAAGATCTTCGACGCCGGCATGGTGCCGCTGATCCTCGGCCCGCACGGCGGAACCATCGGGGACGGTGACGACGCGGTGACGGTGCAGCGAACGTACCTCACAGCTCGTTCGATCGAATTCGATGCAATCCTGCTGAGCGGCGACGTTTCTCGGATCGGCGAGGGCAAGTTGGATCCACGGGTGGAGACTCTGCTGAACGAAATGTATCGTCACAGCAAGGCAATTGGTGGTTGGGGTGAGAGCATGAGTGCGCTGGCTGCCGCCGGCATCGACGAGTCTGCATTGGGAGTCGTCGTCGATGCTGACGCGGAAGGAGCCCTCGCCTCACTCGCTCAGCTTCTGAAGACACACCGCGTGTGGGGGCGTTTCGAGGTGCCGCCCACATCCTGAGTGCCGGCCACACCGTCGGAGTGAAGACGAGTGAAGGGACGAAAACAGTGGCTCGCAAGGACTCACAACCTCAACTCAAGGATCAAGAACTCTACGAAGAGCTACGTGAGAAGGGCGATTCCAAGGAGAAGGCGGCTCGAATCTCCAATGCGGCCGCCAATCGAGGGCAGTCGACTGTCGCCAAGTCCGGCGGACAATCTTCGCCGTACGAGGAGTGGACGGTCGACGATCTGAAGAAACGCGCCAAGGAACTCGATCTGCGCGGGTACTCGAAACTGAACAAGGGTGAGCTGATCGAGAAACTCCGCGATCACTGAGCCGGATTCTGCTCGAGTTGTATTCTGCTTGTGCAGAATACAACTCGAGCGTTCGGTTCAGTGCCCTTCTTGATCGAAGAGTTCCTGACCTTCCAGTCGCTTGACCCGACGGTGTTCCATCAAGATGGCCAGTGTTCCGACGACGAAGGACACGACGCACACCGCGCCGGCGATGACTGCCCATCCGCGAAATCCGTAACCTGCTGCCACCAAGGCCAATCCGAGTGTTGCCAGACCCAGCCCGATCAGCAGGTATCCGGGATAGTTGCGCCCGTCGCTGATTGCCTCCCCGACGTGCGATCGATTGGTGTGTTCGTCATTTACCGGTGAACTCCCGCTCATGTTGGTCACGGCGCACTCCATCCTTCGCTCATGAAGACTTGCGATTCTTCGCTCGTCGTCGGTTCACAGGGCAACTACCCGATCGATGGGTGAATGAAACAGATGGAGTAGTGCCGAAGTGCGGAGAAAGCCGTACGCTCGAAGTATCGGGTGTGGAGGAAAACCGGTGCGAGGAAGGCCTATGAATGGGAAGCCGACTCCTGACCTATTCTCGGTAGGTACACCGACTCTCGGTGTCGAGGAGGAGTTTTTGCTCTGCGATCCGCAGACTGGGCGTCCCAGTCTGCGCAACTCCGAGGTTGCTGCTGCCGGGCGAGAACTCGGTATCTCGTTGCAACTCGAACTCACACGTTGTCAGGTGGAGACTTCCACTTCGATCGGCAGCCACATTCGTGACCTTCGTGACCAACTCTGTGAGTCTCGTGCCCTCACCGCCGATGCCGCTGCCCGCGTGGGATGTCAACTCATCGCTGTCGGAACGCCTTTCTACGATCCACCGGTCGGCGAGATCACGCAGAAGTCGCGGTACCAACGGATGGCCGGTCAATTCGGTGCAATCACCGAAGGTGTGATGTGCGGTTGCCACATTCACGTGGGTGTCGAAGATCGAGAACGATCGGTCCAGATCATCAATCATCTGCGTCCATGGTTACCAACTTTGTTGGCATTGACGGCGAACTCCCCGATCAGCGGGGGACGCGATACCGGTTATGCGAGTTGGCGTTACGTTCTGTTCGGCAGATGGCCCAGTTCGGGTCCGCCGCCCTTCTTCGAGTCCGTGGGGCACTACGAAGATGCCGTTGCAGCGATGCTGGAGACAGGGGTCATTCTCGATCCGCACATGGTCTATTGGGACGTGCGCATGTCGGATCACCTTCCCACCGTGGAGATTCGGATCAGCGATGTGCCCGCCACCGTGGAGGAGACGATGACTCTGGCCACACTGGTGCAGGCACTCGTCGGCACCGCATCCGCTGCGATCACCAAAGGTGAGGTTGCGCCTGCCGTCGATCAGGAGCTACTCCGCGCGGCTTGCTGGCGTGCAGCACGCGACGGACTCGACGGCAGGTCGCTGGACGTGGAATCCGTGCGCTTGCTGACTGCACACCAGGCGGTTCGGCGGTTGGTGGATCATGTCGAACCTGCTCTGACCGCATTCGGAGAGTTCGAGCAGGTCACGGCTTCCTTGGACAAGGTCTTCAGCAACGGAAACGGGGCGATCGTGCAGCGCCGGCAACTCGCACGCCGGTCACGGGTGGCTGATGTGATCGACGAGTGCGCCCGACGCACTTTCGAAGGGTGCAGTTCACAAGGTGGCAGTGAGCTGTAGGGCACGGTCGGAATTGGCATTCCAAGACTTCCAATTTCTTATCGAGGTCACCGATCGGACAGCAGGAGGAGCAACATATGAATGGCGATCCACGACCCGAGCTTCCGTCGGACAAGGATCTCGACGATATGTGCAGGCAGTTGGCCGCAGTAGTAGAGGAACACGGTCTGTCGGTGGCGACGGCGGAATCGTTGACCGCCGGGAACATCGCCGCACATCTAGGAAAGGCGCCGAACGCCGGTTCCTGGTTTTGTGGCGGGATCGTCGCATATACCCGAGCGGTCAAGCATTCCGTTCTTCATGTTCCTGACGGCCCAGTCGTCTGCGAGGACGCTGCTCGGGTCATGGCACACAGCACTGCCACACTGTTCGGCGCGACGTTGGCACTGGCCGTCACCGGCGAAGCCGGTCCGGATACCCAGGAGAACGTCCCACCGGGAACTGTGTGGTTCGGAGTCGTCGACCACGGGACCGCTGAAACAGAGAAGCAGGTTTTCTCAGGTGACCCCGAAGCCGTCCTGGGGGCGACCGTCGAGCATGCGATCGGTCTACTTTTGCGTCACGCGTCCGGTCGTCGCACACCAAGTTCGACAGGCGTGGTGTAGTCGAGAATTCAACTGTTCGAACGATTCTTGTGATGTCCCTTGTGTTTCGCAGGAGCCTGAGCAGTAGGAATCAGACGGCCGTCGGCCGTGTATTTCTCGACTACAAGGTGCTTGCTGACGCCTCGATTGGCATCCACGGCGCACGCGATTGCTTCCTTGTCGGAGTCGAAAGGTTCCTCGGTCGAGGAGCCGTCGGGCATCGTGATCTTGTACCGATCCATACATCGACTATTGCGGGTAGATCCGCCTCCGACAACCTTTGCTCACGGAAATGTCGGCCAGGAGAACAGAAGGTCAGCGGGTCCAATAGTCTTCGGGCCTTCGACCTGAACGGAATCCGTAGTGTTCGAGCATCGCTGTCGATTCCGGGAAGTTCGCCGCCAGAGCTTCGGGCACATGGGCATCGCTTCCGAATGTCACCGCTTTGCCTCCCTCTTCGCTCCACCACTGGGGTATCCAGGACCACAGCCGTCGGGTGTTCATCTCGAGCGCCCGACCGCTTTCGGCGATGGCGCGCATCCCATTTCGGAATCCGTCCTCGAATCGGCGGGGATCGAAAGGTCCGGCGATTTCGGTCGGCCATGCACGCACTGCGTAGTCGATATGGGTGAACACCTCGAAGGTCTGAGAGCCAGCCACCATACGCGGGATCTCTTCGAGGTAAGCCCCCATCACTTCGTCGGCGCCCCACTTTCGAAACAGGGTGTTCGGTTCACTCCGATCGTCGCCGACTTCGAGCGTGTGCAAGGACCCCAATACCCGGTCGATCACACCGAGATCAAGGAGGTGCGACGCCTGCGCTTCGTGCAGGTGCGGTTGTCCGAACTCGACTCCGGTGAGAATCCGCAATTCAGGAAAACGGTGTCGACATCGTTCGATGCTGTCGAGATAGCCGTCGAGGTCGAGGATGGGTGCGCGGACGTAGCCGTCGGTGCTCAGCAGGTGATGTTGATGGGGCATCAGATCTGCGGCGGTTGTGCGCCACCGAGCATCGAAGTCGAGATGCTCGGTGAACACCAACGCGGGCAATCCGATTGCTTCGGCACGTGCGCAAGTCTGTTGCATTCGCCCGGAAGCGTCGGACTGTGGCCCGCCGGTATCCCACGACCACTCGCTGTGAACATGACTGTCCGCGGGTAGTTGCATGTTCAGTTCGTACCAGCTCGGGAGATATCAGTTCAAACCTTTTTGGTTTGGCCGAGGAATCGAACTCCTCGCGGCAACGTGGGCAGGGAGTTGAGGCCTACCCAGAAGGGCTTGTTGCTACCTTCGTGCGCCGTCGACACGGCACGCTCGTCGACATGTCTCGCTAGTTGACTCGAGAGGTTGTTTCGCGAGTTTGTTGCAGGGGGAACAGGTATGGCCGTAGAAAACCTAGGGTTCGTCGGGACGGATCGCGCGTTCCATTTGGACTTCAGAGAGTGCAAACCGAGAAGGACGGAATCCTGTCGGTGGGGTCATCTAGGATGCAATCCAAATACCGATGCTCATGTCGGGAGACGGAATATCGATTCGGGTGGCAGTCGGAATTAGGAATGCATCGTTTGTTGGCGGTTGGTTAGTCATAGTGATTGTCCGTCAGTGCAGAACTTCGGTTCCCGCATTGCGTCAGCTATTCGAACCGAATCCAAGCGAACTGCAATGCGGAGTTCCGGATGCCTTTCCGATAGGAAGAACAACCCGCGAAAGGGTCAGGAATGGTCGATGCTGGAGTGGCGCTGCAACACGCAGTGGAACGAGCCGTCGGTAGTGGCAATCGAGAATTGGAAGAACTCGACGCCTTGATCAGCTCTCTGGTCGAACAGTTTGCACTGCCTGCCGGAGCACATTCCGCGGCCACATCGGGAGCAGTTCTCAGCCCTGAGCTTGCCGAAATCGCAGACGGGTTCGAGCGCAGCCTTCGCACTCACTTAGCTGACCAGCGCCGTGTGTTATCGACATTCAACATTGCATTTTTCGGCAGAACCGGAGCTGGAAAGAGCACGTTGCTCTCAGCGTTCGGTGGGCTCGATGGTGGCTATGTCTCACCTGGTGAAAGCGATTGGACCACCGACGTCACAGAGATCGCATGGAATAGCTGCCGGTTATGGGATACGCCCGGGATAAATGGATGGGGGCGCACTCAGTCGAGGGTTGATCTCGAGGAAACCGCAAGGCGAGCCGTCGAGATTGCAGACGTGGTTCTCTTGTGCTTCGACAGCCAGAGTCAGCAAGATTCTGAGTTCACGAAAGTCGCTCAGTGGGTGCGTGCGTACGGAAAGCCAGCCGTGGCGGTATTGAACGTTCGCAACCTCCGCTGGCGACACCCCGCCAAGGTAGCGAGCCAATCTGCGCGCCAATCGCTGTCTCGCGCAGTTCGAGAGCATGTCGATTCGATCGCAACAGAGTTGGCCAAGATTGATCTTCCATTCGCCCCGATCGTTGCAGTTCAAAGCCGCCGGGCATTGTTCGGTCGCGCGAGTACTCCGTTCAAAGGCCCTGCGGGACGGAATTTTCTGTCGGATCGTGAGCAATTTGGCGTGGAATACCTCACCCACTGGTCGAACTTCGGGGTGCTGGAAGAACTACTCGCTGCGTCGATAGTCGAGGGTGGTGCCGAGCTACGGCAAACCTCGCTGCGCGAGGGCTTCCGTGGTGTGCTTGACCTGACGGCCGACAGGCTCGAGCGAATGATTGCGGGCATAGAACCAAGAGTTGCTGCCGCGGAGCGCCAGATCGACCAACTCCTGGACGTCTTGGGGTATATAGACGGCGATGAGCGAGCAAAGTATCTCGGCCGTGATGATGGTCTGGATCTCCTGTCCGCTTTGGAAGACACGCGTGGACAGACGTTCACAGCAACTCCCGAAGGCGCGCTCGATCGACATATGAGCCACCTGATCAAATCGCACCTGTCGGGACTTCGTGAAGCTTCTATCGCGAAATCAGACGAACTGGCAGCCACTGTTTTCGAGAGTGGCAACTCAATCGACGACGAATTGTTCAGTAATACAGTTTTCGCGATGAACGACATCCAAGCGGCAGTTGTGACGGTTTGGAACTCGAAGGCAGCATTCCTGATGAGGGAACTGAAGCTGGCGAGCATCGACGAGGCGCCCGACATCACCGAATCGTCGACCGATTCGGCGACCTTGGATGGCCATGCAGGTCGGATGAAGTCGAACCTGGCCAGGTCCATGAAGATCGCCGGGATGGCCGCCGGTGGTGCGGCGGGTGCCATCTTCGTTCCAGCCGTCGCGAACGTCTGGAATCCTGTTGGTTGGGCGGGGGCGGCCGTTGCAGTCGGGTTGGGTGGCGCATCCCAAGCCGGTCGCTACATCGGCGAACGGGTCGCCGCAAGCACTGAAAAGCAGGGCGCTCTGGCAAGATTCGATTTCGGGCGGCAATCCAGATCTGCAGTTCATCGGACTTACGATCGGATCGCGCAGGAACTGCGCGAGCATGGACGAGATCTGTCTTGGCAAGTGGCAGAGCCCGTTCTGTCAGAACTGCTGGGCGAAGCACTTGCGTTGCGAAAGGATCGGAAGGACGCAGCTCATCTGGCAGCTCGCCTCCGTCAGGCATCGGAGTCGCTTCCGCTGGCGATAGATGCAAAATCGGTTTTGGAACGTGCGCAAGCACGCGTCCTGGCCGACCATTCGGCGCTGCCGCCGGGCGAGGGTGGGGCTTCCGGAGCAGATGCGAGGGGCTCCGTATCCGGACGTAAAGTCTGGTTGGGTGAAGATTGGTTCGAGTCCGGATCCCTGGACAAGAATGCGGTTGAGACGGAACGACTTCCGGTCTTCGTAGAACGGGACAACGTGGATCTGTCGAACCTGAAGCAGGCACTTTTGAAAGCATGGGACCTACCCTCTGATTCGTCTGTCGCCGAACTGATCCGAGAGATCGAGGACGCGACCGTCCTTGATGCGCAGATGCCGGGTGCTTCGCACAGCCAGGTAGCAATCAAGCCGGCCATCGTCGTGCTGGGTGACTACAGTTCGGGGAAGTCCAGTCTGATCAAACGTTTGTTGGTGGAGATGAGCGGTCAGGTTCCTGCGAACCTCCGTGTACGGGGTGGTGCGGCGACAAGTGCGGTTGAGCGTTACGACCTCGGACATATCCAGTTGCTCGATACGCCAGGGTTTCAGAGTGGCAATCGCGAACACGACGCCTTGGCGTTGAAATCTGCCGGCGAGGCTGCGCTTGTACTCGTCGTATTGCACGTCAACTTGCTCATCGGCGACATGACCCTTCTCCAAGGGATTGTCGAAGGGACACACGAGACTGTTGCCAAAGGTACTCGAACGATCTACCTGATCAATCGATCTGATGAGTTGGGCGTCGATCCCACCGCCGCACCGGAGGACTTCCTTCTGCTGAAGGATCGCAAGAAGGCGGAACTCATTGCGGCGTTGGGTTCATGTGGGATCGAGGTGAACGCGAACCAGGTTCACGTTCTCTCCGGTGATCCGTTCGGAGAGATCGGCGCACGGACGGACGTGAGCCGCGAAGATTACGCGCAGCACCGCGACTGGGACGGTGTCGAACCACTCGTAAGGATGCTCGACTCTTACTCGAGAAAATCGGGGAGTGCCGGTGTGAGCGGAGCACAGCTCGATACAGCGTTGAATATGATGCTGCAGGGGCGCAATCGAATTGAGCAGAAGGTTGCAGAGGTGCGGGGTGAAGAGACGGCCCGAACCTCGCTGGAACAGTCAATTCGAAACTGCGAGCAGGATTCTGAGCTACTGGAGAAGTCGCTTCGGCAGGATGCGCATCGAGTCGTCGAGCCCTATGCGAATCGGTACACGGTTTATGCGGTTGAACAGGATCGTGGGGGTGTCGAGGACATTCCTGCCGCATTGAACGCGTTGTGGGCGAACAGCGACCTCGACTCTGATATCGATCAGTTCATGATCAAAGCTCAACAAGAAATCGAGACTTGGTTCCGTACGCACGCGTCGACAATCGGGCGTGAAATGGATGCGCTTGCCTTTACGACGGTGAGGCACCGAGCCGAGGATCCCGAATCAGAATTTATGGTGGTGGATGCGGGGAACATAGCTGCGGGGGCGGCCAAGGGCGGTTCTGCATTTGTGAGAGCGATCGCGAATCGCGACACGATTTACGCCATCGGCAAGGGCATCGGGGTGAAGTTCAAGCCTTGGGGAGCTGTGAAAGCCGCCGGCAGGGTCGCGAAGGTTGCCCCGATCCTGGCCGCAGCCGGAGTGGCTGCCGATGCACACGCGATGGTAAAGGGCGAACTCTCAACGAATGCTCGTGAGGAGCAAAGGCGTGAGGCGGCGGGGGTTATCGACGAGGCCGCAGCCGATCTCGTGCATCAAGTACTGAACGGCGTAGAAGAGGACGGGCCGATACCGCTCATTCGTGCCTCTGCAGCCTCTTTATCCGAATATACGAAGTTGCTCGAGAGTCAGCGACTAGTCGCGGCCGACGAAGAACGCGCGCTGATGGATACGCTCTCGAAGGTCGAACGGTTACTGTCCCAGGCTGAAAATCTGCGTGCATGCGAACGGAGCGGTGAATGAACGACATCGATGTGCTGAAGGTCAACGAATGGCTGGCGAGCCTGCCGGGTGGTTCACTCGCAGAGAACTATGCCGAACAATGGCAGCAATTCGCCTCGATCGATGCGCCTGTGATTACGATTCTCGGATCGTATGACACCGGCAAGAGCTCGCTTCTCCGACGTCTGTTGGTGGATAGTGAAGTGAGGGTGCCAGATTGGCTGACAATCAGCGCTCGGCACGAGACATTCGATGTCAATAGTGTAGAGCTGGCAGGCGTCGTTTTGAGGGACACCCCGGGTCTGGCAATTGGGGCGAAAGATGCGCGGGGCGTGATGAACACGCAGCGTGCAACCGAGGCGATAGACTTAACCGATATTGCAATTATCACCGTCACAACGCAATTGGCAACCGGCGAACATCAGGCTCTTCGTGAGATCGTCGGAAGTGGATGGACCTCCGATAGCCTTTGGTTCTCAATCTCCAGGTTCGACGAAGCAGGGATCGATCCGGATGATGATCTCGCGGGGTACAGGCAACTGGCGTCTCGAAAGACCGTGGAACTATCGGAATCGTTGGAGTTGTCGGCCGCGTATCCCATTTTTGTTGTCGCCCAAGATTTTGCTCAGATGGCGGGATCGACGAGGGACGTCGATGCTGAGGTTTGGGACGACTCACGTCAGTGGGACGGCATGGATGCTCTCTCTGCGGCGATCAAGAGAGTCGCGGCATCTGACTTTGCTGCGCTGAGAGCGTCGACGGAGCGACGGTACTGGCGCCAAACGGTTGTCAGAATTGTCGCTGAGCTGAGAACTCAGCTGGATGCTTGTGCACCGCTTGCTGCTCAGGCCGACGCGACAGCGGGTCGTCGTCGTCAATCACTTGTCGCACTCGAAAGTGCCGACTCCGCAGCCAAAGACGACCTACGCGGTGCGTTGGGTGAAGCTACCCGAAGGGTCGTAGAAAGCGGAGTGCTGGACCAATCGGAAGTGGTTGCGGCCCTAAGGCCCACGCTTGTCGATTGGTTCGGTAAACACCAACGCGAACTGGATCGATTGCGTCAGGACGTCGGGAAATCGGCGGAGCGCCAACGAAATCAGCCGTCTTGGGGGAAGCTTGAAGGGCTCGTGGCGAAGATCGCCGACAACAAGGAGCCCGCTGCTGCGATCCAACTCACCGCTTTTGCCCCCCATGTCAGCATGGTTGGAGCGTTGTTGATCAGACGCTTGCGCGACTTCGAGCGAGTCCAAAAGGGAGCATCTTTCGGGAAAGGCACAAATCGTGGCTCGGCCGGTCGACGCTCTGAGCCGAATGCGTGGTCGTTGAGCGACGGCGCCGATATTGCTGCCTTCCTGTTGCCGATAGTTGTTCAAATCGCCGCTTGGATTGACGAAGTTCGCATGAATCGGGCAGTTGCTTCGCAGGAGCAGAAGTCACGGGACGAGCAGCGGAGTAAGTTGACCGCCGCGGTGAGCGCAATTGCACTCGATTCGTGGAGTGAAGCTATTTCCGAAGTTCGGAACGAAATCGACGATGCCGGTGCGCATGCAGAACTATCTGAAGGGCTTCGTGATTCGATCGCAAAGTTGGAGTCCGCGATATCCGAGGGTGAGGGCTTGTTGTAGGCGAATCCACCTCGAGACGAGCAGCTAGCGGGCGCGGCAATCTCTTCGGCGGGTTCTAGGTCGAGCTACATGTTGGGTAGGACCACGACGAAGAACCAACCGCTCAGGGCAAGACCGATGACGCCGGTGAAGAGGCCGACTATTGCATCCCACGGCAGCTGGCGGGCATTCGAGAGCAGATGCCCGCCAGACTTCTTCGGGCGACGTCGGAGCGCAAAGATTCCTGTTGTAATCGCGCCCGCACCCAGAAGGATGCCGAAGCCGAAAGCCCAGAACAGGAGTACTGACAGCGCGCCGAGCATCTCCGACCTCTCACTCCAGCGTGCGACGCGCTGTGTTTCGGTCGGGGGAGGCCATTTGTGAGAAGGCGACAGAGCTGCACCGAAACGGCGGGTGTGATGACGAATTGACTGGTCGCTGAGAAACATTGTCCACCACGCCTGGAGTTGAGTCGATGTGCCGCCGGTATCTACTCGTCTACCCCTTCTCCGTGGATATATGCCGCTGAAGTCGGGGCTAGCTGGTTGCGTCGCGCAGCGGAATCTCGATCAGAAGCTCACTGGAACCCCGTACCTCTCGGTCGATTGATTCTCATAGGCGTGCAACAGCTCTCGCGGTTTCGAATTGCAGGAATGTCATTCGATGTGAACAAGACCTTCCAGGGCGTCGAGGACCCGGTCCAGCCCGAATTTCCACGCTGCCTCGGGGCTGTACGGGGTGTTCTTGGCTTCGCCGGCCGCTCCTCCGACTCGCTGCGCCAGCGGGAAGTTGTCGCCGAGATAGGCAGCCAGACGCTGGTTCCAGGACGACCACACCTCGGCCATGTCGGCCGCTCGGGGGTCGGGGCGCCGTGCTTGCGCCGAGGACCGGGCGAAGTCGGCGACAAACGTCAGCGCGGAATCCCGCTCGATGTCGCTCAGCCCGGTGCCGTCGAACGCGTGTAGTTCGTGGTCGTACTTCGCGATAGTTCCCGGACCCAACGCGGAGCGCTGATCGGTGATGTCCAGGAGCCACCAGTGCTCCGAGTAGAGGGCAAGTTCCTCCTCGGCTACCCGGCGCACGCGCTTGCGCCACGTCATGTTCCCGTACGACAGGCGCGGACTGTTGCTGCGCACGGTGTCGACCATGAGCACCAGGAGATCGTCACGGGACCCGACGTGGGTGTACACCGCCATGCCGGAGATTCCGAGTTCGGCGGCCAATCGGCGCACCGTTACCGCGTCCAGCCCTTCCGTGTCCGCGAGGGCGAGAGCGACGTCGACCGCCTGTGAGGTGGTGACCTTCGCGCGAGGGCCGCGGGCCCCGCCCTTCGGTGCGAGGGGGTGATCGCGCCACAGTAGGTCGATCAGTTCGCGTGCCATCTGCCGTCTCCAGAAATCGGGAATACCTCAACAGTGGTATACCTTATACGGTGCATACTGTATGCACTGCACAAGGTTTATGATCATGGAGGCCACGATGAAAATCACCAGCACTGCTCTGTCCTTGAACGTTGCCGACACGGACGCGTCGGCCCACTTCGCGAAAACCCATTTCGGCTTCACCGAGGCCATGTCCGACGATGGATTCGTTTCTCTGAATCATCCGGATGCCGGGGTCAACGTGGTCTTCCTGCGCACCGGTCTCGGTACGTTCAAGCCGGACTTCGTCGCAGGTTCGGCCGGGCAAGGCATGCTCATCGCATTCGTGGTCGATGACATCGACGCCGAGTTCGCCCGCATCGCTGCCGAAGGTGCCTCCGTCGTCACAGAGCCGGAGACCGAACCGTGGGGCGAGCGCTACTGCCAGTTCGTCGATCCCAACGGCATTGTGTGGCAGCTCGTTCAGTGGGTGTGAAGAACCCGAGCGCTCGGCTCGGCGGCGCGCGGCACAGAACGTAACCAGAGGGCGCGTTCGACGGACTGAGCTTGGAAGCGCTGCGGTGAGATCCCGTGCGCAGTGCGAAACGCTCGGCTGAATGCGGGCAGGTGCGCGTAACCCAGGTTCCTCGACACAGTGCCGGGTGCAACCCCGAGTTGGAGTTGGGTGCGTGCCTGGGTCATCCGTGAAAGCGATCGCCATTGCGGATACGTAATGCCGGTCTCGATACGGAACTCCCGGCGCAGCCTGGCCGCGTCGGTACCGAACTCTTGCGCCCACTCGTCCAGAGTGCGAGGGTCGGCCGGCCGGGCGGCGATTGTCGCTGCCAGTCGTGTGGCAATCGAATCGGTGGCAGACCCGTTCGAAACCGATTGTGCGAGAGGGCCGGTGGCGATGATGTCGAATGCTGTGGCGCTGTCGTGGCCGCGCGGGCGCAAGGGTGTGTAGGCGGCGACGAAAGTGTGCAGCAATGCCAATTCGTCATCGGGGGAGAACTGCACGGTCTCGAGGGCGTCGGCAGATACGGTCGACCCGTTCGAGGAGCGGAAGCCGAGCGGTAGCAGCAGTGAACCCGTCGGAACCGTGACGGTATTGAGGACGCCTGCAGGCAGAATCATGGCCTCGCCGGTGCGCAGTTCCCAGCTGCGGTCCGCGACGTTCACCCGGGCTTGGCCTCGGTAAACCCACACTGCGACGTGGGCGCCGTTGACGCGCGGCCACGTCGCGTTGGCCGGTATCGGCGGCGCAGTTTCTCCGGGCTGCCTGGGCTCTGCGAGCATGCGGACCAATGCTTGATCGTTGTCGGTGTCCACGCTGCGATCGGTTGGACCGGAGAGGGCCCGTCGACGGTAGTCGCTCGGGCTCTCTCCCATCTGGGCCCGGAACGCGCGGGTGAATCCGCTTCCTGTTTCGAAGCCGACTTCGTTTGCAATCCAGCCGATCTCGCGGTCCTGCTTCAGATACTCCAGCGAGGCGGCGATCCGAGTTCGTAGCCGCCAGCGCGTGAAGGTGAGGCCGGTTTCTTCCACGAAGTACCGCTGGAGCGTTCGAATGCTGATCCCGGCACGCTTCGCGAATTGTCCCTCGGTGTCGTCGGTGCCAGGCGTTCGCAAAAGGGCGTGCGCGATCTCGAACGCTTCCCGTGACTGCGGCAATCGCGGCAGCGAGGTGGCCCCGTCGTCAGCCCGGGCGATCATCTCGAACAAGGACGACGGGTGTGCAGCGTCGCCGCGCAGATAGCCCAGGTTGTGAACGAACTCGTGGATCAGTCTGTCTTCCCATCCGGGCGGAACGCGCAGGCGCGTCACGGTAGCCGGCCCGGCGCTGACGCCGTTCGAAGGCGGAAGCAGGATGGGAAACGCGACGGAATCCGAGTCCGTCTCCATTGCGTATCGCGCACCCGCCGGGATCCACAGCGATTCGCCAGCTGGTATCTCGTGGACCGTCGATCCGACTCTGACGCGTCCGCTGCCTGCAAGAACCCAGAACAACAGCGGCGAGCGGGCGGTGCTGGGCTCGGTGGCGCTCGCACGGACCGGCGCCAAACCGATCGCGTCCGGCTCTGATAGTGGTAACACGTTGGCGCTCCTGGACAACCCTTGCTACTTAAGTATGGCTAACTTTACCTCTGCTGTCTGCGTTCGCAGCGGCGCACTCTCGTACCTTCAGAAAGCCATACTCATGCGCAGATCACTTCGCCCGACGGCGGCAATACTCGCCGCGGTCGTCGCCCTCGCTCTTGCCGGCTGCTCCAGCTCGTCAGATAGCGATACCGGAACCGAGGACACCCAGAAAACCTCAGGTTCTGCCGAGGGATGGCCGCGCACCGTCGATCACGGCGACCGCAGTACCGAGATCACCTCGAAGCCGACCCGAATCGTGTCCACCTCGCCGTCGTTGACCGGCACGCTGCTTGCAATCGGTGCGCCGGTCGTCGCCAGCGCGGCAACAACGCCGTCGGGAATGACCGATGACCAGGGGTTCTTCTCCCAGTGGTCGGAGGTGGCAGCTGATCGTGGAGTCGAGGTTCTCTACCGAAATCTCGAGCTGAACCTCGACGCGATCGAGATGTTCGAACCCGATCTGATCATCGGGTCCGCCAACGGAGGTGACTCGACGCTCGACGCCTACGCGCAGCTGAGCGACATCGCACCCACCGTTCTTCTCGACTACGGCGCCAGCTCCTGGGAGGAGCTCGCAGATCAGCTGGGGACTGTCACCGGACTCGAGAGCGAGGCAGACAAGACCGTCGACGAGTACGACAGCTGGGTGACGACGCAGGCCGGGAAGATCAAACTTCCCGAGCAGCCGGTGACGGCGCTGGTCTACATGGGTGCCGACGGTGTCTGGACGTTCCGAGCCGACAGCCCACAGGGCAATCTGCTGACCTCGCTCGGCTTTACCTATGCCGAGCCCGCTGAGCAGTTTGTCGCCCCGGACAAGCGGGGCGCCTCCGGCGTCGCGATCGTCAGCTCCGAGAACATGTCTGCCGCACTCGACGGCTCGCAGACGCTGTTTGCCGTCTCGATGGGACCCAAGGATGTGGAGAAGCAACTTGCTGCCGATCCGCTTCTCGCGAATCAACCTGCTGTCAAGGGTGATCGGGTCTACGCGATGGGAACGGCGGCTTTCCGCCTCGACTACTTCAGTGCCAAGCAGACAGTCGAGTCGCTGGTGTCCACGTTCGGTGGATGACGGCGTGAGCGCTTCTCCACAGTTCCGGACCGAAGCACCGCTGCGGTCCGGGACAGCCGCGCGTGCGGGGTTGTTGGTCGTGGCCTCCGTGGTCGTGATCGTGCTGGCGTCCGTCGGTGGGCTTGTCCTCGGCTCTCGCAACATCCCCGTCGCCACCGTGCTCGATGCGATCCTTTCCTACGACACCGGCAACAACGAACACCTCGTGGTGATCGGATCACGCTTGCCCCGAACAATTCTCGGCCTGGTGATCGGGGCTGCGCTCGGGCTGGCCGGCGCGCTGATGCAGTCGATCACCCGCAACCCACTGGCCGATCCGGGGCTACTGGGTGTGAACGCCGGAGCATCAGCGGCAGTCGTGATTGCGATTGCCTATCTGGGGGTGACTTCGGTCGGCGGTTATCTGTGGTTCGCGCTCGCCGGCGCGGCCGTTGCCTCGGTGGGTGTGTACATGTTGGGGTCTGCGCATCGCAGCGCCGCGACCCCAGCGCGCATGGCGCTCGCCGGTGCCGCTGTGGCAACGGCGATCACGGCGCTCACCAGCATGGTTCTCATCAGCAATGAGGCTGCCTTCAATCAGTTTCGATTCTGGGCAGTGGGTTCGTTGCAGGGGCGCGGCGGAGACGTGATCGTCACCGTTCTTCCCTTCATCGCGATCGGTATCGTGTTGTCGTTGTTGCTGATTCGTCCACTCAATGCGATTGCTCTTGGTGAGGACGTCGCCAAAGGGCTCGGCGCCCGCACTGGTCCCGCCCGGGCCGGATCCGCTGTAGCAGTCATCCTGCTCGCGGGGGCGGCCACCGCGGCGGCAGGCCCACTCGGATTCGTGGGGCTGGCTGCGCCGCACATCGTGCGCAGCGTCGTCGGACCGGATCTGCGTCTTCTTCTGCCGTGCGTGCTCGTCGTCGCGCCGGCGTTTCTGCTCTTGGCCGACGTGCTCGGTCGCGTTGTCACCGCGCCGGGAGATCTGCAGACGGGGATCGCGGTGGCTGTGCTCGGCGGACCGTTGTTTGTCGCGCTCGTTCGTTCACGGCGGGTGGCGTCACTGTGAACATGATTGCAGCGCAGCCGGTCCCACCGCTCTTTCGCGGTTGGGTGGTTCGAATCGGGTCGTGGTCGTGGCGAATAGTCCCGCGAGCGCTGTTCGTTGCCATATCAATCAGCGCGGCATTGGCGGCGCTCTCGTTTGCCACGCTGATGTACGGAACCTTGGACCTGTCCTTGGGCGAGGTGTGGCGCGCTCTGAACGGCGAAGGCACCCCAGCGGCGGTTCGGTCCGTCCAGAATCGCCGTCTTCCACGGCTGATCACCGCGATCGGGGTGGGTGGAAGCCTCGGTGTGGCCGGCGCGGTTTTCCAGACGCTTTCGCGCAATGTTCTCGGCTCGCCGGACATCATCGGTTTCACCACCGGCGCTGCGACGGCGGCGGTGGTCCAGATCGTGTTCTTCGGCGGCGGGGTACTGCAGACCGCGGGCGCTGCTGTTCTCGGCGGCATGCTGACCGCATTGCTCGTGTACGCGCTGGCACGCAAAGACGGAGTCAGCGGCGGTCTTCGACTCGTCCTGGTCGGCATCGGAGTTGGGGCGATGCTGAGCGCCGTGATGTCGTTCCTGGTGGTACGCGCGGATATCGACGACGCCACCGTGGTGCAGCAGTGGACGGCCGGTTCGCTGACCGGGCGCGGTTGGCCACACGCGATCAGCGTTGCGATCGCCGTCGGTGTTCTCGTTCCTGCTCTCGTCGTGGTGTCCAGGCGCGTCACCATGATGGAAATGGGCGACGACGCAGCGTCTTCGCTCGGAATCTCCGTGGAGCGATACCGATTCGCCGGCATCCTGCTTGCGGTCGCGCTCACCGGAGCAGCAACTGCAGCTACCGGTCCCATCGCCTTTGTGGCGCTCGCAGCTCCCCAGATCGCACGACGGTTGGCTCGGCGCAGCGGTGTTCTTGTCGCGACCTCCTTCCTGCTCGGCGCGGTTCTGTTGGCGGGCGCCGACTTGATTGCCCAAGCGGTCGAGGTCGGTCTCCGAACTCCGGTCGGTCTTGTCACCAGTCTGCTCGGCGGTGCCTATCTGATCTGGCTGCTGGCCCGTCAGGCCTGAAAACCTTGCTACGAAAGAGATTCATGACTACAGCTACTCCGGTATCGCGGCTACAGGCCGAGAAGATCGAGCTCCGGTACGCCGATCGAACCATCGTGGATGAGTTGAGTCTCGAGATCCCCGACGGCGGTTTCACCGTGGTCGTCGGGCCGAACGGGTGCGGCAAGTCGACGTTGTTGCGTGCGCTCGGCAGAATGCTCGCGCCGCGATCGGGTCGGGTTCTGCTCGACGGTAACGACATTCGGTCCTATCGCACCAAGGTAGTGGCTCGGCGCATCGCTCTGCTGCCGCAGTCTCCGCTCTCACCCGGAGCGATCACCGTGGCAGACCTCGTGGCTCGCGGCCGATACCCGTACCAGAGCATGCTGCGCCAATGGTCACCCGAAGACGAGCGTGTTGTCGCCGAAGCGCTCACTGAGGTCGGAATGCGCGATGCAGCAGATCAATTGGTGGACGAACTGAGCGGTGGACAACGGCAGCGGGTATGGATCGCCATGACACTCGCGCAGCGCACCCCGGTGTTGTTGCTCGACGAACCGACCACCTTTCTCGACATCGCCCACCAGATCGAGGTTCTCGACCTGTGTTCCCAACTGCACCAGTCTGGTCGAACGTTGGTCGCGGTCCTGCACGACCTGAACCTCGCGGCTCGATATGCCACGCACGTAGTTGCCATGCGGTCCGGAAAAATCGTCATGCAGGGCAGTGCCTCGGACGTCTTCACCCCTGAGTTGCTGCGTGAAGTGTTCGACCTCGAGGCTCTGGTCCTCGAAGACCCCGAAACCGGACGGCCACTTGTTGTTCCGCGTGATCGAAGACCTGCCAGCCAGCTACCCGTCCACAACTGAACCATCGATCAGGAGATATCAATGACTACCGCATCTCGACCTGAAGAAACTGAAACCTCTGCGTCGGCAAAGGCGCCACGCGGCGAAGATCACGACCGCGGTCTCAACGACGTGGTTGCCGTCGTCGAAAGCGTCGAACGTCCGACCGAGAGCATCTTGCGCATCACCGCCCAGCTGACTTCGTCGGCGGACGACCCGAATTGGTTGCGTCCCAACGTCGCATTCCGCATCCAGTTGGGCCCGCAGTACGACGACGTCTCGCGTGTCTACACGGTGCGCACCTTCGATGCGTCGAGCGGTTCGATGACCTTCGACGTCGTGCTGCACGGTCACACCAGCCCGATGATGCGGTGGGCCGACGACCGTCGTGTGGGTGACACGTTCTCGCTCACCGGCCCTCGCCCGCACTTCCTCGTTCCCGAGATCGCTGGTCGCCGCGTCGCACTGTTTGCCGACGACACTGCGATACCTGCCCTCTATTCGATTCTGCTTCAGTGGCCCGAGGGTGTGACCGGTGTCGGTTGGGTCGCCACCGGTGACGCCGAGGCTTTCGCGGAACTGCCCGTGATCCCCGGCCTCGAATTGCATCATGTCGAGGATCGCCTTGCCGAGTATGCCCTCGAGCTCGAGAACCCAGGAGACTACGCGGTGTGGGGTGCCGGGGAACGGGACGAGATGCGAGCCATTCGAGCGCATTTCCGTAAGACAGTCGGCCTGGCGAAGGACGATGTAGTTGTCTTCGGGTACTGGAAGCGCGGGGTCAGCACTACCGAGATAGATCAGAACAGACTTCGGAACTACACGAGCATCCTCGAAAACGGCGGCACGCTCGCAGACATCGACGATCTCGCCATCGGGATCTGACCCGGCGGTTGGATACTTCAACTCGCCGCGTGTTCTTCCGGCGCCAGTGAATTGCCCGGTGCGATGTTCGAGCAGTTGTTCGGCGCCGGATTCCCGTTGAAACGGTCGTTGAGCCAGGTGATGGCGCCGGGGAGCCAAAGCGCGCCACCGGGAACGTGACTGATGGTGTCGTACTGGTCGTACTGGATCGACAAACCTGCGTCGCAATAACGAGTGGCGAGTGTGCGGACGTCCCCGGCAACCATGACTCCGTCGCCAGGGCCGACGCCGGGTCCACCTGGCTGGGTGCCCTCGAGGGCTCCGTTTGCGGCTTGAGCGATGAACATAGGGATGGTGGGTATCGGCGCGTTGCCCATGTTGATTTTGTTGGCGACGTCGACGTACTCGGGCACCGAGTTGGGGTTCGCATACTCTGGTTTGGCAAGGTCCTGCCAGGTCACCCCCGGGTACTGCAGGATGACGTTCCCGATCGAGGCATCCTCGATGCGAGGTAGGAGTTCGCGTCCGCGATCGCCGAGATACGGATCGAAATCTATGTCGTAGGCACGGGCAAGTCCGACGACTGCCATCCCGACAACGCCTGCCCAGCCGATGCTTCCGTTTGCGTACCGGAGGTTGTTCGCCGGGTTGACCAACAGTCCACCCTGGGCGGCGCCGATCAGGTCCTCGTTGATGTCCGGGGCGTAGTCCGGAGCGAGGATGGACGCCCAGCTGGTGGCGATTGCTCCGCCCGAGTATCCCATCAGGCCGATCTCGGCTGAGTCGGCAATACCTGTCTCGGGAGTGTTACGGGCGGCGCGAAGAGAGTCGAGAGTCATCATTCCGTATTCGGGTCCCGCCGCGAAGTCTGCGTTCGGCCCTTCGGTGTCGGGAATGACGACGGTGTAGCCCAGTGCCAGTAGGGGACCGAACATGGCAGCTTCGCCGGAAGCGAGAGTCCCGCCGAAGGCGACGTTCCGTCCGCTGGCGGTCAGGCTGCCGATCGGGGTGTCCCCCGCAACAGCTCGTGACGGACCGTCTTCCGGGTTCAGCGAATCGTAGGCCGACTGGAACGAGACAACTTTGTCCGGCTGGGCATTGGGTGGTCGAAGAATCGATGTGACATTCGCAGACGGCCGGCCGAGAGCGTCGGTCGACCGGTACAACACCTGCACGGCTTGCAACGGGGTCGGAATGTTGACGACGTGATAGGGCAAGGTCCTCGTTTTGAGAACGGCCCCAGGCTGATACGACGACAGCGGTGCCGAACCGTCGTACTGATAGAAGGAATCCGCCGACGGTTGCGCGGCGACAGTAGGTGCTGTGATGCCTGTGAGTGCAATGGCTGTCAGCGCCACCGCTCCCTGAAAGAGAATCCTCGATGCCACGATCGACCCTTCGGTTTCGTATGTCTCTCGGTACTTGACGGGCTGGTGTGATGACGACCACACGCTATCTTACTTTTGAGTAATAAACGAGAGGCTTGCGCTGGTTGTTTGAATCATGCGCGGACGCAATCAGATTGGGCTTGTTGTTGTGACCATGCTGATTCGGTCCAGGGCGCCATGTGTACGATACGACTAGTAGCTATCGCGACAAGTTGCTGCCTTGGGCTGTGCCGGGTCCTCCGATGCCGGGAAATGCTCTGTGCTGCAAGGTCTTGAAGGACTAAGGAGTGGACATGGGTAAGCGCGCTCCCGACGACGGCGTGTTTCGGGGATCGGGTGATGCCGAGACGGGATTGCTGACTCCTCCGAGCGGTGCACGTAGTGAGGCGGCCCACGAGAAGGCCCTTAGATCAGCAGAAGCTCTTCTGAAATCCGGTGGAATGAAGGCCGCGACCATCGATGCGATCTCCGAACAATCCGGTGTCAGCAAGGTGACTCTGTATCGGCACTGGCCGTCGCGGCAAGCTATCGCTGCTGAAGCATTCGGCGTGCTCATGGCTCGTCATCTGACATTTCCCGAGACCGATAGTGCGCAAGCCGATTTGAACGACTATCTAGGTGACATCGGAAAGTTCTACCGAGGTCCACTCGGGTCGATCTTTGCCGAACTTGTCGGCGCGTGTGCCAACGATCCGACGACGGCGGCATACTTCCGCACTTTCTTCCTCGACGAACGTCGTCGGGGTTTCGCCGCACTGATTCGGCGGTGTGTGGATTCCGGCTACTTTCGCGAAGACATCGACACCGAGGAAGCGATCGATCTGTTCTTCGGGCCGTTGATCTACCGGATGTTGGTCGGGCACGCGGGTATCGATGACAACACTGTGCGCTCGATCATCGATCACGCAGTTCGTGGACTCCGCAGTGGTGCATAAACGGGTTCTCCGTTGAGAATCCGCAGCGAAGGGGAGGGCGAATTGCCCTCCCCGCACTGCGATGTGCCTCAACACTCGGGTGTCAGCTGAGCATCTTCAGTACTAGCTGGTACTCACCGTTGATCTCGGCATTGCGAAGCGGCTTGGCGGCGTCGACCACGATTTCCGTGGCGTCGTCGTGCGCCTTCAGTAGGCCGATGGTCTCGGCAATGTAGTCATCAAGTGGCAGAGCTGATTCCGAGTTCTCCTGACCCATCAGCGTGGTGCGGACTCCTGGTGGGATGAGTTCGATGCACTGGATCGAGGTATCGGCGAGTTGTACGCGCATGCTCTCGGTGAAGAGATGAACCGCCGCCTTTGTCGCGTTGTACGTGGGCGTGACGGGCAGCGGGACGAAGCCGACGGCGGATGAGACGGTGATGATGGTGGCATTGGGCTTCGTCATCAGATGCGGGATGAACTGGCCGGCCAAGCGAATTGTTCCGAGAAGGTTTGTCGTGACGGTTCTCTCGGCGACGTCGAGGAAGTCCGGGTTCTTCAAGTCTTCCGGGTACATGATTCCCGACATCGTCACGAGGACGTTCAGATCGGGAAATGCCTCGGTGACGGATTCATGCGCCGTTCGAATGGATTTCGGGTCGTCCACGTCGATAACGACCGTGCTGATGCCCGGGTACTTGTCCGAGATCTCTTGCAGCAGAGCGGATCGACGCCCTCCGACGATTACCTTGTTCCCCTCGTTCTGCAATCCCACTGCAAGTGCGAGGCCGATACCGGAAGTTCCGCCGGCAATGAAGATGGTATTTCCCGAGATTTTCAATTTGTGCTTCCTTGGTTTGTCGTGGGCGTCGACGTGGCGACAGTGATGGATTTGAGTTGGGTGTATTCGTTGAGCGTCTCGAGGCAGAACTCTCGCCCCAGACCGCTTTCCTTGAATCCCCCGAAGGGGATGCCGCCTCCCAGATTGAAGTACTGATTGATCCAGACGCAGCCCGCATCAAGACGATCCGCGGTTTCCATCGCGTTCTTCAGGTTGGAGGTATAGATCCCAGCAGCGAGACCGTACGGAGTGTCATTGGCTTCTGCGATCACGTGCTCGTAGTTGTTCCATCTGAGGACGCACAGGACAGGTCCGAATATTTCGTCCTGTGCGATTCGCATCGAGTTGGTGACCTCGAGAATCGTCGGCGCGACGAAGTTTCCGGCTTCGAATCCCGGCACTTCTACCAGATCTCCACCTGTAAGTAGTTGTGCGCCTTCGTCGATCCCGGATTTGATCATGGAGATCACACGTTCGGCGTGTTCCTGGTGGATCAATCCGCTCAGTTCGGTGTCCTCGTTCAGTGGCGGCCCGACTCGCAATGATCGGAATCCTGCGACGAGTTTTTCCACGAAGGTGTCATAGATATCCTCGTGGATGAAGAGACGTGTTCCGGCCAAGCAGGATTGGCCGTTGCACATGAGGACACCTGCGGTGGCATCGGCGACCACTGCATCGATGTCCTCGATATCAGGAAACACGATGCTGGGACTCTTGCCGCCGAGTTCGAGTGTGGTCGAGATCAGCCGTGAGGCTGCGGCGTGTGCCACGAGTCGGCCGACTTCGGTGCTTCCGGTGAAAGCGAGTTTGCTGACCTTCGGATGGTCTATCAGGGCTGCGCCGGCTTCCTCGCCAAGGCCAGGGACGACATTGAAAACGCCTGCGGGAAACACGTCGGCGGCGATCCTGGCCAGCTCCATGACGGAAACGCAAGCATTTTCATCAGGTTTGAGGACCACTGTGTTTCCCGCAGCGAGAGCAGGTGCAATCTTGAACGCCGTCATTACCACGGGATCGTTCCAGGGAATGATCTGTCCACATACGCCCAATGGCACTCGCTTCGCGACCAGGTATCCCGATGCCAACTCGCGGCCGAAGCCATGGTGGGCCAGCGAGATTGACGCAAAGTATCGCAGGTGTGAGACGGCGGCTCGATAGTCCTCGCGCATCTCCCTGATATGGCGCCCGGTATCCATACATTCGAGCTGGGCAAGCTCTTCGGCCCGATCCTCCACGAGCGCGGCAAACTGCAAGATTTTGGCGGATCGTTCTTCAGCGGTCAGGTTCGCCCATGCAGGAAATGCCCGCCTGGCGGCTTCGACCGCGTCGTCGATCTCTGTGGGCCCGCACCGAGACAGTGTGGCGAGTAGAGCGCCGGAAGCGGCGTTACGGGCCTCGAATGTGGATGTGCCCATGGCTCGGAACGCTCCGTTGATGAACGCACCGTATTCACGAACTGCTTGACCCTCCATGGAACCTCCTAGATCGGTCAATCACTGACTGACGAAGTGTACTGTACGTTTCGTACACTTGTCGATGGTCGGTTCTCGGACCGGCCTCTCGTTCGCCGCTGGTTTCCGTTGGCTACTCTCGCTTTGATCAACTCGAGAATGCGGCGGTGAGAGGTGGGGGTGGTGACGGCGAGGATCACCGAGGGCGTGTTCTTCACTACGCCGCCGGATCTGCCGCGAGGTCGGCATGAACTGAGCAGGGATGACGTACTGACTGCGCAGCGCGAGCGGCTGATGATCGCCACGACGGAACTGATGGCGGACTCGGGTTATCAGGGCGTCGGTGTGCGTCAGATCGCCAAGCGGGCAAGAATTTCGCCGGCCGCGTTCTATGAATGTTTTCCTGACAAGGATGCGTGCGTCTTTGCTGCGTACGGCAGGTTCATCGAAGTTCTGCTCACTCGTATTCGCGGGATCTTTCCGGTCGGTTCCTTTGCTTGGGACCGCCACGCCATCGCTGATATCGTCGAGGGTTATCTGACTGCGCTGAACGCAGATCCCGTTGTGGCTCGGGCATTTCAAGTAGAGATGGATGCTCTCGGGCGACGCGCGCGCGTGCAACGAAGAGCTGCACTGGTCGGGATGTCCGAAGTGCTGAAAGCGGAGCGTGAGCGAGCGCCGGGCAATCCGCGAGTCCCGCTGAGCGCTTATGTCGGAGCGGTGTATGCCATTCGGCAGCTTGCATCCGATGCGCTCGACGAGCCGGAGAAGGGGTCGATCGTAGCCCTGTCGGCCGAGGCTGGCGTGTGGATCGAGGCCATGCTTTCCGCCGTGTCGAACTGAGCCTGGCTGGCCGAGAAGTGCCTGAAGGGCACGTCCCGAACAAGTTCTGCGTGACTTGCGTCATACGAACCTGTATAAAAGAAACGTCTGTAACTTTTATAGTTCGAACAGAGAGATTCCTTCATGATCCTTCGTCGCGTGATACCCGCAATCGCGGCTTCCGCACTGCTCGCAATCTCGAGCCTCGCTCAAGCGAACGCGGAACCATTCACTGGTTCAACCGGTTCCGTGGGCTCTCTCGGCTCGACGGGTCCTGTTGCGGGATGTCCCGAGTCGATCGATCCGGCATCATTCGCCACGGCTGACGATCTGCGTGACCTCAATGCAAAGATTGCAGGCTTCGGCCTCCGATCGACGGCAAGCGCTGAGCACGAGAGCATGATCGACTGGGTCGAAGACAGCATGCGTGCACTACCTGGCGTCGCGATTGATTCGGACGACTATCAGATCAAGCGCTGGCAGCCGTCACCGTTGGCGTCAGATGGTCCTGGCCGCGACCTGGTGGCTGCCGGCAAGCTGGCTGTATTACAGCCGGATGCTGCACCGGAAGTACTACGGACAGCAGGCGCGGTCCCGTACTCACTGCCCACGGGCGAGGAAGGCCGGACGGCTCCACTGGTCTATCTTCCACCTGGAACCGCGATCACGCCGGAGAACTCGAAGGGTCGCATCGTGATTCGCGATGTCCAGAGCCCAGCAGTGCCGTATGCGACTTTTGCTGCTTTCTCGCATTACATGACTCCCGACTTCCCGCTGGCGGGTAACTACGAACGGCCGTTCACTGCGGCGCTCGAAACGGATCCATTGGCAGCAGGACTCGCGGGTGCGGCCGGGCTCATTCTCGCGTGGAACGTTCCTGCAGAACAGATTCAAGGCTACTTCGATCCTCACACCGGCACACACTTCACCGTGCCCGCGGTATGGGCAGGCGTCGACGAAGCTGTCCGACTCAAGCAGTTGGCGGAATCCGGAACCGAGGCGAAGATCTCTGTTCTCGCGGACGTCGACACGGCTCCCACTCGAAATCTGATCGCCACGATTCCCGGGCAGAGCCAGGAAAGAATTGTGATCAACACCCACACCGACGGCGCAACCTGGGTGCAGGAGAACGGCAGTGCTGCGGTTCTGGCACTCGCACAGTATCTTTCGCGTCTGCCACTCGAATGCCGTCCACGTACCTACGAGTTCGTCTTTGCCAGTGCACATCTGCATATGTCTCGAGAGGGAACAGATCGGTACGCGACGGAGCTGGACAAGGAATACGACAGCGGATCCGTCGCCTTCGACTTCTCTGTCGAGCACATGGGTACGCGGGAGATTCTGCCTGTCGATCGCACAGATGGACCCGGCCAGAGGCTTGAATTCACCGGGGTCGGTGAGCCGTACTCGTGGTTCGCCGGAAGTGAAAGTTCGTCACTGGTCGCCGCATTGGTGGCAGCGGTCAAGTCTCATCCGCTCGACCGGACGGCAGTTCTGCGGGGCTTCGACCGGCCGCAGCCTGCCCGAGTTCCCGTGTTCTGCAGCTTCGGAGGCCTCGGCACGAGCTTCCATAATCGCCTGATTCCGACCATCGGAGGAATCTCCGGTCCCTGGTCGCTGTGGGCTCCGTCGTTCGGCGCCGACGCGATCGACTTCGAACGTATGCATCAGCAGACGCTGGTCATGGGTGACACCCTGCTCGCGCTCGACAGCACTCCCCGTGAGGAACTCGCGGGTGGCTATCCGGCGGAGCGAGCAGCGCGTGCGGCCGGTGCGCAGACATGCACTCACTTGCTGCCTCCGGAAGATGCACCCATTCCGCAGTGATAACGATGGGAGCGGCTGAGCGATAGTGGTTGTCGCTCAGCCGATTTCCTAGACGACCGGCAGATTTTTCATGGCCTGTGAGACATAACCGGTGCCGATCTTGACGCCACCCAGCCACTCGGTCAGACGAACTGCCTCGGCGTCGAGCGACCGTTGCGCATCGGCGGACACGGATTCGAGTACTCGAACGTGGACCACTCCGGCGGCGTCTTGGATCCAGCAGCCCACGACACGACCGTCGACCCAAGCTGTGGTGCCGGCATTACCGCGGGTGTCGAAGAGTTGGTTGCGGTGCGGGCCGAGATAGAAGTCACGGTTCTTCCACCCCATGATCGTCGGGTCGAGCACCGGTAGGAGTGCCGCCCAAGGACCTGGATCACACACCGTGGCGACGTCATCCGGTAGTAACCAGCCGGTGTCGCCACCGTCGAGTGAGACTGCAACGGCTTCGAGTTCGGCGAGGGCTGCCCGGACGACCGTCTTGGTCGAGCCCAGCCACCAGACGATGTCGTCTTCCGTCCCCGGTCCGAAGGAGTGGAGCCAGCGTCGGACTATTTCTCGGTATCCGTCTGCAGATTCGAGATCGATGGGGGCGTCGTCGAGCCAGTGTCGAGTGAGAGTCCACAGTGGGCGTGAGACGGGGAATCGGGCGGTGTTGGCGCCGCGCATGATGTCTGCGGTCGCCCCGAGGTGCGTGAGAACCCTGGGTGCCGACCAGATTTCGCCTGCCGAACCCTCGACCTTGACGTCGATCATCGGTACTGCCTGACGGACCTCGAGTGCAGAAAGGCCTTCAGGGGCATCGGTGAGCAGTGTCAGAACCTCCGCCCGCGCGCGATCGAGCCAGTCGTTGCCGTCGACGGCGATTCCGGCCTTGACGACATCCTTGGCCATTCGTGCGCGCTCGGTGTTCGCGACGCGGGCGGACGCACTCGACCACGCGGCCGGCAGCAAGTCTCGGGGAAAGGTGAAGAGCGTGCGGCGCATTGCCAATTGCTTCACGAGACTGCGTTGGTCGTACAACGCGTTGTCGACGTCGGCGGCGTCCAATGACCGAACCCTCGCCCAGCAAGACAGATAGACAGTCGCTGATTCGGTGGCGTGCAGTACCGTCATCGCCCGCGTTGCAGCTTCCGGAGAATCGACGCGGAACGAAGGCGCCAGCGCATGACGTACTCCTATGCGTGCACGGCGTTCGTCGT
Organism: Rhodococcus sp. IEGM 1241; assembly: GCF_033142365.1. Classification (NCBI taxonomy): domain Bacteria; kingdom Bacillati; phylum Actinomycetota; class Actinomycetes; order Mycobacteriales; family Nocardiaceae; genus Rhodococcus; species Rhodococcus sp. IEGM 1241. The sequence continues at coordinate 255,904 of NZ_JAWLSE010000001.1, forward strand.
CGGAAACATGGCGCATCAGGCCATCGTGCCACAGGCCAAGTGCGTCGTATCGGCTAGTTGCGCGAGAGTTCGATTGCGCCAGTAGTCGTCGTGTTGGAGATGTGTGATGGCCCCGGGCGTGGTCGCGAAGGTCGCAAACCCTGTGGCTTCGACGGGGATCTGCAGCCAAGCGGAGACGACGAATGTGTGTGCGAATCCGTGTGTTACGACGATGTGATCGTGATCGAGTTCGGTCATCAGTTCGCGAATGCACTCGCCGACCCTTGATGCGATGTCGCGGCGGGTTTCGGCACCGGCAACGGGGCCACGGTGATCGAGGCGGTTGTTGTCAGGAGCCGGAACCTGCCGCTGGGTCAGCCACGAGTTCGGGCGCCCTTCGGCTTCTCCGAAGCTGATTTCGCGCAATCGAGAGTCTGTTGTCGCCGGAACATCGAGCGTCCGGGCGATGATCGCGGATGTCTCGGCGCACCGTTCGAGGTCGGAAGAGGTGATGCGGATCGGGCGCGAAGTTCCTGTGCGTCGACGTTTCAACTCTTCGGCGATCAACTCTGCATCGCGCCTGCCGGCGGGCGTGAGAACCGAATTGTGCCAACCTCCGACGATGTCCTGTGCTGTGTGTTCGGCATGAGGATGAGTGACGACGTAAAGATCCTGCACGAGACCCCTTTCGTTACCCGACCGTTTCGGGCAACAGTATTCCAGGATTGAGGATTCCACGCGGATCCCAGGACGATTTGATCAGCTTCATGGCGGCGATGTCGGTTTCCGTGCGCCCCAGCGCTATCCACGGTGACTTCGCGCGACCGATCCCGTGCTCGGCGCTGATACTTCCGTGATGGGCGGAGACGAGTTCGAAGACCGTATCGGTCAGTTCGTGGGCGATGCTCGGTTCGGCGTCAAGAAGATTCACATGGATATTCCCGTCGGCGAAGTGTCCGAACAACATTGGACGCACATGGACGAATCGTTCGGTGAGTACTTCGCGGAGGCTCTCGATGAACATGCCCATCACGGACAAGGGGACGGAGATGTCGAGTTTGACCACCGGAGTCGTCGATGAAGCGCTGATGCTTTCGGTATGGCTTTCTCGCAGAGTCCACAGTTTTCGAGCGGGGCCAGGCTCGACTGTCGCGTCCTCGATGAGATCGGCAGAGGCGGAGAGAACTTCGAGGAGTGACTCTTCCGTCTCGCGCGGCGATGACACCTCGATCAGGGTGTACATCGGTGACGGTGTGCCGAACGGGCGACGGGCATCGGTGTGTGCGCAGACGAGGGAGATGCCGTCATCGGTCATGATTTCGGCGGCTTCGACGGTCAACCCGCTCTGGCGCACTCGATTACACAGCTGCAGCGCTTGATCGACGTCGCGCACACCCGCGAGCACGACCTGGGTGTCGGTCGCCGGGGTGACCAACTTCATCAGGACCTTGGTGACAATCGCGAGCGTTCCCTCACTGCCCGCAAGAAGCCCTGGGATGTCGTATCCGACATTGTCTTTGACGAGTGGAGTCCATCTACTCAGTACGGAACCATCGGCAAGTACTGCCTCGATCCCGAGTATCTGTGCCCGTGTATTTCCGTATCGGACCATGCGGGTACCACCGGCGTTGGTTGCGACGATGCCGCCGAGGGTCGCGGATTCCTTTGATGCCAAATCGATTCCGAATCGGAGGCCATGTGCGGAGGCCGCCAGGTCGGCGCGAGCGACGGTCACGCCCGCACCGGCCGCGATTGTCCGGCCGATGGGGTCGACGGTCTCGATCGAATCCAAACGCCTGGTGCTCAGCACCACTGATCCAGCCGATGGTATTCCGCCACCGACAAGTCCGGTATTTCCACCTTGTGGGGTGATGGGAATCCCGGCCTCGAAGCAGGTCGTGACGACGGCGGACACTTCGGCGGTGTCGGCCGGACGGACCACAGCTATTGCGTCACCGATCCAACGTCCCGTCCAGTCCCGTGTGTAACCCTCGATCAGCTCTGGATCGGTGAGAACATGCGCTTCGCCGACGATCTCTGCGAGCGCGTCGAAGAACCTCGCGTCCGTTGCAGATTCGCGTGCTTCGACGAGTGTTCGGGAGCTCATGTTCAACCTTGTGATCGTTCGGGGGACAGTTTTCGGGAGACGAGCGGTAGAGCAATCTGCACTCGATCCTCCGACCTCAGGTGATGCGCTGTCCAAGACCAAGTAGTGACACCACCATCTGTTCTTCTTATAATCGCCGTATGAACCTGCAGCGCGCCCGCTATCTGATTGCTCTGTCGGATCACGGCAGCTTCACTCGCGCCGCCGCGAACGTCCACGTGGCGCAATCTGCACTCAGTCAGCAGATCAAGGTTCTCGAGCGCGAACTCGGCGTTCCTCTGGTGGATCGCCGAGGTCCGCAGTTCACTTTCACCGACGCGGGGCGGGTAGCGGTACGAGAGGCACGCTTCTTGCTCGGGTGCGCAGACCGGGCGGTCGAACGAATTCGATTGGCTGCACGCGGTGTGGACGGGGAACTGCGCATCGCGTACACCCGTTCGTGGGCGGGTGGCACCGTCGGAGATCTGGTCAGCACTTATCGCAAGCTCTATCCAGGCGTCGAAGTTGTCGTGCACCGGGGCACTTCGGCGCAGACTGTCGACCTCGTCCGAACCGGAGCCGTCGACATCGCGGTTGTGCGACCGCCGCTCGATGACGACGATCGTGAACTTCCCCTGATCGTCCTCGACACCGAACCTATCCTGGTCGCCGTTCCCGTGGATCATCCGTTCGGGGATCGAACGACACTCGAACTCGGAGATCTGGTGGACATCCCCGTCGTATTCTGGCCCGAGGCGAATGCACCCGGGATGTATTCGCGGACGCTCGAACAGCTTTGGCCCGACAGCACTCCGAATATCGTTCGATTCGAGGCTGACGACGAGCAGGTTTTGCACGCCGTCTCGGACGGGGTGGGAATTGCGCCGATCCCGCAGGGGCGGGCCCGGATGCTCCGAATCCCGGGTATTCACCTGTGTGAGATCGCCGGCGTGCAGCCGACTCTCGAAGTTGCCGTGACCTACCGTCCGGACAACCCGAATCCCGCGCTTGCACCCTTCGTTGCGCTCGCCGAACGCGAAAGATCGTCAACCACTGTGTAGCACAAGTGATGCGCGGTGGGCCCTATCCGCCATCGAGGACCAGCATCATGGCCGTTGCGCGTGCCCGGTTCTCGATGGTGTCGACGTGGAATCCGACGTGCTGGGACAGCTTTGCCAATCGGTGCGCGACGCTGCTGTGATGAAGATGCATGGAATCGGCTGCGGCCCTCAATGTTCCGGATTGCAGGTATGCCCTCAAGGTTTCGAGTAGTTCTAATCCCTGTTTGGTATCGCCGATCTCTACGGCAAGAACCAGATCCGGTATTCGCGAGTGATCGATGTGTGATCCCGGTGCCAGGAGGTTGAGGGCACCGAGATCGTCAGCGTTCACGATCGGTGTTGTTGCTGACGCCTGTGCGCGAGCGAATCGTGCAGTGCTGAGTATTGTATTCACTTCGGAAGCGGAAGCAGCCAAAGATATTCCGGCGCGAATGGATGACGACAGTGCTGACTCGGACAGCTCGGGTGTCGGTGCGAACGAACCCGCCACGAGATTCAGATACTCGCCATCAGCTTCTATCCCAACGGCTTTGCCAGGTGTGCAATCTTGCGAAATAACAAGGTGTGCAGTGCCGTCGGCCGTGTCTGAGACTGCCTTGGTTGCCATGACACGGACTGGGGTTTGGGGTTCGATACCGAGACCGGCGCAGGAGGTGAGCACCGCGAGTTCATCCATCGGGAACAACAGATTTCGAGTGTGCTCGGCTTCGGTAGGCAAGCGTCGGGGTTGCAGGATTATCGCTGCGGTCAGGGCCATTCGGTCGACGAGCATTTCGTCGAGCGGCAAGTGCGCACCAGGACGCTCGATCCATACCTTCCCGAGAACCTCGTCGTCTACAGCGATGTCCCTGGCCATGCTCGGAGGGAACTGGGGTTCGGGTGACCATCGGCCGCGTGGGTCACATCGGCGCAAATTCTTCTTGCTTCTACCGTGTTCCACGATCTCGATACCTACAACGCAGTCCGCCAACTGCGCGCTCGCGCGAAGCAGAGATGCAGTGTCGGAGCCGTGCCGCACGAGCGTGTCGAAGTAATCGATGACACGTACCAGGCCTGCCGAGTCTGCATCGAGCTCGGCAAGCCGGTACATCAGTCCTTGCATCTCGCAACGCTACGAGACAGGCGACAGCGAACGCAACCCTCTCCGGAGCGCAGTGAGGGCTTCGGCGGCACCTCTTTCGCTGACCGCTGCGGTCGCGACTAGCGCCGACCCGTGAAAGGTTCCGGGGAAGGAGTGCAATTCGACGCTGACTCCCGCTTGCAGCAGTCGAAGGGCGTATTCGATTCCTTCGTCGCGGAGCGGGTCGAGTTCCATGGTGGACAGGTAGGTCGGCGGCAGACCGGTGAGGTCGGTCGCCCGGGACGGCGCAGCGTAAATGGAGACGTCAGGATCTTCGGGACCTGAATACGACTCGCCGAGGTAGTACTTCCACGACAGGATGGCGTTGGGGCGGTGCCACAACGGTGTGTCGACGAAGTTCGTCATCGAGACCGTCGCCAGACGGTCGTCGAGTTCAGGAATTTCGAGGAATTGGAATGCCACAGGCACAACGCCCTCGTCGCGGGCTTTGAGGACAGTGCCCGCGGCCAATCCGCCGCCTGCACTCTGCCCGCCCACTGCGATGCGGCTGGGATCGATTCCCAGTTCCTCGGCATGGGCATGGATGTAGAGGAGTGCGGCGTAGCAGTCGTTGACGGGGCCGGGAAAGGAGGTTTCGGGGGCGAGGCGGTACTCCACGTTTGCAACGGCGAATCCGAGTTCGCGCGCTACCTCGACACAAAATGGATCGCTGGACTCTGCGGTGCCGATTGCGAATCCGCCGCCATGGATCCAGAGCAGAACGGGGACAGGGCCGGCGGTGTTGTCCGGGGTGAAGAAACGAATCTTGACCCCCGGATCGCCGTCCAGGCCAGGAGCGGACAGTTCACGAAGCGAGACTCCGTCGAATGACAGGTCGGCCAACATGGCGCCGATCAGAGCGTCGTAGGTGGCCCGCGCGTTGGGGAGGTCAGCGAAGTCCACCTTCGGGAGCATGGTGAGCGCTGCAGCGAGTTCGGGGTCGAGAGTGGGGAATGTTGTCATGCACTCATCATCTAGCCTGAATGTGGCCTACGTCACCAGTGGTTTGTAGGAAATCGGAGAGTCTTCTACCGACGCCCGTCGGATCTCCCTAGGATGACGCCGGTGGACAGAGTACATCTAGGGGTGGGTTCGAGCCATTCGGAAGTTGGGTCCAGGATTGGTGGACGCCCGCCGCAGGTTTTCACTGGTCAGCCGATTTTGCAGACGCATGAGTATCTCTTGACGCTCGGGGCGCACACGGCTCCGTGGCTCGGTGCGCGAGAGCTTTCCGTCTTCATCCGTCGGGGATTCTCCATCGGCGACGACGACCTCGAATACCCGGACATCGGGATCAGGGCAGTCCTGCACCCGCCGTCATCACGAAGTGCGGAATCGGCCGGCACTCACGAGGGCTTGGGGAGCGCGGCGTTGATCAATCTTCCCGCAGACGACGTAGTGATGCCGTTGGTGTTGATCGCGCCGCAACCGGTACTCATACAAAATGAACCGTCCTACGCCGATGCCGTCGAGGCGGACGGGCATCGCTTCCTGTTCCAGATCAATGAAGAGGGATGGCCGGTGGTTGCCGAGCCGCAACCCGAGTTCGTCGAGGAATACCTGTTTGGCTACGGCTCGGTGTATTTCTACGGGAGCGCTGACGCGGCCGGGCTCGCCGTTGAAGTCGTGCCGGGATTTCTCGATTTCTGAGCTGCCAGACGACCCTTCTGCCGATACCGTGGGCAACGTATTCGACCGGCGGATTTGTCCTTCGAAAATTAGTTTCGGAAGTTTGTCGATCGGCGTCTTTGCCGTTCGACGTGTAGGCAGAGGGACCGAATGAGCGGTCCACAAACGAAGGAGATTCTCATGAAGTACATGCTGATCATGCGTTCCACCGACGAAGCCATCGAAGCATCCAAGGACATGGACTTCGACGAGATCATCGCCGCGATGGGGCAATACAACGAATCCTTGATCAAGGCCGGTGTGCTGCTGGCGGGTGAGGGATTGGCGATGGAGGAGGGATTCATCGTCGATTTCGAGTCCGATCCGCCGCTGGTCTCCGACGGCCCGTACGGCGAGACGAAGGAGTTGTTCTCGGGATTCTGGATCATTCAGACGTCGACCAAAGACGAAGCCTTGGAATGGGCGAAGCGCTGCCCGCTCGGGCCGGGAAGCAAGCTCGAGGTGCGCCGTGTGAGCGAGATGTCGGACTTCGATCAGGACAACGAATACATCCAGAAGGAAGCCGGCTGGCGCGAAGAGCTCGGTACCGATCGTCCGGTCGCAGGCTGAACCATGACCGACGAGGCGGTGCGAGAAGAAACGAGAAAGGCTGTCGACGCGGTCTGGCGAATCGAATCCGCGAAGATCGTCGCCACGTTGACTCGCACCGTCGGAGATCTTGATCTCGCCGAAGACCTGGCAGCGCAGGCTCTGCTCGAAGCTGTCGAGCAGTGGCCTGCCACCGGAGTTCCCCGAAATCCCGCTGCCTGGCTGACTTCCGTTGCGACGCGTCGAGCAATCGACGGGTGGCGACGACGTGAGAGGCTGGACGAGCGCTACGCCCACTTTGCGCGTGAACTCGAGAACGACGCTTCGCATTTCGACGACGTCAGCTGGGATCCGGATCGGATCGACGACGATGTCCTTCGCCTGATGTTCATCGCCTGTCACCCGGTGTTGAATCGAAAAGCGCAGGTGGCCTTGACTCTTCGGGTTGTGGGCGGGTTGACCACCGAAGAAATTGCGAAGGCGTTCCTGACGCCGACCGCGACAGTTCAGCAGCGGATAGTCCGTGCTAAGAAGGCGTTGACCGCTTCGAAAGCGGTTTTCGAAGTTCCCGGACGAGAAGAGTTTTCGAGCAGGTTGAGCGCCGTCCTCGGAGTCCTGTACCTGGTGTTCAACGAAGGTTATGCAGCCAGCTCGGGGGACGAGTGGATGCGAGCGGACCTCAGTGCTGAAGCTCTGCGGCTCGCGCGAATACTCGCCGAATTGGTCCCCGGGGAATCCGAGGTACACGGCCTTGTCGCGTTGATGGAGCTGACAGCCTCGAGATTCGGCGCTCGGACAACCTCGACAGGTGAGCCCATCCTGCTGGCGGACCAGGACCGGACTAGGTGGGACCGCCTACAGATCTCGCGTGGGCTTGCGGCGCTGGAACGAGCTGACGCCGTCGGGCGTGGACGTGGCCCGTACGGTTTGCAGGCAGCGATAGTCGAATGTCATGCGCGAGCAGCAACTTTCGATGACACCGATTGGAAGAAGATAGTCATCCTCTACGAGGCTCTGGCGCAACTGGCCCCGTCGCCCGTGGTCGACCTCAATCATGCGGCGGCGGTATCCATGGCATACGGTCCTGGCCCTGCGCTCGAATTCGTCGACAAGCTTGTCGCTTCAGGTGAATTGACGGGCTACCACCTGCTTCCCAGTGTTCGGGGGGAGTTGCTCAGTCAGCTCGGCCGATCCGAGGAGGCTAGAACCGAACTCCTCGAGGCAGCGAGGCTGGCCGGAAACGAGCGTGAGCGTGCAGTATTGGTCGCGAAAGCAGATGCGCTGCTGTCGGATCAGTAGTCACGCGATTGGTAGTCAGGGCTGAGTCGGATCATCATTCGGCACCATGGGCGGCATCCCGACTCCGTACGGATCGAGCATGTCCGATACACGTCGACCCCACCGTTCATGCGCGGACTGACGGGTCATTCCGGCAGCGCGGCCGATGGTTGCCCATGTTGCGCCGAATCTTCGCAGGCTCATGACGCTTGCCGTCGAATCGATGCCTGCGGCGAGCTGGATCCGGAAACTTGCCAACTGCCAAGCCATCTGACGCTGCGCCGGGATGTCGGTGTCCTGTTCTGCCTCCCATTCGGGGCTACCAGGTAATGGATCCGTTCCGACAATCTTGTCCGCCTGCGCGCCGGCCTCGGCGATTCCGGCGTTGACCGTCGAAGTTGCGGCGGTCTCGATCTTTGCGGTCAGGGCGGTCTCGATCAGATCTTGCATAAGAAGTTCTCCATTCGTCAGGTTTAGCCTGACAGTTTCAATCGAATGTTGTCAAGAGGTACCTGACGGATTCCATTTGATTAATGCACGATCTATTTGTGTACTATCTAAATGGCCTTCGGTTCTGTTGGCCGACGTCGAAGGGGTTGCTGGTGAAGATCGTGGTTCTGTCATTCCTGATGGCGCTGACCTTGATGACGGTCGGGATCATCGCGGCGCGCAACTGCAGCACTCGACCTGCCGTGACCGGGGCAGTTACTGCGGCGTCGACGGTTCTTGCTGCCGCCTGGACACTTTTTGCCGTGGCCTTCGTACTGACCTGATCGCACTTCGGCGTGAGCGCGCCAGCGTCGGCGACTGAACTGCGCAGCAGGTCAGGTACGTTTTGTCTGCAGCGCGATGCCGCATACCCTGGCAGGCGTGGCAATTGCTGAAACAGACAGGAACTATGGAGGAAGGTCGGTCGCGGCACGCAAGGCCGAGCGCCGTTCCCTCTTCTTGAATGCTGCTCTCAGTGTGTTTGCCGACAAGGGGTATGCCGGAAGTTCGGTGGCGGATATCTGTGCGTCCGCGAGTTTGGCCAGAAGGCAGTTCTACGACGAGTTCGGTAGCCGCGAGGATCTACTCCTGGCGCTGTATGACCAGATTCAACTCGACGCCAGAATTGCAATGGTCGACGCACTCGACGCGGAGCCTTCGGTCAATCTGCGGGACAAGGCAGCAACGGCCATGGCTGCCTTCGTCGAGTCGGTCGGAAGTGACCCGCGACGTGCACACGTTGCCTTCATCGACGTCGTGGGTGTCAGTCCTCGGGTGGAAAAGCATCGTGTGGACCAACGTTCGGTTTGGGCAACATTTTTCGAGTCGATCATCAAAGGGATTGTGGGCGACGATTACGAACCGCCGGGTGGTTACCGGTGGGCGTCCACTGCCTTCATCGGTGCGCTTACCGCGCTGGTGCACCAGTGGAGCACTACGGAGCCTCGTCCCCCTGTGTCGGTACTGGTGGATCTGATGACGGTGCTCCTGAACGCGTTGATTGACGACGCGCCCCTTCGTGCCGGCGAATAGGTCACGAACACCGGGGATTGTAATCCAGCCCACAACGCTCTACTCTCGTCCTCAATATGTTAGACACTCGCATCTAACTTGTGCGCCCGTGATGAGAACTGCGGCAACACAAGGCAATCTGTGCTTTTTCGGGGAGGAATTGGTATGGGACGACGCTGGACAACTGACCGACAACGCGGGGGCTTCGCGATTGCCGTGATTGCAGTAATCGGGCAGATCGCACTTTCGGCACCTGCCTCAGCGGCACCGGACGGAGGTGTTCCTACCCAAGTTCAGGTCCAGCCTGCCCTGCCGCCTGCGGTTGCGCCGCCATTGCCTGCGCTGGACCAGGCCTTTTATGAACCGCCCGCCGGGGTCGTCGAATCCAAGGAGCCGGGTGAGATCATCGCCGCGCGTACAGTGAATCTCGGTACTCTCAATCTGATTCCGACCAATGTTGATGCGTGGCAGATCTCATATCGTTCCAATAACGCTGCGGGTGAGGCGATTCCGGCTGTCACCACAGTGATCAAGCCTCGCGGCGACACTCGCGACGGCGGGCCGCGTCCGCTGCTGTCCTTTCAGATGGCCGAAGACTCGCTCGGAAGTTACTGCGCACCTTCGTATGTCATGCAGCAGGGCGCATTGCCGTGGCTGGTGACGGGCGCTGCCACTGGTGGGGCGCAGTTCCTCGAAGTGCAAGCGGCGCTGGCGCAGGGCTGGGCACTATCGGTGCCCGATCATCAGGGGCCGAATTCTTCTTTCGCGTCCGGCCCGGTAGCCGCGCGGATCACGCTCGACGGTATTCGTGCCGCCGAGAACTTCGAACCGATGGAGCTGCAAGGTCGGTCGACTCGAGTAGGGCTGCTCGGGTACTCGGGCGGGTCGATTCCTACTGGTCACGCGGCTGAAATGCGGCGCACCTATGCCCCGGAACTGAATGTCGTCGGAGTCGCCGAAGGCGGTGTTGCAGCCGATCTCGGTGCTTTGCTCGACAATGCCAACAACGCTCTAGGGGCCGGGATCGTCGCTGCCGGTGTCATCGGAGTGAGCCGAGAAGATTCTGAACTCGCAGGCTTCATAGATCAGCACATAAACCCCTCCGGCCGAGCGCTTTTCGCTGCCAAAGACAACCTGTGCATGCTCTGGACGTCGGCTGCTGTGCCCTTCCTCAACATCAAAGGTTTCCTCGATGTACCGGGAGATCCCGTCCAACATCCCACGGTGAGAGCCGCGCTCTCTCGAGCTGCCATGGGTAAGTCCGTTCCTGACGTGCCGATGTACATCTACCAGTCGAATCCCGACTGGTTGGTGCCTGTGGGCCCGGTGAACAAACTCGTCGATACCTATTGCCAAGATCCTTCTGCGAGTGTCGTTTACACAAGAGACCACTTCAGTGAGCATGTCAGCATGGAAGTCGTCGCATTGCCGAGTGCTCTGCTGTGGCTTCGTGATCGGTTCGCCGGCGTCCCGGCCCAACAGGGGTGCAGCACCTTCGATGCTGGATCGATGGCGCTTGATCAGAGAACGTGGCCGGTCTGGGAAGACGCAGTGGGCGAACTTGTCGCAGGCCTGTTCGGCAAGCCGATCGGAAACTAGCGGGGGACGTGATGTTGTGGTGAGGAATTCTCCCACGGGCAAGGTGTTGCACTGACTGGACGTTGTTTCACTGATCGGGCCTTGACAATGGAGTCTTGTCACAACTGGCTTCTTGTCACAATTGGGTTCCTGTCACCGACGAAAGGTTGCGCGATGACAAAGCTGTTGTTTGCAGTCACTTCTGCAGATCACTGGACGCTGAACGACGGGACAGCCCACCCAACCGGATACTGGGCGGAAGAACTGGTCGAGGCGCATCGCGTTTTCGTCGAGGCCGGCTACGACATCGTGATCGCGACGCCTGGCGGTAAAGCCCCCGTTGTGGATGAGGGAAGCCTGGCGCCCGAGGTCAACGGCGGGCAAGAAGGCGCTGATCGTATGCGCAAGTACATCGCCGATCTGCAGCCGGTGCTGGATTCGCCGGAGATTCTGGAGAACGCCGATGCTGCCGACTACGATTTGGTCTTTGTGCCAGGTGGACATGGACCGATGGAAGATCTTGCGGTGTCGGCATCCTTCGGCGAGCTTCTGGTGAAGTTCTTGGATGCCGACAAGGTGGTTTCGGCGGTCTGTCACGCACCGGCGGCACTTCTGCCCGCCCAGAGATCCGATGGAAGCTGGCTGTTCGACGGCTATCAGCTGACGGCGTTCACCAATGAAGAGGAGACGCAGGCTGGTCTGGCGGACAAGGCTCCGTGGCTGCTCGAAACTCGGCTACGCGAGTTGGGTGGCAAATTCTCGAAGGCTGACGCCTGGTCGCCTTATGTCGTGGTGGACCGGAAGCTGTACACCGGCCAGAATCCGGCTTCGTCGAAGCCGCTCGCCGAGCGGATCGTCGCCGACTTGGGCTGAACGATCACCGGCTAGGCCTGAGCACGGCTTTCGGCACCGCATCGAGGACTCCTTCGATGCGGTGCGGGGCCGTGTTCTGTTGTGCCTGAGGTTCGTCCTCAGGTTTTGAATGTGGTGTTCGCCGGTCGGGGGTGCTGCTGCGGGTCGATCGAGGGTGGTGGGATGAACCACGGTTTGTTGTCGACCCCGATGCGGATCACCCACTTCCCGACGAACCCGGATTTCCGGTGCATTAACCGATGATGTGAACGGCACAGCAGGACAAGGTTGTTCATCACCGTCGGGCCGCCGTTGGCCCAGTGCCGGATGTGGTGCGCGTCAGTCCAGGCGGGCACGCATGTGCATCCGGGGAACGCGCAGCCTTTGTCTCGGGCGATCAACGCCACTCGCTGCTCCGCGGTGACCAACCGTTTCCCGGGTTTCGCATCCAACGGCGCCCCGTGGTCGTCGAGCAGCACGGTCGAGAGGAAACAATCACACCCGAGAAGCCTGGTCTGCGAGACGGACAGTGGTCCGAGCCACGGCATATGTCCGACATCAAGATCCGACACAGCCACTCCACCACGAGAAGCAGCGGGTGTTGCGGCGCAGTCACGGTGCTCCGCGAGATCGCGGGCGTTGATGTGCACGTTCACGTGCGGGCGTTGGCCGCCGTCGGTGCCGGTTTTGGCGCAGTCCAGATAGCGGCGGATCAGTTCGGTGAACCCGTCCGCGGTCCGTTTCGCCGCCGACCGGGAATCCGGGGTTCCATCGGGTGCCGGGGTGGGCATCGTCAGATTCGACAATGCCGACAACAACATTTCCCCGGTGAGGGCATCGAAATCGCCGCGCACCACCACCCGACCGTTCAATGTCGACGCGATCCGGAGCTCGTTGCGGTCGATGTCTTCGGCGGGTGGAATTTCATCGGATTCGAACACTCGCTCTAACGTCGCGATGACGTTCCGCACCTTCGTGGTCGTCGACTCCACGCCCGAAGCAGCAGCCAACAACAAATCGATGCACTTCGGTAGCGCTTCCTCCGGCATCCCCTTCGGTGGTGATTCGCAGAACGCCACGATCAACACGGCATGCTCGAACGAGCAGTCCCCGACATCGAACCGAGCAGCCACCGCGGGAAACGGCCGCAGCGCTGCACCGAGGGCGGCGATCTTCTTCCCGTCCCGGACCTGCAGCATCGTGTTGGCCGCCAACCACGAACCGACCCCGCGGCTGGCGATCACCTGATCATCCGGGCGCACCGAGAGTTCGTCGACCACCGCCACACGAACAGCCTCGAGACGAAGAATCTCCGCGCTCGCCGACACCGCAGCAGCACGCAACTCAGAAGCAGACAACTGCCACAGGCGTCCGCGCAACCCCACCGCAGAACCAGACACCACATCCGATAACAAGACACTCATTGAATCCCCCGATCCCCACCCCCAATAATACTCGAACATCAGTTCGAGTCAAGAGGTTATGTGAGGGCGCGAATGAGTGGAGTGGGGTCTGCGACTACGAACAGATGACCGCCCCCGCTGACCTCTTCGAAGCGAGAGTGGGGGATCATCGAGTGGGCCCAGCGGGCAACTTCGATGGGTACGTTCCTGTCGTCGGTTCCGTGCAGGAAAACCGTTGGTACCGAGATGGATTGAAACAACCCTGGCATCTCGCGGCGGTACCGAGCCAAATCGACAACCCCTGCGGATCCGCCCTGTGCGATCCCTTCGGATGAATCCAATTGGAGAGCAGGGCGATGCGACTCGTCGGTCATGACGGCCTGATCGGCGGCCGGCCAGATCGAGACGGAGTCGCTGCGCAACTTGGAGAACACTCCGGTTCCCGCAAGCATTGCACCAGCCATGCGGGGAGCCCAGTTGGCGGCAAAGTAAAGCGCGGATACCAGTTTTATCCTGCGCCGCAAAGTATCTCGTGGGGCTCCGGGAATCATGGCGCACGCCAGCACCAATTTCGAGACTCGTTCGGGAACGGCCGCAGCGACTGTGAGCGCGTACCCGCCGCCTCCGGAGAAACCCATCAGTGTGGCCGAGTCCAACTCGAGATGATCGATCAGAGTGACGTAGTCGTCGTCCCAGGAATGAAATCCCTTGTCCGTGTGTGGATCTGTGCGACCGAAGCCGGGGCGATCGGGGACGATCAGCCGTAGACCCGCCGTCGCAGCCGCGTTGTCGAGCGAGAGCCCCTCGTATCGGCTGCCAGGTGATCCATGAACCACGACTACCGGCCGGCCAGTCGGATCACCGTACTCGCAGAACGCGATACGGCGCCCCGAGGTGCCACGAATTTCGGTTGTCGCCACGCTACTTGTCATGTTGTGCTTCCTCGCTGCGCGATCGACGCCACGCCATCCAGAATGAGCGTGACTCCGAATTCGAACCTTCGGGCGGGATCGTGATGAAGCGCGAACACCGATGCCTCGCGTCGATCGGCGGGTGCACTGTCGAAAGCTCCGCGTCCCAATTGAATTGCGACGTGTCCGGTCACGAAATCATGCACGGCGCCGTACGCGTAAGTGGCCTGTTCGTCATCGAGGCCGGCCTGCGAAAGCGCTCGCACGACTCGGTGGGCGGTATCGTCGGCGCCGGGCGCTTCCAGTGATGCCTGCCGATGGGCTTCCAGAACGAGAGGATGCTTCATCAGAAGGTCATGTAGACCGTAGGCGAACGTGCGGGCAACCCCGCGCCAGTCGGTCGGCCAGTCGATCGACGAGACGGCTTCTCCCACGAGGGTGGAAATCAGGTCTCGCCTCAACGCGTCGATGCCGCCGGTAGTGCGGTGGACGGACATCGGCGATATGCCCAGTCGCTCGGCGAGCACTCGAAATGAGACCGCGTCCAGGCCGTCCGTATCGGCGATCTCGGCCGCAGCATCGAGTATCTGTCTGTGACTCAATGCTTTTGGTCGACCGGCCCTTGCGGAGCCGGCGGATTCGGATACCATGCTGACAACAATAGCGATACGCGTATCGAAATTACAAGTGCCGATTGACCTACAAGGAGTGCTGCCCCATGACTGATCTCCATCAATTGTCCGCTGTCGAACTCGCCGCAGTGATCGCCGCCAAGCAGGTCTCGATCCCCGAGGTGGCACGGTACTTCGTCGATCGTGCGACCACTTCCGATGACGTGGGTGCATTCACGACGATCGCCGGGGAACATGCGATCGAACTCGCCGAGCAGGCCCAGCGAAGGTTGGACGAGCGGGACGCCGGACCGCTTCCGCGCCTGTTCGGCGTCCCGACGGCCATCAAGGACCTCGACGCGACTCGCGGCATCCGCACGACCTTCGGGTCGGCGCTCTTTCGGGACTTCGTGCCGGACGCCGATGACGAGATCGTCGAGGCGATCCGAGAAGGTGGTCTGATCGATATCGGCAAGACGACGGTGCCCGAGTTCGGGGCAGCGTGTTACACCGAGCCGGAAGTTGCTCCGCCCGCGCGCAGTCCGTTCGATCGCACACGAAGTGCTGCCGGTAGCAGTGGTGGCGCCGCGGCCGCCGTCGGCGCTGGTCTGGTGCCGTTTGCTCAGGGAAGTGACACCGCCGGTTCGTTGCGTTCACCGGCAAGTACGTGCGGAGTCGTGGGCCTCAAGCCGAGTCGCGGTCTGATCACGATGGGGGTGGCAGGTCACGACAACTTCGGTTTTGCGAGCAAGGGGCCGATCGCCCGAACGGTTCGCGATACCGCTGCACTGCTGGATGTTCTGGCGACGCGACCTGGCGCCGGGACGATTCACCCGCCCCGGCCGAAGTCGTTCGAAGAGTTTGTCGTCCAGGCAGAAGGATCGCACTCTCGCCCCCTGACCGTCGCCCTCGCTCATGGCTCGGTATCCGGCGGCACGGTGGACCCACGAGTCTCCGAGGCGGTATCGAGGGTGGGCGTCGTTCTCGAGAGCCTGGGACACAACGTGTTCGAACGTCCTCAGGCCCGAGACGACGCCTTCGTCGATGCCTTCACCACGATGTTCTCGTCCTTGGCCGGCACCAAGCCCATTCCCGAAGAGTACGAACACCTTCTCCGTCCGATAGTGCAGCACTTACGTGTTCGAGCAAACGAAGTGCCGTCGGGCGATCTGGCCGCGGCAATCGGAGTTGTTCAGGCATGGGCGCGGCGGTGGAGCCTGGATTACGCCGACGCCGATCTTGTTGTCACCCCGACGGTGACAACACCGCCGTTGGCAGTCGGTGAGCTACGTAATGACGAAGACCCCGCGACTGAACTGATCGACATGGTCGCTTTCACGGGAAACACCATCGTCGCCAACGCAACTGGATTCCCGTCGATCAGCTTGCCGCTCGGTTGGACGGAAGACGGTGTTCCACTCGGCGTGATGATCTCGGCGAAATGGGGTTGCGACGCAGAATTGCTCTCTGCCGCTGCAATGCTGGAGAACGCGATGCCGTGGAAGGATCGATACCGATTCGACCGCGCAACCGTGCTCTAACCCGGGAGCGACGTCCGCCCGCCGGCCGATGCAAACCCCAACCACGTGTGGCGGTTACCCCACCAACACCACCCGACTTTCGGGGCGTTGCGGTTGTCTTTGCCGTCCCGGCCGGTTCCGTTGCTGATCCACACAGCCGGGGTTCTGGTGTCGAAAGTTCCGTCAGGCTTACGCAATCGGGAGCCGATGGTCATGAAGCACTTTCCGCGTTCGAGGACGTCGGGGCGCTGCAACAGCCAGTGAATGCCTTCGGTGAGGGTCAGCGGCGTACGGTCGGCATCGACGATCGCGGGAAGCGCTTCGTCCGGGCTCCAATTGGCCAGGTGATCCCCGCGGTCGACTTCGCCGAGCAGATACATCGCGGTATCAGGCAACGCGGCCGGCTCGGTAGGAGCGAACAGATCGACGTCGGCCATGTCGACGACAATGAAGCCCCGCTTGTTCTTGTGCTCGAGCAGGGGAGTCAAAATGGAAGCTGGAGCGAGTTTTTCGTGCACGGTAAGCAGTCCAGCCTCACCTTTTCCGGCTGCGGCGGCTGCCCTGACGTCGCCGGCAGAAAGCCCGGTCATCTCGTGTACCCCGAGTTCGATCAATCGCTCGGCCTGCTGATCGATGGGCGGGAGGTCGAAGTGCATACCTGCGATCCTACCGATCGTGAGCAGGCCGAGCGGTGGGATCGGCGGTGAGGGAAGTCGGCCACGAGACGCCCAATGCGCGCATGATGAACGGGACGGTGGTCGCCACGACAGTGTCCACTCGGTCGCCGGCCATGAGCATCGGGCGACGGCTTTCCACGCAGGCGAGGATGAGTTGCGCGGACGCGGCAGCATCGGAATCGACAAAGACGCCGGCGTCGACACCTTCCTGGACGAGCTGTTCTACCAGAACCGACAGCGGGACAATATGTTCGAGGAAGCTTTCGCGATCCTGCGCGGACAGCAATTCGACCAACGCGATTCCCGTGAATCGCTGCAGTGAGAACTCGACGAGCGTCAGTTTGACGAGGATTTCGATTCGGTCGACAGGATTCTCGCGATCCGCGAGTTCACGCTCGGCCAGGAGCAGGAATCTGTCCATCTCGCGGGTGGACCAGGCAAGCAGTAACGCAGATTTGTCGGGGAAGTAGTTGTACACCGCTGTCCGTGAGACACCGGCTGCCTGGGCCACAGTCTGCAGCTTCACGTTCTGCCAGCCCTGCTCGTGAAGTTCGCGAATGAACGCGTCCAACATGGCTTCTCGGGTCGCGATCTTGTGTTCTGCGGTTGTCGCGCCACCGGTCAGCTTCGGCATGGTCGATCCTCCTGTGTCTGATTCATGGTCACGGGGAGGTCGAACAGATCCGCAACAAGGCGTGGATCACCCTGCCACATCGAGACGGGTACAAGCATCATCTGCTGCGCGATCGAGCGTACGGATCGGCAGACTTCCTGCGCTTCGGCGGCGGTGAGCGTCGTGCGTTTGCGCAATCGCTCCATCTCCGCGGCAGTCAGATCGGTGATCCATTCTTCGGCCGCAAGTGAGAGGGGTGAATCCGGTGTCACGGCCGATCCAACTCGGCACTGGAGAACCTCGAAGTCATCACGGACAGCATGACGACGGCGACGACCGAAACGGCGTGTGCCGCCGCCAGCCAGAGCGACTCGGGTGCATGTTTGTGGAGGGTCGGCGCCATCAGCATGGCCATGAGGAGGGCGAGACCCGACAACATCGCGGGGCCGTTGGGTCGGCCGACAAGCAGGCTGACCAGGAGAACGAGCGCGACAACGCTGCAGGCCACGTCTACGGGCGGGTACGTGGTCGGGACGATTCCGCGGATGGTGTCGGTTAGGTTCAGCCCGATCGACACCAATTGTGCGAGGCCCGTCGCGCCGGCCAGCCAGGCCGTCCACCGCAGTCCGTGAAGACCGGCTTTCCGCACCACGGTCAGAGGCTCCTCCGAAGATCCCCATGCTGCGGACGTCGGTGTTGTCACGGGCCTTCTCCTTTTTATGACGAGGTGTCGTCATAAAGTATCAGCGCTGGAAAAGTGGGTTTCCGAGGGTAGGTAATTGGCTAGTCCTGAGGAGACAGGCACGGCACTGTCAACAGTTGAATATCCGACGAGGCGAACTGCGGGAGGTGGCTCGATGACGACCCCTGTCCGCACGGATCGGCCCTCGTCGAAACAGAGTTGGTTGGCGCGCGCGGCATTTGCGGCGCTGGTTCTTGCAGTCGTGGTGCTCCTGATTTTCGCCGGACTGAAAACCTTGACCATGCTGATCCTGGGGATCGGTGGGGTGGTCGTGTGCGTCGTAGCGGTGTACTGGTTTCTGACCACTCGCGGATTCCTCCGCTGGATCTCGTTGGCTGTGGCGGTTCTGACGCCGATCGTGGTGCTCGCCTTCCTGATCCGAGAACGGCTCTTGTGGGTGGTGCTGCTCTCGATCGGATTGTTCGTCATAGCCGGTATCTGCGCCCGCGCCGCTTTGGAGGGGGAGGAGAAGGAACTGCCGGTGGTCGAGCGACCGGCGCCGCCGCCCGCCAAACCGTTCTTCGTGATGAATCCGAACTCCGGCGGTGGCAAGGTCGAGAAGTTCGACTTGAAACGCAAGGCCGAGGAACGGGGGGCCACGGTCGCACTGCTCGAGGGGCCCGAGAAGATCGACGTGACGGCCTTGGTCAGGCAGGCGGTCGCGGACGGCGCCGACCTACTCGGTGTTGCCGGTGGCGACGGAACTCAGGCGTTGGTTGCCGCTGTCGCGGCCGAACACGACCTGCCCTTCCTGGTCGTCAGCGCCGGGACGCGCAATCACTTCGCCGCGGATCTGGGTCTCGACCTCGACGATCCGTCACGGTGCCTCGACGCGCTTGTCGACGGCGTCGAGGTGACGGTGGATCTGGGTAATGTCGGCGGTCGAACTTTCGTCAACAACGCATCGTTCGGGGCATACGCCGAAGTTGTCCAGAGTCCGGAGTACCGCGACGCCAAGACCAGCACCTTCCTGCAGAAACTCCCGGATCTGCTCGCCGGACGCGCCGGAGCGGTGCTGACCGCGCGCTCCCCGAGCGTGTCCGCGGTGGGTCCACAGGCGGTTCTGGTCAGCAACGGACCGTACGAGATGAACGACCTGGCGGGGCTCGGTCATCGCCCGCGATTGGACCGGGGCACTCTCGGGATCGTGGCGATCTCCGTCGGCAGCGCCCGTCAGGCCGTCGGGTTACTCCATCGGGCGCATCAACGAGGCCTGGCTCAGGGCACCGGATTCGAGGTGATCATCGACGCCGACACCGACGAGATTCCGGTCGGCGTCGACGGCGAGGCTCTGGTGATGCCGACTCCCGTCAGGTGCACGGTCAGCCCGCAGGCACTGAGAGTCAGAGTCCCCCGAGACCGTCCGGGCGTCCGTAGGCCCAGGCATGCCTGGGATCTGGTCCGATTGCGAGAGTTGGCTAAGTTCACGAAATCCGGCGCATGACCTGGCGATAGCCTTGCATGACTGCCAGCAGAGTGAATCCGGCAAACATGTCCGATTTGCACCGGATGCTGGCAGCATTGAGGGCCGGTACGGATCCTCGAGGAGCAATCGAATGACGATCACACCCAGCGAAGCGCCGGTAGTCGAGACAACGTACGGGCCGGTTCGTGGATCCACGGAAGGTGCGGTATCGAGTTGGAAGGGGATCCGCTACGCGGCACCTCCGGTCGGGTCGTTGCGTTTCCGCGCACCCGTTCCGCCACAGCCGTGGACCGAGATTCAAGACGCAACAGAATTCGGTCCGTGTGAACCGCAAAGTCGACTTGCGATGATCCCGCTCGGTGAGAACGTTCCGATGGATGAAGACTGCCTGTTTCTCAACGTATGGGCGCCGGGCCCCGTCGGCTCTGATGCGCCGGGTAAACCGGTCATGGTCTGGATTCACGGCGGTGCGTACTTTCGCGGAGCATCCAGCCAACCACTTTTCGACGCAACCACATTGGCTGAGAACGGTGACGTTGTCGTCGTCTCGATCAACTACCGCATCGGTGTGTTCGGCTTCGTCGATTTCTCGTCCTTCAACTCGGAAGAACACACCTTCGAACCCAATGTCGCTCTCCGCGACATGATTGCAGCGCTGCAATGGGTTCAAGGCAACATCGCGGCCTTCGGTGGTGATCCGAATCGGGTGACGTTGTTCGGCGAGTCGGCAGGTGGCGGCGCTGTGACGACGCTGATGACCGTGCCGTCCGCCCGTGGCCTGTTTCATCGCGCTATCGCCGAGAGTTCCCCCGCCACTTCGGTGTACGGGAGTGAACGTGGCGAGATCGTCGCGAAGCTGTTTCTGGAGATCTTCAGCGGCGGTGGCGATCTGGGTCTATTGCGGTCCACGTCTGCCGAAGACATGATCGGGCCGTCAGACGAACTGTTTGCTCGCGTCCCTCAGGAGACGCCCGGCACTTTGGCGTTCGCGCCGATCGTCGACGGTGATCTGCTCCCTGATTACCCGGTGCGCGCGTTCCGTCACGGCAGTGCACACCCGATTCCGCTGATCATCGGAACCAACAAAGACGAATCTTCGCTCTTCCGGATGATGAAATCGCCGTTGATGCCGATCGATCCCGTCGTGATCACGTCGATGTTCGCGGAGATCGCCGACGAGCACCCTGGGCTCGAGCTACCCGATCATTCGCAGATCGAAGGCGCGTATTCGGGGCTGTCCAAGCTGGGCGCTGGTCTCGGGCTGACCCGTGACTTCGGATTTCGTTTGCCCACGCTGTGGATTGCCGAGGCGCACAGCAAGATTGCACCGACCTGGTTGTACCGATTCGACTACGCGCCGCCGATGCTCAAGGCGCTGAAAATTGGTGCGACCCACGGGACCGAACTTGCCTACGTCTTCGGCAACATCAATCACGGAGCGCGGGACATCACCTACAAATTGGGTGGGCTGAGCGCGGCGCGTCACGTGTCAGAGCGCATGCAGGCGAGGTGGCTGGATTTCGCCAGAGCTGCAGGTGATTACGGCACCGGGGCCGATCGTGAACTGGGTGCGGACCCGGGATGGCCAACTTACGACACCGACACACGCTCGACACTGTTGATCGACAAGCACGATGCCGTCGTCGCTGATCTGGATTGCGAAATCCGGGAGGCGTGGGGCGACACGGTGATTGCATTCACCTGATGGTTCCGGTCTACTGCAGTGTGGCGAGATAGTGCGAGACGGGTCCCGCTGTGAGCATTCCGCTTCCGGCGCCGGCAATTTCGGCGGCGGCAGGTAAGAGCGCCGCTCGAGCACGCTCCTTGACTCGACTGTCGCCGACTGCAGTGGCCGCCGCGGCAGTCAAGCACCACAGTGCCTCGGAGAGTAGGTCTTTGGGCGGGTCCGGCAATGCCTCGACGGCCTTCGCAGCTTCGTTCGCCTGCCCCTGTGCGATGAGCAGGTGTGGCCGGGCCCAGGGTTCGTACGGGCCCCACTGCGTAGCCGGGTCGAAAATTGCCGGCAGTCCCCGCCACACACGGAGGGCGAGAATTGCGAGAGGGAGTATGCCGTCCTCGAGACCCGGCATGCCGGAACCGGAAAGGTTCACCGCCGCAGCTTCGTACAGCTTCTCGCAGTGCGCCGCTTCTGCGCCGGTAGTGGCCGTTCGCATAGCGCGAAACCAGGTGGTGAACACCGCTGCCAACGGCCGTTCGTGACGTCCGGCCAATCGATCAACTGTCTCGGCGTGTAGCTCGGCTGCGTCGAATTGCCCCAGTGCGCTGAGGGCTTGCATACGGATGAGATGTCCGAGAATCTCGAAGGTGGACAGTCCGTGTCGAGCGGAGAGGTCGACCAGTTCACGGCCGATGCCGTCGCGCTCGGAGGCCAGACCGGTAGTCCAGAACGTCTGCATGAACAATCCGTTCAGAGCGAAAGCCAGGAGACCTGGATCGTCGAGAGAACGACTGATCTGCACTGCAGCGCGGGCACATTCGAGCCCACGATGACCGGACAGTCCGCGCGATTCGAGTGCAATTGTCGCCAACAGTCTGGCCCGAGCGGGTTCGTTGCCGACCGGAAGTCGATCGAGGGTGCGCTGAGCGGCCGCGACGATCTGCGCAGCCTGCCGAGGATCGTCGGATCGTGTCCAGATTCCGGGCACGTCGTAGTTGCCGATGATCCGTGCGGTGAGTTCGACATCGTCCAATTGTTCAGCGGCACCGATGATTGTCAGTCGTTGGTTTCGGGCAGTCTCGAGTCCGCTTCCGCCCGTAACTGCCAAACTTCGGAGGAGACCGACGGTTGACTCCAATCTCGATTTCGATCCTGCCGCTACGGTCCGGTCGTACGCTGCCGAAACCTGAGTGAAGATCTGTTCTGCCGCTACAGGATCCAGGTGGTTTTCGCGGCGGAGAATGTCGGACTCGAGGTCGGTCAGTCGTGGCCCGGGGTCGATGCCCAACTCTTCGGCGAGTAGCTCGCGTGCGCGACGTAGGACTGCCAGAGCATCGCCTTGACGGTTGGACCGGTACAGCGCGAGAGCGAGTAGTCGCCAACCGTCCTCGCGCCAAGGGTGTTCCGTGACGTGGGCGTCCAGATCGGGAATCGCTTCGGCAGTTCGCCCGAGATCGAGTTGCGCGGATGCGAAGCGTTCGACGCCAGTCAGACGCAGTTCCTCGAGGCGTGACCGCTCAGATCGAGCCCACGGTTCTTCGGCGAACTCCGCGTAGGCCGGCCCTCTCCACAGTTGGAGCGCGGTTCGGAGCAGTTCGAGTGATTGCGCCGGCGTCGAATCGGCGGCTTCACGTACCAGTCTTTCGAATTCCCAAGCGTCGACCGCGTCGGGTGCAG
Source organism: Rhodococcus sp. IEGM 1241 (assembly GCF_033142365.1). Lineage (NCBI taxonomy): Bacteria > Bacillati > Actinomycetota > Actinomycetes > Mycobacteriales > Nocardiaceae > Rhodococcus > Rhodococcus sp. IEGM 1241. The sequence continues at coordinate 278,833 of NZ_JAWLSE010000001.1, forward strand.
CACGAAAGGCGTAGCCAGGGCCTTCGGTGACAATGACTTTCGGCTTCGTTCGCGGGGCACGATCCGGTTCGAGTGCGCGCCTCAGTGCGGAAACGAACGTACGTATTGCACTGGTCGCCCCGGCCGGAGGATCGACCCAGAAGTCGTCGACAATCACGTCCACCGGAACAACACGTCCTCGGGCAATGATCAGACGAGCGAGGACCGCTCGGTGTCGTGGACCTTTCAGATCGATCAACCCTGACGAATTGTTCCACGCGACCACGGGTCCGAGAACTCCAAAAAATGTGTGGTCTCGCATTTCCCCACGTTATCGCGCTCATCGAATGCTCATCGACTACGGCGAGGCTGATTGCCATCACCCGAACTATTGCCATCACCCCGACAAACGAGAGCGACCGATGACGATCACCATTCCAGGCTTCGACTATCAGCAGATTTCCACAACAGACGGGGTGCGGCTCAACGTCGCGGTCGGCGGAAACGGAACACCACTCGTCCTTCTTCACGGTTTCCCCCAGACACACCTCATGTGGCGTCACGTCGCCACTGTGTTGGCGTCGGATCACACCGTCATCTGCCCGGATCTCCGCGGATACGGAGCCAGCGACAAACCGGTCGAGGAAAACCCGGACACCTACTCCAAAAGAACAATGGCTGCCGACATTGTCGAGGTGGCGAAGAAGCTGGGACACGAGAAGTTCGCCCTCGTCGGCCACGATCGTGGTGCGCTGGTTGCCGTCAGAGCTGGGCTGGACCACCCGGATGTGATCACACAGCTCGGTTCGCTGGACGTGCTCCCGACCTTGGATATGTGGGACATCCTGCACGGATCGAATGCTGCTGTGGCGTTCCATCTCTATCTCATGGCTCAGCCACCCGGTCTCCCCGAGCAGATGATCAGCGCCAGCGCCGACGTGTTCTTCGAGCACTTTCTCGACGTGTGGACGCAGAACCGCGAAGCGATTCCGGTAGACGTGCGGGCGGAATACCTGCGCGCCTCACGGGAGGCGGTGCCGTCGATCGTTGCCGATTACCGGGCGTCGGCAGGCATCGACGTCGAACACGATCAGGCCGATCGCGATGCTGGCAACCAACTGCACATGCCGGTCACGGTCATTCAGCAGGACTGGGGTTCGATGCTCGGCTACGACGCCGAGGCCCTGTGGAAAGCGTGGGCGCCCGATCTCGAGCACCGCACGCTGTCCGCAGGTCACTTCATGGCGGAAGAGGCGCCTGCCGAAGTGGTCGAGGCGATCCGGACCCTACTCGAGAGGTAGTTTTGACGCTTCTCGGCTGTCGAGGTACTGGCGAGCGCATCACGTGCGTCGCGAATGGACGAGGGGGATCGATGGGTTTCTCGCTGCACTTCATGCGTATGACGAAGGACGTGCAACTCGATGTTGATCGGGCGGCGGTCGCCGCTTTCCTCGATCAGCACGGGCTGCGCGTGGTCGAGAGCCCGTACGGAGGCGAGATCGTCGACCGTGACGACAGGGCATTGACGATCGACGGGGCCTTCTCCGACCTTCATCTCGACTCGCTCGAGCAGAGCGATCCACTCAGTGGTGGAATCTTCCACGCGACGCTGTCGCCTGCCGAGTGCGCGTTCGTCTACGACCTCTGCGCGGCCGCTGGGTTCCTGATCGTCAACCCTCAGGGTGACCCGACGTTTCTCGTTCCCCAGCGCAATCACGAGCCCGACGACGTTTCCGAGTTGGAGGACGTCGTCTGGGTCGAAAGCGCCGAGGAACTGGCGCGGGCGCTCACCGGTGGTTTCCAGGCGTTCCGCGAGTTTCGGGACCGCGTGACAGGACGAGCCGCCGGTGCCGAATGATCGGGGCCCCGTCGGGTTGACGAAGGTCGGGTTCTACCGCTTGACCCCGGCCGCCAAGTCGTCGACCAGGACCTTGGCGGTCAAGGCGTATCCCGCGGCCTTGTAGTAGTCGAACGGAATCACGCGACCGGCCTGTGCGGCGGGCAGGCGCTGCCACGTCGGCGAGGTGTACACGCTGCCGGAGGCGCTGCGATCCAAGGCGAAGATGACGTCGGCTTCTTCGAGACGGTTGAACTGCTCCGACCCGAGCATCACGCGAAGGTCGGGGCCTTCACGGAGCACCTCGAACCCGAGGTCCTCGGCGACGGCGGTGCGGAAATCGTTCTGGAACCACGCGATCTGATCCTCTGCGGCGGCAACGAAGGCAACCTTCTTGCCGGCCATCAGCGGTTCGACGGTCGGGCGGACCTGAGCCACATGGGCGTCGTACTCGGCGAGTACTTCTTCGGCGCGATCGCTGCGCCCGATACCGGTGAGGAAGTCCGACATGACTTTGCGCCACTCCGGGGTGAAGTCCTTGCCGACGGGCAGGACCGGTGCAATCTGCTGCATCCGGTCGTTGCCGTACGACCCGGTGTCCCACCAGCCGGCGCTGAGGACGAGAAGGTCTGCGCCGAGGGTCGAGATGTATTCGAAGTTGGGATCCGAAGCACCTTCGGCGAAAATCTCGACACCGGTGGCATCCGGGACCTCGCGGCGAAGGTGTTCGGCGGCGCCGGTCGGGTAGGCGGTCACCGGGTACCCCGCAAGGATCGACAATTCGAGGCCGTCGCGTGGATCGAGGGCAACGACGTTCTGGGGGTCCGTCGGAATGATCAGCTTCTCGTCGCCGCGTGTGAACTCGAAGGTCTCCGCGTTATCGGGCGTCGAACTTTCCGTGCTGCTGCAGGCGGCGAGAAACGCGGCCGCAGCGACGCCCGCGCCGACGCCGAAGAAACCGCGCCGCGTCAGGTTGTCCACGATCGCCCAGTAGTCGCGATCGGTCGTGGAGGGAGAAAGAAGTCGAGTCATATTTGTTAGGTTAGCCTTAGGGGTTGCCTTCGGGAATGGCGAAACAGCTCCCATGAGCGCCAAGAAATACGGCGAACACGCCAGCGCGCAGAGTGTTGTCGGCGTCACCGGCCCGCCTGAATCACAACCCACTTTCGACCTTTGACGTGCATGACGTCACAACCGGCCGCCTCCTCGATCGCGATTTGGCCCTGATGGCGCCGACTATGCTGGGTGCACCAGCAGTACGATTTCGGAGGTTGCAATGCAGATCACCAGCGTCGGCCACGCAGGATTTCACATCCAGACCGAGGCCGGATCCATCCTGTGTGATCCATGGGTGACCCCGACGTATTTCGCGTCCTGGGTGCCGTTCCCCGACAACACCGAGCTGGACTGGGACGCGCTGGGCAATTGCGACTACCTCTACGTCTCGCACCTGCACAAGGACCACTTCGATCCGAAGAACCTGATCGCGCACGTCAACAAGGACGCCACCGTCCTGCTCCCCGATTACCCGGTGCCGGACCTCAAGCGTGAGCTCGAGAAGCTCGGCTTCCACAAGTTCTTCGAGACGGAAGACTCCGTCAAGCACACCGTCAGCGGTCCCAAGGGCGATCTCGACATCATGATCATCGCTTTGCGCGCTCCCGCGGACGGTCCGATCGGTGACTCAGGCCTGGTCGTCTCGGACGGGGAGACCACCTGTTTCAACATGAACGACGCCAGGCCCGTCGACCTCGACCCGCTGACCGACGCCTTCGGGAAGGTCGACATCCATCTGCTGCAGTACTCGGGCGCGATCTGGTACCCGATGGTCTACGACATCCCGAAGGGCACCAAGCGCAACTTCGGCAAGCAGAAGCGTCAGCGCGGCATGGACCGCTGCCGCAACTACATCGCCCAGGTCGACGCTGCGTGGGTTGTCCCGTCGGCCGGCCCGCCGGTCTTCCTCGACGACGACCTGCGTTACCTCAACGACGATCACGGCGACGAGGGAAACATCTTCCCCGACCAGATCACGTTCCTCGAGCAGATGCGCATCAACGGCAACGATCGTGGTCTGCTGATGATCCCCGGCTCGGCCGTCGAACTTCGCGGAAGCGAGAAGGTCGCCCTGACGCATCCCATCCCGGAAGCGGACGTCGACAAGATCTTCTCGAACAAGGCCGAGTACATCGAGAAGATGGCGCAGAAGATGGCACCGGTCATCGCCGCGCAGAAGGCTACGTGGGCTCCGGCCGAAGGCGAGCCGCTGCTCGACGGTCTGAAGGCCAAGTTCGAGCCGATCATGGCGCAGTCCGATCTGATCTGCGACGGAATCGGCTACCCCGTCGGACTCGTGATGGGAGAGGAGACGGTCGTCCTCGACTTCCCGAAGCGGATCGTTCGCGAGCCCATCGACGGAGAAGGTAAGTACCGCTACGGCTTCCGCATTGCTCCCGAACTGGTTCGCACCGTTCTGCGTGACGACGAGCCAGACTGGGTGAACACCATTTTCCTGTCGACACGCTTCACGGCGTGGCGCATCGGTGGGTACAACGAGTTCCTCTACACGTTCTTCAAGTGCCTCACCGACGAACGCATCGCATACGCCGACGGCTGGTTCGCCGAGGCGCACGACGACAGCGCGTCTATCGAGTTGGGTGGCTACGAGATTCAGCGTCGTTGCCCTCACCTCAAGGCTGACCTGTCGAAGTTCGGTGTCGTCGAGGGCACCAACCTCACCTGTGATCTGCACGGCTGGCAGTGGGATCTCGAGACCGGCCGCTGCAAGACGTCCAAGGGCCACGAGCTGCGCACCAGCAAGCTGAGCTGAACCGAGCTCGTCGGGTGACGGGATACAGCAGGTCGCTGATCGGCCTGGCGACAGCGCTCGCCGGGTTGGCCGGTTACGTCGACGCGCTCGGATTCATCACGCTCGGTGGGCCTTTCGTTTCGTTCATGAGCGGCAACATGACGCAGGCGAGCGTCGCATTTGCAGACGGGGTGTGGTCGACCGCGCGGGTGGCAGGCGGCATCATCGTGCTCTTCCTCCTGGGAATCGCGCTGGGAACCGTCGTCACCCACTTCACGGAGCGGTACTCCGTCCGGACCCGCAAGGTCACAGTGCTTGCGGTTGTGGCTGGACTGCTGGCCATCGGTTCGGTGATGAGCAGCCTCGACGTCACCCCAGGCGCGATCTCGGCGATGGCCCTGGCGATGGGAGCCGTCAACTCGGTGTTCCAACGCGACGGTGAGGTGACGATCGGTGTCACGTACATGACCGGTGCGCTGGTCAAGATGGGCCAGCGTCTCACCGGAGCCTTTCTGGGCGGCCCGAAGTGGGCGTGGCTGCAGCACTTCGGGATGTGCGCGGGGTTGATCGCGGGCGCGGTAGTCGGTGCGCTCGTTCATCGGTGGATCGGCCTTCACGCTCTGTGGCCTGCTTCGGCATTCACGGTTCTTCTGATCGCCGTCGCGTGGCGGGTCTCGCCCCCGGCACCGGCACAGGTGTAAAAAGAGCGGGGTACACAAGCCGGAGTGCGGGGGAACTGTGGATGCTCTGATCATCGTTGTGCTGGGACTACTCGGAATCGTCGCCGCCTCGACGCTCGGGGCGCGGATCGGAGTCGCGGCGCCGCTGATTCTGGTGATGGCCGGGATCGTTGTCAGCCTCCTCCCCTTTGTCCCAGCAGTGGACATCGATCCGGAATGGATTCTCGCGGGTGTGCTTCCGCCGCTGCTGTACTCAGCTTCGGTCTCGATGCCGTCGATGGAGTTTCGGCGTGAATTCGGTGCTATCGGTGGGCTCTCAGTTCTCCTCGTCGTGGTGAGTGCGCTGGTTCTCGGTGTGTTCTTCTCGTGGGTGATACCAGGACTCGGCATCTGGTGGGGCATTGCACTCGGCGCGATCGTGAGCCCGACGGATGCCGTCGCGACGTCCATCGTCAAGAAACTCCCGGTCTCGCCGCGGGTGGTGTCGATCCTCGAAGGCGAAAGCCTGCTCAACGACGCTACCGCTCTGGTCCTGTTGCGTACTGCCATCGCCGGAGCGGCCGCGTCGGTATCGCTGTGGAGTGTGTTGGGCAAGTTCGCTTTTGCCGTCGTCGTGGCCGCGGTCATCGGTGTTGTCGTCGGCAAGGTCAACCTGATGGTTCGTGCCCGTGTCACCGACTCGACGGTCAACACGGTCATCTCGTTCACGGTGCCGTTTCTGGCCGCGATCCCCGCCGAAGAGTTGGGTGCATCGGGGTTGGTTGCTGCCGTCGTGGCCGGGCTCGTCACCGGCTACGACGCTCCTCGGAAGCTTTCGCCGCGTCATCGGTTGTCGGACTCCCAGAACTGGCGCACAGTCGAACTGGTCCTCGAAGGTGCGATCTTCCTGGTGATGGGCCTCGAACTCTCGTCGATAGTCGACGATGTCCGGGTCGACCACGAGGGAATCACCACCGCAGTCTTCGTCGCTGCGGGTGCACTGTTCCTCACGATCTTGGTTCGGGCTCTGTACGTCGCGCCGCTACTGCGAGCACTCCAAGCGCGGGCGAACTTTCGCGAACGCATGAAACCCAGACTCTCCGACATCGCGAATCGTCTCGAAAATCCAGAGGATTACCCACCGGACGAAGGGCGGCGTAGCAGGCGCCGGGCGCCTTCGGCGAATCAGATGGAACGGTTCAAGATTCGGGTGCGGCGGACGGTTGCCGATATCGATTACTACCTTGCCGCGCCGTTGGGATGGCGTGAAGGGACGATCGTCATCTGGGCCGGTATGCGCGGAGCGGTCACTCTGGCTGCCGCGCAGACTCTTCCGGAAGACACTCCGAGTCGATCGCTTCTGATCTTGGTGGCGTTCCTGGTCGCAGCCGGCTCGTTGATCCTTCAGGGTGGGACGTTGAAGCGCGTCGTAGTGGCGGTCGGTCCGGCAGCGCAGGACCTCACCGATTCCGAACTCGACGAACATCGACGTTTGCTCGCTCTACTCGAGGATGCTTCTGCGAGTTTCGTTCCACCCGAGGGGCAGTCGAAGAAGAAGACCCGGCTCGACGTGATCGACGCGCAGCGCCAAGCGCTACTCGACGCGCGGGACGACGGCCTGTTCGACGCACGGATGCTCGGATCGGCACTGGCCGCGCTGGACGCCGATCAGATCAGCCTCGAACTCAAGGGCGGTCCGGACGGTTGATCACGTGCACAGTCTCTTTCGAGCAGACGTCATCATTGCCCGCGTGATCACGCCGTGCAGTACCTGAACTGGTGCGAAGTAGATTCGGCCCGCGCGGTTCTTCAGCTCCACGGCAGTGACGACGTGCAGGAGACCGGCGTCGTTGTCGGCCTGAACCGAGGCGACGAATCGTAGGTGTTTCTCGTCCGCCTCGATGAGGGCCTCTCCGTCGGCGATCTTGTCGACGGTAAAGGTGTCCGGGCGTCCCTTGGCGATGCCGAGCAGTCCGACTACCCGCTCCCTGAGCCAGAACATCGCGAGGACTGGTGCGGGGACATTCCTGACGTCGAAGACGGCCTGCGCCCACTCCTCGGATGTATGGGTCGGAACAGACGGGATGGTGATCGTGGTGGCTTCTGCCCAGTCCGGTGCAGGCATTGCCTTGAATGCGAGTGTCATTTCATCCTCCGTACGGTGCCGTATGGAACTTACCCATACGGTACCGTACGGAGGTGACGAATGCCCGCGCCCGACTCTCCCGCGATCAGTGGATCGATGCTGCTTTCGAGGCTCTGACCAGCCACGGGCCAGGTGCCGTCGCTGTGGAGAAGGTGGCACGCACGCTGGGATCGACCAAGGGTTCCTTCTATTGGCACTTTGCGAACCGTGACGAATTGCTGCAGGCTGCGCTCGATCGATGGGAAGTTCTGGCAACCGAGCGACTGATCTCTTCCGTCGAGGCCTCCGGCGAACCGGCAGAGGTGAGGTTGCGTCGCCTGGTCGACGCGGTCACAACCGGACTGGCCGGTCGCCGTGCGGAGTTGGAACTGCTTGCCGGGATCGACCATCCTGTGGTTTCGGCGGCGGTTCGACGTGTCACCGAGCGTCGAGTCGCCTACATCGTGACGTTGTTGGTCGATCTGGGGATGGACAGGCAGAAAGCGGAACATCGTGGCGTACTTGCCTATTCGATGTACCTGGGGCAGATGCAATTGGTGCACAGTGCGCCAGATGTGGTTCCTGGCAGCGGTGCGGACGCTCACGCGCTCGCCGACGAGTTCGTGAGCATGGTTCTGGCCGGGTAAGTCCGCCATCGAATGCAGCGTGATCTGCGCATCACCCTGCGCTTTCAGGTGAGGGACCACACATTGCGCGTAACCCATAGTTACAGATACTTTGAGGTCAGCTGAAGTGGGGTGCCGGATATGTCGGCATTTCCCGGAGGCGCAAAACCGTTTCACGACAGGAAGAAAGGTGACTCACCATGAGCGTTGTGCTTATTTCGTTGCTGGTCGCCGCTGGACTCACCGTGCTGGCCACCAGTGACGGTGCCGGTCTGGACTTCGGGAGTCGGCAGCTGAACCGCCAGTTGAAGACCCGCACGCACCGGTAACCCCGGAAATCGGCCGGCTCCACGCGATACTTCGCGGAGCCGGCCTTTTGCGTTGTCCGGTCAGTTCACCCCGAGATCTGCCAGCCAGGCCCGCGTGCTGCGGGCAGTGATACCCAAGGCAGCAGTAGAACCCGTCGCGGAGTCGAACGCGACGCTGTCGGCAGATTCGAGTCCCGTGTAGAGCTGGGAAACCCCGGCTGCTGCACCCGCTCCGATGATCGGCGCAATCGATGCACCGAAGGCATCGGGTGTTACGGCTTCGAAAGTTACCGCGCGCGAGAAGTGTTCGGCGAATGCCTCGGCCAATTCGATACCGGTGATCGCCGGAATCTGTCCGATGTCGACCGCGTCCGGTGCTACGTCGAGAGTCAGGGCCGCGACGGCTGCATCAGCGACGTCGAGATGTGAACTCCATGCGACCGCGAGATCGGCACGCAGTGGGTAACGCAGGACGCCTTCGTCTTTCACTCCCGACAGCACAGTGGGCAGAAGAAGATTCTCGAGGAACAAACGTGGGGTCAGAACGGTCACCGCGATGCCTTCGGCGCGAAGTCCGTCGACGAGCTCGGAGAGAACGGGTGTGTTGGGACCGGCAAGCGGCGAAGTAGCGTCGCCGATCACCGTGCCGCTGGTAGAGATCACGAACCGCGAAGGGCGCGCCGCTCTCGCTGCAGCCAGAACATTGTGGGCATAACCAGCTAGCGTCTCGGTGTCGCCGGCGAGTGGCAGGTGAAAGAACACCCCGTCCGCCCCGCGATAAGCGTCGGCGAGAGAGTCGACTGACGCATTGTCCGCGACGACGGTGTTCGCACCCTCGAACGTCTGGTCAGGGTTACGAGTAATTGCTCGGACTTCGGCCCCTGCCGATCCGGCGAGAGCCGCGACCAATCCTGCGAGAACGGGAGAGCCCTGTGCGCCGGTGGCGCCATGCACTGTGTAAGTCATGACGCCTATAGTTCACATCGGGAACCAGTTACTTCAAGTGAACTAATGGGGAATCGATGAGTGAATCAGGTCACGTGCTTCCGGAGTGCGGCGTCGCGCGCTTCCTGCTGGTCCTGGACGGGCCGTGGGCAACGCTGATCGTTCGTGAGCTCACGCACGGCCCCATGCGCTTCACGGAACTACGACGCGCTTTGCCCGGCATCAGTCCAAGGACACTGTCGGCCAGGCTCAAACGTTTCGAGGAGTTCGACCTGGTGACCCGGACTGCTTACGCCGAGGTGCCGCCGCGAGTGGAGTACGAACTCACCGCGACGGGGATGGAACTGCGCTCCGTGCTCGAAGCGATGGTCGAGTGGGCGGATCTGGCACTCCCCGTTTCCTGAGGTGCCCTCAGCGCGGGCCCGAAAGTCCAACTCGCAGAGCGCCACAGGCCTCGAACATCGCGTCTTGTCCGGTGTGGCCGACGCCGGTGGTGTTGACGAAGGCATGGATCAAACCGCTGTGACGCCTCAGTGCGACCGGGACTCCGGCCTCTCGCAGCCGGTTCGCATACGCTTCGCCCTCGTCGCGTAGTGGGTCGAAACCGGCGACCGCAACGTACGCGGGCGGTAGGCCGGCCAGGTCCGGAGTGAGCAGCGGTGAGACTCGCGGGTCGAGAGCCGAAGTGCCGCCCGACAGGTAATGGGCTGCATACCAGTCGAGTTGGGCGTCGGTGAGAAAGAAGTCGGTGCCGAACATCTTGTGCGACGGGCGCTTCGACGAAAGGTCCACCCAGGGAAAGAAGAGCAGTTGGAATGCGGGTTTGACGTCGTCTTCGGTCGTGGACTGCGCGACGACGGCAGCCAGGTTCCCGCCGGCGCTGTCTCCGCCCACTGCAATGGATTTCGGATCGGCGCCCAGTTCCGCGGCATGTTCGACGCAGTACCGGAATGCGGCGACGGCGTCGTCGACCCCGGAGGGAAAGGGGAACTCCGGTGCCAGCCGGTAGTCCACCGACAGCACACTGACTTCGCCGTGGCGGGCCAGGAAGCGGCACACACTGTCGCCGCTCTCGAGGCTGCCGAGGACGAACCCGCCGCCGTGGAAGTACACCAAAAGTGGAGCGGGCGTGGAGACCCCGGCGGGGCGATACAGCCGAGCGGAAATCGCGTGGTCCCCGGCCGGGATCTCGAGGTCGCGAACCGTTTCGATGTCGATGGGCGTACCGCCGAACAGTCGCGATTCGGCGTCGATCTGAGCTCGTCCCTCTTCGACCGGAAGATGCTCGAAGCTCGTACCTTCCACTGCCGAGAGCAATCGCAGTGCAAGCTGGATCTCGGGGTGCAGAGTCTGTCCGTCGATCTCCTTCGGCTTGCCACCGAGAATGCGCTGCGCGCCGGTCGGTAAGGCGCCAACGACATCGAGCACCACCCGCGCAACACGATCTTGGACAGACATCTTCTCCGTGGACATACTCGCCTTCCGTCGGCTGATCACCCGTCGCTTGTACGTTACGAAAGAACTGGACAAGTATCCAGGAACTTCGACGCTCGCGATCAGCTTGCCGGCGTCACCGTGACTGTGACGGGGCCCGCGTCGTCCGCGGTTTCCACTGTGAGAAGACGGCTTTGGGGGTTCCAGTTCACGATGTCGGCGCCTGCGACGTCGACGCCGCCGGGAAAGCCGCTCTCGGGTAGGTAGATCTCCGTCGGCGCCGTCACCGCGGGGTTCGGGGTGAACGTCAACTGAAGGCGGTCGACGCTCGAGGACCATTCGGTGGGTGTGCCAGCGACGGCACGCGGATACGGCTTGTTCAGGGTGTCGACGAGGAGTGTCTGTGTTCCGTCCGGCAGGTACGGGCCCCAAGGCCCGGGATCACTGGACCAGTACGAGACACCCGCGCCGAGTTCTCGGGCGGTCGTGTAGACGCGGTCGATGTAGTCGGTTGCGCCGGGCAGTGTTGTGTCGAGCCCGAATTCGCCGAGAATGACCGGGACGCCGCCGAGTACGTTTCCGGCGATGTGTTCGACGCTGTCGCGCCAGGTGTCGATGGTCGCGTCGGTGAGTGTGCGTGAGAGGCCGGAGTATCCGTCACCGAGGTCGAGGGGCAGTGGGTACAGGTGTGGGCAGTAGGCGATTCGCTGTTCGCCGGCTCGTGGGTCGTTGATCTTCGTCAGTCCGCTGGGGACACCTTGGTTGACGCCGACGGCCTGCGGGGCCACGCACACCCAGCTGTCCTGATCAACTTCCCTGATGGCGTTGGTGGTTCGCTGATACAGGGCAGCGAGGGGCCCGCCTTCGAATGCGGGGCCTTGGAGGGAACCGCCCCACGGCTCGTTCATCAGGTCGTATGCCACGACGGTGTCATTGCCTGCAAAACGTTCGGCCACCGCCTGCCATGCGTTCGCGTAGTGCTCGACCAGTTCGGGGTGTTGGCCGGTGGTGTTCCAGAAGTTGTCGAATGCGCGCATCACGCCGGGTTGGATGTAGTACAGCTCCCAGCGGTCTTGAGGGCTGACCGGAAGGCCGTCCATGTATGTCGCCCAGGCCGGGGCACCGTTGCCGATGTTGCCGGCGCCGTTGCCGCTGTTGCCCTCTGGTGTGATCGCGCCGGAATAGACGTCTTGATGCATGTCGAGCATGACCTTGTAGCCGCGCTCGGCATACCAGCTGACCCGGTCCTCGACGCGGTCGAGATACTCCTGGTCGTACTGTCCTGGTTCCGGTTCGACCGAACGCCAGGAGATCAGGAACCGCACGAAATTTGTTCCCATGTCTGCATGTTCGCGCTCGAGGTCGGCTTCGGTGAACTTCGGCATGCCGTCGGGTGCGCTTTTTGCGCTCGACGCCGTGTTGAACCCTCGCAGGATCAAGGAGCGGCCGGCGTCATCGGTCAGGTACGACGGCGACATCGAAGTGCCACCGGCGCTCCCCGACGTGGGCAGGCTACCTTCGGCAGCGGCGATTCCGCCGCCCAGTATCAGTGAGCCCGCGACTATCAGTGCTGAGAGCGGGATACGGCGCACGGAAACTCCTCCTGGATGTGTGGATGGATTGACTTGTCCGACTGGGGATTCAGCCCTGGTCTTGATCACTCGGTGTCGATTCACGTCGGTTGGCTTACGCTGGTACGCCCGTTTTCGATGTGTCCGACGAGCACGCGCTTGAATTCAAGATCTTCGTCGACCGTCACGGTGGCCTGATACCAGCCGTCCACCGACGCCACCGCCCACCGGCCGCGTGCGCCGGCAGCGAGCTTCCGTCGGTCTCCGTCGACGTCGACGGAGAGTGCACGACTTCCGGAATTGTTCGCGGTCAGTACAAGCGCGCGCGACCCTGCGTCGATGGTTGTCGAGACGTCGAGCGAAGCTGCCGCACTGTCTGTAGCTCCACTGAACTTGCGCCTGAAACCATTGGGACCCAACAGGGTCAGGCTGTAGACGCGATCACTGAGCGCAACGGTGTCATCGATCTCGCCCAGGAGGTCGTAATGCCGTGGCTCGTCGAACTCACCTGCGTACGGGTACAAGGCCAGGTGAGTTGATGCGGCGCCGGCATTGACCAGATGGACCGTCAACGAGCCGGTTTCCGGGTTCACCGTCGTGTAGGCGTCGGGCTGATAGGGAAGGGCCCGTGCTGGTCGAGTGCCGCTTTCCTGCAGGGGCATTCTCTGCTCGGTGGGTGGGGTCGGTGTCCACCGCGGTTCCAGAGGCGGAGTGGGCTGCGGGCGCGCCAAAGTCGGTCGGCTACGCGGGTTGGCGAAGTCGAACGCCGACGTCAGGTCGCCACTCACCGTGCGTCGCCACGGATCGATTTCCGGCTGCGTGATTCCGAACCGCTTCTCCAGGAATTGCGTGACGGACGTGTGGTCGAACACTTGTGAACAAACGAAACCGCCAACAGTCCACGGCGAGATGATCGTCATCGGCACCCTCGGGCCGAGGCCGAGCGGCTGATTGCCGACCCATTCGGTTTCGACCGAGCGCGGTGGTCGAGGTGGCGGTACATGGTCGAAGTACCCGTCGTTCTCGTCGAAGTTGACGATCACGGCCGTCTTCGCCCACAGATCGGGATCGGAGGCGACGGCGTCGAGCACTTGATAGAGCAGTGTTGCGCTCGCCGCAGGTGACGATCCCGATGGGTGCTCCGAATCCACTTCGGACGGAACGAGATAACTGACTTGCGGCAGTCGGCCCGACTCGACGTCCTTCCTGAACTCGGCGGCCAGTGTGCCGGGCCGGGATCGGTACAGTGCGCGATCGTAGAGTTGGCGATCAGCAGGCGACAGTTGGTCTGCAGCATTCTCGAGGGCCAGTACCGCTGCGTCCTGGACCGGCGCCGGCATCGACGGCAGGGCGAGATAGAACCCGGCCAAGGTCTGCAGTTCGTAGGGGAGCAGGCTTGGCCGACCAAGCAGCCCTGCCGCCACTTTCTTGAAGGCAGTGAAGTATTCGAGGTTGTTGTCTCCGAAGTTGTCCCACTCTTGGTAGGTCTTCCAGGAAATGCCGGCGGACTGCAACCGCTCGGGAACCGTCGTCCATCCGTAGCCGGCGTGCCAGGGGTTGTAGGCCGCATTGGTTACAGCTCTTCCCTCGGGGCCGGGCGGATCCGAAGGCAGGACCGATTCGGTCGGATTCGGCGAAAGTGGCTCGTATCCGGTGTATCCAGAGACCCAATAGTTCCGGTTGGGGCTCGTCGACGTCGGAACGGAGCAGTGGTAGGCGTCGCAGATTGTGAACGAGTCCGCCAGTTCGTAATGAAAGGGTATGTCTTGCCGGTCGTAGTACGCCATCGTCGTACCGGTTTTTGCCGCAATCCAACCGTCGTGCCAGCCGTCGGCGAGTGCGGCATGTCCGCCCGCCCAGCTGTGATCCAGCCCGGTGACGTTCTGGGTGTCCATGCGTTGTGCTGCAGCGGAATCGCGGATGGGGAAGGGGAGCACAGGACCGGTAGGTCCGGGTTGTTCGAAGACGCTTTGGCCGCTGCGTAGACGCAACGCATTCGGATCCCCGAAGCCGCGGACACCCCTCAGAGCGCCGTAGTAGTGGTCGAAAGATCTGTTCTCCTGCATGACGAGGACAACATGCTCGATCGAATCGAGCCCGCCGGAGTTTGCGGGTGTCGCCAGTGCACGTTGAAGCGACGGCGGCAGAAGGGAAGCGGCGGCGACTGCAGTCGCACCGACCCCGGCGGCGAGAAACGACCGTCGAGAAAAGGAATTCCTGGACACTTGTGCTCCATCGATCAATCAATCAGTGCTATGGCTACGGCCGCGACATGCTGTTGCCGCTGCTCCGAATCGGTGCAGCGGCAACAGTGTCGAGAGAAATGCGATCAGGAACCGAAGAGACCGCCCAGCGAACCGAGGCTGCCCGAGCCGCCGTTTCCGCCATCATCAGGCGCAGCAGAAACCTTTACGACGGATTCGTCCGACGCAGACTGCGTGAATCCGCTTCGCCCGGCGTATGCCGCCTTGATCGGATGGTCGCCCGTCGATGCGAAAGTGTGCGTCAGTCGCGCCACACCATCGACTCCGACGACAACGGGTTGTCCGATGGGTTGGTCACCGTCGAAGAACTGAACCGAACCCCCGCCCGGATTAGGACTGACCGTTGCGGAAAGTTCTGCCGCGACATTCTGCTTGGCCGTCGCGGGAGCTGCCAGTGAGGTCGAGGTGGTGACATCGGACGGCGCAGGATCAGACACGGTGACCGTTTGGGCTGATGCCATCGACGGCATGAATCCTGTTGCGCCGGAGTAGTAGGCCGACACTGCATGAGATCCGGCCGAGGTGAATGCGTGTTCCAGAGTGGCTTTTCCGTCAGCGCCCACCGGGATCGGGGCACCGATATTTGCAGCGCCATCCTTGAACTGGAGAGTGCCACCAGTGGGGGTCGGCGTGACCTGCGCCCTCAGCGACACCGATACGCCCGTCTTTGCATCGGTAGGAACGTTCACGGCAGTGTCGGTCTGCTTGACGACAGGTGCGGCAGTCACCGTGACCATCGCCTCTGTCGAGTTGGAACTCTGGAATCCGTTGACTCCCTGGAACGTTGCGGAGACCCGCGCGGTTCCGGCGGTGAAGAAGGTATGCGGTAGCCGGGCAGTGCCGTCGGCACCGGGCGTGACAGGTGTACCGACGTCAGCGCCGTCCACCCTGAACTGCACGTTTCCGTTGACCGGAGCCGGATCCACCTTTGCGACAAGCTCTGTCGGTGTGCTGGCTTGGATCGAGTCGGGCATCTGGATTGTGGTGGTTGTCGGTTGGCTGACGTAGATGGTGGTCAGGGCCTGCCCACCGGCGTTGAGGCCGGAGTTCCTGTTGTCCCGCGGGGAGCAGTTGTAGCGCTCCCAGTAGTTGACTGTGAAGACATCCTTCTCGCGCTGGACGAATGTGAGCGCATTTCGGTCGTCGTCGTAGTTGGCGGAGCCGGGATCGGAAACTCGCAGCGAAGGCTTGATCTCGCTACCAGCCGCACCGGCTTTGACTGTGACGTCGACTGCGGGGAGTCGGAACTTGGTGTTGGCACCGACGATGATGCCGTCACTCGATCGAACCGCGGAGGACGGACCGTTTCCGATGGTCCGATTCGATCCGGAGATACGCAGGTGCGTACCGGATGCCGATGGATTACCGCCGTCGTCGATCTGTGTGACTGTTGGAGTGGCACTGTCGGATCCGAGGCCGTACGCACTGTCCGCCACAAGCTGGGAACTCACGAATTCGACGCCCGACGGGATGTCGAAGTCGTACTTGATCCGGGCCCAATGCACGACTCCACGGCTGGCATGGCCGCCGCTGTTTGCCTTCATCTCGTTCGGCTGCACGCGGTAGGTGACGGTCTCACCTGGTGCCGCGGTGGTCGGTGCGGTGATGGTGACCCCCGAGCCGAGCGTCTCGTTGAATGTGATCGGACTTGCCGCACCGTCCATCTCGCGCACATGGCATGCAGTTGTGAAGGCCACGCTCGTGGTCTCGGGGGCAGCAGAGGCGGTCCCGCCGCCGACGATGGAGAACAACCCGCCTGCCAGTACCGAGACGGTTGCAATCGCAGAGCCGCGTAACAGTTTCGAGTTCATCGACGAATCCTGGTTTCTGTTCACAGTTTTCACGACCCGAATCCCGGGGTACCAAGGCTGCCGAGGCTACCGGTGCCCGGCTCGGGCTCGGACGGTTCGACGACGTTGATCGTCACGGCGCCCGACATCGACTCCATGAAGCCTGCAGATCCCGTGTAGTACGCCGTGATGTTGTGGTCGCCCACTGTTGTCATCGTGCGGTTGGCCTTCGCGACGCCGTTGACGACGGCCACCGGAGCGCCGAGGTCGACCCCTCCGTCACGGAACTGCACTGTTCCTCCCGACGGCCACGGAGTGACCGTCGCCGTCAGTTCCACGGAGTCACCGACGACAGCTTTACCGGGTGCGTCGATTCGCGTCTGTGTCTGAGCGAGGCTGGAGTCGACATTGATCACGGCGAGCGGCTGGCCGCCTGCGTTCAATCCGGCCGAACGATTGTCGCGTGGTGAGCAATTGGTGGTCAGCCAGTATTTGACGCCGCCGAGCAGGGTTTCCTGTTGCAGGAAGGTCAGGTAGTTGGCGGCACTGTCGTAGGAACCGGAGTTGGTGTCGGAAACGCGGAGCATGGGCTTGATCTGGGTTCCCACAGCCCCTGACGTGACGGTGACGTCGACTGCCGGGAGCTGGAACGTCTTTCCTCCACCGACCTCGATTCCGCCGCCGCCGTTGTCGTCGGTGTTGGGTCCGTTGCCCGCCGTGATGTTGTTGCCGGAGATACGAAGATGCGTCCCATTCGGATCGGGTGAACCGGCATCGTTCACCCGCGTGATCGTCGGGGCGACCCCACCCAGATTCGAGCTGGTGCCGGCCACGATCTGCGCCCCCACGTAAGAGGTGCCTGCAGGGATGTCGAAATCGAACTTGAGACGTGTCCAGTTCACGACGGACCTGAGGTCGTAGCCGTCATTGGGGACCGTCATCGGCTTGGGGGCGAGTCGGTAGGTGAAGGTCGAGTTCGGCGGAACCACGGTCGGGGCACTGATCGTGACGCCGGAATCACGCGTCTCGTTGTGTGTGATCGGACCGGGGAACTGCCACCCGTGACACGATGCCGTGAACGGAAGGTTCACATCAGCGGCGGATGAAACTCCCGCTCCGCCGACGACCAGGGCAACGCATCCGGTCAAGGATGCGGCCACCCCTACTCCTCGGCGCATCAACGTCGACACCATTCACATTCTCCTTGAGTAGCGCTCGAAAAGATCGAGCTCTCGGCTTGAAGCCGGGTCCGGGAACCGGCCTCGAGCTGACAGAGAAGCGAATACGTCTTCGTCGTTTGCTCACCACCAGCTCAAACCCTGGAGAGGAGTAGAACACAGAGCGAGCCGCGAAATATGCGATTCGGACAAATTGTTGGACAAACGTCCAACCGGCGAAATTTCTCCACTTGTCTGACCGCTCTGCACTGCTTTGACGTGGCGTGAAGTGGGCCCGGTAAACGGTCAGGCGATCGCGCGGCGCATCAGTTCTGCCGTCTCCTTGTTGAATGCGACCAGTGTGACCGTCTCGACCTCGGTCTTCGCCGTGCGAATCGCTGAAACGGCCTGTCGGACCGCATCTTCCTTCGGCCAGCCGTAAACCCCTGCCGAGATCAACGGAAAGGCGACGGTTCGTGCGCCGATCGAGTCGGCAACGGCGAGACTGCGGGTGTACGCCGACCGAAGCAATCCGGATCGGTCCTCGGAGCGCGAATACCTCGGGCCGACGGTGTGAATCACGGCCTTGGCGTGGAGCTTTCCCGCGGTGGTGGCCACGGCCGCACCCACCGGGAGGCCGTCGGGAAGGCTGGTGTTGCGCAATACCTCGCAGGCCTTCAGGATCTCCGGTCCTCCGGCTCGGTGGATCGCGCCGTCGACACCGCCACCGCCGAGGAGCCTGGAGTTGGCCGCATTGACGATGGCGTCGACGGTCAGCGTCGTGATGTCACCTTCGACGACGGTAATAGCGGGCATGGATCCTCCTGTGTTTCCGACGGCTGTGTTTCCGACTGCCGTGTTCCAGAGTTCACGCTTCGGGCGAGCCCACGGCATAGCCGAGCGTACGTCGTAGGGGTCACGTCCGATCAACATCGAGTATCGCGCCGCAACCGACGGTGTGCGACTGTGCGCCTGAACGCAATGAAGGAGTACGCGCTTTCCCTCGGCCCGCAACGCCTGGACGGTGCGCGCTGCGTCGTCGAGAACGAACTCGAGGTTGGCGTTGGAATCGTGACCGTCGTCGACCAACCAGAACTCGACGTGATCGGAGCTGACCTGCCGTGTTCCCATGCGGCACAGGCTGACCACGGCGTCGTAGTCTGCAGTGGACACTGCATCGACGCCGCCGAGCATGACGCCGTCGTCGTGCGGATGCGTGGTCAGGTGGTGGGTTCCGCGGAATTTCGAGTAATCGGGTTCTGCCGTCGACGGCCATCCGTTCTTGTCGTCGGTACCGCCGCGAGCAGTCTTGATCGCCAGGCGAACCAGATCGGAGGAACGGTATCCCGGCCAGCCGTGCATGATTCGGCGCCAGCGGGCGGGAACCGCCGACGCTCCCCAACGGGCGCCGAGAAGGCCACCCGCGATGGCCGCAGTCGTGTCGGTGTCCCCGCCGGCTCGTACGGCTGCTTCCAATGCGTACTGGAGGTGGCGAGCGTCGGCATTGTCCGTCGAAGTGATAGCCCACCAAGCAGTCTGAAGTGCATGCACCACCCAACCGTTCTTGGAGAAGTCCTGCGGATTCCCGGTTTCGGCCTGATCGAGCAGCGGGCCCCAGTATTCGGCGACGTCCTGATCGGCAACGGAGAGGAAGCCGCGAACACCGTCGAAGTTGCCGGCGACAACGGCATGGTGGATGGCATGGGTCCACAACTCGCACGCCTGTCCGGCACGCGGGTCGTCGTGCGTGAGTGAACTGATCCGGTGCGCTGCCGACCTGGCACCTTCTGCATCGTCCAAGTAGGAGAGGGCGACGGGAGCAGTCCGCATGAGCGAGCCGTTGCCGGCCTTGCGGCCGCTGATCGCCCGCGCACGATCCGCCATCGCCGCTGCGCTTTCGGAGCGGGCAGACAACACTGCTCGCGTCTGGTTGCCGATGTCCGCGGGCTTCGAGTCGTACCACCGGATGAACTGTGCTGCAATGGCATCGAGACCGTCAGAGCTTCCGATGTCGATTCCGGTAGCGGCCACCTCGGCGATCGCAACTGCCATCGAGGTGTCGTCGGTCCATTCTCCCGGCGCCCAGTCGAACGGGCCGCCACCGATCATGTCGATCGTGACCTCGGCCTTCGTGTAGGTGAATTCGTAGCCGGCGCCGAGTGCGTCTCCTGCTGCGGTGCCGAGCAGAACGCCGGCCGCTCGATCGGACTGCTGTGCGGTGAGTTTCATAGCCACCTCTTCGGTTCGCGATGATCGTTTGATCAACTTTGCGCTAACCATAGATCATGTTTGAGATAACATGCAAGGGTGAATAAATGGACAGGCACGAGCGGCAAGGGATTGACGGACTATCCGCGTCCGTCTGTGGCAGTGGACGTCGCGGTGCTGACCTACAGCGGTGGATCTCTGAAAGTTCTGGTGGTTCGGCACCGTCTCGGTGCGCTGGCGCTACCGGGAACATTTCTGCACGAACGCGAATTGCTCACGGCCGCAGCCGATCGTGCCCTGTCGGTCAAGGCAGAATTGACCCAGACGAGCTTTCACCAGTTGGCGATCTTCGACCGACCGGACCGCGACGACCGTGGATGGGTTTTGTCGGTCGCGCATACCGCGGGCCTACCGGAATCGGCACTGCCCGATTCGACGCTTCTCGTCGATGTGTACGACGACGAGGCAGTGAGGGGACTCGCGTTCGACCATGCCGACATGGTGCGACTCGCGGTCACGGACCTACGCACGAGGTATGCGTCGTACGTGGATCCGGACGGATTGTCGGGCGGGACGTTCACCGTCGCCGAACTTCGGGGACTGTACGAGGTGATCTTCGATCGTCCGTTCCAGAAGGACAGCTTCCGCCGGCAGGTGTTCGACGCGCTCGAAAGTACCGGCGAGATGAGCAGACCAGGTAACGGCCGACCCGCCGAGACGTACCGGAGGCGGGGTGACGGCGCACTGACTGCGCAGGCAATGGCATTTTTGACCGGATGAAGTGAAACGAATTCTTGCAGTTCTGCTGACCTGACGCGCTGAGCTGGGTAATGTCCGGTTGATGGGTGCAGTTTCGAATGAAGCCGAGTCCAAGATTCCGACTGTCGTGTGGGGTACCGGCAACGTCGGGCGTGCATCGATTCGCGCTGTGACAGCCAATCCGGCCCTCGAACTTGTCGGCGTCATCGTTGCCAACCCTGCAAAGGTCGGGCGAGACGCCGGTGACCTCGCCGATCTGGGAGTGCACCTGGGCGTCGCGGCTACCGACGACGCCGATGCCGTGCTCGCAGCGTCCCCCGGCGCGGTGGTCTACGCGGCGTCCGGCGACATTCGGCCCGACGACGCGGTTGCCGACATCACGCGGGCGCTGGCCGCTGGAGCTGTAGTGGTCACGCCGTCGGTATATGCGCTGTACGACCCGAAATCTGCGCCTCCCGAACTTCGTGATCCCGTTGAAGCTGCTGCCAAGGCGGGCGGCGGCGCTCTGTTCGTCTCCGGTATCGACCCAGGCTGGGGCAACGACATCCTGCCGATTCTCGTCAGCGGGCTCGCGGGGACAATCGACCAGATCCGGTGTCAGGAAATCTTCGACTACACGACCTACGAACAGCCGGATTCGGTCCGCTACCTGATCGGGATGGGTCAGCCGATGGACTACGAACCTCCGATGGTCGCGCCCAGTGTTCCCACCATGGTCTGGGGCGGGCAGATTCGGCTCATCGCCCGAGCGCTCGGGGTGGAACTCGACGAGATCCGCGAGACCTTGCTGCGCCGCCCGCTCGAGGAAACCGTGTCGACCGAACATATGGGGGAGTTCGCGGCCGGCACCCAAGGCGCACTGCGATTCGAGGTTCAGGGAATCGTCGGCGGGGAACCCCTGATCGTGATCGAACACGTCACGCGTATTCATCCGTCCTGTGCCCGCGACTGGCCGCTCCCGCCCGACGGAGGCGACGGCGCGCACAAGGTGATCGTCGAAGGACGACCACGAATCGAGATCAACGTCGAAGCCACCGATGAAGGTGGAAACCGCGCGGCCGGTGGAAATGCCACGGCCGTAGGACGTCTCGTCAACGCAATTCCGTGGCTATGTCAGGCTGAACCCGGCCTCTACGACGCGCTGGACGTTCCGCTCACACCCGGCGTCGGCAAGCTCGGTGCCCGAAACTCGGAGGTACTCACATGAATATCGACATACCCGAAGGCAAGAACCCGATCGGCTACGTGTGGGGCGAGATGGTTCCCGGCATCGGGCCCGCGGCCGCCGGTTTCTCCCAAAAGGTCTACACGGACGGCACTCTCGGACTCCGTGAGTTCGAGGCGGCCAGGCTTCGGATCGCTCAGATCAACGGGTGCATCTTCTGTCAGGACTGGCGCACCGAGCGTGACGGCGAGACTGTGGAGTCGACGTTCGATCAGTCTGTCACCGACTGGCGCACCACAGATGCCTTCGACGACAGGACGCGCCTCGCTGCCGAATACGCCGAGAGATACGCCCTCGACCACCACGGGCTCGACGACGAGTTCTGGGAACGCATGACAGCTCACTACTCCCAGCGAGAAATCGTCGAGTTGAGCATGTGCCTCGGATCGTGGTTGGCCTTCGGCCGGCTCAACCACGTCCTCGGCCTCGATACTCAATGCGTGTTGCCCGGCAACTGAACCTAGTTGCCCAGCGTCGTCAGATCCGGGTAGTTCGAGACCTCCCAGCCGCCGTCGACGACCAGACTGGTTCCGGTGATGTACGAGGCGTCGTCGCTGGCGAGATAGAGGCAGGGGCCCGCGATCTCGTCGGGAGTTGCCGCTCGGGACATGGGGATTCGGCTGAGAAACATGTCGCGGGCGGGTTCGTAGTTCATGACCGGCGCGACCAGTGGCGTGTCGACCAGGCCGGGTAGAACGGCATTGACCCGGATCCCCGACGCAGCGAGTTCGATCGCGGCATTCTTGCTGAACATCTCGACCCCGGCTTTGCCTGTCGCGTACGCGCTCCCGTAGGGGCTCGGTACGTGCGCGTTCAATGAGGACACGTTGACTATCGCACCACCGCGACCGTGCTCTCGGATATGCCGCGCTTCATGTTTGGTGCAGAGGAAGACGCCCTTCTGCACCAGGTCGATGGTGAAGTCCCAGTCGGCCTCGTCGAGGTCGACGATCTGCCCCACCCTCGACGCCCCGGCAACGTTGAAAGCCAGATCGATACCGCCGAATTCCGCTGCCGCAGCGGCAATTGCCTCGGCAACATCGGATTCCTTGGTGACGTCAGCGGGAACGGCGAGGAAAGACGCGCCGTGCTGGGAGGCTATCTCCTTCAAACCCTCTGCATCGATGTCGATTCCGGCTACCTGTGCGCCTTCGCCGATAAGTCGTAGTGCGATGGCTGCACCGATACCTGATGCTGCGCCGGTGACAACCGCGGTTTTGCCGGCAAATCTGGACGTGTTAATGGGCACCTGCTTTCAAGAACTTTCCGGTTCGGCGGTTGCCGAGAACGGGTGCTGCTTCTCCGTCGCCGAAGACGTACTCGCCGCCGACGAACACTGCGGTGACGGTCTGATCATTGCGATTGACCATGCGGGAGAGGTTGTCGTACTCCACGACCGGACTTTCGGCGTACGCCTCGAGTGAATCGTCGAGATGGGCGGGATCGATCACAACCAGGTCGGCGCGGTCACCTAATCGAAGGTGCCCGGCATCGACGTCGTACCACTCGGCCAGTTCGCCGGTGAGGCGATGCACCGCTGCCTCGACGGTCATGAAGGGACGGCCGACCTTTTGGGCATCGTAGACACGTCGTAGTAGTCGTAAGCCGAAGTTGTAGAACGCCATGTTGCGCAAATGCGCTCCGGCGTCGGAGAACCCGAGTTGGACACCGTTGTCCTGGGCGAACTTGTCCAGAATCTCCGGTCGGTGGTTCGAGATGGTTGTGCGCCAACGCACTTTCGTGCCGTGTTCGAGGACCAGATCCAGGAATGCATCGACAGGGTGGAGGCCGCCTCGTTCGACGCCGACCTGCCCGAAGCTCTTGCCGACAAGGGATTCGTCGGGGCAGGAAACTATTTCGGCGTCGAAGAAGTCGCGGTGCCAGACTTTGACGCCGAATTTTTGATCGTAGTCCTTGCGGAACTGTCGACGGTACTTCTCACTCTGCATCAGGACGTTGCGTTCCATCTCGTCGGTCAGATGCAGTGCTGCAGCGCCGGATCCGAACTCCTCGAAGACAACCAGGTCGATGCCGTCGGCATATACCTCGAAGGGAACTGGCAGGTGCTGCCAGCGCAGGTCGCCGCCGAGTCGATTGACCAAGTGTGCCAGTGGGCCGAGGATCACCACGGCCAACTTGTTGGACTTGATGTCGGCCGCCGAAAGCATGCTCGTCTTGAGTCGCTTACGCCAGATACCCGCACTGGAGAACGCCATCGCTCCGGTACTCATCGGGTTGGAGAGGTCAGGTCCGGCCTGAAATACCCGTCCTCGGCGGCGCAGGATCGCATTGAGTCGGCGTCGTTCTTTCGTGGTTGCATACGTCGACGGCAGCGTGCGTGAGCGGCAGGTCTCACCGTCGAGTTTGTCGAACAACAATTGCTGACTGGACATCCCGACGAATCCTGCGTCGAGAGCTTCGGTCAACTGTGCTTCCATCGACGCGAGTTCGGTGTCGGTGGGGTGCACGTCCTTCCTGGTAGCACGATCCAGTCCCATCTCGGCGGCTCGCATGTCGGAGTGTCCGATGAAGGCTGCAATGTTGGGACCTAGCGGAAGCGCCTCGAGTGCAGCAACACACTCTCTCGCGGAGTTCCAGGTCTTGGCCCGCGTGAGTGATTCGACGACGTGCTTGCGTGGGATAGCTTCGACGCGGCCGAAAAGGTCGCCGGCGTCCGACGGGCTGGCGTGAATGGTGGACAGGGAACACGATCCGACAAAGATCGACGTGACCCCGTGTCTGAGAGATTCGCTCAGCGCCGGGCCTTCGAGGATCTCGACGTCGTAGTGAGTGTGGATGTCCACGATGCCCGGGATCACCCACTTGCGCCGCGCGTCGATGACACGGGGACAGTCGGTTTCGTCGAGTGGATCGAGGGAGATGGCAGTGACCAGCCCGCCTCTGATACCCAGATTGCGGACAGCTGGTTTCGCCCCGGTGCCGTCGAACCACAGACCGTTGTTGATCACGGCGTCGTAGGTCATGAGATAGCCACCTTTGCGCGTATCGTCTTCCCGGTTGCATTGCGAGGCAGAGGAGTTGTGCTCAGTTTCCACTTCACCGGCACCTTGAAGTAGGCCAGTCGTTCGGCGACATAGTCGCGTAGTTCTTCTTCGGTCGCCGCTCCCTCGCTGCGAAGAACGACAACGGCCGCCACTTCTTGGCCGAGGTCTGCCGAATCAATGCCGATCACAGCGCATTCGAGTACCGCGGGATGCTCGTCGATAGTCTGCTCGATTTCGAGAGGGTAGACGTTCTCGCCGCCGCGCAGGATCAGATCGGACCGGCGGCCCGTCAGGCGGAGTCGGCCGTCTTCGAGAACTCCGAAGTCGCCGGTTCGGAGCCATCGGTCGGGACCGATGGCGGCAGCAGTTGCAGTCTCGTCGTTCCAGTATCCCGACATCACATACGGACTGCGAGCGCAGATTTCGCCCTCCTCGCCGTCGGGAACCGCAACACCGAATGGATCACGGACCTCCACACTCACACCGATGATGGGCCGTCCGAGAGTTCCGGGGAACGCGGCGAGTTCTGGTGGCGTGGCAACCGAAATGCCGGTGGAGGATTCGGTGAGCCCGTAACTGTCGACCAAGGTGTGCTGCGCAAAAGGCAGTCGCGCGCGCAGGCGGTCTTGCAAAGCCGGAGATGACGGCGCAGACGCGAGTGCAAAGGCGCTCAGTGAGGTCAGGTCGTACTTCTCGAGACTGCCATGTTCGAGGAGACGGGTTGCCATGGTGGGGACCACCGCCCAGTTGGTGACCTTCTCGCGTTCGACAAGGGAAAGGACTTCGTCGACGTCGAAGGTGCCCTGATGGATGACCACCGCTCCGCCCGTTGCGAGTCGTGGGATCGCCAGGTTATGCAGGCTTGCAATGTGAAACAGCGGCGCGGTCAGCAGATACCGCAAGTCACTGGGTCGGCCGTCACTGGGTCGGCCGGTGAACGCCGCAGCGAGGCGATCGCTGTAGCGGTGGTAGTCGATGACGGCCAACACGTTTCGATGAGTGTGAACAGCTCCCTTGGGGCGGCCGCTGGTTCCGCTCGTGTAAAGAATGACGGCCGGATCGTCCTCGTCGACGGACGTGCGGGACAGTGCCGAACCCGAATACTTCTCCATCAAGGCCGGTAGATCTTCTTCCATCGTGAGCACGGGAACATCGGTGTTCACTTCGGAAAGAACTTGTGCGCGTTTGGCGTCGGCGATCACCACGGTGGGAGTGGTGTGATCGATGCCGTATTGCACTTCACGGGCCACCCACCACGAGTTGAACCCGACGGCGATGGCGCCAAGCGACTGAGCCGCCCAGAAGGTCATCACCCATTCCGGCGTATTGGCGGCGAGGATGCCCACCCGATCGCCCTTGCGAACGCCGTAACGCTCGCGCAGCGCAGTGGCCAATGCTGCTACGGCCTCGCCGTGCTCGAGGTAGCTGAAGCGTCGGTCCTTGGTCACCAGGTAGTCGCGTGATCCGTAATCGAAGGATGCGGCGAGCACATCGCCGAGTGCCTTGTCACGGTTCTTCATGACGGGCATCGAGCTGCCGAGTACATCCTCGACTTGCATCTCGAAAGGCCCACCGGGGCCGGTCAGCCCAGCCATGACGGACGCGATGAATGCTTGTGTATCAGCGGAAGTAGTCACGTGAAGTGCCTTTCGAAGATTAGGGTACGAGCACTGCGCGTCCGGTGACCTTGCCGTGTTCGAGACGGTCGAGTGCGTCTCGCGCATCGGCGAGGTCGAAGCGGGCTACTTCTACCGTTACCAGACCGGCCTGTGCCAGGGCGATGGAATCGACGAGGTCGTTTCTGGTGCCGCCATAGGATTTCCGGATCGATGCGCCCCACGGCCAGCCCGGTCCGCCGGCAGCTTCGGCTGTGATTCCCGGGTTTCCGCCTCCGAGACCCACCATGCGATACGCGCCGTTCGGCGCAACCGCTTGAACGGACATCTGTGCAGTTGCGTCGATACCGACGAAGTCGAAGATGACTTCTGCGCCTCTGGCCGACGTGAGGTCGAGGATGTGCTGCGCGGTGTCCGGTCCCGATTCGAGCGTGATGTCGGCGCCGCAACGTTTGGCGAGATCGAGTTGATCCTGTCCGACATCGACGGCGATGATGCGCACGGCACTGATTGCCCGAAGTATCTGTACTGCAACGTGACCGAGTCCGCCGACGCCGATCACGACGGCGGTGGCACCGGGCTGGAGATGTTCGCGTGCGCCGCGAATGGCGTGGTAGCTCGTCAGTGCTGCATCGGCGAGTGGTGCGGCCTGCAGGAAGTCGAGGTCTCCGATGGGTACGAAGGAGCGAGCCGGGATCTTGACGTACTCGGCCATTCCGCCTTCGGGACCGAGCCCGGGGCAGGGCGGCATCGCGGTGCGTCCAGCGGCGAGGCACATGTTCTCGTTGCCGCTCATGCATTCTCGGCACTGTCCACACGACCAACAGAGGTAGACGACGCCACGCTCTCCGACGGAACGGCCGTCGACGCCACTCCCGACGGCTTCGATCGTTCCGGCAATTTCGTGGCCGATGGTCAGCGGTTCTTCGCGCATCTTGTACGGAAAGTGCAGGAGATGCAGATCGGAGTGGCAGATTCCCGCTGCGCCCACCCGAATCAGCAGTTCCGATGGACTGATCTCGGGGATCGGCACGTCGTTGATCTCGAGGAGACCAGGCCCCATGAGCTGAGCTGCCTTCATGAACTGACCTCGCTGATCTCGGAGTTGTACGCAGCGCTCAGATAGGCGTTGCTGCGGTCGGACCCGATCAGACCCGGTGCCATCTTGTTCATGACGTAGGCGAAAGTCATCCGACGGTCCAGATCGTTGACCAGCATCGAGCCGCCGATACCGGCCCACCAGCAGGCGCGTCCGTCGGGAACCAGGGGTGCGGTATCCGGGTGCGGCAGTCCGTATCCGATGCCGAACTTGAGCGGAGTCATGATCCCGAGGTCGATACCGTCGGCTTGGATCTCGAAGATCAGGTCGATGGTGCTCTGCGAGAGCAGCTTCTGGCCGTCGAGCACACCACCGTTCGAGATCACGGATTGGATCCGAGCGATAGAACGTGCGTTGCCGTGGCCGTTGACTGCGCCGATCTCGGCCTCCCGCCAGGGCGCGGTGTTGACCTCGGGGTAGTCGAGCAGTGGGCAGGTCAGGGTCTTGATGAAGATGCTGTCCTGGTCGAGCGAGGACAGATCGAACTCCAACGCGGGCGGCGGAACCATGGTGGCTATTCGACCGAAATGCTCTGCGGACGTGCCGATGTGGAAGTCGGCTCCCAGTGGACCGGCAAGCTCTTCGGCAAAGAACCTGCCGAGGGTCCGACCGTCGATGCGACGAATGACCTCACCGACGAGATGGCCGTAGTTGATCGCGTGATAGCCCGACGCCGTACCTGGGGTCCACCAAGGCTTCTGGGTAGCGAGGCGAGCGGTGGACGTCTCGAGGTCGTAGATGTCCTTCAGCTCGATCGGGCGCTCCCAACCGGAGACGCCAGACGTATGCGACAGAAGGTGGCGAACTTCGATGTCTTCCTTGCCGTTTATCGCAAATTCGGGCCAGTAGTGAGCAACCTTCTGGTACACGTCCAATTGGCCGCGTTCGACCAGCAGGAGCGCACACAGAGCCGTCATGGTCTTGGTGATGGAGAAGGTGTTGACGATGGTGTCCGGACCCCAAGGAGTGGTACGGGATTCGTCGGCGTATCCGCCCCAGATGTCTACTACGGCTTCTCCGTCGACGGTGATGGCGATGGAGCCACCCAACTCCTCACCGGAATCGAGTTGAGCCTCGAAGGCGGCGCGGACGGCTTCGAACTCGTTGTTGCAGTGACCGTTCACCGTGCTCATGCGCGATCCGCCTTCTCGAGTTCGTGTGCTGCTGCGCGCGCCGCGACAGGTAGCTTGTTTCCCGAGGCCGCGGCACGCTTGGTGCCCTTGGCAATTTCCTTGTTCATGTTGCGGACGTACGGGTCGAACTCGAGCTGAATGGTGTGGCGCGGTGACTTGTAATAGGGGGCGAGGAAGTACGCCTCGTCGGCCTTGGTGATCTCCTGCATCTCGTTCGCGGACGGCAGTTGGTATTTCCCGGTGAGGTAGGCCGCGACGAGCTTGCTCTGCTGCTCGGCGAAGTTTACGAGCGTCGGCATGGGCTGAGCGAGTCCCATGAAGAAGAGGTTGTCGATTCCGGGCTTCATCATGCGTTTGAAGAGTGGGAATCGGTTGTCTTTGTCCGGCAGCAGGTTCGGGTCGTCGAAGAAGGGGAAGCTGATGTTGTAGCCGGTGGCGCAGACGACCACGTCGACGTCCTCGGCGGTGCCGTCGGCGAAATGAACCTGCTTTCCGTCGAGTTTGGTGATCGCCGGCTTGAAGGTGATGTCGCCGGACCCGGCGCGTCCCAAGAACTCGCCACTGGCTGACGGATGTGCCTCGAAGGGGCGGTGATCTGGCTTGGGTAGTCCGTAGCCCTCCATGGTTCCCAGGTTCTTGCCGAGGAATCGACGACTCAGGAACAGGCGCAGCCCCCGAGGCATCCAGGGCGGGGTGATCAGTTTGTCTCCCGGCACGCCGCCCAGGTATTTCGGCAACACCCACACGCCGCGGCGCGCCGAGACGATGAGCTTGTCGGCGAGGTATCTCTGCCCCAGTTCGGAAGCAATGTCCAAGCCGGAGTTCCCCATTCCGACCACGACTACTTTCTTGCCGCGCATGTCGATCGGATCGAACGGGTCGTTGTAGCTGTGGCTGTGCATGAGGACGCCGTCGAACTCGCCTGGGTAATCCGGGATGTTGGGATCCCAGTGGTGACCATTGCAGACCATCAGGACGTCGTAGGTACGGACTTCGCCGTCCGAGCGCGTGATAGTCCACAGTCCGTTTGCATCACGCTCTGCGGCAACAACACTGGTGTTGAAGATGATCGACTCACGTAGGCCGAAATGCTCGACGTAGTCCTTGAAGTACTGGAAGAGTTCGGAATGGTGGGGGAAATCGGGAAGGTCGGCAGAGACCGGGAAGTCCTCGAATGCCAAGCGCCACTTCGACGTGTCGATATGCAGGCTCTGGTAGCAGGCCGACATTCCGTTGGGGTTCTTGTAGTACCAGTTTCCGCCGACCTCGTCGGACGCTTCGTAGCAGTCGAAGGGTATTCCGTATTCCTTCATTCGCTTGGCCGTCGTGATTCCGGTAGGCCCGGCGCCGATGATGCAGACGCTCGGCAAGGGGGAGGGGCTCATTCGCCATCGCTTTCTGTTCTGTCTCGGGCGTGCGCGAAGAAGAATCGAAGCCCGAGAAGTGACTTGAGTCATAGTGCGCCATTCGCTGACGATGTGTCAATGAATGACGCAATGTTTTTTGATGACGGTGAGTCGGTGATTTGCCAGGAAGTCGAAATGCGAGCAAGGTGGGCGACGTGAGCACGACTACCGATGGCCCGAAGAACAGGCGGGGAACCCTTCGCGACGAGCAGAAACGCGCGACGCGGGCCAAACTCGTGGACGCCGCACGCACTCTGTTCGAGGAACGGGGATACGCGGCTGTCACGGTCGACGACATCTCCTCGGTCGTCGGATGCAGTAGAGCCACGTTCTACGTGCATTTCGCCAGCAAGGTGGAGATGCTCAAGACGATCGGCGCGGCCGGGATGGCGGCGAGTGCGTTCGCTTTTTACATCGATCTCGATCGGGTCCTCGACACGAACTCTCGCGTGGAGTTCACTGCGTGGCTGGAGCGTGCCTTCGACTGGTTCGACGAGAACAAGCGCCTGCTGCCGGCGTGGGACGAGGCCGTGGCACTCGAACCGGAGTTCCGCGAGACGGCGCGAGACGGTATGACCGAACTACCGAATGCCATGCCCAAGTATCTGGGTCGGTGGCCGGTGGAACAGCATGACGAGGCGAGGTTGCGCGTCGAATTGCTCGTGAGCCAGCTGGAGCGATTCTTCACACGCTGGGCCGTGCAGGGGACGATCGACGTGACTCGGGTGCAGGCGGCCGAGGTTCTGACCGACATCTGGTTCCCGGCCCTGTCGCCGGAATCCAAGGGCGGCGACGAGCGGTAGATGTGAATCCGACGGAGGTTCACGGGTCGATGAGTCCTTCGACCGTTCCTCGCCATCCGCGGCGCTGGTAGTCCCGGGGCGACATGCCGTGAGCCGCGATGAAGACCTTGGTGAATCCGGACGCGTGCGCGTAGCCGAGTCGACGGGCAGCCTCCCCGGCCGCGAGGCCCTCCTCGAGATAAGCGCGGGCGAGGGTCATCCGCAACTGACCGCGCCAGCGCGGGAAGCTCTGGCCGGTGGCCGCTACGAAGTCTTTGAGGAGCATGTCCTCGTCGACGCCGAGCCGAGCGCTCCAATCCGGCAGCGTGCGCGAATCGGCGGGGTTCTTCCGGAGTGCGGCAAGGATCGTTTCGACTGGATCGGCCTGATCGCCGCTGGGTAGGGGTGCTGCCGCGGCACTTCGAATCAGCCTCGCGATCCGGGCGGGGTCGTGGATCTCGGGGCGCAGGTGGGTGTAATTGGCGACCACCGTGTGCAGCAGATACGCCTGCGCTTCGCGCGTGAAGTGCAGCACACGTGGGGGCGGTGCGGTGACGGGAGAGGCACCCGGCTGGGATCCGAGGGGGAGTAACAAAGAGCCTTCGGCGATCTCGACGCTGTTGCGCACTCCAGCGGGAAGCCACATCGCGTCACCCCGTCTCAGATTCCAGGTTCGGTCGCCGAAAGTGACCCGGGCGGAGCCTCGGTAGATCCAGACAACGACGTGAAAGTCGTTGACCCGTGCCCACGTTCCACTTGCGGGGATCGTCGGGGGTGCTGGTGCCGATCCTGACCGGGCGCCTCCTTCGGACAACAATGCAACGCCCTGTGCCAGGGTCTCGTCTTCACGGGGCGGCGTCGGGCGCCGGTTGGCGCGTGCGTAATCGGTGGGTGTCATGCCGGTGTGTTCTCGGAAGGCGCGGGTGAAGCCCGCGGGTGTCGCGAATCCGACCTGGCTACCCGTCCAGCCGATTTCGCGGCCGGCGGCCAGATATGAGGTCGCTGCCGCGATCCGGGCCGAAGTACGCCAGCGCACGAATGACAATCCCGTTTCCTCGGTGAATCGGCGCTGCAGGGTGCGGACACCGATCTTGAGTTGCTGGGCGAACCGGGAAAGTTCGGTGTCGTCGGATGGCGTCCGCAGCAGCGTGCGTGCGATCTCGAGGGTTTCGGCCGAGCGTGGCAAGCGCGGTGGCGAGTATGACGGGGAGTTGTCGTCCCCGTCGGAGTGAACACCCGCGACAAGCTCGATCAGTCCGGCTCCCGCTGCCGTCTCACCCCGAAGAAATCCCAAGTTGTGCGCGAATTGGTGGACGAGCCAGTCCTGCCAGTCTGCTGGGATCTCGAAGTCGATGACCCGGTTCAACGCGGGCGGCAGGTCGGCCGCGGGCAGTGGGATGGGAAATGCGACCGCGCCCGGATCGACCCGGATGCTGTACGCGATTCCCGCCGGTACCCAGATTGCCGCCCCCGCAGTCACACTGCGGGTACGGCCGCTGATCTGCAATTCTGCGCGCCCGGTATGTACCCAGAACAGCAGTGGCTCGCGTTCATTCGCGGTCGAGGCGAGCCGAGCAGCGGGGATCTCGGGGACTTCGCCTGCGGGGAACACCAACCGTGGTCCCACGATGCCCTCCCGACGTCGATGCATTCTCTTCCAGCCGACCGATGAGTGTAAGAAGTCGGCACGCACGGATAACCCTAACTGATTAGGGCAGGCTAGCTTTATTTATTGGCCCTCCCGTCGTGATCGAACGTGGGCCGGACCCCCGTCTGTGCGCTTCCGAGGAGACTTTCCGTGCCCCGAAACACCCGTCCGACAACGGCGTACCCCGTTACCTTGCGTGAACTCGAGGTACATCGGGTGACAGAGGTGACGCCGGGCATGCGGAGAGTGACGCTCACCGGAGCCCAACTCGACACCTTCACCAACGCCGACGGAATTGCCGAACCCGCCTTCGCGAGTACGGGCTTCGACGACGACATCCGGTTGCTGTTCACCTACCCCGGCGAAACCGACCCGGTCCTGCCGGTAATGGTCGACGGCAGTGTGACTTTCGCTGCGGGGCGCCGTCCGCTTGCCCGCGCATACACCGTGCGCCGCTACGATCCGCAAACAAGGGAACTCGACGTCGATTTCGTTGTTCACGGCGACGGAGTGGCTACCACCTGGGCGCGGGACGCCAGCCCGGGCGACCGAATGCACATCGCGGGCCCCTCTGTATCGCAGGGACTCCCGGAAGATCACGAGTATCTGCTGGCCGTCGGTGACGAGACCGCGTTGCCGGCGATCGCACGTCTGCTCGAGGAATTGCCCGCCGATGCCAGGGGGCATGTGTTCGTCGAAATTGCGGACTCGGCTCACATCCAATCGGTGCGCGAGTTGTCCGGGGTGAGTGTCACGTGGTTGCCGCGCGAGGGGGTCGAGCCCGGCGCTACTACTTTGTTGCTCGACGCGGTCAGTGCTGCCGAATGGCCTGACGGACGCGTATTCGCTTGGCTTGCAGGCGAACAGGCGACGGTTCGCTCGCTTCGGCGTCATTTGATTCGTGATCGAGGAATTGCGAAGACCCACATCGATTTCACCGGCTACTGGAAACGCGGCGGGGCCGTTCGGGCAGATTCCTGACCTGGCTCCATCGCTCACCCAACACCCTTCACCTCAGCAACACCGAAAGTGCTCGATAACACCGAAAGGCAGAAATGACAGTCCTGCGCACCAGACGATCACGGATCACCGGACTGATCGGGGCCGCGCTCGCCGCAGCGCTCCTCGTAGCCGGGTGCTCGGCCTCGGCCGAAGACTCGAAAACGGCATCCTCTCCCGGTTCGGAGGGGAACGCCCTGCCCGCTGCGGAAGGAACGACCACCTACCCGCTGACCCTGGAATCGCCATACGGTACAAGTATTCTCGAGAAGCGACCGGAGCGGATCGCCGCCATCGTGCCCAACGCCGTCGACACGGAAATGCTCCTCGCGCTCGGCGTCAAACCTGTCCTCTCCTCGTCGATGGTGAAGGAATCGGCTTCCCAGTCGTACTTGTTGCCTTACGACGCAGAGAATCTCGACACCTTCGAGTTCGCGATGGGCGGAACACTTCCCGTCGAAGCGATCGCCGCGAGCGAACCGGACCTCATCGTCGCCGTCGGCTGGGCTGACGGCCTGGGTGGTTTGTCCATGGGCGACTACTACGAGCGTTTGTCCTCCATCGCACCGGTTGTGACGAGCCCCGACACGAAGTCGCGGATGCTCGTGCCGTGGAAGGAGTCGATCCGTGTTCTGGGCGAGACCCTCGATCTCTCGAATGCGGCTGAAAAGGTTGTGGCAGAGCATGATCAGTACTTCGCCAAAGTGCGTGAGGAGAACCCGCAACTCGCGGGTCTGACTGCGACTTGGGCGATCTTCTACGGCACCGGCAATGGGCTGCAGTATCTTTCAGCGCCAGGTTCGGCGCCGGCAACATTCCTGGGTGAGCTTGGTTTCGCCGAGAATCCGCGTGCGAAGGAGTTCGTCACCCAGAGCACGGTCGGAGAGGAACTTCTCGAGAACATCGATGCGGATTTCCTGCTGATCGGTCGCAGTGCCGCAGGCAGCGAAGAGGATTTCGACAAGCTGACCGGCGGGAAGCTCTTCCAAGCACTCGGCGCTGTGTCCTCCGGTCATTGGGTTGGCCTGCCTCCTCGCACCGCCGACGGCGGCGACGTTCTGTGGGCAATCACGAGTGGTGGTCCGATCGGAACGATGTGGGCGGCTGAACATATCGTGCCGCTCATCAGCGCGAAGCTGTAGGCGTACAACTGGAGAACGGAAAGCACCCACCCGTCGCCACATGATTGTGTGGCGACGGGTTGTTCGAACAGAAGGTATCCCGGGTTGGGGTCACCGATGGACGAAAAAAGTCGCGCAACCTGGGGTGATCGGTCCGGCGGTAAAGGTGTGCGATCTCGTTCGCCGTCCGGGCTGCATTGGAGCCGCCCTGTTATAGCGCTCGATGGGGTGCGGTGTGCCCAGTCGGAGTGCGGTGGCGCGGTGTGCGACGATCCGCGGGTGGGAGAACAGGCGGATCGGCTTGCTCGTGGCGAGTGGTATCTCGATGATGACGAGCTGCGGGAACGGCGGCTCGAGTGTTGGCGTCGGCTCGACTCGTTCAATGGGGCTGCGGCGGACGACGATGCTGTCCGCTCACGGGCTCTCGCCAGCCTTTTTGGTGAGGTAGGTGACGGAGCTTTGGTGGTGCCGCGGTTCCAATGCAGCTACGGACACAACATTCGGCTTGGAGCCAACGCATTCGTCAACGCGAACGGGTTCTTCATGGATGATGCGCTGATCACGATCGGTGCGGACGTGAGGATCGGGCCTGGAGCCCAGCTGATGACAGCGTTGCACCCTGTCGATGATCATCGACGGCGCAGCGAGGGATGGGAGCGAGCCGCTCCGATCGTCATCGGCGAGAACACGTGGCTCGGTGCCTCCGTCACCGTCGGTGCAGGAGTTTCGATCGGTCATAACGCCGTGATCGGTGCCGGAAGTGTGGTTTTGCATGACATTCCCGATCACGTCGTTGCTGCTGGATCGCCTGCAAGGGTTGTCCGTCGTACACCTACCGAAGTAGAAGGACTGCAACGCGGGCACTAGGGCTTGCGATGTCAGAGCGTGATCGTGCGGGTGGGCTCCCAGATGGCGGGGTCGCGGTGGGTGACGACGAAGACGGTAGCCGCCACTTCCCGCACGGCGCCGGCGATGCGGCGCTCGGTGCCCTCGTCGAGAGCCGAAGTAGCCTCGTCGAGCACCAGGACGGGAGCGTCTTTGAGGAAGGCGCGAGCGATCGCCACCCGCTGACGTTCGCCACCGGAGAGAGCGGTTCCCTGGTGACCGATGTCCTGATGAATGCCGAGCGCCGAGCGGTCGAGAACGGCGCCGAGGGCAGCGCGCCTTGCGGCGTCCTCGATCTCGGTTTCGGTAGCGCCCGGTCTTCCCAGTCCGATGTTCTCGCCGAGCGTGCCCGAGAACACGAGTGGATCTTGTGGCACGTAGCCGATGTGAGCAGCCAGGTCGTCGTACGGCAAGTCGCGCAATGAAACTCCGCCGAGAGTGACGCTGCCTTCGTCCGGGTCGTCGAAGCGCATGAGCAGCCCGAGAAGGGTGCTCTTCCCCGTACCTGAGCGCCCTGCGACGAGAACACGCTCACCGGCGGGGATCTCCGCGTTGATGCCGCGCAGAACCGGAGCGTGGTCCACTCCGACGACCTTGATGTCAGTTCCAACAGGGAGCGCGGCGTCCTGGGGCGCGGGCTCGGGTAGTGCGGGAGCCGAAGTCGCGGCGCGGTAATCGCGAACCGTTGCGCGCAGTTCATTGACTCCGATTCCGGCCAGAGCGAGTTCGTCGAGCGGGGCAGCGGCGCGGGCGGTGAGGATGACGAGCGCCAGAGCGGCTGCGGGATCGTCGAATCCGGTGGCGGCGAGGAAGATCACTGCGCCTGCCAGCGGCACAATGGTGGCGATCGCCGAGATGAATGTCGCTGGTGCCGCGGCGAGATTGGTCCGTGCAAGCGCGGTTTCCTGATCCCGCCAACTTCGCTCGATACGTTCGACGGAACGTGTGGGACCGGCTGCCGTGCGCAGTAATTCGAGATGATCGGTGAGCTCGAGAGTCGACTGCGTTGCTGCGAGTTCGGCCTCATGCCGGCGAGCGTCCGCTCGGCTGAGAGCGCGTTGGGCGAGCGTCTGAGCCGCGAGCGACACGGCGAGCAGTCCGCCGACGAGCAGCATGACGCCGGGCCCCGCGACGACCGCGACTCCAGGAAGTAGGAGCAGCGGTATCAGCGGCGTAACGAGGAAGGTCTGAAGTTGGTGCGCGGGAACGCTCATCAGTGACGGGATTCCGCGCCCGGCGACGGTGGCGAGCAGCGCCCGGTTGTCGTCCGTGAACCACGACAGCTTGGTGCGGGCGAAGGCGTCGCCGAGCGCATCGTAGAGATCGCCGACGAGTCGAGCCCCGGTGAAGTAACCACCCCGCGAGACCAGGACGGTCACGAAGAGAGCGATTGCGGCCGTGGCCAGCACGAGAACCGGCGACCGGTGATCAGCGATCGAGAGGGCGAGGGTGGTGTACGCGATCGCCTCGAGGACAGCAACGGACACCCAACCGAATCCGATGGTGATCAAGCGGCGACGGGCTGCATTGGCGCTGTTCATTATTAGGCTCCAGTCAGTGCGGCATTACGCGAGGCGGCGTTGTGCGAGTTGGGACTGTCGAGGTCGAGTCGATCGTCAGCGTCGTCTGCAAGAGCAGGGTCGTGGGTGACGATCACGATCGTCTTTCCTTCGTCGTGCGCGAAGTGGCGCAGTTCCTTCAGCAGTTCGGCCGCTGTCCGATCGTCGAGCGCACTGGTCGGCTCGTCGAGCAGCAGTACTGCTGCGGGCGAGAGGAATACCCGAGCGAGCCCGACTCGCTGACGTTCTCCGCCGGAGAGTGAAGTGGCGTCGGTGTCGAGGCTGATGTCGATCTGTGCCCGGCGTAGTGCGGCGGTGTATTCCGCGTCCGTTGTATCGGGGGCGGCCAGTGCGATGTTCTCGCGCACCGTGGCCGGCAACACGTCTGCGCCCTGGGGGGCGAGCAGAATGGACTGTAGCCGCAGGTTCTCGTCGATCGTGACGACGCTCTGGCCCGCGTAGCGGACGGTACCGAGTTCCGGGATCTCGAAGCCGGCCAGTGCTTTCAGGAGCGTCGACTTGCCCGCTCCACTCGGTCCCGTGATCGCAGTGATCGCTGCTGGGCGGAATGCATGCGTGACGCCGTCGACGACTCTGCGGTCCGCGATCATGACAGTCAGGTCGACGATCTCCAGGCGGTCGGAGGGACTCGACGCCGGAATGGTGAGTGCTTCACCGGCAGGGAGGGTGGGTTCGTCCAGGGCAGCAGCGAGCCGGACTGCAGCAGCGCGTCCAGCCGCGACGTAGTCGAGGCCGTGCCCGAGCCGCAGGGCCGGTGTCACGATTGCGAGACTGAAGAGAATAGTGGCAGCCAACGTCGTTGCATCCCAGCGATATCCGACGGCATAGGCGATCGCGAACGTGGCCGTCGCCTGCATGAGGGCAACCGCGACGGCCGCGGGGGTAGCCACGAGTCGAACGCGCTCCTGCATTCCCCGGGTGAACCGTGCTGTCGATTCTGCATAGTCGGCGGCAGCGCCGGTCTGCGCGCCGTAGATCCGGCAGACGTGGATACCGCGGGCATAGTCGTCGACAGCGGTCACGATGTCTCCCATGACATCCGCACTTTCGGCGCTGTGCCGAGCGGCCATTCTGGGGATCACGAACAAGTAGAACAGTGCTGCCACGATGCCGGGAGCCAGAGCGAGTAGCGCCACGGGGCCGGCTGAGGCAACCAGCACCGCGATCGTGACCGCCGGGACCACGATCAGTGTGGCGAACTCGGCCGGTAGATGCGCAGTCATATGGTGCAGCGCCGAGATGTCGGCCGAAACGAGCCTCCTCAGTGCGTCTCCGCTGTAGCGGGACAGCGTGCTTGCGGGCAGTCGAACGAGATGAGCTGCGAGCTGGCGTCGAAGCCTGGCCTCGAAGAGCGACTCGGCGTGATGCGAGAGCCACGACGACGTGGCCGCGAGCGTTACCCCGGTGAGCCACAGCCCACATGCCCACCCGGCCCAAGTCATCGACGGTTCACCGATGAGTTGCACGACGCTCCAGAGCGCACCGAGCATCGCGACCCCCGACGCTGCCGCCGCGACCACCCCGGCGGCCAATGCAGGCAGCGCCGGGCGCAAAGCCGGGACCAGCGACGGTTCGACGCGAGGGCGGGGCATGGATAACTCCTTGAATCAGCGTCCGGGTGCAGACACGACAAATGACCGAAACCCAAGGCTAGGCTTCGGTCGTCACGTCCAGTTATCGCGATGCGCCGATTTCTTACACCCGAATGGGTCGTACTTCGGTCTTCAGGATGCGGCCGAAATGGAACTCATGACGTCTTCCCATACGCTCATGACCGCGGATTCGGTTGGGCCAGTCTGAGTGAACACGGCTACGCACTTGCGGCGGAAGTCGTACACCTCGACAGACGTCGTCAAACCGTGCACTCCGTG
The DNA here is from genome assembly GCF_033142365.1 of Rhodococcus sp. IEGM 1241. Taxonomy (NCBI): domain Bacteria; kingdom Bacillati; phylum Actinomycetota; class Actinomycetes; order Mycobacteriales; family Nocardiaceae; genus Rhodococcus; species Rhodococcus sp. IEGM 1241. The sequence continues at coordinate 317,674 of NZ_JAWLSE010000001.1, forward strand.
GGTGCGGGTCAGCCAACACTCCGAGACGCCGTTCAGATCGATCATCGTTCGGCAGGTGTCCGAGGCTAGAGTCAATGTCCCGCCGAACATGGCTGCGGCGTCGAGATCACCGCGGTGGATCTGCAGGCAGCCGTTGCCGGCGACGACTGTCGTGACGGGCAGTTGATGGTAGGACAGGTGCTCCATCCCGGCAGCCATGAGGTGAGGATCGATTCTCCGGTAGCCGAGGGCACCCAAAGCGACCAAGCCGCTACGACGTTCGGTGCCGCTGTCCGCGAGAATGAAGTCGAGCTGTGTCAGCTGATCGGCCTCGGCCCAGAATGCGGGAGTATTCGATGTCTGGACGGGAGTGTTTGTTTCCCTTGCAGTGCTCGGCACAGTTCGCATCGCTTCGAAAGCGAGACGATCCGATGCCGGGGTCAAATACGTGGTGTGTGAACTTGATCCGTGGGTATCGAACATCCGAAGCGTCGGGGGCAGGTGCTGTTCTGCGTCAGTGGTCACCACCGAACCGAGGGTAGAAGGGTTCAAACGTAGAGAGACGAGTCCGGGCGTGCAGACCAGCGGATCGCCGGGAACTGTTGGAACGGCGTACTTGCCCGAGTCGTTGACAGCCACCGGACCTGCAACGGTGATTGCTACGGCGTCGTCCAAGAGTGGCAGCATTTTGCCGACTACCTCAGGTGCGGTGTCGATCAGTCCGCCGCGGAACCCTGGACGCGCAAGCAGTGCGTCCAGGTCCGACATGCGCGCCAAAGCTGCGCAACGGCATTCGCCACGGTGCGGGCACATCTCAGTAGACATCCCGTAGATACCGCTTCGATCGTTTGAGGTTGTTGACGTAATCCTCGGCGGCGTCCGCATCCAACCCACCGTGCTCGGCGACCACCTCGTGCAACGCGTCGTCGACGTCCTTTGCCATCCGGGTCGCGTCGCCGCAGACGTACACGTGCGCACCGTTTTCGAGCCAGTCGAACAAGCCTCGGCCCTGCTCGCGCATACGAGTCTGGACGTAGACCTTCTCGGACTGATCACGCGAGAATGCCAGATCGAGACGCGTCAGGACACCGTCACGGGTCAGACCGTTCAACTCGTCCTCGTAGATGAAGTCACTCGACTGATGCTGATCGCCGAAGAAAAGCCAATTCTGCCCCGACGCGTTGCGTGCGCGACGCTCGTGCAGGAAAGCGCGGAAGGGTGCGATACCGGTGCCGGGTCCGATCATCACGACGGGAGTAGTGTCATCGGCAGGTAGGCGGAACGAATTGTTCTTGGAGACAAAAACTCCGACCCGATCTCCCTCGCCGACGCGGTCCGCCAGGTACGTCGAGCAGACGCCGCCGCGGTCCCGCTCGCCCGAGCGGTAGCGCACACTCGCTACCGTCAGATGCACGGTGCCGTCGTGGGCCAGCGGGCTGGAGGAGATCGAATAGACCCGATGTTGCAGCGGGCGCAGAAGTGCAAGCAGATCTTCGGGATTCAATCGAATGCTGTTGTCCAACTGCAGGAGATCGAGAACGTCCTTGCCCCACAGCCACGCATCGAGCGCTTCCCGATCTTCCGTGTCGAGAATGTGCTGCAGTTCGGCGTCGCCACTGCGTCGGGCGATGTCTTCGATCAAATCGCGCGAGGGAATCGAGATCTCGTAGTCGCTGGTCAACACCTGGTCCAACGGTGCGGACGAGCCGTCCTTCGCGGTGACGACGTAGTCACTGCTCGCACCGAGCTGAAGGATGATCGCCTCGACGAGAGCGGGGTCGTTGATCGGGCGGATGCCCAATCCATCTCCGGCCTCGTAGTCCAGACCGTCCTCGCCGAGCGCAAAGGTGAAGTGGCGGACTTCCTTGGCGGAGTCCTCGCCGGACAACAGTCGGTTGGCGAGGACGGTTGCAGGATAAGGGTTCTTGCGAGTCCACTGGGACTTGGTCTTCGTCGGAGTGGACGCAACCGGCGAGGCAGCGGCCCCCGCATCACCGTCGACACCGGCTACCGCAGCGACCGCCCGAACGATCCACTCGGCCGCCGGATCCTCGTAGTCGACGTCGCAATCGGTGCGGTCGACAACCCGGGACCCGCCGAGTGCTTCGAATCGGGCGTCGATGTTCTTTCCCGACTGGCAGAACCCGTCGTAGCTGGTGTCACCGAGTGCGAGTACTCCGAAGTAGAGACCCTCCAGCCTGGGCGCACTCTCGGATTCGACTGCATCCCAGAACAGCTGCGCGTTGTCAGGCATCTCGCCCTCGCCGTAGGTGGAGGTGATGACGAGCACCCGGCGCATGGCGGAAAGTGCATTGATATCCACGGTGTCCAGACCCGCGACAAGTGGTTCGAGACCGTGGGCACGAGCAGCTGCGGCCGCGTCTTCGGCCACGGACTCCGCGTTGCCGGTCTGGCTTCCGTAGAGGATGTGCACTGCTGCGCCGGCAGTTCTCTCCACTGTCGCTGTTGCAGCACCGGTTTGACCGGGCATGACAGTTCGTGAGTGTAGACCGGCCAGGAATCCGGAAAGCCACGCGCGTTGGTCGCCGTTGAACGGTGCGTATTCGGGGATGTACGGGATTTCCATTTTGAAGCTCACCTACGTTCGGGGGAGGAGGTCAGGACACCAGGTCGGGGATCGTGCGCGAAGCGAACAGTTCGTCGAAGTTCGGCAGTGATCCGAGCTTGTCCCGATTCTTGTTGTCTTGAAACAGAATCCAGCCGTACGTCGCCGGGCTGTCCATGGCCAACACGTTGCGCAGGCTCAGCGCCTGTTTGTAGTCGTCGACGCGCTTGGCTGCAATCAACGCAGCCAACTGTTCGTCGTCGTAGCCGGCGAGAATCTCTTTCGAGTACTTGACCAAGTGCTGGACGATTGCGAAGTCCTCGGTCAGCACCAGGTTTCGGGCCGCCTTCTGCACTGCTGGATCGTCGGGCCCGGACGCACCCGGCGTGCGGGCGGCGGCGAGTTGTTGTGCGAAGTGAAGCACGGTGTACGCACTGAGCAGCGCATACATTGTCGCGGTATCGGTCTCGCCATAGGCGGGGACTGCTCCGTTCAGTGCGGGGCGCCCATCGCGCACTGCGAGTTTGAACGTGCGGACCTGACGTGCTGCGATGGCGGACGCCAATTCTTCGAGAAGCTCTTTGTGCGACTTCGCAGCCAGGATTGCATCGCTGTCCTGGTAAAGCATCAATGCCTTGGGCATGGCGTAGACGAACGAGTGCTGTTCGACTTCCCAGTTCTCGAGCAGTCGGGTTCCGAGTGCGGATCCCGTTGCTTCCACATGCAGTTCGAGCAGGAGTTGTACCGCGTGGTTGTGGACGGCGGCCAGAGGATCGGTCGCAGCGGTGATCGAACCGAGCAGTACGGAATCGGTACTTGCTCGCAGTGCCAGTTCGCCGCGAGGGTCGTACTGGTAGAAGAACCCGCCGCTCATGCCGTTGCCGACACCCTTGCCGAACTCGCCGAGATTCACGACAGCACCGTTGGTCATGTACTCGCCGGCGAAGTCGCCGACACCTTCGACGACAGCACTGGCGCCGGAGTTGCGAACTGCAAAGCGATCGCCTGCTTCACCTTCGACGAACACTCGTCCGCCGGTGGCGCCGAAGAGCGCGAAGTTGCCGATCAACACGTTTCCGCCGGCGTCACTGGAGCCGCCGCCTGGGCTGCGCACGGCAATCACGCCGCCGCTCATGCTCTTTCCCACACCGTCGTTACATGTCCCGGTGTGTTCCAGGTGCATGCCGTCGTTGCAGAATGCGCCGAACGACAGGCCAGCAGATCCGGTCGTCAGGACGCGCACGCTGCCCGGAGCCAGATATCGTCGCCCACGCTCGTCAGTCAGTACCCCCGGAGCGAGAAGGCCGGCCGCTCCGTAGTTGAGTTCGCGTTCGAGGTCGATCGCCAACTGCCCACCGACGCTCTTGTTCCGGTTACCCAGGTGCAGTGCACCTTCGGCGAATTCAGGTCCGGACACGGCGACCGAGGCCTCGCCACGGTTGAAGAGCACCGTGCGAACCTCGTCCATGATCTTCTCGTCGAGCGCGTACTCACGCTCGAGGTACACGGGATTGTCGACGGTGATGTTCGGGGCGGACTCGAACATCGCGTCCAGTTTCAGATTGCCGACGATGGACGGGTGATCGAGCAGATGCAGGAGATCAGTTCGACCCCGCGCTTCCTGAAGGGATCGCATTCCCAGATTCGCGAGCAGTTCCCGAGTTTCGTGAGCGATGTTGAGAAGGTACTGCGCCATGGCGCGGGGATCGCCGTCGAACAGTTCCGGGTTGGTGGTCAGACCGGCCGGACACTTGATGTTGCAGTTCTTGGCCATGACGCAGCCCATCATCATCAGCGCAGACGTACCGAACTCGAAGCTGTCTGCGCCCAGTAGCGCGGAAGTGATGATGTCGCTGCCGGTCTGATGCGCGCCCGAGCATCGCAGAACGACTTTCTGGCGAAGCCCGTTGGCACACAAAGCTTGATGGACCTCCGCGATACCGACCTCGGCCGCACGACCCGCGTACTTGAGGCTGGTCACCGAAGCGGCGCCGGTGCCACCGGTGTTTCCGGCGACGTTGATGACGTCGGCGCCGGCCTTGGCGACACCGACGGCGATGGTGCCGATTCCTTCCGAGGACACCAACTTCACGATCACCCGGATGCGCGCTGCCTTGCAGTCGTGGATGAGCTGAGCGAGGTCCTCGATGGAGTAGGTGTCGTGGTGCGGCGGCGGCGATACCAGTTCGACGCCGGGCGTTCCGCCGCGGGCAGCAGCAATGTCGACGGTGACCTTGGCGGCCGGAAGCTGCCCGCCCTCACCGGGTTTTGCGCCCTGGCCGAGTTTGATCTCGATCTCTTCGAGCATCGGGTCGGCGAGGTATCCCGCCCAGATTCCGAAGCGTCCGGATGCAAACTGCTTGATGCGCGACGCACGAATCGTGTTGTAGCGCGAAAGGTGTTCGCCGCCTTCGCCGCTGTTGGACATCGCGCCGACCATGTTCGTGCCGTGTGCGACGGCTTCGTGCGCCGGAGCGTTCAGTGCGCCATGACTCATGGCACCCGACGCCAACTTCGGGGTGATGTCGCTGGCGCTCTGTACCTCGGAGAGAGGAACACCTGCCGGTGCGACCCTCAGCTTGGACAGGAACTCTGCCCCGATGCCGGTTGCCCTCAGCGCAAGATCCGGTGTGATGGCTTCAATGGTGATATCGGCGGCAAAGGTGGCGCAGAGAGCGTCGCCGAGCGCTTTTGCTCGCGCGCTGTCACCGGCCAGTGGACCGTCCAGGCTAAGCGTGTACCGGTCGTCTGCGGCGGATTCACACTGGACTCCGCGCATCACGATCGTTGTGTTGCCGTGCACCGAGAATCGGCTGATCTGCTCGGCGAACTCGGCTGTCGTGACCGCAAACGTGACGTCGCCGGGAACAGAGATGACGTCGCGCAACGCTGCGGGCCGACGCGATCGTTCCGCGGCCATCACAGTCGAAAAATCACGGTACCCGGCAGTGATGTCGAAGTCGTCGATCTGTTCGGTGGTCAACCGGTCGAAACTCGTTGCCCGGTAGGCCCCGGCGTCGAGGCGGAATGCATCGTCGAGTCGCCCGAGCGGAAGCAGGCGTAGAGCATCGAATTGTTCGGTACCTGAGGGACTGTCGAACGCGATCTTCTCTTCGGTGAGTTCGACGTACTTGCGGACTGCGGTGGTACCGAACGAATGCCCCGCGCCGTCTGCGCGCTCCTTGAACAGGCCGAGCAGTGGCAGGTCCTTTTCACCCTCGACTTCACTTGCACGCTCGTGCCACTGCTTCGAGGTCACCGCGACGGTGTCGAAACCGACGCCACCCACCGGTGACTTCATGTTGGGGAACCACTGGCGCAGAACAGGGTCGGACGTATCGAGGAAGTTGGGTTCGAAGAATTCTCCGCCGATGTAGCTCTCGACAGTGCACAGGCCGACGCGTCCCATCGTCTTCATGAGGGACTTCTCGGCAGCCTTCGCGAAGCGTCGGAAGGCGGCATCCGGGTCGGCAGCGAACTTCTCCTCGGCTCGCAACTGAACGGACAAGGGGTAGACAGCGGAAGCACCGAATCCGAGCGCAGCGGCAACGTGGTGCGAGGACTCGATCTGGCCACTCTCCACGATGAGAGAGACACGCAATCGCAGGCCTGCGTCGATGAGGCGTTGGTTCAGTGCTCCGACGACCATGATCGCGGGAAGCGTTGCGCGCTCATGAGATACGTGCCGGTCGGTCAGGACTGCGATTCCGCCCTGTTCGGCCGCGAAGGCGACAACCGCGTCGCCGAGCGCGGTCATCGCGTCAACCATCGCCTGCGCGTCACCCGCGGCGGGGTAGAGCATTTCGAATCGGCGATGCGGGGTGTGCTTCTGTTCGCGGATCTTGAGCATGTCCAGATGCCCGAGGATCGGCGACGAGATGACGATCTGCTTGGACTGTCCGGCGGTCATCTTCGCGCCCAATGCAACCCGGAGGGTCATGCCGTCCGCTTCCCGGATGCTGTCCAGCGGAGGGTTGGTGACCTGGGCGAATCGCTGCGAGAAGTAGCGTGCCACACCGCCTTCACGATCGGAAAACGCGTTGATGGCGTTGCCGTAACCCATGGCCGATACCTTCTCGGCTCCGTGCGTGAGCATCGGATCCATCAGGAATTTGAAGCTCTCCTGATCCAGGGAGTACGCCATGTAGCGCTGATGAACCTCGAACGTTCCGTTGTAGCGCGTCGGTGAGCTGACCTTCTCCGCAGGTACGGCGGGAATGTCTTCGATCAGGATTCGCGATTGCTCCAGCAGAGACCGGTAGTCGCGTTGTGCGGCGATCTTTTCCAGAGCTTCACGGGCAGTGTAGGTATGGCGATCGCGATGATCGAAGTACAGCATTCCGCCGGCCTCGACGCGGCCACGGTGGATCACCGTCTCGGGTGCGAACGCGATCTGTCCGGCTTCGGAGAATGCGCACACGTAGTCGTGTGTCTCGATCGTGCGAAGTGGACGCAGGCCGAGGCGGTCCAGGCGGGCGCCGATGATGGTGCCGTCGCCGAACACGAGCGCTGCCGGTCCGTCGTTCTTCTCCTCGTACAGCGAGAAGTACTCGAACATCGCACGCACCGCGGGGGAGAGAGTGGTGTCGTTTTCCCAGGCAGGGGGCATCATCGAGACCACAGCTGTCACCAAATCGACGCTGTCCTCGATGACGCGTGCTTCCAGAGTCTGATCGAGTCGGCAGCTGTCGGACTGACCGGGCGGACGGACGATCGCACGTCGTTTTGCACTGGCCACCGCAGCTTCGGAGAGCCGATTCTTCTTGTCCGTGTTCAGTTCTCCGTTGTGAGCCATGAACCGGAACGGCTGCGCCATCGTGGGATGCGGGTCCGTGTTGGTCGAGAACCGCGTGTGGAAGTACATCGTGTGGACAGCGTGATCGGGGTCGACCAGGTCGCGGAAGTACGGGATCACTTCGTCGGAGTTCAAGCGGCCCTTGAGAACCTGAGTCCTCGCGCTGAGGGACAGTGGGTACAAACCGCGTAGTGCAGGCGTGTTGTACGCGATTGCCTCGATGGCGAGCAGGGCCTCGTGTACGAGGCGATCTACTACCGCAGGCTCGGGACGCGGAGTGGGGACCTCGAAAATCCACTGCCTGACCGGAAGTTGATGCGCGATCGCGGCCGGCCGAATCGCCGAGTTGTCGACCGGGACGTCGCGCACTGCGAGAGTGGTGAAACCGCGATCGAGAAGTTCACGTTCGACCAGGGCGGCAGCGCGTGCATGCTGGGCGTCGTCGTCCGGAAGGAAGAAGTTGCCGACGCAGAAGCGTCCGGCGCGAAGGTCGGGGCGCCCGGTTACCTTGCGGAAGAACCGGAGGGAGAGGTCCACCGAGACGCCGCCGCCGTCGCCGACGCCCTCGGAGGACATACCGCCGCGGTGCGGAACCGAGCAGAGCGCTTCGCTGCCCTTGATCAGGACATCGTGGGTCTGCACGCCGTCCTTGCGCGTGATGAACCCGACCCCGCAACTGCTCTTGTCATCTGCGGGGTCGTACAAACCGACGATGGACGTGCTCACTGCAGCAACCTTCTCCCTGTCCTGGTTGCCCGGAGATTGATCGACCGGGCAGATACGACGGCATGGTTTCCGTCAGGGCAGGGCGTCGCTGCTTCGATGAAGCGGCACCCGAATGGGATCAGACTACTGAGTAGAGGCTTACCTTAGTCAAGTTTGCTGGGTGTGACTTGGATCTGAGCAGGTCAGAGGGTTGCTTTGTAGGCAAGTGCGTAGGCGATCTTGCCCGGCTTGTCGTCTGTGTACGGCTTCGACAGCTTTGCGAACTCGCCCTTGGACTCCGCTTTGCCGTCGTTCCAGGCCGGCAGGACTCCGAGATCGGCGGCCGTGAACCCGCTGTCGACGACGGCATCACCCGCCAACGCGGTCTGTGCTTTGGTCACCGACTTCACGGTGGCCAGGTAGCTGGAGAGGTCGTCGCGATTCCAGTTGGTGAGGTCGACGGGCGCGGCGTCGCGGACCCACGCACCCCAGTAGAACTCCTGGAACGGAATCGTGCCGGCGGCGAATCCGATGTCGCGGGAGAAGTACATCAGGCTGCGGTACTTGTCGTCGGCGAAGTTGGCCAGGCCGACGCTCTTCGGCAGGGACTGGACCGGTACCTGGTTTCCGTCCACGTCACGCGACCAGACCCACTTGTTCTTTTCCATCTCGGTCCAGAAGGCGCCTTCACTCAGGCCGCTGAGGTTGCCGAGAACCCGCAGTCGCACGTGCAGGTCGGGGCCTCCGTCGGCCGTCTCGATGAAGGACGTGAGGGTGTGGTGACCGTCGGTCAGGTAGAGATCGCCGCGGGGTCCGACGACCACGGTCTTCATGGGCGCGATGCTCTCGGCGGTTTCCTGACCCACTGGAAGCTGGCAGGTGAAGGACGACGGGTCCTTCAGCGTCGAGGCGGGAGTAGCGGTCGCAGCCTGGATCTGGCCGTTCGCCTCGCACCAGTCGTCGAACTTCTTGTTGATCGTGTCTTTTCCGAGCGTGTATCGCCCGAGCTTGTAGTACACCTCGTCGTAGCCGAGGGAAGGCTGCGTCGCATGAACGTCGCCGATGCGCACGTCCAGAAGGTCACCTTCTTTGGCGCACAGGTACTCCGAGCCGCCGGCGGAGCCTGAGAACGAACCGGTGGAGATTCCGCCACACGCGAGGGGAGCGGCGACAGCGGGTGTGCTGACCAGTGTTCCGGCGCCGAGCAGTACCAGTGTTGTGAGTGCCGAGATGGCGGAACGACGCATGTGGGGATCTCTCCTGAGGATGGGTTCGCACGTGAAGAAGCTTGCGTCACAGTCGCTCAGGGTGGTTTCGGACTTACTGACAACAGACGTCCGCGCGGTGGCTACCAAGTGAATTCACGTCGTAGCCACCGCGCGGTGAGCCTGTTGGTTGGTCAGCCCTGCAGTTGGTCAGCCCTGCAGTTGATCAGCCTTTGTAGTTGTAGAAGCCCTCGCCGACAGCGACGCCGAGCTTGCCTTCGTCGATGTAGTTCTTCTTGATGTAGTCGGCGAACGCGCGCTGCTTCTCGCCGCCCTGGGAGGAGATGTTGTAGACGGTGGTCAACCCGACGACATCCATGATCTGGAAGGGGCCGAACGGGGCTCCGGTGCCGATACGCCACGTCTTGTCGACCATGTCGGGATCGGCGATGCCGTCGATCAGCAGGTCGGATGCTGCATTGAGGAGCGGGACCAGGAGCGAGTTGAGTACGTAGCCCGCCTTCTCCTTCTTGAGTTCGATCGGCACCATGCCGATGTTCTTCGCGAATTCGACGACCTCGCGGTACACGGCGGGGTCGGTGGACTCGGTGCCCATGACCTCGGCAGTGTTGTTGACCCACAAGTGATTTGCGAAGTGCAGTGCGAGGAACTTCTCGGGGCGGCCGGTGAACTCCTTGAGGTCGCTCGGCAGAAGCGTCGAGGAGTTGGTTGCGAACACCGTGTGCTCAGGAGCTACTGCGGCGAGCTTCTCGTAGGTGTCGCGCTTGATGGCGATGTCCTCGGGAATTGCCTCGATGACAAGATCGGCCTTGGTCACGGCTTCGGCGAGATCGTACGAGTACGTAATACGTTGTAGCGCTTCGTCGGCCTTGCCTTCCTTGGCGCCCTCGACGTTTTCGGCCTTGTAGGCCGCGGCCAACGAGTCGAACCGAGCCTTGGCCTTTTCGATGACCTCGGCGTTGATGTCGTACGCGACGACGTCGAATCCGTGATAGGCGGTCTGATAGGCGATCTGCGAGCCGAGAACTCCGGTACCCAGAACGGTGATCTGCTTCAGTTCAGTCATTTTCGATCCTCAATCCTTTTCGGTGGGTAGTCCGGCAAGCGTCAATCGAACTTGTGCGGCAACGATGTTCGTGAGTTCGTCAGCCGTGATCCGGTCCAATGCCGCGCGGGCTATTTCGAAGTGCAGCACGTTGGAAATCGTTCGCGCTGCAGTGATGGTTCGGGTGGTGTGGTTGGGGTGCCCCTCGAGCAAGATTTGCGCAATCCGCGTTTGCAGGCGCTGCGAGAGTTCCAGACCTTCGGCCCGGAAACACTCGCTGGGCTCGCCGAACAACACTTCGCGTTGGTAGATGCCGGTGTTCTCGTCGTTTCGGCGACTCGCGATCAGCAGGGGTGAAACCAGCTCGAGCACACGATCTTCTGTGCCCGTCGATTTGGCCTCACGCTCTTCTCCCAGTTCGATTTGCTTGCGGTACTCCGCGTTGTACACCATGAGCAGTAGCTCGGCTTTGCTTGCGGCGTAACGAAAGAGGGTGCCACCGGCTACATCGGCGCGATCGGCAATTTCTTGAGTTGTGACTGCGCTGTAGCCCTTTTCCGCGAACAGTTCGGCCGCGGCGTCGAAGATGCGTGTCTGCTTCTCGAGTTTGTTGCGTTCACGACGACCCAACTCTTGGTTCGATTTCGTCATCCCGCTCACCTCGTCTCATTTCGGATCACGCTCATAAATGAGTCTACTCCGAAATATTGAGAGGGTGGGGTCTCCTCCGTCACATCACCGCAGTCCGCTGACCCAACCGGCGAACACGTCGGAGAACACGTCTGCTTCGCACGCATGCGCCGATTCGGGGTAGGCACATTCGGGGTATCCGGCGACGACGGCGGCAAGTTCGGCATTGCAACACTGCGCCAAGAGGCCGCGCAGGAGATCCGCGGCCGACCAGCCGGCGATGGATGCTGCTGGGATCCCCTCTTCCTCGTACACCTTCACCAGATCGTCATGCCTCCAGGACAATTCCTCGGCCACCAGTGCATCGGGGTTGAAAGACATGGCGCGGTCGAGTGATCCGCGCAGAAGCGAATGTGGATCGTCCTCACCGCGCAGCCTGCTCGCGAGGTCGGCCGGTGCCTTCTGCATGACGAACATCCAGGGTTTGCCGTCGGGAAAGACTCCGCCGAAGCCTGCCACGTTGAATGGCAGGTGACTACTGAGAAAATCTGTCTCCACGTCGACGTGCTGATCGTCTCCGAGGTGAATGAAGTGGCCGGACGCGATCTCCTCTCCGGTTGAAGGCTCGGCCCACGTGTTGTTCCACAGGTCGGTCATCCGACTGCCGTCGGGAAAATCGAGAACCTCGAAGAGGAAACCCATGTCGTCACCACTCTCCGTCGAAGTGGGTGGTTACTCCACCGGTGAGTCGAGAAACCGTTTGAGCCGAGGTCGCGAGGACGACTCGGCTTGTCTCGAAGGTCATCTCGTCGCGTTCGGTGTCCTCCGATTCGGGATCCTCGGCGAGTGAGAAGTCGAGTTCCACCTCTCGATCGGTGCTGGAACAGACCGAGATCATCAGCCCGAGTCGTTCGTCGGTGAACGCCGGAAGCGATTTCTCGGGATGAAAGTCTGCGGCCGCGTGAAAGAAGAACGCCGCCAGCCGTTCGACGAATCCTTCGTCGGTGTGTCTGCTGAGATACTGATTGAACCGATCGGGGCTGAGCAGGCCTACGTCGAAAACGAGTGTGGGTACGTCGGATTCGAAGACAGCGGCGGGTACCGCATGACTGCGAAGGAATACCGCGGCGCCGCCGTACCCCGGCAACCTGAACCCATCACGCATCTGGTGTACTCCCGTCGCAGAGGTGTCCTGTCCACGCTAGGCCATAGCCCGGACGCGTGCTGCTTACCGGACACGTCGGTTGATGGAAGAATTACCGCCCATGAGCGCTGTCCTGTACCCGCCCGTCGAACCGCACGAGTCGGGACTGTTGGAAGTGCCCGATGGTCAGAGCCTCTACTGGGAGACCGTCGGTAACCCGGCCGGTGTCCCGGTTCTCTATCTCCACGGCGGTCCCGGTGCGGGATGCACTGTCGGCGCCAGGCGTTTTTTCGATCCCGAAACCTTTCGCGCAGTTCTGTTCGATCAACGAGGCTGTGGGCGCAGCCTTCCTCTCGCGAGTAGCCCGGACGTCGATCTCACCGTGAACACGACGGCGCACATCCTCGACGACATCGAGCGTCTTCGTGAACATCTCGGTATCGAACGATGGATCGTTTCCGGCCTTTCTTGGGGCGTCAGTTTGGGTCTGGTGTACGCCCAAGCGTTTCCCGAGCGGGTGATCGCGATGGCTTTGGGCGCGATCACCGGCGGGACGAGAGTGGAAATCGAATGGATCACCCGTGCTATGGGCAGGATATTTCCGCGTGAATGGGAAGAGTTCGTCGCGCCGCTGCCGGTGGAAGAGCGTGACGGGAACGTCCCGGCGGCATACGCGCGACTGCTCGCCGATCCGGATCCTGTTGTGCGGGAAAATGCTGCGGTGCAGTGGTGCCGCTGGGAAGACGTACATGTCTCGCTGATGCCGGGGTGGACTCCGAGTGTTCGATACCAGAATCCGGACTTCCGTCGGGTGATGACCAGGCTGGTCACGCACTACTGGGCCACCGATTGCTTCCTCGCGCCGAATCAGATCCTGGACGGAATGGACCGTCTCGCCGAGATTCCCGCGATTCTCGTGCACGGCCGGTATGACATTTCCGGACCACTCGACACTGCCTGGGCGATCCACCAGCGTTGGCCGGGCAGTGAGTTGGTGGTGCTCGACGACGCCGGGCATGGCGGGGGTGGATTCAACGAGGCAATCGTGGAAGCGCTGAATTCACTGGCTCATTCGGTCTGATCGAGTGCTCCGGCGTGCGCCGCAGCGAGCGCGCCGGCAGCAGCGCGATCGGCAACCGACTGGTCGACAGGTAGATCGGCGACCAACAGGCGATAGTAGATGGGCGCGGCGACGGCCGCCAGAAGATCAGCAGCTGAGACCTTCTCGGAGATTTCCCCGCGTTCGACTGCTCGGCGGACCACGATGTCGGCCAGTTCATAACGTGCGGAATAGAACTCGCGCTTGAGTCTTGCCACTTCTGGCGTACGAACCGCGTCCGAGAACAGTGCAGCCACCAACGCGCCGCCCGACTCGCTTGTCACCAGTGCGACTATCGATCTGGCCATCTCGCGCAGGTCGGATTCGATGGAACCGGTATCCGGGATGGGGACGGTAGTTGCCGATACCTCGACGGCCGCGTCGGCCACCAGTTGGGACAGCGTGCTCCATCGCCGGTAGATCGTGGTCTTGTGGACTCCGGAACGGGCGGCTATGTCCTCGATGGTCATCGCTGCAAATCCGCGTTCGGACAGTTCGGCCGCGGTGGCCGCCAGGACGGCCTCGCGCACCCTGGCGCTACGCCCTCCGGGCCGTTGTGGTGTCGAGGTCATGGGTCAACCTTATCGCAACAAGGTGTTGTGTTAGCTGGAGACACGTGGTTCACTGAGCTAATGCAACTGATCGTTGCGTTAGAGATGAATTGAGGGGTGTTTTCCCATGTCATACGAATTTCCTGTCGATCACCGAGGCCTCTTCGAAGAGCGCACAGGACAGTTTCTGAGCTTCGGGCTCCCCGTCTCGGATCTCGAGGAACTGCGCGCGTCCATCAACTCGACCTGGGCCGACGCGCCGGGTGGTTGGTCGTACGAGTGGTCGGCGCTGGCGGCGAAGTACTCCGCGGCCGGCAATCATTCCCTGGCAGCGATGATCTACGGAATCGCCAAGTTCCCGGTGCTGGCCAACGAATCCCGTCGACGGGCTCTGCGCAATCAGGTGGACGAATACGTCAAGGCAGCACCAGGATTCGGGCTCGAGTTCGAGCGTCGAATCCTCTCCCTGCCCTACCGAAACGGCGAGATCGAGCTACCGGTACACATCCTCTCGGCGGACGGACGGTACGAAGACGCACCCGTCCTGTTGCTCAGCGGCGGCGTCGACGGCTGGAAGATGGACATGCATCCGTTGGCCAGCGCGTTCGCGAAGAACGCCGGGGTGACGGTTGTTGCTTTCGATCAGCCGGGAACTGGTGAATCACCCGTTCCTCTCGATGCTTTCGGCGACGAGGTGATCGACGGGCTCGTATCGACGGCTCGCGCTCTCGGCAACGGGCAGGTGGCGCACCTGGGAGTCTCCTTCGGTGGCAACTTCGCCGTGCGCTCGGGGTTGACCGGCGCCGTCGATGCGGTGATCAACATCGGTGCCCCGGTCAAGGGTGCGTTCGAGACCGCGAATGCCGAGCGCCTGGTCTACGGCATGGGCGACATCGTCGGAAACGCACTGGGTTTCGATGCCCCGGCAACCAAAGAGGCGCTGGTACAGGGTCTCCGTGCGTTCGATCGCAGTGTCTTGATGACCGCCGACGACGGCCGGACCCCGATGCTTGTGGTCAACGGGGCCGACGACGTTCACATCCCGCTCTCGGACACAACACTCTTCGAAGAGCGCCCGAACACGCAGGTACACGTCATCCCGGATGCGGGGCACTGCGCAGTGACCAAACTGCCCGAGTTGACGCCGATGATGATCGACTGGCTACGAGATGCCCTGTCAGGAACCGCTCCACGAACCGGTAGATGATCCGCCGCCGAAGCTGGCAAAACGATACGTCGCAAGAACGGCTTTGTGATCGGTCGGCCACGGCGTCGGTGAAGCGATGAAGTTGTCCTGGGAGTTCTCCTCCACTCTTTTGTTGTGCACGATCGTCTTTCGGGGTCCGATGATTCCCACAGATCCCAACTTCAGGTCGGAAGCGCGGTCGGCGAAGATGTAGTCGATCCGATCGCGTTCGTCTGCCTCGGGTGCCCAGGTGAGCTGTGAGGTGTCGACGTCGGGATTGTCGGACGGCCAGGTGAAGCCCGGGTGTGTAGCCGGGTTCGGGTACTTGCTGCGGTATGCATCGACAAATCCGGCTTGGTCGAGCAGACGAGTGGATTCCCACGGAATGACGACACCGTTGTGGTCGAACAGATTTCGCGTGCCGTCGGTCCAGTCCAGGGCCGACGGTTCGTTGAAATCGCCGCCGAGGATGACGGACCTGCCCTTCGCCCGTTCTGCGGCCGCATCGTCGATGAACGTCGAAATTGCCAGGGGTCGTCCCGAATTGACGTTCACACGCTGTACCGTCTCGGGGTCCGTGACCGGACCGGACGGCATCTTGTTCCAGCCGAACTCGGAGAACTCTCCAGGCGTGGGAACACCCGCGCCGTATCCGCGCGGTAGATAGGTTGCGTAGGACGTGTAGGCCAGATGTGCCGAGTAAGCAGCGATTTGTTTGCCGTCGACCGTCACGACTGCCTTGATCATCGAGTTCAGGTCGGCTGTTTCCTCGATCGGAAACTTGGAGAGAATCCCCACGTCGGAGGACGCTGCTCCGTAGAAGGTGGTTCCTGATTTGGTCAGCATGTCGGCCAATACAGTTGTCGCAGTGCCGGCTTCCGACAGGAGAACTATCGACGCCTGGGTCGAGATGATCATGTCGGCGATCAGCTGCAGGCCACCGTTGATCTTGGTTCCGCCGTGCCAGGTATTGAGGGAGAGCACTTTGACCTCCTGCGCGGGGTTCGCCCCCGCGACGGAGGTATTGGCACCCAAGGTAAATGTGCTTGCGGTGACTGTCCCTGCGGCTACCGCCATCGCCTTGACCATCTGGCGGCGCGTCAATCCATTCATCAGATCCCGGCTCTCGTTGTCGTGTGCTCGAACCCCCGGAAGATGATTACCATCGCTACCTAAACGGACAGTTAACCAATTGCAAAATGGCAGATTTCCACAGAACGCCGCGCGGGCAATAGTCTTCTGGTCGTGGTACTCAGTGAGCGTTTCCCCGGTAACAAGACCTTCGCGAAGGTTCGTGTCCTGCCGCCGGTGGTGAAGTTGCTCCTTCTTTCGATGGTGCTGTTCAACATCGGGTTCTATCTGGTTGTCCCCTTTCTCGCGGTGCACCTTTCGGAGGACCTCGGATTCGCGGCCTGGATTGTCGGCCTGGTCCTCGGACTCCGGATGTTCAGTCAGCAGGGCATGTTCTTCATCGGTGGAAGCCTCGCCGACAGGTTCGGCAAGCGTCCGATCATCCTGCTGGGCATCGCAGTTCGCGTGGTCGGCTTCCTGATGCTCGGATTGGCCGAGAGTATGGCGGCGGTGATCGTCGGTGTGCTTCTGGTCGGGTTCGCCGCGGCTCTGTTCGCGCCCGCAGTGGAGTCGGCCAACGCCGAATACGGACGCGAACTCGAGACCTCAGGAGTCATGCGTCGTACGGATCTGTTTGCAGTGGAACAGATGTGCAGCCGTCTGGGAACCGTGATCGGTCCGGCGTTGGGTGCTGCTCTGTTGATGTTTCCGTTCTCGTGGACGGCGTCGAGCGCGGCGTTGCTGTTCGCGATCATGTGGGTCGGGTTCTTCATCTGGTTCCCGCGGCCGGGCGATGCACACGACGGCCCGGTGTCGACCTATACGCTGCGCGACGTCTGGCGAAGCGTGCTGACCAACAACAACTTTCTGCTCTTCGCGACGCTCTGCAGTTTTCAGCTGGTTGCGTACAGCCAGTTGTACCTGATGCTGCCGGAACAGCTCGAGCGCAGTATCGGTTCACAGTCGGCGCTGGGATGGTTCTACGTGGGCGCAGCGGTGTTGGTGATCGTCGGGCAGGGACCGACGGTCGCGGTTGCCCACCGCATCGGGCATCGACGCGCGATCACCTTCGGGCTTGTGCTCATTTCGGTGTCGTTCCTGGTTCCGCTGGTCACCGGCGTCGAATCCGCAGTTTCGGCGTCGACGCAGATAGTCGGTCTGGCGGTGTGGATCGGGCTGCTGCACCTGGGACAGATGTTGATGGTGCCGCCGATGCGAGACACCATTGCCATCCTCGGTCGTGAAAGCAACCTCGGAGCGCACTTCGGCATGCTCAACACGATCGGCGGTCTGCTCGCGCTCCTGGGAACCGTGGGAGTCGGATTCGTGTACGACCTAGTCGACAACGGCCACGCAGCGCCGGCGTCACCATGGGTGATCGTTTCGGTCTGCGTGGCCGTGTCGGCTGTGGTGTTGTGGGTGTGGTCCGGTCGAACGAAGGTTATCGACCCGCGATCGTCTGATTGATCTTTGCTACAAAATCTTCCAGCACAAACGGAATGGTGAGCGGGTTCGGCATGGACACCGCGTCACTGACGATGGGGTCCAAGCTGATCAGGCCGCCGGTCTTGACCACGTTCAGATTGGTGAACGCCGGCTGCGTCTGCATCTCGGGGCGCGCCTTTTCGTAGTTGTCGAAGAGCAGGTAGTCGCACTCGAGGAGGTCGTAGTTCTCGGCGGAGATCTCGTAGTTCAGCTTGCCCGCGAACCGATCCTTCAGTGCGGCAGGAGCCGTGAATCCCAATTGCGTGAGCAACTGAGCGCGCGCTGCCTCGGGGCTGAACGCCCGCAGATTTCCGTCGCTCCAGCGAATGACGAGAGCTGCTGTCTTGCCTTCGAACTGGGGGTTCTCCGCGCGGGTGCGAACGATGAGGTCTTCGACTTCCTGGACCTCCTGCTTTGCCTGCGCGGGAACGCCCACAGCCGTACCGATGCGGGTCGTGACTTCCTGCCAGGGCAGCACCCAATCCGTCTGATCGGCGGCGTGAAGCACAGTCGGCGCGATGGCGCTGAGCTGCTTGTACAGATCCTCGTCGATCGCGTTGTTGACGGCGATGATCAGGTCAGGCGCTGCTGCCACGATCGTTTCGATGTCGAAATCGGTGGTGGCGTTGGCCAATGGTGTCGGCTCGGCGCCCTGGACTGCCGAGTCGGCCCAGACTCCGATTCCGTCGTCGGTCGATCCCTTCCACACCGGGACCAGGACGGGCGTCAGCCCGAGGGAAAGCAGAACGTCTGCGTCGCCGATACCGACCGCTGCGATGCGGCTGGGCGCCTGCCCGATGGTGGTGGAGCCGAACTTGTGGTCGATCGTCACCGGGAAGGCGTTGGCCTCGGCGTGAGCACCTTCGGTGCCGGGAGTGGATTCGTCCTTCGCGCTGTCGCCGCAGGCAGCAAGGGCAAAACCTGCTGCTGTGGCGAAGGTGACGGACAGCATGGCACGGCGGCTCAACATTGGGTTCACAGCAACCTCGGGTTTCATGGTTATGGGACCCTAACCATAGTGGAGCGGCAGTGTCGGCAGTGTTTGTTAGTCTCCGCCCATGACGGCGGTTCTCGACTACACATCAGCAGGACCGTTCACCCGCATCGACGGAGTGGACCCGCTCGCCCTCGAGTCGCTCCCCACCGACCCCGTGCAAATATGCCGGGTAGTGCCGTACCTGGTGGTCCAACCCACCGATGCGCGGTCGCTGAATCTGCCCACCGACCGATTCGACGAAAACCAGATCCGGCCGGCAAGCGTTCTGCTCCAACGCTTGCTTGCGCTCGATCCGGCACCGGTGACCTCCGCCCGAGAACCCGACAAGCGGCTCGTCGGAACCTGTCGGCACTTTGCTGTTTTGAGTTGTGCGTTTCTGCGCCACCGTGGAATTGCCGCTCGCGTCCGTTGTGGTTTTGCCACCTACTTTCAACCGGGACAGGGCGTGGACCACTGGATCACCGAGTACTGGGACGACGCCGGCAAGCGGTGGATCCGCATCGATTCGGAGATCCTCGGACAGAACGTCCTTCCTCGCGCTCATAACCTGCAGCCGGGAGAATTCCTCAGTGGTGGTGAGGCGTGGCTGGCGTATCGACGCGGCGAGATCGACGGGTCCCAGTTCGGGGTGTACGGCACCCAGAACTGGGGGCCGGCCGAGATCCGAGGCAACGCAGTGAAGGATCTTGCCGCGATGAACAAGGTCGAAACCCTGCCGTGGGACGAGTGGGGTCGTATGACTGACGCCTACGACGGAAAGACCGGCGCCGACTACGACCTACTGCTCGACGATATAGCCGAGGTGTGCGCCGGCGACGATCCAGTTGCCGTGCGAGCGCTGTACGAGCACGAGGATTTGTGCGTGCCGGACAACCTGATTCGTTTCTGAGATGCTGGTGCGATGAATCCGGAGCATCGCCAACTCGAGTACGGACTTCGATTCGACTGGGGCCTGCGCGGCGCCGAAGCAATTGCTGTCGGCGTCGATGTGGCAGTGGTGGTAGATGTCCTCTCGTTCACGACGACGCTGAGCGTCGCCGCCGACGCGGGAATCGACGTACTTCCCTTTTCCTGGAACGACGAGAGGGCGGTCGATTACGCGCGTGATGCCGATGCGGTTCTTGCAGTACGACGGAGTGTGGCCAGGGACGGACAGATCAGTCTGTCTCCCAAGACGATTCGCGAGGCGGAGGTGCCGAGTCGGCTGGTACTGCCGTCGCCGAACGGGTCGACCATTGCGTTTGCGTTGGCGTCCGAGGTTGCGGTGTGTGTCGGCGCTTCATTGAGGAACGCTTCCGCCGTCGCTGATTGGATTGTGCACGAACATGGTCCGGGATCGCGGGTTGCGATAGTCGCATCCGGGGAGAAGTGGCCCGGTGGAGAGTTGCGTCCTGCAGTGGAGGATCTGTGGGGCGCCGGCGGGGTTGTCACGGCGTTGACCGCGGCTGGTTGGGAAGGTTCCCTGTCGCCCGAGGCACAGATGGCGGCGGATGCCTGGACAGCGGTGTCGGATTCGTACGAGGACCGCCTGCGGGACTGTGCCTCAGGGCGCGAGTTGATCGTCATGGGGTTTCCACACGACGTCGCCATCGCCTCGGAACTCGACGACAGCGACACCGTACCTGTTCTCGAAGATCGTGTGTTTCGAGGTCAGCGCACCGGGCGTCGATTGAACAAACTGCGCGCCCAGAGGTAGGAGAGGAAGGTGATTGCGACGCACCATCCGATCGCGAGTATGGCGTTGTTCCCGATCGCTTCGCCGAGAAGAAGTCCTCGAAGAGTCTCGATGATCGGAGTGAACGGCTGATACTCGGCAAACCATCGCAACACGGTCGGCATCGAATCGGTGGGGACAAATCCGCTTCCCAGGAAAGGTAAGAGGATCAACACCATTGGAAGATTACTGGCCGTCTCGACGCTCTTGCTGACGAGGCCGAAGGCAACGGACAACCAGATCATCGCGATGGAGACCAGGATGAGTAGAGCAAACGCGGCGGCCCACTCCACGAAGCCTGCAGTAGGCCGGAAGCCGACGGCTATCGCCACGCCGATGACTACAACGAGGCTCACGATCGTCTGAAGGAGACTGCCGAGAACGTGACCGGTCAGGACGGACGTGCGCGTGATCGCCATCGTGCGGAATCGTGCAATGATCCCCGCGGTCATATCGGTTGCGACGGAGATGGCAGTACCTTGTGCCGCTGATGCCACAGTCATCAGAATAATCGCCGGTGCAACGTAATTGACATACTCGGCTCGGCCGCCACCGCCTGGGCCGAGGCCGTTCCCGAGCGTTCCGCCGAGCACGTAGACGAACAGCAGTAGGAAGACGACTGGCATCCCGACAAGCATCACCGTCATCGACGGATATCGAAGGATGTGTCGAATGCTGCGACGCAGCATGGTTTTCGAGTCCTGATAGGCAAGCGTCATGGTGGTCATCGCGCGTCGGTTCTTTCGGTGGCGGTCAGAGTCAGGAACACGTCGTCCAGGTCCGGTGTGTGCACGGAGAGTTCCTTGACGTCGATCGAGTGAGCGTCGAGTTGGTCGAGAAGAGAGCGCAGCGAGCGGACACCGCCGTCGCTGGGAACCTGCAGGACATAGGCGGCATCGTCACGGGTAGACTCGTCGAAAACAGCAGCAGCAGAGTCGAGTTGGTCTCGGTCGATGAAGTGAAGACGAATGTGGCCGCCGGGAATGCGTCGTTTGAGTTCCGCTGCCGTACCTTGGGCGACTATCCGTCCCTGATCGAGGACGGCGATGTGGTCGGCCAGTTGATCGGCTTCCTCGAGGTACTGCGTCGTGAGGAAGATGGTGACACCGCCCTTGACCAACTCCCGGATGATCTGCCACATGGTGCGTCGACTCCGGGGATCGAGGCCGGTGGTGGGCTCGTCCAGGAAGATGATCTCCGGTCGTCCGATCAACGTCATTGCCAGGTCGAGCCGTCGGCGCATGCCGCCCGAGTACGTCGACGCGAGTTTGTCCGCGGAGCCCTGCAGATCGAACATCTCCAGGAGTTCGTCAGTGCGAGTGCGGCGTTCGTCCTTGCCGAGGTGGTGAAGATCGGCCATGAGGAGAAGGTTTTCCTCGCCGGACAGGTAGTCGTCTACCGCCGAGAATTGTCCGGTGACACCGATGCGCGAACGCACCGCGTCAGGATCGTCGGAAGGGTTGTACCCGGCGATGCGGATGTCGCCGCCGTCTGCGGGAACGAGGGTCGAGAGGATTTCCACGATGGTGGTCTTGCCGGCGCCGTTGGGGCCGAGCAGTGCAAAGACGGTTCCGCGGTCGACGGAGATGTCGATTCCGTCCAGTACCGTCTTGTCGTCGTAGGCCTTCTTCAGACCCGTCGCGGTGATGGCTGGTTTACGGGACATCAGCGTTCCTTTCGCTAGATCTTCTTGTTGGATTCTTCTCGGGGCTCCGAACGTCGAATGACGATGTCGCCGTAGCTGGTTTGTGCCCGGACGTCTACCCGGCGTTCAGTGGAAGCCGGACCGTGCGTGGCATTCATCTGGTTGTCGACGCGGCCGAAGGACGTATGCGCGTCGAATCGTGCGGCGGTTCCGGATCGAACGCCGATATGGATTCGCCCGGCGGCCGTCTTGGCGGATACGACTCCACTCTCGATGGTCTCGAAACGGATGTCGCCGTTGGCGGTTGCGGCGCTCGCGTCGGATTCGGCGTGCTCGACGGCGACGCTTCCGTTGGCGGTCTTCGCCTTCAGTGCGCCGGTGATCGTGCCGATGTTGATGTCGCCGTTGGAATTCTTGACCTCCGCGTTGCCGTCGACGCGGCCGATGCGGATGCTTCCGGACCCGGTGCTCGTGTCGATGTCACCGGCCACATGCTCGACGATGATCGCTCCGGCGCCGGTGCTGACGTTGAGCGGTCCGGTGGTGTCCAGTGTGCAATCTCCGGCCGAGACCTTCACGCGTGAGCGTCCGAGAGTGCCTTCGGCGCGCAGGCTGACAACTGCGGCAGTGCCTTCGAGTCCCGAGCCGGAGGGAAGCTGAACGGCGATGTCGACAGATCCTGTCTTCCCGAAAATGCCGAGGCCGCGCTGTTTCGGAGTCTTGATCTGTAGCCGGCCACCTGCGAATTCGACGCGCGTTTGTTCGGCGACTCGAACGTCTACCTCGCGAGACGAGTTGCTGGGCAACACTTCCACGACAGTGTCGTTGCGGCTGCTCGCAGCGATCCGGATGTGTCCGACTGCCACGTCGAAGTTCAAGGTGATGGGGTCAGGTGTGCTGAATGTAGGCATGGTGATACTCCCGATGAGGTTGTCTCGGTTGGTGATAGAGGGTCGTGCGAAAGGTGAAGCCGGTGTCAGTGCACCCAGCCGCTGAAGCTTTCGGAGCCTTGGGACGTGCGCTGTCTCGGAGTGCTTCTGCTCATGCCGCCTTCCAGCGCAGTTGCAGCCGAGCGAACCAGCCACGCGTTCACGGAGATCCCGGCTTCCTTGGCCGCCGCCTCGATCCGGTCTTTGAGGTCTTGCCCCAGCCTCAGGTTGATTCGAGTCATCGAGGCGTCGTCGGACTCCGTGACGGGGCGCGGAGCCGGAGTCGGTTCCTCTTCGGCGGGGGCCGGAGCCGGTTCGCTGATGGCTGGTGCCACCACGAATTCGGGTTCGCGTCCCCGTAGGCGCAGGTCCACCGAGCCTGGGGCGAGGTCACGCGTGATCTCGGCGGCTGCCGCAGACAATG
Source organism: Rhodococcus sp. IEGM 1241 (assembly GCF_033142365.1). Classification (NCBI taxonomy): domain Bacteria; kingdom Bacillati; phylum Actinomycetota; class Actinomycetes; order Mycobacteriales; family Nocardiaceae; genus Rhodococcus; species Rhodococcus sp. IEGM 1241. Next base: position 340,865 of record NZ_JAWLSE010000001.1, read on the forward strand.
CGTCGAGAAGGGTGAGTCGCACTGCTGATTCCAGCGGTGCGGTCAAACGATCGGCGAGGGCCTTTGCGTCTTCTCCGCCTGCTTCGGCCGCCACCGCGAGTTCGTGGCGAAGGTTGTCTACGTACGGTGTCAAGTCCATGGCATCACTATGGCACCACTTTGGTGCCATAGCAATAGTTTGGTGGCACATTCGTGTGAGTTTGATGAGAAGTGCCAGCTCATCGGGGTGGTTGGCGTTTCGATTCTCGGCAGGCTGGCACACTCGTAAGGGTGAGTCCTGCCGAACCCAACCGTCGCCGCCGTATCTTGCTCTGGATTGCCGGGGTGCTCGGCGTCGTGATCGTGGTCGGGGCGGTTGTCGTCGCGGTCGCGCCTTCGCGGTATCTGCCCTGGGACACTGCCGAGTTCCCGACGGTCGACGCCAGTTCGGTGACTGCGGACCAGGCTCGAGTGCTCGAACTGCTGCAATCCGAGCACGAGCGGGACCGTCCGGGCACTTTCTATTCCGACGGTATCGACGAAGAATGGTGCGCCGATTTTGTCAGCTGGATAATGAGGGAAGCGGGTCGACCGTTGTCGAACCCGAACTCCGGAAGCTGGCGTATCCCGGGGGTGTACACCCTGCAGGAGTACTACCAGGGGATCGGCGCGTACGCCGAGAACGGCAGCGGGTACACCCCGAGCGTGGGTGATGTGGTGATCTACGACAGTTCGAGATGGGTAGGTCAGCACACCAACATCGTTGTGGCAGTGGACGGTGACTCGGCGATCACGGTCGGCGGCAACGAGTTCGGCAAGGTGCGGGTCCATGATCTGGACTGGCAATCCGACTCCGCCGTCGTGGGGTTCGGAAAACTTCACCCCTGATCGCTGTGGTTCGAGGTCAGGGCAAACCATCGAGCGGATGCACGTGCCTCGCCGCCGGCGTCGATGTGCAGCGTGTTCGTGCCGGTTCGCACGCTCACCTGCTCACCTCTCTTGACGGGCTGGGTGTACTCGAGGATCGCGCGAAAGGGTTCGCTTCGTAATTTTTCAGGCAGTGCATCTTCCACGGGTTGCCAATAGATCGCGTTGTTCACGTGATCGAAAGGGTCGAAATCGCTCGAGCGCAACGGGAATGGAGAATCCGCGTAATCGTCGGTGTCGGGGTCGATCCACCGACGCCAGTGAAGATGCTCATCCACGGCCGTCGATGCCAGGGCAGCGGTGAACTTTTCACTGATGGTTGCCGGCATTCCGGTTTTCGGGTCGATGTTGATCCAGAATGCCTCGGTCTCGATCAATCCACCGCTGTCGGACCTGATCCGAACCCGCATCGAACACCACTTGCTGGAGAGTCCGGAACACCAGCGCTGCAGATGAACTCGATCCGGCCAGACGACGGGTTCGAGTACGTCGATCACCGTCCTTCGCACCATCCACAGCGGGTGTGTATCCATGGCGCCGCGGTCGACGAGATTGTCGAAGCCCGCGTCTTGGAGGTAGCGCGCGATCGCGTCGAGGCGCAGTTGCTTGTCGGTGTGGATATCGCCCGTACGCACCGGCCAGGAGGCCTGGAAGATGCTGCCGGTTGTCGGTAGTTCGGCCATCGCTACGTGATCGTCGACTTTTGTACGGTTCATCGGATGTGGGCTCCCGGTGTTCGCTTACCCGGTCGGGTGGCTTCACGCTTGCGTTACCCGCTGGCAGGATCTTGAACCATCTGAGTTCACTGTTTTCTGAATACAGATTTCGATGTACTGTCGTACGTATGGATGTCGAGGGCGTAGATGTGGTGACCAACGTGGCGGTGCTTGCGAGGTTCGGGCATGCCTTGTCCGACGAGACTCGGACACGGATACTGCTCGAACTGAAAACTGCCCCTCGGTACCCGTCCGACCTCGCTGAAACACTGGCTGTGACCAGGCAGAAGCTGTCCAATCATCTGGCTTGTCTGCGCGGTTGTGGCTTGGTAGTGGCCGTCCCGGAAGGGCGCCGGACCAGATACGAACTCGCCGACGCACATATCGGTCAGGCCCTCGACGACCTGCTCGGGGTCGTACTCGCGGTGGATCCGTCGTACTGCCCGGACAGTGAATCAGAAGGATGCTGCTGATGGTTGCGCCCGTTGACGGTGGCGGCCTCTCGACTGCCCGGCGTGCGCTCTTGTCGAGACGAATTCGCATCTTCGTGGCGATCACGATCAGCTACAACGTCGTCGAAGCGATCATCGCGCTGGCGGAGGGCACACGGGTGTCGTCCGCAGCACTGTTCGGTTTCGGCCTCGATTCGGTGATCGAAGTGTCCTCGGCGGCAGCGGTTGCCTGGCAGTTCTCGGCTCCGGATCCGACGAGCCGTGAGAAGACGGCACTGCGAGTGATCGCATTCTCGTTCTTCGGGCTCGCTGCGTACGTCTCGTTCGACGCGATTCGGTCGCTGTTCGGTCTGGGTGAAGCGCAGCACACGAGCGTCGGAATAGTATTGGCTGCAGTCAGTTTGGCGATCATGCCGGCCCTGTCCTATGCGCAACGCCGAGCAGGTAGGGAGTTGGGTTCGCTTTCGGCGGTCGCGGATTCGAAGCAGACGCTGCTCTGTACCTACCTTTCTGCGGTCTTGCTGGTCGGTTTGCTGCTCAACTCGGTGCTCGGCTGGTCGTGGGCGGACCCGATTGCGGCACTGGTGATCGCCGTCATCGCCGTGAAGGAAGGCATCAACGCGTGGAAGGGTGATCCGTGCTGCCCGGTTGTGGCGGTGCCCGAGAGCGGTGACGAGTGCGACTGCTGCTGAGTGAGCACAGGTCCAGTTGAGTGAACACCGTCTGCAGCGCGTCGGAGAGGGTGCTCACTCGATGAAAGGGGTGCTCGGTTAGGTTTGCGATGCCGGCAAGCGGGTACGGGTCGGTGACCTGCGGTTCATCCGCGACGGGTGATGTTTTCGCTTCCCAGCCCCTCGAGACTGAGTATGGGAAGTGCATTCTGTCGAAAGGAACGCTGATGACTGCTCCACCGCGGGAACCCGCGAATCACCCTGTCCGGCAGGGTTTCGCGGTAGGTACGACGTTTGCAGCAGCAATTCTGCTGCTCACCGCAGGCATTGTCGCTCTGCTTCAGGGCATTGCGGCGGTCGCCGACAACAATCTGTTTGTCGTGGGTATCAACTACACGTACAAGTTCGACATCACGACGTGGGGCTGGATCCACATCATCTTGGGCATCATCGGAATCGTGGTGGCTCTCGGCCTCTTCACCGGTGCAGTGTGGGCCAGGGCGGCGGCAATAGTTATTGCGTCGCTCTCGATCATCGCCAACTTCTTGTGGATGCCGTACTACCCGCTGTGGTCGATCCTGGTCATCGCGCTCGACGTCGTTGTGATCTGGGCCGTCGCGACCTGGGACACAGACAGAGTCTAGGCGCCGAACGACTCGAGAGCAGTTGGTCCCGACCGAATCGACTCGGTCGGGACCATCGCTCGTGCGCGGGGGACGACCCGACGGAGGGGCGGATCGGATCATTCTGTTCGGATCAGTCTGGGAGCCTTCGCAGTTCGGCAACGGTCAAGCCGAGGGAATCGAGGCGGGCCATGATGCTTCGCATAGCAGTGTGATCCGCGACGGGCCCGTACAAACTGGTGAATCCGCCGGCGGCACTGGCAACGCTGAGTTCGGGAAACGCCGCTTTGACGCGGTCCGACACTTCGCCGTCGATGAGGAATTGATACCGAGTGGGAGCATTCATCAGTGTCCGCTCCATTTCGTAGGGCCATGAGGTTCGGTCAGTACCGCGTCGAGCCTCGAAATCACGTGTCGTCAGGGGCAATCGGCGTCGCCGCTCGATCCAGGACTCCGTATCCGTGAGATCCAGTCTTGCTCCCACACGCTTCCGAGGCGTCATCCCCAACGGGTGAATGTCATCGCGGCTCCATTCATCCCTTTTGTGTGAGGCTGCGAAAGAACGTCACCCCTAGTGTCGACCGGGAGAGAGAAGAGGTCGGCATGGGATCTGTCATCGGGGATCTTCTACCCTTAGCGGTCGGTGTTGCGGTATCGCCCATCCCGATCATCGCGGCGATCTTGATGTTGTTGTCCAAGCGAGCCGGTAGCACCAGCGTCGGATTCGCCCTGGGCTGGATACTCGGAATAGTTGTCGCCACTGTGATCTTCGTGCTCCTGTCCAGCAAGCTCGGCGACTCCGAAGGCGATCCCTCTGCGACGGTGTCGTGGATCAAGCTGGCGTTGGGTGTGTTGCTACTTGCGTTCGGAGTGAAGCAATGGCGTGGGCGCGGTGGCGAGCATGAAACCCCGAAGTGGATGCAAGCCATCGACGACATGACCGCTGCCAAGGGCATCGGCTTGGGCTTCGCGCTGGCAGCGATCAATCCGAAGAATCTGATGATGTGTATCGCGGCTGGAATCTCGATCGGCTCTGCGTCATTGGGCTCCGGTGAAGTAGTCGTCGCGGTTCTGGTTTTCACCGTCATCGCTGCCTCGACAGTGTGCGTGCCCGTGATCGGTTACCTCGTTGCCGCGGAGCGACTGCGCGGTCCGCTGGCCAAGCTGAAGGTGTGGTTGCAGGACAACAACGCCACTGTGATGAGTGTGTTGATCCTGGTTATCGGTGTTGTTCTCATCGGTAAGGGCATCGGCGGTCTCTGACAACGGGAGGTAGTTATGGGATCGCTGCTACTGCAACAGATCCCGCTGGCACTCGGTATCATCATGAGCCCGCTGGCGGTTGTCGCCGTTGTCGCCGTGCTCTTTTCCGAACGAGCGCGTCTCAACAGCATCGCGTATCTGATCGGGTGGTATCTCGGAATAGTTGTCGCCCTGGCCGGGTCGTACATCATCTTGACCGCACTCCAAGTTCATCAGAGAACACACCCACCCCTGTGGGTGCCCATCCTCCACCTCGTTCTCGGCGTGACGTTGCTCGCGGGTGCCTGGTTCGTCTACACGCGTAGTCGGCGCGGAGTACAGGCGATGGCGGCTGCAGTGGCTCCGGGAGATGTTGTCGCGGCCGCGCCTCAACTGCCGAAAATGCTCCAGTCGGTGGAACACTTCCAGCCGATGCGATCGGGTGTACTCGGGTTCGCGCTGTTCGTTCTCAATCCCATCGACATGTCCTGTGCGATTGCCGCTGCCATGAACTTTCGCCTCAGCACCGTGGCGCCGACGTCGCAGATCGTCTCGGCCGTGATCTTTTCTCTGGTGTCCGTGACCTCGGTCGCCGTGCCGGTCGCCCTTCTCCTGATCAAGAAGGAGGAGGCCACCGAACCGCTGCAGAAGATCCGCACCTGGATAGCCACCAACACGCACTTGCTGAACGTCGGGCTCCTCGTCCTGATCGCGGCGATGCAGATCAGTAAAGGGGTGCAAGGGCTATGAGTGCTCCGCACACACGGACGTGGTGGGTCTTCGGATCACTGTCCGACTATCAGCGAGGCTGGCTTCGACCAGACATCATCGCGGGCCTCACGGTGTGGGCTGTCCTTGTCCCGGAAGCGCTCGCGTACGCCACCATCGCCGGAGTTCCGCCGGTGGTCGGGCTCTATGCTGCAGTTCCGTCACTGATTCTGTATGCAGCAGCTGGTAGTTCGCGGCATCTGATCGTCGGACCGATGTCGGCCACTGCCGCGTTGTCCGCGGCGATGATCGCGCCACTGGCGTCGGGAGACGACACCAGATTTGTCGCATTGTCGGTCGGGCTCGCGATCGTGACCGGACTCGTCGGATTGCTCGCAGGATTCATGCGCCTCGGATTCATCGCATCCTTCATCTCCGAGCCGGTTCTCAAGGGATTCATAGTCGGTTTGGCACTCACGATCATCATCGGTCAAGTACCAAAACTCCTGGGCGTGGACAAGGGCGAGGGGAACTTCTTCGTCCAGGCGTGGACGGTGATCAAGGAACTTGGCGAGGTCGACGGTCCGACGGTGGTCATCGGATTGCTCAGCTTGGCAATGGTTCTGGGAGTCAAGCGATGGCTCCCGCTCGTGCCAGGTTCGCTTCTGGTTGTGTTACTGGGGATTACCGCAGTGGCGCTGTTCGGACTCGACGACCGTGGCATCGACATCGTCGGACACATCGATTCGGGCTTGCCGACTATGGGCCTGCCGAGTGGAGTAGGAGCCGAGGACTACCTCGACCTCGTGGGGCCGGCCGTCGGTGTTCTACTCATCGGTTTCGCCGAAGGTCTCGGCGCTGCAAAGACATACGCGGCGAAGGCCGGATACACGATCGACGCCAATCGGGAACTGGTAGGACTGGGGGCCGCCAATCTCGGATCGGGCCTTTGCTCGGGAATGGTGGTCAACGGCAGCCTCTCGAAGACGGCTGTCAACGGGGGAGCGGGTGCCAAATCACAGGTCAGCGGGTTGGTGGTCGCCGCATTGACGCTGCTGACACTGCTGTTCCTGACTGGGTTGTTCGAGAAACTACCGGAAGCGACGCTATCGGCGGTGGTCATCGCCGCAGTGATCGAACTAGTGGATTTCTCTTCTCTCGCAGCGCTGTACCGGGTCTGGACGAAGCGATTGGGCAGCATCTACGGGCACGCCGCTCGGGCCGATTTCGCTGCCGCTGTCGCGGCGATGTTCGGAGTTCTCCTGTTCGATACCTTGCCCGGTCTGATCATCGGAATTGTCGTCTCGATGCTGCTGCTCCTGTATCGAGTCTCCAAACCGCACGTGGCCGCTCTGGCCAAGGACGGCACGCGTTGGGTCGACACGAGCAGCCATCCTGATCTGAGGACACTCGACGGCGTCGTGGTGGTCAGGGTCGAATCCGGACTCTTCTTCGCGAATGCCGATCACGTGCGTGATCAGATCACCGGCATGGTGACCACCGGGACCACGACGGTCATTCTCGACGCCGAGACTTCACCGTTCATCGACGTCAGCGCGGCCCAGATGTTGGCTCAGCTTCGAGATTCGTTGGCTCGCAAGAATGTGAGCTTCCGGGTGGCCCGCGACATCGGTCAGTTCCGCGATGTCTTGTCCGGGGCTGACGAGGGTGCGCTGAAGGTCGACGTCTATCCGACCGTCTCGCAGGCCCTCGAGGGTCGGGACAACACTTCAGCGTGAGGTCCGCAGCCAGATTCCCAGTGGCCCCGCATCTTTTGCGACCGATCCGACGATCGACGACGCGACCACCACGATGGCAGAGAAGATGAACAGCCACCCGATCACGGTGAACATCACGCCGAGAAGGCCGAACTCGTCCTGAGACGTCTTGGTCATCCGCGGCAGAAACAGAGTGCCGGCCACGTGCAGTCCGGTCAGACCCGTCGCGGTGAGCAAGCCGGACCCGACACACATACGAGTGGTCATGCGATTGGCGGTCAACAGCATGGGCACGGCAGTCCAGACCAGTGCCCACACTGCGTAGACCGCAACAAATTCCAGGAGACTGCCCACTCTCGGAACGGCATTCAGTTCGCGGCACAGCGCAGCACCGACCACTGACGCGGCGACGACGAACACGACCGCGATCCACCGCCATGCCTGGCGAAGTGTCGCTGTCGGCACACTCCAGATTCGTCCGTACATCCGGCCAAGGGCGCGAGCGTATGACGTGGAACTGATCAACAGCATGAGCAAGCCGACAATGCCGAACGCGGCCGCAGTGGAGGTGTCGGTCATCACGGCGTCGGGAAGCTGCACCCCGAGGTCGTCTCTGGCGACATCGGCCAAGGGCTTCAGCTTTTCCAGGGTGGACGCTGCGATCATCACCGGCAGCAAGGACGTGAACGCCTGGGCTGCCAAAGTCATGGCGCTGTCGACGAGTCCGACTTCGAAGACGTCGATCGTCGCGTCGGTAGCCAACCGTCGGCTTGGTGTGCGTCTCGCCCAGACGGTCATTCGATCGCGCGTATCGGAGTACAGCTTCGGGGGCATGGAAGCAGTCTTGCTCAGATGAGTCCGCCGCGACGCGCAGCCTTGAGTGCGTCGCGTCGGTTACTTACTTCCAACTTCCGATAGATCCCGCGTAGATGCGTCTTGATGGTGTTGACGGACAGGAACAGCGTGTCGGCGATCGACTCGGTGGTGTCTCCCGAGGCCAGTTCGCGCAGCACGGTGTATTCGCCCGGTGTGAGGATCGGTGCACTCACCAGCTCTTGTGGACGAATGCGGTTGCGTACCTGTTCGGCAAAAGCCTCCTGATCGCCGAAGTGCCCACTGAACTCGTCGAAGATCGGACGCAGTGACGCGCCGTAGTCGAGGAAAGGTCGCAACAGCCCACCGGTTTCTGCGGCTCGCAGGGCTTTGTGCAGCGAACGAAACGACTTGCGCTCGTGACCGGTGGCAGCGTGGATCCCAGCCTCGAGTGTCCAGGCGTAGACGGTGTGGGCGAGCACAGGCTCTTCGGTGGATCCGAGGGCTTCGGAAACCTCGACGAGTGCTTCTGCGAACTTGTTGGACGAGAAAGCCACGGCAGCTCGCGCCAGGTGTATCTCGGAAGTCTCGCCGAACTGATCAGCCGCATCGCGCACGAGTCGGCCGGCCCATTCCACTTCGCCGACCGACAGGCATGCGTTCACGACCGGTGGGAGTAGGGCAAGAGTCGCCAATGAGAAGGTGCGCAGTGCGATCGCGCTGAGCATCGCATCGCGGACGTCGGCAGCGGTCGACCGTCGATCGGCCGCGTCGCCGAGACTGTGGAGCCCGAACGTGACGACGGTGTGCCACCCGAATGCCGGGACGCTGGCGCCGAGAACATCTGTGCTCCGGTAGTTTCCGATAGTCGGTATGCGGTACGGAAGTTCGCTGGTGGCGCAGAGATATGCAGCGAAGGCCACCACGGACGCGGACAACTCGTACTCCGCCGTCGTTGTGATTCGGTGTTCGACCGCGTAGTCGATGGCGTAGGTGGAGTGTGCCCTCATCGCCTCGATGTCCCCGCTGAGTGAGGCGACGAATCCCAGCCCGGTCAGTGCCTTCAGTACGAATCGCGACCTGCCTCGTAGTGTTCCGAGCGCGACCGCCTGGGTGTATTCGACAGTTGCCCTGTCGAACTCGCGTTTGAGTAGGAGGGCCGTCGCTACCTCGAGGTGAGCGTAGGCTTCGACGTCCGAGTGAGTGCTGTTCTGGCGCCGCACCAGGCGCGAAACCAATGGTTTGTTGTCGGAAGTTGGCGAAGCACAGGAGATTTCCAGACTCATCGCCAGGAACAGTGGCTCGTCCGCAATAGGCGGATGAGTTGCCTCGAGGAGATCGAGGCACGTTGTCGCAGAGGTCATGTCACCGGAATGGAGGGCGGCCGCAGCCAGGACCAGGCGGGTGATCGGAGATTCGGAGACCTGCGTCGTTGCGGATTCGAGCACTCGGACGACGTCTCCGCTGTGCCCGTCGAGTACGAGGCCCAGTCCGCAGCGCTCGAGAAAAGCGAGGATGCGGCACGGGTCGCCGATCGACACCTCGAGTTCGAGCGCCTCGAGTTCGAAGTGATGACTCTCGAACCAGGTTGCTGCTCGAAGGTGCGCGCGATTTCTCTCCTCGTGATCGACCCGACGGAACTCTGCGCGGAGGTGTTCGAGGAGAAGGGGGTGGTAGCTGAACCACGTGGTGTGGTCAGCGGAGTCGGTCCGCGTCACGGGGAAGTTGTATTGAATCAGAGCGTCGATCTCGGACCGAGCATTCGAATCGGTCAACGTTTCTGCGAGTTGAGCAGAGAACGAATCGACGACGGATGTCCGCAACATGAATGTCGTGACATGCTCGGGCAAGGATGTCAGGACCTCGTCGACGAGGAAGTCGGCGATCGGGCGGGGCGTATGGGTGAACTCGTTCAATGCATCACCGATGTCGCTCCGGCCTGCCAGGAACGCTGCGGTCAGGCGAACAACAGCGCCCCACCCCTTGGTGAAGTTCTCGACGATTGCGAGCTCGTCGTCGCCGAGGGCGATGTCGTATTCGCCGAACATCGCAGTGATCTCGGTGCGGTCGAAGGCGAGATCGGTGGATGCGAAGCGAGTGAGTCGGCCATCGAGCGCGAGACGATGCCAGGTGAGCGGAGGTTCGTATCGAGCAGCGACGATGATCGACAGATTGTCCGGGGTGTGCGTGAGTATCTGGTCGAGAAGACCGATCGACATCGGATCGTGAAGTGTGTGAACGTCGTCGAGAATCAGCGTCGTTCGGCGATCGTGAGCTTCGACGGTTTCCGCGAAGTGCGCGAGCCACTGTTCGACGGGTCGTCTCGATCCCGCCTGTGCCGGGAACCCTTGCCCGGTGGGCGCGCGACCGGCCGGGTCGAGAGGCGTCGAGATGGCCTCGGCGAGGGATTCGCACAGCACCGACACGTTGTTGTCGCGCTCGGCCAACGTCAGCCAGGCGAGGTCCACGTCAGGGGACGCCCGCGAATACTCACGAGCCCAATTCGCCAGCAGCAGGGTCTTTCCCGCTCCGGCCGGTGCAGAAAGCAGCCCGACGGACCCGGGCCCCGAGCCCTCGGTAGTGGTGGACGCGGTGAGTTTCTGGTGCAACCGGGGACGTGGAACCAGTCCCTTGATTGCAGAGGGTGGGTGAAAGCGCCCGCTGACAGGCGCGTCCGACGCGTGAGTGTGCCCGACGCGGTGAGACGCGTCGAGCGTCACTGCAGCGGCATCACGAAATGGGCTGCTCATCCGACTCCTGTTCGACTGGCTGCACTGGACGTGACCGCTGGATCGACATACGTAACGAGTTAGATGATGTGAAACTACCCAATTCGGACACTTGTTAAGCGTCCAAATCAAAAGATTCGGACCAAAGTCCCTGATTTAGCGAGGGGTGCGTTCGAACTACGACGGCGTCGCCAGTGCTACCGCCTGAACGGCGGGGTGCGAGCAAACCTCGAATATCGGTCGAATGCCTTTTCCAGGCCCAGGAGATCCGGATCTGACAACAAGGCCGCCAGAAGTACACGTGCCTGCCCGGCCCGAAGATCGGTGGAAAATACAGCGCCTGCGGCGATCAAGTCGTGGCCGCCGCCACCACCTCCGTAAACCGGGGAGATTGGCCCCGAGGGCACACGAGTTGTCACTACCACCGGAATGTGAGCGCCTACGCAGTCTCGGACGGCCTCGACGATCGTCGGATTGGCATTTCCCGAACCGAGTCCGTCGAGAACGAGTCCATTTGCCCCGGCGCTCACGCAAGCGTCGATCTGTACGCGGTCTGCCCCGGGATACACGGCGATGATGTCGACGCGGGTGTTCGAAATCGGATGCCACGGCAATGGTTCGGGAGTGCGCAGCAGGGCCGGATCGATGCGCAAGGAGTGGAAGGCATCAAGTGCCGTCGTGTCGGCCTTTCGCGTACCTGCTGCCGGGTGGACCGAACCGCCGAAGGCGATGAGGACACCACGTCCCTGCGACGAGATGTCGAGTCCGGCCGCGATCGCCGCGGCCAGATTCGAACGAGCGTCGGACTCGGGATGGTCGAAAGTGCGCTGCGCCCCGGTGAAGACCACCGGACGTCGGTCGTCGTGGTGCAGGTCCAACAAGAACGCAGTTTCCTCCATCGTGTCGGTGCCGTGAAGCACGACCACCGCGTCGAGTCCAGGATCCTTCAATTCGTCGGCTACGGCGTCGCGAACACGATCCATGTCCGCGAAGGTCATGCTCGAACTGTCCTTCGACATCACGTCCACGACTCGAAGATCGATGTCGGTCTGCTCATTGCCGAGCAGATCTGCACCGGTGATTGCGGGCCGACTGATTCCGTGCGCATCTCGGGTGCTGGCGATGGTGCCACCAGTGGTGACGACTGCGACTTTCGACACTGAGGTCCTTTCACGTCAAGCTGTGGGGCGATGGATGGCCAACTCGCGAATGCGATTCCTGGCGCCGTACCAACCAATCATCAACAGCGGTGCGATGATCGCGATGGAGCCGACGGTCCATGTTCCAACAGGGTTGTCGAATGCCATCAATACGATAACGACCGCAAGAAAGACCAGTGTCGCGATCCCGGTGTACGGTGCGCCGAATATGCGGAAGGGAGGGCGGGTGACTTTGCCTTGTTTCGCAAGTTGCCAGAGCTTCAACTGGCACAACACTATGACTGCCCACGCACTGATGATGCCGAGGGCTGCAAGATTGAGGACTATTTCGAAGGCTTGCGCTGGGACAACAGCATTGAGCCCGACGCCGAACAGGATGACCACGCCGGTGAGTGCGATTCCCCCGTACGGCACTCCGGCTTTGTTCATTTTGGCAGCGAAGGCAGGCGCCGAGCCTGCCATCGCCATCGAATGGAGTATTCGTCCGGTCGAATACAATCCGGCGTTGAGGGAAGACAAGGCTGCCGTGAGAACGACCAGATTCATGATCGCATCCGCGCCTTGGATGTTGATCGAACCGAAGAATGTGACGAATGGACTTTCACCGGCGTGGTACTCCGTGTACGGGAGCAACAGCGAGAGCAGTAGTACCGATCCCACGTAGAAGACGAGGATCCGAATGATCACTGTGTTGATTGCCTTGGGTATCACCTTCCGGGGATTTTCGGTCTCTCCGGCCGTGGTTCCCACGAGTTCAATTGAAGCGTAAGCGAACACGACGCCTTGAATCACCACGACTGCCGGCAGTATTCCGTTGGGGAACAGCCCGCCATTGTCGGTGATCAGGCTGAATCCGGAGGAATGCCCTTCGATGGGCGTGCCGAAGAGTACGAAATAGACACCGAACCCGAGGAATGCGGTCAACGCAACGACCTTGATCAACGCGAACCAGAACTCCAGCTCTCCGAAGACTTTGACGGACACCAGATTCAGTCCGAGAACCAACACCACCGCGATCAGAGCGAACATCCACTGATCGATGTGCCCCAGTGGCGCCCAGTACTTCTTGAAGAAGTTCATGTACAACGCCACAGCCGTGACATCGACCACGGCAGTCATTGCCCAGTTCATCCAGTACAGCCAACCCGCAGCGAAAGCCATCTTCTCGCCGAAGAATTCGCGTGCGTAGGAAACGAAGGATCCCGAAGTCGGTCGGTGCATCACCAGTTCGCCGAGTGCCCTCAGGATCAGGAACGCGAAGAACCCGCACAGCGCGTACACGAGAACCAAAGCCGGGCCCGCCTGTTGGAGTCGCCCTCCCGCACCCATGAAAAGGCCTGTTCCGATCGCACCACCGATCGCGATCATCTGAATCTGTCTGGGGCCGAGCGCCTTCTGATATCCGAGATCCTCTTCAGCGGCAACCTCGGCGTGGGGTGTCTCTTCCCGTTCGACGGTCATCAAACCTCCTCCGCAACGGCGGTAGCATGAGGCTTCTCGCCCGCAACGCGGAGATTGGCGAGATGTTCGGGGCTGAGCAACCGATCGAGTTCCTCGCGGTCGAGCAGGCCCGCTTCGATCACGAGATCGGCGACGCGACGCCCGGAAATCAACGCCTCCTGGGCAATCCGTGTGGACGCGGTATATCCGATGTAGGGATTGAGCGCGGTGACGAGGCCGATGGAATCTTCGACTCGCGCGCGCAACAGTTCGGTGTTGGCCGTGATACCGAGTACGCACCGGTCCGCCAGAATGCGGCAAGCCGCACCGAGGTGTCGCATTCCTTCGGACAGTGAGTGCACGATGATCGGCTCGAAAGCGTTGAGTTGGAGTTGCCCGGATTCCGCAGCCATCGTAATCGTCACGTCATTGCCGATGACTTCGTACGCGACCTGATTGAGGACCTCGGGAATTACCGGATTGACCTTGCCCGGCATGATCGACGAACCTGCCTGCACCGGAGGCAGATTGATCTCGTTCAATCCGGCTCGCGGACCAGAAGAGAGCAGCCGAAGATCGTTGCACACCTTGGACAACTTCACAGCGACCCGCTTGAGTACGCCGGAGAGGTGGACGAACTGGCCCACGTCTTGGGTCGCTTCGACCAGATCCGTTGCCAACACCAGCGGCAGCCCGGTTAGTGCGCCCAGGTCGGAACAGGCCACCTCGGCGTAGCCGGCAGGTGCGTTGAGACCGGTGCCGATAGCAGTGGCGCCGAGGTTGATCTCGTGAACGAGAAGAGCGGCCTCAGCCAGGCGCGCTCGATCCTCCTCGATCATGACCGCGTAGGTGCCGAACTCCTGACCCAGAGTCATCGGCACGGCGTCCTGCAGTTGGGTGCGTCCCATCTTCACTGTGTCGGCGAACTCGAGAGATTTGGTCGTGAACGCATTCTGGAGTACACGAAGTGCATCCAGCAGGTCCTCGATCGCGAAGATCGTCGAGATGTTGACGGCCGTGGGGTAGACGTCGTTGGTCGATTGGCTCAGGTTCACGTGCTCATTGGGGTGAAGTCGTTCGTAGTCGCCGCGCTGGTGGCCGAGGATTTCCAATGCGCGATTGGCGATTACCTCGTTGGCATTCATGTTCGTCGACGTTCCGGCACCACCCTGGATGACGTCCACTACAAACTGTTCGTGCCACCGGCCGTCCACGATTTCCTTGCATGCCTGTGAGATGGCCTCGGCTCGCGGGCCGTCGAGGATGCCCAGCTTCTCGTTTGCGCTGGCTGCGGCCCATTTGACGTAAGCGATGCCGCGGATCAGATGCGGGTTCGTGGCAATTGTTCGACCAGTGATCGGGAAGTTCTCCATCGCGCGCAAGGTGTGGATTCCCCAGTACGAATCGGCTGGAACTTCGCGATCGCCGAGCAGATCGTGTTCTGTTCGCGTTTCGAGCACTTGATCAATTCCTCGTGTCTCTTCGCGCAAGCATCACTCTGCGCGGTGGGTGTATTTCGGGATCGCAGCGCTGACGGACAAGTAGTAGACCCGCCCAGCTATCGGGCTATCAGGCTGTCTGACAGGTCTAATTGTTACCTCGCTCACTCCTGCACGTCAACCCGTCACCAGGTGCGATGTTTGACGCGGGACTTCGGCAGTCGCAACAATGACGGCATGAACCTGTCAGACAGCTGGGCCACCAGGCGACCAGTCGCCGCGCGGGTGAGTGCTGCCGAGGCAGTCCTCGCAGACCTTCGTGCCGCAATAGCCTCCGGCGATCTGGCAGTCGGAGAGCGTCTCCCGTCCGAAGCGTCCCTGGCCGAAAGGCACGGGGTCAGTCGATCGGTTATCCGCGAAGCCCTGCGCTCGTGCCACGCTCTCGGGCTCACCGAGACAAAATCCGGGCTCGGCACCTTCGTCGTCAGTGATTCGATAGCGCGAGACCTCGATTTCGGCAGCTATGCGGCCAACGAATTGGTCGAAGCACGGCCTCATGTCGAAATTCCGGCCGCAGGATGGGCTGCCCAACGGCACACCGCGGAGGAACTGGCAGCCCTCCGCGGACTGGTACAGCAGATGCGTGACGAGGACGATCCGCTCGTATGGGTTGCACTCGACGCCCAATTTCACGGACTGATTGCAAAAGCCAGTAGGAATCGTGTCTTCGAGTCGGTAATCGTCGATATCCGTGAAGCGCTGACAAGGCAATCCGAGACTCTCAATCTTGTTGCAGGTCGCCAGGAAAAGTCGAACGAGGAACACGAACGAATAGTCGAAGGAATTGCATCCGGGAGTTACGACCACGCCTCCAGGGCGATGGCCGAACACCTGGACGCCGTCAGGGTGACGCTCGAAACACTTGTCCAAGAAAGTGATTCGCTGTGATGGTGCGGCCGCGCAGGTCTGTCCTCGCCTGCGCAATCTTCGCGGCATCGGTGACCGGAGCGTTGGCTGGTTGCAGTTCGTCCGACACCCCGCTGACGCCGACCACCGCGGCGTCAGCGACAACAACGGCAGCTGTACCGCCTACGGGTGTAAAGCCATCGTCGACGCCGGAATCCGAACGCGCGCTCTTCGATGCTGTGGACCGCAATGATCCCGCAGCTGTTACCGCTGCCCTGACTGCCGGCGCGAACATCGAAGCGCGCGGCGATGGCGAACGGACTCCACTCGTCGAGGCCACAAAGAACAACGCCGTCGCTGCGGCTTCTACGTTGATTCTTGCCGGAGCTGACGTGAATGCGAAGGACTCCATGCAGGATTCGGCCTTCCTGTATTCCGGAGCCGAGGGATTGAACGAGATTCTGGCACTGACGCTCAGCCATGGCGCGATGTCGACAGCGTGAACCGTTACGGCGGTACGGCTCTGATTCCCGCGAGTGAACACGCGCATGTCGAGACCGTCCGGATGCTGATTGCTGCCGGGGTACCGGTCAATCACGTCAATGATCCGGGGTGGACGGCGCTTCTCGAGGCCGTTGTGTACGGCGACGGCTCGGCGCGCTACGTCGACGTGATCACTCAGCTTCTCGACGCCGGGGCAGATCCCTCGATCCGGGATGCGTCGGGAAAGACCGCATTGGACAATGCCGAAAGCCGTGGTCAGTCAGACGTTGTGGCGCTGCTGCAATCGCGGAGCTGACGCCAACGAGTCGGGCTGACTCCGTAGGCCTGCCGAAACCGTCGGCTGAAGTGTCCGGCATCGACAAATCCCGCACGGCGCGCAATGGTGGCGATCGGCAGGTCGACGGTAGCGGGTCGAGCCAGTTCGTCCCGAGCCTTCTGCAGGCGCTGGGTGATGATCCACTGCTCGAGCCGGAATTCGTTGTCTGAACAGATCTTGTACAACTGACGCAGTGAGATGCTGTGGGCGTGGGCAATTCGTGCAGGATGCAGCGCTGGATCGTGAAGGTGTTCGCGGATGTATCGGCGGATCGATGTCAACGTGAGTGCCGATCTCGGAGCGGAGGCGTCGGGATTTGCATGCGCGATCGATGCGACCAAAGCGCGCGCCAGTTCGATCGAGGCCTCGCCCAATTGTTCGGCGGCAGGATCGGTCTCCAACTGATCGGCGCTGCCGAACAATTCACGAACGTGCGCGATCATCAAGGGGTACAGGTTGCTGTGGTGAGGTCGCGTGGCAGCGTCACGGATGGAGTCGATCGGTAGTCCCAGCCGATCCATCGGAACGTAGAGGCACTGGGAAGCACCCGTTTCCGTCCAGGAGAAATCGTAGGTCGACGTCAGGTCCGTCATGAGTAGTTCACCGGCCGGGACTCTGCGTTGTTCATCGTGCTGATCTAGATGACCGATTCCGCTCTCCTGCAGGGCAATCGCGAGAACCGGCATCGACGCTGATCGCACGTGCCGCGGTGTTCTGGTCAATCGCATCCCCGTCGACTCGGAGCGGAACAGTGATGCTGCGCCCAGATTCCACACGTTCATCCGGGCGCTCACGCCCGCCGGATCCTCCAAGTGGATCGCACAGGGAACCGATGCGCGTCCCATCGCGTCGACGAAGGCGTCCGTGCGTTGGTCAGGCTCCAGCACGGAAGTATCCAGGAGCAAAGCCATGCAGCCTTGATACCCCGGGATGTGGACGCTCAACCAGAATTTGTGCACCGTGAGACCAGAAGTCTGCACGGACAGTCACGTCCGTCGCAGCAGGTATTTCTAGGATCGAAACGGGCGTGTCCCGGCCTACCGCAGTTTCTCGCTTGCCTACGAGAGTGAAGGAAACGCATGAAGATCTCACGTGTATTCACAGCAGTTCTGGCAATGCTCATGACAGTCGCGGCCGGACTGATCTTCGGTTCCGGTGCTGCGGTGGCAAGCCCCAAGCCAACTGTCGTTCTGGTTCACGGCGCCTTTGCCGACGCCACCAGTTGGGACGGCGTTGCCGCCGACCTACGCTCGCGTGGCTATCGCGTCGTGGTGCCGGACAATCCTCTGCGCGGGCCGGCTTACGACGCGTCCGTGATCGAGAAGACGGTTGCGGACATCGACGGCCCCGTCGTTCTCGTCGGGCACTCGTACGGCGGCGCGGTGATCACCAATGTCCACGATCCGAAAGTCCAGTCGCTGGTCTACATCGCGGCGTTCGGTCCGGTGGAGGGTGAGCCGGTACAGATCACGATCGACCCGATTCGATTCCCTGGCAGCCAATTGCTTCCTCCGGCTCTGGGATTGAAGATCGTCGACGATCCTCACGCGATCGGCGGGAAGAACGTCGATGGCTACGTCACGGACGAGTATTTCCATTCCGTCTTCGCTCAAGACGTTTCCGACGAGACGGCGGCAACCATGTTGGCTCACCAGAAGTCCGCCGCTTTGTGGGCGAACCTCGAACTCGGCGGGCCACCGTCGTGGGCGAACACACCGAGCTGGTATCTGGTCGCCGGTGAGGATCGCGTGATCCCAGCTTCGGCGCAGCGGTTCATGGCAAACCGGATGGGCGCGAACACCAGCGAACTCCCGACCTCCCATGCCTCGCTGGTCTCACAGCCAGGGGCAGTGGCAGACGTGATCGTGGCGGCCGCTCACGGGTGAGTGTGCGACCGCCACGAAAGTAGAACAGGGTCAGGCGGAAACGATTACCGAGGAGCCGTGTCCGAACAGACCTTGGTTGGCGGTGATACCGATGCGGGCGCCTTCGACCTGACGGCCTTCGGCTTGTCCGCGCAGCTGCCAGGTGAGCTCGCACACCTGCGCAAGTGCCTGTGCGGGAACGGCTTCGCCGAAGCATGCGAGACCGCCGGACGGATTGACCGGGATGCGCCCCCCGATACTGGTGTCACCCGCACGCAGAAGGTGCTCGGCCTCGCCCCGCTTGCACAGCGCGAGGTCTTCGATCCAGTCCAGTTCCACCGAGGTAGCGAGGTCGTAGACCTCGGCGACGTCGACGTCTTCGGGAGAGATCCCGGCTTCCTCGTACGCGGCGTAGCCGATGGATTCCTTGAACGTGCGCTCCGGAGCCGGGACGGCGGAGCTGGAATCGGTGGAGAAGTTCGGCATATCCATGATCGTCTGCGGGAACGTCGGCGTGACCGTCGAAATAGCCTTGATGCGAACAGGTTCCGCGATGCCCATCTTGCGGGCGTATTCCATCGACGTCAGCAAGATTGCGGCGCCGCCGTCGGACGTCGCGCAGATGTCGAGCAGGTGAAGGGGATTGGACACCACGGGGGAGGCCAACACGTTCTCGACGGTGACTTCCTTGCGGTAGCGCGCATTCGGATTATTGAGCCCGTGCTTGGCGTTCTTGACCTTCACGTTGGCGAAGTCCTCCGCGGTGGCGCCGTAGAGGTCGATGCGACGACGCGCGTTGAGCGCGAAGTACGCCGGGTTGGTCATACCCATGAGGCGGAAGCGCAACCAGTCCGGGTCGTCCCAACGCTCACCGGCGACGGGAGCGAGGAAACCCTTGGGGGTGGTGTCGGCGCCGACGACCAGGGCAACTTCGCTGAGGCCGGCCAGAATTCGTGCGCGAGCGGTGTCGAGTGCCTGGGCTCCCGTCGCGCACGCTGCGTACGACGTGGCGACGCGAGCGCCGTTCCAGCCGAGTGCCTGTGCGAAGGTGGCTCCGGCGACGTATCCGCCGTAACCGTTGCGGACTGTCTCGCCGCCGACGATGAAGTCGACGTCCTGCCAATTCACGCCCGAATCGGCGAGCGCGGCGCGAGCGGCGGCAACGCCGTATTTCACGAACGACTGGCCCCACTTGCCCCAGGGGTGCATACCGACACCGAGTACTGCGACGTCCTTGCTCATGACTGCGACTCCTGATCAGCTGCGGCGACAGGCTTCCAGCGCCACGTCGTACGTACTCCGGTTTCGTCGGTGTACAGCGGCTCGACAACCAATTCGACGGTATTGCCGACCTTGAGATCGTCGACGCCGAATCCGTCGGCCACCTGGCCGAGGATGACGATCCCCTCGGGCAGCTCGACTGCGGCGAGAGCAAAAGGCTCGTACGGATCCGAGCGCGGGATGTACGGCGGCGGGGGCTGGTACTGCGCGTCGGTGTACGACCAGACAGTGCCGCGGCGGGAGAGTTCCACGTCGTCGAACTCCTCGCTGAAGCAGCTCGGGTTCTTGCAGAACGTCGCCTCACGAGGGAAGGAAATGGTGCCGCAGGATTGGCACTTCGTGCCGATCAGAGCAGGTTCGTCGCCGGTGGTGAACCAACCCTCTACTGCAGGCGTCACACTCCCGTTCGGCGCCGGCGTTGCAGTCTCGCTCATGCAATCCTCATCTGGTTGGCGAGCCTGATCCGGGGGATCGTGGGCCCGCTGTGCCGCTTACTGGAACAGGTTGCAGTATTACACGATTTCGGCCGCTGACGGGCAAAAATTTTCGCTGAGTGGGACGCTGCCGGAACGCAGACGGCCCCGCCGGGCAGACGAGTCTGCAGGCGGGGCCGTGTGCGTGAAAGTAGCTGTTTACCTGTAGCGGATCAGCGAGCGCGAACGGATCGACCGAATCGACGCGCCGGTTTCACCCGGGCCGCAGCGTCGAGGATGGAGGTGATCTCGACCTGATCCAGAACCTTTTCGCGGACACGGTCGTGCGCAGCGCCGCGTTCCAGTTCCGCCTTGTCGATGGCGTGCCATCCCTCGCGGTCAACTACGTCGGACTGTCGCGCCCGGACCAGACGATCGACTGCGGAGTCGTCGGCGACCGGGTTGGTCAGGCGTCCGTCGTTGAAGTCGTCGACGAGCATCCTGATCGTTTCCTGCGCGCAGGACTTGTTGGTGCCGATGAACCCACTCGGTCCGCGCTTGATCCAACCGGTCGCGTAGACGCCGGTTGCGGGATCGCCGTTCGGAGCTTCGAGGACGCGGCCGTTCTCATTCGGAATGACCGAAGCACGCTCGTCGAACGGGACGCCGGTGATGGGCACTCCGCGGTAGCCGATCGAGGTGAGGACCAAGCCGGCATCGATGGTCTCGGTATCGCCCGTCGCCTCGATCTGCACGGTTCCGTTGGCGTCGACCAGGGCGTTGCGAGCGAACTCGATTCCACTGACCTGATCGTCGCCGGTGATCGACGTCGGCGTGAGCAGGTAGCGCAACGTGATGCGCTTGTTGCCGACGTCGACGTGATCGCGGTTCTTCAGGGCTTCGAGTAGACGCAACTTCTGCTCGACGGCATGCGGAAGCTCGCCGCGTTTTGCCAGTTCTTCGGTGGCCGAGTCGAGAACCATGTCGTCGGGTCCGACAGAGAGTTCGATGTCCGGCAGTGCCATCAGGCCGGTGAACTCGGGGACTGTGAACGCGGACTGTGCGATTCCGCGTCGACCCACGATGACAACTTCTTCGACGCGACTCTTCCGCAGAGCGGCGAGTGCGTGAGCGGAGATGTCAGTGCTCGCCAACTTCTCGGGATCGGCCGTCAGAATGCGAGCGACGTCGAGCGCGACGTTTCCGTTTCCGATGATGACCGCGCGGCGATGCGAGAGGTCGAAGACGTCGTCGGCGTGATCGGGGTGGCCGTTGTACCAGGCCACGAAGTCGGTGGCCGATGCCGTGCCAGGCAGATCAGCACCCGGAATGCCGAGACCACGGTCGGACGAAGCGCCGACTGCGTAGAGCACCGCATGATGATTTTCGAGCAGTTCGCTGTGCGAGATGTGCTTGCCGATCTCGACGTTGAGGTAGAACTCGAAACCCTTTTGTGCGGCGATCTTGTCGAACAAGCGAGTGACCTGCTTGGTCTTCTGATGGTCCGGAGCAACGCCGGCGCGAACCAGGCCGTAAGGCACAGGAAGGCGATCGAAGACGTTGACCTGCACGTCAGGCTGAGTCAGCAACTCGTCCGCGGCATACATCGCCGACGGTCCGGAACCGACGATCGCAACGCGCAACGGCGGTCGGCCCTTGTCGACGTGGGCTGCCGGAATGACCTTGGCGAGAAGCGGCCTGGGCCGCTCTTCCTTGTAGAAGTCCGCATTGATGGACAGGAAGACTCGCTGCGGGTCGGTCAGCTTCGACTCGGGGACGATGGCGTCGACCGGGCAGGCCGAGACACATGCGCCGCAGTCGACGCAGGCCTGCGGATCGATGTGCAGCATCTCGGCGGTGAGGAAGTCCGGCTCGTCCGGCGTCGGATGGATGCAGTTGACCGGGCAGGCGTAGACGCACGAGGCGTCGCTGCAACAGGACTGCGTGACTACGTGTGGCATGGCGCTATGAGTCCGATCTCGACTGTCCGGGAGCTACGCGGCGGCGTTGTGCGAGCTGCGGTGAGGTTCGCTACGGAAGCGTGATGCGCGGCCGTCCATCTTGCAGGCCTTCCACACCAGGCGCGAGGCACGGTTCATCAGGCCGGTGTCGGTGGCCAGCATGCGGACGTCACCGAAGTAGTTGCGCAGGGTCTGGCGCGACTCGGGCAGATCCCAGAACAGGTCCTTCTTCACGGACTTCGGGATGTCGAACTGCTTCCAGAAAGACTTCGGCGGGATGACGATGGCGTCACAGAGAATGCGCATGACGATCGGGAACAGCAGCGAGAGGACGAACCGGTTCGGGCGTGACATCAGCGGGATGCGACGGCTCAGAAGCTTGTGCGCGAACGAGATGTGACGCGCTTCCTCGGCTACGTGGATGGCCATGACCGACTGCATGATCGGGTGGATCTGGCCGCCGGCGCGCAGGATGCTCTTCTGAATGTGGTCGATCGGCTCTTCGCCGGCGAGGACACCGACGAAGAACAGTTCGGGGAACGGACCCGCAGCGAGGGGAATGAAGGGTGCAAGCATCTTCATCGGACGGCTCATGCCGGGAGCGTCGGCACCGATGCGGTTGACCATCTCCTGGAACATCATCGTGTGGTTGCACTCTTCGACCGACTCGTGCGTGCAGTAGCGCGCCTCGGCCGAATCGTTGGGGAGCGAGAAGACGTACTGCATCATGCCGCGGATCAGAATGTTCTCGAACTGGAGACCGACCTTCGCGACATTGGCCTGGCGCCACATGCCGATTTCGATCTGCCTGGCCTCGGACTGCGACTGGTACCAGGGGTGAGCACCCAGCGGGTCTGTCTCGGCCGGGAGGATCCAGCGGCGATCGTTCGGGACGACGGCAAACTCGGGGGAGTCCCAGTCGATGTCGAGGTACGGGTCGAAGTGCTTGTGCACCGAGCCCTCGGACAGGAGTCGAAGCGTCTCGTTGTACGAGTCGTCGGATGCTTCTCCGCGCTTGTCGAGCGGCGATGTGAGCGTCATGGCGTCTCCTCTTCGTGTCGGTCACCGCTGGTATTTCTCGCGGTGTTCGGTGGAATCGAGGGCCGGTTGTGTGATCGCTGGCACTCGGTCTGGGTTTAATGTAACCCGAGGTATCAGGAAAAGCTAGTGGCAGATACTCCTGGATCTCGACGAATTCTTGACACGGTCGAAACGGCGCCATAACTTACTTTTGAGTAATTTCCGCGGTGCGCTCGAAGTTGGCTGTTCAGGGATGGGTTCGCACCGAAACGCACGCGAAGATCGAACCGAGGCCGATGTGATCAGAACGCTGCTCAGCAATATTGCCTTGAGTCCGCCGACGCGTCTGCGCTCTCTTGTTCCGTCACGCGGTGTCACGCTCTCCGACAAGACGATCGTTCTGACAGGAGCTTCCTCGGGGATCGGCGAGGCCACTGCTCATCTCTTGGCTCGTCGGGGAGCCGAGATGATCCTGGTCGCGCGCGGTGAGGAAAACCTCGAACACGTACGGGACGAGATCCACCGCAGGGGAGGGTGGGCGCACATCGTGCCTGCGGACCTCTCCCGCGGTGAAGCCGTCGACGAACTCGCGGAGACGATCGCGGATCGATTCGGGTCGGTCGACATCCTCGTCAACAATGCGGGTCGCTCGATCCGGCGTACCGCGTTGGATTCGGTCGACCGATTCCACGACTACGAGCGCACCATGGCACTCAACTACTTCGGACCTACACGACTGACGTTGCGTCTGCTGCCCGCGATGCTCGAGGCGAAGTCCGGACACATCATCAACGTCGGAACCTGGGGAGTCACTGCCGGCGTGATGCCGAGGTTCAGTGCCTACCACGCGTCGAAGTCTGCTCTCAGTGCCTTCGGCCGAAGCCTCGGCGCGGAATGTCACGGCACCGGTGTCGATGTCACCACAGTGCAATTCCCACTCATACGAACACCGATGATCGCGCCGACGGCGGATTACGTGAGCCAGCCGGCGCTGACGGCCGATCAAGCTGCATCGTGGATCTTGAGGGCGATCAATACGCGTCCCGTCGAGCTGTATCCACGGTACGCGGGGCTGTTACGAGCGATTGACGTTGTATCCCCTTCTGCCACTGACGCTCTCGTGCGAAGGGCCGGGATCTGAGGGGTTGGGATCTGACCAGAAACGTGCACCAGCACCGGGGCATGGTTCGTCCCCGGTGCTGATGTATTCGATTGTCGCGATTCACGCCGCTGTGGGTGGGCTGTTCCCGCCGATCGGCTGTTGATACGGATCAACCGACATCGGTGGATAGAACACCGTCTTTCGATCCGGACCGATCTCCACCCGCCATTCCGTGTGGTGCATCGTCCGGTGGTGATGACCGCACAACAAGATCAGATTGTCGAGATCTGTTGGGCCACCATCGTTCCAGTGAACGATATGATGGGCATCGCACCACCCCGACGGAGTCCCGCATCCCGGGAACGCACACCCGCCATCACGAACTGCCAACGCCCGCCGCTGCGGCACCGTTGCTGTTCTCGCTTCCTTACCGCAGTCGAGCGGAACACCATTTTCATCCAACAAAATTCGGGTGACGGTGCAGTCGCAGGCCAACATCCGGGCAGTGTCGATACTGATCGGGCCCACCCAATCCGTCCACGCAAACCCCAACTCCTCAGTGGACGGCAACAGGTCTTTCAACGCCTGCAGGTCCGTCATGTCTTTCGCGGACGCGGTGACCGTGATGTGTGGTTTCACGCCGCCTTCGATCGGACCCAACCCCGCCCGCTCGTACCGGCGCAATAACTCGCAAAACCCGTCCGCCCGTCGTAATGCCGGCGTGCGGGTGTCCTTGACACCGTCCTTCTCCGGCGTCGGAGCCGACAGGCTCGACAGCAGCGTGATCAGACGCGCCCCGTTGACCGCATCCAGATCCCCCTTCACAGTCACTCTGCCGTACAAGCCTTTCGAGGCGTAGAACTCATTCCGCTCCGAATCTTCCCCGACCGGAACACCGTCCTCACGCTTGCCATATTGCTTCTCGATCCGCCGGATCGCCGCCCGCACCGCATCACAATCGGCAGTGTTCTTCGACGCCAGGCCAAGCAGAATCCCCCGGGCCTTGTCCACATCCGCCGGGGTCATGTTCTTCGGCGGATGCTGACAAAACGACGCCACCTGCCGCGCCTTCAACGCATCAACATCACCCCGGTGAAACGCATCCGCGACAACGGGTTCGGGCATCAACAACCGCGCCAAACCGACCAGCAGACTGCACTCGCCAATCTCCAGATTCGTCGAACCGTGCAACCACTGCGCGATCGCCCGAAAACCCTTCCCGCCGAGAACCTCCCGGGAAAACATCTCCACGATCAGCAACACCATCCGCGACTGCAACTCGTGCCGGACACGCACCAGATCCAGAACCTCACTCTTGAGGCCCTCGCCATCCAGCTGCCACGCATCCCGACTATTCATGCCGAAAGTTTAATCGAACACAGTTTCGAACACAAGAGGTTGTTGATCGAAAATTGCTGCTATCAAATCGATTTCGACAATTCGGACATTCGGTTATAGGGGGTCGTCGACGTAGTCCACGTGCGCCGACGAGTGCGAGCGCCACCATCAACCCGGAGCGCAACAGCATCACGTCGGAATTGTCTGAGCCCCAGCACATTGTGTAATCGGCGTCGATCATGTTGCCGCTTGTCCCCGGCAAGCGTATGGGTCCAGCCGAGCACCAGGCCCAGGAGTGTCATCGCCAGCGTGATGGGAACGAAGACCACCAGGACCCGCAAGGAATACCCTCGAACACGGCCGGTGGATTCGCGAAGATCGACGAGTAGTGGAAGCGCCGGATACGACGGACACCGATTTGTTACTCATCTGTCTGGTGTCGAGTGCGCATCTGCAGTCCCGAGCCAGAACCAATCTTCAGCGCTTCCGGCGGCCGAACAATACGCCGACAGCCGAGATCATGATCAGCGCCACAAGAACGACGACGATGTACGACCTGTCCGCGGCCGGTGCCACCGTTTCGCTTTCTTTGGTCACTGCATCAGTGAATGTACAGCTTATGCCTGGAGGGAACCATCCCCAGAAGTCTGTAATTCCTACCCCCACCCTCTCTGCACGCTCAGGAAGGAGATAATTGAATCGTGACGGGATTCCATAATGATCGATGCACCAACTGGGTTGATGTTGGAGTCGCAAAGAAAATACGTCCAACAAGTAGACAATGGCTACTGCGATCAGTGATACCGCCATAGCCGCTTGACTCACTCGTAATAATCGCATTTTCACGACTTTCCCCCAACAGTCACGTCATCATGAGGTGACGATGGTGTTCGTTGCTGCGATCCACCGAATCCAGCCGTGCTCAAAATTGACCTGTCGACTTTGAGAGTCGCCGAACTCTCCTGACGTAGGTAGTCCAAATCGACCATTCTCGTAGCCCTGCCTCCCGTACTCGGCAAAGATAGCACCGTGGACACTTTCTCCGTTCCGAGAAACAATCGATCGTGAGATCGGGGAAGTGGTTACTGCTAGTCCGCGACAAACAGCTCGCTATCCTCATCGAATGGATCAGGCAGTGTCGAACTCGCAGGCAACGAGAAGGTCCGGTGCTCTTCGTTGGGTTGGTTTGGTAAACGCACTTATCGCAGCGTCGGCGTCGGCGATGTATGTCGCAGCGAAATGCCATCTCACCTGGCCCGAACCTGGGGATAGTGCACTCTCGATCGCCGGTGCGATCGTTCTCTGGGTCCTCACCGCGACTGTTGCAATCGTGCTGCTCGGAGTGTGCTGGTGGCAGCGACGCCGATGGTTGTGGTCCGGTGTCGCTGTTCCGGTTCTCGTGGTGATCGCGCTCGGGATCGCGGCCGCGGGGCAGCCACATTTCGATCAGTATCGGGCAGACTTCGAAACCGTTGCACAGCAACTACTTCAAGAACCTGACGATCCCTATTCCGATGGGTATCATCGTGATCTACGAATCGGCAGATTCGATATCTCCTATGCCAACGTCAGCAGTGAAGGCCACGTCTATTTCTATGACGCACGAGATGGATTGGACATCTTGGACAATCCAGGCTGGGTGTACGCACCCGATGGCGTGTCCGACAAGACCTTCAATCAGCTCCAGTTGGAAGACATCGGGGGCGGATGGTACCGATTCCCTCATCTTGTCGTTGACAGCTATTGAAACTCAAACCACCCGACCAGCATTCCGGAGGCGAAGGGAAGTAGGAGTACGAAAAGCGTCGTGAAGGTCAAGGCGGTGTCGGTGCGGCAACTGCCACCTCCGTCGTACCAGCGTGAGCAGATGTCCCCGAAGTCCCAACTCTCGCCGAACGCTGAACGAACCAACCTGAAAACGCGGCTGTCAGGATCAGGAGGAATATCACCGCCGCTGGCCGCCCGATCTGCCCTCGGCATTGCCGCCAGGTCGCGCACATCATCGGCAAATACAGCTCGGTGAAGTGCGGATGCGTCTCATGATGAAACAATACTGTTCGTCTGGTGATCCGCACGGATTCCGAAAGCCGATACCCCGGACCTTCTCCGAGGTATCGGCCTGAGGTCAGAGGCAGAAGAAACTGAGCGAACTGATTGCCGCGTTCTGCTCGAGCTGGCCTGCGTCTCCGACGTTGCCGGCGGCGACTGACAGATCTTGAAGGGAGAGAATAGCGTCCATTGTCATTTCCTTTGTTGATCGGCGTTCTTGCCGATGGATTTGATCGATCGAGTTTGCTTGCGGTGTTGATTCAATTCCAGGTTTTTCGCCTGGTACTTCTGTGCTCCAATCTGCCGTGGGTGAAAACTTCCGAACAATTAGGCGATGTGGCAGTTCGACGCGCACATCAGTGGAAACGACTGTCGGGCAGTTGCCGATCCGGTATGTCGGAGCGACGCCAGTATTCCTGCAGATCCGGTTGCCCAGTCTGTCGAGAGTCTCAGGTTCTGTTCACCTGGAAAGTGCAGTCCTCCTGCGTGATTGAGGCTGTGTAAGCCCAGAAGCTGCAACTGCTGGGCAAGCGTCTGCTCACAATCGGCGCCGGCATATGGACTCTTGGAGAGTTCGCCGAGGAAGAGAATCAGCCCGGCTCGCCCGTTTAGTAGTCCGGCTTGGGCAGTGAATTCGACGGCGGCAGCGCGGGATATGGCAAGTAGCGCAGACGCGTAGCGCGGCTCGTCGACATGTCGAACAAGTTGAAGAAGTACCAGGCCCACGCCGACGGATCCCGATCCGAGGTACGGCATTGTCCGGCGCTCCTCTCTCAGCTGCATCGAACCGTCAGGGCACATCTGCATCACGGACAGGTCGATGTCGACAAGCTGTCGCGCGTGTTCCAGCGATCGAGGATCACCGGTCCGTTCGTAGTGGCGAGTCCAGAACAGCGCTTGCCCGCTCGGCCCTCTCATCAAGCCTCCGCGACCCGTTGTCGCCCAAGATGTTCCGTCGGTGAAGCGGACGTGTGCGCGAGCAGCCGGAAGGCGATCCCGCAGAGTTTCGGTGACGAGAGCGAGAGTTGACGATGCCGCCGGACATGACTCCGATTCCTCGAGTAGAAGGCACCCGATTCCGGAAAGGCCGCCGAAGAGGCTGGAGTCGAGATCGTCGAGTGGGACTCCACGCAAAGTCTCGACCCATCTGTCGGCAGTCGAGTGTCGTCCTAGCTGCCGAAAGGTATGCACCGCACCTGCGAGCCCGTCGAAGAAACCGAACCGTGGTTGCGTATCCGAATCAACTTGATGTTCAGTCCATTCCAGAACTGTCTCCAAGGTGTCGGTGGGAAGATCATCGGCGAGTAGGTTTCCGCACGAGCCGTGAGCAATGCCGTAACCGTTCACTTCGAACTGGGCGATGTCACCGGGAAAGAGTCGATCAGCGCGGGAGAGATCAAGTGTGGTGAGGATGCCGCAGCGCAATCGAGCGTCCATACGTTGCAAGGTTTCCCTCGACGACGTGTCCCAACGATGCGGGTGATCCGCCGGTTCCGGCGGCTGTGCGTCGAGCATCGAATAGAGCGAGGCACAGAAGGCACGAGGAAGATCGAATCGAGACACCGCGTAGCCGATGAGTTCGGGAATCTTGTTGCGGTCGAGGGGGAGCAATGTAGTAAGTGGGACAAAGAGTCCCAGCCCGATGCATCCCAAGGAGTATCGATCTGCCTCGATTCCTGTCAACTGTTGCGGTGCGGTGTACCCGGGAGCCCCGGTGGACCGGGGCGGTTGCTCGTCGATGCTGTGGGCCATCTCGAAATCGATGATCCGAATACCCGACGGTGAGCACATCACGTTGCCGGGGTGAAGATCGGCATGAACGATTCCGGCGTTGTGGAAGCTCTCGACTGCGGTAGTCAGCTGTTGTGCAATACCGAGCGCCCAGGTTCTGTATTCCGTTCGGGAGCTGAGTGTCTGATCCGCGCGTATCAGCGGATAGCGGAGCGCAATCTCCTGATTCAGGGGAGCGCCGGATGCGCGCTCGGTGACAAGAAAGTGGTGTCCTTCGCGCTCGAACAAGTTGAGCGCGGAAGGTGAGTACGGGTTGTCGGCAAGGTGAGTCAGCGTGTCGTACTCGTTGCAAATGCGGTCGATTGCGTACCGGCCGTTGGCGTCCGGGGCGGTGAAGGGCCGACCCTCTTTGATGACCAGATTGATGCCGGCGTCGTCCAGCGCGGAGTAGATCCCCCCGCTGTTGCTGAAGTGCAGGGCTTCAGTGATCGAATAGGGGAAGGCGTCGCGTGATTTCAGCTTGTCTTGCTGCGCGCGAACGAAGTCCGGGATTTGTACCCAGTCTGGAGTTCTGAAGGAAGTGCCGCGCAGATCGGGTTCGAGCGATCCGTCGGGGCGCCGTATTGCCGGGACGCGATCGCCGAATGAATCGTTGGTCTGCATGGGCAGGTACGCGCCGTACCGTAAGTAGAGTGGTCCCCGGTTCCATCGCACATCGCTGAGGATGTATGGCCCGTCGGCAGCCCTGACAAGCTCGTCCAGTTCGGTGATGACACGTTGTGTGGCAACGCTATCCGCCGGATAGATCGTGATGAATTTTCCGCTGGATGTTCGATTGGCCTGCTTGCTGTTGGAGAACCTGAGGTCTGCTGCCGTCCGAAGAAATTTGAAAGGCACCAGATTGTGGCCGCAATACGCGGAGACGGTATCGAGCAGCTCCTGCGCGTTGGCTTGGGTAGCGGAGCAGTGAATCTTCCATCCCTGTTCTGGCAGCACGCTGTCAGGCGGTTGGAAGTAGTTCCACGGTCCGCTTTGGGGACCGCGCCGCCAGAGTGACCAGCCCACCGACTTTGCAGGCTTAAAGTGCTGGTCAGTCAGTGTGTCAGGTCGAGTGACCGTTCTGATTCGGTCGTAGAAATGCGAGTCGGCACGTGTGAATGCAACGTATCGCAGGTCCACGCTCTACCTCCGGGTCAGTCCCCCTGCGGTTTGTCATCGATTGGTGCCACGCCCCGAATCCCCTGTGGCTTGGATTGCTTGTGGCGGAAGGTTATCCGATTCCGGACATTTCGGGCGAAGATTGAAAACCTATCATTCGAAAGTACTAATGAAGGGCGTGGGTCAGGGGTTCCTGATCGCCCAACTTTTCATCTGCCCACATCGGCTTCGAGTTCGGTAGCCCTCTCTTGACGGACGGTCCGACTCGGTGGTAATTGTTTAGCGAGCGCTAAGTCAGGGTGCTCTCACGATCTCGGTTCGGCATCCGGTGCCACGAACTCGGGTGCCGGACCGCCCCAGCAATGCACGTCCTCGAAGGGAACGAAGATGACCAAGGCAGTGATCGTCGATGTAGTCCGGATCGCGTCCGGCAAGGGAAAGCCGGGTGGAGCACTGTCCGGGACGCACCCTGTCGAACTGATGGCCCACGTTCTGCGTTCCATCACCTCGCGAAACGGCCTCGACCCCGCCCTGGTGGACGACGTGATCGGCGGTTGCGTCGGCCAGGCCGGTGAGCAGGCGCTCAACATCACCCGCAGCGCGGTCCTGTCGGCAGGGTTCCCCGAGTCGGTACCCGCCACCACGATCGATCGCCAGTGCGGATCAAGTCAGCAAGCTGCGCACTTTGCGGCGCAGGGCGTGATCGCCGGGGCCTACGACATCGTGATCGCGGCAGGCGTCGAATCCATGAGTCGTGTCCCGATGGGTACCACGACGATGGGGAAGGATGCTTCCGGTCCGGGCATCGCGGCTCGCTACCCCGAAGGCCTGGTCAACCAGGGAATCTCTGCAGAATTGATCGCCGCCAAGTGGAAGCTTGACCGCGACGCTCTCGACGCATTCTCCGCGCAGTCCCACCAGCGGGCAGCAGAGGCAGCGGCGAAGGGGCTCTTCGACAAGGAGATTCTGCCGATCTCGGTGACCAACGCCGCCGGTGAGACCGTCTCGCATATCTTCGACGAGACGGTTCGCGCGTCTACTACCGCCGAGGGACTCGCCGGCTTGAAGCCGTCGTTCTACTCGGAGAAGTACGCGCAGCGCTTCCCCGAAGCGCAGTGGTCGATCACTCCCGGTAACTCGTCGCCGCTCACCGATGGCGCGTCCGCAGCACTGATCATGAGCGAAGAAATGGCGTCGAAGCTGGGGCTGACCCCGCGAGCTCGTTTCCATTCCTTCTCCGTTGCGGGCGACGACCCGATCTTTATGCTCACCGCACCCATCCCAGCCACCCACAAGGTGCTCGCTCGCGCGGGTTTGAGCATCGACGACATCGACACCTACGAGGTCAACGAGGCCTTCGCTCCCGTCCCGCTCGCCTGGGCTCACGAGTTCGGCGCCGATCCGGCAAAGCTCAACCCGTGGGGCGGCGCGATTGCACTCGGCCATGCCCTGGGGTCCTCGGGTACTCGACTGTTGACCACGATGGTCAACCACCTCGAGGCCACCGGCGGACGCTACGGTTTGCAGACCATGTGCGAGGGCGCCGGCATGGCCAACGCCACCATCATCGAACGCATCTGAAACACATAACCTTTCGAAAGGAACTCTCATGATCGTCAACGACAGCGTCGCCGTCGTCACCGGTGGAGCATCCGGCCTCGGCCTGGCTACGACCAAAGCCCTTCTTGCCGACGGTGCCAGCGTCGTCATCATCGACCTTCCGTCGTCCAACGGTGAAGCCATCGCCAAGGAACTTGGCGACCGGGTCCGCTTCGCGGCTGCAGACGTCACCGACGAGGCTGCGGTCACCGCTGCACTCGACGTGGCCGAGTCCCTCGGACCCCTGCGCGTGGCAGTCAACTGCGCCGGAATCGGCAACGCAGTCAAGACGGTCAGCAAGAAGGGTGCTTTCCCGCTCGACGCATTCAAGAAGGTCATCGACGTCAACCTGATCGGCACCTTCAACGTTCTTCGTCTTGCTGCGGAACGTATTTCGAAGACCGAACCCATCGACGGTGAACGCGGCGTCATCATCAACACCGCCTCCGTCGCAGCCTATGACGGTCAGATCGGGCAGGCTGCGTACTCCGCGTCGAAGGGTGGCGTCGTCGGTATGACGCTCCCCATCGCCCGTGACCTCGCGTCGCTGCTGATCCGCGTCAACACCATCGCTCCCGGCCTGTTCAAGACCCCGTTGCTGGCCGGACTGCCTGAAGCAGCTCAGGCGTCGCTGGGTCAGCAGGTGCCTCACCCCTCTCGCCTGGGCGATCCCAGCGAGTACGGCGCGCTTGCTGCGCATATCGTCTCCAACCCTATGCTCAACGGTGAGACGATCCGCCTCGACGGTGCAATCCGTATGGCACCGCGGTAATTTCGGCTATTCATGACTGGCGAGGTGGAGCCCGTGAATTCGGTGGCAGTGGACTGGAGGACTTTCCCGCCGCTGGTGATGACCGACATCCTGATGGCTTCGCTCGAGCTGTTCGACGAGAACGGTTACCACGGCACGACGGTGCGGCAGATTGCCAACCGTGTCGGGGTAACCGTTCCCGCGCTCTACTATCACCACGCGAACAAAGAGGCAGTCCTCGTCGCTCTGTTCGAGATCTCGATGAGTGAGCTGAATACCAGAACCGAAGCGGCAGAGGTGGAAGCCGGCGAAGATCCGGTACGACGCTTCGCCTTGGTGGTGGAGGCGATTGTTCTCTACATGACCCACCGGTCGCGGCATGCTGCGTTGGACACCGAGATTCGGCATGTCTCACCGGAAAGCCGAAGTCGATACGCCGCCAGTCGTAAGCGGCTCGAGTTGCTCATGCGCAGGATCGTCGACGACGGTGTGGCATCGGGAGATTTCGCGGTCACCGACACCGAAGAGACCGTCCGGGCCATACTCGGTATGGCGCAGTCACTGCCGCGTTGGTTCCAGACCGGCGGGCCGATGTCGCCGACGCAATTGGCGCAGAAGTACGTCGACATCGCTTTTCACACGGTCGGTTATCGTCCGTAAAGTGCATTGCTCGTTAAACGAAGGTGGGCAACAGAGTGAAAACCTGTTGCCCACCTTCAGTATTCATGCTTCAGCATTCACTCCGTGTCAGAGGCGAGTGACTTCGAGTCCGCCTTCGTGGTAGTCGGCCCTCAGGCGCTTCTTGTCGAACTTGCCGACGCTCGTCTTCGGAACTTCCTGAACCACAGCCCAGTTCTCGGGGAGCTGCCACTTGGCGACCTTGTCCGAAAGATATTGCTGGAGTTCGGACATCGTGGTCTCGGAACCGGCGCGCAGAACAACCGCGACCAACGGGCGCTCGTCCCACTTCTCGTCCGGCACGCCGATGACGGCAGCTTCGGTGACGTCGGGGTGACCCATGACGGCATTCTCGAGGTCGACCGATGAGATCCATTCGCCGCCGGACTTGATGATGTCCTTGGAGCGGTCGGACAGGCTCAGGAAGCCGTCGGCCGTGATGGATCCGACGTCACCGGTCTTGAGCCAGCCGTCGTTGAACTTGTCTTCCGCATCGACGCCGTAGTACGACCCGGTGATCCAGGGGCCGCGCACTTCGAGCTCGCCGACGGAAACGCCGTCGTGTGCAACAACTTTGCCGTCATCGTCGATTAGACGTGCCTCGACGGATGCCGGGAAGCGGCCCTGAGAGTAGCGGTACTTCCACATCGCGTCGCCGGTGACACCGGCCGGCGGGCGGGCAACGGATCCGAGTGGGGAGGTTTCGGTCATGCCCCAGGCGTGCAGGACGGAGACGTTGTGGTCGGCTTCGAATGCGTGCATGAGGGCAGGCGGTACAGCGGAGCCGCCGATCAGAACCTCACGCATCGAGGAGATGTCCTGTGGGTTCTGCTCGAGGTAGAGGTGCAGGCCCTGCCAGATGGTGGGTACGGCCGCGGCGAACGTCGGCTTCTCGCTGGCGATGATCGCAGCCAACGGAGCAGGCTGGAGGAAGCGATCGGGCATGATCAGCGAGGCGCCGATCATGAACGCAGCGTAGGGAAGTCCCCACGACATGGCGTGGAACTGAGGCACCACGGCGAGTGCACGATCGCCCTGCGCGAGGTTGGGGCCGTCGCTCATGCAGACCTGCATGGAGTGCAGGTAGATCGAGCGGTGGGAGTAGACGACGCCCTTGGGGTCGCCCGTGGTGCCGGACGTGTAACACATTGCGGCAGCACTGAGTTCGTCGACCTCGGGCCAGTCGAACTCGGTTGGCTGATCGGCGATCAAGCCCTCGTATGTGTGAACCTGCACGCCCTCGGGAGCTTCGAGTCCCGCAGTGGAGGAACCGGTGACGATGATGTGCTTGACGGTTGTCAGCGACGGAAGCTGCGGAGAGAGAAGCGGAATCAGGGACGGATCGACGATGATCACGCGGTCCTCGGCGTGATTGGCGACGTGGATCAACTGCTCGGGGAACAGGCGAATGTTCAGCGTGTGGAGCACAGCACCCATCGAGGGGATCGTCAGGTACGCCTCGAGGTGCTCGGAGTTGTTCCACATGAACGTGGCGACTCGCTCGTCACCCTCGACACCGAGTCCGCGCAGGGCGTGCGCAAGCTGTGCGCAGCGCTTGCCGACGTCTGCGTATGACACACGGCGCGGGCCGGACTCGGTCCACGTGACAACCTCGGAAGCGCCGTGAACGGAGGCACCGTGGCGGAGAAGTTGAGCAATGGAGAGGGGGGCGTCTTGCATGGTGCTCAGCATGGGCTGCTCCTGTGTGGTGTGTGAGACCGGTGCTTTTGCCCACGGGCCCTCACAAACGATGTGCTGTGGCTGCCAGATTAGTCACAGCTGCGAAGTGCTCGCTAGTGACCCACTGCACTAGCGAAAAACCACGCTATGAGTAGCGCTCCCGGATCGACCACTCCGCGAGCGGCTTCGCCCACATAACTTGCACGTCCGCGGTTCGCGAGCATGGTTTCGGTCGACTCCGCGCCGGCCGCCGCCGCTGCCGCTGCGCTGGCCAGAGCAGCGTCCCGATCGGCTCCCGAGTTCACGGATTGCTCCAACGACTCGACCGCCGGAACTATCGCGTCGACCATCGTCTTGTCGCCGACGCGTGCGCCGCCGAGCGAGGTGATGTTGTCGAGCCCCGCCCGTGCTGCAGTCGCGATCGCACCGAGGTCGAGTTCGGAGTCCGCTGATTCTGCGGCGACGCGGAAGAAATGCCGGAACCAGATGCCGAACAACGCGCCGGACGTACCGCCGGCGTGACCGAGGTACGCCTGGGAGACTGCATCGAATATCGTTGCAGTGGAATAGGTGTCACGGATCGCCGAGATGTCGAGCTGATCCAGTGCGGCCACCATGTTGGTCCCGAAGTCGCCGTCTCCTGCTCGTCGGTCGAGATCGGTCAGGGCAGGTTCCTGCTCCAGTACCTTCGCGGCCCAGTCCGCAATCCAGCCGCCGACGAAGCTGCTTTCGGCAGTGCGTGAGGTGTCGGGTGTGAATGTGGGACCGAATGATTCACGCTTGCCCATGCCGCTGTACTCACGTGCCATAGCATTCGGCCAGGCGGGCGCTTTTGTTGGTGCGTCCCATAATTCGAGGATTTCTTTGTTTGTGCGAACAAGGGTGATGGATGCTCCGGCCATGTTCAATGCAGTGACGAACGTTCCGATCAGCGTCCGCTCGATGTGAATTCCCTGGTCGGCCAGATAATCTCCGAGTTCGGCGAACAGTAGTTGCAGCTCCATTGGGTGGGTGGCTCCCAGCCCGTTGACGACCGCAATGACGTGATCACCTTCGGCGAGACTCAGGGACTCGATGATCGGATCCGTCAGCCGTCGCACCAATTCCGGTGCGGGCAGGGCGTCCACGCGTTCTGTGCCGCGTTCGCCGTGGATTCCGATACCAAGTTCCATCTGCCCGTCCGGTAGGTCGAACGACGGCTCGTCAGCCCCCGGCAAGGTGCATGGGCGAAGAGCGACGGCCATGCTGCGAGCCGAGTGCGCGACGTGTTGTCCGATCCGGGTCACCTCGGCCAGGTCGTCACCGCGGGCGGCCGACGCGCCGCAGACCTTCTCCACCACGATCGTTGCCGCAGTGCCGCGTCGCCCCGGGCCGCTACCGTCTGCGCGTTCGGTCGCGACGTCGTCGTCGACCAAGACGACGTCCGTGTCGATCTTGTCCTCGCGGAGTAGTTCCCGTGCGATACCGAAATTCATCACGTCGCCGGTGTAGTTCTTCACGATGTGCAGGACGCCGCCACCGGCGTCGGCAGCTTTGGATCCTTCATGGATCTGCAGTGCGTTGGGTGAGCTGAAGATCAACCCGGGACAGACGGCCGTGAGCATTCCTTCGCCGATGAATCCGGCGTGCATGGGTTCGTGACCCGAGCCGCCGCCGGAGACGAGCGCGACTCGCCCGCGCGGAAGGGGCTGTGCACGAGTGAGGTATCCGGGATCGGGGTTCCACGCGATGTCGTCGGTGGATGCGATCAACCCGCGGAGTGCGTCGGGAACAAATGTCTTTGCGCTGCGCATGAACATCACTTCAGAGTAGGTCTAACGTCGAGTTCGGGCACGGATCGTGATCGACGAGAGGTGGACGGCGTGAAATTGGGGTTGGTACTTGCCGGTGGCGGCGTTGCGGGAATCGCCTGGGAAACCGGTCTTCTGTTGGGCGTTCAGGACAAATCGCCGGACGCTGCCGCAGCGCTGCTGGCAGCGGACGTATTGATCGGCACTTCTGCAGGTTCCACCGTGACTGCTCAGATTGCGGGCGGCGCGACACTTCAGGAGCTTTTCGACGCACAAACGGCCGCTGCGACCGGTGAGATCGATCCGGAGGTAGATGTCGAGGTCCTCGGTCAGATGTTCGTCGACGCGATCGCGGGCTCCGCGGATCGGTCCGAACAACTTCGTGCGCTCGGCGAGGCAGCGATGGCCGCCGACACCGTCGAACCCGCCGTGCGTCGTGCGGTCATCGAGGCAAGGCTGCCCGATCGGTTGTGGCCCGAGCGGGAGTTGCGCATCCCGGCGATCAACGCACAAACCGGTGAGTTGAGGGTGTTCGGCAGTGCTGACGGCGTAGAACTGATCGACGCAGTCGGAGCAAGTTGCGCCGTACCAGGGGTGTGGCCGGTAGTCATGATCGAGGGCGACCGGTACATGGACGGCGGAATGGCAAGTGGCTCGAATGTTCATTTGGCTGCCGACTGCGATGTGGTCGTGGTTCTTTCACCTGCTGCCGATCCCGCCCCGAATCTGCTGGGCGGCAGCCTACGAGAGGAAATCGACGCGATGACGCAGTCACGGGTACTGGCGATCTTCGCCGACGACGCCGTCGTGGAAGCGATCGGAACCAACTCTCTCTCGCCGGCGACAAGGCGCCCGGCAGCTGAACTCGGACGCGAACAGGGTCGCCGAACAGCTGACGAGATCGCTGCGTTTCTGGTGACGGCATGAGCGCCGCACGGATTGCCGTGGTCCTGCGCCCGGAGCAATCCCCGGAAGATCTGGTTCGGCATGCGGGGTATGCCGACGAAGTCGGTATCGACGAGGTCTGGCTGTGGGAGGACTGCTTCTTCGGCGGAGGAATAGCCACTGCTGCAACTGTATTGGCTGAAACCACGCGCCTGGGAGTAGCGATCGGTGTGCTGCCGACTCCGATGCGCAACACCGCGATCACGGCGATGGAGATTTCGGCGCTGGGCAGAGTTCATCCGGATCGACTGCGGGTTGGCTTCGGCCACGGTGTTCAGAGTTGGATGCGGCAGATCGGCGCCAAGGTCGAATCGCCGTTGACCCTCCTCCGGGAGCAGTTCGGAGCACTCGAGCGATTACTGCGCGGTGAGTCGGTGACGGTATCCGGTCGATACGTGAATCTCACGGACGTCAAGCTGGCGTGGCCGCCCGAGAAGGTGCCGCAGTTGCTCGTCGGTGCCACGGGGCCAAAGACTTTGGCGCTCAGTGGTGAGTTGGCGCAGGGCACCGTGCTCTCGGGTGGGACGACCCCGGAAGGCGTTCGCCGGGCGATCGCTCATATCGGAGCGCAGGATCTCGAGGTGGTCGTTTACGTCATCTGTGCATTTGGTTCCAGCGGTCGTGAGCGCGCCCTTGCCGAGGCAGCAGCGTCAGGGTGCGAGTCGCCGGAGGAAGCGATTGCCGTGGGGACCGCGGCCGACGTTGCGGCCGCAGCAGTGCGATGGGTGGACGCGGGTGCAACCACCGTGGTACTCCAACCGACCGTTGACGAGCCGGACGTCCGTGAGTTCATTCGCCTTGTCGCGCAGGAGGTTCAACCGCTGATGGTGTAGCTCAGGCGGCTAGTCGGGACAGAACGTCGTCGATGTCGGCAGTGCTCACGTCTCGATGTGTCACGAACCGAACCTTCCCGGCGACGGTGACTGCACCGACGTCGACAGCGGCGAGCTGAGCAACGGTGGCCGACGGATCGGCTGTGGCGGCGAGAACGATGTTGGTTGCGGGTTCGTCGACAGCCCAACCGCGTTCACGAAGGCCCGACGCCAGGCGTTGCGCATTGTCGTGATCGTCGGACAGGCGAGCTTGTGAGCGAAGCGCGACGATGCCGGCTGCGGCAAGCACCCCGCCCTGGCGAACGCCGCCGCCGAGCATCTTGCGGATCCTTCGGGCTTCGGTGATCAATTCAGGTGATGCGGCCAGAATCGAGCCGACCGGCGCACCGAGTCCCTTGCTCAGGCACACCTGGACGGTATCGGCGCCGGAAGTCAATTCGGTGGGCGAAACATCGAGTGCAGCAGCGGCATTCCAGAGGCGGGCGCCATCGAGGTGAATCTTCAAGCCGCGTGATCTCGCCGCGTCGACCAGTTTCGTCCACTCCGTCGGATTCATGACGGCGCCGCCGGCGAAATTGTGGGTGTTCTCGAGACAGAGCAGCGTGGTGTTCAACGTGAAGTACGGGCCGGGGGAGCCCGCCGCCTTCACGACGGTCTCGGGACTGGGACGTCCGGGTCCGCCGTCGTGCGGCAGCGCCATCGGCATTCCCTGTGCGAGCCAAGCAGCGGTGCCCAACTCTGACCCCAAGACGTGAGAGTGTTCCGGTGCGAGGAACTGATCGCCGCGGCGAAGGTGCAGCATCAGCGCAATCAGGTTGCCCATCGATCCGCTCGGTACCCACAAGGCCGCCGGAAAGCCCAGAGTATGTGCGACCTCTTCCTCGAGCGCCGCCATGGTCGGGTCGTGATCGAGGACGTCGTCACCGACCTCGGCGTCAGCCATCGCCTTCCGCATCTCCGCATCAGGCTTGGTGACGGTGTCCGAGCGTAGGTCGATGTACGACGAAGTCATGGCTCATTCGATCAAGCCGCGTGTTCCGGCGT
The DNA here is from genome assembly GCF_033142365.1 of Rhodococcus sp. IEGM 1241. NCBI lineage: Bacteria > Bacillati > Actinomycetota > Actinomycetes > Mycobacteriales > Nocardiaceae > Rhodococcus > Rhodococcus sp. IEGM 1241. The sequence goes on from NZ_JAWLSE010000001.1 coordinate 380,446, forward strand.
CAAACCGCGGCCTTTGCTGGACGGCTATTCCGGCCTGATAAATCAATATCGCTGAGGATGCCTTCCGTGTGATGATGGGCGCCGGCAATCGTCGGTGAAGAGAACAAGAAGTGGAAGGGACAGGCATGCGCGACTCGAAGCAAGCGTTGCACCTGCGCGGGCAATCACCCCGCGGCATTTCCCTTCCTGCATTCGGGGAACAGAGTGGCGCTGGATATATGCCGTTCCCCGTTTCTTGTATTTGCTCCTGACCCGTCTTCACGTCCAGGAGTTCCACTCCTCGACATGAACTGAGACGTCTCATGCGGAACCCGAACCGCGCATCTACCGCCGCTTCTCACAGTTGGATGAACCGGTCCGTCCGGGTACTCAACGCAACGTACGAGTACCTCGGTGAAGTGAGCGCCGATCGTGCGGTCGTCCTGATCGCCACCGGTTCTGCGCAGTCCACCGAAGACGTGATCCCGATATTTCCGGTGCGCTCCAAGCACGTCGAGATCCCACTGCCTCGGACGATCCTGCTTGCCGAGTACGTGTATGTTGCCCACCGGGTTACGGTCACCGATTCCAGCCGAGCGACCTTCGCCGGCATCTTCGACCGGGACGGTCGTCAATGTGCGTACTGCGCCGCCAGAGCAACGACCATCGACCACGTCCAGCCGCGAAGCCGCAACGGGCCCAACACGTGGGGGAATCTGGTGGCGTGCTGCAGTTCCTGCAATCAGCGCAAAGCGGATCGCACACCGGCTGAGGCCGGCATGCGGCTGCTGTGGGAACCGAAGGCACCTCGACGCATCGAGAAAGTGCAGCAGAAGATCTGGCGTGAATTGAGTCGGACGTGACGGTCGAAAGGAGTAAGTGATGTGCGCTGACGAAATCTCGAATCTGGCTGAGCTTCTGCCGATCTCGGACGACCGAACCTGGTGGCAGGCGGAATGTCGAGGAGACCCCGAGCCGGACCGCTGGTTTCCCTTTCCGTCCGAAGGATACGACTACGCGACCGACGTGTGCAACAGGTGCCCGATTGCGGAATCGTGTCGCGAATTCGCCTCTGCCACTGGCCAGACCGGAATCTGGGGAGGAGTGAAGTTCGAGCAGGGCAGGATCGTCGCGGCGTGAGGGATCAGATTCCCGGCTCCGCGGCGATCGTACCGGCCGATACCGCCCGGCACAGAGCGTCGTGGTCACGTTCGGTTTGATCGGCGTAGAGCCGTGCAAACCGGGTGAGGGCGGTGTCGACCGTGTCCGAGGTTCCCAGGTAACCGGAAATCAGTGACGCGCCACTGGTTCGTGCGTGACCCTTGGCCAGTAGGCGACCGCAGATCGCGACATAATCGGTCAAGGCTGCTGCATCGATATTGTTCAGGTCCACAGAACCTTTCATGTTCCGGAACTGACGGACGTAGTACTGGCGGTCGTCCACGGTGCACCACCCGAGCAGTGGATCACTGACTGTCTGGAGAGCCTGCTGGTATTCCGCGACGCGTCGTCCTTGATGGTCGTGCCAGGCCGAGTCACCGTGCACGAAGGGTGCAACGACGGATCGGCGAGCCTGCTTGAGCTGCAAGAAGATGACGTCGTCCGGGATGCTCCCTTCACACAGGGCGACATACGCACGCAGAGCGACGCTTCCGACTCCGACAACCCGGTGCGCAACGTCGATGACGTTGTATCCCGAGACGACTCGGCGCCAGTGTGGTGCAAGGGTTTCGAGATACTCGTCCAGACCCTCCAGGAGGAAGTCGGTGTCCTGCGGCGTGAGTCGTGTTGTGAGCGGCGGGTTCTCGACCAACTGGCGCCGTCCGTGATCCTCGACGGTGAACCGGGGTACCGCGTGATCGCTCGTACGCCGTCGTGCGCGCTCCGCGGCGCGGCGGATCTCGGCCAGCAACCCGGGATCAGTGACGTGGTCGGTGAGTCCGTCGAGATCGACCCGGTCGAAGGAGCGATCGAACAGTGGACGCTCGGAAAGCTTTGCCAAGTGGAGGCGATATGCGGATACACACGAGGTTGTTGCTGCTTCGCATTGAGCTTCGGTGAGACCGTTCTGCCGCCCGGCCACCCAGATGCTCGCAGCCAACCTTCTCAGGTCCCATTCCCAGGGACCCGGATGTGCTTCGTCGAAATCATTGAGGTCTATGACAAGTTCGCGTTCCGGGGACCCGTAGAACCCGAAGTTTCCGACGTGCGCATCCCCGCAGATGACGGGAGTGATGCCGGTGGACGGGAGCTGCGCCATGTCCTCTGCCATCAAGCCGGCGGTACCGCGCAGGAAACCGTACGGTGAAGCGACCATGCGTCCCACACGAATCGGAACCAACCAGTCGAGTCTTCCCTCGTGTGCCGTGTTGACCTGATCGACCGGATCGCGTCGGTTGGGCGGGGGCGTCCAGTCACCGAGCGACGATCGTGCTACTCGCTTGCGCAGGCCCTTCCCGATTTTGCGACGCTCACTGCGGGGCGTCTGACGCGCCCGCAAAGTCGCCCTGCCGTCCGGTTCGTTCTCGAGAGCCAGCTGACCGGCAGGACTGTTCACCGGGTCCATGTCGGGCTCTCTTTCGTCGGGCGTGCGAAACTCGCGCTCGATCCTATGCCCGCTGGATTGCGCGCCGCGCGACGAGTTCCTTAATTACCCGCCTGGGCAATCAACTCGACAGCGCGGTCGGCGCACAGTTCCGGGTCCGGCATTCTCCCGATACCGAGGCATTCGACAACGGCGAACGACGTATCCGGTGTCGTTTCCACGCCGAGCGCCCACCCGAAGTAGTGATTCCAGGCGAGTACAGCTCGGTGGCCACTGTGCTGCGGAATCTCGCTGCCCAGAACGAGTACTGCGTCGAACGCGGGGCCGTCGCACCAGATGACCGATTCGGCGAAGGTGGAGCTGGCGACGGCGACTACGTACCTGTGACAAGTCGATTCACTCGGAATGGCGATGTGTGCACGCATGGTCGCTCCTCCGGCTCGGTTGCGATCGGAGGGTTCCCCGTTGCCGGCGCCGAAAAAACGCTTGGCAGATTACGTCCCGGCCACAGATCTACGACGCAGACGGTGTCTGAGATGTTTTTGTGCTGCCCGCGCGACCGAGCGAGTCGAGAGATACTGCTCGGCGGGTATCAACCGGGAACCGAACAAGTAGAACCTTTGGGCTTCGTCGTGGTCATGGGTGGCCGCGGAGATGAGCAGACGTTCGATCGCGGTGAACTTTCGCCCTCCGGCGTAACCGCTCATGTAATCGATGTGTTTCGTCATACTCGCTCTGGCACTGCGGTATTCGGTCAAGGCAGCATTCACGTTCCGATGCGAGTCGAGTGTGTGTGACGTCGTCTCCGTCAGCATTTGGGCGGTCGCGTCGACCAGCATCTGAGCGGTCTCCAGTGCCCACGAGCATCCGATGCCCCATAACGGGTCGTTGGTTGCCGCGGCGTCGCCGATGAGTGCGAACCCGTTACCTACCGGGTCGGTGAGGGTTGTGGAGAAGTGTTTGGTACCAACGATCTTCCCGAAGATGTGCTCTCGGCGAACTGGCGGAGCGCCGGGTAATGCGTTGGCGTACGCGAGGAAAGCAGTAGACAGGTCGTCAGTGAACGGGCCGAGCTTGTCGAGGGCAGGGAAGACGACCAGCACGCTGATTCCGCCGTCGTTGGGGAGCAGATAGGCGACGTCGGGATCCATGAACCACGACAATGAAGATTCTCCGTCGGGTCGTTCGAGTCCGTAGAGTTGAGCGAAGTAGCTGAAGCGCCCGTTGGACGCACTCACCGAGTCGCAACGCGCGGATCGTGCGACGGTCGAATCCTTGCCGTCTGCTCCGACGGTCAATCGTGCTTCGACAGTGAAGGCCGAACCCTGTTCGGTGCCGTAGACGCCTGCAGTAGTGCCGTTCTTGGTCAGTAGTCCGGAAACACGATGTCCGAGAAGAAGGTCGACGTTCTGGTAGTCGTTCGCGAGTTGGCGCAGGAGGGGGTCGAGAGTTTCCCTTCGGACGTTGAATCCAGGCGGCGGTGAGTTCTCTGCAGCATCAGGGGTGATCATTCCCCACGGGGTCCAGAATTTCGGAACGGTTTCCACCATTCCCAGGGCGAGCAGTTTTTCCGTGGCGCCGAGTCGTTGCAAGATCGGGGCACCGCAGGGTTGTAGGTGGTGAGTGCACAGGACTTTGTGCGCCCGGATGTCGGAGCGAGCGTCGAGAAGCGCTATCCGCAGACCCTGCTGGGCGTACATGATTGCGGCCGCGCATCCCGCGATGCTCGCGCCGACAATCACAACGTCATAGTTTTCCCGTGCCTTCGAAGTCACTCGATCAGTTTAATGCATAAGGTTATAACTTAAATTTTTACTGGATTTAGTCATCGTGTTCGGGCGTTAAGTCCCGAACTGCAGCCCGGATGGACTGTTCACGAAGCTCGTTCTCTCTGCGCAGTTCACGACGCCGACGACCGGCCTCGAATCGCTGCCTCGCGATTGTTCCGGTCGGCCGGAGTTGGGCTACCTCGGCCGGTTTTCCGTCGCTGCCCATTGCGACCATCGTGAAGTAGCAACTATTGGTGTGTCGAGATTTTCCGAGAAGAATGTCTTCGGTTTCGACGCGTATTCCGATTTCCATCGAGGTGCGCCCGGTGTAATTGACGGAAGCGCTGAACGTGACGAGTTCTCCGACATGCACCGGTTCGCGGAACACCACACGATCCACCGACAGGGTCACGACGTACGTCTGGGCGTATCGACTCGCGCACGCATAGGCGACCTGGTCGAGAAACTTCAGAATCGTTCCGCCGTGAACGTTGCCCGAAAAATTGGACATGTCCGGCGTCATGAGGACGGTCATGGACAACGTTTGTTTCGATGCTTGCTGCGATGCTTGCTTCAATTCGGGCAGGGAGTTCGATTCGGACATCGAGCGGGCCTCTTCGGGTCGGTGGACGGTGAAGAGACCGTATCCGGCAAAGAGGGTTACCCGCGCGTTCGGAAGAACGCGGTGTCAGAGTTCGGGACAGTGCCAACGTGGAGGATGTATTCGCTGGTGGCGACGGGGCCGGCCGCGCTCGACCTGAGATAGGGCTCGAGCGTCGAGCGGAGGTGCGCTGACATCGAAGCCCAATTCCCGGTGCTTCGAACGGCCTCGCGAAAGTTCTTCAACGCCGGTGCCTGGTCGCACAGTTCCTCGACGGGATCCGATCCGGCTGGTAGTTGCCACTCGAGCAGGTGGGAGGCCGAGCTCACCGACTCCAATCCAGCTGCTGCCTTCTCGAATTCGCTCGAGCTCGACCATGTCGTCGGTAGTGGTGTGATGCCATTCCACGCCGAGGCGGCCTCTCTGCGGAGTGCTGCTGCCCACCCGTTCTCCGACCACGTCGCGACGCAGATCTTTCCGCCTGGCCGGGTCACCCGCATCATCTCTGCGAGGGCAATCGAGGGGTCGGGGCAGAAGATGATCCCGAAGATGCTGACGCAGGCGTCGGCACTCGAATTCGGCCAGGGTAAAGACTGCGCATCGCCGATCGTGAAGGTGGGTTGGGTAGTGCCGGGGTGGGGAATCCAGCGTTCGCGTGCGACCTCGAGCTGGCTGGCGGAGAGGTCGAGTGCGTGGACCGTCATGCCTGACTGAGCCGCCGGGAGCGCAAAGTTCCCGGTTCCGGCGCAGACGTCGTACACCGTGCTCACATGCCCGATCGAGCGCAGTGCCTCCGTCGATGCCGGTGAGAGTTGCTCGGCAAGAGGCGAATACGTCGTACCATTCCAGTTTCCCTGATTCACGCCAAGCTCCTTTCGACTGCGTCGATGACCGTGTCGAGCGCTGCGCCCGCTGCGCGCGCTGCTTCGTCGGGGTTGCGTTCCTCGATGGCTGCGATCAAGGGTCGGTGCTCGTCGACGTGGAAACCTGGACCGACACTGACGGCGGACAGCGAATCCGTCACGGCGGCAAGGACTCCCCGGTAGACGTCGATCAGTGCGGAATTGTGGGACGCCTCGACGATCGAAAGGTGCAGGGCCATGCCGGCTTCGGCAGTGAAGCCGCCGACGTGACCGGGGTGGGCATTCCAGGCTGCATGTATCCGCGCGAGATCTTCGGGGGTGTGGCGCTGCGCTGCAAGTCGCGCGGCTTCGACCTCGAGTCCGCGTCGCAGGCTCAGTACGTCGAGAACGTCACCTCTGGCGAGCCTGCGCCCGAGTAGTCCTTCGACCGGCGACGCCGCCATGACGTACACGCCGCCACCGTGACGAACGGACAGAACTCCGGCGTGTGCAAGCGCCCGTACCGCTTCGCGCATGGTGTTTCGGGCGACTCCCAATTCCTCGACCAGTGCGGTCTCCGGCGGGAGTTTTGATCCGACGGACCATCGGCCGATCGATATCGCCTCCTCGATCGCCGCAGCGACGATGTCTACCTTGCGTCCGGAGTCGGACATGTGTGCCACCTCGGGTAAGTGAGTCAATGACTTTGTCCGAGGTTAGCGTGCTCTCACGAGTGGGTCAATGACTTGGGAATTATCCGCGTACGTCCAGGCTGCGGGCGTAGTGCTCCTTGAAAACCTCGAGATGCGCCCACGATTCCAAGCCGCTGACACCGTCGATGCCCCGGATTCGCTCGGACAGGGCATGGAGGTCGTTGGACGAGTTGGCGGCGACCGTCGCGATCACGTCGTACCGTCCCAGGGTCCGCGCGAGGAATTCGATTCCGGGCAGGGACTCGATCTCCGATACCGCGTTGTCGTCCCGTGAGCCCAGATTGACGCCGATGCCCATCGCCAGCGTCCGGCCACCACCTCGCCGCTTGACGACAGCGCCGACGCGCAGTGCCGTGCTCGCGATCAGGTGATTGACGCGATTGCGCACAGCGCTCGGCGACAGGCCGGTGTGTTCGGCCAGCTCGAGAAATGGCATGCGCCCGTTGCGTTCGAGCAGTTCGATCAAGGTGACGTCCGTCGAATCGAGTCGGATGTCGGCTTGTAAAGCGGTTTCGGGCATGAAAATTCCCTTGATGACGTCGACGTAGACCAGCGTGCTCACGGATCTGACGCCACGCTGTGAGCGGAGTTCGGCGATGGCGCGGTACAGATCGTCGTGGCTGGGCACCCGAAGTTCCGCGATCACGTTGTACTGCCCGCTGACTGCCGAGATGTAGACCGCAGCCTCGGATTCGATCAACGCGTCCAGTACCGGGGTCATCGGTCCGGACACGGCGATCGACACGTGTGCGAGTGCCTTCAGGCCGAGAAGTTCGGGGTGTGCGACGGCAACCACGGACACCGTTCCCGAGTCGAGTAGTGCCTGCACCCTGGTGGACACTGCCGCGCGTGGGGCATCGACCGCCACGGACAGTTCGCGGTACGTCGCTCGCCCATTGCGTTGAAGAGCAGCTATGAGCTTGGAATCGAGATCGACCGTCATGGATGCCCCAACTTTTCCAGAGATTTTTCTGTATGAGCTTCCTATTAGAACAGTCGCATGTGGGCATAGATGATGTGGATAAGTGCAGAAATGCTCGAAAACTCGTACAAAAAAGTTGTGTACCACCTGGTCTGAAACTTTGATGCATTGCATAGCTCCAGGTCAGGGCGTAGTTTTCGCTCAACACGCAGTGACCTGCACCACCATCTCGACGAAGGACCACCATGCGCAAGTTGCACACGCACGAAGCCTCGCCGCTCGACGCCACCGCCACGATCTTCACCGGCGCCAAGATCCACACCGTTGACCACAGCACGGCGGGAGCCGAAGCGTTCCTGGTGTTCGGAAACCGCTTTGCCGCGGTGGGGACACTCGAGGAATGCCGCACGGAGGCGCGACGCCTGAGCACTCGCACGACCGCGGTGGTCGAACTCGACGGCGCCACCGTCGTCCCCGGATTCGTCGATCCGCACGCACACCCGTTGATGTACGGACAGATGCTCAGCTGGGTGGACTGCGGGCCGGAGAAGGCCCACTCGATTCCCGGAATCATTGCCCTGCTTCAGGAAGCGGCACTCACAGCTCCTGCAGGTGTCCCGATTCGCGGATACGGCTATGAGCACCGCAACCTGATCGAAGGGCGTCATCCGCTCAAGGCAGAGCTCGATCAGGTGGCCACCGATCGCGAGGTCTACCTCATGAACGCGAGCGGTCACGGCGGCGTCGTCAACTCCTTCACTTTCGACAAGCACGGCATCGATGCGAGCACTGAGAACCCGGCCGGTGGCGAGTTCTTCCGAGACGCAGACGGCGAGTTGACGGGCGAGCTGTCCGACGCCGCGTGCAACATCCTCACCGGTGTCAACGGTGTGAAGGTCGGCCATCACGGACCCAACTTCCATCTCGAGGACGAGCCGGAAGAGCACCTTCGCCAGCTGTCGGTCGCTCAGGACAAGTTCCTGGCCGGCGGCGTCACCACCATCGGCGACTGCCAGGTGACGCGTCGTGAATTCGACATGTACCTGCGACTGGCCGAGCAGGATCAGCTCAAGACGCGCGTCAGCATGTACATGCTCAGCCATCTCCTCGATCACGTCATCGACACGGGAATGCATGGCGCTTTCGGCAATTCGCGGCTCGCGTTCGGCGGCATCAAGTTCTACGCCGACGGCACTCTCGGCGGCTGGACCGCATACTTCCCCGACGGCTACGTGGGCGACCCGTGCCGCACCGGGCAGCTCTACCATGAGCCGGCGGACTACTCGGAGCTCATTGCCAAGGCACACTCCGTGGGTCTGCAGACCGCCACGCACGCACAGTCGCCGACCGCCATCGACATGGTGCTCGACGCCATCGAAGCAGCGCAGAAGGCTCACCCCGACGCCGACGCGCGTCACCGCATCGAGCACTGCGGACTCCCGACGGCCGAGCAGATCGCCCGGATGAACCTGGCCGGTGTCTACCCGGTGAACCAGCCGCAGCACTACTACAACTGGGGTGAGGGCGTCACCGCGGCGATCGGCACTCCGGGCGAGCGGTTCAACCCGCTCGGGGAGTTCATCGCTGCCGAGGTTCCCGTGACCATCAGCTCCGACGCCCCGGTCGCAGAGCCCAAGCCGCTCGAGGCCATTCAGGCGGCCGTCACTCGTGTGACGCGTCAGGGCCATCAGCTCGGCTCCGATGCACTCCGCATCTCCGCCGACCAGGCACTGCAGGCTCACACGCTCAACGGCGCGCGTGCGCTGGGTCGTGAAGCGGAACTTGGCAGCATCTCGGTCGGCAAGCGGGCCGACTTCGTGATTCTGGGCGCGGATCTCCTCGAGGTTCCGGCCGACGCGATTGCGCAGATCGAGGTCCGGGAGACCTGGATCGACGGCGAACTCGCACATTCAGGTTATAACCACCTATTGTCGAGCACTTCGACCACCGAGGAAAAGTAATGAACCGAGAGCAACAGATCGTGAAGGCCCGCAAGGCGGGATTTGCAGCCTTCGTCGGTACAACCATCGAGTGGTACGACTTCTACGTCTATGCCACGGCAGCCGCCCTGGTGTTCGGTGACATCTTCTTCCCGCCCGGAACCGATCGCCTGACCGGCGTTGCGGCGGCGTTCGCGACGTATGCCGTCGGGTTTTTCGCCCGCCCCCTTGGTGGAATCGTGTTCGGCCATGTCGGTGACAAGATGGGCCGACGCACCGCCCTTGTTGTGACCCTGACGCTGATGGGTGCAGGAACATTCCTCATCGGCATGTTGCCCACGTACGCGTCGATCGGGTTCTGGGCGCCGCTGCTGCTGGTCGTGCTCCGCTTCGTCCAGGGCTTCGCCGTTGGCGGCGAATGGGGTGGCGCAGTCCTGATGGCCGTCGAGCATGCTCCCGAGGACAAGAAGACCTTCTACGGCGGATTCGCTCAGCTGGGCAACCCGGCCGGCGCCCTTCTTGCCACCGGTTTCTTCAGCATTCTCTCCACCTTCGGCGACGACGCTCTGCGCGAGTGGGCTTGGCGTCTGCCGTTCCTCTGCTCGGCACTGCTGATTCTGGTCGGCTTGGTCGTTCGCCTGAAGGTCGAGGAGTCCCCGGTCTTCGAGTCCGAGGTGAAGTCCGCGGACGTTCCGGAGATGCTGCCGCTCAAGTACGCGCTGGTGACCAACTGGCGTCCGATCATCCTCGGTATCGGCATTCTGCCGGTCGCAGTCGGCGGCTACTACCTCGTGACGACCTTCATCACGGCATACGCAACCGACCCCGACGTCGGCTTGTCGGAGACGCTGATTCTCAACGCGCTCAGTGTCGCTGCAGTGGTCGAGTTGATCGCGACCCTGGGAGTTGCGTGGCTCGGCGACAAGGTGGGGCGCGTCCGCGTGGTCATCTGGGGTCTTGCTGCGGTCGCAATACTCGCAGCGCCGCAGTTCCTGGTGCTGAAGTCCGGATCCGTGTTCCTGATCTTCCTGACGTTTGCGGTCATGCGACTGGTGCTTGCTGCCACGTATGGTCCGATCGCCGCCGTTCTCTCGCAGATGTTCAAGCCGCAGGCTCGTTACACAAGTATCTCGTTGGCGTACCAGGGTGCCGGCGCGATCTTCGGCGGATTGTCTCCGCTGGTCTCGACGCTGATGTACAAGGCAACCGGCAGCATCTGGCCGGTCATCGCACTGCTGATCGGCATGTGCATCCTGAGCATCGTCTGCCTGCTCTTCGCTCCGCAGCACGTGGACGAGGCGACCGACACCGACGGTGTGCGGCAGGACCTCAACAAGGAATCGGCCTCCGCCTGACTGCCGAGAATCGGCTTCCGCCTGACTGCCGAGAATCGGCTTCCGCCTGACAACTGAAAACACGAAGCTGGGGCAGTACACGATTTCCGTGTACTGCCCCAGCTGTCGTTTCAGGTCAGTTGTCGTTCAGCGACTGTTACGCGCCGACGAGATGGCGGTGAAAGTGATCGCTGCGTCGGTGGGCCTGGCTGAGATTCCTGATCTCGCGAAGCCAGAAGTGAGACGCCAGCGCGTTGTTGTTGCCGTAGCCGGTGCCGGAGGTGTCCTCGTCGATCAAGGCGACAAGCGCCTTGATCAGGCTGGTGACCTTGAGGTTGTTGGTCTGAGAATGTCGTACCAGCAGGTCGGCGGCTTCGTCGGTGCTGCAGCGGTAGAGCGTGCAGACAATTTCGAGAGCCCGTTCGCGGAGACGGCCCGAATTGGTCGGGATCCGTAGTCCGTTTGTCGGGACACTGTTCGTCTGGTTGTTCGTGTCGTCGGGGTGAATCATGGTGTTGTACAAGGTATTCCTTTGAACCACATGGGTTTTGGGCCCGTGCGGTGTGTAGCGCATGTTGATACTGGTGCAGTCGGTACGCGATTGGCGGCGGACTCTGTCGGAGCCTTCGGCCTGGTCAACAATCTGCGGGACTGATGAAAGTGCGTAGTGATCAAAGGCGCGGATTTGCACCGAACTGGAAGTCTGCCCCTGGAACGAATATTGGAACTGTCGTTCCGGGCGAAGCGACCGGCTGCCTGACTGACGGCTGCCCTCTGATAACCCCACCGTACGTCATGGAGTTGGTTTCAGCTAATCCTTTTGCGGGCGATCATGCTCACAGTAGGCGGTTTCACCTGCTCAAGGAGTGTTTACGTGATCGATTATTGCTTGCTTGGTGATAGCCCAGGCGTTGGTTGTCGGGTTTCCGAAGTCGCCGTGGCCGACGCCGGGAAGTTCGATCAGATCGACCACGTCGCCTGCTGCTCGTGCGGCACGGGCATAGCGCCGGCTCTGTTCGACCGACACGACCTTGTCGCCGAGTCCGTGGATCGCCGTGACGGGGAGCCCGGTGGGGAGATGTTCGATCGGTGACGCGATGCGGTAACGGTCAGGGTGATCGACCGGCATGCCGCCCAGAAGATTTCGAACAAATCGATCTTTGCCCGCGGTTGCGGCGAGTGTCATGTCGAAGACGCCGGCCATGATCGTCGCCGAACGAATCGGCACGGTGAGGTCAGGCGCGGGAGCATCCGTGTCCTGTTGTGGTCGCGACGCGACCCACGCGGCCAGTTGTCCGCCCGCGGAGTATCCGGCGATGTGCACGCGACCCAAATCCAGTCGCCCGGAGGCCTTTTCCTGAACGATGCCGGCAAGCGCGTTGGTCGCCGCAACGGTATCGGAGAGAGTAGTCGGCCAACCGCCCTGCCCACCTATACGTCTGTATTCGATGTTCCAGACCGCAATTCCGTAGGGGGTCAGCGTTTTTGCCCACGCACCCGCGTACTCCAGATTGCTCTTCTGCGCCCAGCCGCCGCCGTGGATCAATACGACGACTGGCAGGTCGCCGTCCGATCCGGGTGGAAGATACAGATCGCCGAAAGTATCTGCGGCAGCGGCGTAAGCGATGCGTACCGCAGGGACATCGCGGTCGAGACCGGTGGCGCTGGCGACCGAGATCACGAGCGTGAAGATGCAGACGAGCGCTACGGCGAGGTACCTGGCCAAGCGGTCGCGGGAGCGGTGCGCGATGGCTTGATTCCTCTCGGTCTGCGACGGACGATTGTCAGGAAATCAGTCTATCGGTGCCGAGTGAATTCATGGGGTGAGCGAATTTGCGGTGCTTGCTCGTATTCGTAGTTCGCTACGGGTGTGGGTCGGCGCAGAGGGTTCGTCACCGTCGATCAGGGCGAGCAGTGCATCCACCGCCAAAGCTGCTTGTTCTTCGGGGAAGAAGTCGACGGCGGTGATCGGGGGATCGGAGATCAGTAGAGCGGGCTCGTCACTGTCCTGGGCGATCAAGATACTTCCGGGAATTGACAGGCCGAGATCGAGCGCCGCTCGTGCAGCGGCGGGGGCGCAACCGAGGATGACCGAGAGGATCGCGTCAGGGGGATTCTCGGATGTCAGTGCTTTGTGAGTCGCCCCGTATGCCGCGGAGACGAGTTGTTCGACGGAATTGACGCCCTCGAACGACGCCAGGTCGTCCGTGGCTCGGGGCGACACGCCGTGGATGCGGCACCATTCGAGGTAAGCGATGGTCGTTGCGCGAGTCCATGCCGAATCCATTCCGGGATTGAGGACAAGGATATCCGTTGCGCCCTGTTCGGTGAGGTGGTTCAAGAGCGTTTCGGTCGTGGCGAAGAGATCCGGCGAAATACTCCATCCGAATTGCTCAGGGTTGCCGGGACCCACTACGACAGAAGGTATTCCGAGTTTCTTCAAGATGTCGACGCGAGGGTCGTGCATCATCGGGTCGACGACGATCACACCGTCCATCTCGATGCGACGCAGTCCGTTCGGGTCCTTCATCGACGGCAACAGCAGGAGTGAGTGATCGGCGTGGAACGCTGCCTGTGTGGCGGCGGTCGCCACACGGCCGTACCAGTCGAAGTTGAGGTACTCGGCCGAGGAAGGCTCGTCCGGAGCCGGGAGCATCAACCCGAGGGTGGCGGTTCGACCCGAGCGAAGGTTTTGTGCCGACCGATTGGCTCGGTAACCCAAGCGATCCGCAACCTCTTGAACACGCGCCCGGGTGGCAGAGTCGACTCTGCCCTTGCCGTTGAGTGCGTAGGAAACTGTGGACACGGCGACGCCGGCGGCTGTCGCGACATCGCGAAGCGTCGGGACGTTCGGCGTGATCATCGGGGTCGCGTCCTCTAGTTGCTGGGCGGTTTCTACTCAAGAGTAACGCCCAATCGTTTCGGCAGGGGGAACCTGGCGGACGATTGTTCAGTCGGAGAAATTTCGCCGAATCGTTTCATCAGAGCTATTGACTATGCCGAAACGTTTCGGCACTCTCGTAGAACACCGGGACAACTTCGAGTGAAATTCGGTCGACCTCGGGCACCCTCATTCCCAGTCCATGCGCCTAAATACGACGATCCACGGAGTTACCCCATGAGAGAGAAAACCCGTCCACGTCGCGCGGGTGCTGCTGCCGCGTGGTCGGCCACTGGTGGTTTGGTCGAACGGCCGGGATTGATTCCGGGTGCACCTGAGATCTGGGTCTACACAGACAAGTTCTCCTACTTCGCCGGCGACACCGTCTCGGTGCGGGTCCACACCACCGCTGACGAATACGACATCGAGGTGGTCCGTGACGGCGCGCGCCCACAGAGCATCGTCAAGTACATCGGGCTACCAGGAAAACAACAGTCGACGCCCGACGACGCCTATGCGACCGGGTGTGATTGGTCGGAATCCGTTGCCTTCACCGTTGCACCGAATTGGGCTTCGGGGATGTACCTGATCCTGGTTCGAATGCGCCACGAAGGTGTGGTCGTCGAACGTGAGGGCTTCTTCATTGTCAAGGCACGTGAACCCGAGCACGCTGACATGGTCCTCATCCACACCACGAGCACGATGTTGGCCTACAACGACTGGGGCGGAGCCAACAATTTCCGTGGTGCCCCGGACGGTTTCGGCGACGTGGCGACACCGATTTCGTCGACGCAGCGTCCCATCGCGCGCGGGATGTTGCGCAAACCCGAAGGTGCAGCGCGAAACATTCACACCGATATGCCGGGAATCGGATGGGTTCCGCGGCACCCGCCGTACGAATGGGCCTGGGTGAACGGATACTCGCGCCATCACGCCGACGCATTCTGGGCGACGTACGAACGCCCGTTCACGGTGTGGGCGGAGGAGCAAGCGTTTCTCGTACACCACATCACCCAGCACGACCTACATGAGGATCCTTCAGCGCTGCGCGGATATTCGTGTGCAGTCGTCGTCGGTCACGACGAGTACTGGTCGTGGGAAATGCGTGATCGTCTCGACGCATTTGTCGAAGGAGGAGGCGGCCTGGCGCGATTCGGCGGGAACTTCCTGTGGCAGGTACGCATCGAAGGTGACGCGCAGATTTGTTACAAGAACCCCTTCGACGATCCCATACGAGAAGTAGACCCCACCCGCGTCACCACGGCATGGGATTCCCCCGAGATTGCTCGGCCGGGCGCGTGGACGATGGGTTTGACCGCGATGGCGGGGGTGTACAACCGTTACGGTGCAACAACTCCGAGGTCATCCGGCGGCTTTACCGTATACCGGCCCGATCATTGGGCATTGAACGGAACCGACCTGTATTACGGTGACAACTTCGGAATCGCGCCGGTCTGTATTGCCGCCTTCGCAATGGACGGTGCGGACTACACGTTCAGGAAGGGTCTGCCGTACGCCACCGGTGTCGACGGTGCACCAGAGGATCTGGAAATCATCGCAATGGCGCCGGCAGTTTCGGGGTCACGGGACAACTGGAACGGCACCGTTCCGATTGGTGCGCCCTTCGCCGAGTTGTCGGGAATCTTCGAAAGTGCCTATGGGAGAGAACTCCCCGAGCATCTGCGCGAGTTCGAATACGGTTCGGGAATGGTGGCGACACATCAGCGCGGTCTCGGAACCGTTTTCAATGCCGGGACGACCGAGTGGGTCAGTGGACTGATTCACCGGGATCCTTTCACCGAACGAATAACCGCAAACGTACTGAATCTGTTTGCTGCGCAACTGTCGAGTTTCACTGAGGAGACAAACTGACGGCGACGACCAGCGGTAGAGTTTGTTGCCCCGAGGATGATGGCGAAAGAGGATCCATACGTACGTATGTATGGAGATCTGAAATCGACTTGACCAGGGTTTTTAATCCAAACTACCGTAGTCTTCGCCGTTCAGTTGGATGACGGGTGAGTGTGGGGAGCTGCCAACCTCGGCAGTCACGTGCGGATCTCGACGATCAGATCCGCACGCGACCTGGCCGCTGCGATCATGTCGGCGTTCGGTTGATCCACCCATCTCACCCAGTCCGCGGCCGCTTCGGAACTCCTCCCGAAGCGGCTGTGGCGTTTCACCAACCGCTGCGTGCGTGTGGCCTCCGGAACCTCGAGGTACCAGACGGTGTCGATCGCCGCTCGTACTTGTGGCCAGCTGCCGTTTGGTAGGAGGAGGTAGTTTCCCTCGGTGACGATCAACGGTGTTCGAGGCTCGACAGCGGTTGCGCTACCGATTGATTCGTCGATCTCGCGATCGAAGACGGGCGCGTACACAATGGAGTCTGCCGATCGGAGGCGGTGTAGAAGCGCCGCGTATCCGTCGGCGTCGAAAGTTTCCGGAGCGCCTTTTTGTCCACGCCTGCCGAGTCGGTCGAGTTCCCGATTGGCAAGGTGAAAGCCGTCCATCTCGACGACGGTGCAGAGTGAGTCCAGTTTCTGCGCAATTGCCTGTGAAGCCGTCGATTTCCCGGCTCCAGGGGCTCCCGCGATGCCTAGGATGTATCGGCTGTTGTCGGTAATCAGTGACGCGGCGCGTGAGGCAAGTTGATCGAGCGTCAGCGAGACGGTCGGCGGTGAGGTCCTCACTTGTTGCTCCGATCAGTCCGAGGGCCGGTGGATCGAGGGTACGCCGGAGGTCTTCGACCATTGACAGTCTGAATGGACTGTGAAACTGTGAGCCATGCCACTCGAGAGGCTGGAGGTGTGACCGTGACCCTGCGTGACGCGCAGCGCGAAGCCACGCGCCACCGGATTCTCGATGCGGCAACGGATTTACTGATAGCGGACGGGTATTCGTCGTTGACGACGCAGTCGGTTCAAACGGCTGCCGGAGTCAGTCGGGGTGCTCTCCTGCACCACTTTCCGAATATGCAGGAGCTCACTGCCGCGTTGGTGTCGAACATCGTCGTGCGGAACGAAGCGGCGGTGAGGTCGGCGATGTCTCGACAAGACCCGTCGGTGGATACGATCGAGAACTCGATCTCCGCTTTGTATTCGGCGTTGACTCAGCCGCCGTTCCAAGCGGAACTCGAACTGTGGTCGGCGGCTCGGACGGATCCGGTGTTGGCGGAGGTTCTCCGCGAATCGGAGCGCGTCGCCGGGCGGGATTTGCAGCGAGTTGTCCATGATGCGTTCGGGCCTGAAATTGTTGCTTCCGAGAACTATTCGCAAATTGCAGATCTAACCGTGCTGATGCTCCGTGGTTTGGCGTTGTCCCGGGCGGTACACAAGAGCGATGCCTCTGCGCGTCGTTCGATCAGTCAATGGGCGGGCGTCGTTCGCCTGCTGCTCACCCAGAACTAGCGCAACTCGTTTCGTTCGAGATGCGCTCGATCGACAGGACCGATGATGACAGATTTTGCGACCCTGAAATACGAGACCTCTGGTGGTAAGGCGTACATCACCCTGAACCGCCCCGATCGGCTCAACGCAATCGACGATCGGATGCCGTCGGACATCCGAAATGCAGTTGCGGCGGCCAATGACGACGACGACGTTCGCGTGATCATCTTGCAAGGCGCAGGCAAGGCGTTTTGCGCCGGGTACGACCTCAAGAAGTTCGCCGAAGGAGATCTCGACGGAAAGTGGAATCAAGGCCCGGTGTGGGACCCCATCAAGGACTTTCGGGGCATGAAGCAGAACACCGATGACTTCTTCACCCTCTGGCGATCGCTCAAGCCGACCATCTGCAAAGTTCAGGGTCATGCAGTCGCAGGCGGAAGCGATATTGCGCTGTCCTGCGACATGCTGATCATGGCTGACGACGCCCGCATCGGATACCCGCCTGCTCGCGTCTGGGGTTGCCCGACCACAGCTATGTGGGTGTACCGCCTCGGGGCGCAACGCGCCAAGCGAATGTTGTTGACGGGAGACACCATTGACGGTGTCACCGCCGCCGATTGGGGATTGGCGCTCGAATCGGTGCCGGCCGACGAACTGGACGCTGCGGTGGAGGCGTTGGCGGATCGCATCGCCGGTGTCCCGCTCAATCAATTGGCAATGCAGAAGATGATGATCAATCAGGCGTACGACAACATGGGGTTGCAGGGCACCCAGGTGCTGGCAACCCTGTTCGACGGAATTACGCGTCACTCGCCGGAAGGGCGCTGGTTCAAGGATTTTGCCGAACGCGACGGATTTCACGCCGCGGTGCAGTACCGCGATTCCGGCCGCAAGATTCCAGACGGAGGCGGGCCGCTCCCCGAATCCGACACCCCTTCACGATAGAAAGTGGATGTGAGATGAGCAGTGTTCTCGAAACGTCGTACTTCCCCGCGGACGTGTCGGACCCGATAGTGGAACAAACGGTCGGCGGGCTGCTCCGAGAGTGCGCCGCGGACTCGCCGAACCTGGTTGCTATCCGAGAAGTAGTTCCGGCGCAATCGCATTCGTTGTCCGGTGCCTCCGAGACGGATCGCACCTGGACCTTTGCGGAACTCCTGGGTGAAGCGGAGGGGTGCGCGCACTACCTCTTGTCGCAGTTCGACCGCGGCGACCGGATAACGGTCTGGGCTCCGAACATTCCGGAGTGGATGATTCTGCAGTACGGCGCCGCGCTCGCCGGAATGGTTCTGGTGACTGCCAATCCGGCGTTGGGCGCCGAGGAGTTGGCGTACGTCTTGTCGCAGTCCCAGTCCCGCGGGTTGTTCCACACCGGAAAGTTTCGCGGCGGTGACATGGCGGCGGTGGCATCCGAGGCGATTTCGATTGCGGGAGCAGAAGTTCTGGCAGTGAACTTCGAGGATTGGGATCGTCAGGTTCGAGGTTGGGCGGGCGAACGGGGCGCACTGCCCGAAGTCTCTCCTGACGACAATGCGCAGATCCAGTACACGTCGGGAACCACCGGAGTTCCCAAAGGTGCGCTGCTGCATCACCGAGGACTGGTCAACAATGCCGATTTCGTCAGTCGGAGAGGTCAATTCCCCGAACGGGGGTCGGTGGTGTCGGCGATGCCGCTGTTTCACACTGCCGGGTGCGGCATCCTGGTTCTCGGTGCCGCGCAGCGAAGAATGTCCATCGGTCTGATCCAGTATTTCGATCCGACTGCGGTTCTCGATGCGGCGGAACGCTTTCGGGCCGACGTGGTCAGTGGAGTCCCGACGATGCTGATCGCGATGATCAACGACGCCAGCTTCGCGAGCCGCGATTTCTCGACCTGTTCGGTGGTCGTGTCGGGTGGGTCGTCGGTCCCGCCCGAACTCGTGAGCACGGTGGAATCGGCCTTCGGTGCGGGGTTCAGCATCGTCTACGGGCAAACCGAGGCGAGCCCCGTGATCACGCAGACCAGCCCCGCCGACACCCCCGAAGACAAATCGGAGACGGTCGGTCTCGCGTTGCCGCAGGTCGAGGTGAAGATCTCCGACGTGGTGACCGGGGACAGCGTGCCACTCGGCGAACAAGGTGAGATCTGCGCGCGCGGGTACCTCGTCATGACCGAATACTTCCGCAACCCGGAGGCTTCGGCCGCCACCGTGGACAAGGACGGTTGGTTACATACCGGCGACTTGGGGACGATGGATCAGCGTGGATACGTCCGGGTGACCGGCCGGCTCAAGGACATGATCATCCGCGGCGGGGAGAACATCTATCCGCGAGAGGTCGAGTCCGTGATCTTCACACATCCGAAGATCCTCGATGTAGCGGTCGTGGGTGTGCCTGACGAGGTATGGGGCGAGCGGGTGGTTGCCGTCATCAGGTGGAAAGACGAGTCCGACCAGCCGACCGCAGCCGAACTGGTCGAGTTCTGCACCGAGCGACTGGCACGCCACAAAGCACCCAAGGAGTGGTTCAGTGCAGAAGCATTTCCTCTGACCGGCTCGGGCAAGATTCAGAAATATCGAATTGCGAGCCTGGTCGGCGAGGGCGCCTACGGCGTCGTCAGCTGACCCGAGCCCCTAGCACGTCGGAGCGATTCTGTCTGGGTTATCCCCGTAAATCGCTTCGACGTGCCCTGTTTATCCTGGTGTCGTGAGTTCAACCTTCGGTGAAACCGGACACAAAGCCACCTCCAGCCGCATTCGCGCCACAGCCTTTGCGTCGAAGGTGATGGCCGCGTCCGACGCTGTGAAGTTCATTCACCCCGGCGACACGGTCGCGATCAGCGGTTTCGCAAGTGCCGGTACTCCCAAGGTCATCATTCCGGCGCTGGCCGAGCGCATTCACCACACCAGGGGCAACGGATCGAACTTCACGATCAATCTCCTGACCGGCGCGTCGGTGTCCACCGAGACCGAAAGGCTGCTCGCCGAGGTCGACGGAATCGCGCTGCGTATGCCGTATCAGTCCGAGGCCACCGCGCGTCGCCGCATCAACGACGGTCGCATGGACTACGTCGACATCCATCTCTCCCACGTTGCTCAGCAGGTGTGGGAGGGCTACTACGGCAACGTCGACGTCGCGGTCGTCGAAGTCGCCGGTATCACCGAATCAGGTGAACTGATTCCCTCCGCGTCGATCGGCAACAACAAGACGTGGCTCGACGTCGCAGACAAGGTCATTCTCGAAGTCAACTCCTGGGTGCCCGAGGCGATGGAAGGCATCCACGACGTCTACTACGGCACCGCGTTGCCGCCGCATCGCAAGCCTCTCGAGATCACCCGCGTCGAAGACCGGATCGGCCAGACGACATTCCGAGTGGATCCCGCGAAGGTTGTGGCCGTTGTCGAGACCGACTGCCGAGACAGCGCGAGCCCTCTCACTGCACCCGACGCCGTCAGTGAGGCGATCGCCGGCCACGTCCTGGAATTCTTCGACTTCGAGGTGCGCGCCGGACGGATGCCGGCGGATACCTTGCTTCCGCTGCAGGCAGGCATCGGCAATGTTGCCAACGCGGTGCTCGGCGGTCTCGATCGGGGGCCGTACCGCGGCCTGACCTGCTACTCCGAGGTCATCCAGGACGGGATGCTCAAGCTGATCAAGGACGGAACCGTCGCGCATGCGTCGTCGACGGCTTTGGCGCTCACCGACGAGGGCATCGAAGAACTGACCGCGAACATCGACTTCTACCGCAACCACATCACGCTCCGTCCGCAGGAAATCAGCAACCACCCAGAGGTGGTGCGCAGACTCGGAATCATCGCCATGAACGGCATGCTGGAGGCCGACATCTACGGCAACGTGAACTCGACGCACGTCATGGGGACGAAGATTATGAACGGAATCGGCGGCTCGGGGGACTTCGCCCGCAACGGCTACGTGTCCATGTTCCTGAGCCCGTCGACGGCCCGCGGCGGTGAGATCTCGGCGATCGTGCCGATGGTTCCGCACGTCGACCACACCGAGCACGACACGCAGGTGATGGTCACCGAGCAGGGGTTGGCCGATCTGCGCGGTCTGTCTCCGCGGCGACGCGCGCGCCTGATCGTCGACAACTGTGCTCACCCGGAGTTCCGGCCACTGCTCCGCGATTACATCGCTCGCGCCGACGCTCAGCCGGGCGCGGGGCAGACGCCGCACATCCTGGGCGAGGCATTCTCGTTCCATCAGCGGTACATCGACACGGGTTCGATGCGCTTGTCCTGACCTTCCGATCGGTGCTTGTACGATCTTCGGACGCCGAGCAAATCAGGAGTGAAGAGCGACATGGCTCGACCGTCGAAACCGTTGATCAGCCGAACCACCGCAGTTGCCGCAGCAATCTCGATTATCGATGCCGAGGGCTTGGACGCTTTCAGCCTTCCGCGTCTGGCTAAGTACCTCGACGTCAAAGCTCCGTCGTTGTATCACCATTTCTCCGACAAGAACGAGATTTTGACGGAGGTTGCGCGAGCAATCGTGTTCGAGACCAGGATTCCGCGTCAGCCCGCGTCAGGTGATTGGCAGGACTGGGTTGTCGCGTACGGCTTGAACTTTCGGGATGTGATTCTGCGTCACCGCAATGCCGCGCCTGTGATGTTGCAGTTTCTTCCGCGAGACCTCGTGACTGACATGTTCGAGGCTGCAGCAGATTACCTCGAGGGTTCGGGAGTTCCTGTGCGGCTGCATGTTCAGATCCTCGACGGCCTCGAGAAGCTGACCTTGGGTGTCACCCTCACTGAGGCGATGAGGCCCGAGGCCAAGCGTTCCGCCGTTTTTGCCAACGTAGATCGAATTGCCCATCCGGTTCTCGACGCCGCGCTGAAGTCGAATCAACGTACGCCCAGGCAGTTGTACGAACAGATGATGCGAAGTTTCCTCTACGGGGTTCTTCACGCCGACCAGGTGGATAACTCGATCTGATCAAGCGGCAGGTACAGATGCCTTTTCGCCGTCGACGGCAAGGGCGACTGATTCCTTGGTATTGCGAACCTGCGCGTATGCGATCGTTGCGGCGGCGAGCAGGGTCGGTACGACGAAGAGGAAGAAGATGGATTCCGTCGTCCAGGATCGGTCGACGAGTAGACCGATCCCCAACGGCGTCACGATACTTCCGATGCGGCCGAGTCCCGCTGCGATTCCGAGAGCGGAGACACGTGCTTCGGGGCGGAAGAGGATCGGCACCATGACATACAGGCCGGTGTAGGCCGCGGTCATACACAGCCCGAGCAGAGCTGACGCCACCAGCGCGGGGCTGAGTTGAGTCGAGACCAGAGCGAGGACGCCGAACAGTAGCGAGCCGGCGAGGATGAAGCCCATGGTGATCCACATCGAGGCGAATCGAAGGGCCAGGCCGGCGAAGACCAGCGTTCCGAGCGCGCCGCCGAGCGAGAACATCAGTCCACCACTGATTCCGGCGTTGTTGGACATGCCGGCAAGCTTGAGAAGTTTCGGTGTCCAGGTATTGCCGAAGAAGTATGCGATGTTGACCAGGCCGAAGACGATGCATGTCGTCGCCAGGGCCCAGGACTTCAGGTGAGCCGATCCGGAGACGTTCGGTGACCGCCGCACAGGTGTCGTGTGATTACCCGTGGCCGGGACTCCGGTCAGTTTCATCTTGGAAATCAGTTCGTCCAGCTTCTTTCGCGACGACTCGGTTCCCTTGGCGGCGAGGAAGTCCGGCGATTCTGGGATTCCGAAATAGGCCACACCCGCCATTATTGCCGTGACGACCGCGCCGAGCAGGAATGCGGAGTGCCAGCCGTACGTCGACATCAGCACCGCTGCTCCGGCGCCGCCGAGTACACCCCCGAGTGGAATGCCGATCGCGAACAGCGCGATGAGCGTCGAGCGCTTGCGTGCAGGTGCGTACTCGCCGACGATGATCGGCGAACTCGGGATGATGCCGCCCATACCGACGCCGGCCAGCAGACGCGCAAGCGCAAGTTGTGTGACGTCGCCGCTCGCTGCGGACAGTAGAAGACCGACTGTGATGACGACCAGCGAACCGATCAGCAGGGGGCGGCGCCCGTATCGGTCGCCGACCGGTCCCAAGGCGATCGAGCCGACCGCCATGCCGATGAGGCCGGCGCTGAAAAGCATGCCGGACTGGGTGCCGGATATTCCCCAGTCGTCCGTGATCGGCAGTATGGCGAGTGACATCGAAAGGATGTCGTATCCCTCGGCCATGTTGACCAGCGTGCACAGAAGGATTACCCGTATTTGGAGTCTGCTGAGTGGAGACGCATCGATCAGTTCGCGTGCTGAAGCCATCGTGTTCCTTAGTCGGAAGGGGTGGTTGCGGGTGTGACTTGGCTTGTGCGCTCGGGTGATGTTCACCAGCAGCAGTTTTCGAGTGGACACTGAATCGATGTGCCTCAAGTCACATCGGTTAATCTAACGCAGTTCGGTTAAATGGTCAACGCATGCGCCTTCGGTAAACCTAATGGCGTATGGTTTAGTGTACGAGACGGGATGATTCTGCTGAGTCTGTTCGACTGTTAGCTCTATTCTGTTGTTGTGCAACAGTTTTGCAGTTGTCGATGGTTGACAGGTCGGCCGGGGGAGCTTACGTTTCGCCGAGATGTAAACAGTTACTGACAACTTCCTGGGGCGCTGCGGCCCGCAGGAAGGAAGGAATGGTTTCCCATGGCCCTCTCCGATTTCTTCGACCAAGGGTGGAGCGTCGATCCCGCTGCCATCGCATATCGTCACGGCGACGTCGACTGGACGTTCGAAGAAGCAGGTTCGCTGTCCTGTCGTGTCGCGAACGCGTTGCTGCGAGACGGAATGAAGCCGGAAACGAAGATCGGCGTTCTCTCTCCCAATGATCCAGCGGCGTGGTTATGCGTCATCGCTGCCTGGCGTGCCGGTGGAACCTGGGTGCCTCTCAATCCGAACAGTCCGATCACGGACAGCATCGGATTCGTCAACCAGTTCGATTGCGAGATTCTCTTCTATCACCCTGCGCTTGCAGCAGCTGTAGACGAGATTCACGCTGCAGTCGGCGACCGCATCCAGTACATCCGCCTCGAAGGAGAAGCGGGCGCCGCCGAGTGTGTTCGTGACTACGCCCGCGCATTGACGGACTGGCTCGGCGATTCTCCGTCGACGCATCCGAGGGTCGACGTTCCGCAGGATTCCGTGGCGATGATTTCGCCGACCGGCGGTACGACAGGCGCTCCCAAGGGCGTGATGAACACCCACCGCAGCTTCTCGATGTGTGTTGCGCAGCTGATGCTTGCCATGCACTATCGCGCCGACGAGAAGGTGGTCAACCTCGCGGCTGCCCCCATGACGCACTCCGCCGGAATGCTGACCCTGCCGGCAACTGCCCGCGGCGGCGCCGTCGTCGTGTTGAAGCGGCCGGATCCGGAGACCCTGCTCGAGTCGATCGACCGATACAACGTCACCGACCTGTTCCTGCCTCCCACCGTGATCTACCGGTTGATCGAACATCCGGATCTGGCGAACTACGATCTCACGTCGCTGCGGTACTTCCTCTATGGTTCTGCCCCGATGTCGGCCGAGAAGCTGCGCAAGTGCTTGAAGGTTCTGGGTCCGGTGATGATCGAATGCTTCGGCCAGACGGAAGCTCCCGGCTCCATCAGTTTCCTGCGCCCCGAGCAGCACTTTGTCGACGGCGAGATCGCCGACGACGCCCGATTGCTGTCTTGTGGTCGGCCGTCGCCGTTGATCAGAGTCGAAATCCGCGACGACGAAGACAACGCGCTTCCGAGCGGTGAGCGTGGCGAAATCTGCGTACGCGGAGACCTGGTCATGAAGGGGTACTACAACAACCCCGAGGCGACCGCCGACACCATACGTGACGGTTGGCTTCACACCGGCGACATCGGATACCTCGACAACGAAGGGTTTCTGACGCTCACCGACCGCAAGAAAGACATGATCATCTCGGGCGGATTCAACGTCTTCCCAGCTGAGGTCGAGCAGGTGATCTGGTCGCACCCCGCTGTGCAGGACTGTGCCGTCATCGGCATTCCGGACCCGGAATGGGGCGAGGCCGTCACCGCTGTCGTCGAGCTCAACGAGGGCGCAGAAGTAGGTGCCGACGAGCTGATTGCTCTGTGCCGCAACAAGCTCGGAGGTGTTCGTAGTCCCAAGCGAATCGACTTCGTCGAACGACTCCCGCGCAGCGTCAACGGGAAGGTCCTCAAGAAGGATCTCCGAGAACTCTACTGGGCTGATCAGGCTCGACGAGTCTGAAGAACAGGACTGACGAATAATGCACCCTTCATTCGACGATGCCGCCCTGCGATGTGAAGGCACGAGCATCAGACTGCTGGCTTCGCAGTGCAGTCGGTGCGAGAACATCAGCTTCCCTTGCCGTGAGCGTTGCGCCAAGTGCTACGCCCCGGCGACCCAGATCGAACTGGCCGAGTCCGGTACCGTCTTATCGCATTGCACTGCAGCATTTCCGATTGCCGGAGCGCAACCTCCCGTGACCATCGCGCAGGTGCGTATCGGTGACGCCGACATCGAAATTCTGGGAGTCAGTGCCGATCCCGTTCGAATCGGTGATGTGGTTTCCGTTGTTCCCCGGAGTGCGGGCACGGAAGACTCACTGTTCACGACATACGGTTTCGAAAAGGAGTCGCGCGATGCGTGAGGTATACATCTCGGGCGTCGGAATGACGCCGTTCGTTTCCAAAACGACGACACCGCCACATGTTCAGGGTGGACAGGCGTTGAACGCGGCCCTCGGGGATTCCGGACTGGACTGGGCTGAAGTCGGCCTGCTCGTGGTCGGTGCCGTCGGTACCGGAATGTCGACCGCTCCGCTGGTTCTGCACGAAATGGCGTGGACCGGGATTCCTGCTGTTGCGGTAGAGAACGCATCAGCCACCGGCACAGCGGCTTTCGAGCAGGCCCGCGCTGCTGTGGCATCGGGGCAGGTGGAAACTGCCGCGGTGGTCGGAGTCGGAAGCCTCGGTGCTCTCTTGATGAGCCGCGCCGCCGAAGGGGAACGTGAACCGGACTTGATTTCTGTATCCGGCATGGCAGTTCCTGCTGTTCCGTTTGCGTTGATGAAGCAGGCCCGCATGCATCGACACGGCGAATCGGCCGACGCCAGCCTCCTGGTGGTGGAGAAGAACCTCTTCAATGCAAGCCGAAACCCCATGGCGCAGCGTAACAAAGCATTGACGATGGACGAGTTGAAAGCTGCACCGATGCTGGTGGATCCGCTCCGGCGCGTCGAATCCTGCCCGATCGGTGACGGCGCAGCAGCAGTCGTCATCACCAGCAGAAAACTCGCGAACGCCAGTCGGGCAGTCCGAGTGGCTGCCGCCGTAGCGGAGACAGACAAGTGGCACGGGGCTGCCGCGTTCATGCCTGATCTCGGTGTGACCAAGCGGGTCTCCGCCCGTGCCTACGAGCAAGCCGACATTCGCCCCGACAACGTCGACGTCGTAGAGGTTCACGAGGCTTTCAGCGTCGAAGAACTGCAGTACATCGAGGATCTCGGGTTGGCGGCGGAAGGGAAGGCGTCGTTCGCGATGGCAGACGGCGATTTCCACATCGGAGGCCGTGTCGCGGTCAGCCCCAGCGGTGGACTGATCGGCCGTGGGCATCCCGGTGGAGCGACCGGCCTGTCCCAGTTCGTCGAGATCACTCAGCAGATTCGTGGGCAGTCCGGGGTCCGTCAGCACGACGGTGCGCGGATCGGATTCGCGCAGATGATCGGAGCCGGCGGAGTGAGTTACGCGCACATCCTGGTCGGCGAAGACTAGCGGTTCCGGTACGACAGTCCCCCCGCCTTCGGAACGTGGTGGAAGAATGCGGGGGGTGAACGCAACCGGAGTACCCACAGAAGTGCTTTCCCGGGTAGCCGCGGCAGGGGCGGACGACGCCGGTGGCCTACCCGTCGAACTGCTGGGTGATTTCCTGGACGTGCTCAGTGTCGCCGTATGCGAGGGGAAGCCGCTGCAGCGTCGTCAGCTGCATCGTTTCCGCGCCCGTGGTGAAGAAGCGGCGCAGCAGGGTGTTGCCCTGCGAGCCTTGCTCGATCTTTATCTCTCCTCGGCCTGGCGCCTGTGGCGTGAACTCCCCGCTGTTATTGCGGCACAATCGGATCCGACTGCCGTCGTCTCGGCCGGCGAAGTCATGCTCCGTGCCGTCGACGATGCCGTCGCCGAACTGGCCGAAGGATTTCAGTTGGCCAGGCGTTCTCTGGTCCGCTCGCAGGTATCGGCACGCCGTGAGTTCGTCGACGACCTGTTGACCGGTGGAGCCGATGTCGTCGGATTGTTAGGTCGTGCTTCGGGATTCGGTCTCCACCTCAGCGGTCCGCATGCCGTCGCGGTGGTGACCGCGACGCGCGAGTTCACCGACGACAATCCCTTGGTGCGGGCCGTCGAACGTGCCGTGCTCGGCAGCAAGGGTGACGCCGACGCGCTGGTTGCCAGCAAGAGCGGCAAACTGGTCGTCGTTTTCGCGGCGCCGGACCGTGATGCCGTTGATCACGTGCTGGCGGGTATTCGGTCGGCTCTCGGACCGGGAACCGATGACGACGGGCGAGTTCAGTTGCAGCGGCGTGCTTTGGACGGCACCTGGCAGATCGCTGTCGGGCGCCCTCGCACCACCGCTTCGGGCGTCGTGGCGTCGTACCGGGAGGCGCTCGACGCACTGGACCTGGCGCAGCGCCTGTCGTTGACCGCACCGATCATCGATGCTCGTGACCTGCTGGTCTACCGCGTTCTGGTCAACGACAGGCCGGCGGTCACCGACCTGATCCACACCCTGCTCACGCCGCTGCTCGAGGCGCGCGGCGGCGCTGGGCCGATGATCGACACCCTGCTCGCGTACTTCTCCGCCGGCGGCAATACGGCAAAGACCGCCCGAGACCTGCACTTGTCGGTCCGGGCGGTCACGTACCGCTTGGACCGTATCCGTGAACTCACCGGCCAGAACGTCAACGACCCCAACGACAGCTTCGCGCTCCACGCTGCCGTGTTGGGCGCGAAGTTGCTCGACTGGCCGGCCACGGAGCTGGCCTGATCAGCTGGTGCGCGCCCGTTCCTCGTAGGCAGCACGGGCCGCGGTGTCGACGTCGCCGAGAAACTGCGTCTCGACGCCGAACAGTCGGCTCAATGCCTCGTAAGGCCGTCGGGGCACGAAACCCTGTGCCTGGACAAGCAGTCCGGACACTCGCGTAATGCGCACGCGTGGTCGAGGTTTGGTGATCAAGCCGACGATTGCTTCGGCGATTTCCTCCGGCTGAACCTCACGGAAACCCTTCATTCCCGAAGTCCCGGAAGTGAGTTGGGTGTTGGTGAGCGTCGGCAGTACGGACGAGACGTTCACTCCGGTGCCACGAACTTCCTTGCGGACAGAATCGGTGAAGCCCAACACCGCATGCTTGGCGCCGCAGTACGTCGACAGACCGGGGCACGGGAGTTCGCCGGCAAGCGAAGCGATGTTGATGACGTGTCCACGTCCGCGTGGAAGCATCCGTCGCAGTGCGAGTTTGGTTCCCGTGATCACGCCGAGGACGTCGATCTCGATGATGCGTCTGGTCACGGTGTCGTCCTCGTCGACGATCCGTCCGACCGGCATGATGCCCGCATTGTTGACCAGTACGTCGATCGGGCCGAGTTCACCTTCGACGGTGTCGAGGAAGTCGAAGAACGACGCGGGGTCGGTGACGTCGAGACGCCCGAACGTACGGATGCCCAAATCTTTTGCAGCCTGCGCGAGAGTGGCTTCGTCGATGTCGCCGATCGCGACCCTCGCGCCCAGGCTGATGAGCCGTTTCGCGGTGGCGTATCCGATGCCCCTGGCGCCACCGGTGATGACCACTACCTGACCGTCGAAAGGCTTGTTCATATCGCGAGCGTCTCCAAAAACTAGAGGGATGGGATTGCAGTGACGTAAATCTGCAGCGACGTGAAACTGCAGTGAGATGTGATTGTGGACCAGTTGAAGTT
The DNA here is from genome assembly GCF_033142365.1 of Rhodococcus sp. IEGM 1241. Taxonomy (NCBI): domain Bacteria; kingdom Bacillati; phylum Actinomycetota; class Actinomycetes; order Mycobacteriales; family Nocardiaceae; genus Rhodococcus; species Rhodococcus sp. IEGM 1241. Next base: position 409,318 of record NZ_JAWLSE010000001.1, read on the forward strand.
GGGTAGATAGGCCTTGTTGGCCGAACCAAGGCGATAGATTTATGACTAAGTCACAATTCGGGGAGGCGCCATGGAAACATCGGAGTTGGACGGCTGGATTGCGAATCTCGCACCCATCTATCTCCAGCCGGAGGTGATCGACGGTTTCGTCCAACGCATCGACGACGCCATTGCCGAGGCCAATCCCGAGGTAGCGGCTGATCGGGAGCTACGACGCGATGTGGATGCGAGCACCGCGGCGCAGCTCCGCGTCATCGTGGCGGCGATCGCGGGCGGTTCCCAAGAGGTCACGCCGCCGGCGGAGTCGGTTGCGCTTGCACTCACCGTCGCTCGGCGCGGTATGGATCTTCGGGTCCTGCTCAAGATCTACGGCGCCGGACGCCTCGCGATGCTGGGTTTCGTCGACGAGTCGATAGAGGCACTCCCGATCGGTCCGGAACTCAAACGCGCACTTCTCGTTCGAGTGTGGGGTTCGGCGATGAGATGGCTGGAAGTGACCACCGAATTGTTGGTCGCGACGTACGCGAAGGAGCGGGAGAGCTTGGCGCGCGGCGCTTTTGCGCGTCGGTCCGAGACGGTGCACGCGATTGTCGCGGGCGAAGCCCTTCACTCCGACGAAGCGTCCCGGATCCTGGACTATCCGATGCGGCGCCACCACACGGCGTTTGTTCTCTGGACGGACGACACCGACCCGGCTGCAGACGTATTGGCGCGGTTGGACTCGTACGCCCGTACCTTTGTGGACGAGTCCAATGGCGAGCGTGTTCTGACTTTGCCTTCGGGCGCGCGTGAGCTGTGGTCGTGGGTCGCGCATTTCGACGGCCAGGAGTGGGCGTCACATGTTGATGCCCGGCATTCGGATCTTCGCGTTGCAGTGGGAGCGAGCGGTTACGGAATGGAAGGATTCGCTCGCAGTCATCGCGAGGCGCTCGCCGCGCAGCGCGTGGCGGTCCGTTCCGGGGGCTCGCCGGGTATCACCGTCTACGAGGATGTTCAGGTTCCCTGTCTGCTCACCGAAGATCTGGGCGAACTGCGTGAGTTGGTGGCTCGGGAACTGAAAGGCCTGGCCGGCGCGGACGGCGTCACGACGCGCATCCGTGACACCGTCCGGGTCTACTACGAGAACAACTGCACCGCGGCCGCTACTGCCGCAGCCCTCGGCCTGCACAAGAACACCGTGCGGTATCGACTCGATCAGGCCGAAAAGCTACTGGGTCGCAGCGTCGACCAGCGTCGGCTGCCGACGGAGTTGGCCCTCATCGCACTGGAGAGCTACGGAGCCACCATCGCGCCGGCGCCGTGATTCGCTACTGCATGTCATCGAGTCCGGGGAGCGAGTAGCCGGAGTTGTCATCCCAATCTGCGGGGGTGTCGTCGAGTGAAACGTCCCAGTCGGCGTCGGGCACCGCTCGCCGGAGTTCGGTCAGTGCGTTGAACCAGTAGACGAGTGACGGAATCACCTCGGTCGGATCGCTCGAGATCTTGGTCGAGCCGTTGAGCAGAGTGTTGGGGATATCCGACGGGTAGAGGTCCAGGACCTCGTAGTCGAACGGAAATTCGTCGTTGTGGACGGCGATGAGTCGGTCGACTTCGGCCTTCTCGTCGTCGGTCAGCGGTGTGGAGCGGACGGCGGAGTAGTACAACGAGGTGCTCATGTTTGCCAGGCTAGAACAAGTTGCCTTCCAACGGCGGTTTCGGATGCAACACCTTTAGATTGCATGATCTCGGCAACTTTAGATACAAAAGTCGTCGATATTTCGACAGGGATGGATAGAAGTCGGCAAGGAACACTGGAGAAGACGGCGAGACGGCCGTCCGAACCCAGTGAAGGAGCTCCCCGTGACCGCAGTCATCAGTGCCATTCGGGTAGGTGGTCAGCGATGAACGTTCCCATGTGGGCGTGGGCCGCGTTCGCCGCAGTCATCGTCGTCATGTTGCTCATCGACTTGCTCGCCCACCGCGGCGCGCATGTCATCGGCTTCAAGGAAGCGGCCTGGTGGAGTGCACTCTGGGTCGGTTTGTCTCTCGTGTTCGCGGTGGTTGTCACCCTGACCTTGGGGGTGAACTCGGGCGTCGAATTCACAACAGCCTGGCTGTTGGAGAAGAGCCTCTCGGTCGACAACCTCTTCGTGTTCGCCCTGATCTTCGGTTACTTCAAGGTGCCCCGTGAGTACCAGCACCGTGTGCTGTTCTTCGGTGTCATCGGCGCCCTGATCTTCCGCGGAATCTTCCTCGCTGCCGGCGTTGCCGTGGTCAGCAAGTTCACGGCCGTCCTGTTCGTCTTCGCCGCCATCCTGCTCTACAGCGCTTACAAGCTGCTCAAGGACGACGACGAGAGCTTCGATCCGGGTACGTCGCTGGCAGTTCGCCTGCTGCGCAAGATCATGCCGGTTCGCGAGGAATACGCGGGAACCAAGTTCTTCGTCAAGGAAGCCGGAAAGCGCGTCGCAACACCGCTGTTCGCCGTCGTCGTCGCCATCGAAGCCGCCGACCTCGTGTTCGCAGTCGACAGCGTCCCGGCAGTCCTGGCAGTGAGCGACGACCCGTTCATCGTGTACTCCAGTAACGCGTTTGCGATCCTGGGTCTGCGTGCCCTGTACTTCCTGCTCTCGGGTCTGCTCGAGAAGTTCCACTACCTCTCCAAGGGTCTGTCGATCATCCTCGCCTTCATCGGCGTGAAGCTGATCATGCAGGCCAGCCACAAGGTGATCAGCACGTCGATCCCCGAGATCCCCTCGCTGGTCAGCCTCGCGGTGATCATCGTGGTCTTGGCAGGCTCGATCATCCTGAGCCTCAAGAAACCGCTACCGCAAGAGCCTGAGGCCGAAGAGGTTGCGTCCGGTGATGCACCGGTCGACCTCGAGAAGACAGGCCCGAATGGGGGCGTCGAGTCTTCCGACATCGCGCTTGCTGCCGGCGAGCACGACGACGATGACGACAAGGTGGATGCTCGCAGTAGGAGCTGACGCCTGATCGGCTGAACCGAATCGAAAAGGGAGACCACACAACGAGGTGTGGTCTCCCTTTTCGTTTCTCACGACTTCTCGTAACCAAACAGACCACTGATCGGGAAGGTGTGTTCTCACTCGGCCGCGCGCGATCTACCTTGGCGGATGCCCGACGTCCGAGATCAGGAGTGCACATGACAATTCACGCGGAAGTCATCACCATGCTGGCCACGCTCAACGCCGCATTTCCGGATGTCACCAGCTTCGAGCCGTCGGAGTTGCGCGCTCTGCTTCGGAATCGACGCGCCCCGTTGGAGCGGCTTCCCGATTTGCGTACGGTCGAAGATCTCGCAATCGAGGGCCCCGGTGGAGATCTGGCGATCCGCGTCTACCGCCCGCACACTTCCTCCGACGCCGGACCGCTGGTCGTCTTCGCTCATGGCGGAGGCTTCGTGTTCTGTGACCTGGACAGCCATGACGAATTCTGCCGGTCCATGGCGGAAGGGGTTGGCGCCGTCGTCGTCTCCGTCGATTATCGTCTGGCCCCTGAGTACCCCGCGCCGGCAGCACACGACGACGTCTACGCCGCATTGGAGTGGGCGACGAAACACGCGGCACAGTACGGCGCAGACCCGAGCAAGATAGTCCTTGCCGGCGACAGCGCGGGCGGCAATCTTGCTGCGACAGTAGCCATCGCCGCTCGCGATCGTGGGGGGCCGGCGGTTGCGGCGCAGGTTCTCATCTATCCGGTGATCGACGACGATTTCGACACCGAGTCCTACCGTCTCTACGGTACCGACCACTACAACACGACCACGGCCATGAAGTGGTACTGGGACCAATATGCTCCCGAACGCCGAGATGACGTGCGGGTGATACCCACTCGGACAGAGTCGTTCGCAGATCTTCCAGCTGCTGTTGTCGTGACAGCCGAGCTGGATCCGCCGTGCTCGTCCGGTGACGAGTACGCGAAACTGCTTGCCTCGGCCGGCGTCCCCGTGCAGCATCATCGCTTCGACGGGTTGTTTCACGGGTTCCTCACTATTCCGTCATTGTCGCTCACAGAGCCGGCACGCCAGAAAGTTTGGGCGATGATCCGCGAGGTATCAGCCGCCGCTCGATAGGATCTCGTCGCCCAGTTCGCCGAAGGTATGGCAGATTCTTTCCCGCACAATGACTTCGGTGCATTCAGGATCGAACCATCGATCAACGACGCCCCAGTGGATCGGATGATCGAGGTATTGGGTCTGCAGTGATTCGAGGTCGGTGAACTCCTGCTCCCACACATGGGTCCACGGTGCTTCGTCACATGCGGGTGTTGCGCCGGTCGCCGCACTCACCCGACTGAGTCGCCAGGCAGCGATCGAGGAGATATGCCCGGGCATCTTCAGCAAGTCGCTTTCGAAGCGTTCGATTTCGTCCTCGGAGGTAGTGGGTTCAACGCGAATCAGCAACGCTCGATACACCCCGTTCGGGCCCGTGGCGCGCGAGCGACCCTCGGTTCCGGAAACGTACTCGGCGCCGTGAAAGCGTTCGATGGCATCGTGGTGAAGTTCGGCGTCGACGGAATCGCTAACGGCCCGCCACGCGGCTTCATTCGCGAACTGAAGATAAACGATCAGATCTCCGCCGTTGATGGCGCCGGGCAGAGTAGCGGTGACGAGATGGCGAACTGCGCCCGACGATTCTGCCACTGCTGCAATGGTGTTCACCGCATTCGCCCAGCCGTCCGAGTCCGGGCTGTCGGCAGCAAAAACAACCCTCGTGACGTTATACATCGGCCAGTGCCTCGACGTCGTCGGCAGCAGCAGCCATGGTGCGGCTACGTTCGCAGATGAGTGGTTCCATGGCATCCCACCACTGCCGAAGCGTGGTGTCGCCGCGACTCAGGCGAGTCATTGCCCACCAACCGGAGGTTCCGTCGACGGTCCACGTGATAGTCACGACGTTGGGTTCGTACTCGGACCACAACGGCGGACTGACAAGTATGTTGTCGAGGGTCAGGCTGCGTCGCCGGGCGTTCGGCAGGTAGCCGGCACGCCATTCGTCGACGAACTTCTGCCCGCATCCGGGATTCGTGACGATCCGGTCGATCACGTAGAGAGTCTCACCTGCCATGTGCGCAGGCTACGGTGCACCTAACCCTCTGCAGTACTTCCGATCTCACGCAGCGGGAGGTTGTTCGGAAGCGGACGGGGAGTGTGCCGGTCGCAGCCCCAGCCACCCCACAAGTCCCACCAGAACGAAGGCAACGCCCGCGGTCGCGAACGTGACGGTGAAGGCAGATTCGCTTGGCATCGCCGGAACACCTTCGGGGAGGTTCGCGATTGTCATCGACGCCAGAATCGTTGTCACTACTGCGCTGCCGATGGCGCTGCCGGTGGAACGTGAGATCGAGTTGATGCCGTTGGCGATGCCGCTCTGATGATGCGGCACATTGGACATGATGATGGCGGGCATGGCTGCATAGCCGAGGCTGAGGGCGGCGCCGATCACCATGCCCGCACCGATGACCGACGCGGTGTGCGTGTGGTCGAACGCGAGCCACGCAAACGGCACCGCGCCCAGGATCGCAGTGAGTCCCAGAACGAATCGCGGCCCACGGAGTCTGATGAGACGACCGCCGATCGGGGCGGCGATCAGCGAAACTATCGCGCCAGGCAGCAGGAATTCGACCGACGCACGCAGAATGCTCGCGTCGAAGCCGTATCCGGTGAGATCGCGGGGAAGTTGTGCGAGATACGAGATCCCGAGGAAGTTCGCGAACATGCCGAAGCCCACCACGACGCCGGCAAGATTTGCCATCATCACCGGGCGGTGGACGAACATCCGCATGTCGACAAGCGGCTCGTCGACGATCTTCTCGATCCACACCCAGACTGCGAACATCACGATCGAGGCCACAAAAACACCGACGGTCAAGGGCGACAACCACCCCCATTGGTGGCCTTGAGAAATCGCCAGAAGAAGCAGAAGTAGTGCCGCGCCCAGACTCAGCGCACCGATGAGGTCCACGCGCCCACCGCTTTTGTGCGTGGTGGGCGGGACCAGCGTGGCGACGGCAATCAAGGCCAGTACTGCGAATCCGGTGGCCATCCAGAAGGCGTTGCGGTAGTCGGCATCCGGAGCCGATGTGAGCAGACCGGTGGCCACGAGGGCGAGACCGCTGCCGAACGCGAGAGTTCCGCTGACCAGGGCCATGGCGCCGGGAAGCTTCTGTGGTCGTATCTCTTCGCGCAAGACCGAGAGTGCGAGAGGGAAGATCGCGGTGGCTGTTCCCTGGAGTACACGGCCGAGGATCAGCAGTGGCAGATTGTGCGCCAATGCCGCGACAATCGAACCGATCACCATGACGACGAGGACGCCGACCAAGGTGCGCTTCTTGCCGTGCTGATCGCCGTAGCGTCCCAGCAGGGGAGTGAAGACGGCAGCGGAAAGCAGGGTCGCCGTCGTCACCCAACTGACGCCGGCGGACGAGGCTCCGAGGTCGGACTGAATCCGTCCCAGGATCGGAACCGGCAGCGTCTGCATCATCGAGACGATCATCGCTGCCAGGCTCAAAGCGCCGATGATCACGGCCTCCCGGCGCGGCGATCTTGCTACGGACTGGTCCGGGGAATCGGTGGCAGTTGGCGTAGCGCTGGGGCTCGCGGCACTGCTCGTCGTAACTGTGTTCGTCAACGGGTCCTTCTCGGGAACAACAAGAGAAAATGCTTAATGTGGCGAAGTAATTTTCTCTGGATGGTAAGTCCGCGAGATCGATCCCGTCAATGCTGGTCAGCGACCGAGTGGGACGTGCCCTGTGAATTCGTTCTAGAAGGGGTATACCGGGAGTGCACTTTGCGCCGTCACCCATTGTGTTTCCGTGAAGGCATCGAGGTTTGCACCGATACCGCCGACACGGCCGCCGTTACCCGAAGACGCCATGCCGCCGAAAGGGATGACGGCTTCGTCGCCGACCGTCTGATCGTTGATGTGTACCAGGCCGGTGGGAATCTGTTGGGCGAGTTCGAGTCCGCGCATGGCGTCGGAGGTCAGAATGCCCAGCGACAATCCGTACTCGGAATCGTTGGCTATGGCGACGGCTTGTTCGACGGTGGCGAAGGAGGTCACCGGTGCGACCGGCCCGAAGACCTCGTCGGCGAAGGCAGGCGCGGTGAGTGGGGTGTCGGCCAGCACGGTGGGCCGGTAGAAGAGATCCTCGTAGGTGCCGCCGGCAGCCAGTTTTGCTCCGGCCGCGATGCTTCCGGTGACCAGAGAGTGGATGTGGTCGCGTTGTTTGGCGTCGATGATGGGTCCCAGTGCGACCTGACCGGTGAACGGGTCGCCTACCGGAAGCTTGTCGGCGTGTTCGGCAAGGAGTGCGGTGTAGTCGGCGGCGATACTTTCGTGGACCAGTTGGCGGCCGGTGGTCATGCAGATCTGTCCCTGGTGCATGAACGATCCGAAAGCGCCGACAGATGCGGCCTTTTCGAGGTCGACGTCATCCATGACGATCAGCGCATTGTTGCCGCCGAGTTCAAGATGAGCGCGCTTGAGATGGCGGCCCGCCAGTTCGCCGACCGCGCGTCCAGCTCGGGTCGACCCGGTGAATGCGATGACGCGAACGCTCGGATGAGCCACGATTGCCTCACCGGCGTCAGCGCCGCCCGGCAGCATGCTGAACACTCCGGCGGGCAAGCCTGCTTCTTCGAAGATGCGAGCGAGAACCACACCGCCGCAGATCGCCGTGCGCGGGTCAGGCTTGAGAATCACCGAATTGCCCAGCGCCAGTGCGGGAGCGACTGCACGGATCGACAAAATGATGGGGAAGTTGAACGGCGCGATGACGCCGACGGTTCCGACGGGTACGCGACGAGAGAAGCTCAGCCGAGGTTGCTCCGAGCGCAGAACCTCACCGACAGGGTGTGCGGCCAAAGCTGCTGCGTTGTAGCACTCTTCGGCAGCGGTATGGGTTTCCAGCCCGGCCTTGGCCGGGATGCTGCCGGCCTCGCGGATTACCCATTCGCCGATTTCGTCGGCGTACTGCTCGAACAGTTGACCGGCGCGGCGTAGAACGGTGGCTCGTTCGGTATATGGCCTTGCTGCCCAATCCTTTTGAGCTGCAGTAGCTTTTGTTGCAGCGGCTGCCACGTCGTCGGGTGTTGCCATGCCGACCGTCGTCAACTGCTTGCCGGTGGCCGGCTCGACGACAATACGATCGTCGGCGCTACCGCGAACCCATTCGCCGTCGAAGATCTTCGATTCCCACACAGGTTCGCTCAGCAAACGCGTCATGGCCGCTCCTCGGTAAAGGGATGCAACCGCGCGCCGCATCACATGGTTGCCCACCACGTTGCTCTGTGAGGGGGTCGATCGCCATCACACTTTCACTCAGTGAAAGACGGATTCATGGCGTCCTTGAGTGCTTGGATCAGATCGGCGAACTCGGTGGAGTGGGTAGCGCCGCTGCGGGTCACACCCGAGACGGGAATGCGCAAGCGGCCGTGCGATTCTCGCATGAAGCTGATTCCAGCGCGCGGAGATTCGCCTGCGGTGATCGAATAGAGCAGGGTCCAGGCGCGCGGGTTGGTGATCACGTCCAGCGTGGCTGTGTGATCGCTCGGAATTGCGGGGCCCAGTTGGACGCGTCGATCGATCTCGCGGAATGCGTCCTCGACCACCTTGTGAATGAGCACCTGACTTTGGCGCGGCGGCAGGAGCAGGGGATATGCGGCCAGATCATTGAGGTCGACGCTTTGCTGGCCGGCTAGGGGGTGACGGCTCGACATGACGACCAGCAGATCTTCGACGCCGAGGTCCAAGGGTTCGAGTCCGGGGCGGTCGACGCCGCCGCGAATCAGGGCGATGTCCGCGTCACCGGAGGCCACAGCATCCATGCGGTGGGCAAAGCTCTTGATGACGAACTCGACGTCCAGGTCCGGATGAAGTTCGCGCACGTGTGCGATGGCGTCCAGCGTCTGAGCGGCAAAGCTCATGTTTCCGGTGATTCGGATCCGGGCTCTCGGGTCTCGTGCGACGGAGTACGCCATCGTTTCGAGACTGAGGACTTGCTGCGCGATGGGCACCAGTCGCGATCCTGCCGGGGCCAGGCGAACCGCCCGGGTCGAGCGCTCGAAGAGTGTCGCCCCGAGCTCCTTCTCCAGTCGTGCGACCTGATGGCTGATCGCCGACTGCGAGATGAAGCAGCGTTCGGCAGCGCGACTGAAGCTCAGTTCCTCGCTCACGACGAGAAAGTACTTGAGTTGGCGGAAGTCCATGAGGACAGCTTACTTATGAGCAATCGAGATAACAGTCTTGCGAATACTCCAGCTAGCTGGACCCGACCCATGATCAGTCCATACCGTAATAGTCATACTTTCAATTTGGTTGAGGAGTTCGTTGTGGATAGAACAGCTGCGGGTCGCGCCGACATCGACGCGACTGGACACGAGAAGACTCAGGTTGTGATCGTCGGTTCGGGATTCGGAGCCCTCGCCGCGGCCAAGACCCTCGCGAAGTCCAAGACGCCGTTCGTTCTCATCTCCGCCACCACCGAGCACCTCTTCCAGCCGCTGCTCTACCAGGTGGCGACGGGTGTCCTGTCGGCCGGCGAAGTTGCTCCGCCCATCCGCACGATCCTGCAGAAGTACCCCAACGCCGACGTCCGCCTCGGCCGCGTCGTCGAGGTCAACGCCGAAGAGAACACCGTCGTCTACGAAGCCTCGGGCACCCGCCACACGCTCGGGTACCGCTCGCTCATCGCAGCCACCGGTGCCACGCAGGCGTACTTCGGTCATGACGAGTTCGAAAAGGTCACCTACAAGCTCAAGACCGTCGAGGACGCCGAGGTACTGCGTAAGCAGATCCTGCGTTGCTTCGAGGAAGCGCACACCACCAACGACGCGCTGGTTCGCCGTAACCTGCTGAGCTTCGTTGTCGTGGGTGCCGGCGCGACCGGCGTCGAGCTCGCCGGACAGATCAAGGAACTGGCGCGTCGCTACTTTGCGAAGGCCATCAACAACATCAGTGCCGACGAGGTCACGGTCACCATGGTCGAGGGCGCCGGCGTTGCGCTTCCGGCCTTCGGCGGCAAGCTCAGTGAGTACACGCAGGCCTCGCTCGAGAAGTCGGGTGTCGAGGTAGTCCTCAACACCATGGTCACCGCCATCGACGAGCACGGTGTCACCGTTTCTTCGGCAAAGACCAAGGAAGAGAAGCGCATCGACGCCGAGACCGTCATCTGGTCGGCCGGTGTACGCGCCAACGACTTCGCCGCAGTGCTCGGAGAGGCAACCGGTTGTGAGAGTGACCGCGCAGGTCGTCTGCTCATCAATCCGGACTTGACCGTCGGCGGGTTCGCCAACGTCTTTGCCATCGGCGACATGACTTCGCTCAACGGTCTGCCCGGTCAGTCGCCCGTTGCGATGCAGGGTGGCCGTCACGCCGCGAAGACTGTGAACGGAAAGGTCAAGGCCGGAACGCCTTTCAAGTACTTCGACAAGGGCAGCATGTCGATCATCAGCCGATTCAGCGCTGTATGTCGCGTCCGCAAGGTCGAGTTCAAGGGCACGATCGCCTGGTTCATGTGGCTGGCCGTGCACGTGATGTATCTGGTGGGCTTCCGCAACCGGTACGTCGCTGTGATGTCGTGGTTCGGTTCGTTCATCGGTCACCGTCGTCCGCACTTCCACTACGCGCAGGAACCGATGAAGATCGAGGCCGCGCCGCCGGTGACCGAACGCGAACCGGAATTGGCGCACTCCGCGTAGCTCCGCACCGCCTGAACACGTTTCGCCTGATGCCAGTCACAGTGGATTCTTAGTGGCACTGCCCTGTCACACTGTGTGAATGGCATCAGGCGACCGTTCGTTGATCGGCCGGGCATTTATCGTGCTCGGTGCCTTCGACGCGAAATCGCCGCGGTTGACGCAGTCGGAGATTAGTCGTCGCAGCGGTTTACCTCTGCCCACCGTTCATCGGCTGTGTGGGCAGTTGGTGGCTGAGGGCGCACTCGAGCGTCGGAGTGACGGCAAGTACCAGGTCGGAGTGCGGTTGTGGGAGATCGGCGCTCTTGCTCCCGGCGCTCACGGCCTGCGGCAGGTGGCGTTGCCGTTCCTCGAGGACCTGTACGAGGTCACCCGGGAGAATGTGCAGTTGGTCGTTCGTGAGGGTACCGAGGCGCTGTACCTCGAGCGCTTGTCCTCGCGTAGTGCTGTCACCGTTGTCGGTCGGGCCGGGGGAAGATTGCCGTTGCACGCGTCCAGCGGTGGATTGATTCTCCTCGCGCACGGCGGAACCGAGCTTCTCGACGACGTCCTCCAGGCCGGTCTCGAGTCGTTCACTCCCAAAACCATTACGTCCGAGCGGATTTTGCGAGCAACTCTCGACGAGATCAGACGCACCGGATTTGTCGTCTGCCGTGAGTATCTGAACGTCGGAACCCTTGCCGTCGCCGCTCCGGTCCGCGAAGCCGGCGGCAATGTCGTCGCAGCGGTCTCGACAGTTGTTCCGGTGGAGCAGGATCCGGCTCCATTACTGCCGGCCTTGGTCGCGGCCGCCCGTGGAATTTCACGCGGGCTTGGTGGCGGCGGACTTGGATAGCTCGTATTCGGTCTTTCACTGAGTGAAATTACAGCTGTTCAGGGGAGTGATCGTGGTCGATGGTGGTCTCAATCGTCACTCACCTCAGGAGTTCTCTGTATGTCTTCTTCGCGCACCCAGGTCGGAATCGTCGGTGGTGGTCCCGCCGGGTTGATGCTCTCGCATCTGTTGCATCTGAAGGGAATCGATTCGGTAGTCCTGGAATGTCGCACCCGTGAAGAGGTAGAAGGCACCATTCGTGCCGGCGTGCTCGAACAGAACACGGTTGATCTCATGGTCGAGACCGGACTCGGTGATCGACTGAAGCGGGAGGGCCTCGAACATCACGGAATCGAGCTGCGATTCGGCGGGCGAGGGCACCGAATTGCGTTCGACGAATTGACCGACGGGCGCGCCGTCACGGTGTATCCGCAGCACGAGGTGCTCAAGGATCTGATCGCGCGACGTCTCGCTGACGGCGGGGACATTCGGTTCGGAGTGTCCGACGCGAAAGTGCACGATCACGAATCGGATCGCCCGAGCATCACTTTTGTCGACTCGGACGGAAACGACCAGAAGCTCGAGTGCGCCCTGGTGGCCGGTTGCGACGGATCACGTACGCAAACGCGAAAGCTGATTCCCGAACCGTCGATCCGAACGGATCATTTCCGCCAGTATCCCTTCGCGTGGTTCGGCATCCTGGCCGAGGCTCCGCCGTCATCGGAAGAATTGATCTACGCCAACCATGAGCGTGGGTTTGCACTGATCAGCACGCGGACCCCCGAGGTGCAGCGTCATTATCTTCAGGTCGATCCGGACGACTCCGTGGACAACTGGTCCGACGATAGAATCTGGGACGAGCTGCACATGCGCGTCGACGGCGACGGAGCAGAGATCAAGGACGGCAGGATCTTTCAGAAATCGATCCTTCAGTTCCGCAGCTTCGTATGCGAACCGATGCAGCACGGCAACCTGTTTCTTGCCGGCGATGCGGCGCACACCGTGCCGCCGACCGGTGCGAAGGGTATGAATCTCGCGATCGCCGACGTCTACGCTCTGGCGAAGGCAATGGACAGTTTCTTCACCTCGTCCGACCGAAAGATGTTGGACGGGTACACCGAAACGGTGCTGCCGCGTGTGTGGCGGACGCAGCACTTCTCGTGGTGGATGTCGTCGATGCTCCATCGCTTGCCAGACGACAGCGGTTTCGGACATCGCCGTCAACTGGCCGAGTTGGACATGGTCACGCGTTCGGTCGCCGGACGAACGCTGATCGCCGAGAACTACGTCGGAACACCCTTGATCTAGAGAGTTGTCGCAGATTTTGCGGTGCGTAATCAGTGGAGCGGGGTGCCTTGATGGTGTACCAGTTGCCATCCGGCCGGGGCGCGGCGCCACAGGGATGTGCGCCGCGCTCGACGCACGCCACGGAGTGAATCCCACTGTGTCAGGACGTATCCGTCGTCGATGATTCGACCGGTCAAGTTGTGAACTTCGATGCCGTCGCCGTCGATGGGTTCGTTTCGCAGTGATTCAACGGTCGACGGTAGGTCCCGGACGCTACCCGACGCACCTATCTCGGTGAAGTCTTTGTGGGGTCATGAATGCTCCTCTGCCTTGCGCATAGGTCGGGCACGATGTCGATCGTGATCATCGCAGAGGTGGGCGTTGAGTTTCCAACATCCGTTCTCGGAGACTGTCGTAGATAGGTGCCGACCCTGCCGCGGTGGCGACGAATACCGCTGCCGCAGTGGCAGCGAGCATCGGGACGAGCGTCGACGTCACCGCTGTCATCTCGACCACGATCACGATGCCGGTGAACGGTGCGCGCACTACAGCGCCGAAGAAGGCAGCCATGCCGATGGTGGCCATGGTGACCGTGAGCCCGGCGTCCACTCCGGGCACGAAGCTCGACAGTCCGGTGAAGATCGACCCCCAGAGTGCACCGAGTGCAAGTAAGGGAGCGAACAGTCCGCCGGGGGTTCCAGCGGCATACGAGAGCGGGCCAGTGAAGAACCGAACCGCCAAGTACAGCAGCAGGATCGGCAGTACGAAGGTCCTTCCGCCGACGATCATCTGTGCAAGAACGTCGCCGCCCCCACTGGCCAGCGGGTCGAGGAACAGCGTCAGGCCGATGGTGGCGCCGATCGTTGCGCCGATGACAGTCGGCGGGATCCTGTCGAGTCGTGCAACGGCGTCGAGTAGACCCAGAATCAAGCGGTTGTAGGCGATACCGAGTAGCCCCGTGAGGATTCCGAAGACGACAAACAGTGGCAAGAGTGCGAGTTGAGGCGTCGGGACGGTGCCGACCTCGAAATCGGGTTGGTCACCGATGACAAGTCGTGCACAGCCCACCGCGACCGAAACGCCGAAAAGAGTTGGCAGCACGGTGCGCAGCCGAAATGAGTGCGTCACCTCCTCGCAGACGAACAGTGCCCCGGCGATCGGCGCGTTGAACGCGACGGCGAGTCCTGCTCCGGCCGTGGATGTTTGCAGCATGGCGACGTCCGGTTCGGCAAGGCGGGCCCGCCGTCCCGCTTCTGCCCCGATCGCCGCACCCATGTGTACGGTGGGGCCCTCGCGGCCGAGAACCAGACCGGAGCCGATCGCCAAGAGGCCGCCGATGAATCTGGCAGGCACGAGATTGATTCCCGGCGGTTTCGCTTCGCCGCGGGACACCGCCTCGACGTGCTGGATGCCGCTTCCCTTTGCGAGGGGGACTCGTCTGACGATCAGTACGGCCAGCACGGTGCACAAGGCCACCAGGACGACCGGCACGAGCCACCCGACGTACGGAACGTGATGCGCCCAATTCACGATCGTCCGACGGAGTTCGTCGGCCCTGATCAGACACCAACGGAACGCGCCGCCGACAAATCCGACCCCGACGCCGGCGACCGCAGCGAGAAGGCACAGCAAACTCAGTCCGCGGTTGGAGTCACGCGGTTCGGTGCCGCCGTCGTCCTCGGTCATCGTGATCAGCCCTACCTGATGGTCACAACTCGCGACAGGTGAATTGAGCTTGCTCACCTTGGACGGTAACCCATCCCGATACCGCAGTGTCGGATCGAGGTTGTGCAGCCGAGTCACAATTCGACAAGCAGGCTGATTCCGAGAACCGCCATCATCACGGCGATCAGAGCGTCGAGAATCCGCCAGGCGTTGGGTTTCGCAAAAAGCGGCGTCAGCAGACGTGCGCCGTAACCGAGGGCGCTGAACCAGACCACACTCGCGGTGATGGCACCGGCCGCAAGCCACCAACGTCCGATTTCGCCGCGACCGTTGGCAATTGAACCCATGAGCACCACGGTGTCGAGGTAAACGTGTGGATTGAGCCAGGTGAGAGCCAATGCCATCGTGACGGCGGCCAGCCTCGAACCGTTGCCGTGCTGATCCGGCGCCAGCGTCTGGGGTCGAAGCGCCCGCTTGGCGGCGAAGATTGCATAGCTGAGGAGGAAGACCGCACCGGCGATACGAACGAACGTGATCAGCGACGGTGCGTGTTCGAGGAGGGTCCCGATTCCGCTGATGCCTGCAAGGATCAGAATTGCGTCTGACAACGCGCACACTGCGACGATCGGGAGTACGTGCGATCGCGTTAGACCTTGGCGAAGAACAAACGCATTCTGGGCGCCGATTGCGACGATCAATGACAGTCCGACTCCGAAACCGACGAGGGCCGACGCAGGGTCGTTGGTGCTGAGCATGTTGTCGAGCCTGCCGCTCAGATTTCATTCAGTCCAGCTAATGATTTTTAGGCAGCATCAGAGTAGCTTCAGATTATGTTGGATTTCGAGCAACTGAGGGCATTGCACGCTGCGGTCGACGAGGGAACCTTCGAGGCGGCGGCGCGGAAGCTGCACATCACGCCTTCGGCGGTCAGCCAACGAATCAAAGCTCTCGAGACCTCAGTTGGCCGGATCCTGGTGCAGCGCACCAAACCCATCCAGGTCACCGATTCCGGGAGAGAAGTCCTGCGTCTTGCCCGTCAGATAGACGCACTGTCG
Source organism: Rhodococcus sp. IEGM 1241 (assembly GCF_033142365.1). Taxonomy (NCBI): domain Bacteria; kingdom Bacillati; phylum Actinomycetota; class Actinomycetes; order Mycobacteriales; family Nocardiaceae; genus Rhodococcus; species Rhodococcus sp. IEGM 1241. The sequence continues at coordinate 424,835 of NZ_JAWLSE010000001.1, forward strand.
CGTGACACCGTGCGAGAACTCGGTTTGGAAAACGGTTCGAACACCTTCGCCCGCGTCTCGATCGCGGTTAATGCCGATTCGCTGTCCACTTGGGTTCTCGGGGCCCTCGCGGAGTTCACGCAAGAAGTCAGTTTCGATTTTCATCTCGACGATCAAGACCACACCACCGAACTGCTGCGCGACGGTTCGGTCATGGCTGCTGTCACGTCTGTTGCGTCACCGATTCAAGGGTGTACCTCCAGTCGGTTGGGCATCATGCGGTATCGGCCGATGGCGAGCGCAGAGTTCTGCCGTCGCTGGTTCGCAGATGGTGTCACGGCCGAATCTCTTTCGGAGGCGCCGCTGGTGGTGTTCAATCGCAAGGATCTGCTGCAGGATAGGTACCTCGATCAAAAGGTCGGCCACCCGGCAGATCCGCCTCGCCATCTTGTTCCGTCATCGGCAGACTTCGCGGACGCCGTCAGACGGGGATACGGGTGGGGGTTGATACCGGACCTGCAGTGCGGCGAAGACGATCGCGGCGGAGTGCTGATCGGATTCGATCCGGACTTCGTGGACGACGTTCCGCTGTACTGGCAGCAGTGGAAACTGTCGTCACCCGTCTTGCGCCGGATCTCCGAAGTGGTGACCCGACGTGCCCACGAAGTGTTGCATCAGCCCTCGATCTGATGTTCGCCGCCCTTGCGGCGTTGTGCTCAGGGAACAAAGAACCTGGATAAGTTGATCCCCTGAGACCGTTTCTTCGGCCGCAGGACGCCGATAGTGTTTTGAGTCACACACGAATGAAAGGTGCTGACTCTCGTGGCGGACATCGGATATCTGGCTTGGGATCTTGCGGAGAAGTACGGGAAGAATCCGTGCCTGCGGGACGACCACGTCGAACTCACGTATGAAGAGTTCGCAGAGCGTACGGAAGCTGTTGCCGCGCAATTGGCCGGACTCGGAATCGGACTCGGTGACGTGGTGGCGATCATGCTGCCCAATCGCGCCGAGTTGCTGATCGCGATCATGGCTGCCTGGCGCATCGGTGCTGCAGCTACGCCCATCAATCCGATGTTCACCGCGAACGAAGCGGATTACCAGATCGCGGACTCCGGGGCCGAGTTGGTCATCACCGCTACTGCCGATGCGCCCTCGGGTGGCCGTGCGGTGTTGGTCGTCGACGATCTGGCGACAGTGCCGCCGACCGATCCCCGACCCGGAATCGATGTTGCAGCAGACGATCTGGCGTTGCTCATCTACACCAGCGGCTCCACCGGACGGCCCAAGGGAGTGATGCTCACGCATTCCAACCTGCAGTTCATGGCTTCGTCGATGGGCAAGAACATCGGTGTTACCGGCGCGGATCACTGCCTGCTGATTCTGCCGTTGTTCCATGTCAACGCGATCTGCGTCAGCGCCCTGACGCCCTTGCTTGTCGGCGGACAGGTGAGTGTCACCGGGAAGTTCTCGGTTTCGAGATTCTTCGACGACGTTGCGCGGCTTCGCCCCACGTATTTCTCGGCGGTGCCGGCAATCTACGCGATGCTGACCTCGCAGCCGGAAGACGCCTCGATCAATACGTCATCTTTGAGGTTTGCCGTGTGCGGTGCGGCGCCGATCAGCAAGGAACTCCTCGAACGCGCGGAGCAGCGTTTCGGTTTCGTGATCGTGGAGGGTTACGGACTCACCGAGGGGACCTGTGCGTCGGCCTGTAATCCTGTGGAGGGTGTGCGCAAGCTCGGTACGGTCGGCCCGGCGTTGCCCGGCCAGCAGATTGCCATTCTTGCCGAGGACGGAACCTTTGCTCCCGTCGGAATTGCCGGAGAGGTGGTCATCAAGGGCGGCAACGTGATGCGTGGCTATCTGGGCAAGCCGGAGGAGACCGCGAAGACCGTCAAGGATGGTTGGTTGCATACCGGCGACGTCGGGGTCCTCGACGAAGACGGCTACCTGACCCTGGTCGATCGCATCAAGGACATGATCATCCGTGGGGGCGAGAACATCTACCCCAAGGAGATCGAAAATTCGCTCGCCACACATCCTTCCGTGCTCGAGGCCGCCGTCATCGGCGCTCCGCACCAGGTCTACGGAGAGGTGCCAGTTGCCTATGTCGTTGCCTACCCCGACGCGCCCGTCACCGAAGGCGAACTGCTCGAACATGTCACGGCCTTGCTCACCCGAGTAAAGGTGCCAGTGGCGATCTACGTCGTCGATACGCTTCCCCGAAACCCGGTGGGCAAGATCGACAAACCCGGAATGAGACGAGCTTTGAGCGCAACTCCCGCTCACTAGTCCCTTCCCCGTAATACCAGCACAACTCGACTACGTGCGTCGAGTCGATCCGTCATGCCCACATTCCGTATTTCAGGAGCACATCATGGGATTCAAAGAAGGAAACTTCCCTCCCGTCGATCCGGCAACCTTCATGGACAAGCCGTTTCTCGAGCGTCTGCGTGACATGTCCACGCACTGGGTGGATTACGGCTTCGGTACACCGAAGATGGTCCACACCGTCTACATCATGAAACTGTTGTTCCTCTACCTGGCAGCTGGAACAGCCGTTGCCACTTTGACTTCCGGCCTCTCGTGGTTCGACATCGGATCATGGTGGAACCAGCCGATCGTCTACCAGAAACTCATCATCTGGACCATGATGCTCGAAATCCTGGGCCTGGCAGGGTCTTGGGGTCCATTGGCCGGCCACTTCAAACCGATGACCGGTGGAGTTCTCTACTGGATCCGCCCCGGCACGATTCGCCTTCCACCGTGGCCGGGCAAGGTGCCGCTCACCTCGGGTGACACCCGCACGGTGTTCGACGTCTTCATCTATGTCGCCGTAGTCGCCAATCTTCTTGTTGCCGCGGTTCTTCCCGGCGTTCACACCACAGGAATCGATTCGGCAATCGCCGACAATGCCGGACTGGTACGCCCGACGGTCTTGTACTCCTTCCTCGTGCTCATGGTGATTCTCGGGTTGCGGGACAAGGTGCCCTTCATCGCTGCCCGTAGTGAGCAGTACCTGCCGGCGATCTTCTTCTTCACGTTCCTGCCCTTCGTCGACATGATTCTGGCGCTCAAACTGCTGATCGTCATGGTGTGGATCGGTGCCGGTGTCTCGAAGTTCGGCCGTCACTTCTCGCTGGTGGTCCCCCCGATGCTCAGCAATACGCCGTGGATCCCGTCGAAGAAGATCAAGCGTGCGCACTACCGGAATTTCCCGGAGGATCTGCGGCCCTCGCACCTCGGCGGCGGGGTCGCACACGTGGCCGGAACGATGGTCGAAATCGTCACCCCGTTGATACTGCTGTTCTCGACGAACAAGACACTCACCATCCTCGCCGTGATCCTCATGGTCGGATTCCATCTCTTCATCGCGTCGACCTTCCCGCTGGCCGTTCCGCTGGAATGGAATCTTCTGTTCGCTTACGCCTCGGTCTTCCTGTTCCTGGGCTTCCCGGCGTGGGACGGCTACGGCCTCGGCGCCATGTCTTCACCCTGGATCACAGCGGGAATTATTGCAGCCCTTGCTTTCTTCCCCATTCTCGGAAACCTTCGACCCGATCTGGTGTCGTTCCTGCCGTCGATGCGTCAGTACGCCGGCAACTGGGCATCTGCGACGTGGGCATTCGCGCCGGGCGCCGAAGCAAAGATCGACCAGTACATCAAGCGTCCGTCGCCGGATACGCGTAATCAGTTGATGACGATGTACCCCGAAGATGTGTCCGATGTCGTTCTGCATCAGCTGTTGGGCTGGCGTTCCATGCACAGCCAGGGGCGTGCACTGTTCTCACTGATGATCAGGCACCTCGGCGACGACATCAACACGTACTCGCTGCGGGAAGCCGAGTTCATGTGCAACTCCATCGTCGCCTTCAACTTCGGTGACGGGCACCTGCACGATGCGAAGTTGATCGCCGCCATTCAGCGTCGCTGCAATTTCGCGCCCGGCGAGTTCCTGGTGACCTGGATCGAATCGCAGCCCATCCACAAGGGAACGCAGGAGTACCAGGTGATCGACGCAGCTCTCGGCGTCATCGAACGAGGTACTTTCAAGGTCGCCGACGCAGTTGCCGAACAACCGTGGTTGCCGAACGGGCCCATTCCGTTCGACGTTCAGTGGACACTGGACGTACGGGCCGACCGCGCGGCAACAGATCCGCAGGTTGTCTCCGAGCCGAAGATGCGTACGAGGGCCAGCGGTAGCGAGCAAGAGGTGAGTAAGTGACAAAGGCCGTAGTCGTCGGCAGCGGGCCCAATGGGCTCGCTGCCGCGGTACACCTCGCACGTAGCGGTGTGGACGTGCAGGTGCTCGAGGCTGCCGACCAGATCGGCGGAGGCACCCGCTCCGGTCCGATCGACGTGCCGGGGTTGATTCACGATCACTGCTCGGCATTTCACCCGATGGGTATCGGCTCGCCGTACCTGTCCAAGCTGGACCTCGAGCGATACGGGCTGATCTGGAGATGGGCAGAGGTGGACTGCGCGCATCCGCTCGACAACGGGGACGCCGGTGTTCTGTACCGCTCGCTGGAGCAGACGGCGGCGGGACTCGGCGCGGACGGACCTCGATGGCAACGGATGTTCGGTGACTTGTCGACGGGATTCGATGCATTGGCGTCCGACCTGATGCGCCCGATCGTCAATGTCCCGCGGCATCCGCTGCGGCTCGCAGCTTTCGGTCCGCGAGCGCTGCTTCCGGCAACCGTGACCGCGAAGTTGTGGAAGACCGACAAAGGGAAGGCGCTGTTCGGCGGGGTTGCCGCGCACGCCTTCTATCCACTCAACCGTCCGGCCACCTCGGCGGTGGGATTGATGATCACTGCTGCTGGTCACCGCTACGGTTGGCCGGTTGCCGAGGGAGGTTCGCGTTCGATCACCGATGCCATGGCCGCGATGCTCCTCGATCACGGCGGCAAGATCGACACCGGCATTCGGGTTCGCACGGCCTCCGAGATTCCGGACGCCGATGTTGTTCTGCTGGATGTCAATCCGGGGGGTGCGCTCGAAATACTGGGCGATCGACTCCCTGGCCGAGTGGCGAGAGCCTATCGAAAGTTCAAGCAGGCTCCCGGAGCGTTCAAGGTCGATTTTGCGATCGAAGGTCATGTGCCGTGGACCAATCCGGATTGCGCTCGGGCCGGAACTGTCCATCTGACAGGTGGTTTCGACGAAATCGTGGCCGCTGAGCGTGAGACGAATTCAGGCCGCATGCCGGACCGACCGTTCGTGCTCCTCGGTCAGCAATACCTGGCTGATCCCACCCGATCCGCCGGGAACGTTCATCCGCTGTACGCCTATGCGCACGTGCCACACGGATATGCCGGCGACGCTACGGAGGCGATCATTCGTCAGATCGAGAGGTTTGCGCCAGGATTCCGGGATCAGATCGTCGCGACATCGAGCAGTGGTACAGCTGACCTGGCACAAGACAATCCGAATCAGGTAGGCGGCGACATCATCGGAGGTGCCAACACCGAACTGCAGGTTGTCTTGCGTCCGCGCGTCGCAGTCGATCCGTACAGCACGGGGATCGCGGGCACTTACCTGTGCTCGGCCTCGACCCCGCCGGGTGCCGGAGCACATGGAATGTGCGGGTACAACGCGGCCGAATCGGCTCTGAAGTACCTGCGACGAAAGGGTGCGGAAGTTCTGTGAGTAGTCCATCGCACAAGGAGCGAGGCGCCGGCGCGATGCGGCGCCTCGCCCGAGTGCCTGCAGCCGCGGAGCCGGAAGTGCTTGCGGTGGTTGCCGAGTTGGCCCGACGACTCGACGAGCGCAGTGCCGACATCGCGCGTGAGATGGCCTTCATGATGGCTCACGAAATCGACCAATTGGATGCAGACGCCAAATTGCTCGAAATGCTCGAGGCCAGCGTGCAGGGAAACATCACGACGATCATCCACGTACTGGCCAATGACATTCCGATCGATCATCTCCAACCGACTACTGCCGCAGTGGAATACGCTCTGCGTCTGGCGCAGCGGGACGTTCCGTCCAACTCTCTCGTTCGGGCCTACCACATGGGCCAAGGCGATCTGATGCGGATCTGTCACGACGAGATCAGCACACTGGATATTCCGGCGCGACTCACTTTGGCTGTCCTGAAACACACTTCGGATGTGGTCTACAGCTACATCGACTGGATCACGCTCTACGTCTTCGACGCGTACGAGCGGGAACGCAGTCGATGGATGGCAGCGCAGGGAAACCTCCATTCGGCCGCGATCCACGCCCTCCTGTCCGGCACCAACGCAGATACCGCTGCTTTCGAAGCGGAGACCGGGTACCGCCTCGGTCAGAACCACGTCGCCCTGGTGGTCTGGTCGACGTGGGATGCGGACGTCATGGGCATCAACACGCTCGATCGACTCGTACGTGATCTCGGCGCAGCGGCGGGAGCGGACAAGCCGCCGATCATCACCGCCATCGATCGACGCACGGTGTGGGCGTGGCTGCCGTTCGGTCGCCGGGTGCCTGCGCCGGATCCGGAGGTTCTCGCTGCGGCAGTGCCGTTGGACGGCGGAGCGCGGGTGGCAATCGGACTGCCAGGGTCAGGGGTCGAAGGTTTCAAGCGATCTCACGAACAGGCAACCGCCGCCTATTCGGTTGCTGCCGTGCCGGATACGCCGCAACGGCCGGTGGTGAGCTTCGGGGACCGCGGCGTCGCTGTGGTTTCACTTCTGTCCGAGAACATCGATTCTACGAAGTCATGGGTCTGGGAGGTGCTAGGCCCGTTGGCGGACGATACGCCTTCTGCTGCATCCTTGCGGACGACGTTGAGTGTGTACTTCGCCCACGGAGAAAGCCATCTGCACACTGCCAATCACATGAATCTGCACCGGAATACCGTGAAGTATCGCATCAACAAGGCGCTCGGGGATCCAGTCGCTGCCGGCCGAGACAAGTTGGATCTCGCTCTGGCCCTGCAGGTTTGTGAGTTGTTGGGTAGATCGGTCTTGCGCCCCGCCAAAACGTCGTGAGTTGTGGACGCGACACGGCCTGTGGGCTCCATATCGGGGTTTGATGTCCGATGCGGAGCCTGGCCGTGTTCTGTTGTGCCTGAGGTTCTTCTCAGGTTTTGAAGGTGGTGTTCGCCGGTCGTGGGTGCTGCTGCGGGTCGATCGAGGGCGGTGGGATGAACCACGGTTTGTTGTCGACGCCGATGCGGATCACCCATTTCCCGACGAACCCGGACTTGCGGTGCATCAGCCGGTGATGTGAACGGCACAGCAGGACAAGGTTGTTCATCACCGTCGGGCCACCGTTCGCCCAGTGCCGGATATGGTGCGCATCCGTCCAGGCCGGAACACACGTGCAGCCGGGGAACGCGCAGCCTTTGTCTCGGGCGATCAACGCCACTCGCTGCTCCGCGGACACTAATCGCTTTCCGGGTTTCGCATCGAGCGGCGCCCCGTGGTCGTCGAGCAGCACGGTGGACAGGAAACAGTCGCAGCCGAGAAGCCTGGTCTGCGAGACCGAGAGTGGTCCGAGCCAGGGCATGTGCCCGACATCGAGATCCGACACAGCCACTCCGTCACCAGAAGCAGCGGGTGTAGCGGCGCAGTCCCGGTGCTCCGCGAGATCGCGGGCGTTGATGTGCACGTTCACGTGCGGACGCTGACCACCGTCGGTGCCGGTTTTGGCGCAGTCCAGGTAGCGGCGGATCAGTTCGGTGAACCCGTCCGCAGTCCGCTTCGCCGCCGACCGCGAATCCGGCGTTCCATCGGGTGCCGGGTTGGGCATCGTCAGATTCGACAGGGCGGAGAGCAGCATTTCGCCGGTGAGGGCGTCGAAATCGCCGCGCACCACCACCCGACCGTTCAACGTCGACGCGATCCGGAGCTCGTTGCGATCCACATCTTCGGCGGGCGGAATCTCATCCGATTCGAAGATTCGCTCCAAGGTCGCGATAACGTTCCGAACTTTCGTGGTCGTCGCCTCCACCCCGGACGCGGCAGCCAACAACAAATCGATACAGCGAGGCAACGCCTCCTCCGGCATCCCCTTCGGTGGTGATTCGCAGAACGCCACGATCAACACGGCATGCTCGAAGGAGCAATCCCCGACATCGAACCGGGCCGCCACCGCGGGAAACGGCCGTAGCGCTGCACCGAGGGCGGCGATCTTCTTCCCGTCCCGAACCTGCAGCATCGTGTTCGCCGCCAACCACGCACCCACTCCGCGGCTGGCGATCACCTGATCATCGGGACGCATCGACAACTCGTCCATCACCGCCACCCGCACAGCCTCGAGACGCAGAATCTCCGCGCTCGCCGACACCGCAGCAGCACGCAACTCAGAAACAGACAACTGCCACAGACGTCCGCGCAACCCCACCGCCGAACCACAAACGACGTCAGATGATGTGTTGATACTCATTGAATCCCCCGATCCCCACCTCAGATCATATTCGAATATGTGTTCGAGTCAAGAGCTGATTCACTAAAGAATCGGCCTGACTCTGCGATGTCAGCGGGTTGTCATACTGTGGTCGAGTGACTTCGCCGTGGACAGCTGGGCAGGTGGCGTCGGTAGCTCCCGACGCCGCATCGCTGGCCGCTGCGCGCAAGTTGGCTGGTTCGTGGAGCCATGCCGGCAGTAGCGGTCTCGCGCTCTGGGGGCTGTGTCAGGGAAGCGGCTCGAAGCCGTATCAAGCAGTGGTTGACCTGCGGGGCCCTGCATACAAGTGCTCGTGCCCCAGTCGAAAGTTTCCGTGCAAACATGCTCTGGGGCTGCTGGTGGAATGGTCGGAAGGGCGTGTGCCGTCGGCGGACGAGCCGGCCGACTTCGCGGCAGAGTGGTTGTCGCGCCGCGAGGAGAAGACCGAGAACACCGGCGAAAGCGGCGACGAGGCGCCCAAGAAGTCTCCCGACCCGGCGACAGCGCAGAAGCGCGCCGACCGCGTTGCGAGCGGGCTCGTCGAATTGGACCTGTGGATCACCGATCAGATCCGCAGTGGTCTGGCGGCGATGGACACATCCTGGGCGGGCTTCGACGCGGTAGCCGCTCGAATGGTGGATGCTCAGGCGCCCGGTATTGCAGGCACGCTTCGAGCATTGGCGGGAATCGTTGCGTCTACGGAGAACTGGCCCGAGAAGGTCCTCGACGAGTTGGCTCGGTTGCACCTGCTGGTCGCTGCGCATCAGAAGCTGTCCGAGTTGCCGGAAGATCTTGCCCATTCGGTGAAAGCGCACGTCGGCTATCCCGTCTCAACCGAGAGTGTGATGGAATCGATTCCGGTGAAAGAGAACTGGATGATTCTCGGTTCCGGGATCACCGAGGAGAAGCGACTGTTCACCCGAACCGTGTGGATGCTCGGCAGGAATTCGAAACGGTGGGCCATGCTGCTCGACTTCTCCCACGGGTCACCCAACTTTGCCACCGAAACGCCGCCAGTCGGGTTTCTGCTCAATGCCGATGTTCATTTCTATCCCGGTGCCGCGGCATTGCGGGCGCGGATGGGGGCAACGCACGGTGAACCGGAGCCCTTCACAACCATGCCGTTCGGAAGCATCGACGCTGCGTTGCAGCAGTTTACCGATGCCCTCGCCGCAGATCCCTGGTTGCGCTCGTGGCCGGCAGTGATCAGTTCGGTGGTCCCGTCGTTCGTCGACGGTTCCTGGTTTCTCGTCGACGAATCGGGCACAGCGCTTCGGGCAGAGGGTGATTCGGATCTTCTGTGGAAGTTGCTCGGTATTTCCGGCGGTTACCCGGTCACGGTCTGCGGAACGTGGAATGCGCTGGCTCTTACTCCGATCTCGGTTTTCACAGGAGGGCAGGTGATCGTGCTGTGAGCACATTGATCTCGGTTGCTCTTCTCGGGACTGCCAGAACCTCGACAACATTCGAGGAGCTGCCGGCCGAAGTGCGAGGCCATGCCCGCGAACTCGACGGCGATCCTGCCGAGATGCTTCTGGCAGCAGCAGCGTTGGAGAGGGCATACCGCCGTGGCGGTGCGGGCTCCACCACGGCGGCCGTGCCGACACCTGCTCCAGACGATGTGCGATTCACGCTGCCGGAATCCTCATCGGCGCACCTGCTGTCGATGCTCGCGGCCAAAGCGACCTTGCTCGACGAATGGTTCGCAGTCGCGTTGGAGCGCAACTACCGTGCGCCTGATCATCTGGTCGCCGAGTTGCTTTCCTTTGCACGTGCGAGCGAAGCTCACCGGGAGAGCATCCTGCAGATAGTCGGCGAGCGTGGCCGATGGCTAGCCGCGCAAAACCCTGAGTGGAGCAAGCTCGTCCGAACCAGGGATGCAAATCCGGATGTCTGGCGTCACGGAAGTTCGTCCCAGCGCACGCAGTGGCTGATAGACACTCGCCGAACAGATCCCGCGCTGGCACTGGCCGAACTCAGAAAATCGTGGGGCACCGAGCGGGGCGAACAGAAGGCTGCATTTGTCTCGACTCTGGCAATCGGATCGAGCGCCGACGATCAACCATTGTTGGAGGAAGCCCTCGACGACCGTCGCAAGGACGTGCGACGCGCAGCAGCGGAGGTGCTCGGACGTATTCCCGAATCGGAGTTCGGGGAGCGAATGGCTGCGCGGGTTCAGAAATGGGCGCGGGTGGAGCGGAAACTGCTTCGATCCACGTTGGTCATCCTGCCGCCTGAGGAAGTCGATGCGGCGTCGAGGCGAGACGGCATCGAAGATCGGCCGAATCCACACACCGACTATCGTGCCGAGTATGTGCGTCAGGCGATCAGTTCTGCACCGTTGTCTCTGTGGAACAACATGATCGGTGAACCCGGCAAGGTCATGGGGATGAGCGTTGACGAAGGCTGGGAGCCGATCCTTCACGACGCTTGGTCCACCGCTGCAGTCGCGCAGAACAATGCGGAATGGGCGCTGGAACTCTTTCGCATACGCGGCACGGCCACCGATCGACGCCTACTCCGGTTGGTGCCGGCCAAGGCGTTGGCTGACCTGTTGAGGTCTGGAAACGGCGACGCCAATGTTCTGCACCCGGGTCGGGCAGCGATCTACGACGCTCTGCCAGGTCCATGGCCAGATGACATCACCCGGGCAGTCGTGGCCCAGTGGGAACGAGTTGCGGCCAGACGTGCCGATGGGGGCGCCAAGGCCGGCGAATTCTCGCGCTACAAATACAGCGCATCGCTACGCCTAGCCGAGAGTCGATTTCCCTACAGCGCAGTAACTTTGCTCGATCGGGCTGCGGAACGTGCACGTGACCCGGACTGGCGGCAGACCTTCGCCAGAACTGCCAGCGCCATCACCCACCGCAAGACCCTGCTCGAGGAGCTCACATGACTGACAGCGCAACCGTGCCCACCACAGAACCGGCAAAGCTGATGCGGCCCCACGCAGAGCAGGAGTACGCACTCGAACTCGAAGCACTGGCCGCGCAGGACACCCGCCCGCGTCCACCGTCGTGGAACTTGTCGCCCTGGGCCGTGGTGACGTATCTGTTGGGTGGCACTCTCGACGACGGAACGGTCATTTCACCGAAGTACGTCGGTCCACGGCGGTTGATGGAAGTGGCCGTCGCAACTCTTGCCACCGACCGGGCGCTACTGCTGTTGGGCGTGCCGGGTACAGCCAAGACCTGGGTCTCCGAACACCTTTCGGCTGCAATCTCGGGTGCGTCGACGCTCCTGGTTCAAGGCACGTCGGGTACGCCCGAGGAAGCTATCCGCTACGGCTGGAACTACGCACGCCTTCTCTCGGAGGGGCCGACCGCCGGTGCGCTGGTGCCGTCACCTGTGATGACCGCGATGGAAACCGGGAAGATCGCCCGCGTCGAAGAGTTGACGCGTATTCCGGCCGACGTGCAGGACGCCCTCATCACCATTCTCTCCGAGAAGACGTTGCCGGTGCCGGAACTGGGCATCGAGGTGCAGGCAGCCAAGGGCTTCAATCTGATCGCTACCGCCAACGATCGCGATCGCGGTGTCAACGATCTGTCGTCCGCACTACGTCGACGGTTCAACACAGTTGTTCTCCCGTTGCCGGCCAGCGAGGAGGACGAGGTGGCTATCGTGGCACGCCGAGTCGAACAGTTGGGCGCAGCACTGGAATTGCCGACAACCCCCGCAGCAGCCGAGGAAATTCGCCGGGTCGTCACCGTGTTCCGGGAACTGCGATCAGGCACGACCACCGACGGCCGCACCAAGTTGAAGTCCCCGTCCGGAACTCTGTCGACGGCGGAGGCGATCTCGGTGGTCACCAACGGTTTGGCGTTGTCTGCGCATTTCGGGGACGGCGTACTGCGGGCATCCGACGTCGCTGCCGGAATCCTGGGTTCGGTGATCAAGGATCCGGTCGCAGACAAGGTTGTGTGGAACGAGTACCTCGAGGCAGTAGTGCGTGAACGCGGCGAGTGGTCCGACTTCTACCGGGCGTGCCGCGAGGTCACCGGGTGACCATCTTGATTCCGGACCTGCGTGTCCGGGTCTTCGGTATCCGTCACCACGGCCCGGGATCTGCTCGTTCGGTTCGGCAGGGCCTGGACGAGTTTTCCCCCGACGTGGTCCTGATCGAAGGTCCTTCGGATGCAGACCCGTTGGTGATGCTGGCGGCATCGGAGTCGATGGAACCGCCGATTGCGTTGCTCGCGTACGCCACTGGCGAACCGTCGAAGGCGGCATTCTGGCCGTTTGCGGTGTTCTCACCCGAATGGCAAGCGCTGCAGTGGGCTGCGAAGAACGGTGTGCAGGCAAGGTTCTGCGATCTGCCTGCGTTCAACGTGTTGGCGGATCAGGGGATTCGTACTGTCCGCGAGGGCGATCCTCTGTCTGAACTGGCCGCGGCCGCGGGTTTCGACGACACCGAACGCTGGTGGGATTCGGTGATCGAATCAAGTTCGGGCGCAGATTCTTTCGATGCGATCACCGAGGCGATGGAGGCGCTGCGTGAGACGGTGCCGATCGACGAGGAGACAGCGCATCGCGAAGCATATATGCGGCAGGTGCTGCGAAAGACGTTGAAGGATGGCGCCGAGCGGGTAGCGGTCGTCTGCGGCGCCTGGCACGCGCCGGCGTTGGTCGGAGCCCTGGGGCCTGCGGCACCCGACGCCCGCATTCTCAAGGGGATGTCCAAGGTCAAGACCTCGCTGACCTGGGTTCCCTGGACACATTCACGCCTGGCGTCGGCATCGGGTTACGGAGCCGGAATTACCTCGCCGGGCTGGTATCACCATCTGTTCACCGCGAACGACAAGACGATCACGCGGTGGCTCACCAAAGTTGCGAGGGTGCTCAGGGACGAGGACCTTCCGATCTCGAGTGCTCACGTCATCGAAGCTGTCCGATTGGCAGATACGTTGGCTGCACTGCGTTCTCGCCCGCTGGCCGGATTGTCGGAAGTTGCCGAGGCTACGAGGTCGGTAATGTGCGACGGAAACGACGTTCTTCTGGATCTGATCACACGAAGACTCGTTGTGGGCGAAGCCCTGGGCACGGTGCCCGAAGAAACTCCGACGGTTCCGCTCGAAGCAGACCTGCGAGCACGTTCGAAGACTTTGCGGCTCAAACAACAAGCGGGAGCCAAGAATCTCGATCTGGACCTGCGACGCGATATCGACGTCGAGCGTTCCCAGTTCCTGCACCGACTGGGGATCCTCGAGATCGATTGGGGAACCCCGGCCGACAGTGAGGTCCGTTCCACCGGAACTTTCCGAGAGACTTGGGCGCTGCAATGGAAGCCCGAATTCTCGGTCGCGGTGATCGAGGCGTCGCTGTGGGGTACGACGGTGGCCGCAGCGGCGGCATCACGTGTCGTCTCGAAGATCAACGAGCCGGACATCACTCTCGCGTCACTGATCGGACTACTGGAGAACTCACTGCTCGCAAACCTCCCGGCAGCTTTGTCTGCGGTTTTGGAGAGTGTGAAAACAGTTGCGGCACTAGACCATGACGTGTCACATCTGATGGCGGCGCTACCGACGCTGACCCGAACGCTGCGATACGGCGATGTGCGCGGAACCGATGTGACGGCGTTGATCGACGTCGCCGACAGCTTGTTGATCCGGATCTGCACCGGCCTCGCAGTCGCCGTCACCGGACTGGACGATCCCAGCGCCGAGGAGTTTCGCGATCACCTCGACAAGGTTCACTCGGCAGTCATGGTCCGTGACGATCGCGATGCGAGCGCACGGTGGCTGCAGGCGATGGCCGGCGTGATCGACCGTGACGACGTCAACGGTTTACTCGTCGGACGGATGGTGCGGCTACTGCGCGACAGCGGTTCGATCACGGAAACCGCTGCAGCCCAGCGCTTGTCTCGGGCCCTGTCCGTGGGCAGCGCGCCGACCGCCAAAGCCGGGTGGGTCGACGGGTTTCTCGGCGGCGGAGGGCTTGTGCTCGTTCACGATCGAGCGTTGCTCACGCTGATCGACACGTGGGTCCGCCAACTTCGTGAGCAGGACTTCATCGACACGCTTCCGTTGCTTCGACGCACGTTCGGAGCCTTCGAGGCAGGGGAGCGTCGAGCGATCGGTCAGGCGGTCAGAGGTGGACGACGCGTCGAGACGACAGTGGAGACCGATACTCGACGCGGCCGAGCGGCAATGGCGGTCGTTGCCGAGATACTGGGAGCGCGCGTATGAGCGACGACGATCAGCGCCTTCGGCGCTGGAGATTGATGCTCGGGGAATCCGCCGAAGAATCGACGGGAGGGCTGGGCCAACCGGGCGACAGTCGAATGGATGCAGCTCTCGCAGCGCTCTACGACTCGTCCGGCCCGACCAAGGGGCGCCGCCGCTCAGCCGGATTGGGGGCGTCAGCGCCGTCCGTCGCCAGATGGCTCGGCGATATCCGGACGTACTTTCCCAGCACGGTGGTGCAGGTGATGCAGAAGGACGCAATCGACCGACTGGGTTTGGCGCAGTTGCTGCTCGAACCGGAACTGCTCGATGCCGTCGAGCCCGATGTACATCTGGTCGGGACGCTGCTGAGCCTCAACCAGGTCATGCCGGAGGCCAGCAAGGCCACTGCTCGAATGGTCGTCGGCAAGGTGGTTCGGGAAGTCGAAGAGCGAATCGCGCAGAAAACGAAGGCCGCGGTGACCGGGGCACTCAATCGTTCGGCCAGAACGTCGAATCCGAAGTTGCGTGACATCGACTGGGACAGAACCATCCGAGCAAATCTGTCGCACTACCTGCCGGAGTATCGAACCGTCGTCCCCGAGCGGCTAGTCGGATACGGCCGCAAGTCGAAATCTGTGCAGCGCGACGTGGTCCTGGCGATCGACCAATCGGGTTCGATGGCGTCCAGCGTCGTCTACGCGTCCGTGTTCGGCGCGGTGTTGGCGTCGATGCAAGCGCTGAAGACTTCGCTCGTGGTTTTCGACACCGCCGTCGTCGATCTGACGGACAAACTGTCCGACCCCGTCGACGTCCTGTTCGGGACCCAACTTGGTGGGGGCACGGACATCAACCGCGCAATCGCGTACAGCCAGTCGCTGATCTCGCGTCCTGCCGAGTCGATGTTTGTTCTGATCTCGGACCTCTACGAGGGCGGTATTCGGAACGAGATGCTGCGGCGCATGGCGGCCATGAAGAATGCCGGCGTTCAGGTTGTGGTTCTGCTGGCGCTCTCGGACGACGGCGCTCCATCGTTCGATCACGACAATGCAGCGGCGCTGAGTGCCCTCGGGATTCCCGCGTTTGCGTGCACGCCGGACAAGTTTCCGGAACTGCTCGCGGTCGCTCTGGAACGCGGCGACGTGTCGGCCTGGGCCGATCAACTTGCACTCGAACAGCGCTGACTCGAACGGCACTGACTCAAACAGCCTCGAACAGCCTCAAACAGCACTGACCGGTCTGCTTCGAAGACCTGAGCACCGGGTACACCCGCACGATGGGTGACGGACAGGTTGCTGGTTCGACTACGCAGGCGGGTTCGGGGCTGGTTCTCACGGTGTTGGCGAGCAGCCAGTTCCTGATGACCCTGGACAGCTCGGTCATGAATGTTTCGATGGCGACCGTCGCCGAGGACGTCGGCACGAGTATCACCGGCATTCAAACCGCGATCACGCTGTACACCCTGGTCATGGCGACTCTGATGATCACGGGTAGCAAAGTCGGTTCGATGATGGGCCGTCGCCGAGCCTTCGCACTCGGCTTGGTCATCTACGGCGCTGGTTCGCTGACGACTGCGCTCGCTCCGAATCTCGTGGTCCTGTTGATCGGGTGGTCGTTCCTCGAAGGCGTCGGCGCGGCGCTCATCATGCCCGCGATCGTTGCGCTCGTCGCCACCAACTTCCCGGCGGAGAAGCGTCCGGCGGCCTACGGCCTCGTCGCTGCAGCAGGCGCGATAGCCGTGGCAGTGGGGCCGCTGATCGGCGGCGCGGCGACGACATTTGCGTCGTGGCGTTACGTGTTCGTCGGCGAAGTCGTGATCGTTGTCCTGATCTTGCTGGTGCTCAGCAAGGTGGTCGACGTCCCACCGTCGAAGTCCCGCCTCGACTACTTCGGTTCGATCCTGTCCGTGGTGGGACTGGGAATGATCGTCTTCGGTGTGTTGCGTTCGAGCGAGTGGGGTTGGGTACAGGCCAAACCTGGCGGGCCGCAACTGGTGGGGTTGTCTCCGGTGGTGTGGCTGCTGATCGTCGGGCTCCTTGTCGTTTACGGATTCCTGCGATGGGAGGGTCGCCTGGCCGCTGCGGGGAAGGAGCCTCTGCTCGATCCGGCGATGCTCCGAAACCGCGAACTCAGTGGCGGGCTGTCGATGTTCTTCGCGCAGTTTCTGGTGCAGGCGGGCGTGTTCTTCGCGGTTCCTTTGTTCTTGTCCGTAGTTCTGGAGCTCAGCGCTCTCGAGACCGGAATTCGCATCCTGCCGTTGTCGGCGGCGCTCGTCGTGGCGGCGATCGGTATTCCGAAGCTACGGCCTACCGCGAACCCGCGACGCGTGGTCCGAGTCGGATTGTTGGTCATGGTCGTCGGCATTCTGATGCTCGTGGCAGGCATGGACCCCGGCGCCAATGCGGCGATCGTGATGATTCCCATGCTGTTCATGGGTTTCGGCTTGGGGTGCCTGTCTTCGCAGCTCGGAGCCGTCACGGTGTCCTCGGTCCCGGACGAACGCAGCACCGAGGTCGGCGGGTTGCAGAACACCGCCACCAACCTCGGCGCATCCTTGGGAACTGCCCTGATCGGATCGGTTCTCATTGCCACACTCACGACGTCGGCGATCGCCGGAATCGAAGACAATCCGGCGGTTCCGACATCGGTGCAGCAGCAAGCGAGCACCGACATGGCCTCGGGCGTGCCGTTCCTGTCGACGACGCAACTCCGATCCGCTCTCAGTGACGCCGGCGTCGCCGAGTCCACGGCGGATGCGATCGTGGACGTGAACGAAGAAGCCAGGCTGGACGCGTTGCGTGTCGCCTTTGCCGTGGCAGCGCTGCTCGCAATCGCCGCGTTGTTCCCGACCGCTCGAATCCCCCGCGTCGCGGTCGGCGACAAACGTGGTTCGAGCTAAGAATCAGCAATCGCGGATCGACCTGGACGATCGACGGAACGACCTCTGGATATAGTGATCTGCGCACAATCGATTCGTCAGATGGCTACCGTTGTGAAGGAAACAAGCAGCGAGTCTGAAACACTGACGTTTCACCGGATAAGGGTTCGGTGGGGAGCCAGGGGAGGTTCGGATGGCCAGGCGAGCGGATTCGACGCCCGCTGATGGCGCCTGCGCTGGTGTCGGGATGCCTCACTGATGAACCGTCTGAGTCGATTGAGTCGGCAAGATCCTGCTTCGGAGACCGACTGCAACAGCCTGTTTCGCCGTCAGATCGACGAGGCTGCGGCCGTCGCGCCGTTCGCCAATCTTGCGTACATGGCGAGTTTGGTCGTGATTCTGACCTACACCGTCCCGCCTGGACGTCAGACGCTCAGGTGGTTGGGCGGCGCCCTCATCTTTCTTGTCCTCGCGAATTCGATTCGAGTATGGATACCGCTTCGCTGGCGACCGTCGAAGCACACACCGCGCTACGACTACGTGGGTCTGCTCGTCGAAGTGATCGTTGTCGCGACACTCGACGTCGCACTTTTTGCCCTGCTCTTTCACGACATGGACGTATCCCGCGACTTGGTTCTGATCGCGACGATGGCAGGAATCATGGGCGCCGGGACCGTGACGTTCTCCAGTCTGAGATCGGTGAGCCTGACCTGGATCTACATTCACGGCCTCGGCGTCTTCACTGTTCTCATCGTCCACGCCGAACCCCACTTTCGCGTACTTGCGATTCAGTTGTGCATCTACATGTTTGCGCTCACCGTAGGGGCGGTCTATCTGTCGGCCTCGTTCCAGAGACGTTGTCTCGCAGAGTTTCAGGCGGAATCCGAGCGTCAGACTGTGGCGTTGTTGCTCGACGGTTTCGAGGGCGGTTCCCGCGACTGGCTGTGGGAGTGCGACACCAACGGCCGGTTCTCCCACACCTCGGCACGTCTCGCCGAGGTCGCAGGTATGACGGTGGACGAGTTGCAGCAACTCACCTTCGGGCAACTCCTCACCAGACTCCAGATCGCGTCGAGTCCGGAGGGGCGTGCGGCCGCGGCCCAGATGATCGACAAACTCGAATCGAGTGCCCCCTTCCGGGACACCGTCGTGCCGGTGCATGTCGACGGTAGGCGACGCTGGTGGTCTCTTTCCGGTAATCCACGGGTCCTTGAATCCGGCGTGATTCTGGGTTGGCGCGGTGTCGGTTCCGACATCACGGAGAGGTATGTCCACGAGCAGGAGATCCTTCGGCTTGCGGCCACCGACTCGTTGACCGGGTTGCCGAACCGTCGTGCGTTCGGTGTGGCGCTCGAGGAAGCGATCAATTCTCGGGCGCCGGACAAGCAGGTTCTCGTCGGGATTCTCGACCTCGACAATTTCAAATCGGTCAACGACACCCTTGGACATCCGATCGGGGACCAATTACTTCTCGAAGTCACGAAACGCCTGCGCAAGGTCGTAGGTTCGGACATGTGCTCGCGGATGGGCGGCGACGAATTCGGGCTGATCGTCTGCACGTCGTCGCGCGACGATCCCGGGGTGATCTTCGATCGGTACCTGGAAGTGCTGCACGAACCATTCTTCGTCGAAGGCAATCGAATAGAAGTGCGGGCCACGATCGGTTACTCCAGCGCGCCCGAGGATTCAACAGACGCCGACGGATTGGTGATGCTGGCGGACCTGGCTCTGTACGAAGCGAAGTCGACGGGGCGCAATCGAGTAGGCAAGTTCTCACCGCTGCTGCGGGCGAGGGCATCGGCGCGGGCGACTGCGCTCCACGAGCTGGACAGAGGGATCGAGGAAGGGCAGTTCGATCTCCACTATCAGCCTCAAGTCGATACTCAGACCGGTGAAGTGGTGGCCTTCGAGGCTCTTCTGCGGTGGAACCATCCCAGCCGCGGCCTCATCGGGCCCAGCCAGTTCATCTCGGTGGCGGAGGAAACCGGAATGATCATTCCCCTCGGTGCGCAGGCAATGGCGATGGCGACCGCGGCTGCTGCGGGGTGGCCGACCGGAATCGGCGTCTCGGTCAACGTTTCACCAGTGCAGTTGGTGTCGCGAGAGTTCGGTGCGATGGTGAAGAAAGCTCTGACGGATTCGGGCTTGGCGCCGCATCTGCTGCAGCTCGAAATCACCGAGACAGGTGTTGTGGACGATCGCGCGATCCGGGATCTCTACAAGCTGCGTGAGCTCGGGGTTACCGTCGCACTCGACGATTTCGGGACCGGCTATTCTTCCTTCGCCACGCTCCAGAGACTTCCAATCGACGTTCTCAAGATCGATCGCATGCTGGTCACCGACTCGGACGATCCGAAGATGTCCGTGGTGAAGTCCATCGTCGAATTGGCCGCGGCCCTCGGTATGAAATCGTTGGCCGAGGGCGTCGAGACCATCGAGCAGTTCCGCCGCGTTCAGTGGGTCGGGTGTGACCTGGTCCAGGGTTATCACATCAGCAAGGCTCTGACCGCTGAGCGCGTCGATGTGTATCTTGCCGCCACGGACACGGAAACCGGGCGCAGCGTCCACCCACTTACGTGGCTGTGAATCAGATCTGAGCCGAGCGGATCGTATTACCGCCTGCCGCTTTCGCTTGATACATCATCGAATCCGCGACATTTGTCGCCGCCAGGATTGCGGAAGCACCGCCGCTCCACGCCTTCGATTCGGCGGTCATCATCACAGCTCCGACACTCACCGTTGTGGGGATCGCGTCGGAACAATCCGACAGCGCCGCGTTTATCCCTTCGATCAACAGGGTTGTCGATTCGGGATCACCGGCAATGACAGCCAGATATTCTTCTCCGCCCGTACGAGCGATGATTCCGTGTTCGCCGAGATGTGTGCTCAATCGGTTCGCGGTTCTTCTGATGACATGATCGCCTTCGGCATGACCGTGAAGATCATTGACCGTCTTGAATTTGTCGATATCGACGACGACGAAAGCGAGAGACGAAGAATCGTCTCGGGTGCTCTCGAAGAGATCGCCGACTGCCCCTTCCAGTCCCCGACGGTTGAACAGGCCAGTGAGGGGATCCAGGTCCGAATACTGGGCATCGCGGTAGAGAGTGCGCCAGGTCAGGTGCGCAAAAATGGGAACGAGTGTGACAGCTCCGAAAAGAACGGTGCCACGGGCCAGAAGCGTCGTGATATCGACGTCGCCCTCTAGATAGGCAAGAACAAAAACGGTAGTCGTGATGGTCGTCGACCAAACGACATGAGCGACAAGCCACCTTGCGCTGACAAAGAGCGTCGCAAAGGTTCCGGTGACTGCGAAGACGGTGCAACCGAACGTCGCGGACGAGCGATCCGGCACCAGAAGGACTGCGGCCGCGATCCCGAGATCTGCGAATATCCCGAATGCAAGCAACCCCCGGCGTCCGGGAAATGGTTGTGTGAACCAGCACGCGGCGATTCCCACACACGTGCAGATCATGAAAATCGAAAGAGCTTTGCCGAGAGTGGTCGGCGGCGTATCCGGGCCGATCAATTTGTAGAACGCGGAGAGTCCGAAGATGATCGTCATCATTCCGAGCAAGGTTCGGAAGATCGGAATGATTGCTCGGCCGGATCTCTGGTGCTTTATCCACTCGTAGTCGTGTGGTTCGTTGAACCATTCGTGAAGTGTTCGCCAAGAACTGTGCCCTTCGGAGGCGATGACAGGGCTCGGCATGCTGTCTATTTTGCCTTGAATTTAGGTAAAGAGAAAATCTGTGTTCGACCGGTTCCACCGGTTCGATTTTTTTCGGGGAAGAGGTTCTCTTATCGAGTCGAGCGCTTACTCGATGCTTGTTTCGAGCGTTGTCGGCACTGCTTTGCTTGTTGGCCGAGATAGTCCCGAGCTATCCGACTTTTCAAGTACAAGACCTTTTCATGCGCTAGGCGACGAGGACGACACCCAGTAGGACCCAGAGTGGGCGAAATTTCGTTGGGACGGATAGCCGGATTTCAGATTTCCAGTTATTTCGCGAAACTGCCGAGGAACCGCTGCAACAGTGGGTTGTAGATCTCGGGTGCTTCCCAGAACGCTGCATGCCCGACTCCCGGGATCACGTGATACGTGCCCTCCCAGAGATTCGCGAAGGTCAACGACGCGACATACGAAGTGTTCACGAACGGGTCCTCGGCGCCGTCGATCACCGCGAGAGGCACAGACGCCGTTGCAACCAGGGCCTTCTGATCTGATTCGCGGCCCGCGCCGAATGCGTCGAACATGATCTTGCGAGCGCGCCCGTCCGTGCGTATCGCGGCGTCGAGGGCTGACTGCTCGAAGGGAACGGCGGTCATCCGTGCGTAGAGTTCGGCTTCCTGCGCGGTGATGACCTCGGTGCCGCCGATGGACAATCCGTCGCCGGCATTGAATGCGTCGCCGAGCGTCTCGGGATTTGCCGGTGGCGTACCGGTGATGACGACTCCGGTGAGCCCGGGGAATTTCGCGATCAACTCGAGGGCGATGTGTCCGCCGAGCGACCACCCGACGACAACCGCTCGTTCGACGCCGAGTTCGGCCAGAACATCGACGATGGCGTCGGCGTAACCGTTCTGCGTGTACGCGGCTTCGGGTTCGCTCGCGTCCTCGGAGTCGCCGTGGCCGAGCAGGTCCAGAGTGATCATGCGGTAGTCGCCCGCCCAGCCGGCGTCGACCTGATGACGGAAGATGGAGCGGCTGGCCGAGTTTCCGTGGATGAAGACAACCGGGAAACCATCGGTGGCACTGTCGTCGACTGCCATGACGCCATGCCGGGTTTCGATCTTGGTGGTTGTCATCGGAATCCTCATCGTTCGAAGTGCACGGTCAGCGGGTATCCACGCTACCGGGCATATGCGGCATAGAGTTCACCCGTGGACTTCGCATTGCGCTCGTGCAGTTGGCACGGTCACGAGACCTACGCTCCGGACGAACCTGAGCTGCGGGGGCGACTACATGTGGACACTGCGGTGGGCCAGGCATGGCGGTGCCTACGTTGCGGCAACTTCGTCCCGGGAGCGCCGCGAGCGTCCGGGCCGGCGGACGCCGCTCCCGAGGTTCCGCGGGGACGGCTGCTTCGCGACCGGTTGATCATGCGACTTCTTGCCACCGAGAGAATGTTCCGCGCTCTGGGGTTGGTTCTTCTGGCGATCGGGGTGTTCAAACTCAGATCGTCGAAGGGGCGCGTCGAGGACGCCTTCGAGAACGAATTGCCGTTGATCAGACCATTGGCCCGCCAGCTGGGTTGGAACATCGACGATTCCAAACTGGTCCATCACATCGAGCAGGCGTTTTCGTTGTCGGCGACGACGCTCACCTGGATCGCGGTCGGTCTGTTGGTCTACGCGGGCCTGCAAGTGATCGAGGCCGTCGGGCTGTGGATGGTCAAACGCTGGGGCGAGTACTTCGCAGTGGTGGCGACCAGCTTGTTCCTGCCCCTCGAAATCTACGAATTGACCGAGAAGATCACGTGGTTGAGGGCCGGGCTGCTGCTGGTGAACGTCGCCGCCGTCGTGTGGCTGATCTGGAGCAAGCGGCTATTCGGTGTCCGCGGCGGCGGCGCGGCGTATCACGCCGAACATTCGGAGGAGAGCCTGCTGACGGTGGAGCGGGCCGCGGTCAAACAGGCTTCGTGAGACCGGCTTTCGACGCGGCAGCACCAGCCAGTGTTGCTGCCCCGATCGTGATCATGGCGGCGAGGAGGATGGCTGCGGGTTCACCGTCGCCCATCACCCCCAATTGAGTGCCCACCGTCACTGCGGCAACCGGTACTCCCAGTTGTGCGGCGGACAGCACGCCGAGCGGGAGCGGAAGACCGAGGACGCGTATCGCGGCGTGAACCACGAGAGTTGCTCCGCCCAAGACCAATCCGAGCCAGATGGCGGACGGATGGGTGGCGAGGTCGCGCAGATTGATCGCCGCTCCCAACCAGACGAAGAAGAGGGGCGCGAAGAAGCCGTCGGTGATCGCGAAGAGTTGTTTGGCGAGACGGCGGGGTTCACCGATCGCGGCCAGGACAAGTCCGAAGGCGAAGCCCGCGAGCATGATCGACACGTGAGTGCTGGAGGCCAGCGCTGCCAGAGAAAAGAGGATCACCAGATTGATCCGGAGTTCGAGTGCAAACTTTCGTTTCTCCGAGAACTTGTGGAGCCTTCGCCAATGGCCGGACCGGTGGAAGGCTCGCAGTACGAAGAACAAGGCAACCGCACACGCCGCCACCGCCAGTGCGCCGACACCGGCACGAGGGGCATTGTCCGGATCGATCACCAGAGGCAGCGCGACAATGCAGACGGTATCCGCGATCGCGACCTGGGCAGTCATCTGCAGAACCGAGGTTCCACCGAGCCCCAGCGAATCGACGATGGGGAGAATCAACGCCGCGGACGACGACGCGATCAGGACCGCGTACAGCGCGGCGTGACCGGTGCCGAATGCCGTCGCCGCACCGTAGCCGGCAACAACCGACAGGAGTCCGACGACAACCGAACGAACGGCACCCTTGCCGATTGCCGCACGAACTGCCGGATCGCGGACCGGGACGTGTGAGCCGGCCACCATCATCGTGAGCGCGAACCCGATATCGGCCAGGAACGTGAAAGTCTGGTCCGAAGAGTCGAGCAGCCCGAAACCGGTGACACCGAAGACGACGCCCGCGGCAAGTTCGCCGACCACCACGGGGACATGCCAACTGACGCGAGCGCCGAGCAGCGGACCGAGGATGCCGGCCAGCGCGACGAGGGCAAGGATGCCGAAGGTCATCGACGACCTACGGCGTCACTGTCGAGGGAGCGATCTTTGCAGGGATGCCGGTGTTCTCGTCCACGTGGTAGCTCGCACAGACACGGTGGTAGCCGTCGGCGATCTGCGCCGGTACTCCGGCGCGGAAGTCTCCCTGCACCAGCAGGATCGGAGACAGCGCGATCCCCTTGCGGATCTTCTTCAGGTCGGCAGCAACGTGCGGGTTGTCGACCGGGAGCAGGGGTAGCCCGGCGGCCCGCAGGATGTCCTTGGCCTTCTTCGAGACCAGCGTCGCCGTCTTGAGGGCGTACACGAGAGCTTGGACCTGAACCGGTGTCGCGCCCAACTGGAGGTAATCGCGGGCCGCCGGGTAGTCGTGCTCGTCCGGCAGGTCCTTCCAGAGAACGGCAGGAGCCTTCTCGGCTACCTTCGGCTCTGCTGTCTTGGGAGCCTTCGGCTGGGCTGTCTTGGGAGCCTTCGGCTGGGCTGCCTTCGACGTTTTGCTCTTGGCCATCTGTGCTGTTTCCTTCAGTGTCGGTCCGCGAGTGGAGCTGGTGCAGAAATCGTGCACTATCAGCGCCGCAGGCACCACATCGGAGCTGTTTGGCCCCCTAGGCGGCGGGTAATCAGCAGACTGCGGGGGAACGAGCAGGAGGCGAAGCAATGAAGCGGATTCTCGCAGTGCTCGCAGCGCTGATCCTGGCGGTGTTCGCACTGACCGCGTGCAGTGACAACAACGATTCGTCGGACAACGATTCGGCCGATCACGACGGCATGGCGATGACCAGCATGGCGATGACCAGCATGCCGACCAGTATGTCGATGCCGAGTATGCCTCTGGGTATGTCGACGCCGGGAGCGTCGTCGATGGGAATCGTGATCAGCGGTTTCGGATATTCGACGCCGGAGTCGGTGATGCCCGGACAGGTACTGACCATTCAGAACAACGACACCGTCGAGCACTCGGTCACGTCCGATACCTCAGGGTTGTTCAACGAGGACATCGAAGCGGGTGAGACGGAAACCATCACGGTGCCGAACGAGCCTGGAACGTACACGTTCCACTGCACCTACCACCCGAGTATGCGCGGCACCTTGACGGTCAAGTAGAGGTCGTCCCCGTCCGGCGTAGCTTTTGCTGCGGAAACTTCGGCGGCGCGCACCCGATCAGGCTGGTGGAGAACAGATCCGGGTGTACGGTTTTCAGGTGCGCCGGAGAATTGCGATCAGTGTCGTCACGCTCGTGGTTTGTGCCCTCGGCTTTTCGCCGCCGGCGCTCGCGGATTCACCGAACGGCTCGTATTCGTCACAGCTGCTGTACTTCTCGGTCGATGTCGGGCCTGAACTCTCGACTCCGTGCACCGTCGTCGGTGAACTTTTTGTTCCCGACGGCGTCGATGCGGACAACCCAGCGCCCGCGATCCTGACCACCAACGGGTTCGGTGGTTCGTACAAGGACCAGATTCCCGCGCTGCAGAACTTCGCCGAGAACGGGTATGTCGGACTGACGTATTCGGGATTGGGTTTCGGTGGCTCGAGTTGCAAGATCACACTCGACTCTCCCGCGTACGACGGCGTCGCCGCCTCCCAGTTGGTCAGCTTCCTCGGCGGCCAAGAAGGGATTGCCTTCACGGATCAGGCTCTGACGCAGCCCTATCCGGCGCTCACCGCGGTGGTACAGGACTCCGTCGATCACACCGGTGCACCGTCGACGAACGACCCGCGGGTCGGAATGACGGGTGGCTCCTACGGCGGCGGGATTCAATTCGCCGCCGCGAGTGTCGATCCCCGTATCGACACGATCATCCCCATGATCACCTGGAACGATCTCTCGTATTCTCTGGCGCCCAACAGCACGGGAATCATCTCCGGTGTGTCGACAGCGGAGCCGGGAGCTGCGAAGGTGCTCTTTGCATCGCTGCTCTTCGGCGCGGGCATCGCGAATCCCGGTGTGGACGGCTACATCGCAGATCCCGCACGGCTACCCGGCTGCCCGAACTACGTCCCTTACATGTGCAACGCGATCGCCGAGGCGGTGGTGACCGGCGACATCGGACCGCAGGTAGTGAGTGAGCTCCGAGCGTCGTCGGTCTCGTCGTTCGTCGACCGGATCAACATTCCAGTACTGCTTGCTCAGGGACAACAGGACACCCTGTTCGATCTGAACGAGGCAACCGCGACTTACGACGCGCTGAAGGATCGTGGCGTCGATGCCAAGATGATCTGGCATTCGTGGGGGCACAGCCATTTGGCCGCTGCGCCCGGCGAATTCAGCTTCTCCGCTCCCGACGAAGACGCGCAATACGAAACCGGTCGCTTCATGGACTGGTTCGATCACTACCTCAAGGACGAGAACACGGAGACGGGACCGGAATTCGCGTATTTCCGTAACTGGATCGACTACGAGGGAAACGCGGCGCCGGCATACGCGACGTCCGACACCGTCGATGTCGGGACCGCCCGCGCCTTCCATCTGTCCGCTGACGGGGGACTGCTGCCGGACGGCACGCCGGTGATACCTGGTCCGAAGACGATCGTCACGGCACCGGGTGGGCTGCCGACGGGCATAGAGCCGCTCAATATCAATCCGGCCGGAAACATTCCGAATGCACAGATTCCGGGAACCGAGGCGCTCTGGACCACTGCGCCGATGACCGAGGCGATGGACGTGGTGGGAGCCCCCACTGTGACGCTGCGTGTTGCGGCGCCCGGACAGCCGGTGGTGTTCGCGAAACTCTACGACGTGGCCCCGGACGGAACTTCCTCGCTGATCAACGGACTGATTGCGCCCATACGCATCAGTGATCCGTCCCAGCCGGTCCCGGTGACGATGCCGGCGATAGTGCATCGATTCGAGCCAGGGCATTCCGTGCGTCTCGCGATCACCGGTGGCGACATCAGTTTCCGTGGGGGACTGCAAGGTATGCCGGTGACGATCTTTGCCGACGGTTCCGGCCCCCTCGAACTTCCCGTCGTGAGCTGAAACACCGTGGGCTGAATTTCAGCGAGAAATGGTTCGACTGTCGCCGCGGAACTCGGCCACGACGGTGTTGCCGTTGCGAACGGTCACGTCGTAGATCCCACTTCGACCGCCTCGTGCCTTCTCGGTGGCGATCGCGGTCAAGGTGTCGCCCAGACGGGTCGGACGTAGAAATCGGATGTCCGCGCGCGCTGCAACGGCTGAATCCTCGTAGCCGTTGCAGGCGAGCGCAAACGCGGTGTCCGCGAGCAGGAAAACATAACCACCGTGTGTGATTCCGTGACCGTTCACCATGGTTTCGCCCACGGTGACGGTCACGGTTGCGCTACCGGGCGCCAGCTCGGAAATGTCGATACCGAGTGCCTGCGACGCCTGGTCCGCGTCGAACATCTCTCTGGCGGTGATGCTTCCTGTACTCACGAGACAACTCCTGTGGGATCGGAGAATTGCAGGGGTCTAGAGGACCGAGACAACTTCCTGGACGTACATGTCGACTGTGCCGGTGGCAAAGTTTGCGACATCTTTTCCAGCGGCGCCCATCTCCGGGGACTTCAGGCCGCTCTGCATCGTCTCGAGATCGGGAAACACCAGGTTGGCGACGGCGTAGAAGACTGGATCGGAGCCGTCAAGCGTCGAGCACTTGCTGAACGTGAAGTCCGAGAGTCCTGGCACTGCGCTGGCGAGCGGGACGTGGATCTCGTTGTAGTACTTGTCGAAAGCCTCCGGATCGGTGGGGCGTCCGTAACATACTGCTACTCGATAGGTCATGTGCTTTCAATTCCCTTCGGGGCGAGTCTTGGCTACCAGAGTCAGGACGTCGTATGTCGCGACCGGATCGTTGTCCTGGTTCGTCACCACGGCATCCCAACGAACCTCACCGTAGTCGGCGCTGCTGCGAGGTGTGATGGTCTTGGCTGTGAGGGTGACCGTCAGGCTGTCTTCGGCTTTCACCGGGGTCAGGAACCTGAGGCTGTCCACGCCGAAGTTCGCGAGAACCGGGCCGGGAGCCGGGTCGACGAACAGACCGGCAGCGAGTGAGACAACCAGATAGCCGTGTGCGACGATGCCGCCGAACAGCGGGTTCGCCTCTGCGGCGACAGGATCGGTGTGTGCGTAGAAGGTGTCACCGGTGAACTCTGCAAAATGATCGATGTCTGCGAGTGTGACCTGGCGCGGACCGCCGACAACGGTGTCGCCGATCTTCAACTCGGCAAGACTCTTTCGGAATGGATGTTCGGATCCGGTCGTGCGCGCTGACCCGGTGAACCAGCGCTCGCCGACCGCGGTGAGCACGTCGGGTGTGCCCTGCACGGCGGTGCGCTGCATGTGGTGCAGAACTCCGCGGATGCCACCCAGCTCCTCACCGCCGCCGGCACGGCCCGGACCGCCGTGAACGAGGACTGGAAGGGGAGAGCCGTGGCCGGTGGATTCCTTGGCGTCGTCGCGGTTCAGGACGAGCACTCTGCCGTGAAAAGCTGCGAGGCCCAGCACCAGTCGACGTGCGATGTCGGTGTCGGCAGTGACCACCGAGGCGACGAGGCTTCCCTCGCCACGGGCCGCGAGTTCGATCGCATGATCGATGCCGTCGTATCCGATGACGGTGCTGACGGGTCCGAAGGCCTCCAGCTCGTGTACCTCGTGCGCATTCTCTTCCGCCCGGAGGAGGACAGGGGAAAGGAAGGCCCCTGACTGGCCGTCGGCACCGATCACGTCGACGTTGTCCGGGTCTCCGAATACGATAGTTGCCGACTTCGTCAGACCGCGAATGGATTTCAAGACTTCATCGCGCTGCTCGATGCTGGCGAGCGCACCCATCGTGACGCCGTCGGCATCGGGGTGTCCCACGACCACTTTGTTCAGTCGCTCGGATGCGGCATCGACAACGGCGTCGACCAGCGAGACCGGCACCAGGGCGCGCCGGATCGCCGTGCACTTCTGACCCGCCTTGACTGTCATTTCGGTGACGAGTTGTTTGACGTACAAATCGAATTCGGGCGTTCCTGGTACGGCGTCCTCGCCAAGGATCGACGCGTTGAGTGAATCGGCCTCGGCATTGAAATGGACGCCCTTGCCGACGACGTTCGGGTGAGCACGCAGCGTTGCGGCGGTGTCGGCGGATCCGGTGAATGCCACTGAGTCCTGCCCGTCGAGGTGATCGAGGAGGCCCCGTGCACTACCGGAGAGCAGTTGGACGGAACCCTCCGGGAGCAAGCCTGATTCGATGATGCGCCGGAAGACGAGTTCGGTGAGATATGCCGTGGAACTGGCAGGTTTGACGATGGACGGCACACCCGCGATGAATGCCGGTGCCAGCTTCTCCAGGAACCCCCACACCGGGAAATTGAAGGCGTTGATCTGTACGGCGACGCCGCGGCGTGACGTATAGATGTGTTGCCCGAGGAAAGTTCCGCCCTTGCCCAGAGCTTCGACGTTTCCATCCAGAAAGACTGTGCTGTCGGGCAATTCGCGCCGAGCCTTGCTCGCGTAGCTCAGCAGGGTTCCGAATCCACCGTCGATGTCCACGCCGGAATCTCGCGTCGTCGCGCCGGTGGCAGTGGAGAGTGCGTAGAACTCGGCTTTTCCTGCCATCAACGTGAGGGCGAGAGCCTTGAGCGCGCCGGCACGTTCATGGAAGGTCATCGCAGACAGTGCAGGCCCGCCGACCTCGCGTGCGTACGTAACCATCTCGGCGAGGTCGACGCCGGTTGCGGAGATCCGGGCCACCTCCGATCCGTCCACTGCGCTCGGCAACGGGGTACCTGCGTCCGGTGCGGTGTACCAGCGACCGGCTACATAGCTTTCCAACAGTCTGCTCACGACAACTCCATCTCACCGTACGTTCGGTCGGTAATTACGATCGCCCGGTAACGCCGCGTTGTCAAGGATTCGGCAGAACTGCCTGGAATCAGGCCTTGCGAAGTCCGTCGAAAGTGACGGCGACGACCGCGTCGGCAATGTCGGAGACGGACTCGCCCGCTCGGGGTTTGTACCACTCGATCAGTGAGTTGACGGTGCCGAACATCAGCTTGCTGGCGAGGGCCGGTTCGATGTCCGGGCGCAGGTCTCCCTCCGCTGCGGCGGACGAGACGAGGCCTCCGACGAAGTTGTCGAATTCGCGTCGACGGGCGAGTGCGGCCCGCTCGACCGTCGTGTTGCCGCGGACGCGCAGGAGCAGGGTGACGTACGGAAGCTCTGCGACCAGCACCTCTACGCTGCGCCGGACCAGGTATTCGAGCCGGTCGATGTACGGACCGGTGGTGGCGCCTTCTTCGGTCGTGACCGCAAACAGGGCGTTGAGGGCACGCGAAAGTGCGAGTTCGAGAAGTTCCGACTTGCCGGACACGTGGTGGTAGATCGAGGACTTCGTGATGCCGAGCTTCTTGGCGAGCACCTCCATGCTGGCGCCGTCGTAGCCCTTGTCGTTGAACACCTTTACAGCCACGGCTAAGAGCGAATCGAGGTCGTAGCCGGGACGTCCGGGGAGGCCGGTGCGTCGAGTGGGGCGTGCCGTAGTCATGCCCCCATCTTCTCAGTTCGGGCAAAGCTGTGCACCAACCTCGTTTTCACCCTTGCCAAACGACCGAATGTTCGGTTATTAATGTAAGAGAGCGAGAAGGAGCGAATGTGAACACCCTGCACGTGGACGAGCGCGAGGATCGCGTCGTGGTCACCCTCGACAGGCCCGCGCAACGCAACGCGATCAACGCGGAAATGATCGACGAACTGCATCAGGTTTGTGGACGCCTCGAACGGGATCCGAAGCTGCTCCTGCTTGCCGGGCGCGGAGACCACTTCGCGGGCGGCGCTGACATCGCGGAGCTCCGAGCGCGCGGACGAGAGGAAGCGTTTGCGGGTATCAACCGGACCCTGTTCGACCGTATCGGAAAGCTCCCGCTGCCCACCGTGGCCGCCGTGAGCGGCTATGCGCTCGGCGGCGGGGCAGAGTTGACCTACGCCTGTGACATTCGCGTCGCGACAACGACGGCGGTCTTCGGTAATCCCGAGCCCAATCTCGGCATAATGGCAGCCGCCGGCGCCAGCTATCGGCTGCCGAAGCTCGTCGGAGTCTCGATCGCGAAGCAAGTGCTCCTCGGTGCCAGGAACCTCGACGCCGAGCAGGCGCTACGAGCGGGCCTGGTTGTCGAGGTGACCGAACCGAACTGCCATGTCGATGCAGCGCATCGGCTGCTCGACCGTATTTCCCGACTGTCCCCGCTGGCACTGCGATTGACGAAGATCATCGTCGACGCGCCGGGATCGCATCCGTTTGCCGACGACATCGCCCAAGCTGTCCTGTTCGAGAGTTCGGACAAGCACGATCGCATGACGGCCTTCCTGGAGAAGAAATCATGACTGAAGCAGTTGCACCGAAGACCGTCGGAGTCATCGGCGGTGGACGTATGGGTGCAGGTATCGCCCAGGTGTTCGCCGGTCTCGGCGGGGCGGTCACCATCGCGGAGAGCGGCGACGCCGGGGCAGCGTTACAGCGTGTTTCCACCGGCCTCGACCGCGCCCACGAGCGAGGGAAACTCGGCGACCAGGATCCCGCGACGGTCCTCGCGCGCGTGAGCGTCGTAGGCGCAGTGAGCTCCTTACCCCCGTCGCTCGACCTGATCGTCGAGGCGGTCCCGGAAATTGCGGCCCTCAAGGTCGAGGTGCTCGCCGCTGCGGAAACCGTTGCCGGAGAACGCACCGTGATCGCCAGCAACACCAGTTCCATGTCGATCGCCGAACTCGGCGCAGCGCTGACGGATCCGAGCCGGTTCATCGGTATGCACTTCTTCAATCCAGTCCCGGCATCGCTGTTGGTCGAGATCGTCCGGGCACCTCAGACCCGCCCCGAGGTTGTCGACTCGGTACGGGCATGGGTGTCGATGCTCGGCAAGGCCGAGGTGCTCGTCAACGACTCACCTGGTTTTGCAACCAGCCGGCTTGGCGTCGGTCTCGGGCTCGAAGCCATCCGCATGCTCGAAGAAGGTGTGGCGGACGCGGAATCGATCGACCGGGCCATGGAATTGGGGTATCGGCATCCGATGGGGCCGCTGCGTTCGACAGATCTGGTCGGGTTGGATGTGCGGCTGGCGATCGCCGAACACCTCGCGAGCACTCTCGGTGATCGATTTACACCTCCAGCATTGTTGCGAGAGAAGGTGGCTCGCGGCGAGTTGGGGCGCAAGACGGGACAGGGTTTTCACACATGGAGCTGAACCGAACTGCCTGCGAAAGGAACATCGATGACTGACGTGATCCGCTTGGAGATCGAGCGAGGTTTGGCGACAATTACTCTCGACCGACCTGAGGCCGCCAATGCCGTTAACGGCGAAATGAAGTCTCAGCTGCTCGAAACATTGCTGCAGGTCCGCGCGGACGCAGAGGTTCGAGCGGTGTTGATTCTCGCCGAAGGCAAGAACTTCTGCGTCGGTCAGGATCTGGGCGAGCACGCCGCAGCATTGGATGCTGATCCGGCGCACGCGATGGATACCGTCGCCGCGCACTACAACCCCATCGTCACGGCGCTGTCGACGCTCTCTGTCCCGGTAGTGGTGGGTATCGGCGGGGCCTGCGTCGGGGCCGGGTTGGGAATCGCGTTGGCCGGAGACATCCGGGTCGTGGGGGCCCGCGCGAGCTTTGCGACGGCATTCACCGGCATCGGTCTGGCCAGTGACTCCGGGCTCAGTCATGCGCTCGTGCACGCGCTCGGACCTAGCCGTGCCAGTGGCCTGATGTTGCTCGGCGACAAGTTCGACGCACAGAGCGCACTGGAGTGGGGCTTGGTTCATCGCGTGGTGGCCGACGAGGACGTCGCAGCTGAGGCTCGGGTACTCGCGCGTCGGCTTGCCGACGGACCCACCGCGGCCTTCGCCCACGTGAAATCGCTGATCCGTGCCGTTGCTCCTGGGCTTTCCCAGGCGCTGGAGGCGGAGGCGAACGCGCAGGTGGAGCTGGGTTCCACGGCAGATCATCAAGGCGCAGTCACGGCTTTCCTGTCGAAGCAGAAGCCGGTTTTCGAGGGCCGCTGATTTCTGGTGCGTCGAAAGATTCTCTTGTGCGCTGGGACACCTCGGTGCATACTAGTTACCAACCGATCATTCGGTAATAAAAGGTAGGTACGATGACCAACGTGGAAGCTCCACAAGACCTGCAGAACCTGTTCGACGAGACGATCGCGGCAGACCAGCGCATCGAGCCTCGCGACTGGATGCCGGACGGCTACCGCAAGACTCTGATTCGTCAGGTTGCCCAGCATGCCCACTCCGAGATCATCGGAATGCAGCCCGAGGGAAACTGGCTCACCCGTGCGCCTTCGTTGCGACGCAAGGCGATCTTGATGGCGAAGGTCCAGGACGAGGCCGGGCACGGTCTGTATCTCTACTCCGCGGCCGAGACGCTCGGTGTCGATCGTGGCGATCTGACCACCAAACTGATCGAGGGAAAGCAGAAGTACTCCTCGATCTTCAACTATCCGACGCTGACCTACGCCGACGTGGGTGTGATCGGCTGGCTGGTCGACGGAGCCGCTATCTGCAATCAGGTTCCGCTGTGCCGCAGCTCCTTCGGGCCGTATGCGCGCGCGATGATCCGTGTGTGCAAGGAGGAATCGTTCCATCAGCGGCAAGGCTTCGAGTTGTTGGCGACGATGATGCGCGGCACGGAAGCTCAACGTGCGATGGTGCAGGAAGCCGTCGACCGATGGTGGTGGCCCGCTCTGATGATGTTCGGGCCGCCGGACGACGAATCGCCGAACACCGAGCAGTCGATGAAGTGGCGCATCAAGCGGCACACGAACGACGAACTGCGGCAGCGATTCGTGGACATGTCGATACCGCAGGCCGAGGTACTCGGTGTGACCTTCCCTGATCCCGACCTGCGCTGGAACCCCGAGCGTGGCGCACACGATTTCGGCGAGCCGGACTGGAGCGAATTCATGGATGTGGTCCGCGGCAACGGAGCGGCGAGCGTCGAGCGGATCACCAATCGGAAAGCCGCACACGACAACGGGGCCTGGGTTCGCGACGCCGCCCACGCCTTTGCACAGCGCGAGAGACTCGCGCACGATCGCACGACTGGGGAAATATCATGAGCGAGAACGATCAGGTGCGGGGCGAATGGCCTTTGTACGAGGTATTTCTGAGGGGAAAGCGCGGACTGAACCACGTGCATGTCGGATCCCTGCGCGCGGCAGACGACCAGATGGCGCTACGCCACGCGCGCGACGTCTACACCAGACGTAACGAAGGCGTGAGTATCTGGGTCGTGCCATCCGCGAAAATCGTGGCTTCGAGTCCGGCAGAAAAGGATCCGTTCTTCGCGCCGAGCGGCGACAAGGTCTACCGGCACCCGACCTTCTACGACATCCCGGACTCCGTTCCCCACATGTGAGAATCACTTCGACTTCGAGGACCAACAGATGAACGATTACGACAGTGCCTACGACGGCCTGGTCGACGGTGACGGCCACGGTCAGTGGGCGTTCGGAACCAGCTTCGACGACCCCCTCGCCGGAGTCGACACCACGGTGCC
Organism: Rhodococcus sp. IEGM 1241; assembly: GCF_033142365.1. Classification (NCBI taxonomy): domain Bacteria; kingdom Bacillati; phylum Actinomycetota; class Actinomycetes; order Mycobacteriales; family Nocardiaceae; genus Rhodococcus; species Rhodococcus sp. IEGM 1241. The sequence continues at coordinate 459,487 of NZ_JAWLSE010000001.1, forward strand.
CGGCGACGTCGATCTCGGTGCGCTGGCGCGCTACTGCCTCATGCTCGGTGACGACGCGCTCGTCAGTTCGCAACGACTCGCCGAATGGTCCACGCGAGCACCGGAACTCGAAGAAGAGGTAGCTCTCGCCAACGTCGGCCTGGACTTGATCGGGCAGGCCAGGCTGCTGCTGGCTCGCGCGGCAGCAGCCGATTCCACTGTGGTTCCGTTCATCTCCGATACGTCACCGGTGCCGGCCGAAGATGCGCTCGCCTTCTTTCGTGATCAGTTCGGTTTCCGCAACGTGAGACTGGTGGAACTCGCCAACGGCGACTTCGCGCACACGGTCGTTCGGCTACTCGTGTTCTCGACCTGGCGGCTGGCGCTGTTCGATCGGCTGCGCATGTCGCGCGATCCGGTTCTCGCAGCTGTGGCGAACAAAGGTGTCAAGGAACTGACCTATCACCGCGACTACGCGGCAAGATGGGTCGTCACCTTGGGCGCCGGCACGGCAGAATCCAAGCGTCGGACGGCCGACACTTTGCTCGAGATCTTCCCGTTCGTGGACGAACTCTTTGTTCCCACTCAGGACGAACTCGTTTTGGCAGAAGTTGGCGTCGGAGTGGATCCGCGTACTGTTCGGCCGGAGTTCGACGCTGTTCTTGCCCAGGTCCTCCATGCGGCCGAAATGGAAGAGCCCCCTTCACGTTTCTCCGGTTTCGTCGGCGGCCGCGGCGGACGTGCCGGACTGCACACCGGGGCGCTGGGACTACTTCTTGCCGAAATGCAGAGCGTCGCTCGGGAGCACCCGGAAGGGGTGTGGTGACCGTGGCTGCCACCACCGTCTCTTCCGCGCAGGAGATCGTCGCCTCGGTGATGGATCCGGAGATGCCACTGCTTACTCTGGCCGACCTCGGCGTCATCCGATCGGTCGACGTCGAAGCGAACTTCGTCTGTGTGACAATCACTCCCACCTATTCTGGGTGCCCCGCAATGGCGACGATGCGAGACGACATCGAGCACAAACTGACCGACGCCGGATACGGCAGCGTCCAGATCAAGACTCAACTGTCGCCGCCTTGGAGTTCGGATTGGATCAGCGAAGAGGGGCTCGCGAAACTTCGGACGGCTGGGTACTCGGTGCCGGGGGCAGCGCCGCGCCGCACCTCGGGGCCGATCGCATTGACCTTGACGGCCAAGCCCCGCGACATCCTCTGCCCCCAGTGCGGTTCGGCAAACACCAGACTGAGTTCGGAATTCGGTGCGACCCTGTGCAAAGCGCTGTATCGCTGCCTCGACTGCCTCGAGCCGTTCGATCACGTGAAGGAGATCTGAACAGATGAGTACCGCAACGACGAACCGGAACAAACCCTTTCACCCGTTGACGGTCGCCGGTGTCGAATCACTGTGCGACGACGCAGTTGCCGTCACCTTCGACGTGCCTGCCGATATCGCCGATCAATTCGATTTCGGCGCCGGGCAGTCACTGACACTGCGGCGGATGATCGACGGCGTCGAACACCGTCGTTCCTACTCGATCTGTGCACCGGTAGGGGCGTCTCCACGTGTGGGGGTTCGCGAAGTAGCAGACGGGCTCTTCTCCACCTGGTTGGTGCGCGACGTCAAGGCCGGGGATCAGATCGACGTCCAGGGCCCTTCGGGCAATTTTGTCGCCGATCCGGCACTGGGTGGACGGCACGTTCTGATCGCGGCGGGCTCTGGCATCACGCCCATGCTTTCCATCGCTGCAACACTTTTGGCGAACCCCGAGGCCGATGTCACCCTGCTGTACGGGAACAGGCGTACTCGTTCGGTGATGTTCGCCGAAGAAATCGCCGACCTGAAGGACCGGTACGGTGCACGCCTGGACGTCATTCACGTTCTCTCTCGCGAGCCGAGAGAGGTCGAGTTGTTCTCGGGCCGTCTCGACGCCGACCGGTTGCGTGAGATCTTCACCTCTCTCGTGCCGTGCGACCAAGTCGACGGATTCTGGTTGTGTGGCCCCTTCGGGATGGTCAACGACGCCCAGGAAGTGCTGGCCGGCTTGGGAATTGCCAAGGATCGCATCCATCACGAGCTGTTCTACGTCGACGACGTCGCTCCGCCGGTTGCAGTGCATCGTGAGCGCGGAATTGTCGGACCGAGCAGCGAGGTGACTATTACTCTCGACGGTCGATCGACCACCGCGACGTTGCCACGCGACCAGTCGATTCTCGATGCGGCCGAACAGTACCGCTCGGATCTGCCCTTCGCGTGCAAGGGCGGAGTGTGCGGAACCTGCCGCGCCAAGGTCACCTGCGGTGATATCGAGATGCGCAGGAACTACGCCCTCGAAGACTACGAAGTCGCCGCGGGTTTCGTGCTGACCTGCCAGACCTTTCCTGTCGGTGAACAGATAACAGTCGATTTCGACGCCTGACCGCCCGCACAGCGCCCTCACTGAGCCCACCGGAGACAATCATGACCGAACTCGCCACTGCTACTTCGCAAGAAATCGAATTTGCCAGCCGGGACCGCATTTCGACGCTCCAACTCGAGCGGATGCAATGGTCACTGATGCACGCGTACACCAATGTTCCGCACTACCGCAAAGCTTTCGACGACGCCGGCGTCCACCCGAGTGACTTGAAGGATCTGAGCGATCTCGCGAAGTTCCCCTTCACCACCAAAGCGGATCTGCGTGAGAACTATCCGTTCAAGATGTTTGCGGTGCCCCAGGACAAGGTCTCGCGAATTCACGCGTCTTCGGGGACCACCGGTCGCCCGACGGTGGTGGGGTACACGAGCAACGACCTGAACAACTGGGCCGATCTCATCGCGCGCAGTCTCTCGGCCGGCGGCGTGCGGTCTTCGGACAAGGTGCACGTGGCTTACGGGTACGGTCTGTTCACCGGCGGGTTGGGAGCACACTACGGTGCGGAGCGTTTGGGCTGCACGGTCATTCCCATGTCCGGCGGCATGACCGAGCGGCAGATCCAACTGATCGAGGACTTCGAACCCGACGCGATCATGGTGACGCCGTCGTACATGTTGACCATCGTGGATGCGATGATCAAGAAGGGTATTGATCCTTCGAAAACCTCGCTGCGGGTTGGAGTTTTCGGAGCGGAGCCGTGGACCGAACAGATGCGTACCGAGCTCGAACAACAACTCGACATGCACGCCGTCGACATCTACGGACTCTCCGAGATCATGGGCCCGGGCGTGGCAATGGAATGTGTGGAAACCAAAGACGGGCTCCATATCTGGGAAGACCACTTCTACCCGGAGATCATCGACCCGGTCACGGGTGAGGTGCTGCCGGACGGAGAGGAAGGTGAGCTTGTTTTCACCTCGCTCACCAAGGAAGCGCTGCCTATCATTCGCTACCGAACCAGGGACCTGACCCGTCTGTTGCCCGGGACGGCGCGCTCGATGCGACGGATGCAGAAGGTCACCGGCCGGACCGACGACATGATCATCCTGCGTGGGGTCAATCTGTTCCCCACACAGATCGAAGAACTGATCCTGACGGTCCCCGCCCTCGCGCCTCAATTCCAGTGTGTGCTGGAGCGCCCGGGTCGTATGGACACCCTGACAGTTCGCGTCGAGGCTCGCCCAGACGCGGCAATTTCGGACCATGCGGCAGCGTCGTCTGCATTGCAGAAGCTGGTGAAGAACAAGATCGGTGTCACGGTCGAGGTAAACGTTCTCGAACCCGGCGGACTCGAACGCTCGATCGGTAAAGCGCGTCGGCTGATCGACCAACGCCCGAAGGACTGAAATTACTCCAGGGCCATGCGGGTGGCGAAGATTCCGAGAATGCCACCAGCTAGCCACTTCTGAGCCCGCATCCACACCGGACGTGCCACGAGGAAGGTCGACACGGCCGCCGCACAGCACACGATCAACGCGTTGACGGTGACTGCGACCAGGATCTGCACGCCGCCGAGTACGAGTGCCTGTTGCCAGACCGGGCCCGCAGTGGGATCGACGAACTGGGGGATCAGGGCCGCGTACATCAGCGCAATCTTGGGATTGAGCAGATTGGTGGTCAACCCCATCCCGAACAGACGGCCGCTACCGTGGCGGTCGACTTCGCCCACCTCGAAGGCGGACTTTCCACCTGGTCGGAGCGTCGACCAGGCGAGATAGGCCAGATACAGGGCGCCGCCGATTTTCACCGCGGTGAACACCGTGGGTACGGCGAAGAGAACCGCTGTCAGTCCAGCGCACGTGGCGGCGAGGTAGACCAGGAAACCGGTTGCGACTCCGCCGAGCGAGATCAAGCCTGCCCGGCGGCCCTGGCTGATGCTGCGTGACACCAGGTAGATCATGTTGGGGCCCGGTGTCAGAACCATCGCCAGGGCTATCAGCGCGACTCCCGTCATCGACGCTGACGTGATCATGTCGGTCTCCCACTACTCGGTACGTATGTTCCGTCGAGTACACAAGGGATTACCGTGGCGCGCCAAGGTCCAGTTCGCAGGCAGTGGTCCGCTCAGGTGTTGGCCCAGCTGTCGGGCCCGAATACCTCGTAGTGGATATTCTGCGCCGGGACGTCCCTTTCGAGCAACGATGCGCGCATCGCCAACATGAACGGCATCGGCCCGCAGAGGAAGGCTTGGGTATCGGGCTCCACTGCAATGTCTTGCAAATCCGCCCGTCCTTCGTGAACAGATCCGAACGCCACGTGCGTGCCGAGATCCTCGTACCAACGATGCAAAGTTGCGGCGGGAATCTTGTCGACGAGTGTGCTGAGTTCCGCGCGGTGAGCATGGTCCGCGATGGATCGATCAGCATGAATGACAGAGACCGAACGCTCAGCGCCGGTGTCCACGAGATGATTGAGCATCCCGATCATCGGTGTGCAACCGATTCCGGCCGACGCGAGTAGGAGAGGTGAGTTGTCATCCGGCATGGTGAGATCACCGAAAGGCGTGGTGACGGAGAGTTCCTGACCTTCGAATACGTTGTTGTAGAGGAAGTTCGACACTTCGCCATCAGGAGTACCGGAGATTCGCTTGACGCTGATCCGCCAGTCTGCGCTGCTCGGTATCGAACACAGGCTGTATTGGCGGATCTGGCGAGCGCCGTCGGGCAGCGTAACCCCGACCGAAAGATACTGTCCGGGTGCGAAGGTGGGGAGTGCACTGCCGTCTAGCGAAGTGAGCGTCAGGGAGACGGTATCGGCGGACTGAAGAACTCGTTCGCTGATCCTGACCGTGCGCCAGACGTCACCGGCGTCGACGCCGGCGAGTTGGTAGAGGCCACGCTCCATCGTGATGAGGGTTTCCGCCATCAGCCAGTAGACTTCGTCCCAGGCTGCTGCGACGTCGGGAGTGACTGCATCGCCTAGTATTTCGACGATCGCGGCAAAGAGGTGTTCGTGCACGATTGCGTACTGGTCGGGCGTGATTCCCAGCGACGCATGCTTGTGCGCGATGCGTGAGAGTATGAGATCGACCTTGGCGCTGTCCGGCTCGAGCTGAAGCGTCGCGAATGCCGCGATGGCGCCGGCGAGAGCCTTCTGCTGTTCGCCCTGTTTCTGATTGCCGCGATTGAACAAATCACGTTCGAGTTCAGGATGTGCGTCGAACATCTTGCGGTAGAACAGGGTTGTGATATCGCCGATGGCGGCGCCGACCACGGGAAGGGTGGCGCGAATGACCTCGGTTGACTGTGGGGAAAGCATGAGCTGCTCCGTTCGGTCGAAATTCGATTGATCAGCCTGCTTCGTCGCTCCGGGTGGTGAGGCGTAGCAGGACAGTTTTGGACGGCTGCCGGATGACGTCTTCGATCGTGACCGCGTCGAGTGAAACGAAAAACGCTTCCTGTGCTTCGCGCAAAGCGCTCCGAAGGAGGCAGCCGCCGCGAAGTGGGCACGGTTTGTCGCCTTCGCAGTCGACGACTTCACCCGGGCCTTCGAGGCGTCTGGCCAGCCAGCCGATGGTGGCGGTGCGGCCGAGTTCGGTGATGGAAAGCCCACCGCCGCGACCACGCCTGGTTGTGACGATGCCAAGCTCACCGAGCCGTGTAACCACCTTGGTGGCATGGGAGTACGACACGTTGAGCTGCTGCGCAACATCCCGGGTACTGGGGGAGGCATCCGCGTCGAGTACGGCCAACCGCATGACGACGCGCAATCCCAGATCGGTGAACTGCGTCAGTTGCATGATCTGAACCTACATAATTCGCATCTGAGATGACTATTTATGTGAGGGGGATCTCGAGGTGCCCCAACCAGGGCGAACGGTACGTTCGGCGCCTCCAGTGCGCTGAACGTGCCGTTCGCTCAGAGGCGGGCGGCCGAACCCCCGGCAACGCCGTCGAGAAAGTGGGGTGCTCGCCAACCCCGCGCCGCAAAGTCGCGGCTCACCGACGCGATGACCTCCGCATGACTTCCTTCCGGAACCAATGCGATGGCCGAACCTCCGAATCCGCCGCCGGTCATCCGCGCACCGATCGCGCCGCCGCGTCGTGCTGCGGCAACGGCGACGTCGAGTTCTTCACACGAGACCTCGAAGTCGTCGCGCAACGACGCGTGGGAGTTGTCGAACAGCTCGCCGACGTCGCTGAATCTGTTGCTGCGCAGAAGCTCTGCGGTCTTCCGTGTCCGTTCGATCTCGGTCACGACGTGCCGTGCCCGCGCCCGGAGGATCGGGTCTCGCACTGTTTCGGCTTGGTCTGCAGTAGCCTCTCGCAAGCTGCCGACGCCGATAGCTGCTGCTGCATCGACGCATTGAGAGCGTCGCAACCCGTACTGTCCGTCTGCGAGCGAGTGTTTGACCCGAGTGTCGATGACGATCAGTTCGTACCCCGCACCGTGGAGTTCGAAAGGGATGGGTTCGGTGGATCCGTCCAGGCAGTCCAACAGGAGCGCAGTCGAGGGTCGGGCAAAGAGGGCAATGGTTTGATCCATCCCACCGGTCGGTACGCCGACGCCGTCGTTCTCCGCCTGGATGCACACCTGTACCAGCTCATCGCGGGTGAATGGTGAATCGTGAAGTTCATTGACGGCCAACGCAACCGAACAGGTGAGGGCAGCGGAACTCGACAGCCCGGCCCCGACCGGTACCGACGAGTCGACTGCCAGATCGATTCCTCCGAGCGGGAGGCCTCGGCGCGCAAGAGACCACAGAACGGCTGTGGGGTAGGCGGCCCATCCTGCTGCTATGTCGCCGATGGGCCCGGTGTATGTCTCGTCGGATTGCCGACTGTGCACGCGGACGACCCCGTCGGTGCGCAGTGCGACGGCAACCAGCGTTCGCTGCTCGAGAGCGACCGGTAGGCACAATCCACCGTTGTAGTCCGTGTGTTCACCGATCAGGTTGACTCGACCGGGTGCCGCCCAGGCTCCGGTTGCCGGATAGCCATAGGCGTCGTGAAACTGTTGGAGCACAGATGGTTTCGAGACGGTATCCACTATTTCAACTCCCGTAGGCGGGCCGCGACTGCCTCGGGAATGGTGTCGTTCACCCAGGCGCCCATGGCGGACTCGGACCCGGCGAGGTATTTGAGCTTGCCTGGTGCGCGCAAGATCGAGAACAGCTGAAGATGCAGTCGACCCAGAGGTCGGTCGATGCGGACGGGAGCTTGGTGCCAGGCCGCGATGTACGGTACCCGATCGACGCCCGGATAGAAGCGATCGATACGGCGCAGGAGATCTTGGTAAACGACCGCAAGCTCCTCGCGCTCTTGGTCGTTCAACGAGGGAAGGTCCGGGACGTCTCGGTGCGGTGCCAGGTGAATCTCGATGGGCCATCGTGCGGCGGTCGGGACGTAGGCGCTCCAGTGATCGCCGTCGTAGATCAACCGGGCCCCGTCCTCGCGCTCGAACGCCAGAACATCGGCGAGCAGTGAGCGACCGGTGCGCTCGAAGTGTTTGTCCGCCTGCGTCAACATGGATCGGGTGCGTGACGTGACATACGGGTATGCGTAGATCTGTCCGTGCGGATGGGTGAGTGTCACCCCGATTTCTTCGCCGCGGTTCTCGAAGCAGAACACCTGTTCCACAACCGGATCCGCCGACAACTCCTCGGTCCGAGAGATCCATGCACCCACAATCGTACGCATGCGTTCGAGTGGAAGCTCGCCGACGGACGCCGTGTGATCGCTCGAGAAACACATCACTTCGCAGTGGCCGACAGCTGGGCGATCACCCACACCGTCTCCGGGACCGTCAATGGCTTCCTCGGGTGCCGCGGCAAAGCTCGGAAACCGATTCTCGAACACCGCGACGTCGTAGTCTCCGTCGGGTATCTCTGTGGGCGTGCGTGTTTCGTTGGTCGGGCACAACGGGCATTCGGCGGCGGAGGGGAGATGTGTCCGTGTCATGCGATGCGAAGCCATGGTGATCCACTCCCCGGTGAGAACGTCGAACCTCATCCGAGACGAGTGGTCGAGAGCCGGCAATTCGCGGGAATCTCGCGCAGAGTGGGCGCGGGTACGGCCGGCATCGTCGAAGTAGAAGATCTGACGCCCGTCGGCGAGGGTACGACGGGTCGGATCCGGCTTGGGTGTCATGCGTCGACTTCCCATTCCAGAACACCCTTGCTGACAACGGGTTTCCACACTCCGATCGTGGATCCTGTTTCCAACGCTGCGGCATGGGCGCCCAACATGACCGAGATGGACGCCCAGATCGGACCGCCGTTGTCAGTGGCGTCCGACGCATACTCGGTCACACAATGATGGAGTGCGCCGTTTCGTGTGTCCACGAAGTAGTGGTACTCGTCCAGTCCGGCAAAGGGAAGGAACGAGGGGATGAACATGGTTGCGGCAGTGCCTGCGTCGCGTTGATCGTGTCGATCCATCTCGTCCTCGGCGTAGAGGTCCGGATTCTCGTAGATCGTCTCGTCCCACGTTTCGAGCAGAGTGAGTCGAACTTCGGTTGCGACGTCGATGGGGTAGAAGAACTTGTCGGGAAGCACGCTGCCGAGAAAGAGCCCGGTCCGGTCGTCGTGGGTCAGGCTGCCGTTGTGCACCCGATACAGCTCGCGAAGTTCCTGGGGCCACGTGACGCCGGTCGACGCTTCGAATTCCTCGATAACGGCGTCACCGAGCCCTGGCTGAAACGCTGCAGCCGTCACCGGTGCGTGTGTACGGCACCACGCTTCGATTCGGCTCCATTCGTTTGCAACGCTCATGGGCTTTACGATACGTCCGAGTCAGGACCCGTGAATCAGGTACTGCAGTGTGTCCACGAGCTTTCGGTCCGAAGCCTCGGACTTTCGGCCGGTGATTCCCGATCGGAGAATTGCAGAACCCTCGAGCAGGCTCACGATGGTCTGCGCTGCCGCGCCCAGGTCCGCCGCATCCAGATCCGGTTGCGCACACGCAACAGCGCGCTCTACGTGTGCGATGTACTGCGCGTAGAAGTCTCGAACCACGACCGCCACTTCTTGGTCCGCCGCCGCAATGGCCCATACTTCGACGTACAGACGCACCGTGGCCTGGTCGTCCTGTTCTCCGAGCAGGACTCCGATGAAGTGTTCGGATTCCTCACGGGAAAGACTCTGATCCGTATCCGTGACGACGGCAAGGCGATCCAGTGAGCGGGTCAATGCCCGTGACATGACTGCGCGGATGAGATCTGCACGGGTGGGGTAGTAGTGCTGCAGGTGCCCCACCCGCACTCCGGCTGCGGCTGCGAAATCGCGCATCGCCGAGTTGGCATTGCCCTGCGTGGCGAGGACCTGTTCTGCTGCGTCGAGAAGTGCTTCCGCGCGGGCGGCGCCCTTGGAGGGGGTCATGCCCGCAATACTGCCACCCCGAAGCTCTCCAACTCGGAGACGGTGCGGCGCGGGTTCGGAAGCGACTCGGGGAAAGCGACTCCAGGCTGGGCATCGTCGGCCAAGGCTTGTCTGACGGCAAGCGCGCCGCCCACCGCGGTGAGGTGAGCTTGGCCCTGCGGGTCGACGATTGTTGCGCTTGTCGTGCCGCTCGGGCCGGTGACGTCGATGCGTACTTGCGCGCTCCCGCCCTTGCCAGGCGAGTACAGGAGTCCGCGTCGTAGCGGTGTGAAGCGGTCGCCGCGACCCCAACGGAACAGACCCACCTTCTTGGCGACGAGCAGCGCAGTTGTGGATGCATGCGAACTGAAACCTATTCGAGTGCTGGCAGTTTCGGCGCCCAGGGTCATGGGGAACGTGAATTGTTCCGGAGTGTCGATTCTTCCGACCTTGGTGCGCGATCCGGGGAAGTCGACCCAGCGTGTATCCGTCAACGGGCTGACGGTGATCGGGTTTCCTTGCTGCATCACCTCGAAATCCTGGCCGAGACGATCAATGAAGTCGACGGAGTCGAGCCCGGCAATGTCGTTGACGTCGTAGCGAATCGAGACGTCGATCGTGCTCGCGCCACCCAGTTCCTCGGCCAGCGCTGCGGCGACGACATTGGTGACTCCGCCCATCCATCCAGACGACAGGTACACCGGTGCGCTCGGCGACTTCTGACCCGCCAGAGTGGCGGCGCGAGCGACGCGGGTTGTCCAGCGGGTGATGTCCACGTAGGGAATCCCGGCCTCGACGGCGGCGCACAGGACACGATCGTGGGGATCGTTGACCGTCGACACGACCGCGCGTACGGACGCGTCGAAGGGCGTCGGGTCGAGGAGGTCCCAGCGGCGAACGGAAGCGCCGTGACGGCTGGCCAGTTCGTTGCCGCGCTCGGGGGTGCGTCCGGTGAGGAGTAGTGGGAAGTCGGGGGCGAGCAAGGCGGTCAGGGCGCTGCCCACGGTTCCGTATCCGCCTGCCACGAGGATGGGGCCGTCGGCTGAATACTGCAATGAATCGGTCATGCACTCAACTCTAGGTCAAATGACCTAAAACGTCGAATGGAGTCTTTCCAGTGCTCAGTCCCGGTGTCGCACGATGTTGACGACGTTGCCGTCGGGTGCGCGGACGAGGAATCGGCGAACACCCCACTCTTCGGTCGTAATGGGGTGCACGATTTCGTATCCGAGTCTTCGGGCCTCTTCGTAGGCGCCGTCGACGTCGTCCGTGTGGACGGAGATGACCGAGTCGTCGGCTGCAGTGGCGTCGTGCGTGACGAGTTGTACGTTCGCGCCGGTGTCGGGAGAGGTGTAGCGAGCGACCCACCCCATGTTGAACTCTTCGGTGCTCAGGCCGAGATAGTCGGAGTAGAAACTCTTGGCGGCTCCGACATCGGCGACTTTGAGATTGGCGGTGATGCGTCGTGCACGCATGTGGTTCTCCTACCCTCGGCAACAGATGTGCTCGATGATCGTCCGAAAGCGGGGTCATGTCGACTGTGCCGTCCGAAGATGCGGGCTAACTGGCTGATTCGATCTGTCACTGCGGATCGAACGAGCCCACGGTGCCCCACCGCGAGAAGGGAAGGACGATCAATTGAACCTTGCCGATGACATTGTCGATCGGGACCGTTCCGCTGCGTTCGTCATCGAGATGGAAACGTGAATCCTTCGAATGGGCGCGGTTGTCGCCCATCACCCACAGGTTCCCGTCGGGAACCGTGACAGGCCCGAAATACGGTCCTTGACAAGAGGTACCGTTGCCCGGAATGCGATTGTCGATGTACGGCTCGGTCAGCGGCTTGTCGTTCACTCGAAGCCCCTCTTCCTCGGACAGGCACTGCACGGTTTGCCCACCGACCGCGATTACCCGCTTCACGAGATCGTTCTCATCCGGCGGGACCAAACCGACGATGGATCCGAGTCCTTGAAGTGCCCGGACCACCGAGTTGTCCGATCGAATGGATTGATACTCGTCGTTCCAGGATTCGGGTCCCTTGAACACGACCACATCCCCAGGCTGTGTATCCCCGAATCTATAGCTGATTCTGTCGACAAAAATCTTGTCTCCCGTGCAGCCGGTGCATCCGTGAAGCGTCGGTTCCATGGACTCCGACGGGATCAGAAATATGCGTCCGACGAAGTTCTGGATGACAACACTCAGGACAAGTGCGACGACAACGAGGATGAGAATCTCACGCCACAGTGGACGTTTTCTCGGGTGATCAGCCGTCGTCGGTTCAGTCGAGTCTTCGTGGGCGTCGGATTCCGTCACATTCCCGACAATAGATGGCGCAACCAGTCGGCGGCCCGATACCGACGTTCTCGATTCGAGGGTCTGCTTTGTCGGCCGATTTGCTTCAGTATCGGATCACATCACCCACACGGATCTGGTCGGGATCGGCAATCCACGCATTCATGACCCAAACATCCTGCCAACGAATACCTTTCGCAGCAGCAAGGTTGAACAACGTATCGCCCTCGGAGACTGTCACAGTGTCGCCCGCTGAACCTACCGACGATCGAGCCGAGGTTGTCGAATCAGGGGTGGTGCCGCCCCAACCTAGGTAAGCGCCACATACCGGCCACGCGCCGATGCCTTGAGCTGAGAGGGTTGCTTCCGCGGCCGCGACTTGATCGGCTGTCGACGCCAAGTCGGCGCGAGCCGGTGCACCTGCCGGTTTGTATGCATCCCACGTCGACTGCGTGAATTGAAGTCCGCCGTAGAAGCCGTTGCCGGTGTTGATGTTCCAGTCGCCGGAACTCTCGCACATGGCCACCTGCGACCAGTCGTGCGCACTGGCTACGCCGGTGTTGACGATTGCGCCGCCAATTGTCAGAACGCCTGCTCCTGCGGCTATCGTGACGAATCGTTTGGTGTGTGAACATTTGTTTTTCCGGTGGTTTCCCATGATATTTTCCTTGATCGGTCTGACGGGACAGGGATCTCGGCTCGGCGTGCGGATCGAGTGTTCTGCTGCATATCGCGGTAGACGAAATCGTCAGTGCTGAAATGTGATTGAGGTGGACAGACTGTGAAGGCCTCGTCTCCAGATTGCAGTTCGGAGGCGTGACTAGATTCGCGGTCTCACACGCTTGCCGACAACGGCTCAATTACCCGGTTACATACCTGTTTTGGGGACCGATACAAGACGTCGGTGTACTCGGTGCTGAGCGGAAACAGGTAGTTGAACAGGCCATTCGACCCATGTGCAGACGAGCGCCGATTGGCATGCTGAAACAACACCGAAACAGGGTCTCTCCGAGATTCAAGCTTGCGGCACGCCGGCGCCTCCTGTTGATCGATTGGCGCACCCTTATGAGGGAGATGTGTCGCGCCCCGGGCCGCTGTCTGCGCCCCGGGATGAGCCCTCCTGCGGAATCCAGAGAATCGGATACCGCAGGAGGGCATTCTCTCGACCTTCGATTGACCGCACGAAAACCGGATGTTTGGGGGACAATGATCTGGGGCGATCACCTGGGGCGAGAAGTCGAGGAGATGTACATGTCCGAGGCCAAATCCGAAAGCACCGAGTCTCTCGCTGGAACGACACCGCCGGCAAAGACACCGCCGGCCAACACACCGCCGACGGAGCCGTCGAAACAATCGGTGCTCAGGCGGTACTACCCGGCTGCGGTGCCCGTCATCCTCGGCTTGATCATCTATTTCATGCCGGTTCCGGACGGTGTGGATCCCAAGGGCATGCACATGCTCGGAATCTTCGTCGGCACCATCGTGGCGTTGATTTTGCAACCCCTGCCGACGGGTTCGGTGGCGCTGGTGGGCCTGTCGATCGCCATGATCACCCAGACCGAGACGCCGACAGAAGCGTTGTCCGGCTTCAGTAACACCACGATCTGGCTGATCGTCGCATCGTTCTTCATTGCCGAAGGCTTTCTGGTCACTGGACTCGGCAAACGGGTTGCGCTCATGTTCGTGACCAAACTCGGCAAGTCGAGCCTCGGATTGTCGTACGGAATGGCGTTGACGGACTTGATACTTGCTCCGGCGACACCGTCGAACACCGCCCGCGCCGGTGGCGTCGTCTATCCGATCATCGTCTCACTGAGCAAGTTGGAGGACTCCAATCCCGAGCCCGAGGATTCTCGCAAGAAGCTCGGAGCATATCTGCTGCTCACGTCGCTGCAAGTCAACGTCGTGACCTCCGCGATGTTCATCACCGCCATGGCGGGTAACCCCGTCGCCGTCGATGCGGCTGCCAAGATCGGCATCGACATCTCGTGGGGCAAATGGGCGCTGGCAGCATCGGTTCCGGGAATTGCGAGTCTCATCGCGATCCCGTGGGTGATGTCGAAGATCTTCCCGCCCACGATGTTGAAGACTCCGAAAGCACCCGAGCAAGCCAGGGAGGAACTGCGCAAGGCAGGTCCGATCAGCCGCAACGAGAGGATCATGGCCGCCACCTTCGTTCTGCTGCTGGTGCTCTGGTGCCTGGGCTCGCAGCTCAACGTCAATGCCACTACAACAGCATTTGTCGGAATCGGCATCCTGTTGGTGACCAAGGTGCTGACGTGGAACAACCTGGTCCACGACACCGGGGCGTGGCAGACGCTCGTCTTCTTTGCCGTTCTGGTCGGTATGGCAAGCCATCTCGAAGAACTCGGCGTGATCTCGTGGATCGGAACCCAGGTCTCCTCGAGTGTCGACGGTTTGCCGTGGATCTGGGCTTTTGCGATCCTGACCTTGGTGTACTTCTACGCGCACTATCTGTTTGCGTCGAACACCGCGCAGATCGTCGCGATGTACGCGGTGTTTCTCGGCGCGGCGGTGGCAACCGGTGCACCGCCGCTGTTCTCAGCCCTGGTATTCGGCTTCATCGGCAGCCTGTTCGGCGGTATCTCGCACTACGCGTCCGGTCCGGCCGGAGTGATTTACGGTTCCGGATACATCAAGACCTCGGAATGGTTCCGAATCGGTTTCGTGATGAGCGTCGTGATCATCCTGATCTGGACGATCATCGGCGGCGCGTGGATGAAGCTGATCGGCGCCTGGTGACGATCAGTTGTCCTTGCGCCGCAATCCGAATCGCATCGATTCCTTGTTGACAGCGGCAATCGCGGTCAGCGGTATCTCCGCGGGACACACCTCTGCACATTCACCGTAGGTCGAGCACGGCCCGAAATCGGCCTCCATCTGGTGCGACATCGCTCGGGCCCGCTTGCCACGTTCGTTGCGGCCCTGCGTGACGAGGGACAGGTGGGTCAGTTTGGACCCGGTGAAGAGGTGCGCGGCACCGTTGGGGCAGGCTGCCACGCAAGCGCCGCAGCCGATGCACGCGGCGAAGTCCAGTGCAGCTTCGGCACTTTGATGCGAGAGTGGCTGACTGTCCGCGTCTGGTGCAGTTCCCGCATTGACCGATACATAGCCACCGGCTTCGAGGACCCGGTCGAGAGCCGAACGATCGACCACGAGGTCGCGGACCACCGGAAAAGCGGCGGAGCGGAACGGTTCCAGTTTGATTCGGTCACCGTCGGAGAAGCTGCGCAGGTGCTGACGGCACGTGGGAGTGTTCGCAACCGGCCCATGGGGAACGTCGTCGACCGTGATGCCGCAGGATCCACAGATCCCTTCTCGGCAGTCGGAATCGAAGGCGATGGGTTCGTTGCCGCTCTCCACGAGTTGGTCGTTGAGTCGGTCGAGAAGTTCCAGCAGTGACATCTCCACTGTCGCGTCGTTTACTTGGTAGGTGTCGAATGCACCGGACGAGTCCGGTCCGGATTGGCGCCACACGTCCACGGTGATTTTCATACGTAGTTCCTCGTCTGCAGTGGAACAGCGGTGAAGGACAACGGCTCGTCGTGTCGAATGTGTCTGCCGTCCTTGGCGGTTTCCCACGCGGAGACGAAGCACCAGTCCTGATCGTTTCGCTGCGCTTCGCCGTCGGGAGTCTGATGTTCGGCACGAAAGTGGGCTCCACAGGACTCGTCACGATCGAGAGCGTCGACGCACATCAGTTCGGCGAGTTCGAGGAAATCGGCTACCCTGCCGGCCCTTTCCAGCTCCTGGTTGAACTGGTTTCCGCTGCCGGCGACTCGTAGGTTCGACCAGAAATCGCCTCGTAATGCTCGGATTTCGGAGATGGCCTTGGTCAAGCCTTCGGCCGTTCGGGTGACACCGCAACCCGCATAGAGGATCTCGCCCAGTTGTCGATGAAACCTGTCGGGGCCATGTGTTCCGCCGACCGAGAGCAGCAGGTCCACCCGACCGCTCACGTCACTGAGCGTTGCCGTCACAGCGGGATCGGAAAGTTCGAGAGTTGCGGATCCGAGTAGCGGCGCAAGATAATTCGGAATCGCGTACGGGAGGGTGAACCAGCCGTCAACGCATGCCGAGAGCAACGAATTGGCGCCGAGGCGGTTGGCCCCGTGGTATCCCCACCCTGCCTCACCACCGACGAACAAGCCGGGGATGGAAGTCATCTGGTCGTAGTCGTTCCACAGTCCTCCCATGGTGAAGTGGGCTCCGGGGGCGATGCGCATCGGCACCGTATAGGGGTCTTCGCTGGTGGCGTCGCGATACATCGAGAACAGATTTCCGTATCTCTCCTCGATGGTCTTGCGGCCGAGCCGTGCCAATGCGTCGCGGAAATCAAGGTACACACTGTTTTTCAGAGGGCCGACGCCGTGACCGGAGTCGATTTGCTCGCGGGCGGCCCGTGAAGAGACGTCGCGGGGAGAGAGGTTCCCGAACGCCGGATATTTGCGCTCGAGGTAGTAGTCGCGCTCATTTTCGGGAATGTCGCCTGGTTCGCGATCGTCTCCGGGCTTGGCCGGTACCCAGATCCGGCCGTCGTTGCGTAGTGATTCGCTCATCAGAATGGTTTTCGACTGCCACTCGGAGTTGACGGGAAGTGCCGTCGGATGGAATTGGATGAACGAGGGTGAGGCAATCAGCGCGCCGCGTCGGTGCGCTCGCCATGCGGCGGTGGCGTTGGAGTTCTTCGCAAGTGTGGACTTGTGGAACACGGTGCCGTACCCACCGGAGGCCAGTACGACGGCATGGCCTGTGGTGGCGCCGATCTCACCGGTCACGAGATCGCGTGTGACTATCCCTTGTGCTCGGCCGTCCGAAACGATGAGATCGAGCATCTCGGTTCGGGTGTGGAGGTTGACCGTTCCGGCTGCGATCTGACGTTGCAGTGCCTGCGACGACGCTATCTGCAACTGCTGGCCTGTCTGCCCGCGCGTGTAGTACGTGCGCGACACCTGTACGCCGCCGAAGGATCGGGTAGCGAGAGTGCCGCCGTACTCACGGGCGAACGGTGCTCCGATGGCATTCATGTGATCGATGACGCGTACGGATTCCTCTGCGAGTCGGAAGCAGTCGGCCTCGCGGCCGCGGAAATCGCCGCCCTTGACGGTGTCCTTCACGAAGCGGGCGAGACTGTCGTTGTCCACCTTTCGGGCACGAGCGGCGTTGATGCCGCCCTGCGCGGCGACGCTGTGTGCACGGCGCGGTGCATCGTGGAAGGTGAAGGATTCGACGTGGTAGCCCAGTTCACCAAGTGAGGCGGCGCAGGCCGCGCCGGCGAGTCCGGTACCGACGACGATGACCGTGAACTTGCGCCGGTTGAGCGGGCTGACGAGCTTGTAGTCGAGTTTGCGAGTGGGCCAGGCTGTCTCCGGATCGCCGGCCGGGACCTTACCGTCCACCGGCGTCCCGATGCTGCGCAGATCGTCGAGTTCGAAGCTGTTCACTTATGACGCTCCTGTCTTCGAGATGACGCCGGTCATCACCGCGATGGGGATCGACATGTTTCCGACCATCACGACGAGCGCAAAGATTCCGGAGAGTGCAACGGCAATCTGGCGCAGCCGTTGGCCGGTCACGCCGAGATCGTTGACCGCACTCCAGAGTCCGTGCGCGAGATGCATTGCCAGCAGAGCCATCGCGACGATGTAGAACGACGCCACCAGTGGACGCTCGAAGCTGGCGATCAGGTTGTCGTATGCGTAACTCTGCGTGCGCGTGGCTGCTTCGTACTCGGCGCTGCCGATGGGTCGGGTTCCGGTCGTGAGGTCGAGTATGTGGAAGATGACGAACAGCAGCAGCACTGCTCCGGTGACGGGCATTGTGCGCGCGGTAAAGGACTTGATTCCCAAGCCTTTACGTCGAAACTTCCCTCGAGCTCGGCGGCCACGGACGGTGAGCAACCAGGCGCACCAGACGTGTGCGACCAATGACGCGAGCAAAACGATGCGAAGAATCCACAGAAGTCCCTCGTATGGCAGGAAGGGTTCGAACACTGTGCGTAGCCAGTGTGCGTAGTCGTCGAAGTGATCGGCCCCGGTGTAGACCTTCAGGTTTCCGATCATGTGGACGAGCACGAAAGCGGCGAAGATCAGTCCCGTCACGGCCATCAGAATTTTGCACGTGATATTGGACGGCCGCGGTCGAGCGCGAGGTGAATCGCCGGTAGCTCGCGATACACGGGTCGGAGCACTCACAGACAAACCTCCCACGCCAGACTTGCCGGACAGGTGCCGTCAGCCTAAGCCCGATCGAGGTTTTCGGCCAACGGATCGGTGCCCGACTTGTCTGTTAATGCAGGTGAATGGGAGTGTAGGGGTGCTCATTACCCGAAAGTAAGGAACCTGTGAACGATGTTTGACTCGACGTGGCGACGGTGGTCATGGCGCGCCGGAACGGCATCGGCCCTGGCAGTGGCCTTGTTTGCGGTGGGGTCGCCGGCTGGTGCGCAGGAGACCGTCGACCTGGCCGACGTGTTCAACCCGTTGGTCGTGAAGGCACTTCAAGGCGCTGATATCTCTACCGAATTGACGCCACTCGGGCTCTCGTCCGACGATCCGTGGTTCGACGAGCCCGAAATCGAGCCCGGCACCGCCCCCGGAACTCTTCTCAAAGCGCGTCCGGTCAGTGTTCAGGTCTACCAGGTCCGCCCGGACGTGGTCTCGGCTCACCAACTCATGTACACAACCACTGATCACTTCGGTCGCCAGGTGATCAGTACCGGAATTCTGATGATTCCCGAGGACGGAACTGCGCCAGGCGATCGCAAGATCATCGGATACGCCGAAGCGAACGACAGCCTGGGGGCGAACTGCGCACCAAGTCACCAGTGGACCGGCGGCAATCAGAGCGACCCGGCGATGTTCTCGGCGCTCGGCCCGGTGGCCCAGATGTTCGGTCACGGCTGGGCAGTGATGATGAGCGACGTCGGCAACGACGGCGACACTGCTCCCCATCCGTTCTCGATCGGACAGTTCTCGGGCAAGGCAACGCTCGACGGCGTTCGGGCAGCACTCGCGCTTCCGGACGCCGGCCTCGAATCAGACACCCCTGTCGGCATCTACGGTGTCGCCGGCGGCGGTGTCGCAGCGGGCTTTGCCGCGGAACAGGCGCATGACTACGCGCCGGAACTGAACGTACAGGCCAGCGCCATCCAGGCGATGATGATCGACCCGGCAACATTCGAGGAGACGGCGGCCGGTGGGATCGGTTCCGGCTTCGTCTTCTCGAGCATTCTCGGATTCGACGCGGGCTACCCCGACGTTCGGCTCGATGATCATCTCACTCCGATCGGTCACAACGTCGCCGCAGCATTCCGCGCGTCCTGCCAGGCGCTCTACCTCGGACTCCCGTTCGTTCCCTTCGACGTCCTGCTCACCAACCCGGCGCCCCGAACGATCCCGGCACTGGCCGCGGCGTACGCGGACAACACGTTGGGAAAGCAGGCGCCGGCCTCGAAGCTTCTGATTTCTTCCTGTGAGGACGACTTCCTCGTTCCCTTCAGTGAGGCAGAGCAATTGGCGCAGACATATCGAGCAGACGGCGGCGACGTGGACCTGCTCCCGTCGCAGTGCGGGCCGCTCGATTACGTGACCAACCTGTACAAGACGGTGACCGATCAGCTGGGTATGCAGGACATCGCCTGGCTGGCGAAGACGTTCGACGAAGCCGAAGGGAAATGAGTATGCGGAAGTCTTTGACACGCAGGGATTTCGCGCGCACAGTTCTCGTCGCTTCGGCAGGCATCGGCGGTGCGGTCGTACTGGGAGGCCGGGCGTCTGCGGGTACTGGTGAACTCGACAGGTACCTCGACCTGGAAGCGGTGAACGCAAACGCCGAAGCCGCGGGGGGTCTGCATCCTTCACTGCCGTCGGATTCCGCGACGCTGCGGAGTTTGGTCGATACCGCCCGAGCATCGGGAGTGGCTCCGCACCGCTATCAGACACTGCTCAAGCAGTACTGGCTCGCAGTCGGGACGGAGTCGGCAGGTATCGATCTCGCTTCGTGGACTCCCTTCGACGGTGTGCACGCGAATCTCGGAAACCTCACCAACACTTTCCAGTTCTACGAGCGACTGCAGCTCGAGCATCAAGAACTGCAGTGGGCAGGCATGGGCGGAATGGTCGGGCCCGCTTTTGCCGGTGGACTCCTCGACTTGGACTACGGGCGGGTTGTGCTGGAAGTCCAAGCGATCAGCGAAGCGATGGCACTGGTGTGGCGAGAGATCGACCGCATCGGGTCGCCGGTCGCAACGTCGATGGGAGCACCCGAGGACGTTGCGGCGCTTCTCCAGGTCGGCCACGACATCCGCCCCGAGGACGTGATGTGGTTCCAGGGGAAAGTGATTGCGATGAGCAAACACATCTTCTCGGATCTGATTCCCATGCACATGGCGTGGGTTCACGACGGTGTCGACGGCATCGCCGAACTCGATCGGGCAGGGCTGCTCGACGAGAACGCCCGTATCGCGTGGGACAACATTGCTTCGGGGACACCGGAGTCGGTCTTCGACGGCAATGTGCGTCTGCTGCGCCGTGAGCAGTACCAGTCGGTGGGTGATCAGTGGGACGAGGCGAAGGCCTACCGCGGCAGCGTCGGTCGCTCGTTGACCTACCTGACCACCTTCGCCGCATCACCGTCCATGCCTGGCGTCGTACCGCCGCGTGAGTCGAACCCGCTCTCGTTCGCGGTGGGCAATGCCGTTGTGCAAACACCGCTTCCGGACTTCAACTGGGCGGACCGGGACGGTCGTTGGACCTACATCAACGGTCAGCTGCTCCCGGTCTACAACAACCTGATGAACAATCAACCGGAACTGTGGCTAGCGACGCTGGCAGCGCCCGTCTCCGTTCGGATAACCGAGCAGAGAATGATCGCTCGCTTGCCGGACATGTTGCGGTCCATGCTGGCAACTCTGGCGATCACGGTCAACTGAACTCGGCGGTGGGGGGGGGGGGGGGGGCGGGCCGCCGCCCCCCGCCGCACGGGATTGGCGGGGCGGGCAGCCGTCTCTGCAGAGGACGCCTCGGTTTGGTCGCCTGAGGTCGCTGGGTATTATAAAAAAAGATTTAATGTCAAC
>NZ_JAWLSE010000001.1:480580-646825 GCF_033142365.1 Rhodococcus sp. IEGM 1241
TGTTGTGGGGTGCTCTCTTTGTTGTGTGGGTGGGGGGGTGGGGGTTTGTGGGGGGTGGCGGTGGTGCGGCGGTCTGCCCGGGGGCGGGGGGGGGGGGGGGGGGGGGGGGCCCCCCCCCCCCCCCCACCGCCGTGAACTCCTGGGTCAGGCCTGGCTCAGCTCCGCTTGCATACGCGCGGCGTCCTTGCCGACAGTGCGAGTGGCCAGATAGATGAATACCGCAGTGAGCGCCAACATGATCGGCACGAGATACATGGCCGAGTTCAACCCGTCGCCGGCGTACTGAGCCAACTTCCCGGTACCGGCATCGGCAAGCGCACGCTTGGCGAACCAGTCCGAAATCGCGCCCACGGCAACTGGTCCCGAGAATCCGCCGAGAAGATACATGGCAGCGAAGAACAACGCCGTCGCAGTGCCTCGGAGCCTGGGAACCACGACGTCGTGAATGGCAGGGTAGACGCTGATGTAAAAGCCGTAGGCCAACAACCACCCGGCCGAGAACAAGAGCGTGAACATCACGACGTTCCCGCCGTGCTGCAACAGTGCCAGTGCCGTCAAAGGTGCTGCCAATGCCGAGGTTCCGACACCGATCATCAACCGTGCGCGCGGTGAGCGTGCGCTGGCCTTGTCAGCGTAGCGAGCGCCGAGAAGCAATCCGATCAGGCCCGTGATTCCGACGATGATGCCGGTGACCGATGCCGCAGCAGTCAGTTTCAGGTGGTACTGGCGCATCAGAAGCGGGACGACAAACGAATTCACTGCGTAGGCGGCGAAGTTGAACGTCAGTCCGGCAAGGATGAGCCAACGAAGCGTGGGAATTGCGAGCAGACGACGGATCGGACGGGTGATCGGTGCCTGTGAAACAGCGGCTGCGCGGGCCTCCGGACTTTCGGAACCACCACGAACCGGATCTGCCATGCGGTAGAGCACGACTGCCAGCAGGACACCGGGAATCGCCGCGAGGAAGAACGGTGCACGCCAGCTGTCGAATGCCTCGGCGATCTTGCCGACGGTGAAGTAGGCGAGCATGAGGCCAATCGGCAAACCGAGCATGAAGACACCAAGTGCGCGTGAGCGTCGTTCTGCCGGGTAGATATCACCGATCATCGAGTTGGCTGCGGGTGTAAAGGTCGCTTCGCCCACACCGACGCCTAGACGCGCGAGGATGAACAGCACATAGCTGCCGGCGGCACCGGTTGCTGCCGTCAGTCCGCTCCACACCAGGAGTCCGATTCCGATGATCTTGGGACGGTTCTTCGTGTCGGCCAACCGGCCCAGAGGCAGCCCTGCGACTGCGTAGACGAGGGTGAATGCAGAGGTGATCAATCCCAATTGCAAGTCGCTGAGCGAAAACTCGTTCTTGATCGGCTCGGCAACGACCGAGGGGATCGCCCGGTCGAAAAAGTTGAGCATGTTTGCGAGAAACAGTGCGACGAGTGTGCCGCCCAGAAGTTTGTCGCGTGTTCCGACAGGGGCGCCGTCGATGGACGGCAGCGGCGGAGCGTCTCGTTGAATTGACATGATTGTTCCACCCTTTTCGCGAGTGCTGAATGAATTGTGTTGGGGGAGAGGCTCAGGACAGAGCGTCGGCGACGGTTTTGCCGATCGCCTGCATCCCGGCCGCAGTGGGATGCAGTGGAACCGCCGGCTGGGTAGGGACGATTCCGGTGTAGTAAGCAGTGGCAGGGTCAGTGCAGATGTCATGCCCGGCAGTGGCTTCGGTGATGTCGATGTACTCGACGCCGTGACGGGCCGCCGTTGCTGCCATGACCGTGTTGCCGTAGTCGATCACACTCTGGAGATAGTCGGCGTCGCGCGGCCAGAACGGCTGGGTGCCGGGGCATCCGTCAGCGGCGATGTATGTTCCGTATCCGATCACGACGATGCGCGCCGAGGGCGCTCGGTCGCGAACCGATTCGAGCATGGAACTCCAACCTGCGGAGGCATTTTCGACCAACTGTCGCTGTTGGTCGACGCCGCCTGCGGTGAACTTGTCACGGCAGGACGTTCCGGTGGGTTCGGGGAGAGGATTTACGCAGCTCAGAACTGTCGGGAACAACGAGATGTCGTTGGCGCCGATTGTGATGGTGACGAGGTCGGTATCGGGCCCCAATGCTGTTTCCTGCGGCGGTACTTGACCGGAGAACGTCGTTTGTGCGGTGTCCGTGACGTTGGCGGATCGCGCCGACGAGCAGGTCACATCCGTGAGGTGAGCGCCGAGTCTTTGCGCCACCACGGAAGGGTAGTTGCCTAGTGATCGTAGGCAGCCCGGCGCCGATGAATCTTGTTCTGTGACCAGCGGGCCGGCCGCCGCGGAATCGCCGAGAGCGACGTATTGGATGGGGCTGGCATGCGTTTCGGCATGTGACACACCGGTCCCGAGTGCCGCGATCGAACCGGCAGCCACGACGCCTGCCAGAATGGCTGCGCTGTGCGTTTTCCACGTCACTCGAGGCTCCTATTTGGTCGAAGGTGGGACTTCCAGGTACGCCGCTGATTGTGAATTCGAGAGTGGCGTGGGTTACATAGTGATAGGAAAAAGGCAGGTCGGCCTTGTGGTGGCAATTCAATTCTGTGGAGGGTTTTGTGTCAGGAAACAAAGATCTGCCGTTCGAACCGATAGTGGTTGGCGGCAGATCTCTAGCCGACCGATTGGCGCAACGCACCCATCCGCTGGTCAATGCGACGGTCGATCTGGTCCACCGCGACGTCACCTTCTACCGGTTGCTTCCGGACGAGGCGTTGCGTAACGACGTGACGACCATCGTGAGGCGAAATTTGGAACTGTTCATTTCGATGCTCCGGACGGGCGCAGATCTGGCGCCCGAATTGCTCGCCGACATCAGCGAATCGGCTCGTCAACGGGCGCAGGAGTTGGTTCCGCTCAGTGAGGTACTGCGCGCATATCACCTGGCAGCAGGGTTGTGGTGGGAGACGATCAGCGAATGGGCGGTCCCGGAAGACGGTGTTGCACTTGCCCGCACCGGACGACTCCTGAATGCATACACCGCGGCCTCCACGTCCGCGGTTCTTGCCGGCTACGGTTCCGACCACGCCACCCAGACGGACGAGGATTCGGCGCGAAGGTCCCTGTTCGTAGCACTTTCGACGGGTGTCGACGTGGATCGGGTCTCCGACGAGGTGGGGATCAGGTTGGCGCGCCTGTACTGGGTGGTGGCTCTGCACGTCGAGCGGAATGACGACGAGTCCTCGACCGAGGTGGACACTGCCGTCGCCGAGCGGAGGAAGGTGCGCCACCTGCAACGAGAGCTCGATCAGGTGGGGCGTGACAAAGCCCTTGGGGTGCTCGGGAGCAGCGGCGGAGCCGTACTGATTCCCATTGTGGAATCGGAACCCGCAGAGGGAAACTGGGCGTCGAGTCCGCAGTATTGGTCATTGTGTCGACGTTTGGGTGATCTCGAGAAGGTCATCGGTGCATCGACGGTAGCCGCCGTACATGTCGCGGCACCGGCCGCAGTACCCGTAGCGGTCACGCAGGCGCGCGAGGTCCTGAACGTTGCCCGAAAGTACGGACGTACCAGTGGAGTCGTCCGTCTCGCGGACGTTGCGGTCGAGTATCAACTGACCCGCCCGAGCGCTGCGTTACCGATCCTCGCAGATGTGTTGTTGCCGTTGGAGTCCGATACTGCGGTGCTGGAGACACTCGAATCTTTCATCGACTCCGGATTCGATCGAGCCGCCACCGCCCGGCAGCTACACGTGCATCCGAACACAGTTGTGTATCGCCTACGTAAGGTGAGTTCCCTGACGGGACTTGACCTGTCGTCTCCGAAGGATCTTGTGCAAGTCACCATGGCGCTGGGTGCGCGTCGCGCAATCGGAATGGAGGCGGACTCTTCCCAAACGTGATGCGTCTGTGGTTCTCGGTGAACGAGCCGGAGGGCTGGCGATCCGGCCGGGAGACATGGCCAGGCGCCGTATGTCGGGCCACCCACACACGGTTCGGGTGGTCCGCTCGTCGACGACCCGGCAGAGCGGGTCGGTTTCGCGAACCCTGAATTGATCTTGACACCTTGGTCGGGACGGGGCGGGCGGGAACACCTAGATGCAACATCGTGATCTGTAACAACGAATTGTTGCCGTTCAGCGTTGTCAACCTTCTCGGTGACTCTGCTGCTCAGATAGGTAATGCGGCGGGCGCGTCGATTCGAGATGCTGGTAGATGAAGGTTTCGAAGCCGAATCGTTGTCAAAACTTCATGTTTAGTCTGTGTGACGGTAAGTCAACAGTAAAAGTCGCCCAAATCACACAATTCAGACAAAACGTTCGTTACCGTGTGCTGGACAACCGACGATTTTTTGGGGGTTCTGCCACATGGCAAATGTTCGCAGGTCTGTGACGAAGGGATTGATTGCTGCTTCGGTGATCGCCGCAGCTGGCGTGGGCATCTCGCCGGCGACAGCGAGCGCCGACATCACACCGACCACGGTCGTCAACGGTATCTTGTCGACTGTCGGCGGCTGCCAGACGCCGGTGCGGTCTCTCATCCTTGCGTGCACGGGTGCTGAGACGCTGACTCGCCAGTCGCCCGTGCTGCTCGACCTCAACCCGGTGGGTACAAACATCGTCGTCTTGGGCGCCGGCCTCTTCGACGACGGCACGATGCGTCCGATGCTGGTCGACCGACTTCAGGCGGCGCTGCAGCTGGCTCGTCAGTACCCGCAGTCTCCGATCATCACGAGCGGTGGGGCCCCGAAGGCCGGAGTGACGGAAGCCAGGGCGATGCGCGAATGGCTCGTCGCCAACGGCGTCGACCCGGGCCGGATCACCGAAGAAGGAACGTCGTGGTCCACGGTGGAGAACGCGCTCAACTCTGCGCGGATTCTCGCCGATCGAGGAGCAACGGGCGTGGTTGTGGTTTCGAGCGCCAATCACGTGGAACGCGCGATGGTGGACTTCCGGGTTGCAGTTCTCGGCCGGATCCCGGTCGCAGGCGTGATCGCTGCGACCTGACGCACCCAGCTGCCCATACAGTTCCGCGTACCGCCGGAATCACCCGGACGGTACGCGGAACTGTTTCTGGGTTGCTACTTTCGTCGTTGCAACTCGTCGTCACCTTCGGTCAGAAGCGCAAGTTCGGCATCGACGGTGTCGGAATCGATCTCACCGGGAACGGCGATCTTCGCCAGGAGTTGCTCGTCACCACTTTCCGTCCGAAGCGCCTTCTCCCTGATGAAGGCGATCGCGATCAGACTCAACAGAGCCAGGATTCCGGCGATGAGGAAGACCCGTGCGGTGGCATCGCCGTACGCAGCGCGGACCACATCCTGGATCGCTTCGGGTAGTTCGTTGAGGTTCGACAGCCCTGCGCCGGACCCTCCGGAGGCACTCAGATCGACCCCGATTGCGCTGAGGCCCTTGGTCGTCAGATCTGCAACGTGAGTAGAGAGCACTGCGCCGAGGACGGACACGCCTGCCGCGCCGCCGAGTGAGCGGAAGAACGAGACCGTCGAACTTGCGGTGCCGAGATCGCTAGGCGCGACGGTGTTCTGAACTGCGAGAACAAGATTCTGCATCACCATGCCCATCCCGGCGCCGAGCACGAAGAGGAACAGTCCGACCCAGAACATCGGCGTCGCGTGATCGATGGTCGATAGGAGGAAGAAGCCTGCCGACATTGCGACGGCACCGGCGATCAGGAAGCCCTTCCAGCGCCCGAACTTCGTGATCATTGCCCCGGACAGGCCGGCGGAGAGCATGGAACCGATCACCATGGGCAGTGTCAGAAGACCTGCGGCAGTGGGAGAGTAGCCGCGGGCAATCTGGAAGTACTGACCCAAGAACACTGCTCCGCCGAACATTGCGACGCCGACGGCGATGCTTGCCAGCGTCGCCAGCGTGGTAGTCCGATCTCGGAAGAGGCGGAGCGGAATGATGGGTTCCTTGACCTTGCTTTCCACCCACAGCGCTGCGGCGAGCAGCACCACGCCGAGTCCGACGAGGAAGAACGACATCGCAGAAGCCCACTCGAAGTTCTTACCTGCCAAAGTGACCCAGATCAAAAGAGTGCTGACACCGGTGGCAATGAGGGTTGCACCGACGTAGTCGATGCTGACGTCCTTCTTGACGATCGGGAGGTTCAACGTACGCTGCACGACGATCAATGCGATGACTGCCAGCGGCACGCCGACGAAGAACGTCCAGCGCCAGCCGAGCCAACTAGTGTCCACGATCAGGCCGCCGATCAGTGGGCCGGCGACTGTCGCGACGGACATGACGGCTGCGATCGGTCCCTGGTATCGGCCACGCTCACGCGGGCTGAACATCGCCGCGATCACGATGATCACGAGGGCTTGCAAGCCGCCGAGGCCCAGTCCCTGAACAGCGCGGAAACCGATCAGCATGCCGACCGATTGCGACATGCCCGCAAGGATCGAGCCGATCGTGAACAGCGTGATGGACAGCTGGACCAACAGCTTCTTACTCACCAGATCCGAGAACTTGCCCCAAATGGGAGTTGTTGCGGTGGAAGCCAACAGCGTTGCCGTCACGACCCAGGTGTACTGATCCTGGGTGCCGTGTAGTTCGGTGATGATGGTGGGGAGTGCATTCGAGACGATCGTCGATGACAGGAATGCGACGAACATGCCGAGTAGGAGCCCGACAAGTGCCTCGATCTTCTGCTTGTGGGTCATCGGCGCATCGGTCGATGACTGAGATGGTGGAACGTCGGTAGACGTGAAAGAACTCATGAATGTCCTTGCATCGGAGAATGATTCGATCTGATCGTGCAGCGTCGGTCAGTGCACCGCGTGGGACTCTGGGCAGGTCGATCGGCGTAGTCGATCGAGTGCGCATGCGACGTCGATGGCGTCGTCTTCGGTCCATCCGTCGAGATGGTCGATGAGTCGCTGCGCCTGGGCGCGGCGATGGAAGACCAGGGTCTGGACGCCGAGTGGAGTCAAGGACAGGAGCGATGCCCGTCCGTCGTCCGGGTCCGGTCGCCGCTGAATGTATCCACAAGATTCGGCGTGAGTGATCTGTCTGCTCAGCGTCGAGACTGTCACTCTCAACTTTTCCGCCAGATCCGTCGATCTCGTGGAATCTGCGGCCGACAGCTGCGAGAGGAGGGCGCCCAGTGGGTCCGGCAACATGTCGGGGGACGGTTGACGTGAGCCGGTCGACGAAACCTCGCGGTGGCGCCGGACGAGGGCGCGAAGGTTGTCGAGGATTGCCTCGGCACTGTCGTGAGTGATCACGGCCACCCCCTCGAATAGTTGATATTTGCAACTATAGATCAAGTTGGTTGCACTGCACAACTACTTTGTTGTCAGTCCTCGGAACTGCCCAGTCGGTGCAGCAAGGCCGTCAGCGTGGTGATGTCGTCAGTTTCCCATTTTGCGAGTCGGGCGCGCCAACGATCGATCTGATGATTGCGGATCGTCGTGAGCTTCGTCCGAGCCTCAGGGGTCAGGGTCACCAGCTTCGCGCGAGCGTCGTCGGGGTCGGGGATCCGTTCCACCAGGCCGAGCCGAGCTGCGGCATCAATTTGCCTGGTCAGGGTGGACTTCTCGATATCGAGCGTGGAGATCAGGTCGGACATCCGCACGGCATCGGAACGGTTCAGGATGACAAGAACCGGGTAGAGCGCCGGATCGAGTTTGGGATGAATTGCACGCGCATAGGTGCGCGCCTGGGCGCGTCCTCGTTGCCACATGTCGGCAAGTTCCATCTCCAGGCCCGTGATCGGATCTGAAACCACTGTCGTTCCCCTTTGGTGCGATTCGTTCGGTGTTCATCAAACCAGAAGGGGGGCCGGAGTGATTTGGGTGAAGTCACGCTGAGCGAAAGGTACGTTCGGCGTACTGAAGGCGCTGAACGTACCTTTCGCTCGGAAAGTGGGTGGGTCAAGCCACCGCATACGCCCGCACGCACGTGTTCAGGTCGCGGGTGAGATCGGCCGCTGTACTGGTCGGAGAACCGAATTTCACGACGGACCCGTCGCTCCCGTGGAACAACAGCGTCGGAAACGAAGTGGCGCCGAGCCTGCGTGCCCGGACGAAATCGGCGTGGGCGGCGTCCTTCGAATCTGCGGTGAACAGGGAAGACACTGCGGCAGATGGGTCGAGCCCGAGCGATTTCGCTATGGCGCGGTAGGTCTCGGGATCGGAGAGGCTGCGACCGTCTCGGTAGAACGCGGTCTGCATGGCCCCCGCGATGTCGAGTGCGCGAGTCGGATCTTGTGTGCGAAGCGCGGCGAGTCCGATCGCAGCATCCGTCGAATCCATGACGAACCGCCCGTCAGACACCAGTTGTGAATATCCGTCACCGAAAACGGCGCCGGTCTGGGCTGCGATGGTGGCGTTGGCCGATTTCAGGTACGGAGCCGAAGACATGGGTGCGACGCGTTCACCGGTGAACAGCCCGCCGCTGACCACGGACAAGTTGATGGAATCGGCATTTTGACGGACGAACTCCGTCAAAGCAGGGCCGAAGCCGAAACACCACCCGCAATAGGCGTCGAAGACGTAGGTGAGTTGCGTCGTGCCTGCTGTTTTCGAGCCTGTCGATTGCACTGTTGATTCCTATCCGAGCGCGAACTGATTGATACTCTGACGGTATGTCGCATTCGGGTATTCGGTCACGGTGAAGATGAGTCCCGAACTAGTGAAAAACAGACAAGTACCCGTCCGGGACGTCGGGTACGCGTCTTCGGTGGCTGACGCGACCGAGATCGAAGTACTCAGCCTGGACACCATTCGCATCAACGGGGGTAGTGCAGAGTTCGTCGGCCCCCAACGCCCGCAGTTTCACTTACTCGCGCTGGTGACCGAGGGCTCGGCGCTACACACCATCGACTTCGTCAACTACGCGGTGAGCCCGGGGACCGTGTTCTGGGTCAGACCGGGGCAGGTGCAACAGTGGGGGCGAATCCAGGATTTCGAGGCGATGGTTGTTCTGTTCACACCCTCGTCGCTCGATGCCGTCAGCCAGCAGTTGTTGGACGGGAACGCTCACAGTCGGCAGGCAGCGTGGCAGTTGTCCGGCGAGAACCTCGAGACCATCAGCGCAGGTATGAAACACCTGAACTTGAATTACGGTTGTCCGGATACTTCTGCGCCGGTCGTTCGCGCGGCCATTCTGCGGCACACGTTGACGGCAATTCTGTTGAAACTGACCCACCTCGGTGGACAGGAACAGAGTTCCGTGCTGGCACACAATGACGTGTTCGAAAGGTTTCATGCCGTTGTCGAACGTGACTTCGCCACGGTCCGTTCGGTTTCGGAGTACGCCAACAAGATCGGGTATTCCGAGAAGACTGTATTGCGAGCTACCCGAGCTGCTGCCGGAATGACGGCAAAGCAGTACATCGATCAGCGTGTGGTGCTCGAAGCGAAACGTCTGCTGTCTTTCGGCACGGACACGGTCACCCAGGTGGCGTCGAAGCTGGGGTTCGACGATTCTGCGAACTTCACAAAATTCTTCGCCACCCGGGTGGGTGTTTCTCCGCTGACCTTCCGTCAGGACGTCAGAGCGCGCTGAACGCCGCCCATCGTGCGTCGGCGCTGTCGAGGGTTCCGATGCTGTTCTGCCCCTTGCCATGTGCGATGCCGTCCAGATCCTGGATGATCCAGTAGATGGCAAAAGGATGGCTGCCGAACCAGAGATCACCGCTGACGTCCAGAGCGTGCGCCGGGTCGGGTGTCAGGTTGTCGAACAGTGGAGTGTTTCGCACGATGGATGCGTCGTACTGCTGCCCGGAAAGTACGGCGACGGTCTGCGCCGCATGCTCGGGTAGGAGTTCAGGTGAGACGGGCGAAATCGTGCCGGTGTCTTGATTGTTGGTCGCGTTGACTTCCGATGCCGGCCTGGTGAATCCGGCCTCGGTGACCAGTGTGGAGATGGGAGTGGTCGGTGGCACGGTGAACAGGTTTCCGCTGTAGCCGAGAAGGATCGCAAGGCTCTGGCCGGCAGCCGCGGACTTGACGTCTTCGAGGCCGGATTCCAGCTTTCCGATCATGGCGGTTGCTTCGCTGCCTCGATCGAGCTGTGCCCCAGCTTGTTCGAGCACATCACGCCACGGCGCCGAGTACGGGAGAACCAAGGTTGGCGCCACGGAATTGATCTGCGCGAACAGGCTCGGTAGTGGACCGGCATTGCTCATCAGGATCTCATCGGGTTCGACGGACGCGATCTCTTCGACTGCGGGGTTGGCGAAGAAAGTCGGCTTGTCGAGAACTTCGACGCCCTGCTCGCGCAGAATCGACTTGGCGACGTCCGATCGCAGGGTGCTGTAGACGACGGTGGGCTTCACGCCGAGTGCGAGTGCACTCAGCCCCGCGTACTCGTCGAGCGCGAGAATGCGCTGCGGTGAGGCCGGAACTTCGACGGTGCCGAGTTCGTGTGTGACGGAGCGAGTTGCAGAAGCGGTTTCGGACTCGGCGGAGCTGCTGCACGCGCTTGCGCCGGCAACGGTGAGGAGAAGCGCCGAGACGATGCCGAATGCGGTTCGGGTGGTGAACATCTGAGGTCAACGATCCATTCGTGGGAAGAAGAAGGACAGGAGGGTGCCGGCCAGCAGTAGGCCGGAGCAGACGAAGAGGGCTTGGGAGTATCCGGAAACCAGTGCTTCGGTCGGTGCGCTGTCCGAATGCGCCGTCGAGGAAGCGGCGACGCTCACGAGAACGGCTAGTCCGAGTGAACCGCCGATCTGACGCGATGTGCTCAGTAGCCCTGATGCCATGCCGACTTCTTCGGGGGGAGCGTCGGCGGTGGCGACGTTACTGAGCGGCATGAACGACAGACCGATGCCGATGCTTGCCAGAAGCGAAGGCACCAGGATGACGGCCCAGAAGGGACTGTCGAGGTTCATGGTCGAAAACATGAAGGTCCCGATTGCGGCGACTGCTGTTCCGACTACGAGCAGCGGTCGAACTCCGTAGCGCGGAAGGAGTTTGGTGGACGCGAGGATGCCGATCACCAGGCCGAAGCAGAAAGGCAGGAAAGCCAGACCGGTGGTGGTCGGTGAATAGCCCAGCCCGCGTTGCAGGAAGAGTGAGACGAAGAAGAACGCGCTGAACTGGGCCGCACACACCAGGCACATGATGGCGTTGGCCAGTCCGATTCGGGGTCGAAGCAGGGTGGACAGTCGTACCAGTGGTGTGGCGCAGCGGCTTTCGACTACGACAAAGGCAGTCAGCAGGACGACCGTGAGTGCGAATCCACCCAGCACGTAACCCGAAGTCCAGGAATGTGATTCCGTGGCGATCACTGTGCCGACAAGGGCGGTGATTCCGGCCGTCGCCAAGATGGCTCCGGGGAGATCGAGGGAGCCACCTCGGGCGGCTTGGCCGGCCGGCAGGCCACGGGCACCGGCGACCGCGGCGATCAGGGCCACCGGTGCGCCGGCGAACATCACCCATCGCCAACTGAGCCCTTCGGTCAAAATGCCGCTCAGGACGACACCGAGTGCGCCGCCCAGTGCTGACGACATTGCGCCGATGCCGAATGCCTTGGCTCTGGCGCGTCCGGTGGGAAAGGCCTGACTGAGGGCGGCGAGCCCGGCCGGCGCGATCAGTGCAGCGCCGACGCCTTGAAGCGCCCGAGCTCCGACAAGCATTTCGGCGGACACGGAGAAGGTGCCGACGATGCTGACGAGGGCGAACAGCAGAAGCCCGGAAACCAGAACTCGACGAGTGCCCATCACGTCGCACAGACGACCGCCGAGAAGCAGCAGTCCACCGAAGGCGAGGGCGTACGCGTTGACGACCCAGGACAACCCGGCGTCGGAAAAGTTCAGCGATTCCTGGATGTCTGGCAGCGCGACGTTGATGACCGACATGTCGAAGGCCACCAGGAACTGCGCTGCCGCGGCGGCTGTGAGGACCAAAGCCGGTGCGGCTACCGCTCGAGTTGTTGTTGTCATTGCAGGTACCTAATTTGTATACGCGTTCTCATAAGTAGTTAGGTTTACCTTGCTGACGACTGAGATGCAAGGGGTTCCCCGGGCGAGAGCGTCGTAGCAGGGGCGCGCACAATCGACACATGGCCGAAAAGATGGAACCGAGATCACCGCGGCTCGGACGTCCCCCGACGATCACGTCGGAGCAGATAGTCGACGAGGCGAAACGGCAACTCCAGTCCGGCGGCGCCGACGCGTTGAGCATGCGAGCGTTGGCGAAGTCGCTCGGCACCACGCCGATGGCGCTGTACCGGCACGTGGGCGACAAGGAACAGCTGATCAGCGCGGTTCTCGATGTGTACTCACAAGATCTCGGCGCGCTGGTCCTGCCGCAGGATCAGGTCGAACGGCTTCGCACGATCTTCACCGCGATCTTCGAAACGCTGGCATCGGAGCGCTGGATCATCGAGTTGCTTCAGCGAGGTGGGCGCGGCGGGAGCGGCGCTGTGGTCTTGGTCGATCGGGCCATGGCCGCGTGTGTCGAACTCGGGATGTCGCCGCGCCGCGCACTGTTGGTCTATCGAGCGCTGTGGAACTACACACTCGGTGCACTGCTCAACATCTACGACACCACCACACGACCGGAAGGCAGTGTGTCACCTCTCGCGGTGAAGATCCGAGAAATCGGTCCCGAGAAACTGCCGGTACTCAGTGAGGTGCTCGAGGACTGGCCGGGAGGGACGACGACTGAGAGTTACCTGGAAGGTCTCGAGGTCTTGATCAGTGGATACACAAATTCCGACTGAGAGTGTTTACAACAGCCCGTGCCTCGGTGGGATTGTCCCCGACAGCGTCCAGCGGCCGATGTGTTGGACCTTCCACCTCGTCGGATCGTGCAGAGTATGCGTGCGTGCGTCACGCCAGAATCGCGAGAGGTTCGCTGATTCGCCCGCGCTTCTCGTGCCACCGATCTCGAACAGCGTGCTCGTGGCCGCCAATGACGCCCTGGCACCGACCACTTTGGCAGTTGCAGCGTCGATGGATGCTCGGGCCGTGGAGTCCTCGGTGGGATTACGACGCGCCACGTCGATCGATCGCGCCGCTTCCGCCAAGAGGGATCTGGCAGCGCGAACCTCGATTGCCGCTTCGCCGGCGAGTTGAACGAGCAGTGGATCCTCCACCGCTGTATCGACTTTCGCCTCGAAGAAGGGCCGCGCCTTTGCCGCGAGTTTCACGGATTCATGCAATGCGGCCGACGCTATGCCCGTGTCGATCGCGGCGTGCAGAATCTGGGCCTGTGCCCCGTAGGTGGTCGGGTGAGTGAACAATGATGTGAAGGGTACGACGTTGAACCGCGGCACCGACACGGATTCGAGTGTCACGGTTCCGCTCGCAGTTGTCTTCTGCCCCATGCCGTCCCAGTCGTCGACGATCGACAGTCCGGGAGTATTCCGGGGTAGGTAGACCGCGGATTTCACCTGTGCGCCGGTCTCGGTGAACTGATCCGCATTGGCGGCACGCACCACGATCCAATCTGCGAAAAGCGCTCCTGTGCAATAGAATTTTCGACCTTCGAGCACAAAGTCTTCCCCGTCGGGTGTGAGAGTCGTGCCGTCGATGTCGATGGTCTTGTTGCCGCGCTCGCTCTGGGCGTTGGCGAACTGCTTACCCGACAACGCCTCGGCGTAGAAGAACTGCTTCTGCTCGTTAGACCCCTGGTACCGGAGCGCTTCCAGGAAAGTGAAGTGGCTGTGCGGAATCTGCGCGATGCTGGGATCGCCCTCGGCGAGTAGGCGGAAGACCTCGGCCAACGTCTCGGTGCTCGCGTCGATGCCACCGAACTCCTTCGGCACCGAGAGCCCCAGCAGACCGGACTGCGCCAGGGTGCGAACCTCGTCGTGGGGAAGGAGGCGCTGCGCATCGCGGACGCCGGCACCTGCCGCGAACTCGTCGGACAGCTGTGACGCTACCGAGAGCGCCTCGTCTTCACTGGTGATGCGGTGCGCGATCTCCTGAATGTCCACAGCAGTCATGCTGCCACCGTTTCACAGTCGCAGCACCCACCCAACACTTACAACCTGTGTGATCGCTACCCTGGAAACCCCCGGGAACTGCATGTTTGCTGGATTTCATGTCTACTGAACGTATCGCCGACGAGATCAAGTTCGCCTACTGGGTGCCCAATGTCAGTGGTGGTCTGGTCACCTCCGACATCGAGCAGCGGACCAGCTGGGACTACGAGTACAACAAGAAGTTGGCGCAGACCGCCGAGAACAACGGCTTCGAGTACGCCCTGAGTCAGGTTCGTTACGAGGCAAGTTACGGGGCCGAGTTCCAGCACGAATCCACGAGCTTCAGCCTTGCGCTTCTCTTGGCCACCGAGAAGCTCAAGGTCATCGCCGCCGTGCATCCCGGACTCTGGCAGCCGGCAGTGTTGGCAAAATTGGGCGCTACCGCTGACCACCTGTCGAACGGTCGATTCGCCGTCAACGTCGTCAGTGGTTGGTTCAAGGACGAGTTCACTCATCTGGGCGAGCCGTGGCTCGAGCACGACGAGCGCTATCGGCGTAGCGCCGAGTTCCTTCAGGTTCTTCGGAAGATCTGGACCGAGGACGACGTCGATTTCCGCGGCGACTTCTATCGCATTCACGACTTCACGTTGAAGCCTAAGCCTCTGAACACTCCGGAGCGCCCCAATCCCGAACTGTTCCAAGGCGGTAACTCGGCGGCAGCCCGTGTGAACGCCGGTCGCTATTCGGATTGGTACTTCAGTAACGGCAAGGACTACGACGGCGTCACCGAACAGTTGGTCGACGTCCGCCGTGTTGCTCGCGAGAACGATCGGGAGGTCAAGTTCGGACTCAACGGGTTCATCATCGCCCGCGACACCGAGGCCGAAGCAAAAGACACGCTGCGCGAGATCATCGCCAAGGCGAACCGTCCCGCAGTCGAGGGTTTCAAGAATGCAGTCCAACAAGCCGGCGCGTCGACCTCGTCCAAGGACGGGATGTGGGCAGATTCGACGTTCGAGGACTTGGTTCAGTACAACGACGGCTTCCGCTCACAACTGATCGGCACGCCGGAACAGATCGCCCATCGGATCGTCGAATATCGCCGTCGCGGTGTCGATCTGATTCTCGGCGGATTCCTGCACTTCCAGGAAGAGATCGAGTACTTCGGGGCCAAGGTGCTCCCGCTGGTTCGTGAACTCGAAGCAGCCGACAGTGACGAGCAGGTGCTCGTCACCGCCGGCTGATCGCCTGGCCTCTCAGGACTTTGCGTGGCGCTTCGCCAGCATCCAACGAGAGATCTTCATGTCCCGAGCTTTTCGTTCGATGGTCAGCAGGTCCAACGGAGCGCTGAATTTCTGAACGGCCAGTGATTTCACACTGCTGAACTCACGCAGCCCATCGGCTCCGTGGATACGCCCGAACCCGGAATCGCCGACCCCGCCGAACGGCAGGGCGGCGATTCCGGCGAATCCGAGAACCGAATTGACCGTGACGACGCCGCATTCGAGCTTCTCGGCAATCGCTCGACCCTTCGACGAACTCTTGGTGAACACCGAGGCGCCCAAGCCGTACTTCGACGCATTGGCACGCTCGATCCCCTCGTTCATGTCGGCGACCTTGTTCACCACGACGCTCGGGCCGAACGTTTCCTCGGTGATCGCCGTGGAATCCTCCGGAACATCCGTCAGGATGATCGGATCGATGAACGGACCGTTGAACGAATCAAGTCCGCCGAGTACAGCTTTCGCGCCGCGACCGAGAGCGTCTTCGATCTGGCCTCGGACTATCGCAGTCTGCTTTCCCAGCGTCATCGGCCCGTAGGTCGAGCTGTCGGTGGCGCCGGCGTGGGCGTCCTGAAGCGCGGCGGTGAGCTTGGACAAGAAGGCGTCGTACACGGGCGCTGCGACGTAGATTCGTTCGACGCCGGCACAGGTTTGTCCGCCGTTGCCCACTGCCCCGAATGCAGCGAAGCTCACGGCCGCATCGAGGTTGGCGTCGGAGTCCACCAGCATGGCGTCCTTGCCGCCGCATTCGGCGACCAGGGGAGTGAGGGTGTCCGCGCAGGCGGCCATCACGCGCTTTGCGGTAGCCGTCGAGCCGGTGAATGCGATCTTGTCGACACCGGACGAACACAGAAGTGCACCGGTTTTTCCGTCACCGGTAATGGTCTGCAGGACAGGGTGTCCGGGCGCGGCGATGTTCCACAGCCGGGCCAATTCGACGCCGACGCCTGGTGAGAGTTCGCTCGGTTTGAAGACGACGGCGTTGCCGGCGGCCAATGCGTAGCCGATCGACCCCATCGGTGTGTACAGCGGATAGTTCCAGGGGCCGATCACACCGACGACGCCCATCGGCCGGTAGCCGACGGATGCAGACTGGTTGGCGCTGATCAGTCCTGCACCGACGCGTCTGCGGCGCAACACTTTCTGTGCGTTGCGTGCCGCCCAGTCGAGATGTTCGACGGCCAGCATGACTTCGAGAAGGGCGTCGTCGCTGGGTTTTCCGGTCTCGGCGGAAATGATCGCCGCCATCGATTCGGCGTGAGTGGCGATCGCGGCGCGAAAATTACCGAGCACCTTCCGGCGGCCTTGGAATCCGAGTTGATCCCACCACTTCGACGCCGTGCGTGCTGAGGCGACCGCTTTCTCGATCTCTTGCTGATCTGCAATGGGGTGCTGCGCGACCACGGAATCGTTGCGAGGGTCGAGGCTCGCGAAGGTGTGATCGTCCGATTTCGGATCTGTCGACGTGGACGTGCTCTGGCGGCCGAGCTGTTCTGTCATGTTCTTCAGATCCTCCACATGTCGGTGCATCACATATATGTGATGTGATTTACTGTGCTGGTAGTCACAGTATGCGTCGGACCGAGCTCCGACAAGCCTCCAGCCTCATCTCACTCGGGAGTTTTCGATGTACATGGATTTCACGCAGGAGCAGTCTGATTTCGCCAAGTCGGTAGCGTCGTTCTGCAAGAAGGAAAGTGGTACCCGTGAGCAGCGAGACCTGCTGACCGATCATGGCGCCCATAACCACAACCAGGCGTTCTACGAGAAGATGGCGGAATTGGGTTGGCTCGGGCTGACTGTCCCGGAGGAATACGGCGGATCTGCCGGAAGTACGGTCGACCTGTGCATCTTCCTGGAGGAAGCAGCCAAGGGCATGGCGCCGATCGGTGGACTGGGCCCGACCGTCATCACCGGGGCTGCATACGAGAAGTTCGGCAGTCCGGCCCAGAAGGAGGCAGTGCTCGGCGGGATCGTCCGTGGCGCGTCGCAGTCGATCTCGATGTCCGAACCCGAAGCAGGCTCCGACGTGGGAAATTTGAGTTGCCGCGCCGAGAAGGTCGACGGTGGGTGGCTGATCAACGGCCAGAAGACGTGGTGTTCCAACGCGCACTTCGCCGAGAACATCCTTCTGGTGGCTCGCACATCCCGAGGTGAAGGCAAGCATGAGGGCCTGACGATGTTCCATGTCCCGGCCGACATCTCCGGATTGAAGATCAGTGGAATCGACACCATGGGCGGCAAGGAGGTCAACGATCTCTACTTCACCGACACATTCCTGCCCGAGGACGCGGTGGTTGGGGAAGTCGGCAACGGCTGGCGTCAACTCATGGCCGGACTCAACATCGAACGCCTCATCCTCGCGGCGATGATGCTCGGGACCGCGCAGCGCGCTTTCGACGACACCCTCGAATTCGTCACCACGCGTAAGCAGTTCGGCCGTCCGGTCGGATCGTTTCAGGCGCTTCGCCACCGGATCGCGGATCTCGCCACGGAGATCGAATGCGGCCGTCTGCTGGTCTACAGCGTTGCCCGAATGGTCGACGCCAACCCGACCAAGATGTTCCCGCGGGAAGCGTCGATGGCCAAGCTGAAGCTGACCGAGACCGCCAAGAAGGTCGCGCTCGAGGGGATGCAGATGATGGGTGGGTACGGTTACGCGACTGAGTTCGACATGGAGCACCATGTGCGAAAGACTCTTGTGTCCTCCATTTATGGTGGTACCAACGAGATTCAGCGAGACATCATCGGCAAAACGTACGGACTGTGAGGATCGGTTGTGGCAACGTCTGCACGCACTCGGAGGGCGACATCTGAGCTGAGGAGACGGCCACAGTTGTCGGAGGACGTGGCCAACCACGTTCGTAACCTGATCATGTCCGGCGCTGTGCGTCCGGGCGAGTTCGTCAGATTGGACGAAACCGCAGCCGACCTCGGTGTCAGCGTGACGCCGGTGCGAGAAGCCCTCGTCGCATTGCGCGGCGAGGGAATGGTCGAGTTGGTTCCGCATCGCGGCTATCTCGTCTCGCCCCTCAGTCGCCAAGACATCGAAGACATCTTCTGGTTGCAGGGGCAGATCGCAGTCAAGCTGGCTTTGCGGGCGATGGACACCATCACAGCTGATCAACTGGTGGAACTCACGGAACTCAACGCCGATTTGCGAGCGGCGGTGGACGCCTCGGATGCAGCTGCGATCGAGCAGTGCGAATTCGAATTCCACCGCTTGATCAATCGCGCTGCGGGTGGTGCGAAGCTGGCATGGTTCCTGTTCGGCGCGATTCGGTACACCCCTGCTCGTCTCTACGCGACGGATCCAGGCTGGGGTGAGCTTGCGGTATCGAGCCACGACGCTTTGATCGAGGCGTTCGAGAAGCACGATCGAGAACAGGTGGACGCGCAGATGAGTCTGCAGTTCTCCGACGGCGCTGCTCGACTTCTCGCTCACCTCGACAACATCGGGATCTGGGACTGAATCAGGAGCTCAAGACGGAGGTAGGGCGGGAGCGAGCAGGATCGCTGCACATTCGGCGACCAGTTCTTCTTCCGTCACGTCGATGTATCCGTCCAGCCATGCACTGAGGGTCTGCGCCAGGCCGCCGACCAGGAAGGTTGCCGTCAGCGTCAAGTGGCCGCTGTCGTTCAATCGGTAGAAGGTCTTGGCGTTGGCGGCCAGGAGACCGATGAATATCGTCGTCGACGCTCGTCGTTTCTCGGCCAGGACAGGGCTCGTCAGGGCGCTGGAGAACAGTAGACGTCCGCGACGGGGATCCTGCGCGATCGTGCGGACGATGTTCGCGATTCCGGCGAGCGCCTTGCCTCGTTCGGTCTCGGCGGCGTCCACCGCGGCCTGGGTTGAAACGGCGATGTCCGTGATGACGGTGTCGTAGACGGCCGACATCAGAGCATCACGATCGGTGAAGCTCTCGTAGAAGTACCGCGCCGCGACACCG
Organism: Rhodococcus sp. IEGM 1241; assembly: GCF_033142365.1. Classification (NCBI taxonomy): domain Bacteria; kingdom Bacillati; phylum Actinomycetota; class Actinomycetes; order Mycobacteriales; family Nocardiaceae; genus Rhodococcus; species Rhodococcus sp. IEGM 1241. The sequence continues at coordinate 499,689 of NZ_JAWLSE010000001.1, forward strand.
GCCTTCTTGCACACTCCGCGGACCGTGAGTTCGGGCTCGGCGGAGCCCATGAGTTCCAGACCGGCCTCGATCAGCGTCTCTCGTCGTTGGGCTACGCGGAGCGCGCCGTCGACGCCACCGTACGAACGCGGTTGGTCATTCATGAAGACCATCTTTGCATCCCGAGATTGCTTGACATCTCGGCATTTCGGCGTTTCACTAATCTGAGAACATGCGTTCGCAGATGTCGACTCGAAGGGGTTCTGCCATGACGGTGAGTAGGGATTCGATGGACGGGCGCGAGGAAGCGGTGGCAGGCGGCATCGGAGCGGTCGGCGTCCAGGCGGTCGACATCGACGCCGAGGTCGAAAAGGCGATGTCCGGGCTCGGACTGTTGGCCGCAGGCGCCAACGTCATCATGCAGTTGGCGCACCCGGCGGTGGGGTACGGCGTGTACGAGAGCAAGGTCGAGACGGGTCGGTTGGATCGGCATCCGGTGAAGCGAACCCGGACGACGCTGACGTATCTCGCCGTCGCGAGCCTGGCGACGGACGAAGAAAAGAAGCTGTACCGACGCGCAGTCAACGGCTCTCACAAGCACGTTCGCTCCGATGAGAACAGCGCGGTCGAATACAACGCGTTCGATCCCGAGCTGCAGTTGTGGGTAGCCGCCTGCCTGTACCGAGGCTTCGAGGACGTCTACAGAATCTTGTACGGGGATCTCGATCCGGTCACCCAGGATGCGTTCTATCAGCGAAGCGCCACGTTCGGTACAACCCTTCAGATGCGACGCGACATGTGGCCGGCGGACCGGGATGCGTTCGAGGTCTACTGGAACGAGAACCTCGGCAAGGTGGCGATCGACGAGACGATTCGTGAGCATCTCTACGGGATCGCGTCGGCGACCTTCACGCCGAAGCTGTTGCATCCCGTGGTCGGTCCGCTCAACCGATTTGTCACCACCGGGTTCCTGCCCCAGGCCTTTCGTGACGAAATGCGGCTCCCGTGGTCAGCGCGTCAGCAGCGTAACTTCGACCGATCCATGCGCGTCGCCGCGCTGGTCAATCGGTTCAGCCCGAAGATTCTGCGGATGTTCCCCTATAACTTCTATCTCTGGGATCTGCGTCGGCGCATCGCCAAGGGAATCCCGTTGGTCTGAGCCGACTCTGACACTTGAAGTGATTGACACCACAGGTGAATCGGACACATACTCAACATAGTTGAAGTTGACGTCAAGTTTTAACTTTCCTGTGGAGGCTGTCAGTGGCGAACATCGAAGGCGTATGTGACCAGCGATTCTCTGGCTTGAAGGAGGCTCTGGCACGCAATCTCGATTCCGGCGAGGACGTCGGGGCAGCGATCGCACTGACGATCGACGGCGAATCCGTCGTCGACATGTGGGGCGGTTGGGTCGACGTCGAGCACACTGCTCCTTGGGCCCGCGACACCGTCACCAACGTCTGGTCCTGCAGTAAGACCGTGACCGCACTGGCCGCGCTCATGCTCGTCGACCGCGGGTTGCTGGATCTCGATGCCCCGGTCGCGCAGTACTGGCCCGAGTTCGCAGCAGCGGGCAAGGACCGTATTCAGGTCCGGCAACTGCTGTCGCACACATCAGGCGTTTCGGGGTGGGATCAACCGTTCACCTTGGAGAACATTTGCGACGACGCGTACGCCACAGCCCGGTTGGCGACGCAGGCTCCGTGGTGGGAGCCGGGTACTGCATCCGGATATCACGCCCTCAACTACGGCCACCTGATCGGCGAGGTCGTCAGGCGCATCGACGGTCGAACCCTCGGCCGCTTCATCGACGAGGAAATAGCCGGTCCGCTCGATGCTGATTTCCGCCTGGGCTTGCCGAAGTCGGAATACGGGCGAGTCTCGAATGTGATTGCGCCACCGCCTTTGCCGATCGACATCGCGGCACTCGGGATGGACAACATCATGGTGAAGACCTTCACCGCACCGCCGGCCGACGCGACAGGTTCGTGGACCGACGGGTGGCGAGCCGCCGAGATCGGTGCGGCCAACGGTCATTCGAATGCGAGGGCACTCGCAAGGATCCAATCGGTGATCGCGTGCGGTGGCAAGGTCGGTGACGTTCGCCTGCTGTCGGAGGAAACGATCGACAAGATCTTCGAGGAGCAGTCGTACGGGGTCGACCTCGTCCTCGGTGTGCCGGTCCGCTTCGGCGTCGGATTCGGATTGCCGACGCCGGAGTCCGTCCCGTTCATTCCGGAGGGGCGAATCTGCTTCTGGGGAGGTTGGGGTGGCTCGCAGATCATCATCGACACCGAGAAGCGCATGACCTTCTCGTACGTGATGAACAAGATGGGGCCGGGCCTGCTCGGTTCCGAGAGATCGGCGCAGTACGTATCGGCTGCCTACGACGCACTGAGCTGATCGATGTGACTGCGTTTGATCGATATGACAGGGAGGGCGAAGCGCTACTCAAATCCTTGCTGAGTAGTAGCCGACGGGGCTGGGTGTAGGCCCGATCGCTAATCCGGCGGAACGGTTGGTTTGTCTGCTGCAGCTGACTATGCTGCCGGATATGCCAGTGTGCTCCGGGGGGAAATCAGCTTGTCCGCTACGTCGAAGTGTGCCCGAAAGTTGCAGACCTGCATCGGCTGACCGGCGATGAAGGGTTTCGTCGAAGTTGTCATGCGCTGGTGGCAGTTGCCGGACCAGTTCCATAGTTTCAGCAGGTACCTCGAAGACCGCGGGTTCTTGACTTCCTGCCGGGCGCTGGTCGGCGGAACGGCACTCTGGATGGGGTTGGTGTTGCTGTCGGCGCGATTCAGTGACGTCGGTCCGCAAGGTACGTTCTGGCGAGCGGTCAATCTCATGGTCATCGTCCTGTGCGTCGGCGCGGCCCTGATCTGGTGGTTGTTTCCGCCGACGCCGCTGTGGTCGTACACCTTTGTCGTGGGTTCCGACGTTGCGATTGCGGCGGCCGCCGCAACCGACTCGGAACCGATGGGACGGCTCATCGCGTGCGTCGTGTTTGCGTCGATCGGCGGCTATATTGCGTTCTTCCACAATCCGAAACTCCAAGTCGGTCACTTGGTCTTCGCCTCGATTGTCACGGTGCTTTCGGGGTGGACTTTGTTGTTCGGACCAGCAGCGGACGTCGGCTTGGGGTTGGCGAAAATCGCGGTCGTGATGGCCACCATCATTGTGATTCCCGTGGTGTCCCAAATGGTTCTGGCAGTTCTGGGATCCGACGCCACTACTTCCGACATCGACCCGTTGACCGGTCTGCTCAACCGTCGCGGACTTTCGCGTCGTGTGAAGGATCTGATGGGGCCTCCGGTGACCGAGGCCGACGCGGTTCTCGTAGTGGTGATCGATCTCGACCGATTCAAGACGATCAACGACGTTTACGGCCACGACGTTGGGGACAGCACGATCCTGCGAACGGCGCTGCGTATTCGCCTGTGGACAACCAAAGCTGCACTGACCGCCCGTGTGGGCGGTGACGAGTTCGTCGTGGTCGAGCGGGTGCCGGTCAGCGTGATAGCGAGGCTGGAAGGACAGATCCGCTCGGCAATGGACGGGGCGACCGATGATCCACCGACGAGCGCGAGCATCGGAATGGCGGTCCGCACCGCGCCCCGGCATCCGGGTGAGTCCGTCGACGAAGCCTTTGCCGAACTCTTCCGCGTCGCGGACACGGTGATGTACGAAGCGAAGCGCGAAGGTGGCAACCAGGTTCGGGCGAGCCTGGTCTGATGTGAGAGCTCAGTCGGCGAAGCTCAGGCCGCGTTCGGCGAGTGCTTCACGCAGAATCCTCAGAGCCTTCGGTCCCATCCCGTGCAGAGCGCCGAGTTCCTTCTCGGACACGGACGTCAATTGCGCGAGGTGGGTGTAGCCCGCTCCGATCAGCGCGCGCTGTGCGGGAGCTCCCGTTTTCGGGAAGTCGGTTTCCACTGTGCCCGGATCCGGTTCTGTCACTGGCCAACTCCTCCGTGTGGGTTTTCCACAGTTTAGCGAGCGTCGTGAACGATTTCGGGGCTGTCGATTTTGTCGGGTGTTCGCGGAAGCGCGCGAGCTGCCACGACAATGCCGATGATCGCGATAGCGGCGAAGGTGAAGAGAAGCAATTGCGCAGAACGAAGCGTCGACGGTTCGCCGATGTTCACCAGCACTCCGGCCAGGGCTGCGCCGAAGGCATTGGCGATCAGCTGAACGGTGTTGATGGCAGCGGAGGCACGCGCACCTTCTCCGGGATCGGTGACCGCGGTCATCGCACCGACTGCAAGATGAGGCCAGGCGAGGCCGATTCCGACGCCGGCGACCAGCAGTCCGATCACCCACGCGACCATCGCACCGGCGCCGGCGTGTTCGGTGAGAAATGCTGCCATGATGCCCAACCCGATCGCGACGAGGATCGGACCGCTGACAACGATTCGTCGCACGATACGAGGGGTAGTCGCCGAGGCGCTCGGGATTTCGCCGAGAGTCCAGCCGAGAGCGAGTGCGGCCCCGAGGAATCCGGCCGCGAGCGGTGCCAGTCCGGCAAGTCGTTGGCCGAAGAGTGGAATGAACGTCTCGACGGTCGACGCAACAGCGAGGACGACGATGGTCAGGTACACCCACTTGAGGGACGACGCGTTGAACGTCGACGGCGGTAGTACGCCGTGGCGCGAGCGACGGTCAGCGGCGACAAAGGCGATCAGTAGCAGCACAGCGGCGAGAACCATTGCTGCGGTCACTGCGAGGTTGGACAGAATTCCGGCAACGCTGACCAGCAAAGCTGCCGCAGTCAGCAATGCCAGTGAGAGGACCGGCACCGGGCTACTGGTGGTGCTGCCCGGTTCATGTGCCGGTAGCGCGCTGGGGACGAGAGCTGCGACTGCGATCGTCGCGATGACCAGAACGCCGAAAGCCCATCGCCAGGCTCCGAATTGAGCAAAGACGCCGCCGATTGCAGGGCCGGCGAAGGTGCCGACTCCCCACATTGCCGAAACCAGCGCGGCCCCGCGGGTCCACAGATGTCTGGGGAGCGCGGCATTGATGACGGCGTAACCGAGACCAGCCAGCAGGCCACCTCCCGAACCCTGGATCGTGCGGCCGACCAACAGCAATTCCATGGTCGGGCTGACCGCACAGACGACGGTGCCGAGCGCGAAGATCGCGAGGCCGATCAGGTAGGCCCCGCGCGGTCCCCTGGCGGCGAGGACGTTGGTGACCAACATCGAGGAGATGACGGAAGCGATGAGGAAGACCGTCGCGGTCCAGGCGTAGTACTGCTGACCGCCGATGTCGTCGATGGCAGTCGGAAGCAGGCTGGTCGTCAGGTAGACGTTGGTCGCGTACAGCGCGACGCCGCCTGCGAGGACGGTAGCGGTGCCGAGGTATCGACCGCTCAGGAGCTGCCGCCAGGTTCCGGCGGGAGCATCGGTGGGGGAGTGCATGTTGTCGAAGGTAGAATCTCAAGTGCGCTTCAGGTCAATGTCGCGCAGCCATTGGGAGGCAGAATGATCCGTAAGAGTGACGAACTTCTCTCGATCGGTGAGGTATCGGCGCGCACCGGCGTCGCCGTGTCGGCGGTGCGCTACTACGAAACACTCGGTCTGGTTCCTGCAGAGCGGACGGCAGGAAATATGAGGAAGTTCCCGCGGCACTCGATCCGGCGGGTGTCGCTCATCCAGTTGGCAGTCAGGTTCGGGATACCTCTGGCCGAAGTTGCCGAAGTATTCGGGTCGTTGCCGCAGGGACGAACTCCGACGAAGAAGGACTGGCGCAAGATTTCGACGGAGTGGAATCAGCGCCTCGAGGATCGCAAGCAGGCCATCGGCCGGATGCAGGACGAACTGACGGGCTGTATCGGCTGTGGGTGTCTGTCACTCAAGACATGCAACCTGCTCAACCCTGGAGACGAACTGGGCCGGGAGGGACCCGGCGCCAGACGTCTCTGAAACTACTGTCGGTCACACTCTTTCGCGTGGCCGCGACTGAGCATTCCACCGACCACCACGACGCTCGATCTCGATGGGATGCGAGAAGCACTCGCTGATGTTCTGGGTGGTGATCACATTCTCGGCGAGGCCGCTGGCGGTCACGACGCCGTCCTTGATCAGGAGAGCATGTGTGGTGGTGCTCGGAATCTCTTCGATGTGATGCGTCACGAGGATGCTGGCAAGTGACGGGTTCTGATTGCGGAGATCGTCCAGAGCCGTCAAGAGCTGTTCGCGCGCAGCAAGATCGAGCCCGGTCGCCGGTTCGTCGAGCAGGAGCAGGCGTGGTTCCACCATGAGTGCACGGGCGATCAGGGCTCGCCCCCGTTCGCCCTGGGACAAGTTGGGCCACAGTGCGTCCGAACGCGGACTCATCCCGAGTAGATCGATCAGTGCGTCGGCATGAGCCTCTTGCTCCGGCGTCGGTGACCACCGCGGCATTACCTCGGTGGTGTTGGTGAGGCCGGTGATCACGACGTTGCGGACGGTGATCGGAATTCCGATCGTGTGACGCGGGTTCACGTGCCCGATGTCCATCCGCAGTTCCCTCATGTCGACTCGGCCCAGCTTGTGCCCGAGGACGTAGACGGAACCGCGAGTGGGGTGGGCGGTTGCTCCGAGAAGGCTCAGTAGGGTGCTCTTGCCTGCACCGTTCGCGCCGAGGAGTACCCAGTGTTGCCCGGGTTCGATCGAAATGTTGATGTCTTTCAACAAGTATCGGCCGTCGCGGACGAGATCCACGTGTTCGGTCGACAGAACGGTGCCATTGGGGTGTTGCACGAGAACTAACCTCTCTTAGGCGTCGAGCACACGCAACCGCCGTAAGACGGTGTCGATATTTGCTCGGGTTGCCGCTACCGCGGCTTCTGGGTCGGCGTCTTGAAGGGCCTCGACCAACTGATCATGGGCATGTGAGGTGTCGGGGACGCCGGCTTCGTGGGCCATCATCTCGACGAGGGATTCACGAAGGAGTGGACGCACCGACGTGAACAGCGAGAGCAGAACCGCGTTTCCGGACAACCGAACGACTTCGGTGTGGAAGTCGAGGTCGACGTCGACGAACTTTTCAACGTCACCCTCGAAATGACTGTGTCGCATGGTCAGTCGCCGCCGCAGGCCGTCGAGGTCCTCGGGTTGTACCCGCTCCGCGGCCAGTCTGGCGGCCTCGATCTCGAGTGCGCGACGGACTTCGAAGACCTCCAGGATGCGTGAGCGTCGAAGTAGCTTGGTGAATTCGTCGACGTGCTCGAGTTCGGACGCGGCAGCCACGAAGGTGCCGACGCCGTGTCTGACTTCGAGTAGTCCGTCGCGAGCGAGGAGGCGGATTGCCTCGCGAATCGAGGAACGCCCGACGCCGAGTTCGACGGCAAGGGCCGCCTCGCTCGGTATGCGCTCGGACGGCGCCCACGTTCCTTGCCTGATTCGCCCGCGAAGCAACTGTTCGAGTTGCGGCACCAGCGGACCACTGCGAAGTGTGAATCCTGTGTGGTCGTCGGACACGGCTCGCCTCTCGTGGGGGTACCGACAGCGTAACAACTCATCAGACGTCTGAAGACTAACCCCGGGTGACTGTGCCGGAAGCGCACTCACATCATCACGATGGATCGGAGGACTTCTCCCCGGCGTAGACGCTCGTAGGCCTCGGCTGCGCCGTCGAGATCGACAATTTCACTCCGATACTTCTCTAGTGGAAAGCTGCCCTCGGACACCAGCCGAGCGATCCTCGGAAAGTCGCGGCTCGGGACACAATCACCCCAGTGCGAGACGTGATATTCGAGTCGCTTGAGAAAGACAGGGCGCAACGCAACAGCGCTGATTTCGTCGGATCGAGGTGCCCCTGGCGCGACGATCCGACCGCCGGGACGCGTCAGCGCAATCGCCTGTTGTAGTGGTCCGTCGCCGCCGACCGCGTCGATGACGATGTCGAAGCTCGACAACAGCTCCGGTCGCCGGGCCCAGTGCGCACCGTCGACGGTGACATCGGCGCCGAACTCCGATGCAAATGCACGTTTGGCGGGTTCGAAGTCGAAGGCCGTGACGTGGGCGGCCCCGGCCGCCTGTGCGCCGGCGATCGCGCTGAGTCCGACCCCACCACAACCGATGACTGCGACCCTGTCACCGGCAGTGACCTCACCGGTGTTGACCGCTGCGCCGAATCCGGTTGGCACCCCACAGCCGAGAAGCGCACTCAAACCAGCATCGAGAGAGAGTGGGCGTAAGGCGACGTGCTGCCTGTTCATCAGGACCAACTCGGCGAGGCCGCCGGCCCCGAGGACCGGTGTCAGCTCTGTGCCGTCGGGTAGGCGGGGAGCCCGATGGCGCGGCATCTTGTTCACGCAGCGGACACCGCGACCTCGCTTGCAGTCGACACACTCGCCGCACGACACGATCAGCGCCACCACCACTTGATCGCCCACCGTGAGGTCCACGACTTCTGGACCGATCTCGTGGACCACGCCGCTGATCTCATGCCCCACGAGATACGGATAGTCCACCCCGGACGAGCCGTCCATGTAGTGAAGATCGCTGTGGCACAGCCCGCACGCGGTGACTTTGATCAGCACCTCGTCGGCCTGAGGTGCCGGCACCTCGATCTCGACGATTCGAAGTGGCTGATCGGGTCCGGTGGTGACTGCGCCTCGGCATCGGTGGTAGTGCGACATGTCAGCGGCCTCCCATGGGAATTACTGTTCCAGTTGATGATTCGGACATGATGACCGTTTTGATCGCCGTGTAGGCGAGCATTCCGTCCTCCCCCTTTTCAGTGCCGAATCCTGATGACTTGCGCCCACCGATAGTGGATTCCGGTCCGGCGGCGGCGGCATAGGAGTTGATCCAGAAGTAGCCCGTCTCGATGCGTCGGGCCACGGTGAGGGCCTTCGCGAGGTCGCTGGTCCAGCATCCACCGGCGAGGCCGTATTCGGACGTATTGGCGATATCTATCGCGTGGTTCGTGTCGGTGAATCTCTGCACCGTCACGACCGGACCGAAAGTCTCCTCCCGCAGGATCGCCAGATCGGTGAGGTCGCCGACGTCGATCACCGTCGGCAGAAAGTACCCAGACTCGGGAGTTGCTCCGGTGGGTGAATCGCCACCGCACAAGACTTTTGCACCTGCTTCTTCCGCGTCTCGCACGATGCTGCGGACTCGGGAGACGTCCTGGGCGGTGATCAACGATCCGATATCGCTGTTCGGGTCGAACGGATCACCGACTCGCAGTGAACGAGTCTTGGCCACAAGCGATTCGATGAAACGATCGGCGATATTCTCCTGTACGAGAATTCTCGATCCGGAGAAACATCGTTGTCCGGAGTTGCGGAAGATCGCGCCGACGGACCCCTCGACCGCACTGTCGAACGGTGCGTCGTCGAAGATGATGTTCGCAGACTTGCCGCCCAACTCGAGGAGAACGCGTTTGAGTCCGGCCACCGAATCGGATCCGACGCGCGCCCCGACGGTGCTGCTTCCGGTGAACGAGACCATGTCCACCTCCGGCGACGAGACCAATGCGGTCCCGACGTCCGCGAATCCCTGCACGATGTTGACCACTCCGTTCGGCAGGCCGGCCTCGACGAGGTATTCGGCAAATGCGATTGCAGCCAGCGGACTCTTCTCCGGCGACTTGACCACAACGGTGTTGCCCATCGCGATGGCGGCAGCGATCTTCATCGCGCAGAACATCAATGGTGCATTGAAGGGCATGAAGATGGCCACGACGCCCACAGGTTCACGCCATGTCATCTCCACGTACCCGTCACCGAGCGGCAGGGTGGAGCCCCTCATCCTGCTTGCCCACCCTGCCGCCGACTTGGTCAACGAGGTCGAATTGACCACGTCGAAACTTGCTTCCGGTGAGGTCTTTCCGTTGTCGAGGGTGACCAATGCCGTCAGCCGGTCCATGTCGCGAAGCATTGTGTCCGCGGCGCGGTCCAGGATGGCGGCACGTGTCGTCGCAGAACTGTCCGCCCAGGCAGGAAAGGCTTGACGCGCTGCGCTCACTGCATCCGATACCTGACCTGGTGACGAGGATCGGACTTCGGCGATCTGAGTGCCGGTTGCCGGAAACACGTCGGAGAATATCTGGCCGCCGCCGTCGACGAACATGCCGTCGATCAGCGTGTGCACGCGAGGGAGTCGGGCCGTTTCGACGGCGCGGGCGAAGACTGTCGGATCCGATTGCAGCATAGTCAGTTCTCCTTCGGGAGTCGTCTGCCCAAGAAGTCCAGTAGGTGCCCGTGGAATTCGTCGGGGCGTTCCGCGAAACCGTAGTGTCCAACGCCCTCGAGTTCGTGAATTTCGGAATCCTCGATGCGCTCGGCCATCGCCCGCATACCGGCGACCGGACAGGCCGTGTCCACGGTTCCCGCCAGGAGCAAGGTCGGGACCGCCAGATTGTCGAGAGCCTCACGGCCGTCGTACGACGCGATAGCGCGGATCGAATTGGCGAAGGTACCGGTTCGCATGGCGAGGATGGCTTCGCGGACCTTGTCCACGAGCGGTCCGGAGGCAGTCGGCCCCATCATCGAATCGAGCAATGGACGCACATACTCTGCGACGGTCTGTCCGTTCTCGATCGGTTCGAGCCGTTCGGCCAGGTATCGCTTCTGGTCTTCCGGAGTGCGCGAAGCAAAACCCGCTGATGCTCCGGACAGGACAACAGCATCGACGAGTGGTTCGTTGTTGGCGGTCAAGGGTGCGATGAGCGCGCCCATGGAGTGGCCGAGCAGGACGTTGACGGCCGTAGCTTCTGACTGAACCAGCGACGTCGCTGCTGCGGAGAACGTCGTGATGGACGGAGTCTGCGCTGGCGGGGTCATGCCGTATCCGGGACAATTCCAGACGACGACTCGGTAGCCTGCATCAGCGAGAACCGTTGCAGTATTAGCGAAATAGCTGCCGTCGCCGTAGGCTCCGTGAAGCATGAATACGGTGGTTGTCCCGCTTCCGTGGACGGTGTAGTCGATGGTGCCGGTGTATGCGGCGATCATTTCTCTCCTGGGTGTGTGTCGGTGGTATCCACGGAGTCGATCCACTTCGTCAGTGCCCGGGCGAGCGCCTCGGGTTCCTCCGCGGGCAACATGTGGGCAGCGTGGGGAATGCCGGCGAAGGTCGCCCCTACTCGATCGGCAAGAGCCTGCTGTTCGCCTGGTGGTACAACAAGGTCGGATTCTGCGGCAATCACGGCAAGCGGAACTTCAGTGGCGAGTAGCAGCTCAGTCCGGTCGGGGCGAGAGGCTATCGCGGCACTGTGCGCGCTGTATCGCTGAGGACCGTAAGCACGCACTCCGCGGAGCCGTTCCGTCAAGACATCGGGATCTTCGGCGTTGTCCGCGTGGAATACGAGATCGACGCGGCCCATCGCGAAGTTCTCGAATTCACCGGCCAACGCACGTTCTGCCTTGTCCAATCGGGCCGTTGCGGTGGCTTCGTCATCGGTTCCCTGTGGCGTGTTCACCAGTGCCACCCCGGAAATGCGCTCCGGGCAGTACTCGAGAAGCGCCATGGCGACCACTCCTCCGAAGGAATGCCCGACAAGGAAGAACTGATCGGGTAGATCGACTGCGAGTGCTGCGGCGATCTTGTCGACATCACCGATTGCGGGAACATTCACGGCTGTTGCGCGCAGTGTTGTCGGAAGTGCGTTGATTACACGGTCCCAGACCAAGGCGTCGTTATTGAGCCCCGGGACAAAAACGATGTCTGTCATCGTGCTGCGCGCCCTTCGCCGGCGATACGGTCACCTTCGACCCAGCAGGAATGGGTGCCCACTGAAATCCGTTCGGGGAGAATGACCGTGCACACCGGATCGCCGGTCAGATCGTCTGCACGATAGATAACGCATTCGGAGCGATCCTGAATCAAGTCGGTGATGAAAACTATGCAGTAGCCGTCGTCTTCTGCGCTAGAACCTGCCGGACGCGCGATTGCGGGCTCACTGCCCCATCGGCCAGGCCCGAATTCCAGGCGGACGGCATTTCCGGTGTGCAGGTCGTAACGTTTGAGGCCGTTCAGATGCCATTCGCCCTTTTCGAACAAGGCGTTGTACGAGTACCGGTACGGGCGTCCGACCACGTCGTTGCTGATGACGGGGAACTCACTCACTTCGTCGTCGAGGGGAAACTCTCTGACCTCTCCGGTGACCATGTTGAACATCCAGCGATAGAGATGCGCGCCGGTGGGATGCATGTCGACGTTTCTACGGATACGGGCGTAGATCGCGTGGGCATCTTCTTCAACTCCGACAGGAGGTTTCACAAGGTTGTCCCAGATGCATCCATCCTGTACTACCCAGTCGCCGTCTTCGAAACAATTGGACAGATGCATGACCCAGCAGGGCTTTGCTTCGAACCAACGAACATCGGCGCTGGTTCCGTAGCGGGGGATAACACCGAATCGCGCTGGAATGTCGTCGTGGAACGAACCTTTGTGGATTCCTTTCTTCAGTAGTTCCTCGTCGAAGAAGTACGGCAGGTCGTGGAGAATCGAATAGTGCTCGGTCATACCGAGGTCGTGGGGCCATCGTGGGCCGGGTAGTTCGATCGGCACGTAGTGAACGAGATTGTCTGCCTTGTTGACTACTCCGTAGTTCATGAACGGAGCCTTCTGTGGATAATTGAAGAACGTCATCTCGCCGGTGGCGTTGTCCACCTTGTAGTGCGACGACAATCCGTCGGGGACAAGTTTCGCCCAATTCTTGTTTGGACCAAGGGTTTCCAGGGTGTCCGGGCTCAAACACCAAGGCTCACTTCCTTGCGACATCGTGGCAATCAGATGACCGGCGTGGGCGATGACGTCGGTACCGGCATTGTCCTTCATCGACCCCATCGATCCCCAGCCTCGACGTTGGTACTCCTGAGGCTGGAGAATTCCCGGCCACAGAGCCTTCTTTGCCCCCTGCTCGGCCAAGAACCCTGTGGTACGGACGAAGGCGTTCCGGTACTCGCATGTGCCGTCACGAAAGCGAATGGCGTGAAGCATGCCGTCGCCGTCGAATGGATGATAGATCCCGGTAGGTGTGGTTGCGTTGTTGTGTGTGTTGCGGACGTAGATGCCATCCAATTCTTCCGGGATGGAACCGATGATCGTCAGTTCGTCGCCGCTGACGGCGTATTCCTTGCCCTGTGGTCTCCACGCGCCGCGGAGCCACGGATTCTCTTGGTCTTCTTCGGCAGGAACGCTGATGAACAGTGTGTCGTTGACGTCATACATGAGCGCCTCCTCGGGACTCGGTCGGTACGGTAGCGGGGGCGATGCCAGGCCGTGTGGAATCGTGATCGGCGGGTATGGGACGGCGTCGCTTCGTGATTCGTGAGTACAGAGCCGCTGCGCCGCCGGCGATACCGGTGGGCATCAAGAACATCAAGGCCACGAGCAGGGCGCCATAGATCATGTTCGCGCCCGATCCGCCGATCAGGTCTGCGGTGTACGTCGGTAGGAAAGCGAGAACCAGGCCGCCGATCAACGGTCCGATCAGCGTGCCGGATCCGCCGATTAGCAGACCGGTCAAGAGCTGAATTCCCAAGAAGACACCAAACGTCTCGGGCGCGACGACACCGGTGACGAGCACGAACATGGACCCACCCACCGCCGCGAATGCGGCGCTGACGGCAAATGCGATGGTCTTCTGTCGGGAAAGATTGATTCCACTTGTGGCTGCTGCTGTTTCGTTGTCACGGATGGCCGTCAGTGTTCGGGCCGGTCCGTACTTTGCAAAGTTGCGGCAGATGAGAATGCCGATGCCTGTCACTGCCGCGACAACAACAAAATTGATCGAAGTCTGTGTGATGAAGTCGGGTACGCCGTCGGGAATGACCCAGGCAGAGTGAAGCAGTTTGCCGTTCACTCCACCGGTCAGCGATCCGAATCGTGTGATCAGCAAGGGAAATACCACCGCGAAGCTCAGGGTGACTAGTCCGAGGTAGTGCCCTTTCAGTCGAAGGGCTGGAAGGCCGGCGACTATTCCGACGACAAATCCGATGAGTGCGCCGACGGGTAGGGTAGCGATAATCGACAGTCCGTGATCGGTCACCAAGATGGTGCTGGTGTAAGCGCCGATACCGAAGAATGCGCTGTGGCCCAAGGAAATTTGCCCGGCATATCCGGAGACAAGGTTGAGTCCGAGGATGGCCAATGCATATGCCAGCGCAGTCGCCAACTGGAGTATCTTTGCGTCGGGGACGAACACCACCGCGCCCAGTACTGCGATGAGGTAGACGAGAGTCCCGACGATCAGTGTCCGTCGTGAACTCGGTGCGCGCAATGACGAGGGAAATGCGGTCGCGGTCATACTCGCGCAACCTCCTTGCGGCCGAAGAGGCCTTGTGGGCGAACAGTGAGGACCACCAGGAGCATGACCAGCGCAAGTGCCAATCCGGACTGGGCTCCGATAGCGGGAAATATCGAAGGCACAACGGATTCCACAAGTCCAACCAGCAATCCACCCACCACGGCCCCGCCAAAGCTGTCGAAGCCGCCGACACATGCCGCAGTGAATCCGTAGATCAGGACGTTGGCCATCATCGTGAAACTCAGCGCGCTTGCAGCTTGTGACGTCATAACGCCTGCAAGAGTTCCCGGCACAGCGGCTAGAGCCCACCCGAGTGCGAAGGTTGCAGCCACGGGAATTCCCACGAGGGCGGCAGACGATCGGTTCGAGATGACGGCGCGATATGCCAATCCGAGTTTGGTCTTGGAGAGCAACAGCCAGAGGAACACCAGCAGAGCAGCCAGCGTCAGCCAGATGCCTATGGTGATGTAGCTCAGTGTGAATGGTGGAGTTCCATCGAGAACGGTGATCCGGTCGTCGACACCGTCGGGGAACGGAGCAAGTGGCGTTTTGTTGTCGACGCCCCACACCACCCCGCCGAAAGCGTTGGCAAAGAGGAAGAGTCCGAGGACAGCGATCAATGCCGCTGCGTGTCCGCGCTTTTCGAGTGGCCGCATGATGAAGTACTGAATCGCCGCACTGGCAACTGCGGAGATCACCATCGAGGCGATGATCGCGACCCAGATCGGAAGTCCAGCAGCGATCAAACTGAACGACAGCAATGCCGAGAGCATTGCAAATTCACCTTGCGCGAAGTTGAGGTGGCCGGTGGTGCGAAACACTGTGACCAGTGCTATGGCCAACAGTGCGTACAAAGCTCCGTTGGACAATCCGGTCGACACCGTTGTCAAGATGCTTGCCGGATCACTTCCGGCCGCGAGAATGCTTGTGGAAGTAGTCATGTCATAACCCCAGATAGGCTTGGCGGACACCGTCGTGGCTCTGCAGTTCGGTGGCCGATCCGGACAGCACGGTGTGACCGGCTTCGAGGACGTAGCCGCGGTCTGCGATTGCAAGGGCCAGTTCCGCGCTTTGTTCGACCACAAGCATCGACGTGTTCAAATCCTTGTTGATCGTGGAGAGGAGATTGAAGAGCTCTTGGACGACCAGCGGTGCGAGCCCGAGAGACGGTTCGTCTAGTAGGAGCAAGCGGGGGCGGGACATCATTGCCCTGGCGACAGCGAGCATCTGTTGCTCGCCTCCGCTCAACGTTCCGGATTTCTGCTCACGACGCTCGGCCAACCGTGGAAACCGTTCGAACCACATCGCGATGTCGGCACTGATCTCGGCTCGGCCTTTTCGCAGATACGCGCCGGCGTACAGGTTGTCGAGAACCGTCAGGTCCTTGAAAGTCCCTCGGCCTTGCGGAACCATCGCAACGCCGCGGCGAACGATGCTGCGAGTCGACTTTCCGACTAGTTCTGTGCCGTCGAAAATTGCGCTGCCAGAGGTCGACACGAGGCTGCACAGCGCACGCAACGTGGTTGTCTTCCCGGCGCCGTTTGCGCCGAGTAGAATGACGATCTCACCCTGCTCGACAGAAAGATCGACGCCGTGCAGTACCGGTAACTGTCCGTATCGTGCAGAGAGTCCACGAACTTCGAGAAAGCTGCTCATTGTCCCCACTTTCCTAGATACGCTTCGATCACGCGCGGGTCGCTTGTGACGTCCTTCGGAAGGCCGTCGGCGATCTTTCGGCCACGATCGAGCACGACAACGTGGTCACACACGCTTGTCACCATTCCCATGTGGTGCTCGACGAGAAGCACTGTGAGGTCGAGTCGCTCCTTGATCTGCGACAGATCAGCTGCAAGTTCGTGAACTTCGCTGTGGATCAACCCGTTTGCAGGCTCGTCCAGTAGCAAAATTCTCGGATCGGACGCCAACGCTCGAGCAAGCTCAACCCGTTTCAGTGTTCCGATCGGCAGATCTGCTGCCATGGACCCTGCCAGATGTGACAGTCCCAAATCTTCGAGGATTGCGAAGGCCTTTTCCTGAGATTGCATTTCGCGTGCCCTGGCACCGATTCCGACCGCTGTGCGGATCCAGCTTGCTTTCTGCTCGAGGCGCACGCCGACAGTGACGTTGTCGAGTACGGACAGTGAAGGAAATAATGCAATTTCCTGGAACGTGCGGGCGACGCCGAGTTCCGGAATCCTGTGAACGGGTACGGCGAGGAGGTCCAGTTCGCCGAACAATTCGATGGAACCGCTACTGGGTTGATAAATGCGGCTCATGATGTTGAATGCGCTGGTCTTGCCGGCCCCGTTTGGGCCGATGAGACCGCAAATACTCTGGGGCGCAACGTCGAAGGAGAGCTTGTCCAAAGCCTGGATTCCACCGAACGACAGTGAGAGGTCGGTAATGGCGAGGGCGGGAGCGTTCATGGCATGTCCTGAAATTCCGGTGGGATCAGGGTGCAGACGCGGTGACGTCTACACCGGTCGGCTCCCACGATTTGGTGGACGCGTCGTACGCGAGCATCGAACCGTCCCCGACGGGGAATGGAACGTCACCGTTGATGACCGTTCGGGAGTCGGGGAAGTTCAGTGGCAGTACCGTGTCAGTGGACCAGACTGCATTGATCAGATTGATCCGGTTCAAACCACCCTCTGCGGATGCCGCGCGCTGGAGTTGCTCGACGAGGAGCGCCGCGAACCGGTATCCGTCTGCCACGTAGGTCGAGCGTGGATCGTAGGAGGGTTGGTACTTATGCATGGCCTCCAAGTACTCCCTCATGCTGGGTTCTGTTGCAGCAGTAGGATCGGCCGGGTCGAGAGAGCTCCGTACGGTCAGCAATCCGTCCGCGAGTTCACCCAGTGGCTCAAAGAATTGTGTGGTGTCGCGGCAGGAGGGCGGCACCACGATCGGTCCGCCGAATCCTGCTCGACGGGCGGCAGAGACGAGTTGGTTGCAGAATGCCCCACTTGTTGCCGCAACGATGGCATCAGGCGATTTCGCCAACATTTCGGTTACCTGATTGCTCATGGAGACGGCAGTCGAGTCGTGTGACTGCGAAGCGACGATCTCCACGGATGTTCCCTCGATGCCCCGAGTGAATGCTTCGTCGAGGGCCTTGCCGGTGTCCGAATTCCATACCAGTTCTGCAACTTTTGCACCGGAAGGAAACTTCTTGTCGATGAACTCAGCGGTGGCTTCGCCCCAGGCGTCGTACGGGAGGAAGCTCGATGTCGACCACGGGTGGTTAGCGGGATCGTAGAACGAATGATCGCCTGTTGATGCGTAAAGTTGTGGTACGCAATTTGTTTCATACATTTGTCGGGTGGCGAGGTTCTGTGGGGTGCCCAGCTGAAAGATCGTGGCGAACACGTTGTCCTGTTCGATCAAGGCTTTCACGTTGGCCACCGCACGGGCGGGGTCGAGCGCGTCGTCCTTGGCGTTGAGCGTTACCTTGTGCCCGTCGACACCGCCGTCGGCATTGATCTTGTCGAAGTAGGCATTGATTCCACCGAGCGACAGCGCGGACGAGGCGCCGGAACCTGATTGGGCGAGTGAGGTTCCGATTACGATGTCGGCTCCAGTGGAGAGTGATTCACTAGCTCCTGCAGGGCATTTCGTCGTGTCGATCGTCACCTTGCCGGCGGTGATCTCGCCGCCGCCCGACGTTGCCTGCGTGCCGCTTGTCGAGCAGCCTGTGAGGGCCAGACCGAGGACAACAGGAGCGGCGAAGTACGAGATCCGTCGACGGGACGCACCTCGTCGAGTGTTCGAGAATGAGGATGAAATGGGCATGAAAAGTCTCGCTTTCACTGATTCGCGGGAGATGACGCGACGTCGGCAGATGAAGGCGCCAGGACGCTCCCGGTGACCGCACAACTGCTGCGGGTGCAACGGGTAATCGGGTGACCGCGAATTCAGGCGCGGATACCGAGTTTCGAGCGGGAGAGCTACAGGGGCGACCTGCTCAGATCTGGCAGATGTGGTCGAACCCTCGCGCGGCTGGCTTGGATTATCTTCTCGTGTAGTGCTTCTGAACTAGATCTGATCGGTTTCGGAGGTATCTGCGGCTCGGGCGAGACGCAGGATCGAGAGAATATGGTCGGTCATCAATCGGCTGGCCTCTGTGCCGTCGCCGGATTCGATTGCTGCATAGATCCGTTCGTGGTCCAGGTGCCACCACGGATTGGTTTCGGGATCGTGTTCATTGAGCCTGGTGATCCCTCGCGGGCCCGTGGTCAGAGATCGCATGATGCCGCTGAGGACCGGGTTCTTGGTCATTCGAACCAGTTCCTCGTGAAACCCGAAGACATCTTCGGTTTCACCGTCTGCTGTGTGTGCGTGCATTGCTCGGTGCAGAGAGGCAAGGTCGCGTTCTGTGCGCCTCTCAGCTGCTGTCGAGGCGATGAAGGGTTCGATACCCAGTCTGGCTTCGACAACGTCGGTCAGCGAGCGGTTTCCTTCGAACAGCATGTCGGATACGCGAATGACTGCCGCATCCGACGGCCGTTCGGTGAGAAATACTCCTGAGCCGTGTCTTGTTTCGATCATTCCGACCGCTTCGAGTGACGAAAGAGCTTGTCGCAGTGAATGGCGTGACACGCCCAACGTGGCGGCAAGTTCTCTCTCGGGCGGCAGAGCGGTGCCTGGCGAGAAGCGTCCTCCCCGGATCATGTCCTGGAGGTGATCGCGAACCTGGTCATGTACCGGGATGCGCTTGATCTCGAACGGCTTGCTCATCTTCGTATTGTCTCCGATCGCGGTGAACCGGTGGGCGCACGGTGGACCCGAGGCGAGTGTTTGATTGGTTGAACCAATCTGAAATGAGATTAGGCTCACAGATGGACCCAGTCAAGGGTTGGCTCGAATTTCGTCCGTCAGTGGCGGTTATCGACTGGTCGGAAGGTGTAGACGACGCCGGGTATTCGCATTGTTCATCGAGTCATGGTGCAGGCTAGGTACAGCGAGATTGCGGTGCTCGATCGTCGATGGCGCGTTCCATCTTCTGCAGTCGGTAGGTCAAAGTGTTGCGGTGGATATGAACGCGCTGTGCTGCGGAGGTGCTGTTGAACGCAGATTCTCGCCAATTCGATCGCGGCGGCGTTGACCTGGCATGGGTCAGTTGCGGGTGACGCCGAGGAGCAGTGCGATCAGGTCGAGGGCCGTCTCGATCTCCGCCTTTTCCCGTCCGAGTAGAGGGGCGTAGAGGTGTACGTCGCAGATGCGAACGAGAGCTTCGCCCAGCACTTGCGGCGAGAGCGTGATCGTCAGTTGGCCGGCGTCGACCTGGGACTGCAAGATTTCGGCGGTGATGGAGGCGGAGATCGATTCGATGGAGCCGGGCATCATCGCGAGTTTGATGAACACCATCGGTTCGCGTTTGGTCAGCGCTCGCAGTTCGGTCGACGATTCCACCGACCGCATGACGCGTCCGAAGACGTCGAGGATGTATTCCGGACCTTGCCCCGACGCCTGCGACATCGCCTTCCGGTATGTCCGTTCGGTGGCCTCGGCCAGCACTGTTCCGAGCAGTTCGTCGCGATTGCCGACCCAGCGGTAGAGCGTCGCGCGGCCTACTCCGAGACGTTCGGCGAGCAGTGACATGTCGAGTGGTTCCTCCGCGAGGTACATGCTCGCGGCGGTGTCGATCGCGCGTCGGCGTTCGAGGTCGGTAGGCATCGGGACATTCTCTCCGGTTGTCCGGTACTGCACAATTTCGGCGGTCGAACAGAGGTGGGCTTCGGGTGGGTCGAACCTATTGACGAACCAAGCGACGTGAGACACACTAGCTCATTGTCTCATGTTAGTGATGGCGATCACAGTCAGGGGTTCGATCGATGAGTTCAGTACAAACCGTTCGTGGGCAGGTGGACACAGCCGATCTGGGAAAGGTGTTGATGCACGAGCATGTCTTCGTTCTGGGGGAGGAGATGCGTCAGAACTATCCCGACTACCCGGAGCCTTGGGACGAGGAGGCTCGAGTAGCCGATGCGGTGACCAAGCTGTCCGAACTGAAGTCGCGAGGGATCAGCACGATCGTCGATCCCACGGTCATCGGACTCGGTCGCTACATCCCGCGTATTGCGCGGATCAACGAGCAGGTCGATCTCAACATCATCGTCGCCACCGGCGTCTACACGTACAACGACATTCCGTTCCAATTCCATTACACCGGTCCAGGTTTGCTGTTCGACGTGCGCGAGCCGATGGTTGATCTATTTGTGAAGGACATCAAGGACGGCATTGCCGGCACAGACATCCGCGCGTCATTCCTCAAGTGCGCCATCGAAGAACCTGGTCTGACTCCCGGTGTCGAGCGTGTGATGCGAGCGGTCGGTCAGGCGCAGGTCGAAACCGGGGTACCGATCACGGTTCACACGAACCCGCACACGGAATCGGGCCTCGTTGCGCAGAAGGTTCTGGCCGAGGAAGGTGCAGATCTGAGCAAGGTCGTCATCGGGCACTCGGGTGATTCGACCGACCTGGACTACCTGTGTGCACTTGCCGATGCGGGTTCGCTACTCGGGATGGACCGTTTCGGTCTCGATGTTCTGCTGCCGTTCGAGGAGCGGGTGAACACTGTCGTGGAACTGGCCCGCCGTGGCTATGCCGAGAAAATGGTTCTGGCACATGATGCCTCGTGCTTCATCGACTGGTTCTCGAGTGAGGCCAAGGCAGCCGCAGTGCCGAACTGGAATTTCACCCACATCAGCGATCAGGTCATTCCCACGCTGCTCGAGCGCGGCGTCACCGAGGATCAGATCAACACCATGCTGGTGGATAATCCGCGTCGGTACTTCGAGAGCTGAGTTATGACCAACGTGTACGAGAGCAAGCCGTGGCTCGCCAACTACGACGCCGACACTCCGCCGAACGTGGACATCGAGCATGCCAACGCCCTCGCGATGTTCCGTGCGTCGCTGGAGCGCGATCGCACCGCCCCGATCATCAGGTACTTCGACAGGACCGTCAGCTTTGCCGAGCTCGACGAGATGTCGGATGCGCTTGCCGTAGCCCTCGCCGTGGACGGAATCGGGTTCGGCGACAGAGTTTCCTTTGTCCTGCAGAATGTTCCGCAGTTCGTCATCGCGACGGTCGCAGTCTGGAAACTCGGCGCTGTCGTCGTTCCGGTCAATCCGATGTACCGGGACCGTGAGCTGTCCACCGTACTCGCGGACAGCGGCGCGGTAGCAGTCATCTGTCTCGAGTCCTCGGCCGAGACCGTGGCGACTGCGTCCGAGGGCACCGAAGTGCGACGGGTCATCACCACGTCGGAACGGGATTTTCAGTCGCGCGACGATGAACGGATCTTCGGTTCGGCGTCCAGGATTCGTCATGATGGATTTCCGGACCTATTGGAACTGATCGAGGCACATCGAGGACAGAAGCCCGAGAAGGTCGATCTGTCCCCGCAAGACCTTGCCTACCTTCCTTATACGTCGGGGACGACCGGCCCGCCGAAGGGGTCGATGAACACGCACGCAAATGTCGTGTTCGCAGCGCAGATCTATCGGGACTGGTTGGGGCTGCGCCCCGGCGGCGCGATGTTCGCGGTGGCGCCACTGTTCCATATCACCGGGTTGATCGGGCACGTCGCGGCTCCACTCCTGGCCGGCGCGCCCACGATTCTGACCCGCCGATTCCATCCCATCGTCGCAGCGGAGTCGATTTCGGAGCATCGGGCTACCGCGATCATCGGAGCGATCACCGTATTCATCGCGTGGACGGACAGCGCCGCAGTCTCGAAGGAATCGTTGAGCTCTCTCGAGTCGGTGTATTCAGGTGGCGCGCCGAT
Organism: Rhodococcus sp. IEGM 1241; assembly: GCF_033142365.1. Classification (NCBI taxonomy): domain Bacteria; kingdom Bacillati; phylum Actinomycetota; class Actinomycetes; order Mycobacteriales; family Nocardiaceae; genus Rhodococcus; species Rhodococcus sp. IEGM 1241. The sequence continues at coordinate 521,710 of NZ_JAWLSE010000001.1, forward strand.
CCCGCACGCGGCGTTGGAAGCGTTCCGGGCGAAGTTCGGTCACTACATTCACAACGGCTACGGGCTGACCGAGACGAACAGCCCGGCGATCGTGGTGCCGAATTCGCGTGAAGCGCCGGTAGATCCGGCGTCGGGGGCCGTTGCTGTCGGCGTTCCGGTATCGAATACGTACGCCGAGGTGGTGGACGAGAACGACAAGTCGGTACAGATCGGGGAGTACGGCGAGATCGTGGTCTCCGGTCCCCAGGTTGCACTCGGATACTGGAACAAGCCGGACGAGACCGCACATGCCATGCCGGACGGGCGTTTTCACACCGGCGACATCGGATTCATGGACGGTGACGGTTGGTTTTACATCGTCGACCGGATGAAGGATCAGATAAATGCCTCTGGCTTCAAAGTGTGGCCACGCGAAGTGGAAGATGTTCTCTACGAACACCCTGCCGTACGAGAGGCTGCCGTCGTCGGTGTCATGGATCCGTATCGCGGCGAAACCGTGAAGGCCTTCGTGTCCTTCAAGGACGGTGCCGAGGCGACCACCGAGGATCTGGTCGAGTTCTGCAAGGAAAGGCTTGCAGCATACAAGTATCCACGCATCGTCGAGGTCATGAATGACCTGCCGAAAACAGTGAGCGGCAAGATTCTTCGTCGTGAACTGCGGGTACCGAACTAGATCTGCCTGACAAACGAATTGCCGGCCGCCGACAAGGTGAGCCGGCCATTCGTCGTGGTGATCGGCGAGCATCGATAGGGGATTTAGTCCCTTATGCGGCAATGCATTTCAGTGATTGACATCACTCTTTTTGTATCGCAGACTGATCGCAACGCCACAGAGTTGAAGTTGGTGTCAGTTTCTACTTCTGGCCCGGTTTCACTTCTCAACTCCCGGCGCGACGAGCGTCCGACCCATCGAGGAGTAACCCATGACGAGATCGGCAGTGGATTCGAACACGCAGGCAGGGGGCCTGTCCGATCAGGAACGGAAGAAGAAGAAAGCGCACCGCAAACTTCTCGGCGCGGGACTGCTCGGCAGTTCCATCGAGTGGTACGACTTCTTCTTGTACGGAACGGCTGCGGCACTGGTCTTTCCGCATGTGTTCTTCCCCGATTCATCCGCACTGATGGGCACATTGCTCTCGTTCAGTACGTTCTGGGCCGGCTTCGTTGCCCGCCCCATCGGCGGTTTGGTCGCCGGACACTTCGGCGACAAGTACGGACGCAAGCCCGCCGTCGTCACCTGCCTGTTGCTGATGGCTGTCGCGACATTCCTGATCGGCGCGATTCCGAGTGCGTCGGCAATCGGCGTCGTCGCTCCGATTCTTCTGGTGACACTGCGATTCATCCAAGGTCTCGCCTGCGGTGGCCAGTGGGGCGGAATCGTCCTTCTCCTCACCGAATCCGCGAGTCCCAAGAAGCGTGGATTCTCAGGCACTTTCGGTCAGATGGGTGTCTCGTTCGGTGTAGTGCTGGGCAACCTGGTCTTCCTCGTCGCGACCGCGACCATTTCCAACGAAGCATTCCTGAGCTGGGGTTGGCGGGTTCCGTTCTTCGCCAGCGCGCTGCTCTTCCCTGTGGTTCTGTACATCCAGACGAAGGTCGAGGACACGCCGGAATTCCTCGAGTTGCAGGAAGACGCCAAGAAGAACCAAAAGGATGTCGTCGTTCAGGCTCCACTGGCGCAGGCGCTCAAGGATCACTGGCGCAAGATTCTGCTCGGTTGCGGACTTCTGGCCGCCACCAATGCACTGTTCTACATCAGCATCGCCGGCGTGCTCAGCTACGGCACAACCGAACTGGGGTTGAAGCGGAACTCACTGCTCATCATCTCGCTCCTGAGCGCGTTGCTGACAGTCGGCGTGGTGCTGTGGTCCGGGAAGATGTCCGACAAGATCGGTCGTCGTCCGATGATCCTGATCGGCGCCGCGGCGATCGTGGTCTGGGCATTCCCGTACTTCTGGTTGATCAACACCAAGTCCCTGCCGCTGTTCTTCATCGCAGTCACGGTCGGCAGCGTGTTCCAGTCGATGACCTACGGGCCTATCGCGGCATACATGGGTGAACTGTTCGCACCCAACGTGCGCTACTCGGCAGCATCGTTGGCCTACCAGTTGGCTGCGATCACGGTCAGCGGCGGCACCCCGTTCATCATGACAGCACTTATCGCTAAGACCGGAACCACGACATGGGTTGCCGTGTTCGTAGCACTCATGGGCTTGGTGACCTTCTTCAGCGCTTGGGTGCTGAAAGAGACCAACCCGAAGGAAGTTCGGGACGATCCGAACGCAATTCCGGGCGCGCACCTCTACGCCAGGTAATACCTTCGGTCTCGAACAGACGCCCGCTATCGGTCACCGGTAGCGGGCGTCTGACGTATAACTGGAGCATGGCTGCAGCACGCACAGGCTCCGAAGATGCTTCGTCGACAGTGTCACGGGAACTCCCCTCCACTCAGCGTGGTTTGCGTACGCGTCGAGCGTTGATCGATGCGGCTCGCACCGTCTTCGAACGGACCGGTTATCTGGACTCGCGTCTGATCGACATCACGGTGGAGGCGCAGTGCTCGGCCGGTACGTTCTACACCTACTTCGCAAGCAAGGAGGAGATCTTCGCGGCTGTGATGGAGCTGGCGCGCGAAGACATGATGCATCCGGGCATGCCGCACACTCCGAAAGGAGCGGATCCCGCTGAGGTCATCGCGGCGAGCAACCGCGCGTACCTCGAGGCGTACCGACGCAACGCGAAGCTGATGGGACTGCTCGAGCAGGTCGCAAGTATCGATCCGGAGTTCCGGGTTCTCCGCCTCGAGCGTGCTGACGCGTTTGTTCGACGCAACGCGCGCAGTATCGAGAAGCTGCAGAAAGCCGGTCTGGCGGACGCGAACCTGGATCCGTTACTGACGTCTCGGGCACTCTCCGGGATGATCAGTCGACTTGCGTTCGGGTACTTCGTATCCCGCGGCGGCGAGGACGGCGCCGCCGGAGTGACCTTCGATGGTCTGCTCGATACGGTCAACCGGTTGTGGATCAACACTTTACAATTCTCGCTGCGCCAAAACTGATGTTGACGCCGGGTTCATGTTTGGTGTCTGATGGAGCAATGACACCTACGCGTACGGCAGTGCTCGTCGATTTCGGTGGAGTTCTCACCTCCAGTGTTCTTCAGGCCTTCGAAGATTTCGGGGCCTCGCTTGGGGGAGACCCACGGCTTCCGTTGACCCTGCTCTCCCGCGACGACGTCTCGAAGAGGCTGCTCTCCGATCACGAATCCGGAAAGATCGACCAGGAGGCCTTCGAGGCCGGATTCGGAGAACGTCTACGAGCGCACGGCGCAGTCGTCGACAGTGCTGGATTGGTCGACCGTATGCAAGCCGGGCTGATTCGAGACGAGGAGATGGTGCGTCTGCTCGCAGACGTGCGGGCGGCGGGACACCCTGTTGCGCTCGTGTCCAATGCTTTCGGGCGTGATTGTTATGCGGGATTTGTCCTCGAGGACCTGGCCGACGAAGTGGTGATCTCCTCGGAAGTCGGGATTCGTAAGCCCTCTCGTCAGATCTATACCATCGCGTGTGAGCGCCTGGGCGTCGCGCCCGAAGATGCCGTCATGATCGACGATCTGCAACAGAATCTCGACGGTGCGGCACGATTGGGGATCGCCGGCATTCTCCACACCGACGCGGAAAGCACTCGCAGGCAATTGGCATCGACGTTCGGACTACTGCCCACGCAGTGAAACTGTAGGTTTCTCGGTAACACTCGAATACTGCTGGAACACTTTTGGAGGAACGAATGATTGCTGTCATCGCGGATATCACCGTCAAGGACGGAAGCGGCGAGCAGTTCGAAGCCGTAATCGCCGAACTTGCGGAGAAGGTGCGCACGGAGGAGCCCGGAACGGTTCTGTATCAACTGATCCGATCGAAAACGGATGCGAATTCCTACAAGTTCATGGAGCTGTATCAGGACGGTGCTGCCATCAAGGCTCACGGAACGTCCGAGCATTTCCAGGCTGCAGGAAAGGCGATGGCGCCCTTCCTCGCCGGCGCCCCGCAGATCGAGTACTTCGACGCTCTCTGAGCGAGTGAACAGGTGAGCCCCGGCGAAATCTGGCCGGGGCTCACCTGTGTTTTCAGTTCTGCTTCTGGGCGAGGAGTTCGGTTCGGTCGATCGATCGCTTGAGGATCTTTCCTGTCGAACCCTTTGGGAGTGCGTCGATGAACTGGACGACTCGGGGAATCTTGTAGGCGGAGAGACGTTCCCGAGCCCACGAAGTGACGGCGTCTGCTTCGAGGTCGGAGCCTGGACGCACGGCCACCACTGCGGCAACTTCCTCCCCGTAGTAGTCGTCGGGTATGCCGATCACTGCGGCTTCGATGATGTCGGGGTGCTGGTAGAGCACCTCTTCGACCTCGCCCGGATAGACGTTGTATCCACCACGGATGATGAGGTCCTTCACTCGGTCGACGATGCGAAGGTCCCCGTCGGGATCGGTCTCACCGAGGTCTCCGGTGCGGAACCATCCGTCGTCGGAAAGAACGGCGGCAGTGTCTTCAGGGCGCTTCCAGTAACCCTTCATGACCGTCGGTCCTTTGATGAACACCTCGCCCACTGTGCCTGCCTCGCAAACATTTCCGTCGTGATCACGCACCTCGACCTCGGTGCGCGGTACGGCGCGGCCGGTGTATCCGATCTTTGCGACGCGGTCGATGCTGTTGAAAGTCCCGAACGCGCTCGTCTCGGTGAGGCCGTAGCCCTCGAGGATCGTGCAGTTGAACCGTGCTTCGAAGGCACGAGCGACTTCACCGGGAAGTGATGCGCCACCGGAGATTGCGATCCTGAGTTGTTCGAAGTCGGAGCTGTCCACATCGGCGGCGGCGTGCAGCATGGCATTCCACATGGTGGGGACACCGGCCATGATGGTGAGCTTGTCCCGGCGGACCAGGTCGAGCATGGCAGCGGGGTCGAACCGGGCGAGCAGGGACAGTGATCCGCCGCCGGTGAAGGTTGCCATCATGACCGAACCCTGGCCGAAGATGTGAAAGAGCGGCAGTCCGGTTCCGGTGCGGTCCGAGGGGTTTCCGCGGCTGCTCTCGGCGCCGATCTCACCGGCGGACAACAAATTCCCGACGGTCAGCTGAGCGCCCTTCGGGCGTCCGGTGGTGCCGGAGGTATAGAGAATCGCCGTGGTGTCTGTTGCTTCACGGTCGACCACAGTTGCGGGTGCATGATCGGCCTTCGCCGACTCTTCGGTGAGTGTCCACACCGGGACGCCGCGCGCGCTCCCTGCATCCTGGACTGCGGGACCGAGCTGATGCCACGCGATGGCCAGGGAAATCTCCGCGTCGTCCAGAACGTACTCGACTTCGGGTTGCGCCGACATCGTGTTGATCGGTACCACGACACAACCTGCGGCCTGAATTCCCATGTACGCCACGACGAATTCCGCTACCGACGGTGCCGCTAGGAGAACCCGATCGCCTACGCTCAACCCGGCGTCGCGAATGCGGCCGGCGAACGCCAGGGATGCGTCGTGGAGCTGCCGGTAAGTCCAGTGTTCATCCGTGCCGCGGATCGCAATGCTGTTTCGAATTGCGATGTTGTCCGGTGTGACTTCCGCGTGACGGGTCACCGGGTCGAGAACGCTAACCATGGTTCTGCCTTTCGGGAGGAATCGACCGATTGTGTGTCCTGGGTCTCACCAGAGCGTACACTTGAATCCGGCGTCAACATCGAGTCTGCTGGGATTGTCCCGAAATGATGTTGGCTCGGAAGGATGGGGAGCGCACCGTGCTCGATGACGAATCGCGAATTGCCGCCCTGCCGGTGGCTCCGCCTGCGCTGCTCCGAGATCGGCCCACCACCGAGCGGGGAACCCGCACGCGCGCAGCGCTGATTGCCGCTGCCCGCACGGTATTCGAGCGTAGTGGCTATCTCGATGCCCGTCTGATCGACATCGCCAAAGAAGCCGGCTGCGCGACGGGATCGTTCTACACCTACTTCGCGAACAAGGAAGAGGTCTTCGCCGCCGTCCTCGAGGTCGCGCGAGACGACATGATGCACCCGGGCATGGGACGCGTGGCGGGCGCAGACGATCCGTACGCCGTGCTCGAGGCAAGTAATCGAGCGTATCTGGCGGCGTATCAACGCAATGCGAAATTGATGGGGCTGATGGAGCAGGTTGCTCACATCGACCCGGAGTTCCGAAAGTTCCGCAGCGAGCGTGCCAATGCGTTCATACGCCGTAATGCCCGCGGGATTGCAGATCTGCAGAGTCGTGGTATCGCGGACACGACGCTGGATCCAATGACAGCGTCAATTGCTCTGTCCGGCATGGTGAGTCGGCTCGCCTACAGTCTGTTCACCCTCCATGAGGGTGAGGTGGACGGGCGTTCGCCGGAGTTCGATCAGATTGTCGCCACGGTGACAGACCTGTGGGCTAACGCGCTGAAGTTCCCTGACCGATCCTGAAGCGGCAGGTCGCCCCGGCCGTATCGACGTTCGAGCGGCCGGGACGTGCCGAGTCTTGTTTCAGCTTTTCTCTAGTCAGCTTTTCTCTGTTCAGCCTTTCTCGACGACGCGAGCGACGGATTCGGCCACGACGACTGGCTTGTCGGAACCTTCGCGCTCAACCACCTGGCTCATCTTCACCTGGATTCCGCCGGGCAACTGCTCCGCGGACACAACGGTTGCACGCATGCGGACCCGGGATCCCACGGGAACCGGAGCGGGGAAGCGAACCTTGTCGTAGCCGTAATTGAGGCTGTGCGCGAAGCCGTCGAAGTGGATGAGTTGGTAGGAGAACTGTGGGCCCAGCGAGAGGCTGAAGAGTCCGTGCGCGATGGTGCTGCCGAGCGGGCTCGATGCGGCTCGTTCCGGGTCGACGTGAATCCACTGATGATCGTTTGTGGCCTCGGCGAACGCGTTGATGCGCTCCTGGGTGATGTCGTACCACTCCGTCGGGCCAAGTTCCTGGCCGATGAGCTTCTCGAGCTCGGCGAAGGTGGACGGGCGGACGGGCAATTGGTTTTCAGTCATCGTTGATCCCTTTACTCGCAGTTCAGGAGGACGGAACGGGCCGTTCGGGTGACCGTCGCGATTCGACGGTTGAAACTGACGCCGGATTCAACTATACATGAGGGGAGACGTGGATCACTGTCAGCGCGTAGGTATGACGCAAGCGAGAGGAATCGCTCATGAAGGTTGCCCAGACGGTAGCAATTGTCACCGGTGGCGGCGGGGGGATCGGCGGTGCGTTGGCGCAGCGACTGGCCGCAGAGGGCGCTCGCGTCGTAGTAGCCGACCTCGACGGGGCGGCAGCTTCGGCAGTGGCAGAGGCGATCAACATGGAGCATCCCGGCGCAGCAGTGTCTGCGGGTGGCGACGTCTCCGACGAGACGGTCATTGCGGGCCTCATCGCGCAGGCGGAAAAGGAATTCGGCCCGGTCGACCTCTACTTCGCCAATGCCGGCGTCACCGGTGGCATGGGCCTCGACATCAGTGAGGACGTCTGGGATACGACGATCGACGTCAACGTTCGCGCCCACATTCGTGCCGCCAGGCTCCTCGTCCCTGGTTGGACCGAGCGCGGGGAAGGCTACTTCATCAGCACTGCCTCTGCTGCCGGCTTGCTCAGTCAGGTTGGGTCCGCCGCGTACTCGGTGACCAAACATGCCGCGGTCGCGTTTGCCGAGTGGCTCTCGATCACATACGGAGATCAGGGCGTTCGCGTCAGTTGCCTGTGTCCGATGGGTGTCAACACCAAGCTTCTCTACGAAGGCGAGAACTCCGGCGATCCGGTCGGCAAGGCCGCAACCGGGGCCGTGCTTGCGGCAGGCAATGTTCTCGAGCCTGCTGAATGCGCCGAAATCGTTCTTGCCGCAGTAGATGCCGAGGAATTCCTCATCCTTCCGCACAAGAACGTTCTGGACATGTACCGGCAGAAGGGCGCCGACTACGACCGTTGGCTGCGCGGGATGCGCCGGTACCAGGCGTCGCTGCTCGCGGGAACGCGATGACCGAGGAACTCGTCCTCTCCGAGCAGAGAGGAGCGGTGCTGGTCCTGACATTCAATCGGCCCCGCGTTCTCAACGCGTGGACCAACGAGCTCGAAGATCAGTATTACGACCTTTTGGCCGCAGCAGACGAAGATCCCAGTGTCCGAGCAATTGTTGTCACCGGCTCCGGTCGAGGATTCTGCTCGGGGGCTGACCTCGGCAATTTGAAGAACGTCGGCGACGTCTCCGAAAGTGATCTTGTCCGACCACGGGACCGTGATTTCCCGACCACCGTTCGCAAGCCGCTGATCGCTGCCGTCAACGGCGTCGCCGCAGGGCTCGGAATGGTCGAGGCTCTGTACTGTGACGTTCGTTTCGGTTCGAGCGCAACGCGATTCACTACCGCGTTCGCGCGTCGAGGCCTGATTGCGGAGTACGGCATCTCCTGGATGTTGCCCCGCTTGGTCGGTCACAGTCGAGCAGTCGATCTTCTGCTTTCCAGCCGGATGGTGGATGCCGACGAGGCGTACCGTATCGGTTTGATCGACCACCTGGTCAGCGGCGGTGACGTTCTGGATGCGGCGATTGCTTACGCCGAGGACATCGCGGCCAACTGCTCGCCGACGTCCCTCTCCGTCATCAAGTCTCAGATGAGTGCCGACGCGCACTCGACCTTCACCGATTCCGCCAGGCGTGCGGAATCACTGATGCTGAATGCATTTCACGGCCCGGATGTCGTCGAGGGCGTCAACAGCCATCTCGAACATCGAGCCCCCAATTTTCCTTCCCTCTCTGTCAGGAGTTCACATGTCAGTGTTTGAGTTCTCGGATCGCACCAAGAAGTACCAGGCCGAACTGCTCGATTTCATGGACAAGCACGTTTACCCGGCCGAAGCGGTCTACGAAGAGCAGATGCGTGAGTCCGGTAACCCGCACTTCCAGCCGCCGATCATCGACGACTTGAAGAAGGAAGCCAAGGCGCGCGGGCTGTGGAACCTCTTTCACCCGCATCCCGAATGGGGCCCCGGCCTGACCAACCTGGAATACGCACCGCTCGCGGAGATCATGGGTCGCAGCCACCTGGCTTCCGAAGCCACCAACTGCGCCGCTCCGGACACGGGAAACATGGAGGTGCTCACGCTCTTCGGCACCGACGAGCACAAGGAGAAGTACCTCAAGCCGCTTCTCGAAGGCGAAATCCGTTCTGCTTTCGCGATGACCGAGCCCGAGGTTGCCAGTTCCGACGCCACCAACATCCAGCTTCGCATGGACCGTGACGGCGACGAGTACGTACTGAACGGCCGTAAGTGGTTCGCTTCCAACGCTTTGCACCAGAACTGCAAGGTTCTGATCGTCATGGGCAAGACCGACTTCAATGCCGCCACCCACCGTCAGCAGTCGATGATGGTCGTTCCGATCGATGCTCCCGGCGTCACGATCCTACGCAACCTGCCGGTCTTCGGCTACCAGGACCGCGAAGGACACGGCGAGATCACTTTCGAGGACGTGCGCGTCCCGGCCAAGGACATTCTCGCCGGCGAGGGCGAAGGATTCGCGATCAGCCAGGCCCGCCTCGGCCCCGGCCGCATCCACCACTGCATGCGTGCAATCGGAATGGCCGAGCGCGCACTGGAACTGATGTGCAAGCGCGCATCCACCCGCATCACCTTCGGAAAGCCTGTCAGTGACAACGCGAATATCCAGGACTGGATCGCCGAGGCTCGTATCGACATCGAGATGGTTCGACTCCTCACGCTCAAGGCCGCTCACATGATGGACACGGTGGGCAACAAGGAAGCGCGCACCGAGATCGCAGCCATCAAGGTTGCAGCGCCGAACATCGCGCTCAAGATCATCGACCGCGCCATCCAGGTTCACGGCGGCGGCGGCGTCACGGACGACTTCCCGCTCGCGATGGCTTACGCCCACATGCGCACCCTTCGCCTGGCTGACGGCCCGGACGAGGTGCACAAGCGCGCCATCGCCAAGCAGGAACTGCGCAAGTACCGCGAAGTCAAGGCGAACTGACATGGCAGGACTGGATCTCACCGGTAAGACGGCAATCGTCACAGGCGCATCGCGGGGCATCGGCCTCGCGACCGCGCAGGCGATTGCGGCGGCGGGCGGAAACGTCGTACTGACCTCGCGCTCACAGGAATCCGCAGATGCGGCTGCCGCGCAGGTGAACGGCAACGCGATCGGCGTCGGCGCTCACGCGACGGACGAGGATGCTGCCAGCAAGTGCGTCGAGCAGACGATCGAGCGTTTCGGCAGTCTCGACATCTTGGTGAACAACGCGGGCACCAACCCGTCGTTCGGGCCGATCATCAACCAGGATCACTCGCGCTTCGCCAAGACCTTCGACGTCAACGTGTGGGCTCCAGTCCTGTGGACCGGCCTGGCAGCGCGGGCCTGGATGGGCGAGCACGGTGGTTCCGTGGTCAACACCGCCTCGATCGGCGGCATGGCGTTCGAGGCCGGGATCGGTACGTACAACGCGTCGAAGGCTGCTCTGATCCACATCACCAAGCAGTTGGCGCTCGAGTTGTCACCGAAGATTCGTGTCAACGCCGTTGCTCCGGGAGTGGTGAGAACCAAACTCGCCGAAGCTCTGTGGAAAGAACATGAAGAAGCGGTGTCCGCGTCGACCGCTCTCGGACGCATCGGTGAACCCGAGGACGTGGCCGCTGCCATCGCCTTCCTGGTTTCGGATGCAGCCCAGTGGATCACCGGCGAGATCATGACCATTGACGGTGGCCAGTTGTTGGGTGACGCACTCCCGTTCCGGCAGGGAGCGTCCGTCGGTGGCTAGCGTCGGAGTAGTGGGACTCGATACCGAAGCGGTCACCGGGTGGATAGCAGGCCTGGGGATCGACTTCACCGGGCCGTTGTCCTTCGATCGAATCGGCCTGGGGCAGTCGAATCTCACGTACCTGGTTCGCGATCAAGACGGCAATCGCTGGGTGCTACGACGCCCACCTCTGGGGCACCTGCTGGCCTCGGCTCACGACGTGGCGCGCGAAGCTCGAATCCTGAGCGCTCTCGAATCCACCGACGTGCCTTCGCCGCGAGTATTCGGGTTGACCGAGGATCCAGCCGTCACCGAAGTTCCGCTGCTCCTCATGGAATTCGTGGACGGCGAAGTGGTGGACCGAATGCCTCTTGCGGAGGCGTTGTCGGAAGATCGTCGCCGGGCAATCGGAATCTCGCTCGCTCAGACGCTGGCGAAGATACACGCCGTCGACCTCGAACAGGCCGGTCTCGACGACCTGGCAAGCCACAAGCCCTACGCTGCACGGCAGCTGAAGCGCTGGGGCGGACAGTGGGAACAGTCGAAGACGCGGGAATGCCCTGACCTGGACGATCTCACCCGACGTCTCATTGCAGCTCAGCCGGCTCACACCGAAACCACGTTGGTGCACGGCGACTTTCACCTACGCAACGTGATCACCTCCGCTGAGAACGGCGAAGTTGTCGCGGCCCTCGACTGGGAACTCTGCACACTCGGTGATCCGTTGGCCGATGTCGGAAGCTTGTTGGCGTACTGGCCGGCGGCCGGGGAGGACACTGGTGGCGATTTCCCGGCGTCAGCGCTCCCGGGATTCCCTTCGCGAGAGGAGATCTCCCGGATCTATCTCGAGGCCACCGGACGGGATCCGGCTGCGCTGAAGTTCTGGCACACCTTGGGGCTGTGGAAGATCGCCGTGATCGCCGAGGGCGTGATGCGTCGCGCCCGCGACGAACCGCAGAATGCCGCCGAGAGCGGAACTCCCACCGTGGAACGTATTGACGCCTTGGTAGCCAAAGCCAGGGAAATTGCAGATCAGGCCGGGATCTGACGAGATCGTCCGGTGTCCGTCGAATCACGAAATTATGGAGGGCCAGTGAGCCAGGAACGTAGAACCGCAATTGTCACGGGTGCAGCACGCGGAATCGGTGCGGCAGTGGCCAAGCGACTGTCGGAAGACGGCTTTGCCGTTGCCGTGCTGGACCTCGACGAAGCAGCGTGTGCCGGAACCGTCGACGCGATCAAGGCCGCAGGCGGCCAGGCATTGGCCGTCGGCGCTGACGTCTCCGACGAGGCTTCGGTTGCTGCAGCGGTGGATCGTGTTGCCGCGGAACTCGGTGCACCTACCGTGCTGATCAACAATGCCGGCATCACTCGCGACAACCTTCTGTTCAAGATGAGCGTTGCCGAGTGGGATTCGGTGATGAACGTCCATCTGCGCGGAGCGTTCCTCATGTCGCGCGCGGTGCAGAAGTACATGGTGGAAGCGAAGTTCGGCCGCATCGTGAACCTCTCGAGCACGTCGGCTCTCGGCAACCGCGGACAGGTCAATTACTCCGCAGCCAAGGCCGGCATGCAGGGATTCACCAAGACATTGGCCTTCGAATTGGGCAAGTTCGGCGTCACCGCCAACGCCATTGCCCCCGGATTCATCGAAACCGAGATGACCGCCGCAACGGCAGAGCGCATGGGAGTCGGCTTCGAGGACTTCAAGACCGCTGCCGCTTCGCAGATTCCGGTCAACCGCGTCGGTCAGCCCGAGGACATCGCGCACACCGCGTCGTTCTTCGTCAGTGAAGGCGCGGGCTTCGTTTCCGGTCAGGTCGTCTACGTCGCCGGTGGACCCAAGGACTGACCGTCCGCTCACCGCTCGAACCGAAGGAATGGGCATGGCTTTCGACGAAGAGGCAGTATCGCGTGATCTCACCGAAAAGGTGAACACGCTTCTCGCGGAGAATGATCCGAACCGTGTGTCGGTGTCGGATTTCCTCGGCGCACGATTCGACGCCGGACTGGCGTGGGTTCATTTCCCCGAAGGTCATGGGGGACTCGGTGTACCGCAGAGCTTTCAGCGTCAGGTGAACGCTCAGCTGGAGGCCGCCGGCGCACCCGGCCCGGCCACCGGCAAGAACGGCATCGGACTCGGCATGGCGGCACCGACCATCGCCGCCTTCGGTACCGAGGAGCAGAAGCAGAAGTTCCTGCGCCCGTTGTGGACTGCGGAGACGGTCTACTGCCAGCTGTTCAGTGAACCGGGCGCAGGGTCGGACCTCGCGGCCGTCGCTACCCGCGCCGTCCGCGACGGCGACGACTGGATAGTCAACGGGCAGAAGGTATGGACGTCGGGCGCGCAGAATGCGCAGCTGGCGATTCTCGTGGCCAGGACCGATCCGTCACGTTCCAAGCATGCGGGTCTGAGCTACTTCATCTGCGACATGACCGACCCGGGCGTCGATGTCCGGCCGCTGCGTCAGATCACCGGCGAGGCCGAATTCAACGAGGTATTCCTCACGGACGTCAGGATTCCGGACGCCAATCGCCTCGGAGCCGAAGGCCAGGGGTGGAAGGTTGCGACCACCACCCTGAACAACGAGCGTGTTGCCATCGGTTCGGGCGCACCGCGTGAGGGAGGCATGATCGGAAAGGTCGTTCAGGCCTGGCGTGACGAGCCCGAGCTGCGTAATCCGGCGATGCACGACGAGTTGATGCGGCTCTGGACCGAATCCGAAGTTGCGCGTCTGACCGGTGAGCGACTGCGCCAGCAGCTCGCCGCCGGCCAGCCCGGCCCCGAAGGCTCGGGAATGAAGCTCGCGTTTGCCGGTTTGGCTCAGCAGATTTCGGGTTTCGACCTCGAGCTGCACGGCGAAGCCGGTCTGCGCTACGACGACTGGACGCTGCGTCGACCGGATTCCGTCGACTTCACCGGGCGTGAACCCGGATACCGGTACCTGCGAGCCAAGGGCAATTCGATCGAGGGCGGAACGTCGGAGATCCTGCGCAACGTCATCGCAGAACGTGTACTCGGGTTGCCGCCCGAGCATCGCGTCGACAAGGACATCGCCTGGAAGGACCTACCCCGATGAGCGCCGATCTGCTGTACTCCGAGACCGAACAAGATCTGCGAGCCAGCGTCAGACGACTGCTGAGCGAGCGGGCCGGCGCCGACACCGTGGTCACGGCGTACGACGACGTGTCCGCCGACTTCACCGGGCTGTGGAAGTCGCTGGCGTCGGAACTCGGTTTGGCGGGACTGCTGGTACCCGAGGAACTGGGCGGTGCAGGTGCGTCGACGCGTGAGGCGGCGGTCGTGATGGAGGAGATCGGACGTGCGGTCGCTCCCGTTCCGTTCTTCTCCAGCGCGGTGCTGGCGACGACGGCGTTGCTGAAGGCCGGCGAGACCGATGTGCTCGGTCAATTGGCAGCGGGGGATTCGACGGCTGCTCTGGTCGTCCCGTTGTCCACTGCACCAGGAACTTTCACACCTACTGTCAAGGTAACGGCGAGTGGACTCGTCGGCAGCGTCACGACGGTTGCCGGCGTCGCCGAGTCCGATGTTCTTGTTGTTCCGGTTGCCGGTGAGAGCGGCCTGGAGCTGCACACCGTTCGGATCGCCGACGCTACCGTCACGCCGGTTCTGTCCCTGGACATGACGCGCCGATTGGCGGACGTCGAGTTCTCGGGTTCGTCGTCGGTCCGTGTCGACAGCGGCAATGCGGCGCAAGCGGTTGAGGAAGCGTTGCTCTGCGGAAGCGCACTTTTGGCGTCCGAACAGTTCGCTGTAGCTCAGTGGTGCCTCGAAACGACTCTCGCGTATGTCAAGGAGCGCAAGCAGTTCGGCCGGGCGATCGGTTCGTACCAGGCGATCAAGCACCGCCTCGCCGATCTCTGGCTCGAAGTCAGCTCTTCGGGAGCGGCAGCACGATATGCGGCGGACACCTATGCACGCGGCGACGCCGATGCGGCGATCGCAGCGACGGTGGCCCAGGCATTCTGCAGCGGCGTCGCGGTTCATGCTGCGGAGGAATGCGTCCAACTTCATGGTGGTATCGGAATGACGTGGGAGTATCCGGCGCACCTGTACCTCAAACGGGCGAAGAGCGATCAGCTGTCGCTGGGAACCGCGTATCAGCATCGGGCACGCCTCGCCGAGTTGGTCGACCTCCCGATCTCGTCCTGAAACTCACCCACTATCTGTCTGGAGAATTGCTGTGAAGGCTTGGCGCGTCAACGAACTCGGTCAACCCCGCGATGTGCTCGCGTTGGAGGAGACCGCGGATCCCACCCCGAATGCGACGGAGATGTTGGTCAAGGTGCTGGCGGCTCCGGCCAACTTCCCCGACGTCCTCATGTGCCGGGGTGAGTACCAGATCAAGCCGCCGCTGCCCTTCACACCCGGTGTCGAACTGTGTGGTGAAGTGGTCTCGGTCGGTGAATCGGTGACCAAGTTCGCAGTGGGGGCCCGGGTGATCGGTAATCCGAGTCTGCCGTCCGGCGGATTCGCCGAGTACTCGGTACTGGATCAGAACAACACGTTCCCGGCGCCGTCGGCTCTCGACGACGCGGAAGCATCCGCTCTGAGCATCGGCTATCAGACAGCGTGGTTCGCTCTGCATCGCCGCACCCAACTGCTCGAGGGTGAGACGTTGTTGGTCCACGCTGCTGCGGGTGGTGTCGGTAGTGCGGCAGTGCAACTCGGCAAGGCGGCAGGCGCCAAGGTCATCGGCGTCGTCGGCGGCCCGGACAAGGCCGAGTACGCGCGCAAGCTCGGCGCAGACCTCGTCGTCGACCGTCACAGTGAGGACTTCGTGGCAGCGGTCAAGGAGTTCACCGGCGGCAAGGGCGCCGACGTGGTCTTCGATCCGGTCGGCGGCGACGCCTACGCGAAGTCCACCAAGTGCATCGCCTTCGAGGGACGGATCGTCATCATCGGCTTCGCTGGTGGCACGATCCCGCAGCCGGCACTCAATCACGCTCTCATCAAGAACTATTCGATCATCGGACTGCACTGGGGGCTGTACAAGGCCTACAACCAGCAGGCCATCGACGACTGCCACGTCGAGCTCACCAGGCTCGCCGATGCCGGCTTGGTCAAACCACTGATCAGTGAGCGGTTGTCGTTGACGGACGTTGCCGACGGTATCGGTCGCCTCGGCGACGGCACCACTGTCGGTCGCGTCGTGTTCCAGCCCTGATTCTTTGCTGTGCGCCTTTATTAACCCCCGGCGGTTAATAAAGGCGCACAGCACTTCGTGTTCGACGAAAGGTTTCCCCGATGAGGCAAGCTGTCATCGTTTCCACCGCCCGTACCCCGATCGGTAAGGCGTACCGCGGCGCGTTCAACAACACTCAGGCTCAAGAGCTTGCTGCACATGCTATTTCGAATGCAGTTCAGCGCGCGGGCCTCGAGGGCGGCGAGGTCGAGGACGTCATCCTCGGCGCCGCGCTGCAGCAGGGATCTTCCGGCGGCAACGTCGCACGGCAAGCGGTGCTGCGGGCCGGGCTTCCGGACTCGGTTTCCGGAATGACGATCGATCGTCAGTGCTCGTCCGGGCTCATGGCCATCGCGACCGCAGCAAAGCAGATCGTGGACGACGGAATGCAGATCGCGGTCGGCGGCGGAGTCGAATCGATCTCGTTGGTCCAGAACGATCATATGAACAACTTCCGCGCGGCTGATCCGTGGCTGAAGGAAAACAAGCCGTCGATCTACATGCCGATGCTGCACACGGCCGAGATCGTCGCCGAGCGCTACGGAGTGACCCGCGAGCAGCAGGACGAGTTCGCGCTCGTCTCGCAGCAGCGAACCGCAGCAGCTCAGAACGCAGGTCGGTTCGATCTCGAGATCGTCCCGCTGCCCTCGATCAAGCAGGTGCAGGACAAGGAGACGGGTGAGATCCGCAGCGAGTCCGTGACGCTGACCCTGGACGAAGGCAACCGCGCTTCCACCACGTTGGAAGGGCTGTCGAGTCTGCGACCGGTTCTGGCCGACGGGACTGTCAGTGCGCATTCCTCCATCACTGCGGGCAACTCGTCTCAGCTCTCGGACGGTGCCTCCGCTTCGGTGCTGATGGAGGCGGGCGAGGCGGAACGCCGCGGGTTGGCTCCTCTCGGTATCTACCGTGGGATGGCTGTCGCGGGTTGTGCTCCCGACGAGATGGGCATCGGACCGGTGTTCGCGATTCCGCGTCTGCTGGATCTTCACGGACTGAAGGTCGACGACATCGATCTCTGGGAACTCAACGAGGCCTTCGCCTCTCAGGCCCTGTACTGCCGCGACAAGCTCGGGATCGATCCCGAGAAGTACAACGTCGACGGCGGCGGTATCTCCGTCGGCCATCCGTACGGAATGACGGGTGCTCGTCTGGTCGGCCATGCTCTTCTGGAAGGAAAACGGCGCGGAGCCAAGCTCGTGGTGGTGACCATGTGCATCGGCGGCGGCATGGGTGCTGCCGGGCTTTTCGAGGTCGCATGAGCTTGATCGAGGGACTGTTCGACGTCAGTGGCAAGACCGTTGTGGTCACCGGTGGATCACGCGGCATCGGATACATGATCGCTCGCGGATTTGTCGAAGGCGGAGCGACGGTCGTCATTTCGGCCCGAAAAGCCGAAGCCTGTGACGAAGCCGCGCGAGAGCTTTCGGAGTTCGGCACCTGCATTTCGCATCCGGCCGATCTGTCCACGGACGAGGGGATCGAGAGCCTCGCTGCGAAGGTCGCCGAGATTTCGCCGACGCTCGACGTACTGGTCAACAACGCCGGTGCCACGTGGGGAGCTCCCGTCGACGATTTTCCGGCCGCCGGCTTCGACAAGATTTTCGACATCAATGTCAAGGCAATCTTCCTCTTGACGCAGAAGCTGTTGCCGCAGTTGCGTTCTGCGGCCACTGCGGAAGATCCCGCGCGCGTGATCAATATCGGATCGATCGACGGACTCGTGGTGTCGGGTTCGGAGAACTTCTCGTACGGAGCCAGTAAGGCTGCGGTGCACATGTTGACGCGCAAGCTCGCGGCAACGCTTGCGGGGGAACAGATCACGGTCAATGCCATTGCGCCGGGCCCGTTCCCGTCGAAGATGATGGCATTCCTCCTCGAGGACGAGCAGAGTGCAAAGGCTGTGGCGGACTCGGTCCCGTTGGGCAGGGTCGGAACTCCCCAGGATGCTGCAGGTCTTGCCATCTTCCTGGCTTCACGTGCCGGGGCTTATCTGACCGGCGCGGTGATTCCACTCGACGGCGGTGCGAGCGGAGCGCGCTGACCTACTGACTGATCTTCTCTGTCCGAAAAGGCCTGAAAGTCTGAACTACTATGACTTTCAGGTCTTTTCGCGTCTTTGTCTGATTGGGTTATCTGTGACTGCAGTTGCTAGATTGTCCGAGGTTCGGGGGGAACGACGACAACACCAACAATCCCGGCCATGGGGGAGTCATGTTTCGCGCGGGGAGATCGTTGGGGGTGTTCGGGGTAGTTGCTGCTCTGGCAGCTGCTGCCGTCACGGCGGTGGCTTCGCCGGCGATGGCTGCGCCGGGATGCGTCGGAGTCAGTGGCGTCGGTAGTAGTGGAGGTCCGGCCAATGCGGCGCCGTGGCTCAACGGCAACACCGGAGGGTTGCCAGGTCTGTCCGGTCGTACTACCGCGATCGAAAAAGTCACCGGCACATACAGTCCCAACAAGACAGTTGATCGCTTCAATGTCCTGGGCACCGACCTGGGCATCATGTGGGACAACGGTGCGGGGCAGATTCTGACCGCTTTCGGCGATACCACCGGGCTCAGTCGTAACCCCACCTGCGACGGTTTGGTGGGCGAGTGGCGAAGTAATGTGCTCTTCCGCAGCTCGGATCGGGTACTTGCCGACGGGATGCGCATCGACAGCGCGCCGAAGGACGGTACCGGTCAGGCGCGTGAGATCATCTCCGGTCTGAAGATTCCGGGCGTCGAGGCTTCCAGTATCCCCACGAGCGGCATAGCAGTGAACGGTGTGCAGTATCTGAGCTACATGTCGGTGCGCAACTGGGGCGAGGCCGGGCAGTGGAGTACAAACTACTCACAGATTGCCACCTCCTCGGACAACGGCGAGACGTGGACCACGCGTCCGGAGACGCTGCGCCCCAACATCGGTGGGGCTCTTCCCGCGGGTGTCGCCCCCGTCGCCGGTAGCGAGAACTTCCAGATGAGCTCGATGGTGAAGGACGGCGGGTTCGTCTACAACTACGGAACCCCCGCGGGACGATCCGGCGAGGTTCGACTTTCTCGCGCGCCCGAGGGGGCGATCCTCGATCTTTCCGCCTACGAGTACTGGAACGGAAACGGCTGGATCCGTGCCGATCCCGCTGCGGCCGTACCCGTCATGGACGGCCGCATCGGGGAGATCTCCGTTCAGTACAACGAGTTCCTCGGCAAGTTCGTGGCGATGTACGCCGACGCGTTCAGTTCGATCGTGATGCGAACCGCTCCCAGTCCGGTCGGTCCGTGGACGGCACCGGAAACATTGGTCAATCTGGTCGAGGTTCCCGGTATCTACGCTGCATACATCCACCCGTGGTCCAGTGGTTCGGATCTGTACTTCCTTGCCACCACGTGGGCCGACTACAACGTCATGTTGATGCGCACGACGCTCGTTCGCTGATCCGACTCACGTTTGCGCAGATTTACATTTGCGTTGGTTGGAGGTACACGATCTCCTCGGTGATCGGCGCGTCGTCATCGGCGTCGGTCGGCGGTTCTTGTCGGCGGCGCCACCAGATGGTGAACAGGACGGCTCCGATCACCAAGGCAGCCAGAGCGATTACCGCCACCCAGAATTTCGGGCCGTAGTATCCGACAAGGACCATACGCATGGCGTTGCGCGCCCACGTGAGTGGCATCAGGGCGTGCAGCCACTGCAGAACCGTCGGCATCTGTTCGATGGGGTACACCGCGCCGAAGGCGAAGATCTGAATCATCAAGGCGCCCAGAGCGATGAAGGTTCCGTTGACGGCTCCGAACACAACGGTGAAGAGCCTGCCCGAGCTGACCGCGGCGGCACCCACCAGGATCATCACTGCGATCATCGCCAGAACACTAGGTGGTTCGACGTTTGCCACGGTCAGTGACACCACCGACAACACGAGCGCCGCGACCAAGGTGACCAGGGCGGGAATGCGGTAGCGGCGCAGCCCCTCACGCACCACGCTGGTGTGCGAGTTCAGTGAACGTCCGCGTCGTGGACGGACGACGAACCACGTGAGAATTCCGCACAGGAACAGTGCCACCGAGATCACGGCAGGGACGGCTCCCGGTCCGAAACCGGCTGCGGGATAGTTGTTCCGCGCGTCGACGGCAACCGGGGACGAGAGCAGATTGGCTGTGGTGGCGCGTTCGTCGTCCGAGAACTGCGGCACCTGGGCGGCGCCGTCGGACAAACCGGTGGCGAGTTCTGCGCTGCCCGCGTCGAGCTCGCCGACGCCGGCCGATAGCTGCCCGAGACCGTCACGGAGCGCAATACTTCCGGTGTCCAACTGCCCGAGGCCGGTGGAGAGTTGCTGTGCGCCGGTAGCGAGTTGGCCTGCGCCGTCGGACAGTTGGCCTAGTCCCGTGTTGAGTTCACCTGCACCGGCCGCCGCGGCAAGAAGCCCGCCACGGTAGTCGCTGCTCGGATCAGTGAGTTGGCGCGAGATCTCCCGCGCACCGTCGCGAAGCTGGCCGAGCTGACCGATCACGTCGTCGTCCGACGGTTGTGCAGCCAGGGAAGCCCGCAGTCCACCCAGGGCTTCGACGAGTCCGGCGGAGACCGGATCAGCCGAGTTTCGAAGCATCGACGTGAGGGCGTCGATCTGACCGACGACGGCGTCCGAGGACCCCGCGAGGTCGAGTACCGGGGTGGTGACCATGTCGACCACTTCGCTGATCTGAAGGGCTCCTGCGCCGAGTTCGTCGGTTCCCCCGACCAACTGGTTGAGTCCGCTGCTCAGCTCGCCCGAGCCTGCAGCAGCTTCGTTCGCTCCAGCAGCCAGCTCGCCGGCTCCGGCGGCCAGCTCCTTGCCGCCTTGATTCGCTTCACCCATGCCGGTGGCGAGTTCCTTGCTTCCCGCGTAGAGCTCGTTGGTTCCGGCGAGTGCTTCGGAGGATCCGTCGGAGAGTTGTTGCGCGCCAGCGGCTGCTTCACCGAATCCTGTTCCGAGTTCACCCAACCCGACCAGCACCTGGTCGATGGACTGCTCGCCGATCGACTCGGAGACCGCCGAGCGCACCTGAGCGATGATGCTTTCACCGACCGGGCCGGCGACCAGACTGTTGTAATCGTTGTACAAGACGTCGAGTTCGGCCTTGCGGCCCGAACCCGATGCGGCACTGGCCACGTCTGCGCTGAAAGTCTTGGGAATGACGACCGAGAAGTAGTAGGTGCCGTCGTTGACGCCGTCGGCGGCTTCCTGTTCCGAGACGACCTTCCATGCAACGTCTCCGCTCTCGACGAGCGCGGCAACAACTTCATCGCCGGCTTGCAGACGTGTTCCGTCGAGTTCTGTGCCGGCATCGGCGTTGACGATGGCGACGGGCAAGCGGTTGACCGTGTCGCCCGGATCCCACAGTGCCCACATGTAGAACGCCGCAATCGACAGCGGTGCGATGACGAGGACAGCGAGAACTGTCCGGATGATGTGCGTGCGTCGCGTCGTGGCCGCGTTGTCGACTACGGGTTGTGGCGCCATGTGGAGCTCTCTTCTCGTGGACCGAAGCAGTTGTGGCACGAAAGAAAGCCACCAAAACTGCTGGACATACGTCCAGCTCGGTCACGATACAAAGCAAACGGCCATCCTGTGACCGTTTTCGAAGAATTGGGCGTTATCGGCCGCCGTGCTCTGCCTCGATCTTTGCCCACTCCCACCCGCGGAAGTTGGCGAGACGAAGCTCCTCTGCTTCGTCGAAGGTGTACCACTCGGTGCTCGGCGCATCAGGGAGAGTGCCGCGCAAGTATTCGCCCAGGTAGTGAAGTGGGCCTTCCCAGCCGGTTCCGACGCCGTAGCAGCCGGTGTCAGGGTCGTTGCGGAAGACATCGGCGACGGAGGCGTGCTCCAACTCGAGCCAGGTGGCGTCGGGGCCGTCTGCAGTCAGCCGGATCTCGACCTGATCGCTGTATCCGCGATCGCCGGGCGGCGTCCACTGCAGTCGCAGCAGGTGTGGGGCGTCGCAGGCCAGGATCTCGCCACTTGCCTGGCCTTCGAAGGCGTACGAGCCGCCCACCTGGAAGTCTCCGCTCACCGGAAGGAAGAAACGGTTGATGCGGTCAGGGGTCGTGATGGCGTCCCAGACGTCGTCGACCGACGCGTTGTAGCGGCGCTTGAGTACGGCAGTTCGAGCCACACCTTCTGCGATGTCGCGGTTGCCCATGCTCCGCTCTACCGCGGTGAGGCTGGTGTCCTGGTTCGCGATCTCGGTCATTGTGAGTCTCCTTCGTCGGAAGAATTCGATTGTGAAGATCTGCTCCGCTCGGAGCCGCGTCGTTTCCCTCGTGCGAGTTCTGTGGCCAATGCGTCGAGAGGACCGCTCCAGAACTGCCGGAATCCGTCGAGCCATTGGTCCACTTCTTGCAATGGCGCGGGCTCGACGGCATAGAGACGCCTGGTGCCTTCGCTGCGGACTGTGGCGAATCCGTTTTCTCGGAGCACTCGCAGGTGCCCGGACGCGGTCGGTTGCGAGATTCCGAACTCCGCTGCCACGACTTCGGCGATCTGACCCGCCGAGCGCTCGCCGCTGGACAGGATTTCCATGATTCTTCGCCGAACTGGGTCTCCGAGAACGTCGAACGCATGCACCAGTCATTTATATCGGTAATGGCCAATATAGGCAAGCGCCGAAACTTGTATTCGGGCGTCGGTCAGTCCGAGAGCGCGAACTCGTCGGCGTCGAAGAGTTCACCGATCAGCCCGCCGAGATGGCGTCGATGTTCGGCCGACAGTGTCGCTGCCGCCTCGGCATCGTGGTCTGCGCACAGCTCGATCAGCTTGTTGTGATGGTCGACGGAGTCCTGGC
This sequence comes from Rhodococcus sp. IEGM 1241, assembly GCF_033142365.1. Lineage (NCBI taxonomy): Bacteria > Bacillati > Actinomycetota > Actinomycetes > Mycobacteriales > Nocardiaceae > Rhodococcus > Rhodococcus sp. IEGM 1241. The sequence continues at coordinate 544,495 of NZ_JAWLSE010000001.1, forward strand.
TGCCGAGAAGGCTCGAGAACTTGCGGTAGTAGATGCGGTGAATTTGTGGGTGAACCTGGTGAATCAGCTTCTTCAACAGCGGATTTGCCGCAGCGTCGATGATGACGCTGTGTAGGCGATCGTCCGCGGTCAGCGCTCGGCCTATGTCGTTTCGCTTGACGGCAGCGGCGAAGTCTTTGTTGGCGGAGCGCATCGCCCCGATCATCTCGTCGGTGAGGTTCGGTACAGCGGTGACGACGGCCAGTTGGTCGAGAGCTTCGATGACTGCGAGTGTTGCCTCGACGTCGCCGCGGTCGAGGGTGGTGATGCGCGTGTACGCACCGGGCTTCGCTTCCACGAGTCCGGTGTCGACCAGCCTTGCGAGCGCTTCGCGGACCGGAGTTCTGCTCAATCCCAGATACTCGGCGAGTTCGCTGTCCTTGATCTTCGAGCCCGGCGCCAGTTCACCGGTGACGATCGCTTCGCGAATGCGTTCGAGAGCGATGTCGCTCATTCGTGCTCGCTCAACCGGTTTACCGCCACGCAACATACTGGATATCGTACTCTGCACGTTGCTTGTCGCAGGTCAGCCCAGGTCGGCCAACGACGCGTGTTTCCGGGCATCCGCAACGCGTAGGAGCAGCGCGCGGGCGAGAATTGTTGCCGGATCGATGATCTGACAGGTTGTGGCGTCGGCGGGCAGTCCGAGCGGAATCTCGGTGCATCCGGCCACGACGACCTGCGCGCCCGATTCGACGAGAAGATCAGCGGCCCTGACGAGTTTGTCGGTGGTCTCGTCTCCGACGTTGCCACTCTTGATTGCTCGGATCGCCGGCATCACCAGTTCGTCCTGGATCGCAGGTCCTGGCACCAGGACGTCAATCGAGTATTCCGACAGCCATTGTTGATACAACCCGGTGCGGACCGTCCCCGTGGTGGCCAACAGTCCGACGGATGTGACGGCGGGTGAGAGCGTCCGGATGTGCCGAGCAACTTCGTCGATCATGTGGACGACGGGAAGTCCCAGTTGGGATGAGATGGCGGGCAGGAAGGCGTGGGCGGTATTGCATGGGATGGCGAGCGTCGTTGCGCCCGACTCTCGGAGGACGCGCGCGCCTCGGATCAGCCAGGGGGTGGGGTCCGGGCCGTCCTCGGTGAGTGCCAATGTCCGGTCGGGAACCGTGGGATCGGCCCAGATGACAACTTTGGGGTGCTCTTGATCCGTCGAACCTGGCGTCAGGGCAACGAGTTTGGAGTAGAAGTCCGCAGTAGCGGCCGGCCCCATGCCTCCGAGTACTCCGATGACGGGTTCGCTCATGCCCGCCGGAGAGTTGGCGCTCTGCCGTATTCGTTGCACCTTCATGTTGCAATCCAACCTTTCGCATCCAATATATTGGATACTCGTAATGTTGACTACAGTGAAGGAGGTTGAAGGTAGTTGTCAAGTAGGGCGCGGCGTTCCCGGAATTGCGAAGTTCGAGATCTCGCTCGATCAACAGGGGTTGGGTTCGCCGATCTTGACGGCTGAGAGCACGGCTTCGATTTCACCGAAAGGGCTTCCGGCAGAAGGTGTCTGATCGACAACAATCCAGTTGGAATCGACCAGTTGGCGTCGACCCGCGCCAGTTGCGTCAGCACTTCTGGAGAAGAAGACTCCGGCCGACTGAATGGTGTCCTGCGCGTCTTGAAGATTCATGCACACGACGTTGGGCATGATCGCAGGAGTTGCAGGGGGCGTCACTTCTGCGGTGACTGGGGTGGTGGCCAGTGGAGTATTCGTCGGACCGGCCACCGAGGTGGTCAATGGAGCCTGAGTCGTCGTGGGTTGAGTTGTCGAGGTTGCAGTGGTGGTCGCGGTGGATGTTGATTCGGCCTCGCTGTCGGTGCTTGTTCCTGAGCATGCGGCAAGTGACGCCAAGGCGAATGCGCTGAGTCCGATGCGAACGGCAGTTGAGGACGGGCGAATCGATGTCGAAAAGAGTTGTGGTGCGCGCACAGACGTTCCTTGTCGGTAAAGGGGCGATGAAAAGGGGAGATTCGAGTCAGAGCACATCCGACGCCGTCGATGTGCCTTATGTCGAATAGAACCATAGGCTTTCGGCACCGGATTCGAGAGGAATTGCCTAATGCATTTTCTGGAACTACGACACGCGCAGTGTGAACCCCCAGCGGCGTATTCGCCTGTCCTGGAGAGCTACGGAGATGTGCAGACCGTTCTTCTGGGTACCGACCCGCTTCCCGCCCATCGACGGTTCGACGCCGTGATCGTGATGGGCGGGCCGATGGGCGTCGGCGATCAGGGCGAGGTCGAGTGGTTGGCATCCGAGATCGAATACATTCGCGATCTGGTCGAGAACGATGTCCCGGTGTGGGGAGTGTGTCTGGGTTCGCAGTTGCTCGCCGCGGCGCTGGGTGCTCGCGTCTACACGGGCGCTGTGCCCGAAGTGGGAGTTGAGGAGATCACCTTGACTGTCGAGGGTCGGCGAGATCCCGTGTGGGGAGATCTGCCCTCCACATTTCCTGCAATGCAATGGCATTCGGATACCTTCGACATTCCGAACGGCGCGGTGCGGCTCGCTGGTTCTGCCAAGTATCCGAATCAACTCTTCCGATACAAGCAGAGTTACGCCGTTCAGTTTCACCTCGAAGCGTCCTCCGAGGTGGCGCGCGAATGGATGGAACTGGCCGAGTACCGCGACTCGCTGCATGCTTCGCTGGGAGCGGACGGTCCGCGCATCTTCATGCAGCAGTTGAGTGCTGCCGAGTCGCAGGGTCTCGAGATTGCCGCAGCGGTGATGGAGAAGTGGTTGAAATCGATCTCTGTTGAATAAGGCCGTTTTGTCCTGATTTACCGATTTACCTGTTACCTTGTGTTGTCGTGGGTGGATGAACCGATCCGGTCGAGCAAGACACCTCGTAGAGTCCGGATCTCCCCCGCGAAAGGGGAGCGATGCGCCGGATACGGAAGATATCGACAGCTGCAGTGACGTGTGTACTCGCGTCGACCGCGGTCTTGGGGGCGACCCAGGCTCATGCATCCCCGTGGGATTGCAACGTCACCGGCAGCTTGGATCAATCAGGTGGGCCGACCAATCCGATTCCCTGGCTCAACGGAACGGACGGGAAACTTCCGGAACTGCAGGGCCGCACCTCGGCGGTCGAGTACATCACCGGCGCGCTCAGCCCCAACCAAACCGTCGAGCGTTTCAACGTTCTCGGCACGGATCTCGGCATCATGTGGGACAACGGCGCAGGTCAGGTCCTGACAGCCTTCGGCGACACCGTCGGCATCGGATCTGACCCCCTGTGTTCCGGGGTGGTCGGTGACTGGCGCAGCAACGTCCTGTTCCGTAGCTCGGACGGAAATCTGTCCGACGGCATGAACATCGACTCCTCGCCGACCGACCGGCCGAATCACTCGCGCGAGATCATCGGAAGTCTGAAAGTAACCGGTGTCGAAACCAGCAGCATTCCGACGACGGGTATCTCGGTGGGCGGCGTTCAATACGTCAATTACATGTCGATCCGCTCGTGGGGAGGGTCGGGCGAGTGGGTCACCAACTTCTCGCAGATCGCGTCCTCACACGACAACGGTGAGACCTGGCAGGTCGAACCGGCCTCGTCCCGGCCCAATCTGCCGTTGACGGGTAACGACAACTTCCAGATGGGTTCCTTCGTCAAAGACGGTGGTTACGTCTACAACTTCGGTACCCCCGCGGGACGTTTCGGCGAGGGGCGCCTCTCGCGGGTCAAGGAAGCCTCCATCGCGGACGTCGCGGCGTACGAATACTGGGACGGAAAAGCATGGGTCCCCAACAATCCCGCTGCCGCTGCAGTAGTTCTCGACGGGGATGTCAGCGAACTGTCGGTGCAGTACAACAACTATCTCGGCAAGTTCGTCGCGATGTACTCCAACGAGTGGGGAGCGCTGGTGCTGCGGACGGCGTCGGACCTGACCGGCCCGTGGAGTGCGCCCGACGTAGTGATCGGCACCGACGAGGTTCCGGGACTCTACGGCGCGTACATGCACCCCTGGTCACAGGGGCAGGACCTCTACTTTCTCGCCACCACCTGGTCCGACTACAACGTGATGCTCATGAAGACCACGCTGCACCAGTGAACCGGATGGTTATCGTTGAACGGTGAGCACCACCGACAATGCGCTACTGATCACCGCCCTTCGAGACGTGTTGGTGGGACCACTACCCGAAATCGGCCGACGATTTTCGACGTTGATCGCGGACATGGCGCCGCACACTTCCCTGGTGATCTTCACTCGTGAATGCACCGGTAGGCCGCGCAAGGTCGCCGGGGATTCAGCCGTCGTCGATCGTGTGACCATCGCCGAACTCGACCGTATCCGTACGGATCTCACTGTCGGACAGATCTTTCGGGGAAAATGCGCTGTCGCCGGCCGGGACCGTGAGGTGCTCGCGATGCTTGATCGAACCGATACGCTTCTCGTTCTGACGCCGCACCCCGTACCGGTGAAGACAGCATCCCTCGAATTGATCCAGGCATTGTTCGCAGTGACTGCAACCGGAATTCAACTCCAGGTCCGGAATGCGAGCCCGGCATATCTCGCCGAGTCGCGGGCAGCGTCGTCCGAGCGTGCGCGCACCGTGGCAGAGATGACGGAGGTGCATGCGGCCACCCTCGAGACGATGCTGGCGACGCTGCGCTCGGCGGATCTCGACGACACACGTGCGCGAACCTCGGCCAGGGAGACTGCGGCCTCGGCTCTGATCGGCCTGCGTTCAGCCGTCGACGTGCACCGCGAGTTGGCCGAAGAGTCGACCACCACGGCTTTTGCACGGATGCGTGGGGAATTGCGTTCGCTGCTCAAGCATCGGGAAATCGCGTTGGAGTTGGTGGAGCCACCCGTCGACGGGCGTGGGTTACCCGGTGAAGTGGCGCACGGCGCGCGCGCGGTCGTCCGCGGCGCGGTCTTGGCGTTGTCGGATCAGCAGATGCTCTCGCGTATCCGGGTGGCCTGGACGCTCGACGCGGCTTCACTCTCGATCGACATTCGCGACGACGGCGGTGGTGAAGCCGACGTGGTTGACGTGGAACGCCAATTACGTTCGAGGGTAGAGACTTTGGGTGGAACCGTCGAATCCGAGTCGACGCCCGGGTGGGGGAACCGGATCAGCGCAACCATCCCGCTCGACGCCCCCGTCGCCCTACCGAACCGCGACGTCCTCACCGAACTGGCTCCGCGGGAGTTCGAGGTACTCGAGCATCTGGTGGCCGGACGGCGCAACAAGGCGATTTCGGAGCGCCTCGGCGTCAGCGAGAGCACAGTCAAGTTTCATGTTGCCGGGGTCCTGCGGAAATTGGGCGTCGAGAGTCGGGGTGCGGCGGCCGCTGCGGGCGCGGAGGCCGGCGTGAAGCCTGCACCCTAGTCCTTTCGGCCAGGTCGGTCAGTCAGTTCGACCAGGGTTGCGGGCACCTGCTTCGGGCTAACCTTTCAACGAGTGCACATATCGCAATGTGAAAACACGGCGCCATGTGACGACACGTCCTCAATCGCACGAAGCCAGGAGCAAAGCCATGCCACAGCAGGTACGCGGCGTCATCGCCCGATCCAAGGGTGCCCCCGTCGAAATCGTCCCCATCACGATTCCCGATCCCGGCGCCAACGAGGTAGTGGTCGCCATTGCAGCGTGCGGTGTGTGCCACACCGACCTGACCTACCGCGACGGCGGAATCAACGACGAGTACCCGTTCCTGCTCGGGCACGAGGCGTCGGGCATCGTCGAGAGCGTCGGCCCCGGTGTCACTCACGTCGAGGTGGGCGACTTCGTCGTCCTCAACTGGCGTGCAGTCTGCGGGCAGTGTCGTGCGTGTAAGCGTGGCCGCCCGCAGTACTGCTTCGACACGTTCAACGCCGAGCAGAAGATGACGCTCGAAGACGGCACCGAACTGACGCCGGCACTCGGTATCGGCGCATTCGCAGACAAGACGCTGGTTCACGAAGGCCAGTGCACCAAGGTCGACGCCTCGGCCGATCCGGCTGTGGTCGGACTGCTCGGTTGCGGTGTCATGGCCGGCATGGGTGCCGCGATGAACACCGGCAACGTCGGACGCGGTGATTCAGTGGCCGTGATCGGGTGTGGTGGTGTCGGCGACGCAGCGATCATGGGTTCACGCCTGGCCGGTGCCAATACCATCATCGCCATCGACCGGGATCCGCGAAAGCTGGAGTGGGCGACGGAACTTGGTGCCACGCACACGATCAATGCCACCGAGGTCGACGACGTCGTCGAGGCAGTCCAGGAGCTGACCGGAGGTTTCGGTGCCGACGTGGTTGTCGACGCAGTCGGTCGCCCGGAGACCTGGAAGCAGGCGTTCTACGCCCGCGACCTCGCGGGAACTGTAGTGCTGGTGGGTGTTCCGACGCCGGACATGAAGCTGGAAATGCCGCTGGTGGACTTCTTCTCGCGCGGCGGAGCCCTCAAGTCGTCGTGGTACGGCGATTGCCTGCCCGAGCGTGACTTCCCCGTTCTGGTCGACCTGTACCAGCAGGGGCGTCTGCCGCTCGAGAAGTTCGTCAGTGAGCGCATCAAGCTCGACGAGGTGGAGAAGGCCTTCGAGACGATGCACCGCGGCGAGGTCCTCCGTTCGGTGGTGGTCCTGTGACATTGCGAGTCGATCGTGTCGTCACCTCGGGCACGTTCAGCCTCGACGGCGGAACGTGGGACGTCGACAACAACATCTGGCTGATCGGTGACGACAACGAAGTGGTAATCGTCGACGCAGCTCACACCGCGCAGCCGATCATCGACGCTGTCGGCGGACGCAAGGTGATCGGAATCGTCTGCACCCACGGTCACAACGATCACGTCACCGTTGCGCCGGAGCTGGCCGAGAAGCTCGACGCTCCGATCTACCTGAACCCGGCCGACGATGTCCTCTGGGAGATGACTCACCCCGGGGTGAAGCATCTGAGCTTGGAAGATGATCAGCGTATTGCTGTGGCGGGCACGGATATTCTGGCCGTCCACACACCCGGCCATTCGCCGGGGTCGACGTGCCTCTACCTGCCGGAGGCCGGCGAACTGTTCAGCGGCGACACCTTGTTCTCCGGTGGACCCGGTGCTACCGGGCGGTCGTACTCCGACTTCCCGACCATCATCGGGTCCATTCGCGACAAGCTGTTCGCGCTCCCCGCCGAGACCAAGGTTCACACCGGTCACGGCGACGGCACGACGATCGGTACCGAGGCGCCGCACCTCGAGGAATGGATCCGCGCCGGATCCTGATGTGAGCAGAAGCGAAGTGGGGACGCCGGTACCGGCGTCCCCACTTTTGTCACAACGCTGATGCCCAACCGGCGGTGTCGTTCTCACCCGGGATTGCCATCAGGCCGTGCCACAGTTCGAGGATCTCGAACCATTCTGTCTCGGATCGGCTGAGGGGACGTACAGATTCGTAGCCGGCGCGCAGGCTCTGCCGTACCGCGATCGGTGTCGGTCGCCAATCGGTGAACAGGGTGCCCAGATAGACGCTTGCCTTGGCCAGGTCGCTCACCCGGTGGTCGATCACCACGTCGTCGAAGTCGAGTACTCCGGTGGTCCGAGAGTTTCGAGTCAAGATGTTGGCTGCACGGAAGTCGTTGTGTACCAGTTGTGTTTGGTCATCGAGCGCGGGCACCCGCGCAAGGAGGTCCACGAGCCTACGCGTTGCCTCAGGCGCGAACCCGCGGTCGAAATTCTCGAGCCAACCACCGATGCGCTCCTTCAACCCGGTGCTGCGCGACGAGAAAACCGATCCGTCGACATGGGTGGCGCCGAGCGTTCGGTGTATTTCTGCCAGACATGCTCCTGCCGAACGGACCGCCGCGTGGTCCTGTACGTTCAACCACTCTCCCGCCAACTCCGGCAGTACGGTGAACGACACTGCGCACGAAGGCCCTTCCAGTGTTTCCCGGTCCAGCAGTATTTCCCGGACCAGCAGTGTTTCCCGGTCCAATCCGTTCAGGGATGTGATCGGCGACGGAACGGCCACGCCCTGCGCGGCGAGTGCGCTCAGCAGGCGCGTCGACGCCTCCAGGTTCGCGAAGCGCTCTGTGGCTCGCGACCACTTCACCACCAGCCCACCTCGGTCGCTCGCAACCCACACAATCGCGTTCTGGTCACTGATCGCCATTCGCGAGCACTCGAGGGCCGTCAATCCCCAAGCCTGCTCGAGTGCCGCCGAGACCCAATGGGTGGCTGCGCCAAAGCTGTTGAATCCGAATCGCTCCTCCAGAGCGGCTTCCGGCTCCACCGACTCCCAGAGCATGGACAACCCGAGTGGCAACATGCTGTTCGACTCTAGTGGGATGAACACAGTCATCTCATGCGTCAGGAGCAGGTTTGCCCGATTGTGTAGCTGCGTTTTCGAGCATCTCGATTCGGTTGTTGAGCCGCTCGATCGTCATACGCACACTCCAGATGAGTTCGACGAGGCTTTCCTGCATGACGGGGATGCCCATGATGTCCGACAACTGGCGCCACAGCGCCATAGTCGACTTTCGATGGGAATCGTATGTGACTTGTAGCGCCGCCAACTGCACCTCTGCGGGTACTTGATCCTTGACATGCGAACCGAAGGGTGGGGGTTCCTGGTCAACCCACGGCGACCATCGCGATTGGACTTCTGCCTCCGTCATCTTGGACAGTCTTTCCAGTATCTCGCGGCATGCGGCGGGTGAGGAGAACACCGTTTCGAGGCATCGGTGGTAGTCCGGGGGTTGCATTTGCTTGTGTTCCGACATTGATCAGCGCTCCGCGTACTCCGTCCGGAGACGAAGGTTACGAGAGTACACCGAATCGGCCTTGGCGACAGCTGCAGTTCAGCCGCCTTGACTCAGTTCGCTGAAGATCAGGTTGGTCTGTGTATTGGCGATAGCCGGATCGTTGAGGTGTGCGCTGACGAAATCGCGAAGCCGAGTGGGGGATTCACACGACACGTGCACCAGGAGATCACGGTCTCCACTCATCAGGAACACTCGCTGAACCGAATCCAATCCACTCAGGTGCTCGGCAATTTCCGTCATCCGGCTCCTGGCGTGGGAGTGAATCAGAATCGACACCATCGCCGAGATCTCGAGGCCGAGTAGCTCGAGGTCTATGTCTGCATGAAACCCCTTGATGACGCCCGATTCGCGTAGAGCGCGCATCCGCGCCAGAGCGGTCGACGGCGCTATCCCGACCTTCTCGGCGAGTGCATTGTTGGGGATGCGTGCATCCCGGACGAGTTCGCGGAGAATCGCCGTATCGACGTCGTCGAGCCGAACATGATTCGGCCGAGCTGCGGCAGCTGCCCGTTCGATCGCATTTATCATCCGATTTCTCCCTGCCGTCGCGAAAATATTCAGCATCTATTGACCGCGCCCGTCGATGATCCTAGCTTTTGCCAAACACATCGAATTATCAAACGGTCGAGATCGATACAGTCGACTGTTGCGACGAAGGGGTCTGGATGCTTCCGAGGATCGGCCGACACACGGGCGACGGACACACGGGCGACTGGAGGGCACGGTTGATCGACATCAGCCCGCCGATCTCCGAATCGACGCCCGTGTGGCCAGGCGATACCGCCTTCACCCGCGCTGTCACGTCAGACCTCGGCGGCAGTGACGCCGTCACCATCAACCGAATCACCACCACTCCTCATATCGGTGCTCACGCCGATGCGCCGGCGCACACCCGCATCGGCGGTGCGCCCATCGGTTCTGTCCCCCTCGAGCCCTATCTCGGCGAAGCAATGGTGGTCGACATGACGGGCGTCGACGGTGCCGCATGCATCAGGCCCGTCGAAGAGACGGTGGAGCGACTCGGCGGCCATCTGCCGCAGCGGCTGATTCTGAGGACTTACCCGAAGTACCCGCGCGAGTGGGACAACGACTTCGCCGGCGTTTCTCCGGAGCTGACCCACTGGTTCGCCGACCACGGTGGAGTTCTGATCGGAATCGACGGCGCCTCGTTCGATCCGATGGACAGCAAGACCATGGACGGGCACCACGCGGCAGGCGATCGTGGCGTCGCGATCCTCGAAGGACTTTGCCTCGACGAGGTCGACGAAGGCTACTACGAGTTGATCGCACTGCCGCTGAAGTTCCTCGACCTCGATGCCAGCCCGGTACGCGCCGTGCTCCGGACTCTGCCTTCATCACTTTCAACGCCGACACATGCAGGAGAAGAATCGTCATGACATCGACAACCACCCCTTCGTTGGAAGACTGCGTCAAGGCCGACGCAGTGGATCCCCTGAGGGAGTTCCGCCGCGAGTTCGCGATTCCGGAGGGCGTTCTCTACTTCGACGGAAACTCGCTCGGCGCGCGTCCCATTGCCGCACAGGAATGCGCCGCGAGAGTGATCGGCGACGAGTGGGGCAACGGCTTGGTTCGCAGTTGGAACGAGGCTGGATGGTTCGACCTCCCGGTCCGCCTCGGTGACAAACTTGCCCCGTTGCTGGGAGCAGGTGAAGGCGAAGTGGTAGTGACGGATTCGACGTCGATCAACCTGTTCAAGGCATTGGCCTCCGCACTGTCCATCGCGGCTGCTCAGGATCCCAGCCGGAAGGTGATCGTCTCCGAGCGCGACAATTTCCCCACTGACCTCTACATTGCGGAGGGCATCATCTCGCTGCTCGATCAGGGATACGAACTACGCCTGATCGACCAACCGGGCGACCTCACCGAAGCAGTAGGACCAGACACCGCCGTAGTGATGTTGTCGCACGTCAACTACCGCACCGGAAACCTGTATGCGATGACGGAAGTCACTGCAGCAGTGCAGGAACGTGGCGCCCTCATGATCTGGGATCTCGCACACTCGGCCGGCGCCGTCACTGTCGATCTGAGCGGCGCCGACGCCGACTTCGCGGTCGGGTGTACGTACAAGTACCTCAATGGTGGTCCGGGTTCGCCTGCATTCATCTGGGTCAACCGTCGCCATCAGAACACCGGAATCCAGCCACTGTCCGGGTGGTGGGGGCACGCGCGACCGTTCGCGATGGAGTCGGCCTACGAACCGGGCGCAGGAATACGACGGTTTCTGAGTGGTACTCAACCCATCACGTCGTTGTCACTCGTCGAGTGTGGTCTCGACGTCATGCTCAAAGCTGACATGGCCGACATCCGCAGCAAGTCGCTCGCACTGGCCGATCTCTTCATCAACCTCGTCGAGGAGCGTTGCGCTGCCTACGGTTTGGAGTTGATCACGCCGCGCGAGCACGAGCGTCGTGGCTCGCACGTGAGTTTTGTTCATCCCGAGGGCTATTCCATCATGAAGGCTCTCATCGCGCGGGGCGTGATCGGCGACTACCGCGAACCAGGAGTGCTGAGGTTCGGTATCACTCCGCTCTATCTCGGATATGCCGACGTGTGGAACGCCGTCGACGTGTTGCGAGACATCCTCGAGAACAAGTCCTGGGATCGCCCCGAATTCCGCGAGCGCGACGCAGTCACCTGATTCTTCCAAGTTTCCGCGGACCGGGAGGTACCGCCTTTCGCAAGGAGCTTTCATGAGTGATTTCAAAAACATTCAGCAGCGAGAATCAGGTCTCAAACGCGAACTCGGCCCCAAGCAGATGAGCATGATCGCGCTCGGCGGTGCAATCGGCACCGGACTCTTCCTCGGCAGTAAGTTCGCCATCGGATTTGCCGGCCCGAGCGTCATCATCAGTTACGCGATCGGCGGGTTGATCGCCCTCCTGCTGATGGGTGCCCTCGCCGAAATGACCGTCGCACATGCGACATCAGGTTCGTTCGGTGCGTACGCAGAGTTCTACGTCGGACCGTTGATCGGCTTCCTCGTTCGCTATCTCTACTGGTCATGCATCGTCCTCGCGGTCGGGACCGAGGTCACCGCGATCGGTGAATACATGCAGTTCTGGTTCGCCGACGTACCGTCGTGGCTGTGGATCGTGTTGTTCTCCGGAGTGCTGATCGGCGTGAACATGTTCAACGTCAAGGCCTTCGGAACGATGGAGTACTGGTTCTCGACGATCAAGGTCTTCGCGATCGTGGCGTTCATCGTGATGGCAGCGTACGTCGTGTTCGGTAGCGGGAACCCGGACTACGGATTTCACAATTACACGGCCGGTGGCGGATTCTTTCCGAATGGTTTGTCCGGCATGTGGTTTGCCGTGATCGTATCGATCTTCAGCTACTTGAGCATCGAGATGATCGCCATTGCGGCCGGTGAGGCGGAGAACCCGGCGGTGGCGGTGAAGAAGGCGTTCCGTGTGACGATCGTCCGGCTGTTCGTCTTCTACATCGCAACCCTTGCTTTGATTCTGGCAATTGCTCCGATGGACAAGATCTTGAGCGGCGGAAGCCCTTTCGTCACGGTGATGCAGGTCGTGAAGATTCCGGGCGCAGACAGTGTGTTGAACTTCGTGGTGATCATTGCCGCGCTGTCCGCGATGAACAGTCAGTTGTACGTGTCTTCGCGAATGATGTTCTCGCTCTCCCGTGCTGGTGACGCGCCGGCCGTTCTCGGCAAGGTCAGGGCCAACGGCTCGCCGGTCAACGCCCTGTTGCTGTCGACATCGGGTATCGCCGTCGCCACAATCGTCTACGTGCTTTTTCCCGAGCAGGCATTCACGTTGATGATCTCGTTGTCGATGTTCGGAGCGATGGCGACGTGGCTGCTGATCTTCTTGACGCACTGGTTCTTTCGCAAGCGGATGGCAAGCGAAGGACGAACCCTCTCGTTCACGATTCCGTTCTTCCCGGTGGGGACGATACTGGGTGGTGTCCTCATGGTCGCGATCCTCGTCACGACATTGTGGGTCGAGGATTTCAAGATGACCTTGGTGTTCGGGGTGCCGTTTGTTCTTGCCGTGATCGGCATCTACTACTTCACCCGATCACGTCGGGCGCAGAGTCGAGCGGTAACGGCTGAACAGGTTCAGGACGAGATCACCGGCACGGTGGTCAAGCGGGTGCCCTGACTCGCATTGGGAATCACAGGGTTTCGGCCATGAACTCCATAGTGCGGGTCCAGGCGAGGGCAGCAGAATCCGGGGCGTAGTGGCTGGTCGAAGTGTCGTTGTTGAACGCGTGGCCGGCGTCGGCATAGCGGTACACCCGGGCGAGATCGGACGCGGTTGCGCGCAATTGCTCGACGCTCTCCGGCGGGATACTCGGATCGAGGTCGCCGTAGTGACCGAGCCACGGGACCTGCAGTTGCGCTGCAAGTTCGGTGCCTGCCGCGATTCCGTCCCATCGGGCCTCGGCGACACCGCCGCCGTAGTACGTGACAGCGGAATCGACGAGGGGTACCGCGGCACACCACAGTGACGCGGTGCCGCCCATGCAGAATCCGAGGGAGCCGACTCTGTCTGCTCCCTCGGATCGGCTGTAGTCGACAGCGGCACGTACGTCGTGGCCGATGCTTGTGCTGTCGAGTGCCATGAGCGCATCCTTCGCGGACGGGAAGTCGGTGAAGGAGGTCTGTGCGCCGCGGTGGTAGAGATGCGGGGCGACGGCAAGGTAGCCGGCGTCGGCGAGGCGTTCGAGGATGCTCTCGATGTGTTGGTTCACGCCCCACGCTTCTTGGAGAACTACTACCGCATGTCTCGGTTCACTCGGCGAATCCGGTCGGCTGACGGTCAGCGGTACGTCACGTGTGGTCGTCGTGAAAGTTCCCATGTCCCGACTGTATGCGAGTACGGACTGTATTCGAGCACAGCCTGTAGGTGCACGGTCGAACTAGACTCGTCGAATGTTCAGTTCCGACGTTCCGCCGATCAGCCTGGGCAGTTGGCCGACGCCCGTCGAACCTTTGGCGCGTTGCGCGAAGGCACTCGGATTGGGGCCGGAAGACCTGTGGATCAAACGTGACGATGTCACCGGACTAGGCGGTGGCGGCAACAAGATCCGAAAGCTGCAGTACACCTGCGCTCAGGCTTTGGCCGTCGGCGCGACGACTTTGATTACTACCGGTGCACCGCAAAGCAATCACGCTCGGTTGACTGCATCCGCAGCAGCCCGTTTGGGATTGCGTTGTGTGCTGGTGCTCGGTGGTGCCGAGCCGGAATCCGCGCAGGGAAATCTCGTTCTGGATGCACTCGCGGGCGCTGAGATCGTCTGGGCCGGTGGGGACACGGCATCCGCGGTCGACGCCGCGGTGCAGGCCGTCGCTGACTCGGGCGGAGTTCCTTTTGTCATTCCCTTCGGTGGTACCAGCGCTGTGGCCGCGCAGGGTTACGTCGACTGCGCACGCGAGATCGAGCAGCAACTCCCCGGAGTGGAACGCGTCGTGGTTGCACTCGGATCGGGAGGAACGATGGCTGGACTTGTCGCGCATCTGGGCGTCGACAGAGTTGTCGGCGTCGATGTCGGGGCTGTTGCCGATCCAGTGTCGACCCTCGCTGGGTTATTGGACGAGATGCCTGGTCCGATCGTGCGAGCCGCAGATCTTCAGATCCTGCGAAACCAAGTTGGACAAGGATATTCGACGCTCACGGAAGCATCAGCCGGCGCGATCCGATGTTTGGCTCGTACGGAGGGCATCTTCCTCGACCCGACGTACACCGGCCGAGCCTTTGCGGGATTGATCCAACTCGTGAAGGACAAAGCCATCACGGCGGGATCAAAAACGGTCTTCCTGCACACCGGTGGGTTACCTGGCCTGTTCGGACATCCCGAACTGTCGACGCTGCGGTGAGCGAGCAGATCGACTACCCGCTCAGCAGCCCGCTCGACGAGCTGTCCGAGTGGCAACGCGTCGTGCGACCGCTGCGCGTCAGTGCCGACGGGTATCTGCGTTTGGCGACCAATCGGCTGTCAGTCGACTCCGACTACACGTGGGAGATGCACCGCCACAGCGATCACGAATTGCTGTGGGCGATCGACGGTGTTCTCGAGGTCCGTACTCCGGAGACTGTGTACACGGTGCCGAGCGGGGTCAGTCTGTGGATCCCGTCCTATGTTCCCCACGAGGTGACGGCGCGTAGCGGCACAGAATTGTCGTGCACGTGGTTGGTGGCATCCGATGTGACCGGGTTGGATCGTGTGGTGGCCTTGTCCACCCCTCCGCTGCTCGAACAAGTACTCGATCACCTCACCCGAGACGACTTGACCGACGCGGCTCGTCGACGAGCCGAGGCGTTTGCCATCGACCTCGTCGAACCCGTTCCGCGACTGATTTTCGATGTGCCGCTGCCGACGACGCCGTGGCTTCGGCAGATCGCAGATCAGTTGGTTGCCAGCCCGGCCGACACCCGATCGGTCGAGGAGTGGGCCACCGACGCGAAGGTCAGTACGAGGACTCTCACACGAAGGTTTCCGGCCGAAACCGGATTGACCTTCTCGGAATGGCGTATGCGACTGCGGGCTCATCACGCGATGCAACTTCTGGCACTCGGTCGAAGCATCTCGTTTGTATCGAGGAGGACGGGTTTCCGTTCCGAAAGCGCGTTCGGTGCGGCTTTTCGTCGAACGATGGGTGTGACCCCGGGGGAGTTCGCAAGCCTGATCGATCATCCGCGCGCGCCAATGACCGATTGGCTACAGGACTAGTCCGAACAGCGACTCAAAGCGCCTCGATCGGACTTGTGTCGTGCCACAGAATGAACTTAGGGTTGGCTAAACAATCACCTCTGTAGGAGTTCTGCGTGCGCGCAATTCGATCATTTTCTTTCGGTTCCAGAGTCATCGCAGCGGCGGCAGCTGCCGTTGTCGGTGCGATGGTGGTGACTGGCTGTTCCTCGTCATCGGCCGACTCCGAGCCGACGGACGTCCGGACCGTTGCCTCGGCATACGGGGACATCGAGGTTCCCGCCTCGCCGGAGCGCGTCGTCGCCGCGTCGTACGACACTCCTTGGCAGCTCATGTCCCTCGGAGTGAAACCGGCTGCTGTGCAGGACTACGGCAAGTGGATCAGTGAATTCTCGCCCGAGCAGCAGGCCTTCGTCGACGGGCTCCCGACCATCGGGCCCTACGGGGAAATGAACTTCGAAGCGATCGCTGCGGCAGATCCCGACATCATCGTCGGCGACGCCGACGAGGTGGACCAAGCGGCGTTCGACCGTCTGTCTGGCATTGCGCCCACTGTCATCGTCAAGGGCGAGAGTCGAGGCGACTGGAAGACGATCACCACGGAGATCGCCGAGGCGATCGGCAAGACGGACGTGCTCGAGTCGACGCGCACTGCTTACGAAGAGAATCTCGAACGTGTTCGTGGCGAGTACGCGGACGTGATCGCGAACAACAAGTGGATTCACATTTCGCTCGGAGACGCACCCGGCGCTTTCTCGGTTCAGCAGCCCACTGGTGCGATCGGCAATTTGGTCGTCAACGAACTCGGATTGGCGTACGGGCCCGGTGTTCCGACCAATTACACCGATGCCGGATACGAGTCCTACCCGATGGAGCAGTTGGCCGACATCATGAACGGTGTGACGGTCGTGCTGTATCCGCTGAACGCGGACGGGTCGACCAGTGCGGCGGTTCAGGCGGTCCTCGACGACAACCTCTTCACGAGGCTGCCGGCGGCGCAGGCTGGCCACGTCTTCGGATTGCAGTCGAGTGTCACAGATTTCGTGACCGCGAACGGTTGGCTGAACGAAGTGAAAACGAAGGTGTTTGCAACGCTCTGACGCTTGCTCACCTTTTGACTGCGCGCCCGCAACTGACCAGTTGAGGGCGCGCAGTCTTTTTGGTTGCCGCTCCGGGTGAGAATCCTGTCCTCTGCTTATGATTTCTGTCACGGCTGGTTACCGTTACTTCGTTGAACCGGACCAGGGCTGGTCTTGCCAGACCCTTGACGTTTCGAGGCGCGGCAAAAGGTTGATGCGGTGTCCATTGCCGCAGATCGATGGGGTATTTTGTCCGAATCAGCTGTCGGGGTGAACAGTGGCTACTCGGGGGAGAGCGCGTGCCGGACATGTGTCCCGGTCGGGTTTCCAGTAGGGCGTCGTGCGTTCACGGCCACATCCGTCAGCGCGCGAGTCGTGGTTTGCTGAGCGTGAACGGTGCGTGGGGCGAATCGTTCGAGGGGACGAAAGGCGAGATCGGCGAATGACAGCGACTTCCGACGCACGGCATACCGAATCGAAGGCTGTCCAGAACACCGACTCGCCGTCTGGCGAAAACCCGCGCTGGCGCGACCGCAAAAGGTACCTGTGGCCGCTCGGATTGCTGATTCCACTCAGCCCGTTCATCTCCTGGTTTCTCGTCGACAACCTTCGTCTCGGATTGTTCTGGGCGACCGGCGCGTGGCTGCTGGTCATCGTCATCCCGATCATCGACATGTTGGCTGGTGAAGACGGCGAAAGTCCGCCGGACGATGCGATCCCACGACTGCAGAAGGACCGCTACTACCGCTGGTGCACTTACGCGTTCCTCCCCTTGCAATACGCCGGTCTGGTCTTCGCCTGCTGGTGCTGGATCAACGCTCCGATGGGAATCGCGGAGAAGATCGCGATGTCGTTCACGGTGGGTGTCGTCGCCGGCGTCGGTATCAACGCGGCCCACGAGCTCGGCCACAAGAGCGAGAAGGTCGAACAGTGGCTCGCGAAAGTGGCGCTTGCGCAATCTCTCTACGGGCACTTCTACGTGGAACACAATTTCGGCCACCATGTGCGTGTAGCTACTCCGCAGGACCCGGCCAGCTCACGGTTCGGTGAGAGCTTCTGGAGGTTCTTGCCACGAAGTGTGTTCGGCGGGCTGCGGTCGGCATGGCGCATCGAGAGCGCTCGACTCCAGAGGAAAGGCAAACGAACCTGGAGCTTCGAGAACAATATTCTCAACGCTTGGGCGATGAGTGTTGTCCTCTTCGCGACGCTGATCGGTATCTTCGGTTGGGAGGTCGCGCCCTGGCTCCTGCTGCAGGCAGTTGCCGGATTCACCTTCCTCGAAGCGGCGAACTACCTCGAGCATTACGGTCTGCTGCGTGGCAAGCGTGCTGACGGCTCGTACGTTCGCTGCAGCCCCGCTGACAGTTGGAACAGCGATCACGTCGTGAGCAATCTGTTTCTCTACCAACTGCAGCGGCACAGCGATCACCACGCCAACCCGAAGCTGCGGTACCAAAGTCTGCGTAGCGCGGCCGAAGCGCCGCAACTTCCGGCCGGCTACGCAGTGATGATCGTGATCGCGTGGATTCCACCACTGTGGCGCCGGGTGATGGATCAGAGATTGTTGGACTACTACGACGGCGACACAGAACGAATCAACGTCGGCTGATCACGTAGCCGTCCGCTGAACTGTTCGGAGTTGTCGTCTCAGCGACCGTCATCCCACACGGTGTTACCGCTTGCGGTCGTCGAAGGGTAGTCCTGGACCGCGTCCCAGTGTTCGACAATTTTGCCGTTCTCGTCGAATCGGAAGATGTCCATCGAGCCGCTGCCGGCCGTTCCCTCACCGGACGAAGCGAAGGTCTGAACAAAGACGAAGTCGCCCTCGGCTACCGTCCGTGGAAACTTGGTGGCCTTGTCTCCGGTAACGGGTTCGATCCCGGCCAGTGCGGTGACAAATGCGTCCTTGCCGTCAGCGAACGAGGGGTTGTGCTGGGTGTAGGTCGGACCGACCAGCTGGTCGGCAGCCTCGGCGGCTTTGCCTTCGTTGAAGGCGAGCTGCAGGAACGTCAACGCGTTGGCCGTGTTGCGCTCCAAGACTTCTGACGACTTGGACGGCGACGAGGTGGGTCCGTCGAACATCGTGTTCGGATTTGCGGACGTTTCCGGCACGTCTTGAATGGCATTCCAGTGTTCGACGATCTTGCCGTTGTCGACGCGGAAGATGTCGAACACGGCCTGGCCGCGGTCGCCGGGTGCAGACGTGGTGTGAGACTGGAGGGCAACCAGATCGCCCTCGGCGAAAACACGAGTGATCTCGGCGTGCAATCCGGGTGTGGCCTCGACGTAACCGCCTATGCCGCTGACAAATCCGGCTGCCCCGTCGGCGGCGGTGGGGTTGTGTTGGATGTAGACGTCGCCAAGGTATCGGTCGGCGGCCTGCTGTACCTGACGGCCGTTGAACGCCAGTTCGTAGAAGTCCGTGACGACGGTCTTGTTGGATTCGAGTTGATCGCCCTGCTGGGCGACAACGCTCGTGGACGTCGTAGAACTGCTGGGCGTTGCGGATTCCGCGTCGTTGGAGCACGCGGTGAGCAGGAGAGCGGCGGCAGCGGGAACAGTGATCCAGGCTGCGCGCCTACGGAGGTTGCTCATGTTCAGTGTGCGACGGTGAAACGCTGGCGACGGTGGGCCGGAGTCTCGATCTCGTCGACAAAAGCGTGGGCGTAGTCTTCGCCCGCGATGGCGGAGTTACCCTCGGCGTCCGTCAGCAGAATGTCGCCACCCACCTGGAAGGACCCCTTCGGAGCGACGCCGGCATGGGCGCCGAATGCTGCGCCCGGGCTCACGTAGAACCAGTCGACATTGCTGTCGGTCGCGCGGAGCGCGTCGAGGACGTCGGCGTGAGCGAGCGCCTCACCCTTGTATGCGTCCGGGAAGTCGGGGGTGTCGACGACGCGCGGCCCACCCTCGGCGACCAACAGGCTGCCGGCGCCACCGACTACGGCAATGCGAGCACCGTTGCGTGCGGCGGCATCGGCGAGGGGAGTGACGGCGTCGAGCAGGCGCTTGCCGTCGATCTCGCGAGCGGGGATGGCAACGACAACGACGTCGTTGTCTGCCGTGATCTGCTCCACGATCGTGTTGTCGTGAACCGAACCCTGCACGACATTCGTGTCGGTTCCGGACTGCGCGCTGCGAGCGACGACGGTTACCTCGTGGCCGCGTGAAGCGGCTTCCTTCGCGATTGCGCTTCCTGCAAAACCGTTTCCACCGAATACTGCGATCTTCGACATGGCGTGTGCCTTTCCTTGATGTCGTCGTTGTGCTTGTAGTAGTAAATTTATTCACCTGGAAGGTCGATGTCTCGGTCAGATGCGGGCAGTAATTGGTGAAAAACAGACATCTTGATGACGATGGGCCGACTGCTTCGGGTCGAAGTTGCGAACCGTAGGGTTGGTACATGACTCTCACCGCCGACAACAACGCAGGTCCGCTGGCAATCGAGCGCTCGGACGTCGAAGCTGCGCGGACTCGTATCGCAGGACTGGCGCGGCGTACTCCCATCTTTCGAACTGCGGTGCCGACACCACACGGTGAGGTGCCGGTTCTGTTCAAGCTCGAGTACCTCCAACACGGCGGCTCCTTCAAGGTGCGCGGCAGTCTCAATGCCGTGGAACGAGCGGTCGCCGACGGCACCATGCCTGACGCAGGCGTGGTGATCGCGTCCGGCGGCAACGCTGCGATCGGCGCTGCGTGGGCCGCGCGGCGCCGAGGGCTCACCTGCACAGTGGTGGTGCCGGAGACAGCGCCCGAAGCGAAGGTGAAGGCACTTGGGGAGTTGGGTGCAACCGTTCACAAGGTCGGCGACCGGTATGCACTCGCTGCTGCCGCTGCGGCGGACATCGCACGCTCGAGCGGTGCGCTCGAACTGCACGCCTACGACCTGCCCGACATCGTCAGCGGAGCCGGGACCATTGCTCTCGAGATCGAGGACGACGCATCCGGACCGATCACGTATTGCGTTGCAGTCGGTGGCGGCGGCTTGGTCTCTGGAATCGTCGCGGCGGCTCGTCCCGAAGATCAAGTGGTAGCCGTCGAGCCGACCGGGGCTGCCACCTTGCGCACCTCGCTCGATGCGGGGCGTCCGGCCGATATCGAAGTGAACAGTATCGCCGGGGACTCATTGGGGGCCACACGGATTGGCGCCATCGCCTGGGAGACGCTGCATGAGAGTTCGGTTAACAGCGTTGTGGTCGACGATGATTCGATCCGGCAGGCGCGGGCGTTCCTGTGGCGGGAGTTCCGGATCCTGGTGGAGTTGGGAACCGCGGCAGCAATGGTTCCGGTTCTGAACGGAACGGTGACGCCGCCGTCCGACGGTGAATTGTGCGTCGTTTTGTGCGGCGCCAACACGCATCCGACCGACCTGTAATTTTCGCGTATTTCTTTGCCTGCGTGTGAGAAAGTCCCAGGTGGGTACCTCTCGCAGTATGAGTACCAGCAGCATTATCTGGATAATTGTTGCCGTGGTCGTGGTGATAGCGATCGTGGCCGCACTCCTGTGGGTGGCGCGAAACAGGCGCGACGAGCGTCGTCACATCGAGGCAGAACAGATCCGCGAAGACGTCGCAGACAAGTCGCTGCAAGTAGGCGAGCGCGAGGCGCGGGCAGAAGAGACAGCAGCCAAAGCGCGCATGGTGCAGGCTGAGGCCGACGCCAAAGCGGCGGAAGCGTCTGCGCTGCAACATCATGCAGCGCAACATCGGAAAGAGGCGACGAGCTCTCGCGAGGAACTGAACCAGCAACGAGATCATGCAGACACGATCGACCCCAAGGTTCCCAACCCCGAAGAACCGCGGTCGACGCCGGATCAGAACCCTCGAAACCCTTGATCTCGAAACACTTGGTGCAGGCGTTCGAGGGAAGCGTCTGCCCGTATATGGTTCGACGATCATGATGAACAAAGAATCGTCACCGCAGGACCAGAAAAGTGTCACGTCCACGGCGGCTGACGTCGCACAGAACAATGTCTTCGAGCGCTTTGCCCGCGCAGGATTTGTCGTCAGCGGCGTGGTTCATCTGCTGATCGGATATATCGCGATCCGCCTTGCTCTCGGTGGATCCGGGTCTGCGGACCAATCGGGTGCGATGGCCGAGTTGGCAGGAAAACCAGGGGGTGTCTTTGCTCTGTGGGTCGGCGTCGTGGCCTTCCTTGCCATGGCGTTGTGGAGATTGGCCGAAGCTGCGTTGGGGAGCTCGTCGTCGCCGTCCTCGGACGACAAGAAGAAGGAGTTCTTCAACCGCGCAAAGGCTCTGGGCATTTCGCTCGTCTATTTCGGTTTTGCTTTCACTGCATTCGGATTCGCCCGCGGAAGCGGGAAGTCCAGCAGCGGTCAGAGTGCGGGAATCACGGCGCGTTTGATGGAGAACACGCTGGGGACTATCGCATTGGTGATCGGTGGGATCGCGATCATCGCTGTTGGTGTTTACCACGTGTACAAGGGCGCGAGCCAGAACTTCCTGGATGATTTGAAAGGCACACCCAGCAACTTCGTGCGCCGACTCGGAACCGTCGGGTACGTCGCCAAGGGCTTGGCCATCGCGGCTGTCGGCGTTCTGGTTCTTCTCGCGGTCAACAGTTCCGAACCCGGCAAGTCCTCCGGACTCGACGGAGCGTTCAAGACGCTGGGTGCGCAGCCGTACGGAGTGGCCCTGCTGATCCTTGCCGGATTGGGCATCATCACCTACGGGCTCTACTGCTTCGTGATGGCACGCTCGACGAAGATGTAGCGCCCGCGGGTAAGTGGGTCTATCCGAATGACCCGGTCTGGAAACCGACGTCGCTGCCCGACGAACTTCCCGTCGAGCTACCGAATATCGGTCGTCTCGGAACCAGATCATGCATCAGGTTCACTGCTGCAGGGTCGATCATCGCCGCATTTCCACCGTTCGCAAGAATCGTGATCGACCAACCGCTGTCGGGAACCAACAGGGTGATGCAGTTGGATCCCGAGCTGTCTCCGTTCTTCTTGGCGAACCGTTGTGGGAAGTTCGGCGTCGGGGGTTGGAGCTGCCACGCCATTCCCATTCCGAATGCAGGATTCTCCGGAGCTTGCGTGTCGATCTGCTCGAGCATCGAGGTCAGGACCGGTTTGAGCGGATTGTTGCCATAGCCGAGAGTTGTTGCGGCCCAGATCGACATATCCTCGGCGGTGCTGACGAGGCCACCCCCGCCTGCGATCGCACCCGTGTTGTTCCACAGAGGGGCTCTTGTGCCGTCGAGGTAGTACGGAACGGCCAGGTCGGTTGCTTTGGTCTCGATCACGGTACCCATCATCCCGAGCGGGTCGGTGATTTCGCGGGCAACTGCTGCCGCGAAAGGCGGCTTCTCCTGTCCCGGAATGATCTTGTCTGCCATGAGTGTGCCGAGCAGTCCGAACCCGAAGTCCGAGTACAGCCAGTGGCTACCGGGGGCGAACTCCAAGGCCCCGGGAGCCCGGAGTCCTTCCCAGAGCATGTCTCTCGTGTACTTCGCTTTCTCGTCCACGCACGACTGTGTGGGATCTGCGCACCCAGCCGAGAGATTGGGTGGGTCGTCGCTAAGACCGGAACGGTGGGTGACCAATTGGCGAAGCGTGATCTCCTCGCCACTGCTGCCTTTTGGCAGCGGGTTGCCGTCCGAATACTTGCTCGCCAGGTCGTCCAATCCGACTTCTCCCCGAGCGATCAGTTTCGCCAGTAGTGCAGCGGTGAAGGTCTTGGTCTCCGAGGCGATCTCGAATTGCGTTCGTGGAGTGACTCTCACGCCGTTTTCGACGTCGGCCTGGCCGTAGTGGTACGTAGTGGTGACACTCGCATTGCGGTTCTTCTCATCCGGTTTGACGATGGCGAAGGCAAGACCGGGGACTCCGCTGTTCAGCAGTGTCTCTGCGACGCGCTGTACCGCTTGGGCTTCCGCAGGATCGCCGACCCGCGAACCTGGATTGGGTGCCGTGGGGCCGGCGGCGCTGGCGGTCGAGGAGGTCGCGAGGGTTATGACGGCGGTTGCCGCCAGCCCTGCAACGCTGATGAACTGTCGTCGTGACGTCCGGGCGGACCCTCGATCCTGGTTTTCCATTGTTTGCACATTACAACCAAAGTCGACTAGTTTGACTGTTTTGTCGGAATTGCCAAGGTGTGGTCCTTAGACGATGGATTTGCTAAATTACGCCGCCGTTGACGTAGATGACCTGGCCGTTGACCCAACGAGCTGGGCCGGCGAGAAACGCGACAGCCTCCGCGATGTCCACCGGTGTGCCGAGGCGTTCCAGGGGAGCCAGCTTGGACAGGTTCTCCACTGTAGCTTCGTCTTTCCCGTCCAGGAACAGATCGGTGGCCGTGGGGCCCGGAGCTACGGCGTTGACCGTGATATCGCGTCCCCGTAGCTCTTTCGCGAGAACCAGAGTGATCGCGTCGACAGCACCTTTGGTGGCGGCGTACGCGGCATAAGTCGGAAACGCCAGCTTCTTCACGGAGGTGGAGAAATTGATGATCGCACCACCGGTCCGGACACGTCTGGCTGCCTGCTGGTCGACCACGAAGGTCCCTCGGACGTTGGTCCGATGCATCCGATCGAAATCGTCGAAGTTCAGTTCTGCGACGGTGGAGAGAATCATGATTCCGGCTGCATGGACGACGACGTCGATGCCCCCGAACTCCTCCTCGACCGTATCGAACAGGGTCGCGACTTCACCTTCGTCGGCGACGTCGGCATGCACCGCGATGGCGCGACCGCCCGCTGCGACGATGGTGTCAACTGTTTCCTGGGCGCGTTGCAGGTTTCCTGAATAGTGCACGGCGACAGCCATTCCGTCGGCGGCGAGCTTCTCGGCAGTCTCTCGCCCGATGCCGCCGGAAGCTCCGGTGACGATGGCGACGCGGATGGTGGTGTCAGTCATGATGTAACTCCTGAACTGGTTTGGGTGCATCGGACAGCTTGCGGAGCCACTCCCGTAGTAGGCCGACTTCGTTGGTGGAGAGGGAAGTTGAATCTGCGGCGGCGAGTTGAGCGTCGAGAGTGGATGCAACTCTGTTGAGGGAGGCGTCCGGGTGGGCGTCGGACTCGTCGATGATGGACGCGATGATTCCGTCGCGAACTCGCTGTGACAGTGTCGGATCGGGGTACTGTTCCGGCCTTACGACGAGCATCAGAGCGACACCCGCATTGGCGGACATCACCATCTGCGTAGCCACGTCGACCGATACGGTCAGAACGCCTGCCGCAGCGCATCGTTCGAGAACGGATCGAAGTAGCGCCTGGGCTTGCAAGGCGGTGTCGGCACTCTGGGCGGAAGGTGAGTGCATCAGTCGGTAATGAGCGGGATGTGCGAGCGCGAAGGCTGTATGCGCATCCCAGCCGGCCCGTAGATCGGCGACGGGGTCATCGGAAGGTGTCGCAGCGCGTTTGCCTTCGAGGTATTCGGAGAATCCTGCCTCGACGACGGCTGCGAGCAGTCCGTCCTTGTCGCCGAACTGACGGTAGAGCGCGGGGGCGCCGACGCCGGCCATCTCGCACACGGCGCGGGTGGAGATGTCACCGTTGGGGGAGGTGTTGAGCAACTCGGTTGCTGCTGCCAGAATCTTTGCTCTCGAACTCATGAAAACAACGCTAACATAAATGTGTAATCGTTGCTATCGCGGGTTTGGTCGTGCGAACGAACTACAGACACAGGCACCAGAACTTGATCAGATGAGTGAGCCGGTCCGGCCACGGTTCTGTGTGGAGTGACGGCTAGAGCCGTTCTGTTGTCGCACTCTGAACGAAGGAATCCTGGTGATCGACTCGGAAACTACTGTTGCGCCGAATAATTCGCATTCCGGTTATCTGGGGTGGATTCTGCGGGTCATCAGTGTCGTGGCGTGTGTTGCGGTTGCAACGGTCGTTGCCTCGCTGACGCTCGGGCCGCCATTCGCACGGGCCTGGGCACAGGGGGTTGCTCGTCATCTAGGTGGGGACTTCGAGACGGGAGTCGTTGTCGGATTTGTGACTGGGCTTTTAGGCATTGCTGTGACTTTGTTCGTAGCGCTGATGAGTTCGTTGGCGTGGCGGCGCCGAGGTGGCCCGGCATTGTCGCTTGGTATCGGTGCTATTGCCTTGCTTGCCGTTCTTCCTGGCGCAGTGAATTTGAGTATCGCGGTCGGTGCAGCAGGATCCGGGGTAAGGGCGGCGGGGAGGATCCTCGACGTCGACGGGCCGGCGTTTCGTGGAGCCTGGGTAGCCGGATCAGTGGCGGGACTGTCGCTGTATATGGTCGGGGCGCTGCTGTTAGGGAGGAGCCTTCGTTCGGCATTCGGGCCTGTCAGGCAGGTGGTGTCGCCGCCGCCAGGGGTGGTCGGCGGTACGAATGCCTTGGCCATCGTCGCACTGATACTTGGAATCTTCGGTGGGGTTCTTGCTATTCCCGTGGGCCATGTGTCGCTGAACCAGATTCGCCGTTCCGGCGAAAGTGGGCGCGGATTGGCAGTGGCCGGCCTCGTTCTCGGCTATCTGTCGCTGGTCGTCATCGTAGGTGTCGTACTAGTGGCTGTGCCCGCGGCCTTTCGATAATTTGGGTCGCGCGTCAGAGTTGGGTGGGCTGGAGTGGCTCGATGTCGTAGGCGCGGGGTCCGAACAGGCTCGCCGTCCGGGTGCGAATGGACGGAAGTGCTTCGTAGAGGCTCCCGCCGAGGCGGTGGAGGGAGTTGAACGATCGCGATTCCCAAACCGGAAACTCTCCGTCGGTGTCGCGTGATGCTGTGTCCCACAGGAGGGCGTCACCGTTTTCGCTCCATCCGAAAACCTGCAGCGAGTCGGGGAGTGACCAATCGCCGTCGGGTTCGATCATCCAATCGAACTCGTCATCCTGTCCTTCTGTGTAGACCGAATGAAGATGAGCGGTGAGGTTGCGGGCGCGCCCTTGCCAGCCGTCGGCAAATCCGGGAAGGACGGGCGGATAGATGAGCCAGAGTCCGAAGGTCCGCGCCCACCCTGCGTGCCGGATGAATGCGCGATATGAATCGGGGAAGCCCTGCCGGTCGGGAAATCGAAAAGAATCCAAAAAGGTGAAATCTATGTGTTGAAGCGTCGGTTGGCCTTTTACCGTCAGCGCGTTGGGTCCCGTGGCAAACACGTCATCAACACTAGCAATGCGAGTCCGTGGGGGATCTCGGGCGGGAGGTCTTGGCTGGTTGTTCCCCGAGTTCGTCGGATCAAATACCTTCAATGACCCGCAAGATTCACCACCAATCGAATCACCAACTCGCCGTCCACCTCTCGGGTCCGTTTCTCGCAGATCACGTTCATCAATGCGGTGCCCTCATCGATGCCGAGTTGGTGTGTGAGTAGCGTGTCGATCGTGTCGTCGGCGCTCGTCAATGCAGCTGCAGCGGAGGCGAGTTGGTGGTTCGTGACTCCTCTGTTGCCCGTCAAGGCAACGCGCAGAGAGCCCCTGGTGAACGTCGTGATCGCGGGTGGTGTCGGTCCACCCGTGTTGGCTTGTCGCACCCCGGCGATGTCCACCCCGGGTAACAAATCGGACGTGGCCTTGGCCGGCACTCCACCAATCGGATGCACGGAGACAACTCGATCGCCGAGGCGTTCCAGAGCGGTGTCGATCGACGCTACTGTGCCGGCGCGGTGAGTCGCGACCAGCACGGCGACCGAGCCTGTGGTTTCGCGTACCCAGTTCTCGGTAGCGAGCGAGTTGACCACGGATGGAAAGTGATTTGTCGTCCACTCCATGCCGAGTTCGGTGCGGTGGACCATTACTACTCGGACGGTTGGGAAGAGAACGGAGGGTGCGAGGGCCGCAGCCAGATTTCCGATGAGACCGTCGCCGAAAATGAGCAGCGTCCCCGGTGACTCACGGGAGAGGCAGGAGAGCGCATACCTGACGACGGCGTACGGTTCGACGAGAGTAGCGCGTGCGCTGGAAAGTTCCAGTGGCAACGGCGTGACCAACCCTCCACTCACCGCGGGCACGCCGATGATGACGCGTTGTTGAAACAACCCCTCGACGTTGTGGCCGAGAAGAAACGATGAATCATGCGGATGCGTCGGGTTGACCACGACTCGATCACCTACCTCGAAGCCGGTGACGCCGTCGCCCACTTCGACGACGCGGGTAGCGCCTTCGTGGCCGACGATGGGCGAGGGGTCGTCCCTGTCTCCGCGCACAATCTGAATGTCAGTCCCGCACAGGCTGACTTTCTCGGGGGCGACGAGAAGTTCGCCGGGTCCGGGAGTTGGAGTCGGCCGCTTTTCGACGCTCGACCGACTGCCCCTTCTCACGATTGCGCGATGGGTGAGTTGCGTTGTCATGAATCCTCTTTCACAGCTTGCTTACGCGGAGGCGACCGGCGGCAATATCGTCGGCACCGGACAGGGTGTCGATGTCGTGAGGACGGCACAGGTATATCGTCTTACGGATTCTCTCGGGAGTCAGTGACGTGTCCGCGTACGATCGCACCGAGGCGAGTTGGGAACAAAGTTCCCTCTCGTACATCTCGGACAGACCTTCGGCGAGCCCGCCACCGATCCCGATGCGATCCAGTCGTGGATCGAGGGCGATCATCGTTCTGACCAGCTCGGCGATCGGCTCGACGACCACGCTCAACAGAAGTGATGCACCAGGGGCGCCTGACTCGAGTGCTGGACCGAACGAATCTCTGTCATAGGGCAATTCGAGAGCCGAGGCGACAGCAGCCAACGCCGAGCCGGACGAGATCGCCGCGACATGTCCGATGCCTCCACATGCGCAGGGCAACTGTCGCACTGTATCCGGCCCCGACGTCACTGCACGAAGGTGGCCGACCTCACCTTGCAACCCCAATGCGTCCACTGGAATCACTCCCTCTCTTGCATCAGCTATCCGCAGTGCGATCCCGCTGCTGATGGTGAGGTAGGCGATGCGCCGATCGGTGGGACGTGTAAACCCACGAGCGAATGACGCCAACCCTGCCGTCACGTCGTTCACGAGTGTCCATCGAACGTCCGGGCGGTGGGATTCGAGGAGGCGCAGCAACGGAATCTCACCGGCAGGAGTGCCGCCCCACAATGGGCCGGATCCATGGGCGACGCCCTTCTGTTCGTCGAGCGCGGCCCCGCACGCCATGTTCACTGCGGCACCCGGCGGTAGATATCGATCCAGTGTCTCGATCAGCTCGCGCAGGAGTTGATCGGGAGTGGCAGACGGTTGTCGGAGCACGCTGGGCGATGACAGCCGTTCGGTTCGCTCACCGCTGCGGATGCGTAGCCACGTACCTCCCAGATCGACCGATACGGTATCCGTCATAGTTCCGGTACCACGTCGATTACGAGCTCCGATCTCTCTCGGGAGAGTCGTAGTGAAGTAAAATTATTCACTCTCAAAAGGTTTCGTCCGGGCTCGGCTCCGATTGCAACGCATGATGCGCCGGAATCGGCCGCAGCAGCCATGCCGGCCGAGGAGTCTTCGAATACGGTGCAGGAGTCGGCGGAAACCTTCAAGCGCGCCGCCGCTGCAAGAAAGCCCTCGGGATCTGGCTTGCCGGCGCGCACGTCCTCAGCGCATACCGACGCGTGTGGAAGCGGGAGGCCCGCTTCAGTGAGCCTTCGCACCATCATCGATCGAGGGGCCGACGTGACAATCGCCCATTGCTCCCGGGGCACAGACGCCAGAAAGTCCTTGGCGCCGGCGATGGCGCGAACTGGATGCGAGTTCTGCTCTTCGCTTTGCCTGATCCAGTTCAGTTCGGATTCGACGTTTGCTCGATTACCGAGAACCCGAACGATGATGTCGGAAGCGATGCGGCCTGGAAGTGCCTGCGCTACCACCGCCCGATCAACGCCGTGCCGGTCCGCGAATTCGAACCAGACAGCCTCGATCGACGCCTGCGAATCGACGAGGGTTCCGTCCATGTCGAACAGCAGTGCCGAGGTCGAAATGGATTGTCGAATCAAGCTGGGCCGCAGAGTCATAAGACGGCCACCCGACTCATTCCCAAACTTTCGCCGGCAATGCGAATCAGATCGAGATCGTGGTCGGTTGAGCGACGCAGTCGCTGGTCGCCAGGATCGGTATCGAGCACAATCGTCTGTGCACCGATCTCAGACAGAAAATCGATGTCGGCACGTATCTGGTTGATGGTTCCGTACCCGAGTGGACGGTCTGGTGATTCGACAGATCTTTCGGTGGGGAGAAAGTAGATGCGGGGGACGAACTCACGCCCGGGGGCGAGTGAAGCGACTCCAGCGATGCATAGGCCCCGGGTAGGGTGCAATGGGTGCCATGCAGTGCCTAATCTGTTGGTTCGGTCGATCGCAGCGGGTCCGTTGCCGCCGATCCACAACGGAGGGTGTGGTTGCTGCAGCGGTAGAGGTCCGTTGTGCACGCGATGTGTTCCGGCCGAGCCCGGTGCGTCGTATGTCTCCGACGTCCACGCTGCGATCAGGGTTTCGAGAGTGGTATCCGTCAGTCGGCCTCGACGTGTGAACGGAACGCCGAGGACGTCGAAAGCCTGTGCAGTCCAGCCGACCCCGATGCCCACGATCAACCGTCCGCCGCTGAGTCGATCAATCGTCGCGGTCGCGTGGGCGAGGTGGGCCGGGTGTCGGTGACTGCCGATCAGCACGCCGCTGCCCAGGCGAATCGACTCGGTACCCGCTGCGAGCCAGGACAGCGTGGCCAGGCACTCGTAAAACGGAGCGGGAGAGCGGCGATTCGCGTCGTCGGTCAACACCACGTGATCCGAGAGTAGGACATTGTCGAATCCGGCAGCTTCCGCTGTCCGGGCCCACGCGAGAATCCCCTCGGGGTCGATCTGCGGCCCGAAGTTGGGGAGATTGATTCCGTACTTCACAGCGAACTCGGAATCAGTCGCGCGGCGCCCCCGTGGCGGAACGTCAGGAAGTTTCCCCCGTTGGCGGTCAAAGGGCGAGGGGCCTCCTGCCGGCCGATGTGGTGCTCGAACAACTCGATGTTCAAGTCGCCGACGGATACCATCGCCATCCGGGACGTTCCTTCGACGTCGAGATCGAACTGTGCCGTCATGAACCCGCGATCCGCTGCGATGTCGGTGCGGAGCACCTCGGTTCCCGAATGGGCGGTCACCAGACGCGCTATCGCGGCGTCGAGGTCCGGGACGCTGTAGCCCGTGTGATCCAAACCGCGGCAGGTCGGGAGAAGGGCTGACGCGATGTCCTCGCGTCTGTGGTGGAGTCGGGCCTGGGTCTCGTGGAAGTATCCCGGCTCCTCGGGCCACTGCTGAAGTTCGAAGAGATCGCCCCACGGCGACCGGAAGTACACCCACTTGTTGCCCGCAATCGGACCCTCGGGTACCTCGATCACGTCGCCGAGGACTGTCACGTCGCTTCGCGAATCAAGGTAGCTCACAGCGAGTTCGATATCGCCGACAGTGAAGCAGAGATGGTTGGTACCGATGTCGACCAACCGCGGTGGGGGTTGATGGGGCCAATCCGCTGATACGAAATCCACGACCCCCGACAATCCGATCGGTACGGAGACACGTCCGGGGTATCTTACGACGCGGTTCGCACCCAGGAGTGAAGCGAAGAAGTTGGCGGCGGCGTCCGCATCGGGAACGGTGACACCGACTGTGGACAAGGCATCTTCGACATTCGCGGTCACGGTCATGGGATCAGCAGTACCTTTCCTCGGGTTCCGCCCGCGGCCAGCAGAGCGTGGGCTTGGGGTGCTTCGTCGAACCGGAATGTTCGGGCGACAGGGACGGTGACCGAACCGGTCGATACCAGTTCGGCGAATGATTCGAGGCCCGAGCCGTCCTCGTCGACATAGCTTTTCGCCGGTGTGATTCCACGTTGCGGTGCGGGTTGCTCGTTGTCGTCGATGGAGATGAAGGCGCCGTCGTCTCGCACACTGTCGACGGATTCGGCAATACCCGCCGTGTCGACGATGGCGTCGTACTCCTTCTGCGGCAGGTCGACGGGACTCGCTATGACCCGGCTGAGGCTGAGGGCCAAGAGTTCGTCAGTGTCGCTCTCGCGAGCGAGGGCTTCGACGCGGTGTCCCCGCGAGATCAGCAGCGCCGACGCTATTCGGCCCACCGCGCCGGCAGCACCGGTCACCAACACCGTGGATTCTGGTGCAAGGTCGAGTTTCTCGAGGCATTGCACAGCGGTGAGCGCTGCGAGTGGGATCGCAGCAGCGTGCTCGAGGGTGACGTTCGACGGAGCGGGTGCGAACAAGGACTGGTCGGCGGTGACGCGTTCGGCATAGGTTCCGTAGCGGTGTGCCGGTTGCGCGATCATTCCGATGACGCGGTCTCCTGGCGTGAAGCGTGTTACCGCGGATCCGACTGCGATAACAGTTCCGGAGACGTCCCATCCCAATACGGCTGGGAAGTGCAACTCGATGGGCAAGAACCCCGAACGGGTCTTCAGATCGACAGGGTTGACGGCAGCGGCTGCAACGGAAACAGTGACGTCTCCGGGGCCGGATGTCGGCTCGTCAACCTCGGTGAGAGTGAGAACGCTTGGGGCGCCGGTGGCTTCGATTGCGATGGCTTTCATGCGATTCCTTTCATGAGACCTTGCGTTGGAGAATGATCGACGGCGTAGCGGGCATTCGCTTCGGCTGCAGTCAGAACCAGTCCGCCGTCGACGGTAACGGTGGTCCCCGTGAGATAGCTCGAACCGGACCCGGCGAGGAACGCCGCGGCTGCTGCGACCTCGTGCACACCGGCCGGACGCCCCAACGGGATAGCGGGGCGATCGATGTCCGCATACGAGGATTCGTCATCGATGCCGTTCATCGCGGTGGCGGTTTCTCCCGGTGCGACGGAATTGACGCGCACTCCGTGGGGCGCGAATTCGAGGGCGAGGACACGACTCGACGCCGCCAATGCGGCCTTGCTGGCGCAGTAGATTGCACCGCCGGTGATGGGGACCGTGTCATGGATCGATGTGATGTTGACGATCGATCCTGCGATACCTCGCGCGATCATCCGGCGCCCCACCGACGAGGCCAACGCAAGTGGGGTGATCGAATTGACGGCCATGACCTCGCGCATTCGATCGATGGCGAGTGCATCTGCGGGTGATCGATCGTTGATTCCGGCATTGTTTACCAGGCAGTGGATCTCACCCAGTTCATCTGTGCATCTCAGAACGGCGTCGACTGTCGATTCGGCATTGCGCAGGTCCAGTTGCAGGGGAACGACGTCGATGCGGAACTGCGCATTTAGTTCGCTCACCAACCGTGCGATGCGATCGAGACCATTGCCGTATCCGAGGACGAGGTTGTGACCCTCTTTCGCAAGCGCGAGCGCGATTGCCCGGCCGATACCACTACTCGCTCCGGTTATCACTGTGTATTCGAGCTCACTCAACAGAGATCACCACCTTCGGCCGTGTCCTGTGGCCTTCGAGACGATCGAATGCGGACTGTGCTTCGGTCAGAGGAACCACACTGTCGATCAATGCGGTCAATGCCGGGCGAATCAGCGGGAACAGTTCCGCGGCTCGGCGGTAGTGATCTACCCCGTGACGTACTCCGATGATCGAAATGCCGGCCAGCGCAACAGCTCCGGGATCGATCGATTCCGTGTGCGCCGCGACGCCTACGAGGATGCACTTGCCTCCCGGACGGAGAACGCCTACGGCGGTACCCAGCGCACCGGCGCCGCCAGACGCCTCCACGACCACGTCGTACTGCCCGGTCAGGTGTGTGGCATCGGTGAAACTGTGTGTGACGGTGCCGGAGTCGAGGTGTTCGATCGACCGGGGTTCGAGAACGTCGACGGTGATCGGGTATCGACTCAGCATGGCGATGGACAAGCTGCCGATCGTGCCCGCGCCGACGACGAGAACCCGATCACCCGGCGACATCGAAGCAGCGTCGAGCGCCTCGAGCACCGTCACGAGCGGCTCGATGAGAACGTGCTCCGGTTCGACTGTGACGCGACCGAGTGAAACGACCGTGCGCCGCGGCATGCGGAGGAATTCGGCTGCGGCACCAGGATGTTCGTATAGCCCGACCTCACGCAGATCGGAGCACTGGTTGCGTCGTCCGGCCCCGCAGGCCGAACACGCCTGGCAGAAAATCATCGTGCTCCCGGTGACTACGTCACCCGCCGACAGATCGTGAATATTCGGGCCGGTCTGCTCTACGGTGCCCACCCATTCGTGCCCGAAGTGATGCGGAAACGACGTAAGGCCATCAGTGAGGTATGACGACGTGCCGTGCAACAACTCCAGATCCGTACCGCACAGACCGACATAGGCAACCTTGACGACGACATCGTCAGGCCCGCAGTTGGGACGGTCGATCGTCACGATCGACACGGAACGGGGAGCGTCGATCATCGCAGCTCTCATGGCTTTCACGTCACGCTCCGAGCAGTGCGCCGACTGACGAACAGCAGCAGTACTGCGCCCGCCGCGAGGACTGCCCCGATAGCAGGCAGGACTGCAACGCTGTTGCCGCCGGACAGAGCGATCGAGCCGATCCACGCGCCGGCAGCATTCGCAAGTTGGAATCCTGCAATGTTGACCGTGGCAGCAAGGTGCGGGGCTTCGCTTGCAGCACCGATGAGTTTCGAGGCGAGCGGCGGAATAATGGAAAAACCGGTAGCACCGAGTACGAACATCCAGGCGAAGGCAAACCAAGACGTTCCGCCGAAGACGAAGAGAGCGAGAAGTGCCAACGCGAGCGCGGTCAACGCGATGTACAGCGTTTTGTCCAGGTCCTTGTCTGCGTAGTAACCACCGAGTTGATTGCCGACAACAGACCCGACGCCGAATACGAACAACACCACCGTCACCGTCGACACCGAGATGCCGGCATGCTCGGTGAGATACGGCGAGATGTAGGTGAACACCACGAAAAGCGCTGCCTGACTGAGAGCGGTCAGCCCGATCGCCCACAGAACTGGGCCCCGGGTGAACACCCGTAGCTCTGAGCTGACGTTGCCGGTCTGGTGCGAGGGAGCGGCGTTGCGCGTCGAGGCGATCAGCGCAGCGGTGACCAGCAGTTGGAAAACGGCGATGATCGCAAAAGACCAGCGCCAACCCAGTTGTGTACCGATGAGAGTTCCCAAGGGGACGCCGAGGACCGTCGCCAGGTTCAGTCCGAGGGTGACGCGGGCGATCACACGCCCTTGGAATTCAGGCGCCACCAACGACGTCGCCAGCACCAGGCACAGAGCGAAGAACGTCGCGTGTGGCAGAGCAGTGATGATCCGAAATATCACCATGGTTGCGAAGTTCGGTGCCAGCGCAGTTCCGATGTTGCCGATGACGAAGAGAGCCATCAGAGCCGCGATGAGAGGTGTCCGCGGCACCCTGGTGGTAGCGATCGTCAGTAGAGGGCCACCGATGACCACTGTGACGGCATAGATGGTGACGAGCAGTCCGGCTGTGGAGGTGCTGACCCCGAGGTCGGTGGAGATGTCCGGAAGTACGCCGGCCACAAGGTATTCGACAGTGCCGACGCCGAACACTGCCAGGAGCATCCAGATTATTGCGGCATTCGCGTTGGTAGAGCGAGCCGTTGTCGTCAATTCGTGCGGAGTTTCGACCACCATGGCCTATCCCTTCTCGTATCCGGTGTATTCGACGACTGCGCATCCCCATGTGAACCCGACGCCGATGCCGGTGAGCATGATCCGGTCTCCGGGGTGCAGGGCCTTGCTGCGGCGGAGCAGGTCGAGGCCCAGTAGTGGGTCGGCAGCACCGGTGTGGCCGATGGTTCTGCCGAGTTCGACCAAGGTCTGCTCGGCGCGGATCTTCAGCGGCTCGAAACATTGTTTGCGGAGTAGGACGTTGCCGAAATTCGGTACGATCCAGGTGGCGATGTCACCGTGATGAGTGGCGGCATCACCCAAAGCTGTTTCAGCGCATCGAGACAGAGCGGCCGCGTTGCGTGACCAGAACTCGTCGATGGAGTGAGTCTCGGTGAAGCCCCCCACCCGTGCTCGGAGATCGATCGGGTCGGCGGTGCCGTAGACAGGCATGCTTGTGCGCTCGTGCCCGCGGTGCATCTGCTCGAGGTGTGCATCAGTGACTACGGAAGTCGAAAGAATACGAAAGGGACCCGGATCCGGGCCGATGACAGCAGCGGCCGCGCCGTCTCCGTAGGCGAGACCGCTGTCGGAATTCCACCGGTCGAACAGGGGGAGACGCCAAGCGTCGGATGCAGTTACCAGGCCTTTGCCGTGTCCGTCGAACCAGCGGCCGATCAGTTCGATTCCGACGATTGCTCCGGCGCAGGCTGTTCGGATCTCGATCGGCAGGCAGTCGTCGATGCCAAGTTCGTTCTGAATGTAGGCGCCGCAGTTCCACGCCTCCAGGCCGTTGTGCAGAACCACTGCATGCACGAGTAGGTCGATTTCGTTGCTGCTGATTCCGCTGTCGGCCAACGCAGCTCTGCCTGCGAAGACTGCCATCTCCGGCGCGGATTCGCCGATATCAGGGTCCGACACTGCAACCGAAGTCTGTCCGGTCTTCTGCTGTTCGACGGGATCGAACCGTCCTTCGGTCACCATGTCGGAGGCTTGTTCCCGCCTGTCCGGTAGGTATGAGCCGAAGCCTTCGATGTAGAGGCCGCCCCACCTCATGACGCGACCTTCGTCACCGACGTCTCACGGACGCGTAGCTCGTCGCTCTTCCTGTTCAAAAGGGCGGAGGCAGAGTTGATTCCGTCGATCGTGACATCATTGACGAAGTGGTGTCCACCGATCCCGACCGGCAAAGGCAGCCGTTGCCGCCCGTCCCGATGACGCACTGTGTCGGCCAATGCGGCGCCGAGGACGCCCGGTGTGGACAAGACGTCGTTCCAGGTGGGAAGGCCGAGGCGCCTCATTACAGTCAGGACGCGATCAAGTTCAGCTTCACTGATACTTCCCCGCAAATAACCCAGTGCAGACGTCAATGCCATGTCGACAGCTACGGCTTCACCGTGCAGAAGTTCCGGTAGTGCTTCCATCTCGAGCGTGGGCGAGAATGTGTGGCCGTAGTCGACGCAGCGTTCGAGGCAGGATTCCCACAGATTGGGCTGCAGTTCCTCGAGCATCAGGTGGATCGACTCGGCGATGACTTGTGTTGCTGCTGTGTCGAGTTCGTCGGAAGAGCCCTGAAACCTGTCATCGATCAATCGTTCCCCGAAGATTTCCAGCAGTTCGAAGAGGTCGAGGGATTTGATCAAGGCCATCTTGAGTATCTCGGCAAGGCCGTTGGACAAGTGTCGGTTGTCGAGGGTACGCAGGAATGCTCGGTCGACAAAAGTTGCCAGGGCCGGTGCATACGTCCCCAGTCGATTCTTGCCCATGCCGTAGTTGACTCCGGTCTTGACGCCGACCCCGGCGTCGACGAGGCCGATCAGTGTGGTGGGGACCCGGATGTACGGCGTTCCGCGGCGGTAGACGCTCGCGGCGAAACCGACAATGTCGAGTAGAACACCCCCGCCGATCGCGATTACCGGCTCCCTGCGTCGGTCGATGCCGAATCCGTTCATCGCGTCGACCACCCGCACCGCAGAACCCCACTCTTTGACCGTCTCGTCGGCTCGCATCGGTACGAAGGATGCTCGTATTCCGTGGTGTTCGAAGTAGCCTCGAATTCTATCCCCGTGAATTCGGTCGACGTTCGCGTCGATGATGATCAAGCGTCGGTCTCCGCGGTGTAGCGACGCTGCGCTGCACCCGTCGAGTAGTCGAGTGCTGTCCTTGGCGAACAGATTTCGTGCGGCAATCACGTGATACTCGACCTGTTTGACCGCTTCGACCTTCCATGTCGAATCGGTGGCCGCGCTGTGGCTGAGACCCAGTTTGAATGAAGCGGCACTACGCATGTCGATCCCCCTAGACGGTGTGAAAGAGCGTTCGCGAGCTGTGTCAGCAGTACGGCGGTACTTCAGTGAACGAAATGAACTTTCGAGGAGAACAGTAGGACATTCGCATAGTGATCGCTACAAGAGTAGAATAGATCACATTTGGATCGGTAGATGCTGCGGAATTGGGAGGTTGCATGGCCGGGGTGCCGGGACAAGGGCGGAAGTTCGACGTAGACGCGGCCTTGGACAAGGCGATGTATGCCTTCTGGGAGCACGGCTACGAGGGGACATCCGTTGCCATGTTGACTGCTGCGATGCAGATAAATCCACCGAGTCTCTACAGTGCTTTCGGCGGCAAGGAAGGAGTGTTCTTTGCCGCCGTCGATCACTACAACGCGACTCGCGGCGACTTCATGGACCGGGCGTTCGCCGAAGAGCGCGAGGCATCCGAATTGATTCGCCGCCTCTTGAACGACGCGGCGTCCCATTACACCGACGAGTCTTGTCCGGGTGGTTGTCTGATCATCAGCGCGGCGGTCAGCGTGACCGACGCCAACAGTCACATAGCAAACCGATTGCGCGACATGCGAAATGCCAACGTGGTGTTGCTGTCGCAGAGGATCGCAGCCGATATCGCCAACGGACTCATGCCCGCTGACTCCGATCCCGAGGACCTTGCCGAGTTCATCGGTGTAGTCATCCAAGGCATGTCTCAGCGCGCCCGAGACGGTGCAACACAGAGGCAATTGGAACTCGTAGCGAACAGGTCTTTCGACTCGCTGAACTTCTCGAAAGACCTCATCGGCTGAACAGATTTCAGTTGACGGTCGGGGGTCGAGCTGGATTGGGCGATGGAGAGCATCGAGGTCGGTCCTAGTGACCTTCTATCCCAATGTAATTCGTCACTGACCGTGATGGCTGTCGGTTCGTTGGAGGAAGGGGCGGGGCCAGGCGCCGAGTGCGAGAACGGCGAGGATCGTCTGGGCCAATCCAGTGGTGAAGAAGATGCCTTGCAGCGGCGACCAGACGAGGATCATGGCGATTTCGACGAAGATCCAGATCATCATCGTCAGGCCGGCGGCGGCGTGCAGGCCCCATGCCAGGCGGAACCTGTTGTGCTGAGCGAAGAGCGCGGCGGCTTGGATGCCTCCGACGACAACGCCGAGGAGGATTCCGGGCCAGAAATATGAAGGGAAGACGGTTCCCTCGATCCACTCAGGAGGCAGGCCCATCCCGCCGCCGATCGTCAGGCCCGCCATTCCTACGAGCGCAGAGAGCAGGTTTAGCCACGCGATGGCGGACAGACCGATCCGGAGACCCCGTGGAGGGAGCGATGTGGACGTCATGCCTGACAACGATAGAGAGGGTCAGTCGAGCCCGTCCATGTTCCTGCGCGTCGCCGCGCTGGCAGCGTCGGCATCACCCGCGACGATGGCTTCCACTAGATCTCGGTGGGCAGCGGCTTCGTCGTTGATCGATTCGGGGTCTCGCGCCGCGACGTCGGTGATCACGTCCAGGGCCGAGTTGCGGAGCGTTTCGATGAATGAATCGAATACCATCGACAACACGCTGTTGTGCGCAGCATTCACCACGGCGCGATGTAGTTCCATGTCAGCGTCGACAAATTCTGTTGGTGTCGAGGCATTTTCACGGGCTTTGAGTGCTGCCCGTAACAGGTCGACGTCGGCAGAGGTCCGACGCATCGCAGCCAGGCGGCCAGCTTCCACTTCCAGAAGTCGGCGTACTTCGTAGACTTCGCGGCGGTCCGAGCGTTTGAGTTCTCGCTCGAGTTCTGTGACCGGAGTCGAGGACATGACGTAGGTGCCGGATCCTTGATGAGAGTAGAGCTGTCCCGACGCGATCAGTGCACGCACGGCTTCCCTGCCGGTCGAACGCCCGACTCCGAGAAGCGTGCTCAGATCCTGCTCGTTCGGGATTTTCGTCCCGACCGGCCATTCGCCGTCGCCGATGAGGCGCGCAAGTTCGTCTGCGGCTTTCTGTACCAGTGACTGCTGCTTGACCTGGCGCACTGCCATGTGTCTGCTCCTGACTGACTCGGTGAACCGCCGTGGAGCGGCCCACCGAGTGACACTTCATGTCCTCCGATGAATCTTCAGACTACGGTGCAGTCTGTCGGGTTATCGAAGGGCGATGACGTCCAGTTCGCGCTCCGTCTCGTCTTCCGGGTCGAGGCGTCGATCGCGCAAGGTGAATGCGATGACGGCTCCGACCAACAGCACTGCAGTTGTCGCCCCGATCGCCATGCGCGGTCCGAAGTGATCTGCCAGGTAACCGAACAGCGGAGAGGCGATGCCTCCCACTGACATTGCGAGTCCGAGTGTCACCCCACTTGCCGTGCCTGGGCGGTTCGGTAGGTAGTCCTGCGCCAACGTCACCTGTGGCGCGAAGGGCAAGAACATCGCGAATCCGAGACACACGATTCCAAGTTCGGCAATTGCCACGTTCGGAGCCGCGGCGAGCAATGCCAGTGATGGTACGGCAAGCAGGTAACCGAGTCGGATGGATGCACGTCGACCACGACGGTCCGCGAGGACTCCGCCCAGTAGCGTGCCGGCCGCGCCCGCCAAGGTGAAGGAGGACAACACGATTGCTGCACTCGAGGACGATCCGTTCAGTCCGTTGAGTACGTACGGTGAGACCAACGACAGCGTGGTCACATATGGAATTGACCAACACACCGTTACCAGCACGAGTCGGGTGAACGAGCGCCAATCATCTGACACGGGACCGTTCGCTGCTAGCTGCGAACTCAACGACTGGGCTGATTCGGCGTCCGTGCCCGTGCCGGCCGATCGTGATTGGGCGACGATCCACCAAATAGCCGCTACCACTGCAGGAACTGCGAGCAGGTAGCCGCCGGACAATCCGAGCGAACCGACCACGAGCGTGACGAACGGTGGCGCCAGTGAGGCTCCCAACGTGCCGCCCACGGAGAACACGCTCATGGCCTTCTGCGAGTGACCTCCAGCTGCGCGTGCCAAATTTGTGGCGGGCGGATGGTATGCGGCAATGCCGATGCCGGCCAAAGCAATTGCCAGCCAAGTAACGATGTAGGTGGTGCTCATCGCGGCCACGACAATTCCCGTTGCGGCCGTCACAAAACCTGTGGGTACCAGCCAATTCCGGCTCTTTCGATCGACCAGCATGCCGAATGCGGGTTGCACGACACTGGATAGTCCGGTCGCGGCGAGCGTGATTCCGGCAACCGCGGAGTAGGAATATCCGCGTTCCAGCATCATGAACGGCAACAGTGCAGGCACAGCCCCCTGGTACAGATCGTTCACGACGTGTGTGCCGGTGAGAAACGCAACTTGCCCCTTCTTCATCTCCTTGGGCATCCCTTCGTTCAGGTCTTCAAGTCCTCAGGTCCTCTGAGGACTTGAAACCTACATGAACCCACGGACGCACGGTTGTGTTGGAGACCTGGATCTCATTCGCGACGACTGCCTAGCTCGCAGCAGTCGCGGCATTGCGGGCGGCGAGTTGTGCGAAAGCGTGGGTCAGTTCTGCCGGGCCGACGACATCGATGTCGGTGTCGAATCGGTTGAAGGAGGCTGCCAGCGCCGTCCAGGACCATGATCCGGCTTCGAGGCTGCACTGGTCGGGGCCAAGATCTTCGACGGCGCCGTCCTCGACAAAGGGAAGAACATAACTGGCTGGTCGATGGAGAACGACCTTGCCGTGGCACGGCCATTTGACCTTGCCGTGGCACGGCCATTTGTTGATATGTTCCGATCCCTTGAAGCGCGCGGCCACGTATTCGCTCACGTCACCGCCGGGGATCCCCTTCGGTGTGAACCGCGGGCCGTTCGGGGTGCGTGGAGTGATGCGATCGGCGCGGAAGATTCGCCAGTCGTCTCGCTCGAGATCCCACGCGACGAGGTACCAGCGACGCTTGGAGGTCACCAGATGATGTGGCTCCACGCGGCGTGGGGGTGTTATTTCGATGTTGTCAGTTGAGCGGCCGTTCGAGTAGTCGAAGCGGAGCACCTCGCGAGCGCGCACCGCTGCGGAAATCGCTACGAGCACCTCAGGGGACACCGAGTCTGCGTCGCTGGAATCGGTCGAAATCGTGGTGAACGTGAGTGCGTCGAGGCGATGACGCAGGCGCGACGGCATCACTTGTCGCACGGTGGTCAGCGCACGCACTGCGTCCTCTTCGATGCCGACGCCGGTCAGCGTCGCCGCCTGCAGGGCGACTGCCAAGGCGATGACCTGATCGTCGTCGAACAGCAGGGGTGGTAGCTCGCTGCCGGCGTCGAGTCGGTATCCGCCGTCCGGGCCCATGGTCGCCGCAATGCTGTAACCCATCTCCCGGAGCCGGTCGATGTCGCGGCGGACCGTGCGGTGGCTGATGTCGAGCCGCTCGGCGAGTAGAGCGCCCGGCCAGTCGCGCCTCGTCTGCAAGAGGGACAGCAGATTCAAGAGCCGAGTGGTGGTCGCCATGTCGTGAGACTACGACGAGTCTAGGACGAAAACAGTCCTATACGGCTGTGAGAGTCGACGTTGTCAGGGAAAACCCGGGCGACGTTCGTACTAGGAGCAGACATGAGCATCAAGACAACGACCCACCTCAACTTCCGCGGAGACGCCCGCGCGGCTCTGGAGTTCTACCAGTCCGTCTTCGGTGGCCAGGTCACGATCGCAACCTACGGCGACTTCGGAATGCTCAAGGATGTGCCTGGCGCTGAGAACATTGTGTTCGGCCAAGTCGAAACCGCGGACGGCTTCAGCGTGATGGCGTACGACATCCCAGGACAGTCGGGCGGTTCGACCGCCAATGCCGGCACGACGCACCGTGAGAACGGCACCACGATCACCGACCAACC
Organism: Rhodococcus sp. IEGM 1241; assembly: GCF_033142365.1. Classification (NCBI taxonomy): domain Bacteria; kingdom Bacillati; phylum Actinomycetota; class Actinomycetes; order Mycobacteriales; family Nocardiaceae; genus Rhodococcus; species Rhodococcus sp. IEGM 1241. Next base: position 586,652 of record NZ_JAWLSE010000001.1, read on the forward strand.
GTTCTTCGTCTCGGTTCGCGGTGAATCGCTCGAAGAGGTGCAGGGTTATTGGGCCAAACTCTCTGTCGGTGGATCCATCATCGAGGGTCTTGCCGCGGCGGCGTGGAGCCCCGGTTTCGGCATGCTCACCGACGCGTTCGGGGTGACGTGGATCCTCGACGTCGCTGCCGGCGAAAAGCCGGCCTGATCATTCAGACGACAAAGCCGCTGGCACGGAAAGGTGTCCAGCGGCTCCAGCGCGTCGGTGCCCGTCTTGCGCCTCTCGGCAAGTGGCCACTCGAAGTGGCAATTCTGGGGTGGTACCCGGGGCAAAGAACCGAACACCGACACCATCTACAACGAACCTCTGCGGAGAGTTATTCCACGCTGACTTGTGCCGCGGTCAGTCGTGGCCGTGCCCACCGCTCAGCTCCGGCGGAGCCGGGCGACAACGGCTTCGATTGGCTGAGGGGCGCGTCGTAGCACCTCGAGGATTGCCTGGGTATCGAGATTCCCTGGTCAGTAGGCGAAGCACGAGAACGGCTCAGGCCCTCATCTCGGTGTGAGATGGGGGCCTGAGATGAGGATCTGAATCAGCCGGTGACACCGGTCAATTCGTTGGGGGCGTGATCGAGGGTGGTCTCGGTCAGGATGCTGCCGTCTTCGAGGTCGACGGCGATCAGCTTCTTCGACGTGGGATCGGTGACGTACGCGGTGTGGTCTTCCACGAAGAGTGCCGGCCTGGGCTCTTGCCACTTGGTGGGCTCGGTCCATGCGTCGATGACGGCGATCTTCTTGGTGACGACGCCGGTGTTCGGGTCGATGACGTGGATGGCGCCGTCGGTGCCGAGCACCAGTGCCTCTCCGTGCGGTCCGCGGCCGAGTGAGCGGAAGGTGTAGCTGGTGCCGAGGTCGACGAGCTTGAGTTCGGACGTCGTCGTGTTGGTCAGCGAGACCCGTTGCGGACGTTCGAGTTCGGCGTCCTTGTCAGTCTTGTAATCACCCAGGACGATGTCCGACTCCTCCGAGCCTGCTTGATTTCCGATGCGGCCGTATGCATCCGGACTCTGGACCTTGGTGATCGCTCCGTTCTTGTACACGAGCAACCCGTCCTGGCAGCCCAGCACGATGGCTTCGCCGGCAGCGACTGCTTCGCTGTGGACACCGGGGCACTGTTCGTTGCGCAGGATTTCCTTGCGGTCGGCATCGAGGATGGCAATGCCGTTGCGGGACTCCGAATTTCCGATGGTCGTCAACAGGCTGCCGTCGGCAAGTGCGACCGCAACGCCGTGATGGGGTTCTGGCGTGGTGTACGTCTCGACGCGAGGTTGGCGCTTTGCCAGTTGCGCCGGATCGAAGATCTCGACGAGTCCCGAGCCGTCGTTGAAGAGGACAGTCTTTCCGGCATGGCGTACAACGTGTCCGGGTTCGTTGGCTGCGAACTCGACCTCGGACATCGCGGGATCGGCTGTGTAGTAGTGGGAATGGTCGCCGTGGGCCGAGGACCACGTGCCGGTGTCGAGCACCTTGAACGCCTCACCCGACGAGATCATGACGTGGCGACCGTCGCCGGCCGGGTTGAGTCGCGTGAAGCCGTCGATCTTGGTCTCGCCGACCACGTCGAGCGACGTTGCATCCAGCACCAGGACGCCACCGTCGTAGGAGACTGCGAGACGTGGTGTTGCCGAGGCTTGTTCGGTGGGTGCGGACGCGGTTGTCGTGGTGGTCTCCGACGGGGCCGAGTCCTTGTTGTCGGACGAGCAGCCCGTAACGAGGGCGAGTGAGAGGCCAACTGATGTGGCAAGGGTGAGGCGCCGCGACATGCGGGTGTTGAGGTGCATGGGTATAGATCTACTGCTTAATGTAAATGATTGTCAAAGTCGAGTATGCGAATGTTCGCATGTCGGGCGTGGGCACCGCGCTCGAGCATTCGCGAGCCGATGACCCCGAACACGAGTTCCCAGAAAGGGCGTTCCGATATTGAGCGGTTGAGAACATGCCTGCGATTCTTTTGCCGCGTACGGAATCAGCCGCGTCGAACGCCTCGACATTGGATCATGGCCGTCTGCGTCAGTCATGACCCAGGATTCCAGGGCTGGCAGCAGGCCTGGGCATAGTGTGTATTCCCGCCCAGGTCGGCCGGTGTTCGAGTATGTGGGTCCTGATGTCGGCCTGATGCCGAGGACTCCGAATTCGGTGTTGATCAGGAATCCGGAATCGCTCAGTATCGATCCGAGGGTCTCCGTCAGCGAGTGCATGGTCGAAGGGCATTCCATGCGCCACAGCGTTGTTGGCTGCCGCGCACGCGTAGTAGCCGAAGGGGCTGCGTCCGAAGGATGACGCGTACGCGACGTAGCGACGGCTTCAAGGACCATGTCTTTGGCCCACTGATCCAACTCGAGCAAATTGGCGCCGACGGCGCTTCCGCTTTTAGTTCCAGTGCAGGTTAGGTGGCGTGGTCTTCACGCACCGGTGGGCCCGTGCCTCGCGACGGGGAAGCCGGTTTGGTGGCTTGAATTTGAGGTTCGTCTACTGCTCTCGGGCCGTCGCTCGTTCCGAGTTCAGGTGAGGTGGCGGCTGGGAGGCGTCAGCGTGGCTTCGACGCCCCATCAGGTAAAAGGCGATAGTGGCCGGCGTGATGGTTGCGAGCGCAACGTAGGACATGGCACTGACTGGAGACGGTGCGGGGAAGAAGATTCCGTTGAGATAGATCCATGAGGTTGCGACGGCACCGGCGATCAGTGCTGCGATTGTCACGGCGGTGGCTGCGCGCTCGCGGAAGAGGAGCATCACGGCGCCGATGCTGATGACGACGTATGGGCTCACCCAGAAATAGACGACCAGAGTTGACACTGCATTATAGATGGAAGGAAGTGGGCCCGTGGCGCCGATCACCAAAGTGCAAATGCCGAAGAGGCCACCGAGAATGATCAGCAGGATTGCGGAAACAGGGCTGTGAAATCGGGAGTGTATGCGTGTGAACCTTTGTGGTAGAAGCTTTTCGGCTGACAGAGTGGCGACGAAGCGGGATCCGTAGTTGACGAATCCGATCAGTGCGGCGAAGGTCGCTACGGCGACAACGAGGTCCGTCATTTGTCCCATTGCGGTCGGTAAGCCCGCATTCTCGGCCAGGGCGGCGGGGGATGATGTGCCGGAAAGGATTTGGTCGGACGTCTCCGTGATTCCTGGTGCCTGTAGGAAGGTTGCGATCACGTACAAGGTTCCAAGCACGATGGGAACACTCATCACGGCGGCCGGCACATTCTTCTTCGGGTCGCGGGTCTCCGCGGCCAGGGCCGCGCTCCCCTCGAAACCGACCAGGAACGCAGTTCCGGATGCGATGCCGGCCACGATCCCGCTGACGGACGCGCCCTGAAGAGTCAGTTGTTCCTGCAGATGTAGACCAGTGTGAATCGCACTCGCCCCGGTAATGGCCAGCAACAGTGGAAGACAAATCGCAGTGAGTAGGACCGCGATTACGATCGAAACATCTAGGCCGCGACAGGTGATCGCCGCGACAATTGCTGCGGAGGCGAGGTAGATCGCGATTTGTGCAGGGCGATCGAGGCCGCCGTTGATGCCGATAGATTGCAGGAAGCTACCGCTGTACGCGCCGATGACCAGCAAAATGCTTGCGACCATCGCCAGATACCCGAGAAACAACGAGGCTGCGATCAGTGACTGTGCCCATCGCCCGAATACTTCGCCGGCGTAGGAGTAGAGCGATCCGGAGGCGACATACCGGCTAGCGAAGACGGTTACTGCTCTGCCGACGCAGATGACTGTCAGCGCTGCGAGCAGAGCAGCGACCCAACCACCGAGTCCTGCGTTGAGTACCAGCAGCATTGGAAACGACGCCATGCCGACGGCAGGGATCATTGACGAGATGGCCAGCGAGGTCAGTTGAAGGCGGCTGAGATGGCCGGATTCAAGGTTGATGGACTCCGTATCAGTCTGTGCTACAGCATTATTCGACGAGTGATTCATGTGTGCGTCCTTGAATTTGTGCACTGTCGAGTGCGGGCAGGGGCTATATGCCGGGATCGGCCGCGATCGCGCGTGTGAGGATCGGGATAGCCCTCAGGAGATGGTGATGTCAGTCACATGACTGAGTCGATCGACTGAGATTAGCTTCGCCCTTGCTGTTCGTCAATGAGTTCCGGGAAATTCCTTGAATGCAGCTGCGGGATTCGGATGATGACGGGCACGACTGCGGCCCGGCGCTGTCGATTGCAACGCCGGGCGGGAAACGGGAAAACTCTAGTGGGGCGGGTGGATCGAATCGATGATGCCGACGATTGCGGACGAGATGGCGTCGAGTTCGGGTGCGCTCACTCCGGTCGCGCCAGTTGCGAGATTTTGCATGTAGATTCCGTCGATTGCGCCGATCGTGTAGCGGGCGAGCAGTGTGGCGTCGCTGCCGGCGATGTCGGTTGCGTGCCGAAGTTCATCGGCGAAGGCGGAGATGTACGTCGTGTAGCTGGCTCTGGCGAGTTCGGCCTTGTCCGGATTGCGCAGCGCCCACAGCAGCAGCTCGTATTGGGCGATCGGGACGTCCCGATCGGCGTGGAGAAGAGCTTGGAAGCGTTCGAGCAATGAACGGATGATCTCTTGACGTGTCCAGCCAGTTGTCGGTACCAGGCGTGATCCCACTGTGGTGGCACGAAACATGTCGTCCACGGCGGTATAGATCTCTCCTTTGCCGTCGAAACTGTAGTGCAACGCAGCGAGGTTGACACCGGCTTCGTCGGCGATGCGGCGGGTGGTCGCCGCGGCCAGTCCGTCGCGAATGATGACTCGGGCGGCGGCCTTGACGATCGCAGTCCGCCGCTCGGATGCTGTCAGATACGCCATTCGCTTTACCGTTCACCTTCTCGTTGTCGTGGGACTCCAGGGGTCGAGCGTATCGATGTCACTCAGCGTGCGTGACACCCTGGTCGATCCTTTATCTGCCCGGTGCGTTCCGGGTGCGTCGTTGCCGCTCTTCGGGATCTCTTGCAGTTTGCCTATTGACGCTAGCTCCGATCCGCCATAATCTCAGTCGCATGAGTTAGTCATGTGACTGACTTCATTGCTCGACTATAGCGCTTGGCAGATCACACCAGGGCGAGAGCTGCGACATCGCACAAAACCGCGTCTCTCTGACGCGCAACCAAATCGCTTGCCCCATGCCCCGAAACTGGAGGGACCACCCCATGACCGACATCCGAGAGCGGGTGGATACAGATCCACCGCGACCCGATGAATCCCATACCCGGTGTGCGCCCGACGTCGCCGTCACGATGGAGTTCGACCCACCCCCGTTGGTACGAGCTGTCGTGACCCGCCTGCGCGTTGCTCTCGATTCCGACTCAGGCAGGAAAGCTCTCGAGGCAATGCCCCCCGAGGTCGACCTGCAGTCGACCAGTGATCCGCAAAGCGCGCGATTGACTCGAACAGCAACCGGCGTGCACGTCAGTAGCCCCGAGGGGTCGACAGTTCCTGTTGTCGGAATCAGCGTCGACGAACTGGCGATATCCGAGGACGAGCCCCTGGCGGGCACTGCGAATGTTGCCGCGTTAACCCCTCTTATCGAACCAGAGCCACCGACGCTGGACATCGCAGCGTGTGAATTCTGGGAGAAAGCTTCGGGCCTGCCTGGAATGCCCGGATTGTCATTGGCTGCTCTCGACACGGGCGCAGCCGTGCACGTGGGGCCGACAACGGATGCGTATGAAATTCACGGGCTCGAGATGGATCTACGTCGACTGCTAGCGGGTTTCGAGTTGTTCGTCTATTCCCTGCGCGCAGGGAAGTTCTACATCAAAGGCACGAACCGACAATTGTCGGTCGTCGCGGGAGCATCAATGAAGGCGGTCCTCCATGTCTGACACGACGAACCTCGGTGAATGGATCGGCAACAATTCCGTTCGCACGATTCGCGCACAAACCGTGACGTTGGATGGTGCCTTGGTCGGAAAACATCTGTCACCCAAAAAGTTTGAGTCCGGAGCGCAATCGGGCTGGGGATTCGCTGATATCGCCCTCGCAGTCGATCTCGGGAACACCGCTCAGCTCGGATTCGATTTCGGTGATTGGCGCGGTGAGATGCACGACGTCTTCCTTCGTCCCGACCTTACGACTCTGTCAACCGACGCATCACTACCAGGCCTCGCCACGGTGATGTGTGATCTGGTCGATCAACACGGGGCACCGCTTCCGGTGTGTTCGCGATCCACGCTCGCACGTGTGGTCAAAGAGCTTGCCGAGCTTGGATTTACAGGTAAGGCGGCCGTGGAGATCGAGGCCACGGTGTTCGAAGAGTCGATCGAGCAGGCCCGCGAACAGCGTTTCACGAACCTGCATCCACTCGGCGGTACCCAGGGCGCGATCTACCTGTTGAGCAGATCACGGGACTACACGACGCTCATGGACGCAATAGCTGACCGCATCGAACGGGCCGGAATCCCTTGGGAAGGCTGGGCAGACGAGTCCGCGCACGGCCAAATCGAAGTAAATCTCCCACCGACCGACATTCTCACCGCAGCGGACTGGTACGTACGAACGAAGCAGATCATGCGGGAAGTCGCCTACGAGCACGGTCGCACCATCACCTTCATGGCTCGGTGGTCGCCGGACCAGTTCGGGCAGGGCGCTCACATCAACCTTTCGCTTCAACAGGACGGACGGAACGCCTTCTTCGATGAAGTTGAGCCCTCGCGCCCGTCGGAGACGATGCGGAACTTCATCGGTGGCGTCCTCGACACAATGGCGGCGGCCAGTTCTTTCCAGTATCCGACCGTGAACTCATACCGCAGAATCGCAGAATTCGACGGACCTCCCACCACCGTCACGTGGGGTGTTGACAACAAGAGTGCGGCCGTTCGAGCCGTCTGCACGACCGAGAAGCTCTCTCGTGTCGAGTATCGCGTCCCGTCGGCGGACGTGAACATCTATCTGTCGATGGCATCGTTCCTTGCCGGCGGTCTGATCGGTCTGCGCGATCACAGCGATCCTGGCCTCGAATGCACCGTCATGGCCTGGGGATTGCCGCCGGGAACCCCGAAGTTGCCAGCCAGCCTCTCTCGAGCGATCGCGGAATTGAGTGGCGATGTAAACCTGACGGAGGTTTTGGGGCGAGAGCTGGTGGAGTACTGGATCGGCACGCGCCGGTGGGAATGGTTGCAGTTCTTCACCACTGGGGGAGACCCGGCCGCAGGAGTCTCCGACTGGGAGCTCGAACGCTACTTCGAGCACGTCTGACAACGAGGACAGGTCTGAAGATGAAAGCAGCAATACTGAACGCTGCCCCTGGTCGGCTCGAGTTCGAAGAACTCGACATCGACGTGGCCGGACCTCGAGAAGTTCGCATACGTACAGCAGCCGTCGGGCTGTGTCATACCGATCTGCACTACGTGGACGCGCTCTGGCGAACAGAACTTCCGGAGGTGCTCGGTCACGAGGCATCGGGCATCGTCGAATCGGTTGGGTCAGACGTCACGGCTGTAGCGCCTGGCGACCACGTCGTGACGTGCATGACAGCTTTTTGTGGCCGATGCCGATACTGCATTGCAGGTCGACTCACCCTCTGCTCCAATCATTCCCGCCTCCGCTCGCGGCCCCAGCCGGCGTTGACGACCAAGGCCGGGCGCGCAGTGGGACGAATGGGTGGCATCGGTGGATTCGCCGAACAGATGCTCGTGCACGAGAACAGCGTCGTCCGCGTCGACGATTCGGTACCTCTCGATCGCGCGAGTTTGCTCGGGTGCGCCACCATCACCGGCGTCGGGGCGGTCTGGCACAGTGCTCGCATCGAACCAGGGTCGTCGGTTGCCGTCATCGGTTGTGGAGGCGTGGGGCTTTCGGTAATTCAGGGCGCCCGGCTAGCCGGCGCGGCCCGGATCATCGCGATCGATGTGGACCAGCGAAGTATCGATCAGGCTCTTCGAGTCGGGGCGACTGCGTCAGTGAACGCGGCTGAGATCGAACCAGTCGACGCCGTACGCGCGTTGTGTCCGGGTGGGGTGGACTACTCATTCGAGGCGATCGGCCGCAGAGTCACTGTCGAGCAGGCATTCTCGATGCTCGCTCCCGGCGGAGTGGCCACGGTCCTCGGCATGGTTCCTGATGACGAGCCGCTGCGGATCACAGCGTCGGAATTGTTTTTCCAGGAGAAGCGATTGCAAGGCTCCCTCCTCGGGTCGAACCAATTCCCGACCGATATTCCGCGATTGGCCGAGCTGTACGTCCAGGGCCGACTCGAACTCGACGAGATGATCTCGTTGCGAGTCCCCTTCGGCGAGATCAACACAGGAATCGCAGCGCTTCGTGAAGGAGGGGTGAATCGTGTCGTCGTCGAATTCGCCTGAGCGTGCGCGTCGCCCATTGATCGGAGTGACCGGTCGGCGCTCGAGCGCGGAACGCCTGGCCGTCGAACCTCGGTACCGCCATCTCGAGTTCGACATGCACTACTCCGATTTTCCCACCCGGCTGTCGTCCGAAGGCGCCCTGGTCGTCCAAATTCCCTATGAGGCAAGCGGAATCGACCTGATTGAGCGGCTCGACGGAATAGTCATCTCTGGTGGGCAGGATGTTCACCCCGAAACACTGGGTATCGACGCCGCGCCCACCGACCCGGACAGTGACCCGCGTCGAGATGCGTATGAGATCGAATTAATATCGGGTGCAGTAGAACTCGGTACTCCACTGCTGGGTGTCTGTCGCGGGATGCAGATGCTGAATGTGGCATTGGGAGGCACGCTCGTGCCTGATCTTCCGACCATAGACATCAACCACAAGTCACCAGGACTGGGCATAGCCGAGGAGACCCACCCCGTACGGATCGCCACTGATTCGACGGTGTTCGAGATATACGGCGCACACGTAGAGGTCAACTCCTTGCACCACCAAGCAGTGGACCGGCTCGGCCCGGGCCTCACTCCCAGCGGGTGGGCTCCGGACGGTGTCGTCGAAGCGGTGGAGATGCGCGGGAGACCGATCGTCGGCGTCCAATGGCATCCGGAATGGCGCCGGAAGGACCCCGTCTTCGCATGGTTGGTCCAGGTCGCTCTCGCGCGAAAGGAAGTGCTCGATGGAGTTGCATGAATACTCGGACATGGACGCCACGGATCTGAAATGTCGACTCGACCGGAAAGAAGTAACCCCTGCTGAAGTGCGCGAAGCCGCACTGGCTGCAATCTCCCACGTCGACACGCACCTCGGTGCCACCGTCGGTCCTCCACTCGACCCACCACCGACGTATTCCACATCCGGTCCTTTCAGCGGAGTTCCGTTCGCGCTCAAAGATCTCCTGTGCACTGCGGCGGGGATAGCGAACGAGAACGGTAGCGCAGCAACCGCAGGCTATATCGCCACACGTGACTCCGATCTGATGGCTAGGTGGCGCGCTGCCGGACTGTCCGTGACCTGTCGCACTGCCACACCAGAATTCGGATTCAGCGCGACGACGGAATCGGCAGTGAACGGTCCTACCCGCAACCCCTGGAACCCACAGCGGGTCGCCGGTGGATCCAGCGGTGGCTCCGCGGCGCTCGTTGCCGCCGGGGCCTTGCCGTGGGCGCACGCCAACGACGCCGGCGGATCCATAAGAATCCCTGCCGCACTGTGCGGGGTGGTGGGACTCAAACCGACCCGCGGGCTCGTTCCACCCGGCCCGGATTCGGATGAACCGCTCTTCGGCCTCACGACTGAGTTCGCGGTCACCCGGACAGTTCGCGACGCCGCCGCGTTGATGGACGTAGTGCACGGCAGCGCACCGGGGGACCGGTACTTTCAGCCGCGTCGAAGCCCCGGCCACTACAGCCGAGCAGTCGGCCGGCGACCGAAAGGCCTCCGGATCGCTGTGTCGACCGAATCACCTGGCAGTCGTCACGCTGCGGACCCCGCCGTGACAGCCGAGGTGATGCGCATCGCGCGCTTGCTCGAACAGTTCGGCGGCCACGTCGAGAATGCGGCACCAGATGTTGACCCCGAACTGTTTCGGGATCTCAATCTCACTTTCTGGTCTGCGTCGATCGCAGAGTCCATGCGCGCACTGACCGGAGTACGCGCCATCGAGGACATGTACTCCTTGCTGGAGAGCTCGACTGCCGCCATGGTTCGTCACGGATTCACCGTGGAATGGGCGGACATCGCCCGCGCCCGCCGCTACCAGAATCACCTGACCCGTGGCACGGCGAGCTTCTTCGAATTCTTCGACCTCACTCTCACGCCCACCACACCGACGACCGCCTGGCACGTCGGCGAACTCGACTCCAACCGGCGGGGTATCACCGCCGGCGAGTGGGTGGACACCTTGGCGAAGTACTCGCCCTTTACTGCCATCTACAACGTCACGGGCCAACCGGCTATCTCCATCCCCACAGGAATGTGTGACGGACTGCCGATCGGAGTGCAGCTCGCCGCAGCTCCCGGCCGTGACGATCTGTTGCTTGCCGTGGCCGCGCAACTCGAGGAAGCCGTCCCATGGGCAGGCCGCGTCCCACCGATTCATGCCGGCAAGCCGCTCCTCCCAGAAACGGAAAAAATGCCGACCCTCTACTCGGAAACGGAACGCACATGAACACCCGCGAGGAATGGACACGATTCGCGACGTCAATCGAAGCGCCATCGGCTATGTGGCTGAACGGTCAATGGTTCAACGGTGACGGGAGTGAGCGCCACCATGTCTTATCCCCGCATGACGACACCGTCGTAACCAGTGTCCCGCTGGCCACTCACGCCGACGTCGACAGAGCCGTCGAAGGTGCTCGCGCGGCGTTTCTCGATGGCCGGTGGGCGAGGATCAGTGCGCGCGAGCGTGGTGCGGTACTGCAGCGGTGGGCAGAGCTCGTCTACGAGCACCGCGACGAACTCGCTGCGCTCATCACACTCGAGATGGGTAAGCCGATCCAGATGGCACGTGATATCGAGCTGCGCGCCGTCGAGAACACCTTCTGCTGGTATGGAGAACTGGCTGACAAACTCTACGACGAGTCGCCACGCGGCCTGATCGATGCGGTCGCGTTGGTGAGCCGTGAGCCGGTGGGGGTGGTCGCGGCGATCACCCCATGGAACTTCCCACTCACTCTCAGTAGTTGGAAAATCGCCCCTGCGTTGCTTGCAGGCAACAGCATGGTCATCAAGCCCGCTACACAGTCACCGTTGTCCTTGCTTCGCTTGGCTCAGCTGGGTTCGGCTGCAGGACTTCCCGACGGCGTGCTGCAAGTTGTCACAGGTAGCGGTGGACAGGCCGGAGCTGCCCTTGCTCGCCACAACGGCGTCGACTGTCTCACCTTCACCGGATCACCGGACGTCGGCAAACAGCTGCTGATCTACGCGGGTGAGTCGAATGCGAAACCCGTGCATCTCGAACTCGGCGGCAAGAGCCCACAGTTGGTATTCGCCGATGCTCCGGACCTCGCCGTTGCAGCGCGCACCGTGGCGTGGGCAATTACCTTCAACGCCGGACAGATGTGCACTGCAGGTGCTCGCTTGTTGGTCGAGGAAACGATCGCGGATCAATTCGTCGCCGAGGTCGTTTCGGAAATCAAGCGCTGCACTGTCGGTGACCCTTTCGATCCCGATACCCACATCGGGCCCGTCGCGAGTCGGGCGCATCGCGCGGACGTCCTCGAACACGCGAGAACTGCTCACACAGAAGGCGCAACGCTCGCCCACGGTTCGCTGCAGGAACGAGCAGGTTCGGGGGCGTACCTGGATCCGATCGTGTTCACCGATGTTCAGGCCGAGCACCGCCTGTTCCTCGAAGAAGTTTTCGGACCGATCCTCGCAGTCACCCGTTTCACTGACGACGCTGACGCCGTCAGGTTGGCTAACGCCACACCGTTCGGTCTCGGAGCGGGGGTGTGGACGTCGAATCTCACACGAGCCCATCGGCTCACGCGCGAAATCGACGCAGGTCTTGTCTGGGTGAACTGCTACGAGGAAGGGGATCTCTCCGTCCCCTTCGGCGGTCGCAAACTCTCAGGCCACAGTGTGGACAAGAGCATCCATGCACTCGACAAATTCACGTCGACGAAGTCGACGTGGATCCATCTCTGAACAAAGGCACAGCACATGTCATCACGGGTCAACGACGGCCACATCGCGATCATCGGAACCGGGTTTTCCGGGCTGTGCATGGCGATCGAACTGAAGAAGAAGGGCATCGACGACTTCGTCCTGTACGAACGCGCCGACGATGTCGGCGGAACCTGGCGCGACAACACATACCCAGGGGCAGCCTGCGATGTGCCCAGCGTGTTGTATTCCTACTCCTTCGCTCAGAACCCGAACTGGACCCGTATCTTCCCGCCATGGTCGGAACTGCTCGACTATCTCAGATCTGTTGCTGCGCAGTATGATTTGCTGCCGCACATCCGCTTCGGTGTCGAGGTCTCCGAAATGCGGTTCGACGAGGACCGGCTCCGGTGGAACATCCAGTTCGCATCCGGCGAATCAGTGACGGCGGCCGTTGTCGTCAACGGCTCAGGGGGCTTGAGTAATCCGTACATCCCGCAGCTACCCGGACTGGAATCATTCGAGGGTGCCGCATTCCACTCCGCCAAGTGGCGACATGACCTCGACATGTCGGGAAGGCGTGTCGCGGTGATAGGTTCCGGCGCCAGTGCGATCCAGTTCGTCCCCGAAATCGCCCCGCACACCGAGACCCTGCATGTGTTTCAGCGATCACCCAACTGGGTCATGCCACGTGGTGATGCCGCGCTGTCGCCCGCCACCCGCGAAAGATTCTCACGGCGTCCTTATCGTCAACGGTGGCTGCGATGGCGGACCTACTGGGCATTCGAAAAGCTCGCCAGCGCCTTCCTCGGAAATCGCAAACTCGTCGAACAGTACCGATCCCAGGCGCTCGCCAATCTTCAACAGCAAGTGCCGGATTCGGACTTGAGGCAGAAGGTCACCCCAGATTACGATCCCGGCTGTAAACGTCGCTTGATATCCGACGACTGGTACCCCGCGCTGCAACGGGAAAATGTGCACTTGAACACCTCGGGGGTTTCCGAGATCCGCCCGCATTCGATCATTGACTCAGAGGGAGCGGAACACGAAGTCGACACCCTGATCTTCGCGACGGGATTCCAGGCAACCAGCTTCCTGGCACCGATGAAAGTATTCGGCCGCGAAGGAGTCGAACTCTCCGACAGTTGGCGCGAGGGCGCCGCAACAAAGCTCGGGCTTGCATCCGCCGCGTTCCCGAACCTGTGGTTCCTCAACGGCCCGAATACCGGTCTCGGTCACAACTCGATCATCTTCATGATCGAAGCACAAGCCAGATACATCGCTTCGGCAGTGCAGTACATGCGCCGAAAGAGTATCTCTGCCCTCGAACTCGATCGCACCGTCCAGACAGGCAGCTACGCCGCCACCCAAGAACGCATGCGCCGAACTGTATGGGCATCGGGTGGCTGCGACAGCTGGTATCAATCCGCTGACGGTCGAATCGACACCCTGTGGCCGGCCAGCACAATCGAATACTGGTTGCGCACCAGGCTATTCCGCAAGTCCGACTTCCGTGCACTGACGACAGGCAAAGGATGAACAACATGGACGTATCAATACTCGGCACCGGCTTGATGGGAACAGCTCTCGCTCAGGCGCTCATACGCAGCGGGACAAAGGTGACGGTGTGGAATCGAACCGCCGACAGAGCGTTACCCCTCGCTGCGACTGGAGCTACAGTCGCCGAATCTCCACAATCTGCGATTGCGGCCAGCCCGCTAATCGTCATCAGTCTCCTGAACTACGAGATCGCCAAAGATGTCGTTACAGAAGCAGATTCGATTGCCGGAAAAATCATCGTCAACACCGCAACCGGTACGCCGGAGGAAGCGAACCAGTTCGCCGAGTGGATCGCAGGGCGAGGCGCTCGGTACCTCGACGGAGCCATAGCTGCATACCCGGAGGACATCGGAACCGAAAGTTCAGGGATCAACTATTCCGGAGACGAGGACGTGTGGGAGGACGTCCAGAGCCTTCTGACACCCATCGCCGCCCAATCACGATATGTCGGAGCCCGTCCCGGTGCCGCCAACGTGATCGACGCGGCCATGGCAGGCGCATTCTTCAACGTCGCGCTCGGTGCCTTCCACGAAGCAGCAGCGTACGTGCGGTCCGAGGACGTCGCGATCGCGGAGATGCGCCACAGTTTGCACCTGTGGACCGACAAACTTCTCGAACTCCTTCACGAAGCACTCAAAGCGTTCGAATCTGGAGAGTACGAGACCGATCAGGCAACCTTGAACGTATACGCAGCCGCAGTAGAAGCCTGGCAACAATCGATGCAGCGAGCAGGCCAACGCGCCGCTCTGATGACGGCGAATCTCGACAACTTGCAACGTGCATGCGCAGCCGGGCACGGGGACAAGGGCATCTTCGCCCAAATCGAAACACTCTCCGCCAACCCTCAATCCGCAATCTAAGGAGACATCAATGACAACCATGGCCAATCACCTCACCGCCCTGCCCTCGACAACAACAGTCGACGAGATCGTCGACGTGATCCACCGTGACGGCGGTGTCATCGTCGAAGATTTCCTCGACACCCCCCAGCTCGACGAGCTGCGCGCCCAACTTGGCCCCGTCCTTGAAAGCACCGGCTACGGAGAAGACGAATTCTTCGCCGGAACCCAAACGCGAAGAGCAGGAGGGCTGTTCGGTCGGATCGACCTCATGCCCCAGATCGCGCTCCACCCGCTCTACTACGGGGCCGCCAAGAAGATCCTTCAGGTGCCCCTGTCCGTCTGGGTCGGAGACGACCAGATCGAAATCACGCCTGATATCCAGATCGGTGTCACTCAGGCAATCGAAATCCACCCAGGGCAGGGTGCCCAGCGTCTCCATCGAGACGACACGAGCTTTCTGTGGCGCCACCCCGACTACGGACGCGAGGGCCGACTGCAGATCATGGTGGCGGTCAGCGATTTCACAGCAGAAAACGGCGGCACCCTCGTCATACCCGGAAGCCATCGGTGGGACGACCAACGAGGCCCGAAACAAGCCGAAGCGGCGCCGACCGTGATGCGGGCCGGTGCTGCCCTCATCTGGACCGGTTCTACGTACCACGGCGGTGGTAACAACTCGTCCGAGGCGCCACGGACCGGCTTGACGATGGCATTCGACCTCGCCTGCTTACGTCAGGAAGAGAACCAATACCTGTCAATCCCGCGTGAAAAACTGCTTGATCTTTCCGAAGAGGTACAGCGACTGCTCGGCTGGGGGTCCGGAGCGAACCTGATGGGTTACGTCGAACGGGGCGGTCAGATGATCGACGCACACGTTCTCCTCGAAAACGGCGCCGTCGAACTCCCGACTGCCCGCTGAACCCTCGATCCTGCACGTCGCTTGCCACCCGCAACCCAACTCGCACAGTAGTTTCTGGGTTTCGAATCGAGAAACATATCCGTCATGGGCGTACTCCAGCTGATTCACCTTGACATCGTGTGTCTCAGGTCAGGACTAGGCAATTGCCTAGTCCTGACCAAGGGTGCAGTGTTCGTACCGCGTGAGCTACCGGTTCTTGAAGAACGAGACGTCGTCGTTGCCGATAAGGTCAGGAACCGTCCAGCCGTCGAGGTCGTATTCACTCAGGCACTGCTCGGCAAGTCCCTTCATGGAACTTGCGTGTCCACGATTCTGGGCTGCGAACAGCAGTTCCGCTTTGACGTTCTCGTGATTGCCGGAGTAGTTGCGCTCGTAGAGCTCGTGGCGCCCGCCGAACTCGGTACCGATCGAATCCCACAGCGCCTTCATGACTTTCACGCGGTCTACGGCGGTGATGCCGTCCGAACCACGAACGTACTTGTCGAGGTACGGACGCACGTCCGGGCTCTTGAAGTCGAGTGAACTCGAAGGCAGGTAGATCAGGCCTGACGCCACGTCCTGTTCGATGATCTCCTTGATCCGCGGGTACCCCTGGATCATGAACATTCGATAGGTCAGGCCGTACTCGAGCTTCGGGATCACCGAATCGCCGACCCACTGTTCGGGATCGCGTGCCATCGATTCGGTCAACGACCAGAAGAGGTTTCGCCACCCGATCACCTCGCCGACACGGGTCTGAACTCCGCGGAAGCCGCCCGCGCCGGTGGCTTCGAGTGCTTTCATCAACAGGCCGGCGATGAAGTCGAGCTTGACGGCCAGGCGAGTGCAGCCCTGAAAGGTGAAGCGCGGCAGGAAACCCGATTGAGGGAAGAATGCGTTGATCCGGTCGACGTCGCCGTACATGAAGACGTTCTCCCATGGAACCAACACCTTGTCGAAGACGAAGATGGTGTCGTTCTCGTCCATGCGGCTCGACAGCGGGTAATCGAACGGACTGCCCATCACCGCAGCATGTTCGGTGTACGAGGTGCGGCAGATCAGCTTCACACCCGGAGCGTCCATCGGTACCGTGCAGATCAAGGCGAACTGCTTCTTCTTGATCGGCAGACCGTAGTGAGCGATGAAGTTGTAGTTTGTGATCGCCGATCCGGTGGCGACCACCTTGGCGCCGCTGACGATCAAACCGGCGTCGGTTTCCTTCTCCACCTTCATGAAGACGTCGCCGACTTCGTCCGGTGGAAGTTGGCGATCCACCGGGGGATTGATGATCGCGTGGTTCCAGTACAGAACCTTCTCCTGCGATTCGCGGTACCAGCGCTCGGCGTTGTCCTGGAACGGTGCGTACAACTCCTTGTTGGCGTGGAGGGTTCCCAGGAAACTTGCCTTGTAGTCGGGGGAGCGGCCCATCCAGCCGTAGGTCATACGTGCCCACGTCGCGATGGCGTCGCGTTCCTTGAGTAGATCAGCCGACGACGTCGGAGTGCGGAAGAACGGCATGGTGACACCGCCGTTGCCCGTGTCCGTCGGAACGGTCAAGGCGTCCACGTGCTCGCCCGTGTGCAGAGCGTCGTACAGCCTTGCGGTCATGCGGATCGGATTCCGGAACGCGGGGTGCGTCGTGACGTCCTTGACGCGATCACCGTGAAGCCAGATCTCGCGACCGTCCTGCAGGCTCGAGATGTACTCGTCACCCGTCATCGGCCGGGTGGCGAAGTTCTTCGTGCGGTTGGCTTCGCTGTCGGCGGCCGGATTGACCTGTGGCGCTCCGGAATCTGCGGGGTCGACGCCGGTGGGAGGAATTTCGGTGGTCGTCATGGCAAAGCCTTTCAGATCGTTTGGGGTGCGGGCTGAAGATGAATCGGGGTGAAGGAAGTGGTGGCGTCGAACCATCCGCTGTGGGGGTCGTCCTGACTGCCGTTCCAGACTGTGGTCGACGAGGTGGCGCCTAGGTCGTGAAAAGTGCTTCGGTAGAACAGAAGCGGATCCTTGCCACTCGACTGCGCATCGACGATCTCACCGATGAAGATGATGTGGTCACCACCGTCGTACTCCTTCCACGGGACGCACGAGATAGTTGCTGCGGCGCCGTCGAGCAGGGGAGCGGTCGGCCCGTCGATCCACTTCGGTTCGGTGCGCTGCGGTCGGCCGGCAAAATGCATGGCCGTGTCCACTTGGTCGGCGGCAAGGATGTTGACGGCAAACGGCGCGTTGCCGAGGTAGCCGCACGCTTTGGACTTTCGCGTCATCGTGATCTGGCACAGGCGTGGTTCCAGGGAGATTGCCGTGAATGCGGTGACCGTGGCCCCATGTGGCTGACCGTCGGCGTTGGTGCAGGTGATGACGGTGACGCCGCTGGCGAATTGGCCGAAGATGCCTCGAAGCTGATTTTGTTCCATGACCGGACCTCCTTGTCGGATGGCTGGTGAGTGAGGGTGCCGCGAAGTGCGGGAGGCGGAGGTGCTGGACGACTCGCGCCGGGAGTGAAGACGAACGTACGGCGAGCGCGGCGTTCGGTCGATCCGTACAGCGCGGTGTCTATCCGGATTGCGCACCCGATCGAAGTCTGTATCCGTTTCCTCTTGGAAGTGACCGGGGACACAGTGTTCAATGATGTTCAGCGCTCATGCTCGGCAATGTGGCTGGTCACGGGTTTGGAAGGTGAAGAAGGGCGATGGTCGACTCCATGATCGGTACAGCTCCCCGCGACTGGGACGAGGCGTGTGATGCGGTTTCGGACGCCTATTTTCCGCACACGCTCACGCCGTTGTCACGGCACGCGGCCAGCGGCGTCGGGGTGTGCACCGCCGAGTTGGGTCCACTGCGGATCGCTCATATTCGATGGGGAGCAGACGTCGCGGTCGAATCCGAGCATCCCGGTGCCTACGGGGTGAACATCCCGCTCTCGGGCGAGCTCGAGTCGGTGTTCGCGGGCTCGCACGTGCTCTCGACGGAGGGCGTTGCGACGGTGTGTCCGCCCGACATCACCACAAGAATCACGCGGTGGAGCGCGGACTGCGAAATTGTCGGAGTCCGGATGGACCGTCAGTACCTCGACCGCGAGATGGAGAAGGTACTTGGCCGGCCCGGAATGCACTTGCCTGATCAGGTGGATCTTCGGGGAGACGACGGAGCCAGATGGCTGAAATTTGTTCGCTCACTGTCGGATCAGATACTCGGCCCGGTCGGCGTGCTGCACAACGAACTGGTGGCAGCTCAGCTCTCCGGTGCCGTGGTCACGGCATTCGTCCTCGCTGCAATGCCCGAAAGTGAGGACGCGATGCGACATGCCAGGCCACGCATCGTCAAGCGGGTGCTCGACGAGATGCACGACGACCCGGCCCGCGTGTGGACCGCAGCAGAGATGGCCGAGGTGGCGGGCGTCAGCGTACGGAGATTGCAGGAGGGATTTCGGCAGTACGTGGGCCGGAGTCCGTCGGAATGCCTGCTCGACATCCGCCTCGGGCGGGTCCACGCAGATCTGGTGGATGCCGACGACTCGACGACGGTCACCGATGTCGCTGTGAGATGGGGTTTTACGCACACCGGACGATTCGCGTCGTCTTTTCGGCGTAAGTACGGTGTGTTGCCTTCCGAAGTATTGAGAAGTTAGCTCCGGTACCCCATGTCCGCGCTGAGCTGATTCGCCTTCTCGACAAGGAAAGGCGCGACGTCGGTGCGGAAAGCTTCCGGGGTTGTCCTGCCTGCCGAGGTCGAACACGCTGCCACGCCGACGACGCTTCCGCCGGCGTCGCGGACGGGGGCGGCGAGGGAAATCAGGCCGTCTTCCAGTTCCTCGGACGTGAGTGCGTAACCCTGCTCACGCACCACTCGAAGTGCGGTGTGGAATGTGCCTTCGTCGGTGATCGTGGTGGGTGTGAGGGCGTCGAACGTGGAGTTCGCGATGACGTTGTCGACGATTTCGGTTGGCGCCCAGGCTAGCAGGGCGCGGCCCATGGAGGTCGCATATGCAGGCACTCTGGTACCGACGCTGACGTTGATGCTCATGATCCGGCGTACGGGTACTCGCGCGGCGTAGACCACGTCGACGCCGTCGAGGACCCCGAGCGACGCCGACTCGTGGGTGTGTTCTGCGATCTCCAACAGGCGGGGGAGCGCCGCCTCGGTCAAGGCATGTGATGCCGAGAAGTGCTGCCCGATGCTCAGAACGCGTGGGGTGAGCGACCACCGACTGTTGTTGCCGGTGACGTATCCGAGTTTCTGCAGGGTGAGGAGGATACGTCGGACCGCGGGGCGGGAGAGCCCCGTTTCGGCGGCAAGATCTGCGAGCGACGGGTTGGGGTTCTTCTCGTCGAAGGCCATCAGCACAGCGAATCCACGCTCGATGCTCTGGATGTAATCGCGATCGTTCTCGCTCACGAAATGACCTTTCATCTGCAGGTATGTCTGATCAGTGCCCTCGAAGGTTGACAAACCCTGTGACTGGGCGCACAGTACAAGCGTACGCAGAGCGTAACAGATGTACGCAGAGCGTACAACCAGACTTGGGAAGCCGACTCAGCCCAGCAGTACGGCACCCACCCGGTAACAGCCACATACGGCCCCGAGGAGGACCACATGACCACTTCCGAGAGCCCCACCGCAGTAGGTTCGGGCACGGCCGCCACCGACAAGTTCCTCCAGGAACGAGTCAGCGCGGACACCCCGCCCGAGCGCGTCTCGGCCATCGCCAAGGACGTGCTCGAGGCACTTGCCGGCGTCATCGACAAGCACGGCATCACCTACCCCGAGTACCGCGTACTCAAGCAGTGGCTCATCGACATCGGCCAGTTCGGCGAGTGGCCCCTGTGGCTGGACGTCTTCCTCGAGCACAACGTCGAGGAGGTTGCGTACCGCGGCCAGCACGGCACCAAGGGAAGCATCGAGGGCCCCTACTACGTCGCCGACGCCAAGACGTTGCCATCCAAGTGTGAACTTCCGATGCGTGACAACGAGGTTGGATCGAAGCTGGTCTTCGAGGGCCAGGTTCGCGATCTCGACGGCAAGGGGTTGGGCGGTGCAACCGTCGAACTCTGGCACGCGGACGACGAAGGCTACTACTCCCATTTCGCGCCGCACATCCCCGACGGCAACCTCCGCGGAACGATCGTCGCCGACGACGAGGGACGCTTCGAGATCACCACGATTCAGCCTGCGCCGTACCAGATCCCGACCGACGGCCCCACCGGCTGGTTCATCGAGAAGGCCGGCTGGCACCCGTGGCGTCCGGCTCACCTGCACCTCATGGTGAAGGCTCCCGGTAAGCGCACGATCACTACCCAGCTCTATTTCAAGGACGGTGAGTGGATCGAGAACGACGTGGCAACTGCCACGAAGCCCGAACTGATTCTCGATCCGAAGCCGGGTGCCGATGGAATCAACCGGGTCACGTACGACTTCGTGCTCGACCCGGCCTGATCCACAACTGTTCGAAAGAAAGTGATTTGATGACAGACCTGTCGATCGTCTCCATCGAGACGACCATCCTCGACGTTCCGCTGGTTCGCCCCCACAAGTTCGCCACCACGTCGATGACGGCGCAGCCGTTGTTGCTGGTCGCGATTCGCACATCCGACGGTGTTATCGGATATGGCGAAGGTGTCGTTCCGGGCGGTCCGTGGTGGGGCGGCGAATCGGTGGAGACGATGCAGGTCATCATCGAGAAGTACATCGCGCCGGTGGTGGTCGGCAGGCGCGTGGATCAGATCACCGCGATCATGGCCGACATCGAAAAAGTTGTTGCCAATGCACGATTCGCGAAGGCCGCCGTCGACGTGGCGTTGCACGACGCCTGGGCACGTAGCCTGGGAGTCCCCGTGCACACGCTCCTCGGCGGGGCTTTCCGCGAGAGTGTCGACGTCACGTGGGCACTGGGTGCTGCGCCGGCGGACGAGATCATCGAAGAAGCTCACGAAAAGCTCGAATCCCGGCTCAATTTCACCTTCAAACTGAAAATGGGAGCACTCGACCCGGCGGTCGACGTCGCGCGCATCGTCAGCATCGCGCAGGCGCTCGACGGCCACGCCGGCGTCCGCGTCGACGTCAACGCGCGGTGGGATCGCTTCACGGCGCTGCGGTACCTGCCACAACTCGCAGACGGTGGAGTCGAACTGATCGAACAGCCCACTCCGGCAGACCAAATCGAGGTCCTCGCCGAACTCAGCAGGCTACTACCGATTCCGATCATGGCCGACGAGAGTGTGCAGACCCCACACGACGCTCTCGAAATCGCCCGCCGGAGCGCCGCCGATGTCATCGCCCTCAAGACCACCAAGTGTGGTGGCCTCCAGCGCAGCCGCGACATCGTCGCAATTGCCAAGGCCGCCGGTATCGCGTGCCACGGTGCGACGTCCATCGAGGGTCCGATCGGTACCGCGGCTTCGTTGCACTTCGCGTGCGCCGAGCCCGGAATCAACTTCGGAACAGAGCTTTTCGGCCCACTGCTCTTCAGTGAAGAGTTGCTTCAGGAACCCCTGAAGTATTCCGAGGGTCAGTTGCACCTCCCCGCCGGACCTGGCCTGGGAGTCGAACTCAACATGGACGCCGTCAAAACCTGGACCAGGAACTAGAGGATAGAAGAACATGGCACTCTTTCACGTTCGAATGGACGTCGATATTCCGCGCGACCTGGATCCGGAAGTACGCGCCGATACCGTCGCAACGGAGAAGGCGTACTCGCAAGACCTTCAGCGACAGGGCAAGTGGGTGCATCTGTGGCGAATTGTGGGACAGTTCAGCAACATCAGCATCTTCGATGTCGAGTCGGCTGACGAACTCCATGACATTCTCTGGAATCTCCCCTTGTTCCCGTACATGACCATCGAGGTCATGCCGTTGACGCAGCACGGATCTTCGATCAAGTAGAGCCTGCGCGGGCGGGCGGGTCAGCGTATTCCGTCGCGGCGCAATGCGACGGACACTGCGGCAGAGCGGGTATCGACGCCGAGCTTGGCGTAGATGTGCCCAAGATGGGTCTTCACCGTCGCTTCGCTGATGAAGAGTGCCTTACCCAGCTCGCGGTTGGTCATCCCCTCGGCGAGCAGGCTGAGCAGTTCGGACTCACGGGCGGTAAGCGCTTCCTGCGGGCGCTGCATCTGCTGGACAAGACGAGAGGCCACAGTGGGAGAGAGAACGCTGCGCCCGGCTACCGCGCCGCGCACCGCGCCGAAGATCTCGTCGGGCGTTGAGTCCTTGAGTAGGTAACCGATGGCACCGGCGTCCACGGCCCGCACGACGTCGGCGTCGGTGTCATACGTCGTGAAAACCAGTACGGGAACATCGACACCGTCGCTTCGCAGGCGTTTGATCGCTTCTGCACCGTGCATGCCGGTGCCCATGTCCAGATCCATCATCACCAGATCCGGTGAGGCCGACGGTATCGCCGTGGCCGCTTCCTCGCCGGACGATGCTTCGCCGACTACTTCGACGTCCGGCTGAGTGTTCAGCAGCGCTCTCAGCCCGGCTCGCACGACCAGATGATCGTCGACGAGGAACACGCGAATGGTGGTGGTCACCGGATCCTCCGTTCGAGAGGGAACTGGGCCGCGACGACGGTGCCGTCTCCCGGTGCACTTTCCACGGTGAACGATCCGCCGAGCTGTGCGATGCGACTTCGCATCGCACGTAGGCCGTATCCACCGTACCGAGAATGGTCGGCGAGCTTTCCCAGATCGAAGCCGACGCCGTCGTCGAAGATGTCCACGGAGACGGAGTCGTCGAGATACGTGATCGTCACGCCCGCCGTTTCGGCGCGAGCGTGGCGGGCGATGTTGGAGGACGCGCTCGAGACCACTCGCACGATGGCATGAGCTACGTCCGAGGGCAGGATGACGGCTTCACCGACGGTGCGGATCCGAACGGCCGGGACGAACTGGCGGGCGGCGGCCACGACCAAGGCATCGAAGTCGCCCGTACCGCCCTTGGCCGGCGCCAGATCGTGGACGAGGTCGCGACTCTGCATCAAGCTCGTTCGGATGTTCTCTGCTGCGGCATCGACATCGGCTCGAGACGGCGAACCCGTTGTATTCCAAGTTTGTTCGGCTGCCTCGAGTCGTAGAAGAGCGCTCGCCAGTCCCTGAGTAACGGTGTCGTGGATTTCGCGCGCGAGGCGCTCTCGCTCAGCGGCAACGCCGGCAGCACGTTCGGTATCTGCCAATGCAGATTGCGCTTCTGCTACCTGACGTAGAAGCCGAAGGCGTTCTCGGGCATCTCGTTCCATCTGCCCGTACGCCGCCGCGACCAGTGCCGCGGTGCACAGAGGTCCGAGCAGTGTCACCAATTCGGCACGACCGGTGACTCGGTAGAACGCGATTCCGGCGAGGACGCCCAGGATCCCGACGAGGGCGTAGGCGATCTTGCTCGGGTACAGACGAATACAGAGGAAGAGAACGGGGAACGCACACCACGCGAAACTCGGCGCAAGCCAGACCAGCGCTGCCCAGGTGCTCAGTACCGGCCACATCCACAGTCGTTGGCGAACCACATCTCGCGAAGACACCGTAGCCATGACGGCGTAGAGCAAGGCGAGGACCAAGGCAAGGACGAGTACCACCCCGAACCGACCGCTGGTCCCGTGGACTGTGACGTACCGGACTCCTGACGTGGACAGCAGTACGAAGAACGACGCGTGGATCGCATATGCCAACGGGCCGCGCAGGCCGAGTTCGGCGTCGGCGTTCATGGCTCCGTTACTCATCCCTCGAATATTACGGAGGGCGCCAGGCCGTCGTATCAACCATTCGGATGATATCTGCACAACCAGACGGGGCACGGTTCGTCACCCGAGCGCCCGATGTGCGCACCCGCACTCGGACGCGACGCTGTAGTGGACGGTTTCGAACCATTCGACTGAAAGTGTGCCCGACATGAACCACCGCATTTACACACGACTTCCCCGTACGCTCGCTGTCGCCGTTCCGGTTGTCGCAATCCTTGCCAGCGCCGCGTGCTCGACCACCGACACACCGGTGGCGAACGCATCGAGCACGACGTCGATTTCTGCCACGCAGCAGCCTGCTGCGACCGGCGATTCGGCGATTGTCACTCAGAATCGACTCAGCGCCGACGCAGCAGTGAAGGCTGCTGGTGAGGCCCTGGCAAAATGCCGGGCGGACGGGCTCGGATTTGTCACCGTCTCCGTCGTCGACCGTGCGGGAAATGTCATCGCCATGGTGCGCGGCGACAACGCAGCCCAGCACACGGTGGAGGCCTCACGTGAGAAGGCGTACACCTCTGCAGCTTTCGGAGCCGACACCAGTGACCTCTCGCAGCGTACCAAAGGCGAGGGATCGACCATCGCCGACCTCCCCGGCACTCTCTTCCTTGCAGGTGGAGTCACTGTGAAGGCTGGATCCGCGTCGATCGCCGGCATCGGTGTCGGTGGTGCACCGGACGGAATGCAGGACCAAGCGTGTGCTGCAGCAGGTCGTGATGCGATCGCTTCGTCACTCGGCTGAGTGAGCGCATTCAGCGTGCTTCGTGAATTGTGCTTTTCGCCACCTGGATTCGCTCGGCACGACAGTTGTCCGATTGTTGCGATGACCTCGACTTTGTAACACCGGAGCCCCCGGAAAGGGACAAACACGTCGACAGTGGAACCGACGATGCACTTACCGAAGCGAGTTTCTTGATGCGCAGTTTCGGGGAAAGACACAACCTTGCAGAGAATCAGATTCAGGTTGCCCGAACGCAATACACGGCGGGCGCGGGTGCTCGTAGCGGCGTTGTTGTCGATATTCCTCCTCGGCGGCATGTTCGGTCCGACCGCCGCGAGCGCTACTCCGGCGCACACGGCGCCATGGGGTGGTTACGACGAGTTGTGGGTCCCGTCTTCGATGGGAAACATCAAGGTTCAGGTGCAGTGGGCCGCGCGGGGCGGCAACGCCGCGTTGTACCTACTTGACGGTCTTCGCGCGCAAAACGACAGGAATGCTTGGAGTTTCGAAACCAACGCACTCGATCAGTACCGCAACGACAACATCACGTTGGTGATGCCGGTCGGCGGTGAGTCGAGTTTCTACACGGACTGGTACGCGCCGTCCAATTTCAATGCTCAGCCCATAACGTACAGGTGGGAAACATTTCTCACACGCGAGCTTCCGGACTTCCTTGCAGGGTATGGTGTTTCACCAACCAACAATGCGATCATCGGGTTGTCGATGGGCGGCAGTGCCGCGTTGAACCTGGCGGGGCATCATCGGGATCAGTTCAAGTTCGCGGGCTCGCTGTCCGGCTACATCAATATCTCGGGCCCGGGTATGCGTGAGGCGATCCGCGTAGCCATGTTCGACGCCGGCCGGTACAACGTCGATTCGATGTGGGGCCCGCCGTGGTCATCCGGGTGGCTTCGCAACGACCCGTTCGTCAACGCGGAATCGCTTCGCGGACTGTCGATGTATATTTCGTCGTCCAACGGCATCCCGGGACCGTACGATCATCCGTCTGCGCCGATCGATTACTTCCACACGGCGACGGGTATGGGGCTGGAGGCGCTCTCGTGGGTGCATGCGCGTGCATTCGAGATTCGTCTGAGATCCATGGGAATCCCAGCGACGTACAGCTTTCCGCCCGCCGGGATTCACTCCTGGCCGTATTGGTCTGCTGAATTGTGGATGGCCAGAGGACAAATTCTCGACACCATGAACGCCTGGTGACGCAGATGTGAGGATCTCTCCGGACTGGCGTATGCGTCAAGTCCGGAGAGAACTCGCTCAGAAGGTGATGATTCCGCGCAGGTTGCGACCGGCATGCATGTCGGCGAAACCGTCGTTGATCTGGTCGAGGCTGTACCGGTTGGTGATGAGTCCGTCGAGTTCGAGCTTGCCGCTGGTATAGAGATCGATCATCCAGGGAATGTCGGCCGTGGGATTGGATGCGCCGAACAAGGATCCTTGAATTCTCTTCTGGTACAAGGTGAGTTCCATCAGGCTCACGGGAATGCCGATGTCCGTCATCTTCCCGAGACCGGTGACGACGCAAGTTCCTGCCTTGCGGATTGACGAGAACGCCTGTGCGACATGTTCTCCGGTGGTGACTCCGACGGTGACGATGGCGGAATCCGCGCCCTGGCCGTTGGTGAACGAGCGCGCGATGTCCGTGGCTTCGTCCATGGTGGCCACGGCATGGGTCGCCCCCAATTTCAATGCACTGTCGCGCTTGAACGCAACCGGGTCCACCGCGATCACGTGGGCGGCGCCGGCATGCGAGGCGCCCTGTACCGCGTTGATTCCGATTCCGCCGACTCCCATGACGATGACGGTCTGCCCGGGGTACACCTGAGCGGAGTTGACCGCGGCGCCCCAACCGGTTCCGACGCCGCAGCCGAGCAGACACAAAGCGTCGAGCGGCAGGTGCTTGTCGACTTTCACGGCCGAGAGAGTGCTGACCGTGGTGTATTCACTGAATGTGGACAGGCCGCAGGTTTGTGCGACTGGCTGACCGTCGAGAGACATTCTGTAACTGGAGGTTTCGCCGGGCCTGCTGCCGGTCATGATGGCAGCACCGTTGTCGCAGAGGTTCTGGATTCCGCTTGCGCACCAACGGCAGCGGCCGCAGGCGGCGAGGAACGAGAACACGACATGATCGCCCTCGGACCATCCTTCGGTGTTCGGCCCGACCTCGACGACGATTCCGGCGCCTTCGTGTCCACCGCAGATGGGATAGCGGCCGACTCCGTGGTCGCCGCTGGCGATGTGATCGTCCGAGTGGCACAGGCCGGAGGCGACCATCTTGACAGTGAGTTCGCCGCTGCGGGGTGAATCGAGTTCGAGATCGACCACCTCGTATGTGCCTGGTGCTTGGCGAATGACGGCTCCACGAGTGCGCAAGTTGTCTCCTGAGGTGAGAGTTGTTCTTCGGCTACCTCAGTTGTCTACTCGAGAGTTCAGGACGGGCTCGAGGCCCATCTCACTGATCGGACGTTTCGTATTTTTCGGATTCGTCCGGGGTTCGTCCCAAGATGGCGAGTTGCAGTTCGGTGAGCAGTCGCGTGTCCGGCTCGTCCAACGAAATGCCCATGATCTGTTCAGCGCGCCGAATGCGGTAGCGCAGCGTGTTCGGATGTACTTTCAGAGACGAGGCGGCCTTCTTCACATCCCCGAAAGCTGTCAGGTAGGCCGTGAGCGTGAACTGCATGTCAGAGGTGTTCTTGTCGTCGTAGGAGACGAGTCTGTCGATACGAGGGTCTCGCAATCGCTCGTGATCAGCAACGAGGTCGAGTATCTCGCCCAGCAATACCGCGGTGCGTGACGCCGCGAGTGTGGTGACCTTCGAGGTTTCGTGATCATCGGTGGTATCGAGCACGCGGTCCACCTCTCGACGCGCCTCGGGTACGCCGTGCAACCGCGCGATCGGGACCGCGACTGCGGCGCGCACGCTGATGCCTGCACGGTCCTCGACTACTCGCACGGTGTCGTAAGCCCAGTCGCTGACCGCGACCTCGTGGTCGGCCTGAGGGAACAATACGTAGATCCGGTTGTCGATGATCGTCGTGACCGCGTCGCTGCGGAATGCGCTGGCGCGCAGGCGCAAGGCGTTGGTGATTCGATCGAGATTCGATCCGGGTGAGAGTGATGTCGCAAATCCGATGACCGCAGACGGTCCGTCGGTGTTGATGCCGAAAGAACCGGCCAGCGAGTGCATGTCGACCCCGCCGGAGCGAACGCCGAACAGCCTTTGCACTTGGGCATTCTCGCGGCTGGAGGCGTCCAAGGTCCGCATGAGAATGCGTGCGGCGACCGCCGCTGCACCCCGCAATACCGCTTGGGCGTCGTGGGAAAGAGGTTCAGAGGCGCGCTGCACCCAGATGCTGCCGAGATTGTGTTGGTGTGCAACAGAACCCGTCGGCGCTGACAGGTCCGGGCGGGTGATGCTCACAGCCAGCCTCTGCGCGGCTCCGATGCTCGGCTCGGAGGGCAGACTGATGACCTCGTCCGATCGCCTGAGATGCTCGAACACGCCTCTGCTCTCTATCCATTCGGTGTATTCGATCGGCCACTCCCGGCCGAGTATGGAGAGCTGACGGAGTTCGTCTTCGCCTTCGTGAGCAGAGGAATATGCGATGACATGGAGTGCCGTGTCGTCGATCGTCACGAGTCCGCCAGTCAATTCGGCGATCGTTTCCGAGAGCGCGAACAGATCCGAATCACCACCGGCCACAGCTCCTGCGACGGCCCGCGAACGGTACATGCTCTGTGTCAGAAGCCGTAGTACGAGCGAATAGACGTGCCCGGAACTAGCCTGCGGATGTACCGCGGCCACTGCGATCCCGATGTTACGTGCGGCGGTGAGAACCGTCGTCGCCTCGCGAGCATTCTTGACGAGCAGAAGCTTCGGACGACGCCTCGCCGGCCTGCCTTCGAACTTTCGCAGCCACTGCGTCAACGTCGATTCGGGAACCCCCACGGGGAGGTAGATGTCGGAGATCGCACCACGGCTGTCGGTGCCGTCGATATCGGAGGACTCGACGAGGGCGATCGAACGGATTTCGACATCGAGTCCATCCGGGCTTTCCAGAAGTTCGATCACGGACTTGTCCGTGGAATGCATGAGGGCGCCGAGGGTGGTGCCGACACTCGGCCCGTTACTCCTCGGACCTGTCGACGCTTGCGGGAGGGCTACAGAAAGTGGCTGCACATTTGCTCCTCGGCCGGTGGGTCATTACAGGCTAACCCCGACAGACGAAATGCAGAATAAGGAAATAGGGGACAAATTTATTCGTCAGGCATGGTGATGCCGAGTTCCTGCACCTTTTCGGCGACTGCCTCTGGAAAAACGTTCTTGAACAGATAAAGGTCTTGTCCGATCACCCAACCAGGTGCCAACGCCGTCGCATATCGCTCGAAGTATCCGAGTTGTTTACCGAAAAGAACCAATTCCTCGGGACTCGCAACACCCCACTGCTTGCCCAACTGAATTAGTGCCATGATCAATTCACTGAGCTTGAGTTCACCGAGGTCACGGCCGAGAATCGGGGCCAGGGCCGTTGCGACCTGCATGCCGAGCTGATCGTCGTCGACTTCGTAGTCAGTTGCATATCCCAAGGATCGAATTCCGCGGGCGACACGGGCGAAATCACCGTCGATGAGGGTGGCTCGGAACATGTCGGAAAGGATGGATCTCCAGGTCTCGGGAAGGACGCCGACGATGCCGAAGTCGAGCATCGCTATCCGGCCGTCGTCGAGGACCCACAAATTTCCCGCGTGGACATCTCCGTGGAATGGACCGTGAACGATGACTG
Organism: Rhodococcus sp. IEGM 1241; assembly: GCF_033142365.1. Classification (NCBI taxonomy): domain Bacteria; kingdom Bacillati; phylum Actinomycetota; class Actinomycetes; order Mycobacteriales; family Nocardiaceae; genus Rhodococcus; species Rhodococcus sp. IEGM 1241. Next base: position 616,185 of record NZ_JAWLSE010000001.1, read on the forward strand.
ATTCGAGCCAGACCTTCACTCCGCGCCGGATCAGCATGCGGGCTTCGTCGATGCCGTCCGGACCGGCGACGAACCGATCCAGTGGAACGCCGCGCATGCGTTCCATACAGATGACGCGGGGACCACAGTAGTCCCAGTACACCTCCGGTGTCGTGACTCCTTTGTTGTCACCGAATGCGCTGATGTTGTTCCGGAATGTGGTCTGCCGGTCGGCCTCGACCGCGCTGTTCAACTCCGTCATCGTTGCGTTGTGCAGATCGCGAATGATGGCGGTGGCATTGGCAATTCGAAGGAACTCGACAAACTTCTCGAGGATGTTCGCGCCCCAGTACGCCGCCCTCAGGTCGATCAGCATCCGCGCATAGATGTCCGGACGCTGGATCTTGATGACGGCCTCGCGGCCATCGTGCAGAACGCACGCGTGTACCTGCGCTACCGACGCGGCCGCGAGAGGTACGTCGTCGAATTTCGCGAACAGGTCGTCTACGGAGTATCCGAGGTCTTCGTGTACGACGCTTCTGGCCTGCTCGGCAGGAAATGACGGAACGTCGTCGAGGCAACGTAGGCATGCATTGGCGACGGGGGCCGGGAACAGGCCGGACGACGACGCGACCAGTTGACCGAGCTTGACGAAGGTGGGACCCAGCGCGATGAAGCCGTCGACCATCCCGTCGGATGCAGCGTCAGCCCACGTGCGTCCACGCTTGCGGAAAGGCCACACGATCAGTGCCAGCATGATCGACGTCGACAACACGACGGCGATGATCGCGGAACGCCACAACTGGGCGAGGCCGAAGCGTTCGAGGTCCGGCATGTGGACTTCGAGGGCAGTGGCGGGCACTCCTGACGAGTACGGCCCGACAGGTCGCGTTGGATCCAGCACAGCTCTCCCTCGTTCTACGAGCGCATCCAGCATTTTGCCGTGAGATCACTTACGCGACCCCTTCCGTTAGTCAGTATGCCAAGTCACACATAACTGCCGGAACCGCCTACGCGTTCAGCCTACGATCGGTGAATGCGTGAGCACTTGATCCCGATCGGCGAGGTTGCAAAATCGTTCGGAATTGCGGCGTCGACCTTGCGCTACTACGAGGATGAAGGACTGCTGTCCGCGCGGTCGCGAACTGGCGGCAAACGCTGGTACGGGCAGCGTGAGCTGCGCCGGCTGGCATTGATCCGGATGTACACCGAGACGGGAATGTCCTTGGAACAGGTGCGGTCCTTCATCGAAACCGACACGACGTCCGACCAGTTCTCGACGGTTCTCGCAGATCAAGTGTCGACACTCGAGGCACAGATCGCCGCTGCTACGCGAGCGAAGCTGATTCTCGAGCATCACCTGACGTGTCGGCAAGAGCGTCCGATGCAGTGCCCGTGGTTGCTCGAGCAGCTCGACATACGCGTCGAAGCGGCGCTTGACTTCAAGTTGACTTGAACCTTCATAGTTAGGGCGCACTTACCGCCCTATCCGGAGGTTGACCATGTCGGCACGACGATGGCTGCCGCTCATCGCCGCATGCATCGGAACTTTCCTGTTACTGACGTACGCCACCATCACGACAATCGCAGTGCCGGCCATCGCAGTCGGTTTGGACGGCAGTACGGGCGCGATGTCCTGGGTCGTCGACGCCTACACGCTGGCTCTTGCTGCGCTTCTGGTGGGCATGGGCGCACTCGGCGATGCGTGGGGACGTAAACGCCTCTACATCTGCGGACTGGTCGTGTTCCTGGTTGCAACGGCCGTGTGCGCGATTGCTCCGGACGTCACGGTTCTGGTCGTTGCTCGCGGTGCGCAAGGAATTGCCGGTGCGGCGATGTTCGCGACGCTCCTGCCTCTGCTCGGCGACGCATATTCGGGCCGCGATCGTCACGTCGCCTTTGCCGCGTGGGGCGCCGTCGCTGGATTGGCGGCGGGAATCGGGAACGTTGCGGGAGGACTGCTGACGCAGTTCTTCGACTGGCGTGCGGTCTTCTATTTCGGAATCCCCGTGGCCGCAGTAGCGCTCGCAATGGCTGTGTTCTGTTTCGCCGACAGTGAGCGCGGCGACGACAACATCGACTGGGCCGGAATCGTTTTGTTCACCCTCGCTGCCGTTGCCGCGGTTCTCGGCGTGACGTGGGGCGGCGACATCGGGTGGGCTTCGTCGTCGACAGTTTTTGCCTTCCTGATCGCAATCGGTGCACTGACGGCGTTTGTGTCCTGGCAGCGTCGAGGCAGCAGTCCGATGCTCGATCCGGCATTGTTCCGATCCCTGAAATTCGATGGCGTCCTCGTCGCTGCGTTCGGGTACTACCTCGCGGCCTACGGCCCGCTCGTAGTCCTTTCATTGTGGCTGCAGAACGGGCTGGAACTGTCGGCATCGGCGGCCGCACTCGTGCTCTCGATTCAACCGCTCGCTTTTGTCTTCGTGTCGGCGCTGTGTGGATCACGGCTTCAGCGAGTCGACCTTCGACTGTCGCTCGGATTCGGGACGGTTCTCTGCGGAATCGGTTGCGTGGCCATGCTGTACGTTCTCGCCGAGCCGGTCTGGCCCGCGCTGATCGCCGGGCTGATTCTGACCGGTGTCGGGTCCGCGATGGTGTCGCCGGTGCTGCCGGGTGCCGCGATGTCGGACGCCCCGCCAGAGCGCGCCGGGACGGCTTCGGCGACAGCCAACTCGTCGCGTCAATTCGGGCTTGCCGTCGGAATTGCGTTGTGCGGCTCTCTCTTCGCCGGTCCGGACGAGTTCGCCTTGCTGTGGCCGTTGGTCTTCTGCGCCGGCGTCGGAATGCTCACGGGTTTGGTATCGATCCTTCTCTTTTCTCGTTCGTCAACTCCTGCAACAGTTCAACCAATCGCCGAAAGGGCACACACATGACCACGCTGTTCACTCCACGACCGCACCGGCGTCTCGAGATGGACTGGAATCGCCGCAGGTTCCTCGGCGCTGCAGCAGGATTGGCTGCTGCGCTGGCAGCGGCCGGTTGCTCGCGTTCGGGCGCAGACGCCGGGGGTGAGGGCGATGCAGGCTGGTCCTTCACCGATGATCGCGGCAACCTGATCGAATTGGATTCACCGCCAAGGACATTTGTCACCTACACCGGTATCGCGGGTGCTCTCTGGGATTACGGACTGGTGCCTGTCGGTGTTTTCGGGGCGCTGACACGATCACCGGGATCAACAGACACCAGCATCTCCGGCAACTTGGATTTCTCGAAGACCGACATGGTCGGGCAGCTCTGGGGACAAGTGGAACTCGAGAAGATCGCTGCGCTGGAGCCGGACGTCGTCATCGTCCCTCAGTTGCGTGGTTCGGCACTACTAGACGAGGCGAACTTGGATGCGGTGAAAGGCTTGTCGACAGTACTGTTCGTGGAAACGGCAGCAGGAACCATCGACCGAACCGTGCAAGAGATCGTGGAACTGGCCGTGGAACTCGGAGCGGACCAGGATATGGAGGCTCAGCGAAAAGACTACGACGCTGCGCGTGCGCGGATCTCCGAAGTTGCTTCTTCGCTGAATAATTCACAGGTTTTGTTCGCGTCCGCAGATCCGGACACGATTCGTGTCAGTCTTTCGGGATTCCCGATCCTCGCAGACCTGGCGGGATTGGGACTTGCCGTCGTCGATCCGGCCGAGGGATCGTCGGTCTACGTCGAGAAACTGGCTTGGGAGATGGCGGACCACTATCCGGCCGACATGATCTTCCTCGACGATCGCCCGTCCAGTTTGCAACTGGATACGCTCGGAACCAATCCTGCGTGGTCCAACTTGCCCGCGGTGAAGGCGGGAAAGATCGGGACCTGGAATCCGGAACCCGTGCTCAGTTATGCCGGGATCGCCCGTACGTACAACAATCTGGCTGACCAGCTGCTGGCATTCTCACATTCCTGACCGCCGCGTCGTCTACGACGTATGGACCTCTTCACCGATCTGTCTGCTCGAGTTGATTCCCTCGATTGGCCTGCGCTGATCGAGGGAATCAACTCCAGTGGGTGTGCCCAGACGGTGCCGATACTCGACGAGTCGGAGTGCCGCGAAATTGCTTCCTGGTACTCGGACGTCGGCCGGTTCCGGAGCACCGTCGACATGGCTCGATACCGCTTCGGCCAGGGGGAGTACCGGTACTTCGGCGATCCCGTACCGGAGCCGATCACGGCTATGCGATCCGCCTTCTACCGACACCTGCTGCCCGTGGCGCGGGAGTGGGCGTTCAAGCTGGGCGAGGGTGCACCGTGGCCGGATTCATTCGAAGAATGGATCGATCAGTGTCACGACGCCGGTCAGAATCGCCCTACCCCGATCCTTCTGTCCTACGGACCTGGTGACTGGAATGCATTGCATCGGGACTTGTACGGAGAGTTGGTGTTTCCCTTGCAAGTCGTGATCGGGCTCGACAGACCTCGCATCGACCACGCCGGCGGCGAGTTCTTGCTCGTGGAACAGCGGCCGCGCGCCCAGTCGAAAGGGACGGTGACAGTTCTCGAGCAAGGTCACGCGTTGATCTTCACCACGCGGGATCGACCGGTGCAGAGTTCGCGGGGGTGGTCGAGAGCCCCTGTGCGACATGGTGTCAGTGTGGTGCAATCCGGCACGCGTCGAACATTGGGATTGGTGCTTCATGATGCTGAGTAAGACGTACATTCTCCGCGACGCTCGCAACAAACCCTACGAGAGTTCGACGCCCGGTGTGCTTGGCGGACATCGGAAAACGAAGATCTACGGTCGACTCGACTGTCGAGGGGCTGCGCAGGCAATCGCGCGTGGTGGGTATGTCGCCAGTCGGGTGTTCTTCGCGGACGAGCCGACCGCGATTGCGGCCGGCTATCGCCCCTGTGCCGTCTGCATGCCCGAAGGTTACGCAGCCTGGAAGGCAGTTGCTACTCGCCGAAGCGGTCGCGGTACTCCTTCGGAATGAGCGGCTTGTCGCCGCGGACCTTCAGCTGCTGGACAGCCCAGGTATTGCCGTCCGGGTCGGCGAATCCGAAGAAGGTGCCCCCGTCGCGCTCGTCGAAGACGGTGACCTCACTGGCATCGACGCCGCGGTCGATGAGCTCTTGGCGAGCCGTTGCAGCGTCGGCCACGACCAACTGCAATCCCTTCAACGAACCAGGGGCCATCTCGGTCTGCGACGGCAGGTTGCCGATGACGATCGAGCAGCCCGAACCACGCGGAGTGAGCTGGGCGACCGTCATGTGTTCGTTGACGGTGTGGTGGTCGAGATCGAAACCGACCTTGTCACGGTAGAACTCGATGGAGCGGCCGAGGTCACTGACGGGAACGATGACTACTTCGAGGGTCCAGTCCATGAAACTGCCTTTCGCTGAAGAGGTTCGGGCAAACAGGTGGTCAGAGTTGCGCGACGATCTTGTCCAGGCGTTCGTAACCTTCGGTGACGCCGAGCTCCATATTGCTCTCGATCATTCCGTCTCGCGCTTCGAGGCTCGGATATACGGAATGGCCGGAGAGACGGGTGCGTCCGTTGCCCAGGTCCTCGAACGTGATCGATTCGATGCTGACGACGTCGGGAAATCCCTCGTATTCGAAGGTTTGGATGGCAAAGTCGTTCTCGCGAACAACGTGAAATACACCGTTGAACCGGAACTCTTCGCCCTCGGGGTTGCGATGGACGTACTTGTATCGACCGCCGCTCACGAACTCGTATTCGTCGATCTCCATCTCGTAACCGTTGGGGCCGAGCCACTGCTTGACCAGTTCGGGATTCGAATGAGCTGCGAAGACGGCGCTGACGGGTGCGTCGAATTCGCGGGTGATGTCGATGTACGGCACGCCCTCAGGAGCCGTGATGGTGACGGGATTGGTGGTAGCCATGGCTAAGTCTCCTTCTGTGTGGTGCTGAGTAGGTGATCGAGCTTGCGGAACTGTTGTTCGTGGATCAGTCGATAGCGGTCGATCCAGGCGGTCAAAGCCTCGAGAGTTGCGGCGTTGAGATGTACCGGCCGCCTCTGGGCTTCGCGGCTGCGAGTGACCAAACCCGCGGCTTCGAGTACCTGAATATGTTTGGAGACGGCCTGTTTCGTGATCTCGAATGGCTCGGCCAACTCGTTGACCGTTTGGGGACCGGTGCTCAGGCGGGCGATGATCCGCCGTCGTACCGGGTCGGCAAGCGCCATGAACGCTTTGTCGAGACGCTCGTCTGCCCCTGGATCCACGATCACTTGTCAACCATCTCCTTTATCAACCAATCTGTTGATTACGATACGAGTCCATGCGGAGGGTGTCAATGCTTCGAAACCGATTAGCGTGGATTTCATGAACGCTCTGATTCCTCGGCCACGAATGGAAGTGGCGCCAGGGGCGATTCTCGTTCCGGATTGGCTCAGCATCGAACAACAGCGCACCTTGGTGGCCGAGTGCCGACGGTGGGCGACCGCGCCCGTACCGATGCGCTCGGCCGTCGTCCCTGGTGGGCACAAGATGTCGGTGCAAACAGTCTGTCTCGGTTGGCACTGGCAGCCGTACAAATACACGCGCACCGCCGACGACGTGAACGGTGAACCGGTTGCCGCTGTGCCCGACTGGCTCGTTGGCCTCGGCCGTAGCGCAGTTGCCGCGGCCTATGATGATCCGACTGTGGGGGAGCGGTACACGCCGGACACTGCGCTGATCAATTTCTACGACGAGGGCGCTCGGATGGGTATGCATCAGGACAAGGACGAGCGCTGCGACGCTCCCGTCGTCTCACTGAGCGTCGGGCAGAGTTGTGTCTTTCGGTTCGGGAATTCCGAGAATCGGAACAAGCCGTACACCGACGTCGAACTCCATTCGGGTGATCTCTTCGTCTTCGGTGGGGAGTCTCGGTTCGCGTATCACGGAGTGCCGAAAGTTATTGCGGGAAGTGCAAGTCCCGACATCGGTCTGCCGTCCGGGCGGCTGAACATCACCCTGCGGGATACCGGAATGTCGTGAGTCTCAGGCTGATTTCGGCCTCGCGAATCGAGGGGATCGGTGGGCAGCACTCGAAGAAGAAACGGGCATTCAATTTATCGACATCCCAGGTCATTCTGAAATAGCCACCAACTGCGGTCTTTAGCTAAGACATCAATCTACGTTGAATCCGTCCAATTGGTCTCGTTTCATGTCAAGATCAATTGACGACCTTTCAGGCTGAACGAGATGGAGATTCGACGCATTCGATCACACGAGCGGCCCTCATCGGTGCTGCCGCTCTTCCGTTGGCAATGGCTGCTCCCTCGCTGGCCTCAGCTTCCACAGCTGCCGACGTCACCTTCGCTTACAGTGCTTCTGGCTCGACCGTGAGCAACACCATCACCAACAATTCGGGTGGAGCTCTGCAATGCAGCACCTCGCTCGCGAACGCGCCCGGCGGAGTGCTGCCACCAATCGAAGCCACGATCGGTCCAGGACAGACGATCTACGAGAGCGGCGTGATCCCCACCGGTACAACAGTTCAGACGATCAACGATATCCCGGACGGCTCCTACGTCGTCCTGGCATCCTGCGGCAGCGTCGATGAACCGACGAGTATGTGGGTATCGGACTACCCAGGACTCGAGCCCTACCTGGCGATGTTCCCGTACACCACATACGCGGTGCAACAGGCATCCTGGGTGGTCTCACTGCCCAGCGCTGGTGCGCCCACATCAACCCCTGGCATGAACTTCGGGAGCTGACACCGGTAGTGGAACTGTGGATCGCCATCTGCCTGAGAGAATCGGTGTCGGGCGCGACCACTGCCGTCATTGTGCAGCCATTGTTTCGTCCATCAGAGCTCGCACTGTTCGTCTGTAGTGACAGCGCAATAGGTCCTGTTCATTGCGCAGGATGATCCCGAATGAGAACTGAAAAGTTTGGGAGGCAGTTGTTTTGGCGAGAGCAACCTTTGTGTCATCAGTACAGTCTTGACCGAAACCAGTGATCGAGACTGATCATGTCTATCTTGTGCATGTCGAGACCCAGCTGGGCAGCAGCTTTCACTGCGTCGGCGCGGGGGATAGAGCCTTGGGGCAGAGTCCAATTGGTCTCCCGCGCATGATGCTCGATAAGGTCGATGACTGTCCGCGGGACAGGTTCGTTGACGTGAAGTGTTGAGCCGTAGCGAAATTGCTGTTCTGTCGACAGTTTGTAGATAGATCGGGCGAGTAGGTTTACGTCGACTACTGACAGGATCGCGCTACCATTGTCGATGATCGAGTCGAGTCGAGAGACGATTCGCGTCAGTGTCGGCAGAAACCATCTGTCGCCGGGTCCGTACACGAGATGGGGCCGGACGACGAGGCCTCCGGCGTCGCGCACGAACTCCTCGGCGAGGGCGCGCGTGCGGCTGGCAGGTGAGAGGGGTTTGAGAGGTGCGCCGTTGACGGGCAGGTCTCGAAACGGGCCTGGCCCGTACACCGCGGCGGTGCTGACGTAGAGCAGCCGTTCGACGCCGACGGCGGCGGCGATCGACGCAACGTTTCGTATGCCGAGTTCGTTGACGTGAACACACTGTTGTTCGTCGTCGCCCACGTACGACACGCAGCAGATGACGGTGGACGCCTGGCTCATTGCAACTCGTAGAGAGGCGCTTTCGTTGATGTCGCCGATAGTGGCGGCAATTCCGTTGCGGCTGAGTTGTTTGGCTGCGCTGTCCGTGCGAACGAAACCGATTGCAGCGTTTCCGTCCCGGGAAACCAGCTGGTTCATCACTGCTGAGCCGATGAAACCAGTGGCTCCGAGTACCAGAGTCGTCATGGTGTGTCCGTGTCGAGGGCGTTGCTGCCGGGTCTTTCGACGTATCGTTGAGATTCATTCCGTCGGCAACGAGAGCTGGGTAGATCATGCAGGAGCGTGCGGTCCTCACGCGCCAGGCCGTCATTTTGGGTGCTGCGAAGAGCTTCGAGAAGTTCGGGTACTCCGCCAGTCTGGGCACGATCTTGCAACACGGGGGCGTGTCCAAGGGTGCGATGTATTTTCATTTCGCGTCGAAGGAGGAGCTTGCGCACGCGGTCATCGCAGCGCAGCACGGAATGGCGATGGAAGGTACCCGGAGGGTTGCTGCGCATTCCGACATCGCGGTCGAAACCCTGGTGCTCGTTTCGCAGGAGATGGCTCGGCAGCTTGTGACCGAGCCCATCGCGCGAGGTGGCATGCGGTTGACGATGGAGATCGGCAGTATTCAAGGTCCCATCGAACAGCCGTACCTCGATTGGATCGAGGCTATCAAGCAGGTGGCAACCCAAGCCGCCGAAGCCGGCGATATCGTCCCGGGCACCGATATCGACGCGTTGGCTCGATTTGTGGTGGGGTCGTTCACCGGAGTGCAGATTCTCTCGGAAATGCTTACGGGCAGAACCGATCTGTACGAGCGGTTGAGTCAGATGTGGAACTTGGTGCTGCCAACGATTGTCCGCGAGGACAAGTTGGCGCACGTCATGCAACTGGCGGCGCTTGCACCGAGAGAGTGGGAAGCACCGAGCGCTTGACGTGGAAGACGCGACGAGAAGAACGTGTTCGTTCCCTCTCATGATTGGTCCGCAACTGTAAGTTCAAGTTCCGCGGTGGTTTCCAGTTCTTGAGTGAACCGAACTCGGTGCACATGGCCTGACGCGTCAAGGGGGGTCGTTGACACCTCACACGGCGTTTCCCATTCAGTGAACCTCGGAAAGACCGCCGAGAGTGAGGCGATCTTGGTTGCTGGGTTGCCGATGTGGAATCGGACCGCTTGTCGGGCGGCCTCGAAAAGAATCATTCCTGGGATGTGGTCGACGGGGTGGTCGAAAAGGGAGTGGTTGCGCGGATCGGGAGTGCAGAACATCGTGTGCCGAGCAGGATCAGTGCTGATGAGCACATCTCCATCGGTTAGGCGTCCGACTCGCTCCGATCCGACCACCGCGGTTCCGGAAGGAAGGATGCGCCGGCTCGGGCGGTGGTCTTCTCGTCCTTGCCGAATTCGACGGTATCCCTCGGGGTTGACTCCTCGCGCAACAGCTTTGCATCTGGCGACGTGCCGGTTGCCCTCTCTGAGGATCCCCGACACTTCGACCCCCGAGACCGCTCCGTCGCGATGAGTGAGGTTGTCCGCTGTCATCGAGAAACTCAACGGCTCCGCGACTGGTTGCACGTCGAGCGCATCCAACATCTCGAAGCTGAATGTTTCCATGAGGAACTTGTAGTGCAGTGGAATCTCGTATCGGGTGTGGCAGAGAAGCACCACTGCCTGTCGAAATGCTTCTGCCACCCCGAGTGGATCGTGTTGCTCGCTCGATACGTCGAATATCCGGTGCGAGACCGGGAGTTGCACAGCAACCTGGTACGCCGAGTCCGATTCGATCCGGTAGTCCGTCAAGAAAACCTCGGCAACAGCATGTCTGTGGACGAGATGCCGCGGCACTGTGCGTGTGTATTCCATTGATTGAATGCACCTTTCGATGTTCGCTCGTGTCTTCGGTGTCGTGTAGGAACCAATTTTCGACGTCCGGACACGTCGTCGAATCGTCAAAATTGACGATCTTTGCGAAGGTCGAGTTCGATCAGGGGTAGCACCCATCTCAACGAGTGTGTCTGGGGCACTTCCTGCTAGAAGCGTCCGATCCGAAGTTCCAGCGGGTGTCTGCGTGCGTCGTGACCAGAGCGGCGGAGCATCGCGCATGCCTCCAGTTGGGAGTGCACCCCCAGTTTCTGCAGGATGCTTCGGACGTGGGCGCGAACCGTGGTCGGTGCGATGTGGGCGGTTCGAGCAATCGAGTCGACATTCGAACCGCCGTAGAGAAGACCCACGATCTCGAATTCGCGATCGGTGAGACTGCCGATTCGTGCGGATTCTTCGGTGCGCAACCGGATGCGTTGTACGAGCGAGGACTTCTCGTGTGCAGGTTGAGTGGAATTGGGGTTGAGTGCGGCCTGCAGCTCATCGAGCAGCGATGCGAACGGGAGTTGAGAGTTGAGCGCGGAGTGGGCGCCCGCAGCAAGCCCCCGAATCATGGAGCGGCCGCTACTGAGATCGCCGACCAGGACCGATCCCTCGAGTGCGGAAAGCTCCTTCACGTGCCAATCGACGCCCCCGAGTGGTAGGAGAACAAGCGCTCTACCGTGATCGCTGGTGTGGTGCCTTAACAGGCTCATGTCTGCGGTTTGTGGCGCGGAATAGGCCCTGGTGCTGATTCCGGCAGCGATTGCATTGGCGAACCCTCGATCGCTATGAGTGGTGTACACCGTGACTGTGCTGGAGTGTGTCATAGCGACTACATCACCGGCGGAGGTCCAGTCCGCCCGTTTTCCGCGTTGCGAATCCAAAACCGTTGGTTTCAGCGTGGTTTCGTCAGCGGGCTCGTTATCGGAGTGACCTCTCCACTGATGCGCACGAAGGGTGACAGCGATAGCGCAGTTGTCCGTCCGCCCATGGAGACTCGTGCGTTCGACGCGTCATCCAGGCGAATAGAGTGTGGCGCCTCCGATGTCACGTAAAAGCTCGCGTAGACACCTGATTGTGTGCCCGCGAATTATGCCAGGGCGCTGAATATTTGGGCGATGAGTATCCCGCGTAGACGAGCCATTGGACGTTCCGTCGACGACGTGAACGACTCTCCAGTGGCTGGCGGCATTCAGTCGTCTCGATCGAGTTTCCGCGAGCCGGTGCGTCGCACTCTCAATGTTCTGTACCCAGTCGGGTCGAGATATTGACTGTTACCGTCAGTTGCACATACCCTGTACATTGGCGCTGACCTTAGGGAACCCGGCCTGAACCGGCCGATCGTTCTCGGCCACTGCCGACACCAGATGTAGCTTCGCGACGACCTACGAAATGAGTTTCCTCCATGACACAGCATGTCGACGTACTGATCATCGGCGCTGGCTTGTCCGGAATCGGCGCGGCTTGCCACCTCATTCGTGAGAAGACCGGAAGCACTTACGCGATCCTCGAGCGTCGCGAGAACATCGGTGGCACCTGGGACCTGTTCAAGTACCCGGGCATCCGTTCGGACTCCGACATGCTCACCTTCGGATTCGGTTTCCGTCCTTGGATCGGCACCAAAGTGCTCGCAGACGGCGCCAGTATCCGTGACTACGTCGAGGAAACCGCCAAGGAATACGGCGTCACCGACCACATCAACTTCGGCCGCAAGGTCGTGTCTATGGACTTCGACCGTACCGCCGCGCAGTGGACCGTGACCGTCCTGGTCGAGGCGACGGGGGAGACCGAGACGTGGACCGCGAACGTCCTCGTCGGCGCCTGTGGTTACTACAACTACGACAAGGGTTACCGCCCCGCCTTCCCCGGTGAGGACGACTTCCGCGGTCAGATCGTGCACCCGCAGCACTGGCCGGAGGATCTCGATTACACCGGAAAGAAGGTAGTGGTCATCGGTTCCGGCGCCACCGCGATCACGCTGATCCCGTCGATGGCCCCCACCGCTGGTCACGTCACCATGCTGCAGCGCTCGCCCACGTGGATCCAGGCGCTTCCGTCCGAGGACCCTGTTGCCAAGGGTCTCAAGCTCGCACGTGTTCCCGACCAGATTGCTTACAAGATTGGTCGAGCCCGCAATATCGCACTACAACGCGCCAGCTTTCAGCTTTCTCGCACCAACCCGAAGCTGGCCAAGAAGCTGTTCCTCGCCCAGATCCGCCTGCAGCTCGGCAAGAATGTGGACCTGCGTCACTTCACTCCCAGTTACAACCCGTGGGATCAGCGCCTGTGCGTGGTTCCCAACGGGGACCTGTTCAAGGTGCTCAAGAGCGGCAAGGCCGACATCGTCACCGACCGTATCGCCACGTTCACCGAGAAGGGCATCGTGACCGAGTCGGGCCGCGAAATCGAGGCCGACGTCATCGTCACGGCGACCGGCTTGAACGTACAGATTCTGGGCGGCGCGACCATGAGCATCGACGGCGAGCCGGTCAAGCTCAACGAGACTGTGGCCTACAAGAGCGTGCTCTACTCCGACATCCCGAACTTCCTGATGATCCTCGGCTACACCAACGCGTCGTGGACGCTCAAGGCTGACCTGGCCGCGTCCTATCTGTGTCGCGTGCTCAAGATCATGCGCGATCGCAGCTACACGACTTTCGAGGTTCACGCCGAACCCGAGGACTTCGCCGAAGAATCTCTCATGGGCGGAGCCCTGACCTCGGGCTACATCCAGCGCGGCGACGGAGAAATGCCGCGTCAGGGTGCCCGCGGCGCGTGGAAAGTGGTCAACAATTACTACCGCGACCGCAAGCTGATGCACGACGCCGAGATCGAAGACGGTGTGCTGCAGTTCAGCAAGGTCGATATTGCTGTCGTGCCTGATAGCAAGGTCGCCAGCGCATAGTCGACTCCACCGGGGGTGAACCGGTCGCACCACTAGGGACGTCGGTGAATGGGCTGGTGATGTTGCGTCGACGTCCCCGAGCGCGTCACGGGGTTTGTGATCGGTGAGTTCGCTTCCGCGTTCGTCGGTTGTGCACAACCACGGGAAGAACATAGACAGCAACCATGATCACGGCAAGCAGTCCGAGGTAGAGATAGGGCCAGGTCCAGCCCGCTGCTCGAATGGCCAGCAACGATCCGCCCATGATCAAGGGCATCCCGGCCGCGGCGAGCAGGTCGACGTCACGGGGCGAGACGGGTGGGGTTCCGAGCAGAGGTACGCGGCTGCCCGAGTTTTCTCTGATCGTGCGCATCACTGACATGCAGTAGAGGGCGGCGCCGGCGATCGCGATCACCGCACCAAGTGCAACTTCGACGACGCCGGTTCTCGTGGACATCAATGCGTAGGCAAACACGCCCACCGTTGCCAAGGTGACCGGCGCCGACTTCCAGATCGGCGTCGACGCATAAGTGTCGGCGGGAACGCTCACCGAGCGCATCGGTTCGAGAGGCTCCATGAGCTCAGCGTGCCATGCGCCCCTCGGGAAACAAACTGCCTGTGCCGTTTCTGGCAGGCTGCGGCTGCCCGGATTGGATGTCGGGACCCCTCACTACGATTCTCGTCGTGACCGATTACGACGATCTCGACATGTTCGGTGGCCTCGACGCCTCCTCCCTGCCGCTCCGCCAGCAGCAGATTCTGATGACCATCCGGGATCTCGTGGCTGCCAACGGGTGCACGCCGAGCACACGGCAGATTGGAGACGCGGTTGGTCTGCGCTCGACGTCGACGGTATCCAAGCACCTCAAGAGCCTCGAAGAGAAGGGCTTCCTCCGTAGGGGAGCGGCCATGGCTCGGCAGTTGGACGTGCGGCCGTTCCTCGTGGGAGCGAAGGAACAGTCGTCGTCGAACACCGTGACGGTTCCGGTCGTCGGTGACATTGCGGCCGGCGCGCCGATCCTCGCGGAGGAGCACGCCGACGAGGTGCTGGCGCTTCCCCGCGAGCTCGTCGGCTCCGGCACGGTGTTCGGACTTCGGGTGCGCGGTGAGTCGATGGTCGACGCAGCAATCTGCGACGGCGACGTCGTCGTGGTGCGGCGCCAGGACGAGGCGCATTCCGGCGAGATCGTCGCCGCGATGATCGACGGCGAGGCCACCGTGAAGGTGCTCCGACGTCGCGACGGTCACGTGTACCTCGAGCCTCGTAATCCCGCATACAGCGTCATCGACGGCGATCACGCGGCCATCTTGGGCAAGGTTGTTTCGGTGATGCGACGTATCTGAGTGGTGTCCGGTCTCAGCGATGGTTGGCGCGGGGACCGTTGTATTCCTCATCGGTGACTTTGTCGCCCCATGTCGTTTCGGTGCCTCCCTCGCCGGGTCCTTCCCACAGAGCAAGGTGGGTCATGAAACGGTCGGGTGCCGCGCCGTGCCAGTGTTCCTCTCCTGCCGGGGTATAGATGGTCTCGCCCGGGTGAACTTCGACGATCTCGCCGCCGCGAGCTTGAACCAGCGCGGTCCCGGAGACGATGTGGAGGGTCTGCCCGAGGACATGGGAATGCCAGTCGGTTCGCGCACAAGGTGCAAAGCGAACCATGTTGGCGCGCATCCTCGACGGCTCCTGGCCGGCGTAGATGACGTCCCACCAGACGTCGCCGGTGAACCAGTCGCTGGGTGCTTTGCTGGTGGGCTGGGGCTTCAAGATTTCCATGAGGTCTCCTCGGAATCGAAAGGGGCGGTTCAGTTCTGCGTCAGCGGAACAAGTCGAATGGTGTTGGGTGCGGCGGCGCGGCCGGTGACGGAGCCGACGATCTGCGGGCCGTAGCGGTCGTACTTGGTGTGGTAGGCGGAGTCGATCGCCGAGTGCGCATCCGGTGCGGCGGACTCGAACACCACGTCCCGCTCAATTCCTCCTGCGCGGATTCGGCCCCTTCCACAACCCGTTGCTCGGACGAACCACGGGTTGTCGGTTCCGTATGCCGAGCGCACGTACAGTTGGTTGTCGGCACGGACGACCCAAATCGTGACGCACGGCCTTGCGGTGCCGTCGCGGCGGTTAGAGGAGATCTGCAATTCCTCGGCACCACCGATCTTGGTCAGTTCAGCCTCGGTCCACGAGTGCGACATCTCGGCTTCCTTTCTCCTGTTCGAATTGCTTTGTGGTACTTCGCGTTCTCGTAGCCGGGACGATCAGTGCGAGGACGATGACGAGACAAGCGGCCAGCAGGGCGGTGCCTGCGGTGAGAGCCGTTGATACGTGATCGGTGAGTGCCGTTGTAGCGTCGTCGGCAGAGGCTCCGGCGCCCGCGGAAACTGCGACGAGGATGCCGAGTCCGAGAGCACTGCCCAGTTGGTGTGCAGTGTTGACCAATCCTGATGCGGCACCGGCATCCTCGGCCTCTACCCCGGAGATACCGGCAGAAGTCAGCGGAGCGAAAGCCAACCCCTGCCCGGCGCCGATCAATATCATCGGAAGTGCTATCGCAGTGAGATACGTGCTACCGGGATGGACCAGACTGAGCCACGCCATCCCGGCGAGGGTGACGGCAATGCCAACCGACAGAATTGCGGAATTTCCGAATCGTGGTGTCAGTCGCGGAATCAGCATCGCCACAGCAAAATTGACGATCGTCATCGGGAAGAAGGCGATGCCAGCTTGGAACGCGCTGAAGCCCATGACGCCTTGGAGTAGCTGAGTCGTGAAGTAGAAAAATCCGATCATGGCACCCAGATAGAGCATTCGGGCGGCGTACGCGCCGGATCGCTCCCGGCTGCGGAACAACCTCAGTGGCATGATCGGCTGCTCCGCTCTCGCTTCGTTGAGGAAGAGCAAGGTCAGTAGTATCGCCCCGGCCGCCAGTGTCGCAACAGTGATCGGTGAGGTCCACCCCGCTTCGGCCGAGTTGACGGTGCCGAAGACGAGTGCGGTCATGCCGAGTGTGGCGAGAACAGCGCCCGCCACATCGAAACGTCCGGAGTTGGGTTCGGTTTCCGGAATGAACCGGGGAGCGAGCGCGATCATCGCGATTCCGATCGGAACGTTGATGAAAAAGCCTGCGCGCCATGACACCCAGTCGGCAAGGGCGCCGCCGATCACGAGTCCGAGGCTGGCGCCTATTCCTGCGGCAGCGCCGTACCAGTCAACAGCGCGCGTTCGCTCCGGCCCGGGCGGGAAACTGGCGGTCAGCAGTGACAGCGACGCCGGGGCCACCACTGCGGCTCCGACGCCTTGGAGAGCGCGCGCCGCGATGAGCCACCAACCGTTCGGCGCGACCCCGACGAGAAACGACGCAATCGCGAAAATTGCGAGACCGGAGACGAATACGCGACGACGGCCGAAGATATCCCCGAGACGAGCGCCCAGCAGGAGAAGGCCGCCGAACACCAGGGTGTAGGCGTCCTGGACCCAGGACAGCCCGGTTGCCGAGTAACCCAAGCTGCTTTGGATGCTGGGTAGCCCGGTGAAGATGATCGAATTGTCTAGCAGGATCATGAAATAGCTGATCAGAATGATCGCCAGGATCGCGGTGGAATTGATGCGACCGGCAACGGGACGGTTGGCAGTGTGGGTCACGCGCTTCTTCTTCGCAAGTGGTGGACGTTCGCAAGTGGTGGATTACGGGCGGACGAGGACCTTCAACGATTCACGGGAGTCCATGGCTCGATAGCCTTCCGCTACGTCGTCGAGCCCGACGGTGTGGTCGAAGACCTTGCCCGGCTCGATCTTTCCGTCGAGCACATCCGGCATCAGCTCTTCGATGTACGCGCGCACCGGAGCCGGTCCACCGGTGAGCGTGATGTTGGGTCCGAAGAGCGTCCCGAATCCGATTGGAGCTTCTTCGTATTGGGGTACTCCGACTCGGCTGATGACGCCGCCCGGTCGGACAACTCCGAGTGACTGCTCATAGGCAGGCATGTGACCTACCGCTTCGAGGACGACATGAGTGCCGTCGCCTCCGGTCAGTTCGCGGACTTTCTCGATGCCCTCGTCCCCACGTTCGGCAACTACATCGGTGGCTCCGAACTCGAGACCGAGATCCGTGCGGGTCTTGTGGCGCCCCATGAGGATGATGCGCTCGGCGCCGAGGCGTTTGGCGGAGAGCACTGCTATCAGCCCCACGGCTCCATCGCCGATGACCGTGACCGTCGTGCGTTGGTTGACGCCACCCTTGACCGCCGCGTGATAGCCGGTGCCGAAGACGTCGGAGAGCGTGAGCAGTGACGGTAGGAGTTCGGAGTCCTCACCGACCGGCGCCTTGACCAGGGTGCCGTCTGCCAACGGCACTCGGATGGCCTCCGCCTGCCCGCCTCCGATCCCGTTTCCGGCCCAGAATCCGCCGTGGCGGCAGGACGTCTGCAAGCCTTCGCGGCAGAAGTCGCACGTCCCGTCGGACCAGGCGAAGGGCGCGATGACGAAGTCGCCCTTCTTCAACGTGGACACCTCGCGACCGGTCTCTTCGACCACTCCGACAAATTCGTGGCCCATCGGGGAACCACCGGGTGTTGCCGGCATGTTGTGGTAAGGGTGCAGGTCAGAGCCGCAAACGCAGGCCCTGACGACCCGCACGATCGCGTCCGTCGGCTGCTGCAGTACCGGATCGGGCACGGTCTCGACCCGAACGTCTCCGGCGCCGTACATGATGGTTGCTCGCATGGTGTCCCCTCTTGCTTCTGGTGTCGCGTGCTTGGAAGTCGACGTTTCTGCGTGAACCGGTCGACTGCAATCAGTCAACGCGGCGCCTCGCGAGCGCGGGAGTGTCTGTTGTTCCAGGTAACGGCAGTACCTCCCTCGGTCTTCGCCGCTCGAGTAACGTGAACTGCATGGACAACCGAGCCGAGATCCGCGAATTCCTCAGCTCCCGTCGTGCTCGCATCACACCCGAGCAGGCAGGGCTCCCGGCTTACGGCGGAAACCGTCGCGTCAAGGGGTTGCGCCGTGAGGAAGTCGCTCTGCTCGCCGGTGTGAGCATCGACTACTACGTGCGCATGGAACGCGGAAATCTGGCGGGAGCGTCGGATTCGGTACTCGAAAGCCTTTCCCGAGCACTGCAACTCGACGAAGCCGAAACTGCCCATTTGTACGACCTCGCGAAGGCCGCCAGTGCAGGCGCACCGAGTAGAAAGCGGCCCGCCCCCAAGGGCGTGAGCCCGGCGATTCAGCAGATACTCGACGCCATCACCGACGCGCCGGCGTGGGTACGCAATGCCAGGCACGACATGCTGGCGGCCAATCGCATGGCGCGCGCGTTGTATTCGCCAGTCTTGGCTGATCCGCGTAGGCCGGCGAACAACGCCCGCTTCGTGTACCTGGACCCGGCGTCGCAGGACTTCTTCGTAGATTGGGAGCGCGCGGCAGACGACATCGCCGCGATGCTCCGTTCGGAAGCGGGGCGCAATCCCCATGACAAGGCGCTGACCGAGCTCATCGGTGAACTTGCCACTCGCAGTGAGGTATTCCGCACCCGGTGGGCGAAGCACAATGTGCGCTTTCATCGGACGGGATTCAAGAAGGTTCGTCACCCCGTCGTCGGCGACCTGGAGCTGAACTTCGAGGCGATGGAACTGCCGTCCAATCCCGGGCTGACGCTGCTGGTCTACACAGCGGCGCCGGGGACGCCCACGGCTGACGCACTCAAACTCTTGGCGAGTTGGGCGGCAACCCAGGATCAGTTGGATCCGGCGAACGACAGCGAAGCGGCGCTCTGAGTTCGGTCGGCAAGTAGACCTGTCGATCAGCTCAGATGCGTTACCGCCCAGGCCACCTGGTCTCCACCCCGTCGTTTGGCTCGATACATCGCGTTGTCGGCGTCGGCAAGTATCCGATCGATGGTTCCTGAAGCGTCCGGGATTGTCGAGGACAGCCACACGCTGGCTCCGACGCTCACGGAAATCGACTGCCGACCGGCGGGCCGCGATATCGAATTGTGAATGTCGACCACGGTTTGTTCGATGCGACGTGGCTCCACGGGCATGAGAATCACGAACTCGTCGCCGCCTGTCCGGGCAACCAGCCCGACCTCTCCGACCGCTGAGTTCAGACGCCGACCGACTGTCACCAGCATCCGATCACCTTCTGCGTGACCCAGTTTGTCGTTGACGCTCTTGAACGAATCGACATCGATCACCACCGCGAGGACAACGTGTCCTTGGAGTTCGCCGACACCGAACAGTTGTTGCCAGACGTTGTGCAGCCCACGTCGGTTCAGAGCAGCGGTGAGTGGATCGCGCCAAGAGTGTCGTGCATCGTCGGTCAGGTACAAGACGAGGAAATGCACGGTCATCGCGGCGGACGCGATAACACACCCGATGACGAATCCAGTGGACACCGACAGCGAAGAATCGGTATCCGGATCGGTTACAGCGCGAATTGTCAGTAGGGCAACGACGAACAGCGCGCCGACGATCTGTGCCGTGACTATTCGAGGGCTGTGGAATACCGACGAATAGTTCGCGACGACCACGAACAGAACGGCGCCGGTCAACGCCAGGAAGCTCGAATGGATTCCGGCGAGAAGTATCAAGGACAAGCAGATATTGGTGAGCGAAATGAAACGAACGGATTGGTGGTGGCTCGGCCAAGACCGTCCGAGTGACCAGCGAATCATGCAGTAGAGCGCGATCATGCATGCTGTGCCCGCCGCGAGCCGTTCAGGGAGGTCGGTTGCGCCACCCTTCACGAATTGAGCCAGTACGGCGAGTGCCACGAACACAGCGCACCAAAAGGTGACGACCACTCTGGCTGTCCCCAACATCGATCGAGCAGCCAGAAACCGAGGGAACCATTCACCGTCGTACGCAAGAGACCACCAGCGACGCAACAGTCCAGTTGTTTGACGAATGTTCTGCCCCAACCCCGCAGCGCCACTGACTCCCATGAAACCCCCTCCGAGATCTTGCGAAAATTCCCGGAAGATTCTTCGTCAAGATTTGATCCCCGAACAAGGTACCCGATAGTTGAACGATGGATTGATGCCTCGTGAGGTGTGGGCCGCTCTAAGGTGCGATCGGTGTGGTCAGGATCTTTCTGAGTGCCGGAAGATCCAGGGTTGCAGCAAGATCTGCAATCGTGACTCCCGACAGCGATGCGCGCCAGGCTTTTTCGGCGTCGGCCATGACTTTGGCAATTCCGCAGGCGGAACGGCACTGCTCCGGTGGAGCGGCGAGGATTCCTTGCTGTCGAATCTCCGTGCACCGGAACGCAGGTTCGGTGCCGTCAACGGCCTGGACGACGTCGAGAACGGTGATTTTCTCGGGAGCCCGGGTGAGGACGTACCCACCGTCTCGGCCCTCGGTCGGATTGACCAGACCAGCGTGCGCGAGCGCTCGCAGGTGCTTCGCCAGGTATGTCTTCGACACCCCGTGAAGTTCGGCGAGTCTGGCTGTGGGTACCGGCCCCTCGGCCTGGCTGAGAACCACACAGCAGTGGAGTGACCACTCCACGCCTCCGGAAAGCTTCATGGTTGAACTCTATCGACGTGGTGGAACGTGATGCGGGCCGGACGTCGCTCGAGTGGTCGACGTCAGGCCTTCTCGGCAAGCCACGCGTCGTACGTTGTCGGCGCGATCCATGCGTCGGCGCCGGGTGTCGGGGTGAGTGCCGAGTTGTCGAGTTTCGCACCGAAGTACCCGGCCTCGGGGTCGGAGATCACCGAGCGCTTGTCGCCGGTGACG
Organism: Rhodococcus sp. IEGM 1241; assembly: GCF_033142365.1. Taxonomy (NCBI): domain Bacteria; kingdom Bacillati; phylum Actinomycetota; class Actinomycetes; order Mycobacteriales; family Nocardiaceae; genus Rhodococcus; species Rhodococcus sp. IEGM 1241. Next base: position 637,152 of record NZ_JAWLSE010000001.1, read on the forward strand.
ACGAACAGGCGCCGGACCAGTTCGTCGATGCCCAGTGGTTCGGGCCCGGCGATCTCGACCGTGCCGTTACGCGGCGCACCGGTCACTACCTCGGCGACGTGAGAAACGACGTCCCGTGATGCGATGGGCTGCAGATGTGCCTGTGTTGCATGGACCGTGCCGTCGGTGGTTCCGGCGTCGGCGATTCCGGCGACGAACTCGAAGAACTGGGTCGATCGGACGATCGTGTATGGGGTCGGGCCGGCTTTGACCAGGTCTTCCTGGGCGATTTCGGCTCGCATGTACCCGGAATCGGGCAGTCGATCGGCGCCGACGATGGACAGGATGACGTGGTGACCGACGCCCGCCTTCTCTTCTGCGGCGAGGATATGGCTGGTTCCGTCACGGAAGAAGGCCAAGACGTCTTCGTCCGACCACGACGGAGAATTGGTCAGATCCACGACGACGTCGGCACCATCGACTGCTTCGGCGATTCCTGCGCCGGTGGTGATGTCGATCCCGTCTGCCCGACCGAGCGCCTTCACGTCGTGCCCGGCGTCAGCGAGCTCGGCGGCGACCTGGCTTCCGATCAGTCCGCTTCCGAAAATGACGATCTTCATGATTTTCTCCTTTACTCGGATAAGTCGTGTCCAAGTATACTCGGACACAACTTATCCAAGTCAAGGGTTGTCTGATCAGCCGAAGAGTTCGGCTGCGAGTGCTTCGTAGGTCGCGAGCGGATCACCCTCGGCGGGAAGTGCTTGGATCGCAACGTGATCGGCACCTGCCGCGACATGCTCCCGAAGTCGATCCGCGATGGACTTCGCGGTACCGCGCGCAACCAGAGCGTCGATGACGCGATCGTTTCCTTCGTTCGCCAACTCTTCGGGCGCAAAACCGAGGCGCTCGAGATTGCTCGTGTAGTTGCGCAGATACAGATACGGGTTGGCGACGGCGGGGCGACCGATTGCTCTGGCCTTCTCCGGATCGGTTTCCAGAACAACCTTGTGCTCAGGGGCAAGAATCTTCGAAGGGCCGAGGATTTCACGAGCTTCGGCGGTGTGTTCGGGGATGGTCAGGTACGGATGCGCGCCGGCAGCGCGATCTGCGGACAGTTTCAACACCTTCGGTCCCAGTGCGGCGAGGACGCGCCGCGATTCCGGGACCTGGGCCTCGTCGAGTTCGTCGAGGTACGACACGAGCGAGGCGTACGGCTTGGTGTAGTCGCCGGTCGCCTCCGGATGTCCGACGCCTACGCCGAGCAGGAATCGCCCCGGATGCGCGGCTTCGAGTCGGTGATAGGACTCCGCCACCTCGGCCGCAGGTGAGGACCAGATGTTGACGATTCCGGTCGCCACGGTGATGTGCTCGGTCGCGTCGAGAAGTTTCTCGGCGATCCGTAGATCGGCGCGTGGTGAGCCGCCGATCCAGATGGTGCCGAAACCGAGTTTCTCGATCGCTGTTCCCAGTTCGGGCGGCAAACCAGCCGCTCCTCGCCAGATTCCGTAGGTGCCCAGGTCAGGTGTTTTCGTAGTCTCCGTCACAGCGGGTGCAACTCGGCTGCTGCCGGGATCTATTCCTTCCGTCGTCATTTGCCCGGCGCGCGGTAGTCGGTCGGTCGCTTGACTGCCTCGTCGATCTGCTCCGGCGTGAGCAGCGTGATCGACTCCGAGCGTGCTGCACCTGCCGCAGCCGTGCGAATGCTCAATGCGGCTGCCGCGACGTCGTCCGGCAGGTTGCCGATGACGAACATGTCGTGACCGCCCAGCGCGAAGTGGCAGGATTCGACTGTGCCACCGATGCTTTCGACCATTCGCGTTATCGCGTCGCGCCGCGCAGTGCCTCCCTCCTGCTGTAGGCCGGCGGCGCCGGAGGGTGAGTATGTCACTTGCCAGAGGTATTTCGGCATTTCCACTCCTTGCTCGGGATGGGTACTTCGATCGTGTACCCGTAGGGCGCTCGGTGGCAATGGGTAGGGGACAATCACGGCATGGTTGGAACTCCGGTGATCGTGACTATCGTGTCCGTGTGTGTAGGTTTTGTGATCTTCATGCTGGCTGCCAGTGGTGCACGCGGAAAGTGGGACCGTCGCCTCGTGATCGCGTTGTTCGTCGGTGCGGTGGTGTGCCTGACCGTCGTACCGGTATCCGTCGCGCTCAGTGCCGGAGTTTGAAACACGGAGTGTCAAAACGCTCGAGTGCCGCTTAGTCTGAATCGATGGCAGATATTCGGGTAGGTATCTCCGGGTGGACGTATCCCGCGTGGCGCGGAGATTTCTATCCGAAAGGTCTTGCTCACCGCAAAGAATTATCTTATGCCGCAGAGAGATTGACGTCGATCGAGATCAATGGCTCGTTCTATGCCCTGCAGAAGCCGGAAAGCTACACCAAATGGCGCAGTGAAACTCCCGAAGATTTTGTGTTCGCGATCAAGGGCGGCCGGTACATCACGCACATGAAACGACTGCTCGACGCCCGTGACGGACTCGCCAACTTTTTCGCCGCCGGAACACTCGCCCTCGGTCCCAAGCTCGGACCGATCCTGTGGCAACTACCTCCGACGCTGCAGTTCGAACCGCAGCGGTTGACCGACTTCTTCGACGGTCTTCCCCGCACCACCCGGGCTGCCGCCGATCTGGCAGCACAGCACGACGACAAACTCACCGAAGACCGAGTGTTTGCCCAGACCGAGAGGGATGTGCCGATTCGCTACGCGGTGGAAGCGCGGCACGCCAGCTTCGAGACCGACGAAGCCGTGGACCTGATGCGCGAGCACTCCATCGGTTTTGTCGTCGCAGACACCGCCGGCAGATATCCCCGCATCACCACTCCGACTACCGATTTTGTCTACGTGCGGATGCACGGGGACAAGGAACTGTATGCGAGTGGGTACACCGACGAAGCTCTGGACAAGTGGTCCAAGCGCTTTCGGGATTGGATGGACGAAGGCCTCGACGTGTACGTCTACTTCGACAACGACATGAAAGGCTTTGCGCCGCACAACGCAATGTCCTTGTTGGAGCGGCTGCGCTGACGGATCGCCTGGCCTGTCGGTGGGATGTGGAAGGCTTCCGCATGAACGCGAGGACCGAGGAGATACCACGATGACGCCAGAACAGCGGACGCCGGAACAGCGGACGCCAGAACAGAGCTGGCCGACGCATTGGCCGAAGGTCGCCCGTGACATCGCCGATGCCACGGCCGACGCACTCGCCGCGGTGCGGGCGGCAAATCGTGACGGACTGCTCGTGGCTGTCGAGGAACTGCGCGGGCTCTCGTTCGAGCAGGTCAGCTCGGTTCACGCGGCGATCGTGCGCGAATTGCTCGAGGACACGCATCCGGACGGCTTGTCCAGCGAGGACGTGCAGGATGCGCTTACTGCCTGCGCCAAGTCCACAATCGTGTGGCTGCCGGATCTGGACGTGCAGGCGCTCGCTGCGGTCTACACCGGGGCGCTCGGGATTTCGGATTTGGAGGACGATTCGTTTCGCATCGGGCACGGCGCGTACCTGCGTTCGGCGGTTCTGGTCATCGGAAGTCTGTCGACCGGAGTGAAGAAAGCTCAGAGCGCGTACGTCATTCGTGCAATCGACGAAATCGCACGTGCTCAGACCATCGAGATGCCCTGAGCGTCAGCTCGTAAATCGAATTAGGCTGAGGTCATGTCCAAGATCGCCAGCGCAGATCGTGTTTCGTTTGCCGAACTCCTCGAGTTCATCAGGCCGCGTCATCGGGCCACGTTCGTCACGGTGAAGAAATCCGGCGAGTTGCAGATCTCTCCGGTGACGTGCGGGGTCGACGACGAGGGCCGGATCGTCATCTCCACGTACCCGGAACGGGCCAAGGCCGCGAACGTTCGCCGCACCCCGGCGGTGTCTCTGTGTATCCACTCCGACGAGTGGAACGGTCCGTACGTCCAGGTGAACGGAACCGCGGAGTTGATCGACCTCCCGGACTCGGTGGAACCGTTGGTCGACTACTACCGATCCATCGCCGGTGATCATCCCGACTGGGACGAGTACCGCGAAGCCATGCGCAAGCAGGGTAAGAGCCTGATCCGCGTCACCGTCGACTCCTGGGGTCCGATCGCAACAGGCGGGTTTCCGCCCGGACGCTGACGCTATCGAGCAGGTGGCGAGAGTTCGACTACGTGCGCATCTCTGGCGGCCAGCGGTTCTTTGCAGTGTGCGCACACAACTTGGGCGTGCAGGATCTCACCGCAACGATGCTCGACGACGGTAGGCGGCGGACCCGTCGTCGCAAAGGTATCTCCCCATTCCATGAGTGCCATCAGGATCGGGTAGAGCGCCTTCCCTGATTCGGTGGCGACGTATTCGTAGCGCGGTGGATGGTCTTCGTAGCGACGCTTCGTGAGGACGTCGGCGTCGACGAGGGTGCGCAGACGCGCGGCGAGGATGTCGCGGCTCGCACCCGTGCCCGCGGCGATCTCGTCGAACCGTCGTTGTCCGAGGACGATTTCTCGGAGCACCAACAGTGACCACTTCTCGCCGACGACCTCCAAGGCGTTGGCGATGGAGCAGTTGCGTCCTTTTGTCGCCGTCATCTCTGGGCCCCTGTTAGTTGGAGAAGTTAGTTGGGAATTCCAACTTAGCACTTGACGGTATGTATTCGAGGGCGGAAGGTAGGTCGAGAAATCCAACGGAGCAGATGAGGGGTCGTCATGACGGAATTGAATCTCGAGGCAGCAAGCGGATTTGTCAGCGCTGCCGGATTGCAACTGGACGAGGTGTCCGGCACGAAGGTCGTCGGGCACATCGATCTGTCCGAGGCGCATCACACGCCGTGGGGTGTCGTCCACGGAGGTGTCTACACGACCGCCGTCGAGTCGGCCGCGAGCATCGGAGCCAGCACTGCAGTGGCGGATCGTGGCGAATTCGCCGTCGGCGTCCACAACGGAACGGATTTCCTGCGGGCGCGTACGGGTGGGCGCGTGGATGTCGTGGCTGTGCCGATTCAGCAGGGACGCGTTCAGCAGTTGTGGTCGGTGGTCATCACCGATCCGGAATCGGGCAAAGAGGTGGCGCGCGGTCAGGTGCGATTGCAGAACGTACCGCTGCCGAAGTAGATCAGTCCCAGATCCCCGAGTCGATGTTGCGTGAGATTCGTTTGAGCAGTGCCGTCAACTGGGCACGTTCGTCCTCGTCGAGTCCGGTCAGTACTTGACGGTCTCGCTCGACGCGTCGGGGAAACTCTGCCTCGACCAATGCGCGACCGGCATCGGTGAGTTGAAGCAGAACCACCCGTCCGTCGTGTTCGAAACGCTGACGCTCGACAAAGCCCAGCTTGGCCAGACGGTCCGCGTGTTTTGTGGTGGCGGCGCCGCTGACCATCGTGACGGCGGTGACTTCGCTCGCTCGCAGGGGGCGGTCACTGCGAGCGAGTGCACTCATCACGTCGAATTCGGCGCGAGAGACCCCGCTGGACGCCAGGGCGCGGTCGAGCTGGTGAAGAGACTGAGCGTTGATGCGGGCGATCCGGCCCATCACTTCGACGGGGGCGGTGTCGAACTCCGGGTAGGCGCGCTTCCATTCGCGACGGACTTTGTCGATGAAGTCGTCTTCGGATCTGTCAGTCGCACCCATGGCCCCATCTTAGCGACAGAATTCACATTACTTCACAAGTAATTTACTGGTGAAATAAATGTATGCTGAGTCGGTGACCCGAACCGAAACCGCAGCCAGGACGCCCAGCCGTCTCACTCATTCGAGTGAGGCCATTGCACATACGGTCTCCGGGGCGACGTGGCGAGCGGCTTTTCGCGTCGGATCCGCCGACGCGACCATCGCCCCCGCGATCAGGGTCGGGCTCGCCACCGCCGTAGTCCTCGTGGTCGGCGGACTGCTCGGGCATCGGGAGTTGGCCGGCTTCGCGGCCTTGGGTGCGCTGTGCGCCGCGTTCGGTAGGTACGAGCCGTATCCCCGGTTGGCGGGCAAGCTGGCGATGGTCGGTGCCGCATTGGTGGTTTCCATCGCTTTCGGCAGCGCAATGGGTGTTGTGGGCGTTCCGATGTGGTTGCAGATCGGCATCCTGTCGTTGCTGGCCGGTGCGTCGTACTGCTTCATGTCGGGCTTCCGGATCACCGGACCAGGGCCCGTCATCCTCGTCTTCGCGGCGACCGGTGCAGCCGGATATGCCTCCAGTGTCGATGATCTGGCGAGGCTGGTGACTGCCGGTGCGCTCGGAGTTGTGGTCGGTTGGGTGGCCGCGATGCTCCCAGCGCTCGTACTGCCGATGGGGCCTGCCCGTCTGGCAGTTGCTCGTGCAGTCTCCGCGGTGGGGCGTCTCGAACAGTCCGGCACAGACGCAGTGGAACCGGCGCTCGGATCGATTGCCAACGCCCGCTTGGTCATTGCGTCGAGCGGTCGGATCAAATCGACCGTCGATCACGGACGCGAACTGGTGGCAGTGCTCGACGAAGCAGAAGCGGCAGTACAGCAATGGCAGTTGCACGGCGACGCGACTTTGATCCGGAGTATTGCTCAGCACGAGAAGGAACTTCGGAAGCTCAAGCGCTCCAGCATGATCGAACACGACCTCGCGCCGGCGCCCACGCTTGCCGCACCCGAGGGCTATTTTTTCGAAGGATTGCGCCGACTGTATTCGCGCCCGGTGCGGATGAATGCTCTCCGCATCGTGGCGGCCTCGGCTCTGGCCGGTTGGCTCGCGGCAGGAGCCGGGTTGGAGCATCCGCTGTGGGCGTCGATGGGTGCCATCGCCGCGATGCAGGGACTGAACTACAAGCAGACCGTCCAGCGCGGGATTCAGCGGTTGGTGGGAAATGTCGGTGGCGCCGTCGTGGCCGCTGGGCTCATCGCTTTGACACTCGGCTACTGGCAAGCCGTTGCCGTGATCGTGATTCTGCAGACTGCTGCGGAGCTGCTCGTCATCAAGAACTATGCGCTGACGTCACTCGCCGTCACTCCGATGGCACTGCTTCTCATCGGTTTCAGTGCCCCGATCGGGACCGAAGCGGCAGTGGCTCGCGTCGCAGACACTCTCATCGGCGTGGTGATCGGTATCGTCGTCGCTGCTGTCACGATCAGTCGATCGGATCGCCACCACGTCACCGTGTAACCGGTACTGCTGTGTTTCCGGTACTGCGTAGGCTCCTGCAGGTGGAGGACAGCACGCCGATCGACGGCCGGAAACTGCGTTACCAGCATCGCCGTGCCGAATTGCTCGAGCAGGTAACCGCGTATGTCACGGCGAACGGCGTCGGTGAACTGTCCATGCGGCCGTTGGCCAAGGACCTGGGGATCAGCCATGCGACACTCATCCACCATTTCGGTTCGAAGGAACAACTACTCACTGAAGTAGTCGCCACCCTGCGAGACAGCTCTTCTCTCGACATCTCTTCCGGGACCGACATCGTCGAGATGTTGACGAGTTACTGGAATGGGCGCACATCAGCGGAATCGTTGCCGAACTTTCGCTTGATGTTCGAGATCTACGGACAGGCGTTGTTGCATCCGGAGCGGTATCGCGAGTTTCTCGATCATGTGGTGGGGGACTGGTTGGGTGGTTTGACGGAAGCTGCGCTCGCGCATGGATGTCCGCCCGATCGCGCTGATCGCTACGCGACGATCGTGTTGGCGCAGATTCGGGGGTTGACGCTCGATCTCGTGACGACCGGTGACCGCGTCAGAATCGACGCGGCGTTTGCCGAATTCGCGGCCGCGATGGGCGCTCTGGTCAGCTCGTGGAAGGCGATCTGACGGTCCGATTGCCGTGACGCTTCAGGCGATCTGCTCGAACAGGGACACGATGATCCCTTCCGGCCCACGCACGTAGGCCATGCGCACGCTGTTCTCGTACTCGCCGATCCCGCCGATGAGCCCGTAACCGTCCGCAGCCACCGCGTCGACCGCCGCCCGGAGATCGCCCACCTCGAAAGACACGTTGCGCAGACCGATCTCGTTGGCCATCGGAGCAGGCGATCCGGGTACGTGGTCGGGCGTGACGAAGGACGAGAGCTCGAGCCGTGACCCTTCGCCCGGAGGGCGCAGCATGGCGATTTCACACTTGGCTCCAGGGATACCGCAGACGGTTTCCACGAACTCGCCCTCCACGGATCCGGTGCCCTCCACCTCGAGACCCAGAACGACGAAGAACGCCGTCGCTGATTCGAGGTCCGCGACGGTGATGCCGATGTGGTCGAAACGCTGTACGTGTGCCATGGACACATCCTCCTACTGTTTCTTCGTGCCGGTTCGATACTGGGTCGGAGTCGGGGCCGGGATCTCGACATGTACGTGTCGCAAAGCTGCAAGATTTTGCTTGACCGATCGGTTAAACAAAATCTACGATAACGTCCAACGAGGTCGCCCACCGCACGAACCGGAGTCGTCAGACGTGAAATTCCAGTCGAAGTCGTTTGCCCGCATATCCATCGCAGCCCTCTGTGCTGCAACGATCGGCTCCGCCGTTGCTGCGCCCATCGCGTCCGCGCAGGCGCCGAGCGCGTCGCAAGCCACCGGCACTGTGGTGTCGAGTGAGCCGCTACCGAAGGATCTGTGGATTCCGGGTACCGCCGACGCCAAGCGATTCACGTACTGGACCATCGGTTCCAACGGCGGGCCCGCGCTGAGCAGTGGCGCGTACTACGTCCCGGCCGGCCCGGCACCGGAAGGTGGTTGGCCCGTCATCGCCTGGGCGCACGGCACCACTGGACTCGACGATTCCTGTGCCCCTTCGCTGGTCGGTCCCGGCCTGCCCGAACGTGACTACCCGTACCTGGGGCGCTGGCTCTCGGAGGGCTACGCCGTCGTCGCCACCGACTACGTCGGTCTGGGTACACCAGGGCTGATGCCGTACCTCGACGGAAAGGTGGAGGCGCACAGCGTAGTCGACTCGGTCAAGGCGGCCCGGGTCATCGACTCCTCCATCTCGAATCGTTGGGCAGTGGTCGGACAGTCGCAGGGCGGCGGTGCGGCCATCACGACGGCCCGCTACGCAACCGAGTACGGAGGGGATTCGCTCGACTACCGCGGTGGCGTGGGTACCGGAGTGCCGGCCAACATCGAGTTGACCCTCCTGCCTGCCGGTCCGGGCTTCCCTCCCATCGCCCTCGGCGGCGGGTTGACGTCGTACGCGCTCTACATCCTCGCGGGCTTGCGGGAAGCGCACCCCGAGATCGACTTGAATTCCTACCTGAACGACTTGGGAAGGGAAAAGGTCGACTCGGCCGAAAAGCTCTGCGCCGCAGACCTGGACGAGGCATCCAAGGATCTGGTCCTCGGTGACATCTTCTCCCGCCCGCTCAGTCAGATCCCGAACTTCCAGGGTCTGCTGAACGATTACATGGGTGTACCGACCAGTGGATACGACCGCCCTATCTTTATCGGCCAGGGCCTGCTTGACGTGGATGTCCCTGCACCGTCTGCACTTTCGCTGGTTGCAGCGTTGGTCGCCAACGGTGAACCGGTCACGTTCAAGACCTACAACACCGATCACAGCGGCGCTTTGGTCGAATCACAGGCTGACACGATTCCGTTCGTCGCGAACCTGTTCCGCTAGGCATACCGAGAATCCAGATCATCCGCGGGGGGGGGGGGGGGGGGGGGGGGGGCGGGCCGGGGGGGGGGGGGGGCGGGGGGGGGCGGCGGCGGAGGGGGGGGGGGGGGGGCGGGGGCGCCTGGGGTGTGGGGGTCTGGGGGGGGGGGTCGGGGGCGGCGG